>NZ_BJZP01000001.1 GCF_007992095.1 Paenirhizobium naphthalenivorans
GCTTTTTCGTTGGCTGCTCAGCAGCCGCTGTCGGCCCGGATCGACTTGATGAAGGCGCGGCCATCTCGGTGGGTGGTGGTGACGGTGGTGCGGCCATCGCAGACCCTTTCGCCGTCGCGAAATCGATAGGACGAGAAACCTGCGGTCGGCATGCACGCGGCTGTCGCGCAATGTCCTCATGCCCGTGTTGGTTTCTTCGGTCGGCACGAGCTGCACTTCATCGAAGCGGACCTTGGGATCGGCGAAATCGGCGTTTCCCGCCAGGCAGATGTCCTCGTCGAGCTTGAGGATATAATATAGCCGGGTTCGGGCGTGTCGCCCTTCTGGACATCCTCGAAGTTCGGCGGTCCCGGAAAGATGTGATGGGTGAGCACGCCGCTGAGGCTCGACGGCTGGCTTTTGGCGAGGTCGAAACAGCCGGCAAACGCAGATGTGGGGAATAGCGATGCGGCCGTCAAAATGAAAACCGAAAGCCTCTTTTGCATCTTTTAGCCTCCGTGTTGCGCCGTCGCTTTTCTAGCACCTTTGCAACCGGATCGCATCCGCTGCCCAAAGACGTGGCACACGACCGAAATCGACGTAATCTTGCTTCGTGGATACTCCGAGAGAGGGATTGTTGCGCAACTCGCATCCGTTTTTCTGGTAAAGTTTCAAAATACGATAGGTCAGTATTGTTGACATATCGAGCTATTCATGGTTATCTGAGTGTATTCTAAAAACACTTCGAGGAAACTCCCGTGCTGAATTGGGACCATATCTTCGCGACGCGGTCGTCGCGCATGCGTGCATCCGAAATCCGAGAACTACTGAAGCTTCTTGAGCGTCCGGACATCATCTCGTTTGCCGGCGGCATTCCCGATCCGGCACTCTTTCCCGACGAGGCTTTCAAGGCGGCTTATGCCGATATCTTTAGTTCCGACCAGGCTGCGGCAGCACTCCAGTATTCGGTGAGCGAGGGCTACAAGCCACTGCGTGACTGGCTGAAGGGCGAGATGGCCAAGATCGGCATTCCGTGCACGGCCGACAACATCTTCATCACCTCCGGCTCACAACAGGCGCTGGACTATCTCGGCAAGCTGTTCCTGTCGCCGAAGGATACGGCGCTGGTTGGCTGGCCGACCTATCTCGGCGCGCTTCAGGCCTTCAATGCCTATGAGCCTAATTACGACCAGCTCACACTCGGCAACCGTACGCCGGAAAGCTACAGGGCGGCAGCGGAAAACCTCGGCGGCGAGGTGAAGTTCGCCTATCTTTCCGCCGATTTCGCCAATCCCACAGGCGAGACCGTCGACCTCGACGGACGCCGCCGCCTGCTCAAGCTGGCCGATGAACTCGATATCGCCATTATCGAAGATGCCGCTTACCAGTCGCTGCGCTATGACGGCGAGGCGATCCCGCCGATCCTGGCGCTGGAGATCGCCAAAAAGGGCTCGATCGAGAACACTCGCACGATTTACAGCGGCTCCTTTTCCAAGACGCTGGCGCCGGGCCTCCGGGTCGGCTTCGTGGTCGCGGCAATGCCGGTTATCCGCAAGCTCGTGCTGATGAAGCAGGCCGCCGACCTTCACTCGTCCACCATCAACCAGATGGCTGTCGCCCATGTCGCGACACGGCATTTCGACCAGCAGGTCGCCAAGATTCGCGCCGCCTATAGCGCGCGGCGCGACGCCATGCTGAAGGCGCTGGAGAAATATATGCCGGCCGGCACGACCTGGACGCGGCCGGAGGGCGGAATGTTTATATGGGTGACCTTGCCGGTGGGAATGGATGGGGCCGAACTGCTGGCGCGCTCAATCGAAACCGAGAAAGTGGCCTTCGTGCCGGGGCAGGCGTTTTTCGCCGACCGCTCGGGCGCCAATACGCTCAGGCTGTCGTTTTCCTGCGCCAATGAGGCGGTGATCGACGAGGGCATCAAGCGGCTCGGCCGGCTGGTCAGCGGTGCAATGGCCGTTGCGGCTTGAGCGGGTAGGCAGTCATCCAGTGAAGGTGTAAAGGGCTGCCGCTGACCCGGCGCCTGCTTCGCTCCCGGGGTAGCGCCGACCCTTAATCGGGCGCCAGTACAATGACCATATCCTGGGCGCTATAGCTCAGCATTTCCGAACGGGACGGGTTGACGGTCACACCGCCGAGATTGCGGTGATCCGCGTCGTCCTCGCGCTGGCGGCGGTAGCCGATGGCGATTTCGCCGCGCCGGAGGGCCGCGAGCGCGATGGTGAAGAAGTTCACCGGGCGGTCGATGGAGACATAGTCACTCATCGGGCGCATGTAGATCTCCGAACCGTCCTCATCGAGCAGTTCGGCGAAGATTGCCGCCATGAAGGCGTTCTCCGAGGCTTGGGCGAGCATCAGGCTGACCAGCTTGTTGCTGACGACGAAATCGTCGGCACGCGTCACCTCGGCAAGTTCCCTGTTCCTGACATCCGTCATCTCGCTGACGACGTTGATGTGGAGGCCGGCGCCCTCGGCGATCTTGCGGATGTGCAGAAGGGTGATCAGGGTCCGGGTGTCGGCCGACTGCATGGTCATGTGGTCGCTGTAGCCGAGCACCAGCACATGGTCGAATCCGGGGATGTTCAGCCCATCGAGAGCGACGCGGCTGCTGGTGTCAATTACATGGTGCTCCATCGCCATATTGCCGTTCGGCAGGCGAAGGCCCGCGATGTCTGCCTCAAACTCGGGCGTGTCCGCGGCGATCGTCAGGTGGGAGCCCGGGGCGACGTACCGGCAAAGCTCGGTGGCGATGATCGGGCCGCGTCGGTTCCAGCCGAGAATCAGGGTGCGTTCCGGGCCCAGAGGATGCTTCACCGGCGGCAGAATGGCATCCTTGGCGAAGTTGACCTCTTTACCCCATGTGCGGATCGAGGCGTCATCCTCGGCGATGATCACGGCGCGCTCGCCTGGCTCGATGACGCGGTTCGGAGCCGGGTTGAGATGGACCTTACCGGCGCGGTCGCAAAGCCCGATCAGCGTGCAGTTCTCATAGGTCATGACGCCGGCGGCAAAAGGTTTGCCTTCCAGCGCCGGCTGCTCCAGCGTGTAGATTTCGCATCCATCGAAGTCGAGCAGTTCGGTGTAGACGGCGGAAAGGCCGGATTGGCGGCTGGTATGGACGACGATGCGCGAAATCAGGTCATCGGCCAGAACCATCTGCATTTCCTTGCCGCCGACGATGCAGGCGACTTCGGCATTCTGCGCATCGCGGATCTCTGCGGCGATCATGTAGGGTTCGGGTCGGCGGTGCGGATCGTTGACCAGCGCCAACACCGACTTGATAACCTGCGAATCCGGATCCTCGTCGTCCGGCGATAGCACGATGATCGAGCGCGAGTCTTGCGGATTGACGATGGCGAGGTCGTAGAGATCGGTGGGATCGCCATTGCGACAAACGACCTTGGTGTTTTTCAGATCGCCGACCTTGGTGGCGATCTCGTCCTCCATCTCGACCTTGTCCTTGTTCGCCATGATGACGATGCGCGGGCGGCGCCGGCTCTGGTTGGCGATCACCAGTTCGGAAATGACATCGAAAATCGACGAGGACCAGTTGAGGATGATGGTATGGTCTTGTTCCAGGACGCGCGAGCGGCCTTTGCGAAGTTCGTCGAGCTTGCTCTCCAAGCCGGAGCTTAGCACACCGATCAAGGCCGAGAACACGAAGATGCCGGCGATTGTCACGAACAGAGATACGCCGCGGAACGGCCAGCCGACGTCACCGCCCATGGTGCCGGCGTCCATGGTTCGCATCAGTGATTCCCAGGCGCCTTCGACGAAGCTGACCGGTTCACCGCCGTCGGGGGCAATGCCGGTGAGGGCCAGGAAAAGGGCGGCGACCAAAATGACGACGAGCGAAATCACACTAAGCCAACCGATCAGTGCGATGGCGCCGCCAGCCATGCTTTTGTCGAACTCATAGCGTAGCCGCGCCCGCAAATTACTGCCGCTATTCTTCGTCATATTATCGGTCTGTCCTTGAAAATACTGTAATTCCGCATTGCAGGAATTGCGCCTCGCCGCAATAACCAAGCGTGAGAGAGCGGTATATGACCGATAAAAGTCTGAAAAAGAGGGTCTATCTGCCAGGTTTGCCGAACATTTCTCGTTCGGGGCGAGCCGCCCGCCAGATGTGACGATGGAGATCGGCGACCGGTGACTGGAGGATCATCATCGGTCGGCCAGGCTACGAAAAGCGGCGAGGGCGCCGCTCGGCGGCAAACGAGCCTGAGTGTCATTTGCCTGTTATATCCCGGCACTAAGCAGCGACCTCTTATCCACACGAGGACGTTCCGATGAAAATCATGCTCTCCGCCTTTACCGCTCTGGCCGCTTTTGGCTTCATGGTGGCCTCCGCCAACGCTGAAAACCTGGTGCTCTACACAAGCCAGCCCAACGCGGACGCACAGGCGACGGTCGACGGCTTCATGGCCGAAAATCCCGACATCAAGGTGGAGTGGGTGCGCGACGGCACGCCGAAGATCATGGCCAAGCTGATGGCCGAGATCGAAGCCGGTAACCCGGCAGCCGACGTGCTGTTGATTGCTGACACCGTCACGCTGCAGCGGATGAAGGAAGCCGGTCAGCTGATGGCCTACAAGTCGCCGGAAGCGGCAAATTACGACGCCAGCCTCTATGATGCCGACGGCGCCTATTACGCGACGAAGCTGATCACCACCGGCATCATGTACAACACGGCCGCCACGATGAAGCCGACCAGCTGGGCCGATCTCACCAAGCCGGAAGCCAAGGGCCTCGTAGCCATGCCGAGCCCCCTGACCTCGGGCGCCGCCCTGATCCACGCCCAGACCCTTGCCGGCGTTTCTGGTCTCGGCTGGGATTACTACAAGGCGCTGCAGGCCAATGGTGCGGTCGCCGCTGGCGGAAACGGTGCCGTGCTGAAGGCAGTCGCGTCGGGCGAGAAGGCCTATGGCGTGGTCGTCGACTACATGCCGATCCGCGAGAAGGCCAAGGGCGCCCCGGTCGAGTTCGTCTTCCCGACAGAAGGTGTCTCCGCCGTGACCGAGCCGGTTGCCATCCTGTCGACCACCAAGCATGCAGAGGCGGCCAAGAAGTTCGTCGACTATGTGCTGTCGGAAAACGGTCAGCAAGGCTTCCTCAAGCTCGGTTATATCCCGGCCCGCAACGGCATGCCGGTTCCGGAAGGCTTCCCCGCCCGCGACACGATCAAGGTCCAGTCGCTTGACGCCGCTGCCGCCCTCAAATCGAGCGAAGCCGATCTGAAGACCTTCTCGGGCATCTTCGGCACCAACTGATCGAACGGATCAATGCCGCAACCCCTTGCCAAAGCGAACAGCCAGCCCCGCTGGCTGTTTCCTTTTGTTGTCTCCTTCGTCGCCCTCTTGTGCGTCCTGCCGCTGGCGCGACTTGTCGCCGCCGGCGTTTCCACCTTCTTTTCCGGCCGGGCTCTGGACCTGCTGCTGGAGCCGGCCGTCTGGTCGGCGGCTGTCAACACGCTCAGCACTTCCTTTTTTGGCATGATCGCGGCCGTTGTCATCGGCGGGCTCTTCGCTCTTTCACTGACGCTCGCCGACGTGCGCGGCAAGTGGCTGATGAGCTTCCTCTTCATGCTGCCGACGATGATCCCACCGCAGGTCCAGGCGCTGGCCTGGGTTGGTATGTCCGGCCCGTCGAGCCCGCTCTTGAAGGCGCTCGGTATCGCGCCGCCAATGGGCAGCCCCCAGCCGCTCTATTCGGTTGGCGGTATTGCGCTACTCTACGGTGTGCAGCATGCACCTCTCGTCTACCTGTCGCTCCGGGCGGGGCTTCTGGCGCTGCCGCGGGACGGCATCGAGGCGGCCAAGCTCGCCGGTGCCTCGCCGCTACGGGTTCTGAGAGACATTATCCTGCCGCTGTCCCTGCCGGGCATCGTTGCAGGCGCGGCGATCGCTTTCGTTTCAGGTGTAGGTAATTTCGGCATTCCGGCGATCCTTGGAATCCCGGCGCAGATCTACACCCTGCCGACGCTGATCTACTCGCGTCTCGCCAGCTTCGGCGGTAGTACCTTCGGTGATATTGCGGTCCTGTCGGCGATGATCGGTCTGATGGCGGTGGCTGGCCTGCGTGTCCAGGAACGGGCGCTGAGGGGCAAGGACTACCGCGTGATCGGGCTTTCCGGCGCCGCTGCGACCTTCCGGCTTGGACGCTGGCGGCCGCTGCTCGAGGCCTTGCTGTGGATCCTGCTGTTCGTCATGCTGATCGCCCCCTTTGCTGCCCTTGTCTCGGCTTCGCTGGTGCCGGCTTATGGCATCGTGCTGACGCTCAAGACCGCCTCGTTCTCGGCCTACGAGGAAATCCTGTTCCGCCAGAACGTCACCCAAACCGCCTTTGCCAATTCCCTTTTCCTCGCGAGCACCACCGCGTTTGGCCTGCTGGTGATCGGGGTGCTGGCCGGTTACACCCTGACCCGCGGCGGGAGCCGCTGGACAGGCCTGCTGTCGGCGATGATCGAGATCCCCTATGCGCTGCCGGGCATCGTGATCTCGGTCGCCTTTGTGCTGCTTTTCGCCGCTCCACTGCCGCTCCTCGGCGTGACCATTTACGGAACGATCTGGATCATCCTCGCCGCGTATTTCGCCAGTTTCCTTGCCGTCGGGCTGAAACCGGTGGTGAGCGCATTGCGTCAGCTCGACCCGGCGCTTGAGGAAGCGGCCCGGCTGTCGGGCGCCAGTTTCTACCGGCGGCTGTTCGACATCATCGTTCCACTGATCGCGCCAGCCGCCGGCGCCTCGGTGATCCTGGTCTTTCTCATTTCCTGCAACGAATTGACTGTCTCGGCCCTTCTCTGGTCGGCCGGTACTCAGACACTCGGCGTTGCGATCTATAATCTCGATGACAGCGGCTCCTACGATCTCGCCTCGGCGCTTTCCGTTCTGGTGGTGCTGATGGTCGTGGTGCTGATGCTGCTGCTCGAACTCGTGGCGGCCCGGCTGCCGAAAGGAGTCGTCCCATGGCGAAACTGATCCTGCACAAGCTTTGCAAGGACTATGGCACCGGCAAGCCGGCGGTGAACGACGTGTCGCTGGAGATCCGCGAGGGTGGATTCCTCGCACTGCTCGGCCCGTCCGGCTGCGGCAAGACCACTGTGCTCAGGATGATCGCCGGTTTCGAAACGCCCAGCGACGGTTCCATCCTTTTGGGCGAGCGGGTGCTGGCGGACGCCAGCGGCGTCGTTCCGCCGGAGCGACGCAACATGGCCATGGTCTTTCAGTCCTACGCGCTGTGGCCGCATATGACGGTTGCCGACAATGTCAGCTATCCGCTCAAGGTCCGCGGCATTTGCGGTCAGAGCTATCGCGACAAGGTCATGGAGGCGCTGAAGGCGGTACGGCTTGAGGCTTATGTCGAACGGCGGCCGGCCGATCTCTCGGGCGGTCAACGCCAGCGTGTTGCGCTTGCCCGTTGCCTGGTGACGGCGCCGGATGTGGTGCTGCTCGATGAGCCGCTAGCCAATCTCGACCGGCACCTGCGCCAGGAAATGGAGGAGACTTTCCGAGAATTCCACGCCCGTTCCGGCGCGACGATGGTCTATGTCACCCATGACCAGGCCGAAGCCATGGCGTTGGCCACCGATGTGGCGGTTATGTCGGAGGGCAGGCTGTTGCAGGTCGCGCCGCCGGCCGAGATCTATGCCCGGCCGGAAGGCCGCCTCGTTGGCGGCTTGATCGGGCAGGGGGCGGTCATGACGCTGCCGGACAATGGCGGCGACCATCGTAATCTCGGCTGGGATGAGATCCTCGCCTTGTTCGTCGATGCCAGTGCCGGGCACCCGACCATGGAAATGCTGGTCAGGCCGCAGGACGTGGTGATTGGCGGCAGTGGTCTTCCCGCTGTGGTCGAGGGGGTGCTCTACGAAGGCGAACGCTATGCGGTCAGGTTGACGCTCGGCGATGGCCAGAGACTGAGGGCCTATAGTCGGACGGCCTGCGCCGAGGGCGAGCGTGTGGCGGTGATAATCAGTGCGGGCTGGCGCCTGTGAGCCGTCAGCCGGCTGGCTGTAGCGTGTCGACTATTGCGCGCCAGAGCAGACCCAGCGCGTCACGCGGCATTGCGCAGCATGCTGGTTACATACGCTGATCGCTTCCAGTTCGGCGCGCCGGCGATCTCCTCCCCATCCGGATCCCCATCCGCCATCCTGCCCGACGGCAAGCGCGCCGCAGCCGTTCTTGAACCAGATTGCCACGCGGCAACCGCTGGCGCGATTTGAGCATTCGCGCAAGGCCCGCCGCTCGGCATCGGCGCGCGTCGAAAAGGAATGCGACCAGCCGTCGGCGCGGGTGGAGGGTGAATAAGCGATCGCGCCGTAGCTGTCGGCAAAGGCCGCAGCCGGCGTCAGTATAGTGAAGGCGAGGACGGCAAGGCATGACTGTGGTTTGCGCATGTACAACTCCCCGGTTATGCAGATTGGTCTATCATAGGATGATCAACGGGTTGGGTGGAAGGACGTTTTTTGGGCGCCGCGTCCAACTGGAGGTGCGCCGACACTGGCGTGTCGCTGTTCATGCGCTAGGTTGGGGGCAACGGCACCGAGAGGACGAGAAGCATGGCGATCAGGCTGGGCACTTTCAACATAGAGAACTTGATGGCACGGTTCGACTTCAGCGGCTACCGCAATCAATTGCACAAGGACCGGGTGTTGCATCTGTTCGACGTGCGCAGTGAGGAAGACTATCAGCGGCTTGAATCGGCTCGGGTGATCGCCTCGACCGACGATACCCGCCAGCTCTCGGCGCTCGCCATCGCCGATTGCACCGCGGACATCCTCTGTCTGCAGGAGGTCGACAGCATGGAGGCGCTCAAGGCTTTCGAGTACGGCTACCTGTTTCGCATGGTTGGCTCCGGCTATCGCCACAAATACCTCGTCGAGGGCAATGACAGCCGGGGCATTGATGTCGGCGTGATGATGCGCGACGAGACGCATGACGGGGAGAAAATCGAGATCGTCGACATTCGCAGCCATGCGGCGCTGACCTATGGCGACCTCGATCTTTTCACGCCGGCGCTCGCGGCCAATGCGAAGCCCGACGACCGAATATTCAAGCGCGACTGCCTGGAGCTTGACCTAAGGATTGGCGGGCGGCCCCTGGCGATTTATGTTGCGCATCTGAAATCGATGAGCAACGGTCGCGACGGGATCGACGGGCGAAGCTACACGATGCCGGTGCGCGAGGCGGAGACCAAGGCCATCCGTCACATCATCGAAACGCGTTTCGGCAAGGGCGAGACGGCTGACAAGAACTTCGTCGTCTGCGGTGACATGAATGATTACCAGGCCCGCGTAGACGTGATCGGCGAGCGGCGTGGAGGGTATCATTTTGAGCCCAGCGGTGCGCTGCCAAGCGCGCTCGACGTATTCTCGCATGATGGTTTCGCCGAGAATGTCATGCTGCGGCGCGACCCGCTCGACCGCTGGACGCTCTATCATGCGCGCGGGCCAGAGGAGCAGCATCTCTGTCAGCTCGACTATATCTGGTTGTCGCCGGCGCTCGCCCGCCGGAACGCGGGCAGGGCGCCGGAGATCATCCGCAATGGCCAGCCGTTTCGCACGCCCTTTCCGCCCGGGCAGGCTGTGGATCGCTATCCGCGCGTCGGCTGGGACAGGCCGAAGGCGTCCGATCATTGCCCGATCGTCATGGAGTTGGAGCTTTGATCTTAGTGCCGGAAGACGTGCCGTCGGGAGGATTTCCGGCCGGAAGTGGCGTCTTCCCCGTGGGCGGGGTACGCCTGCGCGTGCTCGAAGGCGATCATCCTTTTCATCTGGCGAGCCGGGAGGCGGCCGCGGCGAACTGGCAGGCGGAGATCACCGCCAATCCGGCACTCTTCAACGGCCGTATGGTGTTCCAGCACCGTCTTTCGTTTTTCGATGGAATCGTTGTCGGTGAAGGCTATCTGGTGCCCTATTCGACGTTCCTGTGGTGGCGACGGCAGCCCGGCGGCGCGGGCGGGTTTCATGTCTTCGGCTTTCCGGTGATCGTCTCGGCCGATGGTGCGCTGATCGCGGTAAGGATGGCACGACATACCGCGAACGCTGGACAGGTCTATTTTGCTGCCGGGTCGCTTGATCCGAATGATATCGTCGAGGGCTATTGCGACATAGCCGGAAACATGGCGCGCGAGGTTTTCGAGGAAACCGGATTGAACCTTGCAGAGGCTGAAAGCGATGGCCGTTATTTCGCCACTTATTCCGGTCGGCGGCTGACAATCCTGCGGCTTTTTCGTTTCTCTCTCTCCTCCGCCGAGCTTCTGGAGCGCATCGCGGCGCACATGGCGGTTGACGAGGAAAAGGAGATTGCCGGCGCCGTTGCCATTCATAATGCTGATCCGACCGCCCATCCCTACAATCGGGCCATGTTTCCGGTTCTCGACTGGTTCTTTGCCAAGACGCGCTGACCATCGCTGGCTTGCACGGCAGGCGAAGGTCGGGCAGTCTCTCGGCCTTACGATCATCATCCTGCGGAGGGGCTTTTGGCACGGCACTATTCGATCTACGACGTTTTCACCGATCGCAAGCTGGCTGGGAATCCGCTGGCGGTGATTTTCGACGGCGAAGATCTTTCCGACGCGGCGATGCAGGCGATCGCGGCGGAGACAAATCTGTCGGAGACGGTTTTCGTGCAGAAGTCCGCCAATCCGGCGCATTCCGCCCGTATCCGCATTTTCACCCCAACCCGTGAACTGCCGTTTGCCGGCCATCCAACCGTTGGAACGGCGGTGGCGCTTGCCGAACGGACCTATGGCAGGGACAGCGGCGGGCTCGATCTCGTGTCGGTGCTTGAGGAGAACGTCGGGCCGGTGCGCTGCGCCGTGCGGTTGAGGGATGGAGAGGCAAGTTTTGCCGAGTTCGACTTGCCAAAGACATCGGTGCGCTACGAGCTTGGATTGGACCGACAAGGGATCGCCGACGCCCTTTCGCTGAAACTGGCCGATATAGGCTTCGAGAATCACGTTCCGTCGGTCTGGGGTGCCGGTGTACCGTTTCTCATGGTGCCGGTGCACAGTCTCAGCGCGGTCGAGGCCCTGGAATTTGATGGGCAGCTCTGGGAACGCATTGCCCCGCTTTGCGAGGGCGGACTGACCTCGGCCTATGTCTACTGCCGTGGTGGCGTGCATCATGCCGCCAGATTCCATGCCCGTATGTTCTCCCCCGACATGGGGATCTCCGAGGATCCCGCGACCGGTTCGGCGGTGGCGGCGCTGTCCGGTGCGATCCATCATTTCGACGGATTGCCCGATGGACATTACCCGATAATGGTCGAACAGGGCGTGGAGATGGGGCGCCCGTCCTATATCCATCTCCATGTCGACGCCAAGGATGGAGCCATCAGTCGGGCGCGGATCGGCGGGGAGGCGGTGCGCGTCGCGTCTGGAATTTTGGACCTTTGAAAATAAAGGGATTTTTCGTTTCTTTGAATTTTTTTTGAAAATCAGCGAAGTTTTTTGGATAGGGCGCTGGACAACATCGGAGATGCTGTTTATACGCCCTCTCACACCGCCGGAAGGCGCTGGTCGGGTGATTAGCTCAGTTGGTAGAGCAGCTGACTCTTAATCAGCGGGTCGTAGGTTCGAGCCCTACATCACCCACCATTTTCAATTAGATAGCGTTGCTGTTTGATCTAGTACCGTAAGGTGCGGGTCAACGCTTCGTTGTCTGACGCGCGATGCGCGCTACGCCCACCTTTTTCTGTCTATCCAGGACTGTCGTCAGCGTTGATGTCAGGCCATCATTATCGGCAGTGGCCTCGATTGGGAGGTTAGTGGGGCTGCGGATATGAACATCACCGGCGACGACAGAATCTCTGCGAACTGTGCTCCTGCACAGTTACGCGCGATCCTTTGGCCTTCTGCGGTTAGCCAGCAGCAGGAGCGGTTCCACCCAGGCTAGGTTCTATGGGGGGCACTTCAGCGCCTGTCGATCACCGGATGCTCGTTTGTTCCCGCACTGCCCGCCTATGTTCCGTCGACGTTCACGGTTTTGCCGCCAAACTTGGTCGTTCTGCCTGTGGAATGCTGTGGATAACCTGCTTAGCCGGCTTATGGGATGGGGTGAAGCCGAGACCATGGTTTTCGCCGGCTTCGTGTTGGCAATGGTTATGATCTGGGTGCCCGTGGGAGGCGAGGCGCTCGGCCGGGTCGGTTCACCATGAAGCGGGCCGTCGCGTTCTTTCTTTTGGCCAAAACACTGACTATGGTCCGCGCAGTCTCCCAATCAGCGCAAGGACAGATCTTGTTCCCCACCAGCCGTTTCCGCAGCCTCGTTCTTGCCTTGTTGCTGGCGATCCAGCCGCTGGTGCTCGCACACGGCATCACGCCGGTCTTCGCTCAGGACAGCCCACTGGCGCGCGATGAGGTCGTAGAACGGGCAAACACCCAGATTGCCGAGGCGGAGAAGGCGCTTGACGTGTTGCAGGGCCAGGTCGAGGCGCGCAAGAGCGACGAGGCGGCGCTTATCGACATCAATGTGAAGGCCGACGAGCTGATTCAGCAGCTGCTGAGCATTTCGGTCGATCTGCGCCCCCGGTTCAACGACGTCAAGGCGCGGCTTGCGCAGCTTGGTGAACCGCCGGCGCAGGGGCAACCGGCAGAGGCGTCCTCGGTTACCGAGGAGCGCGCACGTTTGAATGCGGTGCGCCTAGAGATCAATGCGTTGACTGGGCGAGCGGAGGACCTTTCAATCCGCGCCTCCAATCTTTCCAACAGTGTCACTGACCTCAGAAGGCAGCTGTTCACCGAACGGCTGTTCGAGCACACCGAAATCTCCGGCGCGGTGATCAACGAGGCTCTCGGCGCCTTCTCGACGGAAGTCAGCGATTTGACGCGCACCGTCAGCAGCTGGTTCTCTTTCATCTGGAAGTTCAAGCGAGTGCCGCTCGGCACAGCCGTCATGCTGTCTCTGTCACTGGCCCTTGTCTTGGCGGCTGTCGAATATCGCTTGTTCGGATCCTTAATCCGTCGTGATCCTGACGAGCCAAACCCGGCTTACATGAGCCGCTTCTCGGTTGCTTTCTGGTCGACCATCCTCCCGGCGATGGCGCTCGGTGCCTTCCTGATAGCGAGTTTTTTCTTTCTGGATACATTCAATGTCCTGCGGTCGGACATTGCGCCGATCGCTGCGGCGCTTTTCGGTTTTATCGGGTTGGTCTATTTCGTCGCCATGCTTGGTCGCGCCGTCCTTGCGCCCAAGGCGCCAAGTTGGCGGCTCGTTCGCCTGTCCAACAAGGGCGCCCGGGATCTGAATTTTGCCGTTCTGTCCATGGCCATCGTCAATGGCTTTGATTATGTACTCGGCACCATCAGCGAGACTATCAACTCTCCGGTGGTCCTTACCGTGCTCAAGAGTTTCGTCTCGTCGGTTGTCGTCGGGCTGATCATCTTTGTCGTGTCCTTCCTGCGCCCGGTGCTTTCCGAAAACGGCGATCCGGCGACGCGGGGCCGGTCGTGGCCGAAGGTGGTCGCTGTGACGCTGCGTCTGATTGGCGCGGGCCTCATTTTCCTGAGTGCCATCGGTTATGTCGGTCTATCCCGCTTTCTCGCGACGCAGATCGTGGTGACAGGCGCCGTCGCCGCCACGATGTATATCGGCATTCTGTCAGGCAAGGCGATCTCGGCACGCAACAAGTTCGGCGAGACGCGGGTCGGCAAATATCTTGGGACGCGCTTCGCCATGAAGCCCGTGGCGCTCGATCAGGCGGGCATTGCGGCTGGCTTGCTGATCTATGCTTTTGCGCTGTCAATCGGCCTGCCATTGATTTTGATGTCCTGGGGCTTCCAGCTGCGTGACCTGCAGATGTGGGCGGTCAATGTCTTCACCGAGATCCATATTGGTACGATTCGCATTTCGATCTTCGGCATTATGGGCGGCATCCTGCTGTTCAGCCTCGGTCTCGCCGTTACGCGCTGGCTGCAGAAATGGCTCGACGGCAATGTCATGGCCCGCTCCCATGTGGACGCCGGGGTCCGCAATTCGGTCAAGACCGGGGTGGGCTACCTCGGTACGGGGATTGCCGGACTGATCGGCATTTCGGCGGCGGGAATCGATCTTTCGAGTCTTGCGCTGGTCGCCGGCGCCCTGTCGCTGGGCATTGGTTTCGGCCTGCAGAACATCGTCTCCAACTTCGTCTCCGGCCTTATCCTGCTGGCCGAGCGGCCCTTCAAGGTCGGCGACTGGGTGGCGACCGGCACGACGGAGGGCTTTGTTCGCCGCATTTCCGTGCGCGCCACCGAGATCGAGACTTTCCAGCGCCAGTCGATCATTGTGCCGAATTCGGAATTGATAAACGCGCCAGTCGGCAACTGGACCCATCGCAACACGCTTGGGCGTGTCGAGGTTCCGGTTAGCGTTTCCTACGATAGCGACCCACGCCGGGTTCTGGATGTCTTGAAGGAGATTGCTCTCTCCAATTCGGGGCTGCTGCGCAATCCGGAGCCCGTTGCTTTGTTCAGCGGTTTTGGAGAGTCCTCTCTCGATTTCGAGCTTCGCGGCTTCGTCGGTGACGTCCTCGGCGGTTTGGCGGTGCGCAACGAACTCCGGCTGGCGATTTTCGAGCGGTTTCGTGCCGAGGGCATTCAGATGCCCTATCCACACCGGGAGGTGAGACTGCATCTGGACGAGGAAGCTCGCCGCATCCTGTCGGGGGATATGGACAGGAGTCCGCCGAAAAATGCGGCGGATTTGCGTGAGCCGCCGGATGATGACAAGATCCTGCCATGAACGGCACGTTCAGCCGGCGTTCAGGGGCGGCGGTTTAGAAGAGGGGCATGTCCTGTTCCAGCGGCGAGGATCGATGGAGCGGGCAAAACGAGAGGACGGCGCTTGAGCGCCGCAAGCGCAATGGTCAAGTTTCTAGCAGCGTCTGTGGTTTTCTTCGGTGCGGCCAGCGGTGCGTTCGCTGCATCGGTGTCGAATGTCGGCACAGGAGCAGTCGTGCTCGTGATCGTCGAAAATGGCAACCGCACCGAAGTGGCTATCGATGCGGGGGCATCCGAGACGATCTGCCCGTCGGGGTGTTTCGTGACGCTGCCGAACGGTGACCGCATCGGGCTGGAAGGTGGCGAGACTATCGAGATCCAGGATGGAGCGGCGACCATCAAGTAAGGTCAGCCTGCGGCTCACCACACCTAGCGCAAAACCAAGCGCTC
Source organism: Paenirhizobium naphthalenivorans (assembly GCF_007992095.1). Classification (GTDB taxonomy): domain Bacteria; phylum Pseudomonadota; class Alphaproteobacteria; order Rhizobiales; family Rhizobiaceae; genus Allorhizobium; species Allorhizobium naphthalenivorans. The sequence goes on from NZ_BJZP01000001.1 coordinate 15,145, forward strand.
GGCCTTCCGGGGTGCTTGTCTTTGCGGGTTAATCCTCGTTGACGATGGTAGGCGCAGTGTGTTCGAGTTCGGAGGCATGGCGCTTAGTCCGGTTGTTCCTTCTTTGAATGATCAATTGTCAAGAAAAGCGGAAGATCTGGCTGTATACCCTTTGTTTTTCAATAATAATCATGTGCTTTTCTCATGTGGGCCGGATTAACCGATCTGCAAGCTGGACGCACTAATGTGCCAGTAGTTCTCATAGTTTAAAGGCGCATCATGGCTTTCCTAGGTATTTCCGGAATGCAGTATTCTGGGGAAACGTTTCCGAATGTTCGCATCCTCGTCGGCGAGGATTCGAACGTCTTCACCTCCATGATCAGCGCCCGGATGAAGGAGCTTCTCGGCATTGATGTGGAAATCTGCCGAACCTTCGAGGATCTCCAGGCGGCGAACGAGTTGTCTGACGATGCCGTTACCCTGGCGATCTCCAATATCAACCTTCCGGGGGCAGAAAACGGCGAGGCTCTCGAGTACCTGGTCGATCTGGATGTTCCGGTGATCGTCTTCACCGGGACGTTCCAGGAGCAGACCCGCGAGAAGCTGCTGGCCCAGGACATCGTCGACTATATCCTCAAGGACAATATCTTCGCTGTCGAGATGCTGTGTGAGTCGGTCTATCGTTTCCTGACGAATCATCGCCATCATGTGTTGATCGTCGACGACAGTCCGACTGCGCGCGCGCTGCTTTCAAGCCGCCTGAAGCGCTACAATTTCCGCGTCAGCACTGCCGATAGCGGCGCCAAGGCGCTCGAGATCCTGAAGGCCAATTCGGACATCGGCTTGGTCGTGACCGACTATAACATGCCGGATGTTGACGGTTTCGAGTTGACGCGGCGTATTCGCGGGGCGCGCGGCAGCCATGAGTTGCGAATCATCGGCGTTTCGTCTTCAACCAACCGATTGCTGTCGGCCCGTTTCCTCAAGGTCGGTGGTAACGACTTCATGCTGCGTCCTTTCATCGACGAGGAATTCTACTGCCGTGTGAACCAGAACCTGGACACACTGGTGCAGATCAAGGCGGCGAATGGGCGAAAATAGCGCGCGCGATAGCGTCGCTGGGTTTTGGACTTTGTCCAATCCGGACGAGTTCCGGGTTGGTTCGCATATAGAATACCGTTGATCTTTAAAGCCAATTGTTTTTCGAAGGCGAGAATGATGTCTCTGTCCAAAGGGTCTTCACAGGAAGGACATGCCAAATCGCGCAAGCGGGCTCATGTTCTGGTGATCGAGGATTCACGTACCTTTTCATCGCTGCTCTGTCACCGTTTCGAAAAAGAGAATGGCTTGCTGACGACACACTGTGCGTCGACGAGAGACTTCCATGCTGCGGCAAAGACGGCCGAAGGGGAGTTCGATGTCGCCATCGTCGACCTCAATCTGCCGGATTCTCCCGATGGTCAGATTCTCGACGAAGTTGTTGCCATGGGAATTCCGGCGGTGGTGTTCACCGCTGACTTCAATCGACATATGCGCGAACGCCTGGTCGAGCGTGGTGTCGCTGACTATGTCATCAAGAACAACGAACGTGCCGTCGATATGGTGGTTTCCGCCGTCGAGCGCATCCTCTCCAACCGTCATGTGCGGGTTCTTGTTGTCGATGATGTCGCCTCGGCGCGTAAAATGTTGACCGACATGCTGGCTGTCCAGCAGTTCCAGGTGTTCGAAGCGACGACCGGGACCGAGGCGCTGGGTATGTTGGCCAACCATCCTGGAATCGATCTGGTGATTACCGACTACAACATGCCCGACATGGACGGATACCAGTTGACCCGTCGCATCCGGCGCGAGCATGGTTCCGACCGGTTAAGGATCATCGGCATTTCCTCCTCGTCCGACCGGCTGCTTTCCGCCAGCTTCCTTAAGGCGGGAGCCAATGATTTCGTCTATCGGCCGTTTGTGGTCGAGGAGTTGCAGTGTCGAATCGGCCACAATGTCGAGACGCTATCGCAAATGCGGCAGCTCCGTTTGGCGGCTTCCAGCGACTTTCTCACAGGTCTGCACAACCGTCGCTACTTCTTCGACGAGGGCCCGGCGCGGGTCGCCAGTTGCCTCGAGCGCGGCGAGTCCTGCAGCATGGCCATGCTCGACATCGACCATTTCAAGCGGCTCAATGACACCTACGGCCACGAGATTGGCGATCGTGTGTTGAAGGCGGTCGCCACATGCTTGTCGCGCCTGGTGAAGGACAGCGACTATCTCCTGGCGCGACTCGGCGGCGAGGAATTCGGCATGTTGCTCACCGGTATGGACGGTGAAGAGGCAAGCCGTTTTTGCGAGACGGTGCGCACGTGTGTCGCCGGCTTACGGGTTGCTGTCGATGAAAGTGATATCGCCGTGACGGCCTCGATCGGGGTTGCCGAGGTCGCGGGGCAAGAGAACTTCAGCAACTATCTCAACGCGGCCGATCAGTTCCTCTACCTTGCGAAGCGCTATGGTCGCAACCGCGTCTATTCTGACAATGCGCTGTTGAATATGGCCGCCGGCAGTCTCTGAACGCGGTACGTGACAAGAAATCGGCGCGACTCTGGCAAAAGCTGGCACAAGACCCATATAGGTCTGACAATCCTCCTTCCATCCGGAGCCCCGGGCATGGCCCCCATCATTTCCGTGAATTCGCTGTCGAAGACCTATGCCAACGGCTTCAAGGCACTCGACAATGTCTCGCTCGACATCGAGGAGGGGGAGATCCTCGCGCTGCTTGGTCCCAATGGCGCGGGCAAGACCACGCTCATCTCGATTATCTGTGGCATCGCCAATCCGAGCGAGGGCTCGGTCACGGTGGACGGACATGACGTCGTCAGGGACTTTCGCAAGACCCGCGGGGTGATCGGCCTTGTGCCGCAAGAGTTGACGACCGACCAGTTCGAGAGCGTGGTCAATACCGTGAGTTTTTCGCGCGGCTTGAACGGCAAGAAACCAAACCCGGCCTATATCGACGGCTTGCTGCGTGAACTGACGCTCTATGAAAAACGCAGCAATGCACTGCGCGAACTGTCTGGGGGGATGAAGCGGCGGGTGCTGATCGCCAAGGCGCTGTCGCACGAGCCGCGCATCCTGTTCCTTGATGAGCCGACAGCCGGCGTGGATGTCAGTCTGCGTAAGGATATGTGGCAACTCGTCAAGCGACTGAGGGAAGGGGGCGTCACCATCATCCTAACCACCCATTACATCGAGGAGGCGCAAGAGATCGCCGACCGGATCGGCATCATCGATCGCGGCAAGTTGATGCTGGTGGAAGACAAGAACACACTGATGCGCAAGCTCGGAGGCAAGCAATTGATCATCGAGTTACGCGAGCCGCTTGCCGAGGTTCCCAGCGCGCTTGGCGTTTGGAAGCTAACGCTTTCGCAAGGTGGCCGGCAGTTGGTTTACGAATATGACGAAGAGAGCGACCACGGCGGCATTGCGCAGCTTCTGGCGGAGGTCGAGGCGGCAGGGATCGTCTTTGCCGATATCGCGACCAGACAGACGTCGCTGGAGGACATTTTCGTATCGCTGATTGGAGAAGGTCGATGAATCTCGAAGCCATCAAGGCGATTTACTACTACGAGATGGCGAGGATGCGCCGAACCTTGCTGCAAAGCGTGGTGTCTCCGGTGATTACCACGGCACTTTATTTCATCGTCTTCGGCGCTGCCGTCGGTTCGCGCATGGAGCCGGTTGATGGGGTGGGCTACGGTGGCTTCATCACACCGGGACTGATCATGCTGACGCTGATCACCCAATGCGTGATGAACGGCTCGAGCGGCATCTATTTTCCGAAATTCACCGGGACGATCTACGAGATTCTCTCGGCTCCGATCGCCATGGCGGAAATCCTGATCGGCTATGTCGGCGCCGCGACGACCAAAGGCATGATGATCGGCTTGATCATTCTGGCGACTGCCGCCTTCTTCGTCGATCTGCGGATCGACCATCCGGTGCTAATGCTTGTCTTCATGCTGCTGACGGCCGTATCCTTCAGTCTGGCAGGCTTCATCATCGGCATTTGGGCGAAGAATTTTGAACAATTGAGCATGGTGCCGATGCTGGTGATTCCTCCGCTCACCTTCCTTGGCGGGACTTTCTATTCCATTGATGTGCTGCCCCCCTTCTGGCAGACGGTCAGCCATTTCAATCCGGTTCTTTACCTGGTGAGCGGTTTCCGCTGGAGCTTCTTCGGGGTCTCCGACGTACATCCGTTGATCAGTCTGGCGATGATCGGGCTGTTTCTTGCCGTTTGTCTCGGCTTTCTCTCGTGGGTCTTCCGCACCGGCTATAAGCTGAGGACGTGAACGGGATCAGTCACGTAGCCTGAGTTCGTCGCTCTGCATTTGCAGCGAGCCAAGGGTCGAGAGAAAACTCATGCCGAGCAGGCTCTGGTCGAGCCGACCCCGCTCGATGACCGCCGCCTGGACATTCTCGCGCATGATCGGGCCGAGTGCCAGTTGGCGAAGACGCAGCGGGGCGGCCATGGCACGGCCGTTGGCGGTCATGATCGTCTGGGTGAAGCTCAGATCGGCAGGGTTTATTCCGATCCGCATGGCATCCTCATAGCGCAGCGCAACCGAACTTGCGCCCGTGTCGATCAGCACGGATACGGGTACCCCGTTGATGGCGACGGAGGTCTCGAAATGTCCGCCCAGGGACTTATGCAGCATGACTTCGGAAACACCCTCGCTGGTGGTGACGACGACCGCTCGGCCTGGCACGAGGCCGGCGAGCAGCCGGTCGCCGATCGCCTGCAATTCAAACCGGTAGAGGTAGCCGGTGGCGAGCGCGAGCACGATCAGCAGCCACACCGCCAGTTGGCGAACGCTCTCACTGAGAGAGCGCCGGGAGGCGAGCAGCCCGACCGACAGCATCGCGGCGAAGGGCAGGAGGCGGATGAGGTGGCCAAAATCCTCGTTGTCCATACCAAAACTCTGGCCGCTGTCGTGGTTGAGGAAGAGAACAGTGAGGCCGAAGCCGAGAATGGCAAGTACGATGATCAGGCGCATCAGTTCGTCTCTTGTTCCCGTGCCATGCGAGCGCGGCGCGTCTCACGTCGCGGCTTGCGCTCGACGGTCTGGAGCCGTGCGGGGAGCATCTGCATGATCAAGCGCCGTTCGCCGTCACTATAGCTCATCCATCCGGCGATCTCGTCCCGTGTGCGGCCGCAACCGAAGCAATAGCCGGTTTTCATGTCGATCGAGCAGACGAGGGTGCAGGGCGATTCCATTCAGCGGCCTTGGTTTCTGGATGGGCTCTATATCGGGTTGTCAGCTCGCCATGGCAAGGGCAACAAGGCTCGCGATCTCGGCCACCTGCTGGGTTGCGCCGATCGTGTCGCCGGTATGGCCGGCGATGGCGCGGCGGACTCTGGCGGTAAAGGCGGCAACCGCGAGGGCAGCGGCAAGAATGGCGAGGAAATAGGCAAATAGCGAGGCGACCGGGATGAGCAGGATAGCGGCCAACGCCGCGCCGGTGATCAAGGTGCTGTTGAGCGACGAGCGCAAGGGGGCTCCCGCGCCGGCCGCAACGCCATTGGTGCGGGCCGGGGGCAGGGATGACCAATGCCAGACCATCAGCGCGCGGCTGAGTGCCGCTGTGGCCGGCAGGCACAACGCTGCGCTTAAGGGGGCTATATGGGTGGCAATCTCCGCGATCGCTGCTGCGCGCAAGCCGAAGGTGAGGACGAGCGCCACGGCGCCATAGGAGCCGATGCGGCTGTCTTTCATGATCGCCAGCGCATGGTCGCGGTCTCGTCCGCCGCCAAGCCCATCGGCGGCATCCGACAATCCGTCCTCATGCAGAGCGCCCGTGACGACGGCCTGCACGCCAAGGGCCGCAAATGCGGCGAGCAGCGGGCTAGCGTGGAAAACCAGCATGAGGCACAGCGCGGCGGCGGACGGAAGGGCGATCAGGGCACCCGCCAGCGGGAAGGCGCGCACGGCGCGCGACAGGTTTCCGTCGTGGCCCACGAAGATACTTGCCGGCACGGTAATGCGGCTGAGGAAGGATACCGCCCGGGCGGTGTCGGTCAGATAGTCGCGCCAATCCATCGGATCGGGTCACTCCATTGCAAAGACGACGGTGCGCACCGCTTTTTGGCTTGTTGCGGTAGGGCGCGGTCCGTATTAGAGGAGCCACAAAGCCCGATTTCGACGCAGATTACAAGGAAGCCTTCCTCATGACCGTGACCGGCCTGCCCTTCGATGATTTCCGCGCACTGCTGCGCGACCTGCCCGGTCCGAACACGGCGGCCCTGATTGCGGCCCGCGAGCGTGACAAGCAACTGACAAAGCCGGCCGGCTCGCTTGGACGTCTGGAAGAGATTGCCATGTGGCTCGCCGCCTGGACTGGACGTCCGCCGGCGGTGACGCGGCCGCTGGTGGCGATCTTCGCCGGCAATCATGGCGTCACCAAGCATGGCATCACGCCTTATCCGTCGTCGGTGACGCAGCAGATGGTCGAGAACTTCGCCGCCGGCGGCGCCGCGATCAACCAGATCTGTGCGACCTATGACCTCGGCCTGAAGATCTTCGATCTGGCGCTCGATTATCCGACCGGTGACATCACCTGCGAGGCGGCGCTTTCCGAGCGCGATTGCGCCGCGACCATGGCCTTCGGCATGGAGGCGATCGCCGGCGGCACCGACCTGCTGTGCATCGGCGAGATGGGGATTGGCAATACGACGATCGCCGCGGCGATTAATCTTGCGCTCTACGGTGGCCCCGCCGAGGAATGGGTCGGTCCCGGTACCGGATCGGAGGGAGACGTGCTCCTGCGCAAGGTCGAGGCTGTCAAGACTGCCGTCGCGTTCCACAAGGAACATCTCGACGATCCGCTGGAAATCCTGCGCCGGCTCGGCGGGCGCGAGATCGCCGCCATGGCGGGTGCTATCCTTGCCTGCCGTGTGGAGAAGATCCCGGTGCTGATCGACGGCTATGTCGCGACAGCGGCTGCGGCGATCCTCAAGGCCGCCAATCCCTCGGCGCTTGATCACTGCCTGATCGGCCATGTCTCCGGAGAGCCTGGCCACCTGAAAGCGATCGAGAAGCTCGGCAAGACTCCGCTTCTTGCGCTCGGCATGCGGTTGGGTGAAGGCACGGGTGCGGCACTTGCCGCCGGCATCGTCAAGGCCGCCGCCGCCTGCCATTCCGGCATGGCGACTTTTGAGACAGCCGGGGTGTCGACCAAGGATGGCTGAGGGAGCGCGTGACAAAGCCGCGGACGAGCAGGCCGCGGCGACGATCAAGAAAAACACCGGCGTCGCTCATTTTTTCGCGGCCGCCCGCTACTCCTTCCAAGGGTTCCGCCGTCTGATTGGTGAGTCGGCGTTCCGCCACGAATTGCTGGCGCTTGCTCTCGGACTCGCACTGTTTGCGCTGGTTGGCGCAAGTCTTGCCGAGTATGTCGGGTTTCTCGTGCTGATGCTGGTGCTGTTCTGCATCGAGGCGATCAATACGGCAATCGAGGAACTGGTCGACCGCATTTCGCCGGAAATCTCGACGGTCGGTCGCAATGCCAAGGATCTCGGCTCGTTTTCCGTGTTCTGCCTGCTGGTGGCCAACGGCGTCTATGCCGGTTATGTGGTCTTCTTCTGATCAGAAGTGGACCTTGGCGACGACCGCACGGTGGTTCGACGGCCATGGCGTTACGACGATGTCCGCGTCCGGCGATTTTTCTCCAACGACGGAAACGCTGAGCGTTTCCAGTTTTTTTCCGCGCGCAAAGATGTAGTCGATGCGATCGTGGTGGTCTTGTGGGTCGTTCGGTTCCGTTGTCGGGGTCCAGGTGAAGGCCGGCTTGGCCACTTCGTCGGGATAGGCCGCGCGCAGCAGATCGGTAAATCCGCCTTGCTGCTCGATGCGCAAGGCTGAGGGATATTTCACCACCATTGGCTGGTGGCCAGCCTTGACGGCCGCCTCGGTCCAGTCCCGGTAGGATGGCTCGCGGAGATCCCCGAAGAGGAAGACAGCGTCGGCGGCTTCGGTCCCCTTGAGTTCCTTCATCAGCAGATCCAATGCCGGGCCGCGTGCGGCTGCGGCAGCCTTGATGGCTTCGTCGGCTGTCTTGAGGAAGGGCGCCGAACCGTAGTCGATGCCGAGCAATTGGTAGGGTTGGTAGGGATAGTCCGTCAGTTGGATATTGAAGGCATAGATCTTGCGACCACCGACGTCGATCTCGGCCCCGAGATCATTGGCGGTCGGCTTGCCGATCGGATAGCGGCTGAGGATGGCGTTAGCCCACAGCGCCGGGTTGGTCTTCGTTTGCTCGTAATAATGGAAGCCGAGTGCCTTGGCGAGGTCGCTGGCGACACTCTCTCCGGTTGGCACGCAGTCGTCGGCATCACAGACGTCCGGTTCCGGCTTGGTTTCCTGGATGCCGATAATGTCCGCGCCTGAGGCCCGGATAACAGCGGCCGTCTCGGAGATGTCCTTGTCCTCGTTGGCGCCGCCGCCCCAGATATTGAAGCTCATCACCGTCAGTTCGGAGGGCGCGTCGGCAGCAAGGGCCGGTGTGGCGGCAAGCACCGTCGAGAATATAGTCGCACGCAGCAGTCGCGTCATGGGGGCATCCCGAATCCGTGTAGGTCGCCAGAAGATAGGCTGGATGAATGACGGACGCACGAAAGAAATCGGGCTGCTATGCCCTTGCCGAGGGGATGGATTGCCGTCAGGCGAACTGGCGCCGGCGCGGTTCGACCGCCCGGGTTTCGCTGACGGCCGGCAGGCTCTCCAGTACACGGCGCGCCGGCAGAATGGCGATGACCTCGGTTCCCTCGCGCAGCTTCGACTTGAGCTTGAACTCGCCGCCGTGCTTGGCGAGGATCGCCTGGACGATTGGCAGACCCAGTCCGGTGCCTTGTTCGGCGCTCTTGATGGCGATGGACCCCTGTCCGAAGGCGGAAAGCACGACCGGGATTTCCTCGGCCGGAATGCCCGGGCCGTTGTCGCGGATGGAAACGTATTGGCCTCCACCGGCCGTCCAGCCGACCTTGACGTGAACCTCGCCGCCCTTTGGGGTGAATTTGACGGCGTTCGACAGAAGGTTGAGCACGACCTGGCGCATGGCCTTCTCGTCGGCCCAGACGGCGGGCAGGTCAGGCTCCAGCTGCTCGCTGATCGTGATGTTCTTGGCCTTGGCGCGCAATTGCACCATGCCCACGCAATCCTCGGCTAGGTCGAGCAGCGATACCACTTCCTCGTTCAGTTCATACTTGCCGGCCTCGATGCGCGACAGATCGAGGATCTCGTTGATGAGGTCGAGCAGGTGCTGGCCCGAACGGTGGATATCGCCGGAATATTCCTTGTAGAGCGGATTGTTGAGCGGCCCGAGAACCTCGCCTGCCATGACTTCGGAAAACCCGAGGATGGCGTTGAGCGGCGTGCGCAGCTCATGCGACATAGACGCAAGGAAGCGGGACTTGGCGAGGTTCGCTTCCTCCGCCCGCCGTCGCGCCTCGTCGGAGAGCGATTTGGCGACCTCGAGCTCGGCGATGAGGTCATCCTTCTCCGTCTGGTAGGACAGGAGCTTGAGGTTGGCCTGGTGCAGTCGGCTGGTGATGTAGGTGAAGAAGACCAGTGCGGTGGTGAAGAGTGCCGCAACGGCAATATCAAGCGGTTGGCGGGAGGTCGTGGCATTATAGACGAGCGCGGCGACAGTCGGCAGGAACCCGACCAGCACGGCTTGGCGCAGCATCATGTTCGACATCGCCGTGACCGAAAGCACGATCAGGAGGGCTGCCCCCTTGTAGAGTACGAATGTGTCTCCGCCGCAGGTCGCGCAGGACTGGAGCGAGAAGAGGGCCCAGCAAGCACCCATGGCGGCCTGACCGAGGAGTAGCAGACGGTGCCACTTGATGGCATTGCTGGCGGAAAGGTCACGGTTGGAGGCGCGTTTGACGAGGATGATGTCAAGGGCGTGGACGGTGAGCGTCGCTAGCGCCCAGAGGAAAAGTGTCGGGTCGGGATTGATGTAGGCACCGAATCCGGTGACCATGAGTATGATGATCGGCATTACTGCCGCGCCCTGCAAAGTGGCGCCAATATGCATGGCGAGGATTTCGCTCTCGAACAGCATTGAGCCGGTCTTGCTCGACTGCAAGCGCTCACGCGTCGTGCGCACCGCTTTCGCCACGGCCTTGTTGCGGTGGTTTCGCGAGAGGTCGACGATATTCTTGTCTGTCGAGGACGGGACGCCTTTACTCATATGCCGGAAAATCACTCGTGAAAGATCAGGGAAATCTATCCGGTATTCCTTAAAAAGATACTGTCGAAAAGGATTTGTTTGCCATGATCGCCAAGGTTTCGTTGTTGAAATGGGCGAAAATGTGAAGCTTACCGGACGCGGTGCACACGATGCAATCGTCGGCTTTTCGATGCTGTTTCTCGGGCTCTTGATCGCGGCCAAGCTGCAGCAGCAGAACAGCCAGGTTCTTACCGGCCGTTTCGTCGTCATCGACGGGGATACGTTGGTGGTGGATGGATTGCACATCCGGCTTGAAGGGATCGATGCGCCGGAGATCGGCCAGATGTGCCATGCGGGCGGGCAAGTGACGGCCTGTGGTGACGCAGCGCGGCGGCGGCTGGCCGTCTGGGCGGCGCTGGACAAGTTTGCATGCGTCGGCGAGGATCGCGACCGCTACAATCGGCTGCTGGTCCGGTGCAGGGTTGGCGATACCAATGTCAATGCGGCGATGGTGCGCGAAGGACGTGCCGTGGCTTACGGCGACTACATGGCCGAAGAAGCGGCGGCAAGGCGGGACGGGAACGGCATCTGGGCTGGTGATTTCCAGCGGCCGCAGGACTGGCGGCGCGAGAAGCACCTGCCGGCGGCTGGGGAGAGTTACGTTCCCGCGGGATTTTGGGCTTTCGTCGGGCGCTGGCTTGGTGTCAACTGAGGCTAAACAACGGGAGGTTTCATGAAGCTCTATGACGGCGGGCGTGCGCCCAATCCACGGCGGGTGACGGTTTTTCTCAAGGAAAAGGGGATCGAAGTCGAGACGGTTCCGGTCGACATGGGCTCGCTCGGCCACAAGTCGGCGGAGATCACGACGAAGAACCCGCTACAGCGGCTGCCGGTCCTTGAGCTCGATGACGGCACGGTGATCTGCGAATCCGTTGCCATTTGCCGCTATTTCGAGGAGATCCAGCCGGAACCTGCGCTGTTCGGCATCGACGCCAAGGACAAGGCGCTGGTCGAGATGTGGAACCGGCGCGCGGAACTGAACTTTCTCGCATCGGTCGCCGCTGCCTTCCGCCACCTCCATCCGGCCATGGCCACCTGGGAAGTACCGCAGGTTCCGGACTGGGGCGAGGCGAACAAGCCCAAGGTGCTTGATTTCCTGCGCTTCCTTGATGGCGAGCTTGCAAAACGCGAATTCATCGCCGGGCCGCGCTACACGATCGCCGACATTACCGCGATGATCGCCTTTGAATTCATGAAGCCGGCGAAGATTTCCTGCCCGGAGGACCTCACCCATGTCTGGCGCTGGTTCAAAGCCGTGCAGGCGCGGTCGAGCGCGGCGCTCTGACCGGGCGTGACCATGCGTGACGGAGCAAGTGCCGGGATTGACGAAGCGCTTGACCGGCTGAGGTGCGCGATTGCGGCTTGCCGGATCTGCCGTGATTGCCCGGCGGGCGGGCCGCAGAACCGTCTGCCGCATGAACCGCGCCCCGTCGCCACGATCTCGGCGAGGGCGCGTATTCTGATCGCCGGCCAGGCGCCGGGACTCAAGGTGCACCAGACCGGCTTGCCGTTCAACGATGCCTCGGGGGACCGGTTGCGGCAGTGGCTGGGTGTGGACCGGGAGCTGTTCTATGATCGCGACCGTTTCGCCATCGTGCCGATGGGATTCTGCTTTCCCGGCTACAACGCGCAGGGCCATGACCTGCCGCCACGGGCTGAGTGCGCGCCGCAGTGGCGCGACATGGTGATGGCCGCCATGCCGCAGATCGAACTCGTGCTGGCGATCGGGCAGTACGCGCAGGGCTGGCATCTGGGCGACCGTCGGAAGAAGACGATGACCGAGACGGTCGAGCATTGGCGGGACTACTGGCAAGGCAATGTCGAAGGGCCGAAGGTTTTGCCGCTGCCGCATCCGAGCTGGCGTAATACCGGCTGGCTGAGACGCCACCCCTGGTTCGAGGCCGAAGTTCTTCCGATTCTGAGAGTGGAAGTGGACAAGCTGATCCAGTGAAACGATTTTCTTTGCTTTAATAAAATTCGAGCTATATCGAGAAAATTATTCGAAAGGCTTTGCCATGGACCGACTCGACCGAAAAATTCTGCGCATCCTCCAGGAAGACTCGACGCTGGCCGTTGCCGATCTGGCGAAAAAGGTCGGTCTGTCGACCACGCCGTGCTGGCGTCGCATCCAGAAGATGGAGGAAGACGGCATCATTCGTCGCCGGGTCGCGCTGCTTGATCCGGTTAAGGTCAATACCAAGGTCACCGTCTTCGTTTCGGTGCGCACCGGCAGCCACTCGATTGAATGGCTCAAGCGCTTTTCCGAAGTCGTGGCGGAATTCCCGGAAGTGGTCGAATTCTATCGCATGAGCGGAGACGTCGATTATCTGCTGCGCGTCGTCGTGCCGGACATTGCCGCCTATGACGCCTTCTACAAGCGGATGATCGCCAAGATCGAAATCCGCGATGTCTCATCGGCGTTCGCCATGGAGCAGATCAAGTACACGACGGAACTGCCGCTCGACTACATGTTGCTCGACAACCAGAAGAACGCCGAGGACTGACGCGGAGGCCTCAGGGCTTCAGGCGCTTGAGGATATTCTCGCTTTTCAGCTCGCGAACGGCATCCCTGCCGATCCAGCGGGCTGTTTTGTCGGTGCTTGCCGCAAGGCGTTCGGCCAGCGCCAGCGTCGGGCCGTAGCAGGCGCGATTGCGCTTTCCGATATTGCGCAGCGCCCAGTTCACCGCCTTTTTGACGAAATTGCGCGGATCTGTCGCGTGCTTTTCGATCAGCGGCAGATAGGCAAGCAGGGTCTCGTCCGGCTCCGTCTTGCGATGGACCGAGGCACCAGCGATCATGGCAAAACCCGTACGCCGCACATATTCGCGTGGATCTGCGGCGAATTCTTCGACCAGCGCCCGCCAGAAAGGCGTCTCGGTAAACAGATCTGCGGCGGTGTCGACCACTTCCCAGGAATTGAAATCGCCGGCCCAGGTCCGCGCCTCCTCGACCTTCAGCCGCTTTGGCTCGGCGGTGAGGATCGCCAGCATGCGCGCATCGCGAAGGCCGGTGCGCCACAGGGCAAGCGCTCTGGCGTGATCGCGCTTCACCTGCTTCACGACCGCCCGCATTTGCGGTGTCGTGATGCCCAGCGCGGTTGCAGTCTCGATGCCGTAACGAGCCATCCCCGCTATGTTCGCTTCGTTGCCGAGTGCGCGCAGATGAACGAGGATTTCTTCGACTGACGCGCCGGGCGTAAGCGTCATTTCTTTTCGAGCCGCGCGAGCAGGGAGGATGTATCCCAGCGATTGCCGCCCAGCTTTTGCACTTCGCCGTAAAACTGGTCCACCAGCGCAGTGACGGGAAGGGCCGCACCGTTGCGGCGGGCTTCCGACAGCACGATGTCTAGGTCCTTGCGCATCCAGTCGACGGCAAAGCCGAATTCGTACTTGCCTTCATTCATCGTCTTGTGGCGGTTTTCCATCTGCCATGAGCCGGCTGCGCCCTTGGAGATGACTTCTATAACCTTTTCAAGGTCTAGGCCGGCTTTCTTGCCAAAATGAATCCCCTCGGCAAGCCCCTGGACCAGGCCGGCGATGCAGATCTGGTTGATCATCTTGGTGAGCTGACCAGCGCCGACCGGACCCATCAGGCCGACCATGCGGGCGAAAGCATCAATCACGGGTCGGGCCTTGTCGAAAAGAGCCAGGTCACCGCCGCACATGACGGTCAGGACGCCGTTCTCGGCGCCGGCCTGACCACCGGAGACGGGGGCGTCGATGAAGCCGCAGCCCTTGGCGCTCGCTGCTTCCGCAAGTTCGCGGGCGACTTCCGCCGATGCGGTGGTATTGTCTATCAGGATCGCGCCTGGTTTCATGCCGGAGAGTGCGCCGTTCTCGCCGATCGTGACGGAACGCAGGTCGTCGTCATTGCCGACGCAGGTGAAGACGAAGTCGCAGTCGCTGGCGGCCTCTGCGGGTGTTGCTGCCGCCTGGCCGCCGAACTCGAAGACCCATTTCTCCGCCTTGGCGGCGGTGCGGTTGTAGACGGTCACGTCATGCCCGCCCTTCGTCTTCAGGTGCCCCGCCATCGGGTAACCCATGACGCCCAGTCCGATGAATGCCACCTTGGCCATATTTGTAATTCTCCTGCCTCGTGTTTCGTGCCGGCAGGATTAAAGCATCGCGCGGCGAAGGAAAAGCGTGTCGGGCGGACCGGCCGTCCTCAGAGGCCGGAAACTTTGAGAAGATAGGCGATCAGGTCGGCACGCACCCGCGGATCAGGCGCTTTGTGACCGGCGAGGAAGTGCTCCAGATAGGCGGTCTTTGCAGTCGCATCGGCGCCCGAAATCATCGGAACGATCCGGGCAACGGATCTGTGGCAGTGCGCGCAGGCTTGTGCATAGGCGGCTTCTCCCGCAGCGGGATCGCCGCCGGCTTTGGCCGGCATGGCAAGACAGAGAAGAGCGGCAAAAGGAACGATGCGGATCATGGCGGAGCCTCCGAGGAAATGCGACGGATCAGGAACCTGGCTGCCCGTCACATTCTCATCAACCGCGCCAGCCGGCAATCCGTTCAACGTTTCAGGCGAGCGATCACCAGATGCCCAGGCGTCGGATTGCCATCCTGCATGCGGACATTGATGTCGGAGATCTCGACGATCTCGAAACCGGTCGCGGCCAGGCGTTCGCGGACATAGGCTTCCGAATGAGCGAAACGCTGGTGGGGGCCGACCATGTAAGGTCGACCGGCCAGAATATCGTCGGGCAGTGTTTCCGACGAGAAAATGAACAGGCCGCCATCGGCCATGTTCTCGGCGGCGCCGAAGAACAGCGGTTCCAGCGCGCCGAGATAGGGCAGCACGTCGGTTGCGGTGATCAAGTCGAAAGCCTCTTCGTCATTGTCTTCGAGAAAATCCTCGACCTCGGCGACGTAGAGGGTCTCGTAGAGATCCTTTTCGTGGGCGATCTCAACCATGTTCTCGGAAAGGTCGATGCCGGTTATGCCGTCGACCATATCGCGCAGTGTGCCGCCGGTCAGGCCCGTGCCGCAGCCTAGATCGAGCATGCGCTTGAACGGGCCGAGACTGAGTGCCTGCAGCTTCTGGCGGACCATGACCGGCACCGCATAGCCGAGTTGTTCGACGAGAATGTCCTCGAAGGCTTCGGCGTGCTGGTCGAACAGGGTCTCGACATAGGCGTCAGGGGCCTTCGGTGGGGCTTCGCCCCGGCCGAGCGAGGCGATGCGGACGGATGCGCCGCCATGGTCTTCCGGGTCGATCGCCAGTACTTCATGATAGGCTTTGACGGCGGCGTCTATGTCGCCGTCTTTCTCTAGCGCGAGCGCCCGGTTGTAGGCTTCTGCCAGCGCATCTTCGTCGATCTTGGCCATGGAGAACTCCACTCGCGGCGCGCCGACAGCCGGCGCCCCTTTGGGCCAGCCTCTAAAGGGTCCTCCTGGTTTTGGCAATGCGTGCGGTGCGGAACGGAGAGCCTTAAGGTGCTTCGCTGACGCGCGGCGGGGCCCATGAAAGCAGGAAGGACTGGCGGCGGGGCTGGTGGATCGCAGAGGACTTTTCATCCAGAGGGCGGGTTCGTCTGCTCCTTCGGCGAACTGGTGGCCAACGTGACGCTCGGCTCCTTTCTCGGGAGATGCTTTCGATCGGTATTGCACGGGACCGTCGCTCCGCACCGCGAACCGGACGACACTGAGTTCGTCCGGAGCGAAGTGCTTGCTGAGCGTCAGTGCAGGATAAGTTCGCCCTTTAGCGCGCGCCATTCATTGGCGGCCACCAGTCGCTTGTGCACGTAGCTCACGGAATGCAGCGGCCCGTCGAGTTTCTCCTGCCAGAACTTGAGGAAGCCCTTCATTTCGGGGAAATCCGGCGCCAGATCATAGTGCTGCCAGACATAGCTCTGGAGCAGGGTCGGGTGGTCGGGCAAGCGATAGAGGATTTGCGCCGTCGTCAGGCCGTAACCCTTCAGCATCAGTTCCATTTCGTGGTTCATGACAACCTCGTCTTCGTTCCCTTATCCAGAGGACCGGAGCCGGCGGTGTTCCGCTTCGGCGGACCGATCGGCCGCGCCACGGGAGCGGCCTATCTGATAGGGAAACATTGCAAGGTTAACTGAAGCTTAACGTGCGGCTTTTCCGTTCGGAATTCTCAAGAGAAAACAGAGTGTTGGCAGCCTTCCTAGTGGAGTGCTGCCAACCGCCTAGCGCTTGAGGTGGCGCGTCAGGCGCGCTTCCATGGCCGCCCAGATATGGCGCATAGCCTCGACGATCGATAGATAGAAGATCGCTGCCCACAGATAGGCCTGGTAGTCGAAAGTGCGCGAGAACGTGTAACGGGTCTGTCCCATGAGGTCGAGAACGGTCACGACTGCCACGATGGCCGAGCCCTTGATCATCAGGATGATCTCGTTGCCGTATGGCCGCAGCGCCACGATCAGGGCCTGCGGCAGAATGATCTTGCGGAAGGTGATAAAGGGCCCAAGGCCCAGTGACTTGGCGCCCTCCGTCTGGCCGCGTGACACACTCTGGATCGCACCGCGCAGGATTTCCGCCTGATAGGCCGCGGTGTTGAGCGTCATCGACAGCAATGCGCAATACCACGCCTCGCGGAAGAACCACCACAGGCCAATCGCTTCGATTTGCGGCCGGAACGAGCCCAGTCCGTAGTAGATCATGTAGATCTGGGCGAGCAGCGGCGTGCCGCGGAAGACATAGACATAGGAATAGGAGAGAATGTTAAGGACCCGGTTCTTCGACATGCGGGCGAAGGCGATCGGGACGGAAAGAAGTGCGCCGCATGTGATTGAGGTGATGACCAGCGTCATGGTCACCCAAAGCCCGGACAGGTAGCGTGGTCCGTATTTGATGAATTTATCGGTGTCCCAGTTGCTGACCATCATATAGGCGAGTGCCAGCCCGAGGAGGAGCCAGAGCATCAGGCCGGCCAGTCCGAGGATTCGCGTACCGTTCAATGCGGTACTCTGTTGCGGCGGCGCAGGACGTGGGGGAATGAGGTGTGTGGCGTAGCTCATCGGCGGGCTCCGGCGCGGTTGCTCCAGCGATCGATCGCGCTGATGCCGATAGATGAGACCATGGCAAGGACGAGGAAGAGGGCGCAGGCGAGCAGATAGAAGAAAAAGGGCTCCTTGCTAACCTTTGCGGCGATGCCGGTCTGGCGCAGGATGTCGGAAAGTCCGATGACCGAGACGAGCGCGGTGTCCTTCAATAGGTTCATCCAGAGATTTCCGAGGCCTGGTAAGGCAATGCGGATCAATTGCGGCAGGATGATCAGCCGCATGGTCCGGGCTCGATGCAGGCCAAGCGCATCGCCGGCCTCATACTGGCCTTTTGGAATGGCACGGAAAGCCGAGAGCAGCACTTCAGAGCAATAGGAGGAGAAAACCACGGAGAGCGCGATCATGCCGGAAGCAAAGGCGTTGATCTCGATACGCTCATTGTAGCCGAACCAGGCAAGGATCGACTGGATGCCCATCTGCACACCGTAATAGACGATGAACAGCGTCAGCAGCTCGGGCAGGCCGCGGAAGATCGTCGTATAGATGCCGCCGGCAAGACGCAGGGTCTTTTCTTCTGATTGCATGGCCAAGGCGACCAGAAAGCCCAGCAGCAGTCCAATTGGCAAGGTTGCAAGGGCAAGGGATATGGTGACCTTGACGCCGAAAGCGATCTCATCGCCCCAGCCGCTCGCACCGCAAGCGACGATTGAGGAACTGCCAAACAGGGTGAAGACGCCGGCCGGACCGCATAGCGGATCGAAGACATACTGAAACCAGGTCCAGAACGACCCGAGGGCGGAAAATAATCCGCTCATGCTGAAATTCCCCTCTGCGGTTCGAGCCGCAAATTATTGTCGTTTGTTGTCAAACAGAAATGGCGGAAGTGCAAGCCTTCCGCCATCCGAGGCTCTGATTTTCGGCGCTTAGTCGCCGTAAACGTCGAAATCGAAGTATTTGTCGTTGATTTCCTTGTACTTGCCGTTGGCGCGGATCGCTTTGATCGCAGCATTGAACTTTTCAGCAAGTGCGGTTTCGCCCTTGCGGACGGCAATGCCGGCGCCCGGGCCATTGATTTCGACGTCAGGTGTCAGCGCCGTGGCGATCTTGCAGCAGGCGCCGGCCTCGGACTTCACCCATTCCGACAGAACGACGACGTCGTCGATGACGGCGTCGACACGGCCGCCTTCGAGGTCGAGCTTGTATTCGTCGGTGGTCGGGTAGAGCTTGAGTTCCGCGCCGGTGGCGTATTTTTCAGCATAGTTGGCATGGGTCGTGGAGGACTGGGCGCCGAGCACCTTGCCCTTCAGATCGGCCAGGCCGGTAATGGTTGAATCCTTCGGCACGGCAAGGGCCGGTCCGGTGTTGTAGTACTTGTCGGTGAAGTCGACCTTTTCCTTGCGCTCCGGCGTGATCGACATGGAGGCGATGATGGCGTCGAACTTCTTGGCCTGAAGCGCCGGGATGATGCCGTCCCAATCCTGGGTGACGAATTCACAGGTGACCTTCATTTCATCGCAAAGGGCCTTGGCGATGTCGATATCGAAGCCGACGAGCGTGCCGTCCGATTCGAGATTGTTGAAAGGCGGATAGGCGCCCTCGGTGCCGATGATCAGCTTTTCGCCTTCGGCCATTGCTGTGCCGGCAAAAAGCGACAGTGCGGCAATCGAGGCTGCGGCAAAGAAACGTGTCGAAATACGCATGAGATCCTCTCTGTTGGTTGTTCGCGCGGTTGTTATGATTCCTGCGCTGAACCGGGCAAGCGCGGCAACCCCGTGCCGTACCTTCGTCGATATTCCTACTCTTTCTCGCGGAAAATCAACTGCAAAGACATACGCTCGGCAAAAATTGTACGGCTGAGTAATAGCGGGAGCGCTTGGGATCGGGGTCAATGGATCGGAAAATGCACAGGCGGGGCGCATTTTTTTCGTTCAGCCAGGGTTAATTTAGGTAGCGCTAGCTTCTGCCCCGATCGGGGTGAGAGACTTGTGCGGCCTCAAAAAAGCCGCCTGTCCATTGGCTCCTGCAAGCAAGAATGTCCGCGTGGTTACGCGTTTCGCAAGGAAACGAATATGAATCTGAGATCCCGATTGTTCGCCACCGTCACGGTGCCGGTTTTGACGGCCGCCGCCATGGTCGAGCCAAGCGCGGCGGCCGCCGCCAGCCACGCGAGTTCGAGCTTGTCCACAGCCGTGCTGGTCGCGCAGACTGCCGTGACGTGCAGCGACGGAAGCCAGGCTGCCGATCAGGCGAGTTGCGATGCGATCGACGTCCAGCGTGTTGCCGAACAGCAGGCCGCCGATGAGGCGCAAAAAGCTGCCGAGCAACAGGCGGCGCAGGAAGCCCAGCAGGCCGCTGAGCAGCAGGCAGCCGAGGAGGCCCAGAGGGCGGCCGAACAGCAGGCCGCCGATGAGGCACAAAAGGCGGCCGAGCAACAGGCGGCGGAGGAAGCCCAGCGGGCCGCTGAGCAACAAGCAGCCGAGGAGGCCCAGCAGGCCGCTGAGCAACAGGCGACCGATGAGGCGCAAAAGGCAGCCGAGCAGCCGCAGGTGGAACAGCCGACTGCGGAAGCCGTGAGCTGTGCCGACGGATCGCAGGCGGCGTCCGCCGATGCTTGCCCTGCGGCAGAACCGCAGGCGCCTGCAGAAGCCGCGCCGGTTGATCAGGTGCCGTCGGAGAAAGCTCCGGCTGAAGAGGCTGCCCCGATCCCGCAGGCTCCGGTCGATGAGGCCACCCCCTCGGATCAGCCTGCTGCGGATCAGGCCCCGGCAGAAGAACCGGCCCCGGCCGAACAGCCGGCGGACAGTCCACTCACCAATGACGCGATGAAACCTGCGCCGGATTCGACGCAGGGCGACATGCCGGTCGAACCGCAAGCCCAGTCGGCGCCCGCGCCGGATCAGCAGCCCGCTGGTGAACAGGTTCTCGTTCCCGCAGTCGAGCCGCCGGCGGACGCGCCTATCGTAGATGTCATTGACAAGCGCAGCGAGGAGGACAAGCTGCAGATTGCTGAGGATCCGGCCAAGACCGCCGAGACCGTGGTCCTGCCAGTCGATAACGGTGCTGCCGTTCTCGACAGTGACAAGGACGCCGACAACACCGGGGGCGCCGACGTGCGCGATGCGCGCACCATGCTGCGTGAGGAGATCCCGGTTGTCGCCGCGCCGACAAGCGATGCCGAGGCCCAGGGAACGTCGCCGAGATTCGAACCGAAGGTGATGGAGGCCATCATTGGTGAAAAGGGCAAGACGACGGATACTGCCCCAACCTTCGACGTGCCGACCTCCGTCACCAATGTGATGAACGTGACCAATGTCACCAATGTGACGAACAATGTTTCCAACGTCACCAACCAGGTGAACCAAGTGAACGAGGTGCGCGTGATCGAAGAAACCGATAACCGCACAATCATCAACGTGGGCAACCATGAGGTGGTTCGCGGAGACGATCGTTCGCGTCTGCGCTATGATGAGGGGCAAACGTTTTACGAGGAACTCTCGCGAGGGCGGGTTCGCGAGACCATCGAACGTCATGACGGGTCGCGTCTGGTGACCGTCTACAACCGCTACGGAGACATCATCCTGCGTTCGCGCTTCACTGTGGGCGGTGACGAATATGTGCTGTTCTATGCGCCGGAGGCCGACCGTGCAGAGCCGCATGTCTATGTCGACGTCGGATCCAGCCTGCCGCCGATGCGGCTCAGCATTCCGGTTCAGGACTATATCGTCACCACCTCGAACGCACCCGATCGCGATTACTACGACTTCCTCGCCCAGCCACCCGTCGAGCGCGTCGAGCGCGTCTATTCGATCGAGGAGGTGAAGTCGTCCGCCCGTCTTCGCGACAAGGTCCGCCGTATCGACCTCGATACGATCACTTTCCCGTCGGGCTCGGCTGAGGTGCCGCTCGCCCAGGCGAAGACGCTTCGCCGGGTAGCCGAGGCGATGGAGCAGGTTCTTGCCAAGGATCCGGGCGAGACCTTTCTGATCGAAGGCCATACCGATGCAGTCGGCTCCGACCGGTCGAACCTGATCCTGTCCGACAAGCGCGCCGAGACCGTCGCCAACCTCTTGAGTGAAGTCTACGGCATCCCGCCGGAAAACCTCTCTGTCCAGGGCTATGGCGAGCGCTACCTGAAGATCCGCACGGCGCAAGCTGAACAGCAAAACCGTCGCGTCGCGATCCGTCGTGTGACCTCGCTGGTTCGTCCCGCTGCGGTGGATAACCGCTAATCAAAGCGGTCGGTATCAATGCAAAGGCCGCCGACGATTTCGGCGGCCTTCTCTACATTGCGGTTCGTTCGCCAATCAGGGGTTGAGTTCTGGCAGACCGGTGATGTGGGCGATGAAATCGGCGATCGCGTGGGTGTCGTCGAGATCGAAAACCGGTAGGTTCTTGTCCGCAACCGCGTGATCGGCGGCGATTGCGACGATGTATGGATCGGAGGGCGCGAGTGGTTCGCGATTTTTCGATTCAAGTCGACGGGCCTCGATCTTTGGCACTGGTTCGCGCTTGTAGCCTTCGATCAGCACGAGGTCGCAGGGGGCCAGCCGGGCGAGGATCTCCTTGAAGGTTGGCTCCTCGCGGCCACGCAATTCGTGCATGATCGCGTAGCGGGTGCCCGACACGATCGCCACTTCATGCGCGCCGGCGCCGCGGTGGCGATAGCTGTCGGCGCCGACCTTGTCGATGTCGAAATCGTGATGGGCGTGCTTGATGGTCGAGATGCGATAGCCGCGCCGGGTGAACTCATCGACAAGCCGTACGGCTAAACCGGTTTTGCCGGAATTCTTCCAGCCGGAAATGCCAAAGATGCGGGGGAATGTGGTCATCGCGACAGGACCTCGATGAAGCGCTCGGCCGTAGCGAGATCTTCCGGAGTGTTGACGTTGAAGAACGGGTCAAGGGTACCAGCCGGTGTGTCGACCAGGGCAAAGTCGATGGCGATCGCGGGGTGGCGGGCGATGTAGCTTTGCAGGCGGCGATTGTCCGACGAAGCCATCCAGCCTTCCAGATCGTCGGCAAGTGACAGCGGCCAGAGGGCGATGACCGGATGGATCTGGCCGGCGGACGAGGCAAGGACGATACGCGTGCGGTCGTCGGCTTGGCCTACAAGCCGCAAAACAAGGTCCGTTGGCAGAAAGGGTGTGTCGGCCGGGACGGTCAGCAGGTGGCCGGGCGCATCCGGCAAGGCCGCCGCATGGCGCAGGCCGGCCAGCACGCCGGCAAGAGGTCCGGGGCGATCCATATGCAGATCAGGGACAAGCGGAAGGTCGCGCACACCGGCAAAGCCCTCGCAGGCGTTGAGCGCCAGGCTTGACACCTGCGGCCGCAGCCGTTCCGCGATGCGATCGATCATCGGGCGGCCGGCAAGCAGTGCACTCGCCTTGTCACGCCCCATCCGGCGGGACAGGCCGCCGGCAAGGATAAGGCCTGGGGGATTGCCGTCGCCGGTCATCTCTCTTCGCTTCTCCAGCTGTCTGTCGGGTCAGAATAACGCAGCAAGAGGAGTGCCGCGAGTGCGAGTACGCCACAGGTCAGCATGACCAGCAACAGTGGCATGGCGCCTGTCTCGACGCTGAGGATCGCCGAGGCGAAAAGCGAGCTCGCCGCGCCGCCACCCATGGAGATCGCGCCGCTGAGGCCGGAGGCCGAGCCGGCAAGATGCGGTCTGACGCTGACGACGCCGGCATTGGCGCTCGGTAGCGTCAGGCCGTTGCCGAAGCCGACGATGACCTGCGGACCGAAGAAGGCAAGCGCCGATTTTGCGCCCGCCAGCAGGAGCAGCATCGGAACCAGCGTGCCAAGGATCAGTGCGAGGGTGCCGGCCAGCATCATGATGAATGTGCCGAAGCGTCGCGCGTAGCGGCCGGACAGGAAGTTCCCCATCATGTAGCCTGCGGCGATGAAGACGAACTGAAGTCCGAGTGTGCTCGGGTTCATCTCCAGCAGTGTCGCGCCGACGAAGGGCGCTCCGCCGAGAAAGGCGAAGAAGGCGCCGGAGGTAAAGGTGACGACGGCGGAATAACCCCAGAATTGCGTCGAGGCGAGCAGTCCGGGCCAGGCCCTGAACTGCGCCGAGAAGCTGGCGCTGCGATTGTGGTTGGTCTCGCCAAGGTCGGTCCAGACCAGGGCCAGAACGACCGCGGCGAGAAGGACGAGCGCTGCGAAATTGGCGCGCCAGCCGAAGGCGTCGCCGAGTACGCCGCCAAGTGTCGGGCCGATCATCGGCACGATCGTCATGCCCATGGTGACATAGCCGATCATCGAGGCGGCCTGCTCCATCGGTACCATGTCGCGGACGATGGCGCGCGACAGGACGATGCCTGCGACGACGGCGGTTTGCACCATGCGGGCGGCGACCAGGGTGTAGATGTCCGTCGCCAGCATGCAGACGAGTGAGGCGACCAGCAGCAGGCAGAGACTGCCCAACACGGTCGGGCGGCGACCGAATCGGTCGGACAAGGGGCCTATGACCAACTGGATGAGCGCCGTCATGGCGATATAGCCCGAGATCAGGATCTGGATCGTGCCGTAAGATACGCCAAAATCCTTGGCCATGCTCGGCAGCGCTGGCAGGAAGATGTTCATCGTCAGCGCCGAGAGACCGGCGATCGCCACCAGCGTGACGATATGGGGCGGAGACTGTCGGTCGAGAAAGCGTGCGGTCTTCAAGCTTTGGTTTCCTGCGTCAGCAACGGTCGCGCGGTTGTCGGTATCATGCCGCCGTCTCCGACGACGGGACCTGTCTGCTGGCCATCTCCGAGCGACGCTTGTTCTCTCGATAGAAGGCATAAAGACCCGAGCCGATGACGATCACCGTGCCTGTCGCCATCCACATGTCCGGAACCTCGCCGAAGAAGATCATGCCAAGCGTTACGGCCCAGAGCAGGCTGGTGTAGCGGAACGGGGCGATGAAGGAGATCTCGCCGGTGCGCATGGCCATGATGATCGCCAGATAGCCGATGGAGATCAGGCAAGAGGCAAGCAGCAGAATACCCCAAGTCGACACGCTCATTGGCTGCCAGCCGCCGAGCGGCCCGATCAGACAGCCACCGACGATAGTGATCCCAACCGCGGTGCTAAGCGTGACGGTAAGGGAGGAGATGCCAGGATCGATCCTCTTGGTAACGAGGTCGCGGGCGGCGGCAAAGAGAACGCTCAGCGACACGTAGAGCGAGGCCATGGTGAAGCCTTCCGGGCCGGGCCTGATGATGATCAGGACGCCGAGGAAGCCGATGCCTATGGCCATCCAGCGCCGCCAGCCGACGGGCTCACCGAGGAAGAGCGCCGCCCCGAGCGTCACCGCCAGCGGCAGGGACTGGAGGATCGAGGAGATATTGGCGAGCGGCATGACGCCCAGCGCGTTCAGGAAGGTCACTGCGGCCAGAGTTTCGAACAGCATGCGCAGCAGCACCGTGGGTTGCGTCAGCATGCGGATGTGGCCGATAGCACCCATATGGCGAGCCACCCCATAGACCAGGATCGTGGTGATCGCGCCGCGCACGAACATCA
The DNA here is from genome assembly GCF_007992095.1 of Paenirhizobium naphthalenivorans. Classification (GTDB taxonomy): domain Bacteria; phylum Pseudomonadota; class Alphaproteobacteria; order Rhizobiales; family Rhizobiaceae; genus Allorhizobium; species Allorhizobium naphthalenivorans. The sequence continues at coordinate 39,885 of NZ_BJZP01000001.1, forward strand.
ACTGGCCGACATTCATCAGCGGGGTTACCCCCTTGGTAAGTGCATCGTTGAACGTGAAGCCTGCCATCGCGAGCGCCATCAGCAGCGCTCCCGTCGTATTCTTGGACAATGCCATGCGCGGTGTTCCTGGACTCTGGGAGACCTGTTCTAACGGAAGCGGTGAGCGAGCGGTATCGCCTTTGTTGGCCGATGAACGGGCGGTCGCAAAAGCAATGTGCGACGTGTTTGGGGACTGTTGGGGTAGGGTGGGACGGACGACGATTTAGCCCCCGGTGACGCTCATGTGGCGGGCGACGGCCGGGCGGCGGTGATTCCGGTCTATGATGAAATCATGCCCCTTCGGCTTGCGTCCTATGGCCTCGTCGATCGCTGCCGAGACAAAGGCGTCGTCGTCGGAGGCACGCAGGGCCATGCGCAGATCGGCCGCGTCGTCTTGACCTAGGCACATGTAAAGCGTTCCGGTACAGGTAAGCCGCACGCGGTTGCAGCTTTCGCAGAAATTATGCGTCATCGGTGTGATCAGACCGAGCTTGCCGCCGGTTTCCTTCACCGCGACATAGCGCGCCGGGCCGCCTGTCGAGAGTGGCAGGTCGGTGAGGGTGAAGTCTTCCTCGAGACGTTGCCGCACCAAGGAGAGTGGCAGATACTGGTCGGTGCGGTCCTCACCGGTCTCGCCCATCGGCATGGTCTCGATCAGCGTCAGGTCCATGTCATTTGCATGGGCATAGCGCATCATCTCGGGGATTTCGTCCTCGTTGAAGCCCTTGAGCGCCACAGCATTGAGCTTGACACGGATCCCGGCGGCCTGGGCGGCGCGTATGCCCTCCATCACCTTGTCGAATTCGCCCCAGCGGGTGATGGTACGAAATTTTTCCGAGTCGAGCGTGTCGAGCGAGACGTTGATGCGGCGGACGCCGCAGCCGGCGAGCTCGGCGGCAAAACGCGCCAACTGCGAACCATTGGTGGTCAGTGTCAGTTCTTCAAGCGCGCCGCTGTCGAGATGGCGCGACAGACTACGGACAAGGAACATGATGTTCTTGCGGACCAGCGGCTCGCCGCCCGTCAGCCTGAGCTTCTTCACGCCTTTGGTGATGAAGGCGGAACAGAGCCGGTCTAGCTCCTCCAGCGTCAGTAGATCCTTCTTCGGCAGGAAGGTCATGTTCTCCGCCATGCAATAGGTGCAACGGAAATCGCAGCGGTCGGTGACTGACACGCGCAAATAGGTGACCGCCCGTCCAAACGGGTCGATCATCGGTGCGTCGCTCGACTGAAGTGCAGTGGCGTCCTGCCACGGCCCGGCGCTGAAATTCACGGTAAGACCTCTCGTTGTTCAGCTAAGATGGTCAGCAGGGCGCGCCGCGTCAAGCAAATGGGTGCGCGCGTCGCTGGCAAAATGTCTTGCGCCGCACAATAGGTGGGCATAGTGCTCGAGGATCAGACAAAATTGACGGATGCGAAAATGAGCGAATTCTGGCCGACCGAACTCAAGGTGTCGAAGGACCGGCGCACATTGTCGGTGACCTTCAACGACGGCGTGATTGCCGCGCTGCCGGCCGAGATGCTCCGGGTCCTGTCACCCTCGGCGGAAGTGCAGGGCCATGGCCCGGGCCAAAAGGTGACCGTGCCGGGCAAGCGGCAGGTGGCGATTTCCGCCGTGACGCCGACCGGGAACTATGCCGTGCGAATCGCGTTCGACGACGGCCATGACAGCGGCATCTTCACCTGGAGCTATCTGCGCGAACTGGGCGAGGCCGGGGAGAGCAAGTTTGCCGATTACGAGCGGGAACTGGCGGACAAGGGACTGAGCCGGTAGGCCCGGTCTTGCCGGCGGGTTGGGTTCAGCTCTCTGTCTCTTCCTCGCTCAGTAGCCGGGTGATCAGTTTTTCCATGGTGCCGGCCATCAACAGGCAGTCTTCGATCGGTGTCGCCGATAGGGTCCGCTCGATCAGATCCGTCTGGATCGCCATGGCGCGGGCCGTCAGTTCGCGGCCGTTCTCAGTGAGGAACAGGCGCAGGATGCGTTTGTCCCGGGCGTCGGCGCGGCGTTCGATCAGTCCGCGCTTCTCCATCTGGGGCAGCAGCATGCTCATGTTGGAGCGCCCGACCAGCAGTTTGCGGGCCAACTCCTGCTGCGAGATGGCCTCGAAGCGGTAGAGATTGACCAGAATATCGAGGTGTGGCGGCTTGAGGTCGAGCGGTGCAAGCGCCCGCGTCAACGCCTGTTGCATGAGTTGGCAGGCGCGACCGACACTGACCCAGCTCTTGAAACGCGGGTGGTCCCAGGGCAGGGCTTGATTTTTGTTCATTGCTGTACTTTATTGTTCATCGTTGAACATTTATGGGGAATCCGACTATGCCATCCTTTGCTGATAAGGTCACCCGATTCGGTTTCTCCCGCCTCGGGCGAATCTCGCCGGAGCTTGCAAGCCAGCTCGCGCTCACCCTGTTCTGCCGCACGCCGGCGAAGCGGCCGAAAGTGGCCAAGGCGAAAGCCACTTTCGCTGAAGGCGCTCGGAAACTCGCGCAGGCCGAGAAAATCCTCGTGCAAGGTCCGGAGATGACTATCGGTGTCCAGCGCATCGCGGCATCGGGCTGCTCTGCGCCACGGGTGCTGGTGATTCATGGCTGGGGGTCGCGTGCCGAATATCTTGCAGATATGGCCCTGGGATTGCGCGACGCGGGCGCCGAGGTGTTTGTTGTCGATCTTCCCGGCCACGGCCGGTCGTCCGGCCGTCGCCTTGACATGCGCATGGCGGCCGAAGCTATGGCCACGGTGCAGGAACGTTTCGGGCCGTTTGATGCGGCCGTCGGACACTCTTTCGGTGGCGCGGCGCTGATGACGGCTGCTGGAGGCAGTTTTCCCGGTATCCCCGCGCTTTACGCCGGGCGGCTTGCGGTGATCGGATCGCCGTCGCGCATTGAAGACGTGTTCGACGGTTTCTCCTGGATGGTCGGCCTGACCAAGGCCACGCAGCGGGCGCTGGTCGACAGGACGCAACGGCTGGTTGGCTGTGGTGTGGATGCGCTGGATTGCGTGCCGATTGCGCTTCGGCTTGGCAAGCCGTTGCTGGTCGTCCATGCCGAGGATGACAAGGAGGTCAGCGCCGCCCAAGCCAAACGTTATGTCGGAGTTTCCGATCTTGTCCGCCACTACTGGGCGAATGGGCAGGGACATCGCCGGATTGTCAGCGCGCCGGGCGTCATTTCCGAGGTTTCGGCCTTTCTGCTTTCTGATCATCTGGCTGTTGGTCTCGGCAATCCCTTGCCACTGCGCGCGGCGTCATCATACTGATAAGGTCCGTTCGTATCTGGGGCATTGTCAATGAGCCGGAAAGAGAGACCATGACGATCATCCGCACAGTCGAAGCCCTGAGGGAAATCTATCAGGGCGTGAGCGAGGCTTCGCTGGTCAAGGTGACGGACAGGCTGACGCTGGAATACCGTCGGATGATCGAGGCGTCGCCCTTCTTGGCGCTGGCGACCGTCGGGCCGGAAGGGCTCGACTGCTCGCCGCGCGGTGATCGTGGCGCGGTCGTACGGGTAGAGGATGAAAAGACGGTCGCCATCCCGGACTGGCGCGGCAACAATCGGATCGATTCGCTTCTGAACATCGTGCGTGATCCGCGTGTGGCGTTGATGTTCCTCATTCCGGGCTCGAACACGGTGATGCGAATCAATGGCCGGGCCGTCGTTTCGGCCGATCCCGCTCGGCTCTCCAGCTTTGAGATGGACGGAAGACATCCGCGCACCGTCGTGTTGGTGACCCTCGACGAGGTCTATTTCCAGTGCGCCCGCGCGATTATGCGGGCGGGGTTGTGGCAACCGGAGAACTTTGTCGACCCGAAGGACCTGCCATCGCCGGGTGACCTGTTGCAGGCCGCAAAGGCCGATTTCGACAAGGAAAGCTATGACCGCACGTGGCCTGAGCGGGCCGCGAACACCATGTGGTGAAGCTGTCGCGCGGTAGTCTCCACCTGACGCATTGTCGTGCAAGCCGCATCATGCGAACCTTGCCGTTGCAAAGGGGCTTTGGGCGGGAGCGCGGCATGGAAAAATCTGGATATTTCGCGGCGGTGGTCGCTGCCTGTCAAATGTTCGCTCCTGGGCCGGCCCAATCTGTCGAACTGAGCCTCTCCGACAAGCTCGGATTACTCGTCGCCGCTTATCCGGAAACAATCAGCGGCGTCGAGGACGGTCGCTTGATGTTTCGTGATGGTAGCGCTCCATTGCTGATCGACGACGGTAAGGCGAAGGACCACTTTGCCAAGCTCGCGCAGGGCGATGTCGAAGACAGCCTCTCTCAGGACTATCCGCTCGGACCCTGTGAAATGAAGCCGGATGTCAATTTCGATCCAGGACGCATTCGCAGCGATTCATTGATGATGCGGCTTTACGGGGCGTCGGCACGTGAAGTGGAGCGGTCGCTCGTCAGGGTCGCATGGTTTGGCAAAAGCGTGCGGCTGACGAAGAGACAGGGCGCGGCGGCAGCCCTTGAAAAGGTTCGCGACGAACTTGCGGCAAAGCCTGCCCTGAAGAAATACCTGTCCCCCTCTGCCGGCACTTTCAACTGGCGCAAGGTGGCGAACGCCCCCAACATGTCGGTGCACAGTTTTGGCGCGGCGATCGACATCAATACGAAATATGCCGACTACTGGATCTGGTCGGGTGGCAAGCCGGGCAATGTTCCCAATTATGCGAACAAGTATCCGATGGAGATCATCGACGTTTTCGAGCGCCACGGGTTTGTCTGGGGCGGCCGCTGGTATCACTATGACACCATGCACTTCGAGTATCGGCCCGAGCTGATTGCCATCGCCAAGGCCAGCGGTACCTCCGCTTGTCCTTGAAGCTTCAGGCGAGGGTCATCGCCTGTAGATCAGCCAGCTCTTGGTGAAGTCCTTCTTCATGCCGTCCTCGAAGATTTTTGTCCGATTGCGACCGGCATGCTTGGCGCAATACAGAGCGATGTCCGCTTTCGAGTAAAGTTCACCGGGGTCGTCGGCGCTGCCGGCCATGCAGAAGCCGAGCGAGAGGGTGATTGGACCATAATTGACGCCTGTTCGGGAATTCTTGAACGGCGTCGTCTCGAGCGCGCTGCGAACCCGCTCGCACATTTGATTGACCTCTTCGGCCGTGTTGCCGTCGATGATGATGGCAAATTCCTCGCCGCCGGTGCGGGCGACGAAGCAGTCCTTGCGGACATTGGCGCGGATCACCGTGGCGACGGTGGCGAGGATCTTGTCGCCCACGGGATGACCATAGGTGTCGTTGATCTTCTTGAAATTGTCGATGTCGGCCAGCACCAGGGAGGTCAGTGGTGCGCTGGTGGAAGCATTGTATATCGATGCCAGACGTTCGTCGAAGGCGCGGCGATTGGCAATGCGCGTCAGCGAATCCGTATTGGCGATGCGCTTGTACTCGTCCAGCTCCTTGCGGACCTGGTCCATTTCCTGGGACTTCTGAGTGACCTGTTCGACCGTTTGCTCGCCATGGGCCATGGTCGTGTCAGTGGCCTCGGTCAACAGCGTGATGGCGCTGCGCAGGATGTCGACGCTTGCCGTGTTCTTCGTATTGATGCGGCTGTAGGTCTCGCCGAGCAGCTTGTTGTAACTTTCGAGTGAAGTCTGCTCCTGTTTCAACAGATGCAGCAGGCCATCGAGTTCGGAGATGATCTTGGAATGGGCGTTCTCTATCACCCGGCTCTGGTGATTGCCGAAATACTGTTGGCCGAGTTCGTCGAGTTCTTCCTGAGTCGCCTTGCTGCCGAGCGCGGCAAGTTCTCTGGTCAGGGTCGGATTGGAGCCGATATAGGCTTCATAGAACAGCTCATAATTCCGCGGAATAGGGGGGACGCCCATCGTGCGCATGGCATAGGTGATCTGCGCCGCGATGTCGGGAATCTGTGCCTTGGGCGTCGTTGCCGTGTTCATCGGCGAACTCCATTTGTCTGTCGGATCCACGATCCTTTTTGATAGTTAGACGGAAAATGTTTGAAAACATTTAAAGTCCGGAGTGCCAGAAATAGTCTGGTAATCTTTGCAGCCTCTGGGAGAAATGCCATAATCTATTGTTTTTAAATGTAAAAATTACCGCAAATAGAAAAGGACGGCGCATTGGCGCCGCCCCTTGTTGTTCATTTTTCTTCTGTTGGTTCAGCCCAGATTGAATTCCTGGAAGAAATCATTGCCCTTGTCGTCGGTGACGATAAAAGCCGGGAAATCCACGACTTCGATCTTCCAGACGGCTTCCATTCCGAGTTCCGGATACTCGAGAACCTCCACCTTCTTGATGCAGTCTTGGGCAAGGCGGGCGGCCGGACCACCAATGGAACCCAAGTAGAAGCCGCCATGTGTCTTGCAGGCTTCGCGCACGGCGCGCGAGCGGTTGCCCTTGGCCAGCATGACCATCGAACCGCCGAAGGACTGGAACTGGTCGACATAGCTGTCCATGCGGCCGGCCGTCGTCGGTCCGAAGGAGCCGGAGGCGTAGCCGGCCGGGGTCTTGGCCGGGCCGGCATAGTAGACCGGGTGGTTCTTCAGGTATTCCGGCATACCTTCGCCCTTCTCCAGCCGCTCGCGAATCTTGGAGTGAGCGAGGTCGCGGGCGACGATGATCGTGCCGGTCAGCGACAGGCGCGTCTTGACCGGGTGCTTGGTCAACTCGGCAAGGATCGCGCTCATCGGCTGGTCGAGGTCGATCTTGACCACCGACGAGGACAGTGCGGTCTCGTCGATTTCTGGCATGTACTTCGACGGATCGGTCTCGAGCTGTTCGATGTAGATGCCATCCTTGGTAATCTTGCCAAGTGCCTGGCGGTCGGCGGAACAGGAGACGCCAAGGCCGATGGGCAGCGAAGCGCCGTGACGGGGCAGGCGGATCACCCGGACGTCGTGACAGAAATACTTGCCGCCGAACTGGGCGCCGACGCCGAGCGACTGAGTCAGCTTGTGGATTTCCTTTTCCATCTCCAGATCGCGGAAAGCGTGGCCGCTTTCCGAACCTTCAGTCGGCAGGCTGTCGAGATAGCGGGCGGACGCGAGCTTGACCGTCTTCAGGTTCATCTCGGCCGACAGACCGCCGATGACGATCGCCAGGTGGTAAGGAGGGCAGGCGGCTGTGCCGAGCGACAGGATCTTGTCCTTGAGGAAGTCGATCATCCGGTCGTGGGTGAGCAGCGAGGGTGTGCCTTGGTAGAGGAAGGTCTTGTTGGCGGAGCCGCCGCCCTTGGCCATGAACAGGAACTTGTAGGCGTCCTCGCCTTCCTCGTAGATGTCGATCTGCGCCGGCAGGTTGGTCTTGGTGTTCTTTTCCTCGAACATCTTGAGCGGCGCGAGTTGCGAATAACGCAGGTTCTTATGCTCGTAGGCATCCATTACACCCTTGGCCAGCGCCGCATCGTCGCCGCCTTCGGTCCAGACCTTGCGGCCTTTCTTCGCCATGATGATCGCCGTGCCGGTATCCTGGCACATCGGCAACACGCCGCCCGCTGCGATATTGGCGTTCTTCAAGAGGTCGTAGGCGACGAAGCGGTCATTGTCGGTCGCTTCCGGATCCTGAAGGATCGAGGCGAGCTGCTTGAGGTGGCCGGGGCGCAGCAGATGGTTGATGTCGGCAAATGCCGTCTCGGCGAGCAGGCGCAGGCCCTCCGGATCGACGGTCAGGACCTCCTGGCTCTTGAACGTGTCGACGGACACGTAGTCGGAGGAAATCTTGCGATAAGGGGTGGTGTCTTCGCCAAGGGGAAAGAGAGCGTCAGCCATCAGTCAAAAGCCTTTCGGAGGCGGGTTGTCGGATGGCCGTGGTTTAAGAGGCGGAGGTCGGTTTTGCAATCATTCTAAAGCTTATGCTTGCTGCCATTTTTCGCTTATTAGATAGGATCCCATCTAGTAGCTTTGGTTTCGCGGGTGCCGCTTATCGAGATTGGTGAGGAGCCTTTCATGGATTTCAAACTGGTATTCGATGGCGATCTTCGACCACATCAACAGATAGGCCTGAAAGAGATTAATCAAATAAGGAGGGAGCTTGCGCCTCAAATAAGAGCCGCTTGGTCATATCCGCCGTTGAGTGATGTGCTTCATTGGAAAGATGAACAACGTGATGCCGCTCAGCTTACTTGTCGGATGACAATCGACGGGGTCCTCTTTATTCCAATGATCTCTGCCAAAACCAGCCTTTTTGCCGAAATCGACGTCCTCTTATTGAGGGCGCAGGCCCCCGGCAGATTGATCTCGAACCATGGTGACATTGACAACCGTCTTAAGACGCTCCTTGACGCACTAAGGGTTCCCTCAAAAGACCAAGTCCAGAAGTTAAAGGCATGCAATGCGTTCGACGATGAACCCCAATATTGTCTGCTGGAGGACGACAATCTTGTTACAAAGCTAAGCGTATCGACCGACAGATTGCTTGGTGAGCCTCATGGCAGCCAACGGACACTTGCCGTCCTCAGCATTCGTGCAAAGCCGTCTCGAGTGGTTTGGGACAACCTCGGATTCACGTGAGCCGCTCTCACTTCGGTCCGATCATCAGCTCCGGCCGCACCAGTTCGTCGAACTCCTCGTTGCTGAGATAGCCGCCGCCGACCGCTTCCTGGCGCAGCGTCGTGCCGTTCTTGTGGGCGGTCTTGGCGATCTTGGCGCAGGTGTCGTAGCCGAGACGGGTGTTCAGCGCCGTGACCAGCATCAGCGAGTTTTCCACGCCCTTGCGGATATTGTCCTCGCGCGCCTTGATGCCGGTCACGCAATTGTCGGTGAACGAACGCGCCGCGTCGCCGAGCAGTTGCACCGACTGCAGGAAATTGTAGGCCATCATCGGATTGTAGACGTTCAGCTCGAAATGGCCCTGGCTACCGGCGAAGGTGATCGCCGCCTGATTGCCGAAGATGTGGGCGCAGACCTGGGTGAGGGCCTCCGATTGGGTCGGGTTGACCTTGCCCGGCATGATCGACGAGCCAGGTTCGTTCTCGGGCAGGGCCAGCTCGCCAAGGCCGGCGCGGGGGCCGGAGCCGAGAAATCGGATGTCGTTGGCGATTTTGAAGCAGGCGGCCGCTGCGGCATTGATCGCGCCGTGGGAAAAGACCATGGCGTCATGGGAGGCCAGCGCCTCGAACTTGTTGGGCGCCGTGACGAAGGGCAGGCCGGTGATCTTGGCGATCTCCTCGGCCACCTTTTCGGCAAAACCGATGGGGGCGTTCAGGCCAGTGCCGACGGCGGTGCCTCCTTGGGCGAGTTCGTACAAACCGGGCAGCGTCAGCTCGATCCGCTTGATCGCCGAGGCGACCTGGGCGGCATAGCCGGAGAATTCCTGGCCGAGCGTCAGGGGGGTGGCATCCTGGGTGTGGGTGCGGCCGATCTTGATGATATGGGCGAAGGATTTCGCCTTGGCGTCAAGGGCCTGGTGCAGGTGCTTCAGATTGGGAATGAGGTGGCGGACGATCTGTTCGGCGCAGGCGATGTGCATGGCCGTCGGATAGGTGTCGTTCGAAGACTGGCTCATGTTGACATGGTCGTTGGGGTGAACGGGCTTCTTCGAGCCCATCACGCCGCCAAGCATCTCGATTGCCCGGTTGGAAATCACCTCGTTGGCATTCATGTTCGACTGGGTGCCGGATCCGGTCTGCCAGACGACGAGGGGGAAATGGTCGTCGAGCTTGCCGTCGATCACCTCCTGCGCCGCCGCAACGATCACTTCGCCGAGGTTGGGGTCAAGGCCGCCGAGTGCCATGTTGGCCCGCGCGGCGGCCTGCTTGACGATGCCGAGCGCATGCACGACCGAAAGGGGCTGCTTCTCCCAGCCGATCTTGAAGTTGCCACGGGATCGCTCGGCCTGTGCGCCCCAGTAACGGTCGGCTGCCACCTCGATCGGGCCGAAGGTGTCGGTTTCGCTGCGGGTATTGCTCATAGTCTCGAGACCTTGTTGTTGGTTTCTGGCGATAGGGGATATTTAGCCCTCGATCAGGCCGCTGCAATGTCTGTTCCATTAATTGAAAAAGCTACTCATGTTAATTTCTCGGAAGCCTCCCTTGAAAACTTCGACAATTCATGATTTATGGAAATATGAATACGAAACAGACACTCGATGCGCTTTCGGCGCTTGGTCATGACGGACGGCTGGCGATTTTCCGGCTGCTGGTGCGTCACGCGCCGGATGGTCTCAACGCGGGCGAGATTGCGTCCGCGCTCAATTTTCGTGCCAACACGCTGTCGGCCAATCTCACCGTGCTCGCCAATGCCGGGCTGGTCAGCGGCGAGCGGGAGGGGCGCCATATCCGTTACCGGGCTGATCTCGACGCAATGCGTGCGCTGATGGCCTTCCTGCTTGAGGACTGCTGCGGCGGCTCCGCCGACATTTGCCGTCCGATTCTCGATGAAATCACCTGTCGTTGCTAGAGGCTTCTTTAATGACACAAGATCATTTTAATGTTCTGTTCCTGTGCACCGGCAATTCGGCGCGTTCCATCCTCGCCGAGTCCTGCCTTAATCGTGAGGGGCGGGGACGTTTCACCGCCTATTCCGCTGGCTCGCATCCCAAGGGTGAGGTTCATCCGATGGCGATCGAGCTCCTGAAGCGGGCAAATTACGATACATCTGGCCTGCGCTCGAAAAGCTGGGAGGAGTTTGCCGTGCCCTGTGCACCGAAGATGGATTTCGTCTTCACGGTCTGCGACGCGGCCGCCGCCGAGGCTTGCCCGGTTTGGCCAGGGCAGCCGATGACCGCCCATTGGGGTGTTCCTGATCCTGCGGCGGTGGAAGGGTCCGACACTGAAAAGGCACTCGCTTTCGCCGATGCCTACCGCATGCTCAACAATCGCATTTCGATTTTCGTCAACCTGCCGATCGCCAGCCTCGACAGGTTGGCGCTGCAGAAACGGCTGACCGATATCGGTCAAGCCTGAGGCCGTATTTCCGTCTACTATCTGCCAACGATCGGTTTTCCATCATGTCCTCTGCCTCGGCTGCATCTCCGCTCGGCTTTTTCGAGCGCTATCTGTCGCTCTGGGTCGCCCTTTGCATCGCCGCAGGTGTCGGTCTGGGGCTTTCCTTTTCCGGCGTTTTCCAAGCGATCGCCGGGATCGAATATGCGAACGTCAACCTCGTCGTGGCGCTGCTGATTTGGGTGATGATCTATCCGATGATGGTCAGCATCGACTTCGCTTCGCTGAAGGACGTCGGGCGCAAGCCCAAGGGGCTTTGCGTGACACTGGTGGTCAACTGGCTGGTCAAGCCCTTCACCATGGCGCTGCTCGGGATACTGTTCTTCAAGTATGTCTTCGTCGGGCTCGTCGCGCCGCAGGATGCCAAGGAATATATCGCCGGGATGATCTTGCTCGGCGTCGCGCCCTGCACGGCCATGGTCTTTGTCTGGAGCCAGTTGGTCAGGGGGGATGCGAACTACACACTGGTGCAGGTCTCGATCAACGACCTGGTGATGGTGGTCGCGTTCGCCCCGATCGCCGCTTTCCTGCTTGGCGTCACCGAGGTCGTCGTGCCCTGGGAGACCTTGCTGCTCTCGGTCGTACTCTACGTCGTGATCCCGCTCGCTGCCGGCTATGCCACTCGACGTCGGCTGGATGCCCGCCATGACGGGCAAGCCGTCGCGCGTTTCACCGCAGCGCTCAAGCCGTTCTCGATTGTCGGCCTGCTGGCGACGGTCGTGCTGCTCTTCGGCTTCCAGGCCGAAACGATTGTTGCCTCGCCCGTCGTGATCGTGCTGATCGCCGTGCCACTGCTCTTGCAGAATGTTCTGATTTTCGCTGTCGCCTACGGCTGGGCCTATCTGTGGCGCTTGCCGCATAGTGTCGCGGCGCCTGCAGCCCTGATCGGCACGTCGAATTTCTTCGAGCTTGCCGTTGCCGTTGCCATCAGCCTTTTCGGTCTGAACTCCGGTGCGGCTCTGGCGACTGTCGTCGGCGTATTGGTCGAGGTTCCGGCCATGCTGGCGCTGGTGGCTTTCGCCAATCGCACGCGGCGCTATTTTCCGGTTTGATGCGTATGAGGCGGTGAGCTGTGTGGGCCGTGTCATATTTGGCACGTGTCCTTGCTAAAATGCGCGACGGCTCTTGACCATTCTCGGCTGGTCCGCAGCTTGGCTGCGGTCGGTAAAGGAAAATTTAACGAGTATTTTCATTAAAGTCCGCACAGATGCCGGCAATTCGGCATTGGCGGATTCACGTAGAATTGAAATCGCTCGGCTTCGTTGGCGAAGCGCCAGCAACTTTTCAATGATATGCCTTTGGGCTAGTGAAACGCGCCATGAATGGCGGCGGCCTCCGGTGCGCTGCTTCGCGACGACAGATCTGGAACGAGTGCGAGAATGAAAAACTATACAAAGATCGCAGCAACAACGGCGCTTGCTGCGATAACGGCCTTCAGCGCCCTGCCGCGGGCGTCCGAGGCAGCCACGCTTCTCGATCTGCTGCGCGGTGGTCCGGGCAAGACCAGCCAGAAGTCCGGCATGAGCACGATCATCGAGCCACAGGCTCGAGGCGGGCTTGAAATGGGTGATCCGGAGCCGCTGCCCAAGGTTGCCGGCCCACGCTACTATACTTACAAGGCCGAGGCGACGCGCGCCATTGTGCTCAAGGCTTCGGCTGCGCTTGCTGGCCCGAATACGGATAATGCGACGCCCACCGTTACCACCGACCTGCCACAGGTGCGCCGCTTCCTTGGCGATGCCGGCGTCCGGGCGCCCGATGAGGTCGCCAAGGCGGTTGAGGCCTATTACAACGACGGAAAGCCGCTCATCTGGGTGAACGAGACCGGTATCACCGAGCGCGCGCGTCAGGCCGTCGCGGGGCTCGCGGCTGCCGACACAGTCGGGCTGACGCCAGAGGACTATGTCGTGGCGCTGCCGGTGCAGGCTGGCGAACCGTCCGACCCGGACAGGCTCGCCCGCGATCTCGCCCGGTTCGAAGTGGCGCTCTCGGCCAAGCTTTTGACCTATGCCATCGACACGGCGCGCGGGCGGATCGATCCGAACGGGATTTCCGGCTATCACGACTTCAAGCGCAAGACGGTCAATCTCAAGCCGGTGCTCAACATGCTGCGGCTCAGCCCCGATGTCGCCGCCTATCTGCGCTCCCGCGATCCGGATAATAGCCAGTTCCAGGCGATGAAGGCGGAGCTGGCGCGACTGCGCGCGGCGGACAGCCAGGCAGGTGCCCAGATTGAGATTGCGCCCGGAACGCTGCTGAAGCCCGGCCAGAGCAACCCGGAGCTCGCCAATATTCTGGCGGTGATCAAGGCTGTGGGTTCCGAGGATCTGAAGACCGAACATGGTGCCGTTCTGGCCACCTATGCGGGGACGCCCGATTATGCGCCGGAACTCGTGGCAGTGGTCGAAGCCTTCCAGAAAGAAAAGGGCCTGAAGCCGGACGGAGTCGTCGGGCGCGCGACGATCAGGGCGCTTACGGGCCATAGCAATGCCGAGAAGATCGACAAGCTGGTGATCGCGATGGAAGAGCTGCGCTGGTTGCCGGATGATCTCGGCGCGCGCTATGTCTTCATCAATCAGCCGGCATACACCGCCTACTACATCAACGAAGGCCGTGAACAGGTGGCGATGCGGGTGGTTGTGGGGTCTAAGTCCAACCAGACCTATTTCTTCCAGGACCAGATCGAGACCGTCGAGTTCAATCCCTATTGGGGGGTGCCGAAGTCTATCATTATCAATGAGATGCTCCCGAAGCTGCGCCGTGACCCGTCTTATCTCGACCGTCTTGGCTACGAGGTCAGCCACCAGGGCCGCAAGGTGTCGTCCACCCAGATCGACTGGAACACGACGCACAGCGTAGACGTGCGCCAGCCGCCGGGCGGTGACAATGCGCTTGGCGAGCTGAAGATCCTGTTCCCCAATTCGCATGCCATCTACATGCACGACACGCCGTCGAAGAGCTTTTTCAAACGTGACATGCGGGCACTCAGCCACGGCTGTGTTCGTCTTGCGGAGCCGCGCGTCATGGCGGCGGCCGTGATGGGGACGACGACGTCAGAAATCGCCAAGCAGATAGCGTCGGGCCAGAACCGCGCGGTCCAGGTGCCGCAGAAGGTCCCTGTCTATGTGTCCTATTTCACCGCCTGGCCGAACAAGAACGGCACGATCGAGTATTTCGATGACGTCTACGGCCGCGACGACGCGACCCGCAAGGCCATCACGATAACCAGCGCCGCGCGCGCGCCGCGCAGCTGATCAGGAAAAAGGCGGGTTCAAGATCCGCCTTTTTCGTTCCCGTCTTAAGGCCGCATCATTTGCCGGAGCATGACCGGCGTCAGTTCGTCGAAGTGGTCGATCTGCCGGTCGGCACCGAGTTCGGCGATCGGAACGTCGGAATATCCGAATGGGACGACGATCGATGGAATGCCGGCATTGCGGGCGGCGAGAATGTCGTTGACGCTGTCACCGATCATCACGGCATGTCGCGGGTCGCCGCCGGCCTTTTCGATGGTGGCAATGATATGGCCCGGGTCGGGCTTGCGCACGGCAAAGGTATCACCACCGGCGATCGCGGAAAAATGCCGGCCAAGACCCAGTTTCTCCACGAGCGGTACAGCGAGCGCTTCCATCTTGTTGGTGCAGACGGCGAGAATGAAGCCGGCCTCAGTCAGGCGATCCAAGGCGTCGATCAGGCCAGGGTAGGGGCGGCTTTTGCCCGGCATCTCCGCCATGTAGTGGGCGATGAAGCGATCTAGCAGCGGCTGAATCTCTTCTTCCGCCAGCGGTTCTCCACGAAGCGCGAATGCGCGTGCGATCATGGCGCGGGCGCCCTGGCCGACAAGATGGGTCAGATCGTCGTAGCCGACTGGTGCGAGACTGGCCGCGGCGATCGTGTGGTTGAGGCTGGCGACAAGGTCCGGAGCTGTGTCGACGAGCGTGCCGTCGAGGTCGAAGACGATGGTGGGGGCTTTCAAGTTCCGGGCTCCTTCGCTGAGACATGGTCGCGGGATCTCTTAAGCGCGGTAGGGGAAATGCTGCAAAAAGGCAACCTATACGCCGGTATCGGAAAGGGGCTTTCGTTTGACTGACGAGGCGTGTAAACAGCTGACGACGAAACGGACAGGAGCTTTTGGCGCATGGACGCCCGCGAAATGAAGATTAAGGCTGCGGCTGCGGCTTTGGAGCATGTCGAGGACGGGATGCGTCTGGGCATAGGCACCGGCTCTACCGCTGAGGAGTTTGTCCGGCTTCTGGCGGAAAAGGTGGCTGGGGGCCTCAAGGTCGAAGGCGTACCGACTTCCGAGCGTACGGCGCGTCTGTGCCTCGAGCTCGGGGTGCCGCTGAAGTCCCTCGACGAATTGCCGCAACTTGATCTCACCATTGATGGCGCGGACGAGGTGGATGGCCATCTGCGGTTGATCAAGGGCGGTGGCGGAGCCTTGCTGCGCGAGAAGATCGTGGCGGCGGCATCCGAGCGCATGATCGTGATTGCTGACGAGAGCAAGGTCGTTGACCTGCTCGGTCGTTTTCCCCTGCCGATCGAGATCAACACTTTCGGTCAGGTCTCCACCCGGATCGCGGTCGAAAAGACCGCCGAGCGGCTGGGACTGACCGGTGAGATGAAGCTACGCGCATCTGACGATGGTTTCTTCATGACCGACGGCGGACACCTCATTCTCGACGCATCATTTGGCCGCATTCCTGATGCAGAGGCCTTGGCGATCGCACTGAACACCATTCCGGGTGTGGTGGAGCACGGACTATTCATCAACTTGGCTTCGCTCGCCATCATCGCCGGTCCGGCCGGTGCGCGGGTCATGAACGCTAGGAACTAGACAGGAGCAATGGATTTCATGATCAGATTTTCGGGTTTTGGACGTTTCGCGTCTGTCACCGTCATTGCCGGTAGCCTTTTTATGGGCGTTACCGCACACGCACAGGAAGTTCCGGCCGAGCATGTGCAGGCAGCTCGCGCGGCTATTGCCGCGCTCGGCGTGACCGATCGCTTCGACGCTATTTTGCCGGCGGTCTCCGATCGGTTGAGGACGCAGCTCATCCAGGCCTATCCGAACCTGGAAGACAAGATTTCCGAAACCGTTGACGCCGAGGCGCTCAAGCTTGCGGAACGCCGCGGCGATCTCGAGCGGGAAGCCGCACTGGTCTATGCCAAGGCTTTCTCGGTCGAGGAACTCAACGCCATCGCCGCATTTTATAGCAGCGATGCCGGTAAGAAGCTGTTGAAGGATGGCCCGATCGCGATGCGCGAACTCATGAAGGCCGCCGACATCTGGACCGCCGGTATCAGCCGCGACCTCGAGAAGCAGGCAAACGACGCCATGCTGAAAGAGGTCGGCGCGACACCGGCCGCAAAGCCCTGAGGTCACGGCATATTCGATAAGGCTGAGCCCGGACCTGGTCCGGGCTTTTCTTTTGGGTGCCCTGCATCCTATATCAGGACCAACGTTCGTATCGCTGATTTGCCAGGAGATTTGCCATGACCGGTTTTGACTATGATCTGTTCGTCATCGGTGGCGGCTCTGGGGGAGTGCGCAGCGCCCGGCTTGCCGCCTCGCTTGGCAAAAAGGTGGCAATCGCCGAAGAATACCGGTTCGGCGGCACTTGTGTGATCCGCGGTTGCGTGCCGAAAAAGCTCTTTGTTTATGCCTCGCAATTCCACGAGCACTTCGAGGATGCGGCCGGTTATGGTTGGACGGTCGGCGAGACAAGCTTCGACTGGTCAGCGCTGGTCGCCGCGAAGGACAAGGAGATCGCGCGTCTCGAGGGGCTTTATCGCAAGGGACTGGACAATGCAGGCGCCGAGATTATCGAGACGCGTGCAGAGCTTGCCGGGCCGAACAGCATTCGGCTCCTGAAGAGTGGTAAGGTCGTCACTGCGGAAAAGATCGTCATCGCGGTCGGAGGCGCTCCCAATCCGCATGCGGCGCTTCCTGGCCATGAGCTATGCATCTCGTCCAACGAGGCTTTCGACCTCAAGGAGTTGCCGCGCGCGATCGTCATCGCCGGCGGTGGCTATATCGCCGTTGAATTCGCCAATATTTTCCGTGGTCTCGGGGTGGAGACAACCTTGATCTACCGCGGCGCCGAAATCCTTAGCCGCTTCGACCACGACATGCGCCGCGGCTTGCATGAGGCTATGGAGGCCAAAGGCATCCGAATCCTCTGCCACGATGTCATTGAAGAGGTGAGCAAGGACTCCGATGGCCGACTGGTCGCGCGCACCAAGAGCGGCGGTGAGCTTGTCGCCGATCAGGTGATGCTGGCGCTCGGACGCGATCCTTATACCAAGGGTCTGGGTCTTGAGGCGGCCGGTGTCGAGACCAACGAGCGTGGCGCCATCATTGTGGACCGCTATTCGCGCACCAATGTGCCGGGAATCTTCGCGTTCGGTGATGTGACGGATCGGGTCCAGCTGACGCCGGTGGCGATCCATGAGGCGATGTGCTTCATCGAAACCGAATACAAGAACAACCCCACTTCACCGGATCACGACCTGATCGCGACGGCCGTCTTTTCCCAGCCGGAAATCGGGACGGTCGGCCTGTCGGAGGACGATGCCGCAAAGCGGTTTACCGATCTCGAGGTCTATCGAGCCCAGTTCCGGCCGATGAAGGCGACGCTGTCCGGCCGAGCCGAGAAGACGATCATGAAACTTATCGTCAACGCTGAAGACCGCAAGGTTCTTGGCGCGCATATTCTCGGCCATGATGCCGGCGAGATGGCCCAGATCCTCGGAATTACGCTGAAAGCCGGCTGCACCAAAGACGATTTTGACCGGACGATGGCGGTGCACCCAACGGCGGCGGAAGAGCTGGTGACTATGTACAGCCCGAGCTACCGCATCAAGAACGGTGAACGGATCTAATCGACCGCAGCGGCTGGAACACTGCCCTTGTTGCGAGAAGAAGCCCCGTCCGACGGACGGGGCAATTTAGGGCGGAGGAGCATCGGATGTGGGCTTGGGCCGGACATCCGGCTGCTTCAACGGTGGGGCGCCGTTCAGGTGTCGCCAGTGGAACGAATGAATTCAGGTGAAAGCCAGAACCGGTGCCGCAAGCACCAGAAGCCCGAGACAGGACGCGGCGAGAAACTTCAACCGACGGATACGTCTCGTCCGAACACCACTCCAATCATACGCCATAGTACTGGTCCTCATGATCTTTACTGATACGCGCGAGAACAGCCTTGCACCGTTCCCGAGCGACGGGAACTTATTTCTCGTCGGTTCCGCAGTAGCGGCCGGGACTGGAGCGAAGCTGATGCACGGATTGCGCGAGAGCCTATGGTCGCACTGGAGCCTGCGCATGGCCGCTTTCAGATCGCTGAAAGCCGCCCGTCTGGCGCCCACGGGTCGGGAACGCCTGGCCGTGCGAAGTGGTCTTGTTCAGCTGAGCTAAAAGGCAGTGAGCCAGTCAATTGCCGGTTGCCACAGGCTATCGCGGAAGGCGGGGCGAAAGAAACCGAGATGGCCGATCGGCCGGCCCGTAATTGCTGGTGAAACGCTTATCCGCTCGACCGGTGCGTTGACATAGGCCTTGAGTATCGCCTCCTGCGCCTTCGGCGTACCCCAAGCGTCATCCTCGACGCCGATCGACAGAATAGGGGTGCGCACTTCCGCGAAGCGGCGCGCGGCGTCCATTTTTCTGTCGGCGAAAAAATAGTCGGGGCTCCGGCCCCATCGGGCCCATTGCCGGAAGACCGTGCCAGGCAGCGTCTGGCCAAGGCCGGTCCAGCCCGGCACGCGGCCGGTCAACAGCGCAAGCGGCACGCCGATGAGGTTCATTGAGGCAAAGACCTTGTAGGGTTCGTTGGTGTAGGCCCAGTGGCCGGACATGACGGCGACCATGAGATAGCGCTCAAAGCGATCGGCGCGGCCGCACAACCCAAGTGCCTGTCCGCCGAAGGATTGGCCGACGCCGACCATGCGGTGCCCCGGCGCTTCGCTCGCGAGCCGGTCAATCGCCGCAGGCATGTCCCTCTCGGCCCAGTCGGCCATACGTGGCTTCTCCTTGAAGTCGCGTGGAATGCGCGACTCCGCGACGCCGCGGTAGTCATAGGTGAGGGCGGCGCGGAAGCCGCGCTCGGCGACCAGATGTTCGGCGAACCGGGCGTAGATGCCGCGCGGAACAGCGGCGGCGGAGGAAATGAGGGCGAGTGGACCTCGGCCCGTGCCCTGGAAGAGGGTGCCGGCCAAGGGAAAGCCATCCTTGGCGACAAACGTCACATCCTCGCGCGCTACACCAACCCGATCCTGCATGGTTAATGTCCCCCTCACTCTCCCTGTGAAGGAGGATTCTTACGTTTACGTACATGTAAATGCAAGTCGCGCCTGTTGCGTGATAAAGTTGCGTGCTGCGGTGTTTTCGGGACGGAAAGGTGCGATAAATTCTGTCGTGCCGATGGAAAGCCGGTTCGCGGGTCTTCAACTCTGGCTAGGCAAGGCAAATATAAGCGTTTATAAGCCCCCGGACCAAAGCGGCCGGAGGAGGCTCGCTGGAACTGAAGAGCAGGTGACGACCATGGCACAGAATTGGACCCCGAGCAGCTGGCGCGATAAACCGATCAAACAGGTTCCTGCCTATCCGGATCAGGCAGCCCTTGCAGATGCGGAAGCCCGTCTGGCGAAATTTCCGCCGCTGGTCTTTGCCGGTGAGGCCCGCCGCCTGACCAAGGCGCTCGGTAATGTCGCAGAAGGCAACGGCTTCCTGTTGCAGGGTGGCGACTGCGCCGAGAGTTTCGCCGAGCATGGCGCCGACACGATCCGCGACTTCTTCCGCGCCTTCCTTCAGATGGCTGTTGTCCTGACCTTTGGCGCGCAGTTGCCGGTGGTCAAGGTCGGACGCATCGCCGGCCAGTTCGCCAAGCCGCGCTCGTCCGACTTCGAGAAGCAGGGCAATGTCGAGCTGCCAAGCTATCGCGGCGATATCATCAACGGCATCGAGTTCACGCCGGAATCCCGTATCCCCAATCCGGATCGCCAGATCATGGCCTATCGCCAGTCTGCGGCGACGCTGAACCTGCTGCGCGCCTTTGCTATGGGTGGCTATGCCAACCTCGACAACGTGCACCAGTGGATGCTCGGTTTCGTCAAGGACAGCCCGCAGGCCGAGCGCTATCGCAAGCTCGCCGACCGGATTTCCGAGACTATGGATTTCATGAAGGCGATCGGCATCAGCTCGGAGACCAATTCGAGCCTGCGCGAAACCGATTTCTTCACCAGCCACGAGGCCCTGCTGCTGGGCTACGAGGAGGCGTTGACTCGCGTCGACTCGACGTCGGGTGATTGGTATGCGACCTCGGGCCACATGATCTGGATCGGCGACCGTACCCGCCAGGCCGACCACGCCCATGTCGAATACTGTCGTGGCATCAAGAATCCGCTCGGTCTGAAGTGTGGGCCGTCGTTGCAGGCGGACGATCTGTTGAACCTGATCGACATCCTGAATCCGAACAACGAGGCCGGTCGCCTGACGCTGATCTGCCGCTTTGGCCATGACAAGGTTGCGGAGCACCTGCCGCGCCTGATCCGCGCCGTAGAGCGGGAGGGCCGCAAGGTCGTCTGGTCGTGCGATCCGATGCACGGCAACACGATCACGCTCAACAACTACAAGACCCGTCCGTTCGAGCGCGTCCTGTCGGAAGTCGAGAGCTTCTTCCAGATCCATCGTGCGGAAGGCTCGCATCCGGGTGGCATCCACATCGAGATGACCGGCAATGACGTGACGGAATGCACCGGCGGCGCTCGTGCCGTCACCGCCGAGGCACTTCAGGACCGTTATCACACCCATTGCGATCCGCGTCTAAACGCCGACCAGGCTCTGGAACTTGCGTTCCTGCTCGCCGAGCGGATGAAGGGCGGCCGTGATGAAAAGCGTATGATGGTGGCGAACGGCTAACGTTTTCGCTTCAACCGAAAAAAACGATTGACCGGGTCGGCTTGCTCAAGTCGACCCGGTTCCGTTTTGGCGCTCAGGCGGGGTGTCTGGAGCCGGTCAGCAAAAATTGCTGCGGTTCGGTGCCCGCCGGCACGAGGTTCAGTTCGCTGAGCGCGTAATGGAATGCTTCCTCGAGTGCGGCGAATTTCGCCGACTGCCAGCTGAAATAGTCCTCGACGAACCGGCGCGACAACCACATTGCACCGCGCCGGCGTGGCAGTTGCCAGCCAAGCAGGCCTTCTGTTTCGGCCTTCTTGAACATGCGTTTCAGGTTGGTTGCCGAGATCATGTAGGCGTGGCTGAGTTCGGGCAGCGAGAGCGGTCCGACCTCGATGCGGTCCTCGTCCGTGAGGCTGCCGGGAATGCGCGCTATGAGGTCGTGCAGCACCATGCCGCCCAGATCCGACCAGAGGAAATGGCCGATGCTCTCGACCGGGTCGCGCCACAGCGGGTCCTCTACGAGATGTCGGGCGGCATAAGGTTGGGCGATACGGAAGATCCGCTGGTCGGCGCTGGCCATGGCTTCGCGACTCCCGCCGTCCAGCCGGTCGAGGCAGGCCATGTGGCCCATGAACCATGACGCCATGGCATCGTAGGCGGTCTCAGTCGTTTCCAGCACCCGCACGCGTCGGTCCGGCACATCGGGTATGTCACGAAGGAATTTGTAGGCGACCAGTTCGGCTAGGAACGCGGTCGCCGTGTTCCGGCTTGCCGCGCCAAGTTTCATGACGATCTCGACGAAGCGGGTTGCGGTCAGCCCCGACAACGGGTCATCGTCGCGGCGTTGCAGTGACAGGGCGAACAGAGAGTGGGTCATTAGCCATTTGCGATGCGAAGCCTTCAGCCGGGACAGGCGAGGCGTGCGCAAATGTATGCCGATCAGATGCTCGGCGATCTGTCTCTCGATCGCCGGAAACTGCGGATGGGCGACGATTTCGGCGCGGGTCAATGGCCGCATGGCTCGTTACGCTCTGCTTGAATGCTTGAACAAAAGATATTGTATACAGTGGATCCGGTAGTCCGGCGAGCCGGACGGCCGCAAGAAGAATGTCTTGCTTCGGGCTAGACAATTTCCATATCCGTTTTGTGTCAATGCCGCGTTTACGGCACTAATGCAAGATGAAGACTCTGGCGGCGGCCGGCGAAGGTTGGCCCGTGATGCTTCGGGGTCTTTCAGCTTGCGGGCGTGTCGACCCGCTCCAACTGTTCCGGGAAGAAGCGCTGGGTGCCGAATCCTTCGCCGAACATCTGATCGTGCTGGAGGTAGCGGTAATCTTGGATCAGGGGATCGATCGGTGCGCCGGAGGTTGCCCAGTCGGGCGACGGACGATCGTTGCGCCCGATTAGCTGGTGACGGTCTATGATGGCGTAGCGCTCGTTCAGTCGACCGAGAACGCCCGTGTAGAAGGGGTGGCGGTAGCCGGCAAGCCGGACGATATAATAGGGCAGTTGCGAAGGGCTGACCGAGCCAAGATCCTTCTGCACACCGCGCTTTGATGACCAGACAACGAGGGGCGTTTCGTGCTCCTGCTTCATGACGCTGACTGAAGCTTTGCGAGTGGCGACCACGTCCGGCATGTAGCCGGCCTCTGTGTAAACCGTTCCGAGCGGCGGCAGATGGTCACCGAAGAGCACGATGATCGTTTCGCGGCGGCGTTTCTTCGCCCAGTCCATCAGCGACTTCAGACTGTCGTCGGCTTCACGTACACCTTGGGCATAGGTAGCCAAGCTATCCCGGCTTTGGGACTTCAACGCGGCTGACCGCACGTCGATCGTGTTCTTGGCGTAGCGGTTCCTTTCATAGGGGCCATGGCCCTGCAGGGTGACGGCGAAGAAGAAGAAGGGCTCCTTGGTGCTATCGGCGTTCCGGATGATTTCCTTTGTCAGCGCCTCGTCCGAGGCGAATATGCCGCGCTTGTCCATCACCGGCATGTTCTCCTCCGACTTGAAGGACTGGAAGCCGAGGGACTGATAGACGTTCGCGCGGTTCCAGAACCAGCTCTGGAACGGATGGAAGGCGCGCGTCACGTAACCCTTGGAGGCAAAAAAGGTTGCCAGCGAAGGGAGTGGGCGGCGGACATACTGCTGATAGGGAATGCTGCCATAGGGCAGGAAAGCGTTGGAAAAGCCGGTCAAAGCCTCGAATTCGACATTGGCGGTCATGCCGCCGAATTCCGGTGAGAACATATTGCCCGAGGCATTCTTGCGTATGGTAGGCATCGGATCGGGCGAGAGCGTCGTATTGCCAAGACGTGTCGGGTCCCACAGCGATTCGCTCATGACCATGATGACATCGGCATCGCGGCCGGCAAAGAAGTTTGCCGGCAGCCGTTCGGGGGCGATGTCGGCGATGGCGTCGGCGCCGTAGCCGTGCGGTGCCTGCACATTGGCCATGGGCACGTTAAAGGCAAACGCCAGGAGAAAGCCGTTGTGGCGGTAGTTTTCCTGCTGATCCCACATCATGGGCACAATGTTCAGGCGGTCTCGGATGTAGGAGAACGAATTCGGATCCATCAGCGACAGGAAGCCGCCGATCAGTGGCAGGGCGACGACCAGGCGGACGAGCTTCGACAGCGGAGAAAGGGCCGGAAGGTGGCGACGGCCGAGCACCAAAAGGTAACCGAGCAGGACAAGGAGAGCCAGGACGCCCGCAACCAGTCCGATCGAGGCGAAAGGGCGGGCGGCGAACATGACGGGTACGAGTTCGCCGATCTGGCGGCCGAACAGCATGTCGCTCGGATAGAGGGGATCGGAAAGATACTGTTGCTTCTGCATCGACAGAAATGCCGGCAGGAGCGCCACCGGAACGAGGATCAAGGCCGACTGGTGCGCCCGGCCGAAGAGCGAGTCGGCCGCGATGAACAGCAGAAAGAGCACCAGCACGGCAACCATGCCCGGGCGCGTTGGTGAAAGAAGGTACTCGGCGATGCCGGACAGCGTGCCGCGGGCCAGCCATTCGGTGAGTATGACTGTCACAAGGGCAAGAACCAGCGTGTTGAACATCCGGCCGGCCGCGCGTAATGCTGCGGTGCGCTCCCGGGGCGCCGCCCCCTCTTGTGAAAGTACGGAATTTGCGACGGGCATTCCCGGCTCGGAGACGATCTCGGCCAATGCACTCTCCAGAAACGAACAAGAAGCTTAATAAAAGTTTCGCATAGCTGTCACATAGTCGTCATGAACGCTAGATGAACTATGCCTTGGGAACGTTTGTGCCGCTCATTTTGCTGCCGTATGTTGCGCTGCATCATCTCGTGCCAGTGCCGTCGACGTTGCGAAGGTGCGCGGCACGCGCTAAGTCAAGACCATGAGCGATAATCAGAACCGACCCGATACTCTCCGCATTGCAATTGCACAGCTCGACCCGACTGTCGGCGATGTCGCCGGCAATCTTGCCAAGGCCCGGGAGGCGCGTGCCGAAGCCGCCGCCCAAGGTGCCGATCTGCTCCTGTTGACGGAACTCTTCATCTCCGGTTATCCGCCGGAGGATCTGGTTGTTAAATCGGCCTTCCTCCGATCGTGTCTTGTGGCTGTGGAGCAACTGGCCGCCGACACGGCCGACGGCGGGCCTGGTGTCATTGTCGGTTTTCCACGCAGTGACGCGAAAGGGCGTTACAATTCCGTCGCTGTTCTCGACGGTGGCAAGATTATCGCGACCCGCGACAAGGTCGATTTGCCGAACTATGGCGAGTTTGACGAGAAGCGCGTCTTTATCGCCGGCGACATGCCGGGGCCGGTGAATTTCCGCGGCGTCCGTATCGGTGTCCCAGTCTGCGAGGATATATGGGGCGATCTCGGTGTGTGCGAGACGCTTGCTGAATCCGGTGCGGAAATCCTGCTGGTGCCGAACGGTTCGCCGTATTTCCGCGAGAAGGTTGATATTCGCCATCAGGTGGTGCTTCGTCAGGTGATCGAGACCGGACTGCCGCTGATTTATGCGAACCAGTTGGGCGGCCAGGATGAATTGGTGTTCGACGGCGCGAGCTTCGCCTTCAATGCGGATAAGACGCTCGCATTCCAGATGAGCCAGTTCGAAGCTGCGCTCTCGGTAACCATGTGGAAGCGCTCCGCCGACGGTTGGCGCTGTAGCGAGGGGCCGATGTCGCGGATTCCGGGTAAGGAAGAGGCTGACTACCGCGCCTGCATGCTGGGCTTTCGCGACTATGTGAACAAGAATGGCTTCAAGAGCGTTGTGCTGGGGCTGTCCGGCGGGATCGACTCCGCCATCTGTGCGGCAATCGCCGTCGATGCGCTGGGTGAGGAGCGGGTGCGCGCGATCATGCTGCCCTACCGATACACCTCGCAGGAATCGCTGAGCGATGCCGCGGCCTGTGCCAAGGCCCTCGGCTGCCATTACGATACCGTGCCGATTGCCGAGCCGGTCGAGGGCTTTCTCTCGGCGCTTTCGGATATGTTCGAGGGCACCGAGAGCGGCATTACGGAAGAGAACCTGCAAAGCCGTACGCGCGGCACGATCCTGATGGCTATCTCCAACAAGTTCGGCTCGATGGTGGTCACTACGGGCAATAAGTCGGAAATGTCGGTTGGTTATGCGACGCTCTACGGCGACATGAACGGTGGCTTTAATCCGATCAAGGATCTGTACAAGATGCAGGTCTATGCGCTCTCCGCTTGGCGTAACAAGAACGTGCCGCCAGGTGCGCTCGGCCCTTCGGGCGAGGTGATCCCCGCCAATATTCTTTCCAAGGCACCGTCGGCTGAGCTGCGGCCCAACCAGACCGACCAAGACTCGCTGCCGCCCTATCCGGTGCTGGACGACATTCTTGAATGTCTGGTCGAGAAGGAGATGTCGGTCGAGGAGATCGTCGCGCGCGGTCATGAGATCGCGATCGTCCATCGCGTCGAGCATCTGCTTTACCTTGCCGAATACAAGCGGCGGCAATCGGCACCGGGAGTGAAAATCACCCGCAAGAATTTCGGCCGCGACCGGCGCTATCCGATCACCAACCGTTTCAGGGACCGCTGACGGCCTTCGACCATCTCCGCAAGTCAGATGTTTGACCGCCACTGATGGGGGCGGTGTGTTTGCCTATGTCCGCTATTTTTCATTTGGGCGACCTGACAGGCCGCGAAATGCCCGCTTGCCTTGCTTGTCGCAAACTGTAGAGATCTTCAGGTCAGGTGCCTGCCCTCGCGGGTAGGAGAATCGGGAATCCGGTGCGGCGCAGTGCCCAATCCGGAACGTGCCCAACGCTGTGACGGGGACGGTCGCGTCCAGAAAGGATCGAGAATCCTTTCAGTGATTTGCCACTGGTTGTTCAACCGGGAAGGCAGGGGTGATCGGATGAACCGGAGTCAGAAGACCGGCCTGACCAGATAGGCTTTGCCCGCGCGGACGGCGGGCGGTCGGACGCATTGTTGGGGATATGACGATGCACGACGAACCGAACGACCACTTCGTCCGGGCTGGCGCCTTTTCGATTGAAGAGCGTGAAGCCGTTTATAGGGCGATCCACACCCGCCGGGACGTGCGGGACCAGTTCCTACCTGATCCATTACCGGAGGACGTCATCGCTCGAATGCTGGCGGCGGCACATGCGGCTCCGTCCGTCGGCTTCATGCAGCCATGGAATTTTCTCCTCATACGCGATGCTGCGCGCCGTGAGGCCGCCTGGCGGATATTCTCCAAGGCAAATGACGAGGCCGCCGAGATGTTCTCCAACGAACGCCGCGACAGCTATCGAAAGCTCAAGCTCGAGGGCATCCGCAAGGCGCCGCTTGGCATCTGCGTCACTTGTGATCCAACGCGGGGCGGCGCCGTGGTGCTGGGGCGGACTCACAATCTGCGGATGGACAGTTACTCGACGGTCTGCGCCATTCAGAATTTCTGGCTTGCCGCCCGAGTTGAGGGTGTGGGGGTCGGCTGGGTCAGCATTTTCCACCAGCACGACATGCGGGCGCTGCTGGGTATTCCCGAGCATGTGGAAGTGATGGGCTGGTTCTGCGTTGGTTATGTTGACCGACTTTATGATCAGCCGGAACTTGCCCTGAAGGGCTGGCTGCAAAGGCTACCGCTCGAGCAACTCATTTTTGAGGAGGTGTGGGGTAAGGTTTCTGGGGATCCTGACATCTGACCGTCGGCTACGATGCCAATTAGTTCCGTAGGCGACTGCTATATTTAATGTTCGTTAAATGTCAGGTATTAAACGTGTTTTTGCTTGGGAGTTTTCTCCACCCTTTGCATGATGCGAGTTTTGCGCGCCGGATGTCTTGGCGGGGCGATTTCAATATTTCGTCGTTCATCGGGGTTTCAATGAGTCTCCTTCATATTCGCCTAGGTAAGGCTGTTCCGGCAGCGATCGGAGCGCTTGTCTTCGTAAGCGTCTCAGTGCTCGCCATATCCGATCTCGTCGGTCAGCGGCAGCTCGAGGCTGTCATTGGCCTCTATGAAAGGGAACGTAACGCCGACGTGCTCGTACGTGAGTTGATCGCAAGCCAAAAAGAGGTGGAGCTGGCAATTGTCAGCACGCAGGAGGCTTTGACCGATATTTCCGCTACGCAGGCCAAGGACGGGCTGAATGATGGCTTTGCACTCGCCGAGCAGGAGGCCGAACGCCTGGGCAAACTTGTCGCGCGCATTGGGGAGCTTGCTGGTGCCTTGGATGCGCCCGACCTAGTGCCCGCGATGAGGCTTCTTGCCGACCGTTTTGCCGAGTTCCACACGGCGGGTATAGCGATGGCCAATGCCTATATTGCCGGCGGTCCGACGGAAGGCAACAAGCAGATGGCAGGTTTTGATGGTTTCTCCGATGCCCTGCAAAAAGAAATCGAGGCGACCAACGCCATCGTAAATGCGGTGGTCGCTCGTGAGACCAACGCGGCGATATCGGACATCACAGAGGCCCGGCGGGATTCGCATGATCTGGCTCTTGTGCTCGTCGCGCTCGGCGTAATCATGCTCGCCAGTGGAGGCAGCCTTGCGATCTTCGTCATGCGGCGTTTGCTGAACCCGCTCAACCGCGCAACCGCAGCGATGAACAGGCTCGCGGAAGGGCAGGTGGACGTTCAGCTCGCCGGCATTGAGCGCTCCGATGAAATCGGCGACCTTGCCCGCGCGTTCCAGAATTTCCGTGAGAACCTGATTGCCCGCCGCGAGGCCGAGGCCGACGAAAAGCGCAATCGTGACCGGCTGGCGGAGATCCAGTCGATGAATGATGCCGAGCGCATCGCGGAGCTTAACCGCACCAAGATGACGGTGGATGTCCTCGCTGATGCCCTCAACCGTCTTGCGCAGGGCGACCTTGCGTCGCGCATCGACACACGCTTTGAGGGCGAGTACGATCGCTTGCGGTTGAATTTCAACCAGTCTGCGGAGCGGCTGCAGGCCGCCATGTCCGGCATTACCGGCGTGTCGCATGAGATCCGCTCCAGTTCAGCCGAACTGCGCGCGGCTTCCGACGATCTTGCCCGCCGGACCGAGCAGCAGGCGGCCGCCCTGGAAGAGACTGCGGCCGCCCTCAATCAAATCACCACGACGGTTGGGAATTCGGCGGCAATTGCCGACAGCGCCAGCCATAAGGTCGGCGAAGCCAACCACCGTGCCCAGCAATCGGATGAGATTGTGCGTAATGCGATCACCGCGATGGATAATATCGAGGAAAGCTCGTCGCAGATCGGCAAGATTATCGGCGTGATCGACGAGATCGCCTTCCAGACCAATCTTCTGGCTCTTAATGCCGGTGTCGAGGCGGCGCGGGCTGGGGAGGCTGGCAAGGGCTTCGCGGTAGTCGCCCAGGAAGTGCGCGAACTGGCTCAACGCTCGGCCAATGCGGCCAAGGAGATTACCGTTCTGGTCGGACGGGCGAGCGAGGCGGTCAGTTCCGGGGTCTCTCTGGTCAATCAGTCAGGCGAGATTCTCAGTCTGATTCAGGCCAATGTCATGGAAATCAACGCGGACATTCGCGCCATCGTCAAGGGCGCGCATGAGCAGGCTATCGGGCTTCAGGAAATCAATGGTGCGATCACGCAGATGGACCAGGTGACTCAGCAGAACGCTGCCATGGTCGAGCAGAGTACCGCATCGGCCCACAAGCTTGCGCAGGAGGCCGAGGAGCTGTTTGCTCAGCTGGGACAGTTTGAGATTGGCAGCGTACGGACCTTGCCGACGCCGAGTTGGACGCGTGCTGCCTGAGGGCGGTTCGTTTCATGACCGATATAAACAATGGCCGGGCGAAAGCCCGGCCATTGTCTTGCCATAGGCTGGCAAGTCTGTGCCGTGGCAAAGTGGCAGCAAGTCGCGCAGGCCGTTCGTGGGAGCCGCCTATGAGGCGTTTGAGGTAAGCGCTTTCCCGGCCTATTGCTGCTGGAGCGGTTGGAGGCCCGGTACGGCGGGATTGCGCAGATCAATGCTGCCTGTCCCGGTGGGCAGGAAGGTCGGGCCTACCTGGCGGATCGTGCTTGCCGGATCGTAGGTGCGCTCTGCCGGCGTTGCTGGTTCGGCCGCACCGGTTTCCCGGCTGGCCGTTCCGCTGGTCGTGCCGCCGACGTGAATGACGGCTTTGTCGTTTTGGCCATCGATACCGTGCGGTGTATTCTGCCCTTGCAAGCGGCGGTAATAGCCGGCGAAATCGCAGCTGCAGGCGGGTTGTTCGCCGCTTGCACGGTTCAGATAGGCAAAAGCGGTTGGCAGCGAACGGTAGGGCCGGCCGGTCTCGGCGGAGACCATGTCGGCACTCTCGGCGGTGCGGATCGAATGGTAATAGAGCTCGGTCTCCGTGTCAGGGCACATCTGTTGGCATATAAGCGTATCTCGACGGAAGTTGAGCGGCGAGGTATTGGATGAAATCGGGAAGAAAGCCCCGTCGCAGGTTCGGACGCAAAGGGTTCGCAGGCTGCCGTGCCCGGTCGGGGCCTGAAACTGGGGCGACAAGCCGACCTGCGTGTCGGGCTCGGGCGCGGCAGGGCGTATGACACGGTCGGCGGCGGCCGAGGACGGCTCCGCAGGCTGTTCCGCATTGCAGCCATTGCTCTCGAGGGCGGCCAGTAGGTGCTGGCGGCGCGGGTTGCTGTCGCTGCCGGTATCACGCAAACCATCGCGCTTGGCCGCGAGTGCCAGCTTGTTGGCCTGCATGCGGGCGAGCGTGTTCGATAGTTCGTCGCATTGGTTCCGTCCGTCGGAGCCATAGACGACAATCGATCCGCCGCAGCCCAGGCGCCGCAGGTCGTGCTGGACTTTGCGGATTTCCATGTTTTGCCGCGCGATCGCGCTAGAATAGCGGCGCATCTCGCCCGTGTCGGCAATCACTTCCGGTTCGGAGGCCAGTTGAATGCGCAGGTTCTCGCAGACCACAGAGGCCCGTGCAGCGATAGGCTGACAGGACAAGAAGACGGCAAGCGTCAACAGCAAGCGATTTCTGCGATATTGCAAGTCGCGTCCCCGGTTGGCATCGTTCCGCGTCCGGATTGGTTCGGAGGCCCATAGGCGTTTTTACTCTAGTTTGCGAGGGCGCAAGCGGCAAACAGGAACACGATTTTGTGTTAACGCCGAAGCGCCGCGGCGAGCGCGGCGCTTCGTTCAAGAAACCAGGCGGTCAGGCTGCACGGGGCTGGTCGAGAGCAATGGGTTCGGCGAGTACCGGACCATTGATTTCGGCGACCGCCTTCATGCGCTGCAGAAGGTCTGGCGTGACTTCCCACGCGACGGCGACGGCATAGACAGAGCCGATCTTGTGCGGTTCGCCGATCCGCTCACCCGGGCACCCCATGCGTCGGAACATACGTTCGAGGAAGACGTCGGTGACCGTGACGATATGACTGAGGCCAGAGGTGAGGCCTAGCTCGCCGACGCCGCACATGAGCTCGGCTGCGGCAATGGTCACCTGATTGGAGGCCCGATCTTGCGAAATTTCCGGTTCGATGCAGAATCGGCTCGATTCCCAGATCGAGGCACTGCGAATCTCGGCGCGGTCCCCGAGCAGGATCGGGAAAGTATCGTCGAGCATGTTGGGCCCGAGCGTCGGCAGGAGACGCAGCGACCCGCGCAATTTGCCTTCCGGCGAATAGGAGAGGACATAGATGGGATTGGCGTCGTCATAGTGGTCGATCTCCATGTCGCCCTCCACCTTCACCTCCCATTTGAGCAGGTCGTGGAAGACCCGCTTGCGCAGGCGGTGCATGGCGGCGAGTTCCTCAGAATGGTCATTGCGGTTGGCCCCGTTGATGATCCGGATCATTCCAGTCTCCATTTGTTGTGTGGTAGCCGGAGAATGGCGAAGCGGGCTGAAAATGAAACTGTCGGTAGCGACAGGTCGCGAAATTGCAATTGAGGATTATGATCGCCCGCCGCGAATGTCGAACCGCGTCAATGCGTGTCCGGTTCTGAAATCAGGCCGCGCCAAGCGGCTTCGGCGACCGCTTGGGTGTTGGAAACGACGTTCAGCTTGCGACGGGCATTGGCCATGAAATAGCGGACGGTGCGTTCAGTGATGCCGAGGATTACGGCGATTTCCCAGTAACTCTTGCCGGCTGCTGACCAGTACAGGGCCTGGCGCTCTCGTTGCGTCAGTCGCAATGCCGTCTCGTTGTCGTTCCTGCCGGCGCGGTTGTGCTTCAGCAGTGCTGCATGGAACTCGATGGCGAGCGCCTGCAGATCACGGTCGTGGAGCCGACGGAACCGCCGCCAGTCGCAGGCGTCAACCCGTCGATGAACGGCCAGCAGGGCTTGGCGTCCCTCATAGGAGATCAGTGGATAGGCAACCCCGCAGGATGTGATGGCGAGTACGTCGGCGATGCGGTCGAGGCCGGCCCTGGCCGGCGAGCCGGGCTCCAGTTCGTTCCAGTCGAGGGGTTCGATCGCCGCCAAGGCTTGGCGCAGCGGAGGCTCGAAGACGCGGGGGCCGAGCGCATTGACCCGTTGAGCGGCAGACGGGCCGAAGGTGTGGTGCAGGCGGTGCGGCTTGATGCCAGCCGGAGTGCAAAGGGTGTCGATGTAAAACACATGGGCGACGTTGAAGGTGGTCTGCAGGTGCCTGAAGAACCGGAGCGGTCGCACGACCTTCTGGCCTCTCAGCCAGTCCAGCAGGTCGAAATAACCGCCCTGGTCCGTCATTCTTGAAACCCTACAAACATACGGGTCAAGAGTGTTCGCCGCAGGGCGTTAAGTCCAGCCGGTATTTTAGGCGTGCGGTCTTCGCCCACAGCCGCCTGTCCTCGGGCGAGAGGACAGGGCGACTGCGCACTCTTCTCCGCAGCCGCGTCGATGACGTGCTAGCCGGGTTGCGATGCTTCGACGACGGCCAGCGCCGCCATGTTGACGACGCCGCGTGAGGTGACTGAGGTCGACAGAACGTGCGCGGGCAGGGCGCCGCCGAGCAGAATTGGGCCAACATGAAGCGCGTCCATCATCGTGCGGACAATGCCGAGCGATATATTGGCGGCGTCGAGATTGGGGAAAACCAGGAGATTGGCCTCGCCGGTCAACGTACTGATCGGCATGGCGCGTTTACGCAAACTTTCCGAAAGCGCCGAACCGCCCTGCATTTCGCCGTCAGCCTCAAGCGTGGGCGCTTGCTCCCGGATCAGTTGCAGGGCCTCCCGCATCTTGCGAGCGCTTTCGGAATCGCGTGAGCCGAAGTTCGAGTGCGACACCAGCGCCGCGCGTGGCGTGATCCCGAAGCGGCGGATTTCCTGAGCAGCTAGGATCGTCATTTCGGCGATCTCTGCGGCGGAGGGGTTGTGAGTCACGAACGTATCGGTGAAGAAGATCGCGCCGCGCTGTGAAATCAACAGGCTGAGGCCGGAGAAGGAGTGCACTCCGGCCTTCTTGCCGATGATCTGCCCGACGTCGCGTAGGTGCCGGTCATAGCGACCTTCGACACCACAAATCAAAGCGTCTGCGTCGCCGCGCTTCACAGCCAGCGCTCCGATGACCGTATTATTGGTACGTACGATCGTGCGGGCGGCCTCCGGATTGATGCCGACACGACCGACGAGGCTGAAATATTCGTCGACATAGTCGCGATAGCGCGGATCGGCCTCGGGATTGACGAGTTCAAAGTCGACGCCCGGACGGATGCGCAGTCCGAAGCGTTCCAGCCGGCTCTCGATGATGTTCGGACGGCCGATCAGGATTGGCTTGCCGGTGCCTTCCTCAAGCAGGACCTGGGCGGCGCGCAACACGCGTTCGTCCTCGCCTTCGGCGAAGATCACGCGCTTGTCGGAGGCCTTCTTCGCTGCGGCGAAGATCGGCTTCATGACGAAGCCGGAGCGGAAAACAAAGCGGTTTAGTTGATCGAGATAGATGTCGTAGTCGGTGATCGGCCGGCTTGCTACGCCGCTTTCTTCGGCGGCCTTGGCGACGGCCGGAGCGATGCGCAGGATGAGGCGCGGGTCGAAGGGCGAGGGTATCAGGTAGTTCGGGCCGAAAACTGGGGTTTCTCCGGAATAGGCGCGTGCGGCGACTTCGGAGACTTCTTCACGGGCAAGAGCGGCGATGGCGCGCACTGCGGCCATCTTCATGTCCTCGTTGATCGTGGTTGCGCCGCAATCGAGCGCGCCGCGGAAGATATAGGGGAAGCAGAGGACGTTGTTGACCTGATTGGGGAAGTCCGAGCGACCAGTGCAGATCATCGCATCCGGACGTGCGGCACGGGCGAGGTCAGGCATGACTTCAGGCGTCGGGTTGGCAAGCGCCATGATCAGCGGCTTGTCGGCCATCTGCGCCAGCAGGTCCGGCTTCAGCACGCCGGCGGCGGACAGGCCGAGGAAGACGTCGGCGCCCTCGATCGAATCGGCCAGTGTGCGTTTGTCACTGTCCTGAGCGTAGATCGATTTCCACTGGTCCATCAGGACTTCGCGTCCGACATAGACCAGTCCTTCAATGTCGTGCACCCAGATATTCTCGCGCCGCGCGCCGAGGATTACCAGCAGGTTGAGGCAGGCGAGCGCCGCCGCACCGGCGCCGGAGGCGACGATCTTGACCTCCTCGATCTTTTTGCCGGACAGTTCAAGGCCGTTGAGGATGGCGGCGGCGACGATGATCGCCGTGCCATGCTGATCGTCATGAAAGACCGGGATATTCATCTTGTCGCGCAACTGACGTTCGACTTCGAAGCATTCCGGCGCCTTGATGTCTTCGAGATTGATACCGCCGAAGGTCGGCTCAAGTGCCGAGACTGTCGAAACCATCGAATCGACGGTCATGGCATCGATCTCTATGTCGAAGACATCGATGCCGGCGAATTTCTTGAACAGGACCGCCTTGCCTTCCATGACGGGCTTGGAGGCAAGCGGGCCGATATTGCCGAGGCCGAGAACGGCAGTTCCATTGGAAATGACCGCGACGAGATTGGCCCGCGCCGTATAGTCGGCTGCGGTTTCAGGTTCGTCCCTGATAGCAAGGCAAGGGGCGGCGACGCCAGGTGAATAGGCAAGTGCAAGGTCACGCTGGTTGCCGAGCGGCTTGGTCGCCTGGATCTCCAGCTTTCCCGGTCGCGGATAGCGATGATAGAAAAGTGCCTGCTCATCGAGGTCAGCCGTGGCGGCTGCCGGCTTGTTTTTGTCAGTGGTGTCCATGCTTTTCAGTGTCCGGTCCATTCTCTGGTATGCGTTCCTGCATACACGAAATGAACCGGGTTGGGAGTACCCTCCCACATTCCTCAGCGATTTTGTGAGGAGCAGGATGGGAAGGGGGCGTAGGCCCCCTTTACGAGATAATGAGGGCTCGCGGCGTCGGGCGTGGCCTGACCGGGAGCCAGTCCGTCAGGTCGAGGGCGAGACGACCGGCGGCAGCGAGGTTGCGTGCAGGCCGTATTTCGACTTGGCGCATTCCTCGGCCGAAAGACCAGCCTTGGCGCAGGCCACAGCCTTTTCATCCGCCGGCTTGGTCGTCTGCGAGCAGCCGGCAAGGGCGCCGAGCATCAGCGATGCAATGAGCAACTTCTTCATCGTGGTCTCCAAGGTTTGGGCATATCGGCCCGAGGGACAATCTGAATCTACATGGCATTAAATGAACAAAACTGTTCAAATGTCAACATTGTCGTTTTTCCTGTTTGCTGCTATCGATATGGGGACCGCTTTCGGCAAGCGGCGTGCGCTGTGCTGTACGCCGAGTGCCAAAGAGTGGAAGTTCAGAAAGGGAAATTGCACCGTGAAGTCTGGTGTTCAGTGTCGCATCCACGAGGCGGCGATGCGACTGTTCGCACGGGTGGGCGCGGGCCGGGTGAACGTCAGCGATCTTGCCGCGGAGGCGGGGGTGGCGCGGGGCACGATCTACAATGCCGTCCCCAATCCGGACAGTTTGTTCGAAGACGTCGCAGGAGATCTCGCAGCGGAGATGCAGGAGCGTGTACGCGTCAGCATCGCTGCGCTTGACGAGCCCGCCTATCGGATCGCCTGCGGCATCCGTCTCTTCATTCGTCGAGCCCATGAGGAGCCGGAATGGGGGCGCTTTATCGTGCATTTCGGCTTCAGCAACAAGACGTTGCGAGGTCTACTTACGGCCTCCGTCGCGGATGAGATGGCGCAGGCAATCGAAAGCGGCCGCTATGCGATTGGTGCGGACCAGGTCACCGCCATGGTCGCGGTAATCGGCGGCGCGACCTTGTCGGGAATGATGTTGGTGCAGGAAGGCTACAAGAGCTGGCGGGACGCGGGCAGCGAGGTGGCACAGTTCATTCTCGTGGCCTTGGGCGTCGAGCGCACGGAGGCGGCCGAGATCGCTCGGCGAGAATTGCCACAACTGATACAGCCCTAGAAGGGTGTCTTGGGGAGCCCGGTTCCTCTGGTCTGTCATGTTCCTGAAACAAGAGTCTGATTTGGAAAAAAGGGCAAAGGCTCGTCAAACGAGAGGCCCAAGACCGTGAATTCAGAACCGGAAATCCGTCACTTCAGAACTCTGTTCATTTCCGACGTCCACCTTGGATCCAAGGCGGCCAAGGTGGACTTTCTGCTCGATTTCCTGCGTACCCATGAGGCAGAGACCATCTTTCTTGTCGGCGACATCGTCGATGGCTGGCGCCTGAAGCGCAGCTGGTACTGGCCGCAAGATTGCAATGACGTGGTTCAGAAGTTGTTGCGCAAGGCGCGCAAGGGGACCCGCATCGTCTACATTCCCGGCAATCATGACGAATTCCTCCGTGGCTTTCCCGGCACTCATTTCGGAGGCATCGAGGTTGCCGAGCGAATGATCCATGTGACGGCGGACGGCAGGAAATACCTTGTTCTGCATGGCGACGAGTTCGACGTGGTGGTTCGCAATGCCCGGCTCGTCGCCTACCTGGGTGACTGGGCCTATGATATGGCGATCAATATCAATATCCTTTTGGCGGCGATCCGCCGTCGCCTCGGAATGCCCTATTGGTCATTCTCGGCCTGGGCCAAGCTCCAGGTGAAGCAGGCGGTCAACTTCATCGGAGAATTTCAGCACGTGGTTGCCGAGGAGGCGCGGCGCAACGACGTCGACGGTGTGATCTGCGGTCATATCCACCATGCCGTCATGGAGGACATCGACGGTATTCACTACGTCAACACCGGGGACTGGGTGGAGAGCTGCACGGCAATAGGCGAGCATTTCGACGGAAGCTTCGAGCTGATCTCGTGGGGGCACCGGATCGGTGCGCCGTCAAAGCAGGTCGCTGCTCTCGCGCCGCCTGCGGTTGCGACCGCGCTCGCCAAGGAGAAGGACGTTCAGGCGGCCTAGCTGTCCGTGGGGCGGGGCGGTGGCCATTCTGCGCCGAACTGTCTGTGGTTTCGCGGTGACGGGCGTTGATAAACGTTCCCTTAAGGATTTCATTGCTGGCTCGTCCGGCTATACTGCGACATCGAGTGATTTGCGCCGCCTAACCGAATGGGTGAGGCCCGCGTGGCGCGATGCGTGGAAGTTGTCAGGACCTTGAAGTCGGTACACCCAGAAAGCGCCGCGATTGACGTCGAAGACCTGCATGACGACGGGTATCGCGTCCGGCTGTCCGGCGCATGGCGCAACAACAGTCTCGGTGTGCTGTTGCGTGACAATGGCCAGTTGTTTCCCGCCAATGGCGCGAAGTCGCTGGAGATCGATCTCGCAGCCGTATCGGACATGGATATGGCCGGCGCCTGGCTGGTTCGGCGTTTCGTTACTGTTCGCGAGAAGGAGGGCGGCAAGGTCACATTGACCGGTGGCACGCCCGCGATGCGTGAACTGCTCCGCGTCTTGCCCGAAGATGTCAAGCGCCCCGCGCCTGCGCCGCCAAAAGGGCCACTGCTCCAGCGGCTGTTCTCGCCGATTGGCAAGATCATGGTGGACCTTTGGTTCGACATCGTCGCAATGATGTTCGTGCTGGGATCGGCCGTTCACGGCGCGCAGACCAAGCTCGGCCGCGGTAGCGGCGTCTCGCCGGCCTCGGTCGTCGCTCAGATGGACCACATGGGAGTCCGCGCGGTGCCGATCGTGGCCCTGATGTCCTTCCTCATCGGCGCAATCATTGCCCAGCAAGGCGCTTTCCAGCTGCGTTATTTCGGAGCCGAGATTTTTGTTGTCGACCTGGTTGGTATCCTGCAACTGCGCGAAATTGGCGTGTTGTTGACAGCGATCATGGTCGCCGGACGCTCGGGCAGTGCGATCACGGCCGAAATCGGTTCGATGAAGATGCGCGAGGAAATCGACGCGCTCAAGGTCATCGGGCTCAATCCCATCGGTGTGTTGGTCTTCCCGCGCCTCGTGGCCTTGACCATAGTCCTGCCCTTGCTCACCATCCTCGCCAATTTCGCCGCACTTTACGGTGCGGCACTGGTAGCCTGGAGCTATTCCGGCATCACCTTTGACGTTTTTACCACCCGCTTGCATGAGGCGATCGACTATTCGACGGTTGCGTCGGGCATGATCAAGGCGCCCTTCATGGCGTTGATTGTTGGCATCGTTTCGGCCGTTGAAGGCATGAAGGTGGGCGGGAGTGCTGAATCGCTCGGCCGGCACGTCACAGCGGCCGTTGTAAAATCAATTTTCGTGGTCATTCTCGTGGACGCGCTGTTTGCGATCTTCTATTCGGCGATCGACTTTTGAGGGGCGCGATGGAC
Organism: Paenirhizobium naphthalenivorans; assembly: GCF_007992095.1. Lineage (GTDB taxonomy): Bacteria > Pseudomonadota > Alphaproteobacteria > Rhizobiales > Rhizobiaceae > Allorhizobium > Allorhizobium naphthalenivorans. The sequence continues at coordinate 77,780 of NZ_BJZP01000001.1, forward strand.
ATGCAGGCGCAGGTGCCGCAGGAAAAGGAGCGCGACAAGGTTCTGTCGGTCCGGGGGCTGACGGTCGGCTTCGGCAACAAGATCGTGCTCGACAATCTTGATCTCGACATTTATCGCGGCGAGATCCTCGGCTTCGTCGGGGCCTCAGGCGCCGGCAAGTCGGTATTGATGCGAACCGTCCTGCGGCTGCTGCCGCGCCGGTCCGGCACGATCGAGATTCTCGGCTCGGACTACGACACCGTCGATGAACGCGAGCGGATGGAGCTCGATACACGGCTTGGCGTTCTTTTCCAGCAGGGAGCCCTGTTCTCGGCGCTGACCGTCAAGGAGAATATCCAACTGCCGATGCGGGAATATCTCGATTTACCGCAATGGCTGATGGACGAACTGGCTTATCTCAAGCTCGATCTGGTCGGGCTCGATGCCGATGCCGGCGACAAGTATCCTTCGGAGCTTTCGGGCGGAATGATCAAGCGCGCCGCCCTTGCGCGCGCTATCGCCCTCGACCCGGATCTGGTGTTCCTTGATGAGCCGACATCGGGCCTCGATCCGATCGGGGCTGCCGAATTCGACGAACTCATCGCCAGATTGCGCGACACGCTCGGCCTGACCGTCTATATGGTGACGCACGACCTCGACAGCCTGTTCTCCGTCTGTGACCGGATCGCGGTACTAGGCCAAAAGCGCGTCTTGGTCGAAGGAAGCTTAGAAGATATGCTGGTATGCGATGATCCTTGGGTCCGATCCTATTTCAGGGGTAAGCGAGCCCGCTCCATTCCACGGCCGGAAAGCCCGGCGACATCCGGTAAAGTGACTGACTGATGGAAACCAAAGCCAATTACGCGATCGTCGGTTTCTTTACGGTGCTGGTCATCGCGGCCGCTTTCGGTTTCGTCTACTGGATGGCGGAATATGGCCGGGGCGGTACGCTCGCTCCGCTGGCTATTCGCATACCGGGCTCGGCAAACGGGTTGAGCATCGGTTCGCCGGTGCGTTTCAACGGTATTGCCGTTGGCTCGGTGCGCAGTCTCTATATCGACAAGGAAGACCCGGAGTTCTCTGTGGCCTTCACAGAGGTGCGCGCGGATGCACCGGTGACGGCGCAAACCAAGGCGGTGCTTGAGATCCAGGGGTTGACGGGTGCTGCCTATATCGAACTCTCCGGCGGCAATGCGAGCGACGAGAATATTCTGGAAAAGGCTATCGCCACCGGCAAGCCGGCCGTTCTGCTCGCTGACCAATCGAGCGTGACCAACCTTCTGGCGACCGCCGACAAGATCCTGAAGCGCGCCGACGACGCTATTGGCCAATTGCAGGGGTTCATCACGGATGCCCGCGCTCCATTGACCAATACGGTGAAGAACGCCGAAACCTTTTCCAAGTCGCTCGCCGACAATGCCTCTGGTATCGACAAGTTCCTGCAAAGCGTGAGCTTGCTGTCCGAATCCATCTCCGGTCTGTCCGGGCGGCTGGATTCGACGCTCGGCGCGGCTGAGAGCCTTTTCAAGGCACTCAACTCTGACAAGATCGATGAGATCCTCGCGAATACTGCGGAATTCACCGGAAATTTCGCCGAGGCCTCGGACAAGATAGGCCCCGCGATCGAAAACTTCCGGGACACGGCGGCGACCTTCCAGAAGTTTGGCGAGAATGCGGACAAGACGCTTGCGCGGGTTGACGAGGTCGTCGCAGCGATCGATGCGCAGAAGATCTCCACGGTGATGAACGATGTTTCCGCCGCCTCGGCCGACGCGCGCGAGGCGGTTGCTGGCTTCAAGGACCTGAGCCAGAGTATGAACGCCCGGACCCAGGACATCGATCAGGCGATCACCGATTTCACCCAACTCGCCAACAAGCTGAACAATGCCTCGGATCAGATCGACGGTATCCTGACAAAGGTCGATTCCTTCCTTGGTTCGGGCGAGGCGAATTCGCTGAGTGTTGAGGCGCGCAAGACGCTGCAATCGATCCGCGGCGCCGCCGACAACCTCAATTCCAAGATCGGGCCGATCGCCGACAACCTGACGCGCTTTTCCAATACGGGGCTCAGGGATATTCAGTCGCTGGTCACCGACACGCGCCAGACGGTGCGTGGGCTCAACGACGCTATTACCAATTTCGATCAGAATCCGCAGCGCCTGCTGTTCGGCGGGGAAAACGTCAAGCAATACGATGGGCGGATGCGCCGATGAACGCAAGGACGGCAAAGGTTAGGGTTCACATGGAGGCAAGCGCGATAACGACACGTCGCAAGACGGGATGGAGGTCGGTGCTGGTTCTACCCCTGCTGCTCGCGGGACTTGCGGCGTGCGGATCTAAGGCCCCGAACGACACTTTCGACATTACGGCGGCTCCGGCGGTCAAGACGAACACGCCGGCGCGCAGCCGGCAGCTTCTGGTCGCCGACCCGACCGCGCTCAAGGCGCTCGACAGCGAAATGGTGCTGGTACGGGTCACGCCCTCGGAGGTTCGCTATCTGTCGAAATCGCAGTGGAGCGATAAACTGACCCGCATGGTGCAGGCAAAGCTCGTCGAGACCTTCGAGAACACTGGAAAGCTGGACGGTGTCGGCAAGCCGGGTCAGGGGCTGGCGATCGACTTTCAGTTGATCAGCGACATCCGGGCCTTCGAGGTCGACACGGTTGGCGCCGATCGCGGGGTGGTCGAGATTTCCGTCAAACTACTCAACGACCGCAATGGTTCGGTCAAGGCGCAAAAGGTTTTCAGCGCCAGTGAGCTGGCTTCCGGTACATCGAACGAGGCCTATATTCGGGCTATGGACCGGGCCTTTGCTCGGGTGAGTGCCGAGATCGTCGCCTGGACGCTGGCGCAGCTCTAGGCGCAGGGATGGGCCGCTAAGGGGCGCTACGTGTCGGTCCGCTTTGCTCCCGCCAATGAGAAACAGAGAAGCCCCGGGCCAATTCAGGCGCCGGGGCTTTTCTTTGTGTGCATGCTCGTTAGGGTCGGCGGTCGCTCGCCGGCGTCGCTTGATCAGCTGAAGCGGCCTGCCGCATGGGCCAGCATGGTATAGACCTTGCCGGTATCCGAGGTCAGGTAAGACTGGGTCACCGTCTTGTCGCGGTCGGTGCGGGCGACGTCACCCAGCAGCTTTTCGAAATCGGCGATATAACGGTCGACGGCGACGCGGAATTCCGGCTCGCGGTCATACTTGCGCTTGATTTCGTCGAAGGTCTGCTGGCCCTTCAGCGTGTAGAGGCGACGGGTGAAGACGTCGCGCTCGCCGCGCTGATAGCGCCGCCACAGATCGACCGAGGCATCGTGGTCGATGGCGCGGGCGATATCGACCGACAGTGAGTTCAGCGATTCGACCATATGACGCGGATTGCGGTTGTCGGTCTGGCGCGGCGCCGGCTGTGTCTCTGCGGCCGGACGCTGTGCCGCAGCACGCGGTGCCGGCGCGGTTGTCCGCTCTTCCTGCTCATCTCGCGAGGCGCCACGGAGAAGATCGCTGATCCAGCCACCGGATGGGGCGCCAGTTGCAGGCGCGGCGGTCGGCGTCGGGTTCAAGCTGCCGCGCAGACCGAGCGTTTCGATCGGACGTGCCGGAGCTGGAACAGGTGCGGCGACAGGGGCGGGCGCAGACGCAGGTGCCCGCGCCGGAGCCGGTGCGGGCTGTTGGGCGACCGGTGCCGCCGGTGCCTTTCTCGGTGTTTCGACGGGCTTTGCCTCTGCGAGCTTGCGAGCGACCGGCTCGGAGATTTCCAGTGCCTGGGTCGAGCGGCCGACGAGCTGCGAAATGTCCTGCAAAGCCTTGATCTGCTCGGACACGGCCCGGCGCATGGCGGACGCACTTTCCTTCGCCTCTTCCGGAAGATCGAACGCGCCGCGCTTCAGTTCGCTGCGCGTCATGTCCAGTTCCTTGCGGATGTCCTGGGCCGAGCGGCGAATCTCGTCGGTGGCGCCGGCAAAGCGGCTGACGGATTCCTCGACCGCCTGGCGCATGGCTTCGCGCAGGTGTGTCGCCGCGCCATCGGACTTGCGGCCGGCCTCGCCGAGCAGCTTGTCAACGTCGGACAGGGATGCGGTCAGGCCGCCACGCAGGCGATCGGCAAGATCGGCGGAGCGCTTCTCGGCTTCGGACAGGGTTTTCTCGATCGAGCGGTTGGCGTCTTCTCCAGCCGACATGAGCGCACCGCGCATGTTGCCGGCGGTCGAGAGCGCCTGCTTCTCGGTTTCTGACAGGATCTTGCCGATATCGGCAAACGACGTCTGGATGCTCTGGCGCAGGTTGCCGGCGACTTGTCCCGACCGCTGTTCGGCGCGCTCGAAGGCGCTGTCGACCATGTTGCCGAGGTTCTGCATCGTCGTCTCGATTTCTTCCGAGCGTTTGACCAAGCCAACAGCGAGATCGCGCAGCGCCTGTTGACGCTCTTCAAGCGTGCCGACGAGGTTCGACTGGGCGGCGGACAGAAGCTCCGAGGCCTGGCTTAGCACCTTTGAATGGTCGCCGAAACGGCCGACGATCGAGGTGACCTGTGACAGGGTTTCGCCAGACACGGCGGACAGCCGCTCGAGCTTTCCATCAAGCAGACGACCGGAGGTCTGCAAGAGGTCGGCAGCCTTCGACGTGGTTTCAGCAAAGCGTTCGGTGGTCTGGTTGAGCTGACCGTCGGCGGCGGCAATATTGGCGGCGACCTGTTCGATCATTGAGCCGAGGCCCGAATTGCTTTCGCCCAGTCGCTCAATCAGGCGGCCTGCGCTTTCGGTCAAGCTGACCTCGGCGGCACTGATCGTCTCGGCCGCCCTGTCGGCTCGGCTGCCGATCGCGTCGACGATGGCATTGTTTTCCGCACGCAGGCGTTCAGCGCTCAGTGCTGCTGCCTCGGCGATCCGCTCGGCGGCGGCGCGACCCGTTTCGGCATAGTCGGCGATGAGTGGCGCAGCCTTCTCGTCGATCAGGCGCGACAGTTCCGACGAACGCGAGGCGAGCATCGAGTTGAGTTCGCGGGTCCGCTCGTCGAGCACCGTGCGGATCGTGTTGCCGCGTGCCTCGAGAGCTTTTTCCACCGCATCCATGGTGGCGGCGATTTCTTCCGTATTGCCGGAGAGTTGCTGACGGATCGCTGCGGCCCGGGCTTCGAGCGTCGTACCGGCGTCCGACAGCGTGCCGGACAGGGCCGAGATCTGGCTACCCACCAGAGATTCGGCCTCGGCGACCTTGTTGGCGATGACCTCACCGGCTTGGGAGAATGTCTGCGCGACAGCGGCCGCCTGACCGGCGAGGCGGTTCTGGGTTTCGGAAATACGGTTGGCGAGATCTTCTGACTTTTCCTCGACCGTGCGGCTCAGTTCGGCGCTACGCTCGCCGATCCGTTCGGCAAATTGCGCGCTGGTCTGGCTGAGGAGCTCAACGGAACGCTGCGCTTCGCCGTCCAGTTCGCGGGTGGCATCCGCCACAGCGCCGCGCAGGGCGTTGGCGAGACCCGCGGCCTTGCCCTCGATCGTGCGGTTGACATTGTCGAGGCCGAGATTGAGAGCGCGGTCCATGGTCGACAGGCGTTCATCGATCTGCGCGGTGCGGCTGTCGAAGGTCTCGGACACCTTGGCTGTGCCGTCTTCGAGCACGCGGGATACCCTCTCGGCGGCCTCGCCGCCAACCCGCTCCAGATCGGTGACCTTCTCCGAAAGGCGGTTGGCGAATTTTTCACCGGCATCGCCGATACGGGTGTCGACGCCGTCGAGCCCGTTCTTGATCCGCTCCTCCAGGGTTTCGAGACTGGTTTCGATGCGGCTGCTGGTATCGTCAAGCCGAGCGGACATGCCGCCGACCGAATGTTCGATCCGACCAGAGAAGTCTTCGGCGGTCAGGGTGATCTCGTTCGCTGCTTCCCCGAGTTGGCCGGCCAGTGCGCCGGCTGTGCCGCGCAGGCGCTCATCGAGTGCCCTGCCACTTTCGTCAATGGCGCGGCGAAGCGCTTCCTCGCGCTCCTCCAGGGTCATTTCCAGCATGCCTGTGCTGGCGGCGATCGAGGCACCGACTGCTGCGGCCTGTTCGGCGAGTGTGGTGTCGAGCTGGCTGTGAGCGGCGCGCAGCGTTAGGTCGATCGCATTGCTGCGTTCTTCAAGCGTCGCGCGGATCCGTTCATGCGTGTCGGAGAGTTTGCCGTCGATGTCGGTCAGCCCGGAGGCGAGGGTCGAGCCGATACGTCCGGAACCGTCCCCAAGGGTCTTCTCCAGCTGTTCTCCAGCCTGTTCCAGCGTCGAAGCCAGATAGCTGGCGTGCCCTGCCAGCGACAGATCGAGCCGGTCCTGATTTTCGTTGTAGGCGCTGCGGATTGCCTCCGCCTTGTCGGCAAAGGTGGCCTCGATGCGTTTGTCAGCGTCGGCAACCGTGTCGATGATCGTCGCGGCGCGCCGGTCGAGGGCCTCGGCGAGGCGGCGTTCGGTGCCGCCGATGGTTTCGACAATCGTCGACGCGCGGTTCTCAAGCGTTTCGTCGAGACGCTGCTGACCTTCGGCGAGCGTCGAAGCGATGGCCTGGTTTCTGCTGTCGAGAACATCGGCGAGGCGGTTTTCGGTGCCCGATACGGCTTCGATGATGGAGGATGCTCGGCTCTCAAGCGTCTCGTCGATGCGCTTCTGACCCTCGCCGAGCGTCGAAGCGATGGCCCGGTTTCTGCTGTCGAGAACATCGGCGAGGCGGTTTTCCGTCCCCGACACGGCCTCGATGATGGACGATGCGCGGTTATCGAGCGTCTCGCTGATGCGCTTCTGGCCTTCGGCGAGTGTCGATGCAATGGCTTGGTTGCGCCCGTCGAGAACATCGGCAAGGCGGTTCTCTGTACCCGATACGGATTCGATGATGGATGAAGCACGGCCTTCGAGCGTCTCGTCGATGCGCTTCTGCCCCTCGGCGAGCGTCGAAGCGATGGCCTGGTTTCTGCTGTCGAGAATATCGGCGAGGCGGTTCTCTGTACCCGATACAGATTCGATGATGGACGAGGCTCGGCCTTCGAGCGCCTCGTCGAGGCGCCTCTGGCCATCGGCCAGAGTATCAGCGATCTCGCGGCTTTTGGTGTCTAGGGCTTCGGCAAAGCGCTCCTGATTGCCCGACAGCGCGCTGACGATGGTTTCAGCGCGTGCCGCCAGCGTTTCGTCGAAGCGCGACTGGTTGTCAGTCAGCGCCGAATAGAGCGCGCCGCCGCGCTCTTCCATGACCGCGTCGATACGCTTATGGGCGTCTTCGAGGCTCTTGCTGAGCGACTCGGCGCGTGCCGCCATCGCGTCGGCGATCTCTTGGGCACGGGTGGACAGGGAATCGTCGATCAGCTCCTGGCCCGTGCCGACCGCGGTGGCCAGGGCGAAGGTCTGGTCGGTCAGGGTCGAGCCGAGGCGCTCGATGCTGGAATTGAGGATGCCGTCGATCGCTTCCGAACCGCCGGTGACGGTCTCATTGATGCGGGAGAGGCTCTCCATGAGCTTGCTGTCGAGGGAACCGGCACGTTGGTCAAACGCGCTGGCGAACTCTGCAACGCGTTCGTCGAAGGCGGCGTTGACCTGGCCAATCGTCGCCTGCAGGCGATCCTCGAACAGACCAGAGCGCAAGTCGAGATCAACGATCGCATCGTCGGCGCTCGATTGCAGGCTCTGGCGGAAGGCCGCGCCCTTGTCATCAAGCGTGGTGTTGAGCTTGGCAAGCACGCTGTCGAGCGAGCTGGTGATGCCCTGTTCGCCGCTCGTCAGGCGATCCGCCAATTCGCGGGTGCGCTCGGCCAGCGTCTCGTTGAGCTGGCGGGCGCGTTCGCTGAGCGCGTTGTTGAGCTTTTCCGTATTGGCGTCGAGCGTCGAGGCGCGGGTCTCGAACTCGCCGAGCAGTTCTCGGCCGCGCTGCTGCATGGTACCGGTCAGTTGCTGCAGGCGCGTGTCGAACTCGCTGGCAAGCGAGATGCCGGACGCGCTCAGCGTCTGGATGAGGTTTTCGGTCTTACTCGAAAGCAGACTGCCGATTGATGTGGCGGCGGCATCCGACTTTTCCATCAGGGCGGCGGCGCGGGTGTCGATCAGCGAGGCGAAGGCTTCGCCCGACGTTGCAAGGCGAACCGCGATTTCCTCGGTCGCCAGAGACAATTCTTCCTTGAGTTGTTCATGCGCGCCAACGATGGAGCTGCGTATGCGCTCTGCATGATTGACGATCGCGTCGCGCTCCGAGCCCAGTTCATGGACGAGGCCGCGCACACGCAGTTCGTTGTCGGAATAGCTGCGCTCGAGCGCGGTCACTTCGGAATGGACCAGGGTCTCGAGTTCGGTGGCGCGTGCAATGGTGCGCTCGATGCCTTCGTTCATCGCCGAGACTTCGCGGCGCACAGCCTGGCCCACGGTCATGATGCGCTCAGAGGCGATCGTCTCTGGTTCCGCCAGCCGCAGTGCCACTTCCGCCATCGAGCGTGCCGCATTACGCAGGTCATGGGCGCGGGCCATCATGATGGCGAAGGCGAAAAACAGCATGACGGGGATGATCGTGCCGACAAAGATAGCCACGACGCCAGGCATGGCGACCACATCGGCGACACTTGGTGCCTGCCAGATCGCCGTGCCATAGAGGACCTGGCTGAGGCCCAGGGCTCCGAAGACCCAGAGCGCCGAGACGATGGCGGCGTTGCGCATGGCGCCGCGCATGGAGGCGCCTTCAAGCGTGCGCATGATCGCGGCCGGGCTGCGGCGAGAGGTGTCGTTGGCCGGGGCAAAGGCGGGAGCCTTGGGCGCCATTTCCGGTGCTAGCTCGGCGCCGCGAGCGGCGCGGCGTTCAGGCGCCTTCTTGGGCGTGGCGGGGCGCTGGTTGCTTGACTCGGACACTTTAGCCTCCGCTGCGTCTGACGCCTGCCGGCCTTTGCCGACCGGCGTCTCCTCTTCGTCGAAATCGATCCTCAGCGCCGCTTCGAGCGCCTGGAACGCGCTGTCGTCAATCGACTCGACCGTCTTGTTGTTCGCCATAGGGTTACGCCTCGTTACCAAGTCTGTTGGGCCGCCTTGACCGTTAGCCCGGTCGCTGACGACGGGGCACGCGGCAAAACAGTTTCACGGGGGAGCCATCCTGCCGCCACGCCAGATGAATCCCTTCGGGATCATAGCCGGACATGCTCCCTATAAAGAGCGCGATGAGTGTTTCCTATCATCATCCGGCCTAAGGGCAAAGGTCTCCACCCTTCACCCATATCGTCGTATCGTAGTGACACATTCAGAAAGCCTAGACAATTAAGCGGGGGCGCCATTCCTAACGCCATGCCGTGATTGTTAACAGCATTTAAACTAAATTAGCGGCTGAAAAACCATATGGTTCGGCCTTTTAGGTGGCGTTAACCATGAAGTAATATTTTGCCGGCTGGCGGCTGCGGATTTAACCGCATATCGACCTTGTTCAGCCGAAAGTGCCGGGACCAAGAAAACTCATAAGAAGGAAATCGGCCCATGGCAGCACTCAATATCGCATTCGAAGCGCCTGAAAACAACGTCGGACGTTGCCCCTCGCAGGCGCGTCCGATCGATCTGGTCCATCTGGCGACCAAGACCAAGGGTGACAAGGCTGTGGAGCTGGAGATCCTGCAGATATTCGCACGGCAGGCCCGCAATTGCCTCCAAGCTCTGGCCAGTGAGAACGATAGTGCGGCGCGGATCGTGATCGCCGGGCGTCTGAAGAATGCCGCCGATGCGGTCGGCGCCCATACGGTGCAAGCCGCTGCCGAAGCGGTCGAGCGTGAGGGGCCGGATGCCGGTCGGATCGCCATGGTGGCCGCGCGGGTAATCGAGGTCGAGAACTTCATTCTCAAGCTCTGCCGCTGATGCTCCTCGTCGCGGCGCCTTGCCGTTCAAAGGCGCTTTACGGCGGGCAATTCGGCCAATGCAATGTTGACTGCCCAGCCGTTTTGAGTGATGACTTCGCCGTTTTTGCAATCGGCGAAGTCTGGACAATACATCATGGCACAACTCACCATTATAGCTTTCGACGGCACGCATTTCGACATCGCCGCCCAAGAAGGATCCACGGTCATGGAAAATGCCGTGCGCAATTCCGTTCCGGGCATCGAAGCCGAATGCGGCGGTGCCTGTGCCTGTGCCACCTGTCATGTCTATGTCGACGAGGCTTGGACCGAGAAGGTGGGAGCGCCTGCGGCGATGGAAGAGGACATGCTCGACTTCGCCGTCGATGTGCAGCCAAATTCCCGGCTTTCCTGCCAGATCAAGATGACCGCGGCGCTCGACGGTTTGGTTGTGCGCGTTCCTGAACGCCAAGGCTGAAAGCCCTCCACGACAAAAAAAAGCCTCGCTCTTCGACGGGCGAGGAGCGAGGCAGGAGGGCGCATCGCCATAATCAGGCGAGGGAGGGAACACCTGTGGCACCTGTATGCGCCAGGGAGAACTCGGGAACCCGGTAAACTTGAACGATTGAAACTGATGAGATTCGTATTTCAGAATTCAATCAAGTACAACACCCAGAAATAGATGGTTATTCGCAAGCTTGCGCACAAGTTTTGTGCAAGTTTCGCGACATTTCTACCTCACGGCGGGGCGGAATTACGTCAATTTTTAGGGGTGTTGCGCTTAGCGCGGTATTCGAGAATGCGAATCATCCGGTTCTCGAAATTGACGGCTTCGACTCGGTCGAAATCCATCTGGGCCTTGTCGTGGGTTTCGATAACCTTTGCCGTCGCATCGGCGACTTTTGCCTGCATGGTCTCGCAGTTTTTCTGCGGCCGCAGCGCCTTCAAGGCGCTCTCGAGCTTCTTGGCATACTGGCGTGAGATTTCCGCATGCCGTTCCTCATGGCGCTTGATGTCGCCCGACAGGGCGTCCCAGATGAGTGCCAGGTCGCCTTTGGCCCTCTTGCGGTTCTTCCATGAGGGCAGGATGATCCGGGTGTTGAGCGTCACCTTGATTTCGCCGACGCGGCAACGCCCGCCGGATCGCACATAGGACAATTCCCCGCCGAACTTGATCTGGGTGGCGCCCGGGTGTCGGGACCCGGTCGCCTGGGTCGACGGTCCGCGCCGCGCGAGTTCTCGATCAAGATCCTCTGCGGTAGTGCCGCCGATCTGGAAGTAGGAAATGGATTTCCGAACGATCGTTTCAGCGCCGCCCAGACCAGGTTGGGTCAGGAAAAAAGCCGCGGTGGCTGCAAGAATGCCCAGCCGGCGTCCAGTCGTCATTCTCGGTATCCGCAATGTTGAATTCGCCGCGACCTTGGGGCATAGGCTCTGGGAGTGCAATATCAGCACTGCTAATTTTTCGCCAGAAAGGAATGCGCGGTGACCACCGAGACGAGCGGATACTGGCGCGCGGCCCACGGGCGCGGCATTGCCCTGGCGGAAAAGGGGCGGTTGATGGCGATCGTCAATGTCACGCCCGATTCCTTTTCCGACGGCGGGCAGCATTTTAGCGTCGACAAGGCGGTGGAGCATGCGCTCTCCTGTCTCGCCGAGGGGGCTGACATCCTCGATATAGGCGGTGAATCGACGCGGCCGGGTGCTCTGCCGATCAGCGCCGGCGAGGAACAGGATCGCGTCCTACCGGTGATCGAAAGGCTGGCGCGTGAGACCGATGCGCTGATGTCGATCGACACCTACCGCGCCGAAACGGCCCGAGCGGCAATCGCCGCCGGTGCCCACATCGTCAATGATGTCTACGGATTGCAGAGGGAGCCGGAGATCGCGGAGATCGCGGCAAAGACTGATGCGGGGCTGTGTGTCATGCATACAGGGCGGGAACGCGACCGATTGGCCGACGTCGTCGCGGATCAGTTCGATTACCTTGGGCGGTCGCTGGCGATCGCCACCGAGGCGCATGTGGCGCGCGAGGCGATCATGTTGGACCCGGGCTTCGGGTTTGCCAAGGAAACGGTCGGGGAGAATATGGCGCTTATGGCCCGCTTTGACGAGCTGCTGGCGCTCGGTTATCCGCTGTTGGTCGGCACGTCGCGCAAGCGCTTCCTTGGTACGTTGACCGGAAAGGCTGCCAGTGAACGGGATGCCGCCACGGCGGCCACGACCGTTCTGTTGCGAATGAAGGGCGCTTCGGTTTTTCGGGTGCACAATGTCGCGATCAACCGCGATGCGCTGGCGATCGCCGATGCTATGATGGCGGCTGAACGAGAAGCGGGCAAAGGACAGCCACGATGACTGAGGTCTACACGATCACCCTGAAGAACTGCGCGTTCTTCGCCCGGCATGGAGTCTATCCCGAGGAGGAGTTTCTCGGCCAGCGCTTTTTCATCGATGCCGAATTCGATGTGCTGGCCGGTGATACGCTCGACAACGATGACCTCGACGGCACCGTCGATTACGGCATCGCCTTCAAGGTGATCGAGGATGTGGTGACGAACAGCCGGCGTCTGCTGATCGAGGCGCTGGCCCTGGCGATCGCCAGGGAGCTTTGCCAGCGCTTCGCCCAGATCCGCCGGGCCAAGATCACCGTGCGCAAGCCGAGCGCGCCGGTTCCGGGTATCCTCGATTATGTGCAGGTGAGTGTTGAACATTTCAACTGATTGGCGTGCAGCGACCCTCGGCCTCGGTGGCAATATTGGCGATCCTGTTGCGGCGATGGCTCTCGCCTTGCGCCGGCTCGATGCGCGCGACGATTGCCGCGTGACAGCCGTATCGGCCCTCTATCGTACGCCCCCTTGGGGCAAGACCGATCAGGCCGATTTCTACAATGCCTGCGCCCTGATTGAGACAAGGCTTCAGCCGGTGCGGCTTCTGGAGACCTGCCTCGACATCGAGCGCGATATGAAGAGGGTGAGGAACGAGCGTTGGGGGCCGCGGACGATTGACATCGATGTCTTGACCTTCGACGGCTTGTCGATCGACGCAGAGACCTTGACGGTTCCGCATCCGCGCATGACAGAGCGAGCCTTCGTGCTGATGCCGCTTGCCGATATTGCCCCCGACATGAAGGTCAAGGGCAGGGCGGTCGTGGACTGGCTCGCCGAGGTCGATGCCGGCGGTATCGTCGTGGCAAACGAAAACCGCGCCTGGTGGCGCGGTTGAAGACTGTGTTGTCTGGTCTTGGGCGGGGTAGTCTGTATACGCCTGATCAGTCTTTGACGGTGGTGGCGTAGGCGTCGGCCTGGCGGTTCAGCTTCAGCCCGATCACCGGGATCAGGCGGTCTTCAACCTTGACCGAGATCGTGATGTTCATAGCGCTGTCGTTTTGCAGGCGGGCGACCATGGCGCCGTTCAGCTTGTTGCGGTTGATGCCCATCACGACGCGGTCGCCGGTTACTGCGCCGGAAACGATGTCCATACCCTTGCCGTCGGCGCCGTCGAGGAACTGCCCTTGGTATTTGCCATCGACCTCGGCGATCGTTGCCTTCATCGGCTGAGAAAAGACGCCGACGCGACAGGTGCCGTCGAGCGTCAGCCCCGCCAGCTTTCCATCGGCGGGTAGGCCCGTCAGGCTACAGCTGAACTTTGTGCCCTTGTATTTGCCAGCGACAATCTCGCCGGGGCCCTTCCAGACACCGGCGACGGATTCGAAAAAACGTTTATCACGAGACGCGGCATCGGCAACCGGTGCCAAGGCAATGATTGCGGCAACGGACAAGACGGCAGTGCGGCCGATTGACGAGAAAAAACGAGGCGACATCGACATACCTTGGTACGAGCAACCAATAAACCCACAGTCAGACTAACCCGAGAATGGTTAATGTATCCTTGCCCTAGCCGCAAACGGGGGCGCGGGCAACGGGAAATCGGCAAAGGAGCCAGACTTGGCCTTGTGTCCGGTTCAGGCGGATTTCCCGGTGATGCTCGGCGTAAGGTCGGAGACGAAATCGCCGATGCCTGGGCGCTTCACGGCCCGGAACGGCAGCGGCCGGCATAGGTCCATGGCAGCTATGCCAATGCGTGCCGTCATCAGGCCGTTGATCACGCCTTCACCCAGTCGTGCCGAGAGCCGCGAGGCCAGTCCATGTCCGAGGATCTGCTGCGCCAGGCCGTCACCGACAGCTATAGACCCAGTGACGGCGAGATGGGTGATGACGTCGCGCATCAGCCGCAGCATGCCGACCGTGCCGGGGCGGCCGCCATAAAGTTCGGCCATGCCGCGCACCAGACGGAAGACCTCAAAGAGAACGTAGGCGAGATCGACAATGGCGCGCGGGCTGACGGCCGTGACCACCGAGACGCGCTTCGATGCGCCGATGATGAGGGCGCGCGCCCTGATATCGAGAGGGGCCAGAAGTTCGCGCTCCGCCAGTTCGATCAACTGCGGCGCATCGATGATGTCCTCCTGGCTCGCCTCGAGCGTCGCCCGACCTCGGGTCGTTTCCGGACGTGCCGATACAAGCCGCGCGAGCTGTCTCACGACCGCCCGAGCTTCGGGCTTGCGGCCTTCGGCGGCTGCCTTTTCTGCTTCCGCCTTGAGGGTCTGCACAGCCTCCAGCCGGTACAGGCCGATCATTTCGCGCGCGAGCAGCGAGAACAGCGCAAGAAGGCCGACGGCAAGCAGGGTCACTGCCGTGTAGCCGAGCCAGTCAGCGCGGGTGAACAGATCGCGGATCAGCCCGTCGAGCCACAGCCCGATCGCCAGGGAGACCAGAAGGCTGAAGGCCCCAGCGGCGATCTTGCCCAGCGACAGGCCGCGACGGCGGGGTTTTGCCACGGCGACGGGGTCGAGTGACTGGAGATCCTCGCCAAGGAAGGGATCGGCCGCGTCCGGCACGATCTCGACACCGTCGTCGAAGCTCTGCGGCGCGCGCGGAGCTGCGGTCTTCTGGCGCATTGGTTCGTCGGGCTCGACGGCGAAGGCAGCGGGGCGGCGGCCCGGGGTCTGAGGTGAAAGAGGTGGTCGTTTCATGCGAGGCGGTCTCCGAACAGGAACTGCATGACCCGGTCGAGGCGGATATGCGGTACGGATAGCGTGACCCCGTCCGCTGTCTCCTCGATCAGCGGAGGCCGGAAGCGGACGATGTCGAGATCGGGAAGGTCGAGATGGTCCGAACGTTCGTCGATCGAGCGGAAGAAAGCGGCCGGGTCTTCCGGCAAGTCTCCGGGGAAGACAGCGGTCTTCCGCTTGCCATCGAACCGCTCGGCTGCGACCTTTTCTCCCTCCATCGGGGTGCCGACGATCACCGGCAGGTCGTGGCCGTCGCGCCTGACTGTCGCCTCGCGGGTCGCCCGGACGGAGGCGATGGCCATCACGTCTATGCCGGCCCCTGACATGCCGATCGTGTGGATGGCGCGATCAACCAGCCGCCGGGTGATTGCCTGCAGTCGGTCGTGGCTTTCGTGGTGCAGGTGATCGGCTTTGGTGGCGGCGACCAGGACACGATCGATGCGCCGGCGCACGAGCGACGAGAGCATGTTGCTGGAGCCGGCGCGAAAGCAGGCGAGAACGTCGGCGAGCGCCCGTTCCAGGTCCTGCACAGCCTCTGGCCCACGATTGATCGCCTGGAGTGTGTCGACCAGAACGATCTGCCGATCCAGCCGGGCGAAGTGTTCGCGGAAAAAGGGCTTCACCACGACCGTTTTGTACGCCTCGTAGCGACGCTCCATCATGGCACGCAGTGAGCCCTTGGGCGCGCGCGTCGGCGGCAGACCGACGAGCGGCGCAAAGGTCAACGCCGGCGAACCTTCGAGATCGCCGGGCATCAGGAACCGGCCGGGCGGCAGCGTTGAAAGCGAGCGTTCGTCGGCCTTGCAGGCGCGCAGATAGGTGGTAAAGGCGTTGGCCAATTGCCGCGCCACCATTTCGTCGGCCGGCGCGTTCATGTCGATTGCAGCGCAAAGATCAAGCCAGTCGGACGCGAGTTCGGCCCGGATGCCGGTCCGGGCCAGTTCGCTCGTCGCCTCGCTGAACTGGCGGAAATCCTGGCCGAGTAGGGGCAGGTCGAGCAGCCACTCGCCGGGATAGTCGACGATGTCGATTGACAGGCGACCGGGCGAGAACATGCGGTTCCAGCCGCTGGCGCTCCTGTATTCGATGGTGAGCCGTAGTTCCGAGATGGCGCGGGTCGAATCCGGCCAGACCCGCTCGCGCACGAGCGCACGGATGTGGTCTTCGTACTGGAAGCGCGGCACGGCATCGTCCGGCTGTTCCTCAAGGCGCGTGGCGGTGATGCGGCCCGAGCGCATCGGCTCGAACAGCGGCAGTCGACCGCCATGCAGGAGGTTGTGAACCAGCGAGGAGATGAACACCGTCTTGCCGGCGCGCGACAGGCCGGTGACGCCGAGGCGGATCGTCGGATTGACGAGGTTCGCAGCGCGGTCGGCGAGATTGTCGAGGGCGATTGCGGCCTCGTCGGTCAAGCTGGTCAAGGATGGCGGCAATTCATTCGTCCCTGCGTGATGTACGTCCCGACATATAGGAAATGGATGGGCAAGGAAAAAGAACCGCAAGGCTGTCGGATCGTCGCGGGTGCGCGAAAGGTGCCGCTGAGGGGGCTCAGCCGACGAGGAAGTCGCGCAGCACCCAGCCTTCGCCGTTGCCGTCCTGGTCCAGCACAGCAAGGCCGGAGGTCGGATAGCCTTCGGGAATGGTTCGATTGACGACGTCCATGCCGACGAGCGTGGTGAAAAGTTCCTCGATGGCTGGATTGTGGCCGACCAGCATGACAGAGGCGACATCTCCCGATCGTTCGAGCAGGTCGATATAGCTGTCGGCTGGTGTGTTGTAGAGTTCGTCGACGAAGCGGAACTCGGTCGCGCCATCGATCGCGCGCTTCATCGCCTCTGCCGTTTGCCGGCACCGCACGGCCGAGGATGAGAGCACGCGAGTCGGGCGGTAGCCTCGTGCGGCGGCCTCCGCGGCAACTTGATCGGCTTCGATAAGGCCGGCCTCATCCAATGTTCTGTCAAAATCACGTGCGCCGGGCGTGGCCCAGCCGGATCTGGCGTGCCTCAGGAGGTATAGACGTTCGGGAGACGAGGCGAGCTGGATCATTCGAGAAAATTCCGCAGGTGGGCTTTTCACGGTCTGAACTAGCTTTTGTCGGGGATGCCCGTCAACTACCGTTCAAACCGATTAGACCACAGTCGCATTCGATCATGAGCGGGCCGCGCTGCAATCGCACCGCAACTTTGAAAAATAGTGATGAATTTGTATGCCCTTAGCCTAAAAATATGACAGATTTAAAAATGCCTTAAAAGGCATCGAATAGGCTTGAACGCGGGTAATTGAAAGGATATACAGCCGGCCATTGAGATGTTCTTCAGGAGAATCGCGTTGAGTGAGAAGATCAATCTTAGCAATTATGTTCTCTCGGAAGACGAAGAGTTCATGAACGCGAGCCAGAAGGCTTACTTTCGCGCCAAGCTTATCGCATGGAAGAACGACATCCTCCGGGAAGCGCGTGAAACCCTTGGGCACCTCGCCGAAGAGAGTGCGAACCATCCCGATCTCGCAGACCGGGCTTCCTCCGAAACCGACCGTGCCATCGAGCTTCGTGCCCGTGACCGTCAGCGTAAGTTGATCTCCAAGATCGACGCGGCGCTGCAGCGCATTGATGAAGGTACCTACGGCTATTGCGAGGAAACCGGTGAGCCGATTGGCCTGAAACGTCTGGATGCACGTCCAATCGCGACACTGTCTATCGAGGCCCAGGAAAGGCATGAGCGGCGCGAGAAGGTCTATCGCGACGAATAGGGGTTTGTCTTCCTATTGATTTTGGCCTTGTTGCGACAAAGCCATGAGTGCCCGCTTACGCCGGCATTTTCGTCAGTGCCTGTTTAGGTCCTATTGATAATGTGGATGTCTACGTCGGCCGCGGTCTGATTCGATGTTGCACCTTGCAGGAAACAGCCGTGGGATGGTGTCCTTTGACGGACGCGGGATAGACGCGGCCGTGAAGGGTAGGGCCCCACGCGTTACATTATCTGTTGCGCGGTGCAGCCATTAGCAACTCGTCGGATGCCTTGCCATCACCGCGCTATCAGCGCGAACACGCCCCAGCCTAGGTATTCGCGTGTGTACGCGGCGTAGCGTTCGGGTTCCGATGTCAGTTGATCTCTAACCTCTTTCGCGAAATCGTCGTCGGGATTGGCATCGAGCCACCGGCGCATTGTGAGCCACTTGGCCGCCTCGTACCTGTCCCACCCGTCTTGGTTCGCCAGTACCATTTCCACAACGTCGTAGCCGAGGGTGCCGAAAGACGCGAGAAGTTCTGGAAGCAGGAGGAAGTCGGAGATCGAACCGGCAAGGCATCCCTTGGCAACGTCTTCCGTGGACGGTAAGCGCAGCCAATACGGCTCGCCGATAAGGATAATCCCCCCGGTATGAAGGCTTTGTTTTAAAAGCTCGATGGTTCCGGCGACTCCCCCGCCGATCCATGTGGCGCCGAGACAGGCTGCCACACCGACCTTTTCGCCGGCCACATAGCCGGCCGCGTCGCCGTGGATGAACTCGACTCGATCGGTCACCCCGAGTTCTTCAGCGCGTAGCTTCGCCTGCTCGGTGAATAACGGGCTCAGGTCGATACCGGTGCCGTTAATCTGGTAATCGCGTGCCCAAGTACACAACATTTCGCCTGAACCGCTGCCGAGGTCCAGCACGCGGGTTTCTGATTCCAGGCGCAAGGCTGTGCCGAGAGTGGCGAGTTTCTCGGGTGTGAACGGGTTATGGATGCGGTGAGCGCTTTCGCTGACGTTGAATATCCGGGGGATGTCCACTGCAGAAATGCCTTTCGTAGGGGAAATGGCTTCGGTGAAGTACCAATAGCATATAAAATTTACCGGCTTGGGGAGCGGTATGCAGCCGCCGTGAAATTCATGAACTGGAACAAGGGAATCTCGGACGCCATAAGCGGGCGGACTTTTCCGATAGGGTTTTCGGAGGAGGACGGGTCTGATTCCATGGATCAGCAGTTCCGCGCGAAGCAAGCGGCCGGCATACACCTTGTCGGCAAAAAGCAGTCTGGCTTGGCCGCCGGAATGGCGAGCCGAGACTGAACGGGATTGTTATTCTCGCCTCAATCGTCCTTTCGCCGGTTTGCGAACCGACTTTGTCGGCAGGGCCTAGTTCCGTTCGGCTGACATCTCGCCAAAGATCCGGGCAATCTCGTCCTGCAAATCGGGGTCTTCGCTGGAGGCGCGCGACGGACGTGCCGTGTCGCTACGGGCCGGCGCATTGATCGGCGGCACGACCGGACGGGTGGCACGGGTTTCGGGCAAAATCGGCTGGAATTGCGGTGGTGCCTTCGGCTCGGCGTCGCTCGCGGCAAGATGCAGCGCCATTTCCTCCTCCAGCACGCGCTCGAAAGCACTCAGTTCGCGCGGGGGCGCGGGCAAAGGCGATGGTGGCGAGGCCGGCTGGTCGTCGATGCGTGCAGCAGGCTGTGAGGTCGACGGCAGAACGCGCTGGCGGGCTGCTTCGAGAATGTCGGCGGCATCGCCGGAAAGCGAGTCTGGCTCGAAGGCGGGCTTGGCCGGGCCATCAATCCCTGGGTTGGTGGTGGAGGACGGTGGAATCGGTGGGGTGACTGCCGCCGAGGCGGCGACACGGGCGGAAGGCTCGATTTGGCGCTGCGTTGGCGTGGTGGGTGCCGGAGGTGGGACGACCGGAGCCTGGGTAAGCTTCATGTCTGGTGCGGCAGCAAGGGGTACGGCAACCGACGGCTGACTTGGTCGAGCGGGCTCTGCAACCGGCCTGACGGCTGCGGGCCGAAGCATGGCCTCGTAGGCAGGCTGCGATACAGGTGTTGCGACCGTGACGGTTTCACCCTTGCGCGGCTCAGCCTTGGCGGTCTCGCTCATGACGCTCTCGGTCCGGGCTGCCTCGGACGGGGCGACCGGCGCCGGTCCTGCTGCGGCCGGCGCCGCCACTTCCAGTTTGGGCGCCTCGGTTTTGCGTGGCTCCGGGCTGGCGGCTGGCTGTGACTGAGGAGCGTGGCGCGGGGCAGTTGTTGCTGCCACGGCAGCCGGCTGGATCGGCGCGGCGGTCGCCAGCGGTGTATTCGCCGCTGCCGTGACCGCTATGGCCGCGGCCGGGGAAACGACAGAGGCTGTGAGCGGCGGCTGAGGCAGAGACGTGGCCGGCACCGGGCTTTCCTCATGGCCGACCGACGTCGCTGACAGATAGGTGCGCTCGTCGCCGATGCCGCTTTCGATGACGATGTCGGTCGGTCCGCCGATCATCACCAGATGCTCCACATTGTCACGCCGGATAAGCACCAGCCGCCGGCGTGCATCGACGGCCGCCGCATCGAGAACCTGAAGGCGCGGCTGGCGATTGCGGCCGCCGCGGACAAAGGGCGACGGCGCGCGATTGCGCAGCAGCCACAGAACGATGAACAGGCACAGCAGCGCAAGGCTGACGCCGAGCGCAGCAACCAGAAAACGGTTCCCGTATGCGGCCGCCAGTTCGTCAATCATGTCGCGCTCTCCCTTTTCCTGCTTTCTCGCAGAAGACGGCCTGTTTCGCAATCCGGCAAGGCCCGCTATGCCGGTTTCGCCCGGCGCTTCGCATAAAAGACACATGATCCTTGTCGAATGCGGCAATCCTGTGGGGATAGCCGTGGGTTGCGGCGCGCTATATGGAGTGACGGAGCTTTTTGCCGGTGCTGCAAATTGCTAAAGAGGTTGAACACGCCCGATTCCCTTCCTTATGCAGGCGGCGACGCGGCATCCGGGCTTGAGCACGAGGCATACATGACAAAAGAGCCGAAGGGCGGAGACAACGAGGGTCCATTGGTGGATCGCGCGACACGTTCGGGAACGGCGTTACGCGTCATTTTGCTGGCCTTCGTGCTACTGGCCGCCTCCGTCGCCTTTGTTGTCTTCAAGAGCCAGCTCGACAACGAGATTGTGCTCGGCATCCTCGGGATACTGGCGATGATGGGGATATTTTTCATCGTCGCTGCGGCGATCGGCTTCGTGGCGGTGATGCCGCAAGCCCACCCCGATACGCTGGCGCGCGGTTTTCTCGCCAGTCAGCCGGACGGCATCCTGATTACAGACAAGGACGGCAGGGTCGTCTATGCGAACGCCGCCTACGGCCGCATGACCGGCGCCAGGAAGGCTACCGAGGTGCAGACGCTGGAGGCGCTGCTGTCACGCTATCGCGAATCGAGTGAGGCGCTTTACCGGCTGACCAATGGTTTGCGAGAGGAGCGGGAGGGCTATGAGGAGTTCCGGCTGCTGAAGCCGCTCGGCGTGCATACGGCGAGCGGCTCGGGCGCCCATTGGTACAGGCTCAAGGCCCGCCTGCTGACCGGCGAGCGCGCCGGGGGCAAGACGCTGCATGTCTGGCAGATCAGCGACATCACCTCCGAGCGCGACGATCAGGAGCGCTTCTTCAAGGAGTTGCAGCACGCCATCGACTATCTCGACCATGCGCCGGCTGGGTTCTTCTCGGCCGGTCGCAAGGGTGAAATCTATTATATCAATGCCACGCTGGCCGAGTGGCTCGGCGTCGATCTGACCCAGTTCACGCCGGGCTCGATGATGATCGCCGATTTCGTCGCGGGCGAGGGTATGGCGCTGATCGATTCCGTCCAGGCCGAGCCCGGCCAGTCGAAGACCGAAACGCTCGACCTCGATTTGAGGCGCGTCAACGGGCAGATCCTGCCGGTCAGGCTGGTGCATCGGGTCCGCTCCGCGCGCGACGGTGCTCCGGGCGAAAGCCGCTCGATTGTTCTCGCCCGCCAGGAGGGCGGCAGCGACCAGTCTGCTTCGGTCGCCTCGATGCGCTTTACCCGCTTCTTCAACAATACACCGATGGCGATCGCCTCGGTGGACGGCGAAGGACGGATCCTGCGTACCAATGCGCCGTTCGTGAAGCTGTTCTCGGACATCGTCAGCCGCGATGATGTCGATCAAGGCGGCAGGCTGGAAGCTGTAATTCACGAGAGCGAGCGTGAAAGCTTCCATCAGGCGCTTGCCGCGGCCAAGGATCGTCAGGTCGATATCGCCCCGATTGACAGCCGCCACCCGGTCGATGAGGCGCGCTATTTTCGGTTCTACGTCAATGCGGTGATCGACCAGAGCGACGAGGCGCCGGAAGAGGCGGCAATCGTCTATGCGGTAGACGTGACGGATCAGAAGGCGCTCGAGGCGCAGATGGCGCAGACCCAGAAGATGAATGCCGTGGGCACGCTCGCCGGTGGTATCGCGCACGATTTCAACAACGTTCTGACCGCGATCCTGCTTTCGTCCGATCACCTGCTCTTGCAGGCAAGGCCCTCGGATTCGAGCTTTGCCGACCTCATGGAAATCAAGCGCAATGCCAATCGGGCGGCGGTGCTGGTTCGCCAGTTGCTGGCCTTTTCGCGCAAGCAGACAATGCGTCCAAGCGTGCTCAATTTGACGGATGTGATCGGTGATCTTCGGATGCTGGTCGACCGGCTGATTTCGGGTAGCAACGTCAAGCTGAAGGTTGAGTATGGCCGTGATCTGTGGGCCGTCAAAACTGACCTGTCGCAGTTCGAGCAGGTGTTGATCAATCTCTGCGTCAATGCTCGCGACGCCATGCCTGAAGGGGGCACGATCACCGTTACGACGCGCAATATTACGCCGGACGAAGCCACCGCCTACCATTACCGAGGTCTGCCGGCGGAAGAACTTGTGCTGGTGGAAGTGGCAGATACCGGGACCGGTATTGCGCCGGAGATCATGGACAAGATCTTCGAACCTTTCTTCACCACCAAGGACGTGGGCAAGGGAACGGGCCTCGGGCTGGCCATGGTCTACGGTATCGTCAAACAGTCCGGCGGCTATATCTATCCGGAATCCGAGGTCGGGCGGGGGACGACGTTCCGCATCTTCCTGCCACGCCATATTCCGGAAGTTGTCCAGGTGAGCGCCGGCGGGGTGCAGGCCGGGGTAACGCAAGGTGGCGATGGTGGGCGAGCCCGCTTGCCAGAGGCGGGGCCTGGCGGGTCTGCGGCCGAGCCGGCGGACCTGACTGGCAAGTCGGCCGTCGTTCTCTTGGTCGAGGATGAGGAAGCGGTTCGCCGTGGCGGAAAGCGAATGCTCGAAACGCGCGGCTATACCGTGCACGAGGCGGGTTCCGGCGTCGAGGCGCTCGACATAATGGACGAGCTTAACGGCAAGATCGACATCGTTGTCTCGGATGTAGTCATGCCGGAAATGGACGGTCCGACGCTGCTTACCGAGCTGCGCAAGAAGTATCCGGATCTCAAGTTCATCTTCGTTTCGGGTTATGCCGAGGATGCCTTCGCCCGCAATCTTCCCGCCGACGCGAAATTCGGCTTTCTGCCGAAGCCGTTTTCGCTCAAGCAGCTTGCCGTCGCGGTGCGCGAAATGCTCGATGGGTCAAATTGACATTTGCCATGAACGTTGGCCTACTCGCCATGCTGTCCCTCGATCTGCCGCAATGGCAGGCTGATGAATGAGCCGGTGGGGCGACTGACGTTTCCGCGCAGCAACGACGGCGGATAGGCGAGGGGCGATGGACTGGGACAGTTTGTCGAGTAGCGGGGAGAAGGATATTCTCGTCGGCATCCATGCGGCGGAAAATCTCAGCGAGATCGGGGCGGTCATCACCCTTCTTCTGCGGCGCTTTGACTTCCGCTTTTTCAAGCTCTTCTCGTCGAGGGGGGGCGGTGACTCGTCCCTGCGCGGGCAGTTGCTGCTCTATAGCGTGCCGGAAGCCTTCCTGGACGATTTCGATGCCATTGGCGGACTTCCGCCCGCGCCACTCGGCATCATGGGGGCAGAGGAGCGGTTCGCCTATCAATGGCATGTCGACGTTCTTGCGGATGCTGCGCTCCATGATCCGGCGAAACGCCGGCTGATGGAGGTCTTGGCTGCGCACGGCATGGAGCGTGGTGCCTATGCCGTGCTGCCGACGGTCGACGGTCGCAAGCATATCTTCGGCGTTTACGGTCGCGCCGAGTCGTTGTCGCCGGCGCAAATGGACGAATTCAGCTTGCTGGCGATCCGCATGCTCGACCGCATGGAGGGGCTGGAGAAAAGCCGTGGCTGGCCGCAGAACGGCCTGTCTGGCCTAGAGTTCACATGCCTGGAACTCGCGGCGGAGGGTATGGATTCCTCCGCTATCGCCCGGCGGCTGTCGTTGTCGATTCGGACGGTTAACTATCTCACCTGTTCGCTTTGCCGCAAGCTCGGCACCGACCGCCTCGAACAGGCGCTGATCGAGGCGGTGAGGCTGGGCTATATCGACTGACGCGAGTCGGGCGCCTTTAAGGCATCAGGCGTTCATCGCCACAGCAATCTCGGCGGCGAGACGGGCGTTGTTCTCGACGAGCGCGATATTGGTTTTCAGGCTGCGTCCACCGGTCATGTGGAAGATCGTGTCGAGCAGGAAGGGCGTGACCGCCTTGCCGGTGATCTCCTCGCGTTCGGCGCTGGCGAGGGCGCGGCCAATGTAGATCTCCATTTCTTCGCGCGCGATCTCGTCCTCGAGCGGCACGGGATTGGCAATCAGCATGCCCCCATCGATGCCAAGCTGCTCGCGCATGCGCTGGAAATTGGCGATGGCTGCCGGGCTTGGCAAGGTGAGAGGGCTCTTCAGGCCGGATATGCGCGACCAGAAGGCGGGAAATTCCTCACTGTCGTAGGTAACGACCGGGACGCCGCGCGTCTCCAGCATTTCGAGTGTTTTCGGAATGTCGAGGATTGCCTTGGGGCCGGCCGAAACCACGATGACCGCCGTGCGCGCCAGTTCCTCGATGTCGGCGGAAATGTCGAAGCTCTCCTCGGCGCCGCGATGCACGCCGCCGATGCCACCGGTGGCGAAAACGGAAATACCGGCGCGGGCGGCGGCGATCATGGTTGCGGCGACCGTTGTGGCCCCGCTGCGGCGCTCAGCAAGCGCGAAGGCGATGTCGGCGCGCGACAGTTTCATTACGTCCTTCATCTGCGCCAGCGCCGCGATCTGCTCCGGCTCAAGACCGATGTGCAGCACACCTTCGATCACCGCGATGGTGGCCGGAACCGCACCTTCTAGGCGCACGATTTGCTCGACGCTGCGGGCCATTTCAAGATTGCCGGGGAAGGGCATGCCATGGGTGATGATTGTCGATTCCAGGGCAACCAGGGGAGCGCCACGGGCCTTGGCGGCGGTGACCTCGCTGGAATAGACGATCGGCAGGAGGGGCGAAATGGATTTGCTCATCGTTGGGTCCGGGACTTTCGTGCGGTTGTCATGACAAGATAGCGGGCGTCGGCACAAGGGCCAGCCCCGACTTTAGGCGATCGGTCGAAAGGTCTTGCGACACGGCGTGCGGCGAGGTGAGGGTGATTGCCGCGCAGGCCGTGCCATAGCGCACGGCTTCAGCGAGAGGCTCGCCGCCGATGCGGGCTGAAAGGAAGCCCGCGGCAAAGGCGTCGCCCGCGCCGGTCACATCGGCGATGGTGTCAAGGCGGGGGGGCACCAACAACACGGTGCCGGTCTCATCGAAGGCGACCGTCGGTCCGGCCCCCGTGGTGACTGTCCCGGCCCGGAGGCCGGCCTGTCGCAGCAGGGCAGGCCAGTCGGCCGGGGTTTCAGCTTGGGTGCCGCTGAGCACCAACGCCTCGGCCGCATTCATGAAAACATGGTCAAGCAGAGGAAGTGCGGCCTTGAGCCGAACCACCTTGGCCGGGGAAATGGCGATCGCCGCGACCGGCTTGCCGAGCCGATTTGCATCGGCCGCCAGCTGTGCGATCGTCTCGGCCGGCAGGTTCGCATCGCACAGCACATGGTTCGCCGCGGTGAGGCTCTCCCTCAGCAAGCGACTCTTCAGGCGGCGCGGGGTGAACAGCTCGTAGAGCGCCATGTCGGCAAGCGCGACGATCAGGTTGCCGTCGTTTTCCAGAATGGCGGTATAGCTCGGTGTGGCGCGGTCGAGAAAAACGACCGGGCAGTCCTCAATACCGGCTTGCTCGGCCGCTTTCGCCACCCGCTCGCCATGAATGTCCCCACCTCTCGGCGCGACCATCCGCACGGTACGACCAAGCCTGGTGAGGTTGCGGGCGGCGTTGAAGGCGCCGCCGCCTGCCTCCTCCAGCCATGTGCCCGGATTGCTGGCGCCAAGGCGCGTCGCCCCGTCCAGTCGGCCACGACGGTCGATATGGGCTCCGCCGATCACCAGCAGGTCGAGGGTCACAGGAGCGCTCCTTTGTCCGCAAGCTTACACGAATCGACCTCGGAAAAATGACCGCGGCCGCGTTTGATGGAGCGCGCAGCCAACAGTTCGGAAAAAAACTGGACAAAAGCGGAACATATGCGGAAAAAAGCCGTAAATACAGATATTTGGATGGGGGTTGTCAAAATGGAACAAAACATGTACATATTCGCCATCGGCGGCTTCATTGCCTATGCGGCTTCAATAACCTAAAGGTGGGACAGATGGCACAAAATTCTTTGCGGCTCGTAGAGGACAAATCGGTGGATAAAAGCAAGGCATTGGAAGCGGCGCTCTCGCAGATCGAACGGTCGTTCGGCAAGGGCTCGATCATGAAGCTCGGGGCAAACGAGAGTGTGGTCGAAATCGAGACGGTCTCGACGGGTTCGCTCAGCCTCGACATCGCGCTTGGCATTGGCGGTCTGCCCAAGGGACGTATCGTTGAAATTTACGGCCCGGAAAGCTCGGGCAAGACAACGCTGGCGCTGCAGACTATCGCAGAGGCACAGAAAAAGGGCGGTATCTGCGCTTTTGTCGACGCCGAACACGCGCTTGATCCGGTCTATGCCCGCAAGCTCGGTGTTGACCTGCAGAACCTGCTGATCTCCCAGCCGGATACCGGCGAGCAGGCACTTGAGATTACCGATACTCTGGTGCGTTCTGGTGCCGTCGACGTTCTGGTCGTCGATTCGGTTGCCGCACTTACACCGCGCGCCGAAATCGAAGGCGAGATGGGCGACAGCCTGCCGGGTCTCCAGGCCCGTCTGATGAGCCAAGCGTTGCGCAAGCTGACGGCGTCGATCTCCAAGTCGCACACCATGGTGATCTTCATCAACCAGATCCGCATGAAGATCGGCGTTATGTTCGGTTCGCCGGAAACCACGACCGGCGGCAATGCGCTGAAGTTCTACGCTTCGGTCCGTCTCGACATTCGCCGCATCGGCGCAGTCAAGGATCGGGAAGAGGTCGTTGGCAACCAGACCCGCGTAAAGGTCGTGAAGAACAAGATGGCGCCGCCCTTCAAGCAGGTCGAGTTCGACATCATGTATGGTGAGGGTGTGTCGAAGACCGGTGAGTTGGTCGACCTGGGGGTCAAGGCGGGTATTGTCGAGAAGGCGGGAGCCTGGTTCTCTTACAACAGCCAGCGTCTCGGCCAGGGGCGCGAGAATGCCAAGACGTTCCTGCGCGACAACCCGGAATTGGCCCAGGAAATCGAACTGGCGCTCAGGCAGAATGCCGGACTGATCGCCGAGCGATTCCTGCAAAACGGCGGGCCCGACAGTGAAGATTCGGGCAGCGGTGACGAATAGGGCATCGTCCCCTTCATCTTTTCCTGCGATCGGCCGGCCACATATCGAAAGAGGTGTGGCTGGTTTTGCGTTGTGCGGCTGGACAGGGGGAATGCCGGGCGATAAAAGCCATTGATTTTCGCGGACTGGCCGGTTTCCGGCCTGAATGAAGGGCATGACATGAGCGGCGTGAACGACATCCGGTCGACTTTTCTCGATTATTACAAGGCGAACGGCCATGAGGTCGTGTCATCGAGCCCGCTCGTGCCTCGCAACGACCCGACGCTGATGTTCACCAATGCCGGCATGGTGCAGTTCAAGAACGTCTTCACCGGGCTCGAGCAGCGTCCCTATACGACGGCAGCGACCGCGCAGAAATGCGTGCGCGCCGGCGGTAAGCACAACGACCTCGACAATGTCGGCTATACCGCGCGTCACCACACCTTCTTCGAAATGCTCGGTAATTTCTCCTTCGGCGACTATTTCAAGGAACGGGCGATCGAACTCGCCTGGAATCTGATCACCAAGGAATTCGGTCTTGATCGCAAGCGCTTGCTGGTGACCGTCTACCATACCGACGATGAGGCTTATGACCTGTGGAGGAAGATCGCGGGCCTCACCGACGATCGCATCATCCGCATTCCGACCAGCGACAATTTCTGGGCCATGGGCGATACCGGTCCGTGCGGTCCGTGCTCGGAAATCTTCTACGATCACGGCGACCATATCTGGGGCGGCCCTCCCGGTTCGCCGGAGGAGGATGGCGACCGATTCATCGAGATCTGGAATCTCGTCTTCATGCAGTACGAGCAGTTGACCAAGGAGGAGCGAGTCGATCTGCCGCGTCCGTCGATCGACACCGGCATGGGGCTTGAGCGGGTCGCGGCCGTGTTGCAGGGTCATCATGACAATTACGACATCGACCTGTTCCGCGCTCTGATCGAGGCTTCGGTCGATCTGACCGGGGTGCCTGCCGAAGGCGAGCGACGCGCAAGCCATCGCGTCATAGCAGACCACCTGCGCTCCTCGGCCTTCCTGATCGCCGATGGCGTGCTGCCCTCGAACGAAGGTCGCGGTTATGTGCTTCGTCGCATCATGCGCCGCGCCATGCGCCATGCGGAATTGCTCGGCGCGCGCGAGCCAGTCATCTACAAGCTGCTGCCGGTGTTGGTACAGCAGATGGGCCGCGCCTATCCGGAACTGGTGCGCGCAGAGGCGCTGATCGCCGAAACGCTGAAGCTCGAGGAAACGCGTTTCCGCAAGACCTTGGAGCGCGGCCTTTCGCTGCTGTCCGATGCCACCACTGAGCTTGGCAAGGGCGACACACTGGACGGAGAGACCGTGTTCAAGCTCTATGACACCTATGGTTTCCCGCTCGACCTGACGCAGGACGCACTACGCGCCCGCGGCATCGGCGTCGACATTACCGGATTCAACGACGCCATGCAGCGGCAAAAGACTGAGGCGCGGGCCCATTGGGCCGGTTCGGGAGACAAGGCGACCGAGACCATCTGGTTTGAGCTTAAGGAAAAGCACGGCGCAACCGAATTCCTCGGTTACTCCTCTGAAACGGCGGAAGGTCAGGTCCAGGCGATCGTGCGGGACGGCGTGGCGGTTGAGAGCGCGTCTGCGGGCGAGAGCGTGCAGATCGTCGTCAACCAGACACCGTTCTACGCCGAATCGGGCGGTCAGATGGGCGATGCGGGGATAATCGCCGGTGATGGTGCGCGCGTGGTGGTCAGCGATGTGCAGAAGAAGGGCGAGGGACTTTTCGTCCACATTGCAGCGGTTACCGATGGCACGATCAAAGTCGGCGATGCTGTTGCCCTGACGGTTGATCATGCCCGTCGTTCCAGGCTGCGCGCCAACCATTCGGCCACCCATCTCATCCATGAGGCGCTACGCGAGGTGCTTGGTACCCATGTGGCGCAGAAAGGTTCTCTGGTCGCTCCGGAGCGGCTGCGTTTCGATGTGTCGCATCCCAAGCCGATGTCGGCTGAGGAACTCAAGGTCGTCGAGGACATGGCCAATGACATCATCGTGCAGAACGCCCCGGTCACGACGCGCCTGATGAGCGTCGACGATGCCATTGCCGAGGGGGCGATGGCGCTGTTCGGCGAAAAATACGGTGACGAGGTACGTGTCGTGTCGATGGGCACGGCCATTCATGGGCCAAAGTCCGGCAAGCCCTATTCGGTGGAGCTTTGCGGCGGTACCCATGTTGGCGCGACCGGTGATATCGGTCTGGTGCGAATTCTTGGCGAGAGCGCGGTCGGCGCCGGCGTCAGGCGCATAGAAGCGCTGACGGGCGAGTCGGCGCGCGCCTATCTGGCTGATCAGGACGAGCGGGTGAAGCAGCTCGCCGCGACGCTCAAGGTTCAGCCGGCCGATGTGCTGCCCCGCGTCGAGGCGCTGATTGACGAACGGCGCAAGCTTGAGCGCGAATTGGCCGATGCCAAGCGCAAGCTTGCCATGGGCGGCGGCCAGGCCGCTGCGGAAGAGGCTGTCCGCGAGGTAAACGGCATCCGCTTCATCGGCAAGGTATTGAACGGTGTGGATCCCAAGGATCTCAAGGGGCTGGCGGACGACGGCAAAGCATCACTCGGCTCCGGCGTTGTCGCGCTGATCGGCGTGTCCGAGGACGGTAAGGCAAGTGCAGTCGTCGCTGTGACCGCCGATTTGGTGGGCAAGGTGAGCGCGGTCGACCTGGTGCGGATCGCCTCGTCGGCGCTCGGTGGCAAGGGCGGTGGCGGCCGTCCGGACATGGCGCAGGCGGGTGGACCGGACGGTGACAAGGCGGAGGCTGCCGTCGAAGCCGTCGCTGCGGCCTTGGCGGCCTGACGACCTTCAACTCCCCCAGTCGCTCTGTTCGCCGGGCGGCTTGGGGACGTTTCACGTCATGCTTGCATGTTTAAGACGGGCGCGGGCTTTAAACCGCGCCCGTTCGGCATTCTTGGGCGCCCGCGTCGGCCTGTGTTTCACCGAGCGAATTGAGCCGCCTTTTGCCTGTGCGTTTCCGTGTGGATGCCTTGATGTCGCACTCAAGGCGGTGTGCTCTTCCCGGCGATCATGGCGCGGGCCTCCGTGACCGAGCGAAGGTAGACGACATTTGGGCCGTGCACCTCATGCGTTTCCAGCGTCCGCCGCACGTCGGGTTCTGCTCCGGTGATATAGACCGTGACGCCGGCGCGGCGCGCCTTGCGTAGCGTGCCGGCTATGACATTCGCCCCGGTCGAGTCGATGAAGTGCAGGCCGGAGCAGTCGAGCACGAAGTGATGGTACTGGTCGGCAATCCGGTCGAGAACCGAACCGACAGTCGCTGCTGCGCCGAAGAAGAAGGCCCCGCCCAGGCGATAGACCACGGTATTGCTGTCGGAATTGTCGAGTGGTCGTTCCTTGTCCTCGGTCTGTGGCGCGACAGTGACGCTCTTGCTCATCCGGCCGATGAACAACATCGCGCCGAGGGCGAAGCCGACGATGATCCCCTCTGTCAAGTCGCGGAAGACCACCAGCAGCAAGGTCACAAGCAGCACCACCGCATCTCCGCGTGAGGTGCGGATCAGGGCCGCGAAAGCCGGGCGCTCGATCATGTTCCACGAGACGATAGACAGAACACCCGCGAGCGACGCCAGCGGAATATAGCTGGCGAGCGGCGCGGCGGCTGCCATGAACAATAGCAGGAAGAGTGCGTGCAGCATGCCGGCGACGGGGCTGGTGCCGCCGGCGCGGACATTGGTCGCAGTGCGGGCGATCGTGCCAGTGACACAGAATCCGCCAAACAGGCCCGAGCCGATGTTGGCGATGCCTTGGCCGATCAGTTCGACATTTGAGCGATGGCGCCGACCGGTCATGCCGTCGGCCACCACGGCGGAAAGCAGTGATTCGATCGCACCGAGGAGTGCGAAGGCCATCGCATTCGGCAGAACGGCCTGGAAAAGTTGCAGTGAGAAGTCAGGCATTCGCGGTAGTGGCAGGCTACGGGGAATGCCGCCGAACCGCGTGCCGATCGTGCCGACGTCGAGCGCGAGAAAGGCGGTTGCGAGCGAGGCCAGGGCAACGGCGATGAGCATGCCGGGCCAGGTCGGGCGCAGGCGCCGCAACAGGAGGATGGTAGCGACCGTCAGCGCCGCAATACCGGCCGCGGCGGGGTTGACGGTTGGTAGGGCCTTGAACAGGGCAGGCAGTTTCTCGACCAGCGGACCGGGTTCCTTGCCCACAAGCGTCAGGCCGAGCAGTTCGCTGATCTGGCTGGCGAAGATGATTACGGCAATGCCTGCGGTGAAACCGACCGTCACGGGATAAGGAATGAACTTGACGTAGTCGCCGAGCCTGAGCAGGCCCGCGAGCATCAGGAAAAGGCCCGAGATCATGGTGGCAAGGATCAGCCCCTCCACGCCGTGGGTGGCGACCGTGCTGGCGACCAGCACGATGAAGGCGCCTGCCGGGCCGCCGATCTGGTGCCGGCTGCCTCCGAGTAGCGAAACTAGGAAACCGCCGACTATTGCTGTGTAGAGGCCACGGTCTGGCGTCACACCGGACGCGATGGCGATTGCCATGGAAAGGGGCAGGGCAACAATGGCAACGGTCAGGCCGGCCAGGGCATCGGCCTTCAGGCGATGAAGATCATAGCCCTCGCGGAATACCGCAATGGTCTTCGGTACGAAGGCTTCGGTCATGCAGCCCCTCCCGTTTGCAACGAGCCGTAGATTATTTCATCTTATGCTGGTCGTTTCCTCCAGCGCTAGTGCGAATAGGCTTTCCCCGCCTAAATTCGGCCACGGCCTGCCAGCTAGCGCTCCTCCTGCATAGCTTCGTCGTCTTTTTTCTTCGCCTGCCGGTAGGCTGGGCGGTCGGTGACGCGCTCCAGATAGTCGACGAAAGCCGGCCGTTTGTCGATTGAGCCGAATTGAAGGCCCCAGCCGATATGCGAGCCGACATAGACGTCGGCGGCGGTGAAGGCCTGACCGGCGACGAAGGGATTGGTGGTTACAGCGATCTCCAGTGTGTCCATGACATCCTCGAAGCTGCCGTAGCCGATCATTCTCCGTCGCTCGTCCGGCACCTCGAAGCCAAGGCTACGGTTGCTCACAGCTGCCTCCAGCGGCCCGGCCGCGAAGAAAAGCCAGCGATAATAGTTGCCACGAGCATTGTTCGGCGGCGCCAGTCGCGCCTCGGGAAACGTGTCGGCGAGATAGGCGCAGATCGCCGCGCATTCGGTGATGACGACGTCGCCGTGGCGCACGGCCGGCACCTTACCCATCGGGTTAAGCGCCCGGTACTCGACCGCCTTCATTGCCGGGCCGAATGGAAGGATAACCGCCTCATAAGGCTGGCCGGTCTCCTCGACCATCCAGCGAGCGATGCGGCCGCGCGACATGGGATTGGTGTAGAGCGTCAGATCGGCCATGTGTTTCGCCCCTTAAGTGTTCCCCTTATGTTCTAATCGTTAACAGTCTTCTTCTTTCTTCGCAAGATCGTAGGGACAAAAAGAAAACCCGGCGCGAGGCCGGGTTTCGGTATTTCGTGAAGCGGATGGCTTAGGCCGCCATAGCCTTCTGCAGGTTCTCATCGACCTTGTCGAGGAAGGCGGTTGTCGAAAGCCACGGTTGGTCGGGACCGATCAGCAGGGCGAGGTCCTTGGTCATAAAGCCAGACTCGACAGTGTCGATGCAGACCTTTTCCAGCGTGGCGGCGAAACGAGCCAGCTCGGCATTGTCGTCGAGTTTGGCGCGGTGCGCGAGGCCACGGGTCCAGGCGAAGATCGACGCGATCGAGTTCGTCGAGGTTTCCTGGCCCTTCTGGTGCTGGCGGTAGTGGCGGGTCACCGTGCCGTGCGCTGCTTCGGCCTCGACCGTCTTGCCATCCGGGGTGAGAAGAACCGAGGTCATCAGCCCGAGCGAGCCAAAGCCCTGAGCGACCGTGTCGGACTGGACGTCGCCGTCGTAGTTCTTGCAGGCCCAGACATAGCCACCGGACCACTTGAGGGCCGATGCCACCATGTCGTCGATGAGGCGGTGTTCGTAGGTGATGCCGGCCGCTTCGAACTGGGTCTTGAATTCGGCCTGGTAAATTTCCTCGAAGATGTCCTTGAACCGGCCATCATAGGCCTTGAGGATGGTGTTCTTCGTGGAGAGATAGACCGGCCACTTGCGCATCAGGCCGTACATCATCGACGCACGGGCGAAGTCGCGGATCGATTCGTCAAGGTTGTACATCGCCATGGCAACGCCGGCGCCCGGAGCCTTGTAGACTTCCTTTTCGATCACTTCGCCGTCTTCGCCGACGAACTTGATGGTCAGCGTGCCCTTGCCGGGGAATTTGAAGTCGGTTGCCTTGTACTGGTCGCCGAAGGCGTGACGGCCGACGACGATCGGCTTGGTCCAGCCGGGAACGAGGCGCGGAACGTTCTTGCAGATGATCGGCTCGCGGAAGATGACCCCGCCAAGGATGTTGCGGATGGTGCCGTTCGGGCTCTTCCACATTTCCTTGAGGTTGAATTCCTTGACGCGGGCTTCGTCGGGGGTGATCGTCGCGCACTTGATGCCGACGCCATGCTTCTTGATGGCGTTGGCGGAATCGATCGTTACCTGGTCGTTGGTGGCGTCGCGGTTTTCGACCGAGAGGTCATAATATTCAATCTGCAGATCAAGGTAGGGCAGGATCAGCTTTTCCTTGATGAACTGCCAGATGATGCGCGTCATCTCATCGCCGTCGAGATCGACGACGGGGTTTGCAACCTTGATCTTTTTCATGAGTATCCTCGCGGCTAGGGGGAGGGACGAGGGTCCCTGTTGTATGTCTGGCTGGGCCTATAGCATTCCACATCGGGAACTGAAAGCGCCGAGCCCCGGCTCTAGGGCCTTTTCGTTGATAAAACCATACCAAATTTGGTCTTGCCAGCGCTCCCACGGCACTCTTGTGGTTCGGTGTGTGTCGGATAGATTATCGCGGAGCATTGCCGCTCCTATTCAGGAAACTGTCATGAAGTCTGCCGTCACCGCCATCGCCGTGCTTTTCCTCGCAGTCGGAGCTTGCCAGGCGGCCGACCCCACAGATCCGGTCCGGGAAGTGATCAAGGTGGCCGCCGGCAACTGGGCCGCCGAGAACCCGACGAGCGAAGAAGTTTTTGGTGAAAGCCGCCTCGACCGACTGTTCAGTGCCGATTTCGCCAAGGCATACCGCGAGGCTTCCAAGCATCCGGCGTATGATCCTCCTGAAGGAGAAACCACGGGGTATCCCTTCGACTATGATCCGATCGCCGGCGGCCAGGACGGCTGCCCGTTCGAGAATATCCGCATCGAGAACGATGGCGATGGGCAGGTGACCGCGCTGTTCAATAACCATAAGTGCTTCGGCGATGGTGCCGAATACCAGGCCGATACGGTGCTGATCTTCCACGTTCGGGAAGAGGGAGGGCGCGCGCTGATCGATGACATCTATCCGGTCGTCAACGGCAATTCCGGTCAATCGATCAAGGACGAGTTGAAGGCGATCGCCGCCCAGTAAGGCCTGTCCGCGAGAGGGTAACAACGGCGCGACGGAAGGCTATCGTCGGTTTCAAGCGCAGCTGGTGCTTCGATGGCGAATACGAAGCAAAGGACG
This sequence comes from Paenirhizobium naphthalenivorans, assembly GCF_007992095.1. GTDB lineage: Bacteria > Pseudomonadota > Alphaproteobacteria > Rhizobiales > Rhizobiaceae > Allorhizobium > Allorhizobium naphthalenivorans. The sequence continues at coordinate 112,706 of NZ_BJZP01000001.1, forward strand.
TGGTCTCCGAGGTGATTTTCCGGCGGGGCGAGGATGAGGTTGAGGTTGGCGAGCATCGCCAAGTGGTCGAGGATATTCGATCGGGCGGCGACCTGGCGCTGAGGGCTGTGCTGAAGGAGCTGGCAAGGTGAAGAGACTGGTCGTCGTTATGGCGATGTGGACGCTTTCGGCATGGTCAACGGCTCTCGCTGCGGATCCTGCGGATCCGGTCAAGGCGTTGATGGCGGTCGCTGACGGGGTTGAGGGCAACAGTCCGGCAAGCGATTATTACGATGAGGTGCTGTTGAAGTCGATCTACAGCAAGAGCTTTGTCCAGGTCTATCGGATGGCCGCCTTGGGCGACGAGCTTCTCGACCTGCAGGGCGTTATGACCGGGCAAGACGAGGTCGTCGTCAGCCAGGATCCCTGCGAGATGAAGGATCTCAAGATCGTGACGGGGCCGGGCAGGGATGGCTTCATTCCGGTCAAGGTCTATTTCGACATTTCGTCCTGCTGGGGCCACAAGCCGAACCTGCGGGAGCCCTCGTTGTGGTTCCATGTCGTGACGGAGGACGATCGTTATGTGATCGACAACTTCTGGAACAGCGACTACCAAAACGGGCGGTTGGAGACATCGGTCAAGGCGCGCTATGCCGATCTGGTCAAGACGGACATCGACATGATGCTGAAGGGTGTAGACGGTCTGGAATAGGCGCTCGGCTCTTTGCCTGTTCGCGTTTTTATGCCAATGGGGGCCCGCAATTCCTTTTGAGGGCAGGTCATGTCAGGCACCAATAGCGAACGCGAACTTCTGGCCGAGGGGCCGGCGATCATTCTGGTCGAGCCGCAACTCGGCGAGAACATCGGCATGGTGGCGCGTGCCATGGCCAATTTCGGCCTGTCGGAACTGCGGCTCGTTAATCCGCGCGATGGATGGCCGAGCGAGAAGGCGCGCGCCGCCGCTTCCAAGGCCGATCATGTCATCGATGGCACCCGTGTATTCGAAACGCTCGATGAGGCGATCGCCGATCTCAACTTTGTCTACGCGACCACGGCGCGCGAACGTTATGGCTTCAAGCCGGTCCGTTCGCCGGTGGTCGCGGCCGAGACGCTGCGAACCAGGTTCAGAGGTGGCGAGGCGACGGGCATCCTGTTCGGTCGCGAGCGCTGGGGCCTGACCAATGAGGAGATCGCGCTCGCCGACGAGATCGTGACCTTCCCGGTCAATCCCGCCTTCGCCTCGTTGAACATCGCCCAGGCGGTGCTGCTCATGTCCTACGAGTGGATGAAATCGGGCGTCGACGATCTGGCCGAGACCTCGTTCCAGCCGCTCGAGCAGAAGCCGGCAACCAAGGAACAGTTTTTCGGCATGGTCGAATATGTAGAGGAGGCGCTTGATTCGCGTGGCTATTTCCGGCCTGCGGCCAAGAAGCCGAAGATGATCGACAATCTCCGCGCAGTGTTGACGCGTCGCGCCTATTCGGAGCAGGAAATCAGTATCCTACGCGGCGTTTTCGCCACATTCGATCGATACAGCCGCAAGAGCCCACGTGGCAAGGCGGGACCTTGGCAGGATCTGGGGCAAGATCTAGTGCAGGAGCCGGACAGGGCGGACGATGGCGCAGATGGGGAATGACCTGAAGCCGGTTTTGGTGTTCGACAGCGGAATCGGCGGGCTGACGGTGTTGCGCGAGGCGCGGGTGTTGATGCCGGAACGCGGCTTCATCTATGTCGCCGACGATGCCGGTTTCCCCTATGGCGGCTGGGAGGAGGCGCCGCTTCGCCAGCGAATTCTCGATCTCTTCGCTGATCTCTTCAGGGCCTATGATCCCGAAGTGGTGATCGTCGCCTGCAATACCGCTTTTACGCTCGCCGGTGCCGACTTGCGCCGTGCCTTCCCCGACATGCGGTTCATCGGTACGGTGCCGGCGATCAAGCCGGCAGCCGAGCGCACCCGGTCCGGCCTCGTCTCGGTTCTCGCCACGCCCGGTACGGTCAAGCGCGCCTATACGCGCGACCTCATTCAGTCCTTCGCCGGCAAGTGCCATGTTCGGCTTGTCGGTTCCGAGAACCTGGCACGCATGGCGGAAGCCTATATCCGCGGCGAACCGGTGTCGGATGAGACGGTCGCGGCGGAAATAGCTCCCTGCTTCGTCGAGCATGACGGTGCGCGCACCGATATCGTCGTGCTCGCCTGTACCCACTATCCCTTCCTCGTCAATGTCTTTCGCCGCCTCGCTCCGTGGCCGGTTGACTGGCTCGATCCGGCCGAGGCGATCGCCCGACAGGCCCGCCGGCTGGTGCCGCTGGTCGAAGGTGCCGAGCATCCCGCCGGCTTCGACTTTGCCGTCTTCACCTCCGGCAATCCCGATTTCTCCACCCGCCGGCTGATGCAGGGCTTCGGGCTCGGCACTGGGCCGTGCGCACGTTCGGTCTGACGCTCGTTATTTGGATATGCGTGCGCGGCCGTGGTAATGGTTCTGGCCGATTGCGACGTTCACACCGGTTCACTGGAGCTTTGAGCTTGTTTTGCTGACAGAAACTCTGATTGTTGCCTTTCTCACCCTTCTAAATGGTGTTCTCGCCATGTCCGAAATGGCGGTCGTGTCGTCACGTCCGGCGCGTCTCAAGGTACTTGCCGAACAGGGCAATCACGGTGCAGAGCTCGCCATGCGGCTTGCCGAGGAACCGGGCCGATTCCTGTCCACCGTACAGATCGGCATCACGCTGGTCGGAGTCCTCTCCGGTGCCTTTTCCGGCGCGACGCTCGGTGCGCGATTGGCGAGCTGGCTCTCGCTACAGGGGGTTTCCGACGGCCTTGCCAATGCGCTCGGTGTCGGTTCCGTCGTCGTGATCATCACTTATCTGTCGCTGATCGTTGGCGAACTGGTCCCGAAACAGATCGCCTTGCGCAACCCGGAGGCTGTTGCTGCCAAGATCGCCGGGCCGATGCAGCTGCTTTCCAAGGTCGCTGCGCCGCTGGTCTGGCTGCTCGACAATTCAGGACAAATGCTTCTCGCCGTGCTTGGCCAGGGTGGTGGCGCGACCGGAACCGTGACCGACGAGGAAATCAAGTCGGTACTCGCCGAGGCGCATAGCGCGGGCGTTATCGAGACTGAGGAATCGGCGATGATTTCCGGCGTCATGCGGCTTGCCGACCGCACCGCACGCGGCCTGATGACGCCGCGCCGCGACGTCGAACTCGTCAATGTCGATGATACGCCCGACCAGGTGCGCGAGAAGATCCGCAATGCCAGCCATTCACGCCTGCCGGTGCGCTCAGGTGACTCCGATGAAATCGTCGGCGTGCTGTTTACTCGTCGCGTCTATGATACCATCGCGCTGGGCGCCGACTTCGACGTCCGATCACTGATGAGCGAGGTGCCGATCGTTTCCGATCTCGCCAGCGCGATGGACGTGATCCGGGCGATCCGCAAGACGCCGGTGCATATGGTTCTCGTCTATGATGAATACGGCCATTTCGAAGGCATCATCACCTCGGGCGACATTCTCGAGGCCATCACCGGCGCTTTCCAGGATTTTGACGATGATGAGCCTTCGCTGGTGCAGCGTGAGGACGGTTCCTATCTAGTGGCCGGCTGGACGCCGATCGACGAATTCTCCGAGCGCATTAGGATTCCGCTCGAGGACGACCCGGACTATACGACGGTTGCCGGTTTCGTCATTGCTCAGCTCAAGCGTATTCCCGCTCTTGGCGAAAGCTTCCAGACCAATGGCTGGCGCTTCGAGGTGATCGACCTTGATGGTCGGCGCATCGACAAACTGCTGGTCTCGCCGGTGAGGTCGGCGGACTGACGTTTGACGGCGCCCCTGTTCCTCCCGTTTTGTCTATCTCCCGCAGCCTCTCGCGGCGGTTCCCTGAATGCGACCTGTTGCCGTTTTGCAACTTTGATCTGGCGATAGCTGCAATCCAAAATTGCGGACTTGCCGGTCGCTTTTTCTTGTGCGAACTTATGCTCGTCCGCAATTCAAGCAACAGGAGGCGTCGATGTCACAACATTTTGCATTCATGCGCCTCGCTGGCGGATTGGTGTTCCTTTTCTGGGTGCTTTGCTCTTCGGGACTGCGAACCACCGCCTGAACGGTTACTCCGTCCGGGATCTTCAGCGCTTAGCGCCATTTTCAACAAAACTGATGTGATCGGCTGCCGAGACGCATAGCTGCGTTTCTCAGCTCGTCTCACGCCTTTGTTTTCCATCGAGAGGACCTGGCTGCATCGCTGCGCCGGGACGGAAAAACTATGTATGAAGAGCAATCCATAATTGCAGACAATCCAATGGCGGCGGTTGATGACCTGTGCCAGAAATTCGGCGTCTGGGCATCGGCGCGGGCCTTGCTCTATGTCGCCTGGAGGCGGCGCCGGAGGTCCAATTCGGTCAGGGATCTGTCCGACCGCATGCGGCGGGACATTGGTCTCCCACCAGAGCGGGACTGGCGTTATCCGTCGCGCTTCAGTGCCTGGGACATCCGGTTGTGACAAGGCGCGAAGAGACTTCGGCTGAACTGGCGGCGGGAACCTTGGGGATGGGCGATGCTTGCTTTGGCAAGCGGCTCGTGAACGGTAGCCTTTTCGACACGGGGATGGCGAGAAAGGCCGGCCTCGAAGTCTGTCTTCCTCATGGGTGTAATTGCCTGTTGATGGCCGGGTCTTTCGCGACGCCGATTCGGAGTTTATTTGCTAAAGCATCTGTGGGTCGCCCGGCGAGTTGTTCGCCCGGTGAGCGCGTGGCTATATGAGGTGGTATTGGTGCAGGTCGGAATTGATATGGGAACGGTGTCGGGCGGGGAGCCGGCCAAGCTCGATATCGAGGAGCTGCTGGCCACCCGTCTTCTCGTGCAGGGCAATTCCGGCTCGGGCAAGTCGCATCTCTTGCGCCGGCTGCTCGAACAGTCGGCGCCATGGGTGCAGCAGGTCATCATCGATCCGGAAGGTGATTTTGTCACGCTGTCCGACAAGTTCGGCCATCTGGTGGTCGACGGCGAGCGTACGGAGGCGGAGCTTGCCGGCATTGCCGATCGCATCCGCCGCCACCGGGTTTCCTGCGTGCTGACGCTCGAGGGGCTTGAGATCGAGCAGCAGATGCGCGCCGCCGCCGCATTCCTCAACGGCATGTTTGATGCCGATCGCGAGTTCTGGTATCCGGTCCTTGTGGTCGTCGACGAGGCGCAGATGTTTGCCCCATCGATGGGGGGAGACGTGTCGGAAGACGCGCGCCGCATGTCGCTCGGTGCCATGACCAACCTGATGTGCCGTGGCCGCAAGCGCGGACTGGCGGGCGTCATCGCCACCCAACGCCTGGCGAAACTTGCCAAGAACGTCGCGGCGGAAGCCTCGAACTTCCTCATGGGCCGCACCTTTCTTGACATCGACATGGCCCGCGCCGCGGACCTGCTCGGCATGGATCGTCGTCAGGCGGAAATGTTCCGCGACCTCAAGCGCGGCAATTTTGTCGCTCTGGGACCGGCCCTGTCGCGCCGTCCGCTGCCTATCACCATCGGCACGGTCGAAACCTCGGCGCGGTCGTCGAGTCCCAAGTTGATGCCGCTGCCGGATGCACCGCAGGATGTCGAGGAGCTGATCTTCACGCCGGACCCGGAAGAGTTCAACCGGCCGCTCATGCGTCGCGCGCCGCCGGCGCCGCGTCCGACCACCGACATTCTCGCCGAGCTTTCCAGGGCCACGCCGGCCGCGACCGGCCCGTCGGCGCCGAGCGAGGGCCGCTCGTCCACACCTGAAATGTCGGGTGAGGAGCGAGAGGAACGGCTTGCCGCAGTATTGGCCGAAATTCTCGCCGATCCGCAGGCCGCCTATCGCACCGATTCGGTTCTCTATCAGGAGTTTCTGGTGCGCGCCCGTATGCGCCGTGTCACCGGCCCGCCGATGGCCATGAGCGAGTTTCGGCGTCGGGTGGCGATCACCCGGTCCGGCGTCGATGAGGAGACGGCCGCTGGCGAGGCCTGGGCGATGGCTCTCGACCTGTCGCAGCGCGTCTCCGACGATCTTCAGGGCGTCTTCCTGCTGATGGCGCGGGCTGCGATCCGCGCCGAGGCATGTCCCTCGGACCTGCGCATCGCCAAGGCCTATGGCACGCATTCGGCACGCCGCGCGCGGCGTCTGTTGGGCTACTTCGAGGAGCACAATCTGATCGTCGTCCACACTGATTTCTCCGGCAAGCGCATCGTCGCCTTCCCGGACCTGCAGGCGGAGACGGCACCCGGAGATCCGAACACGGCGGATGATTGCGCCGACGTTCCCTCGGCGGCCGAGTGAGGACGCCCTAATCGATCCGGGCCAGCGTCGCCGGATCCGGCTCGCTGTTATAATATTTGGCCAGAACCTGCGTGAAAATGTTCTCGCCGCCCGCTGCCCGGTCGAACAGTGTCAGCGACGAACGCAGTTTCAGGACATCGGGATAGCCAAAGATCCGCTCGGCGCTGAGGCCCTCTAGGCCGAGAAGGATTGCACAGCATTCCTTAAGACGTGGCCCGAGCACAGGATGGGCGAGATAGGCGCGGGCTTCGGCCTGTGACGTGATCGCGTAGCGTTGTGCCGTCGGACTGCCGCCAAGCCCCTCGATCTGCGGAAAGACGAACCACATCCAGTGGCTCGCCTTCTGGCCGCGCCGCAGTTCTGCGACTACGTCCATGTAAACGGGCGCTTGAGCGTCGACGAAACGGTGCAGACCAAACGGATCGCTCATCCCGGCGTGCGCTCCTCCCAGACCTTCACCAGTTCGACAATTGTTTCGACCGATTTTTCCATGTCTTGGCGGCTCACCCATTCGAGCGGTGAATGATAGGCATGGCCGCCGGTATAGATATTGGGGCAGGGCAGCCCCATGAAGGAGAGCCGGGAGCCGTCAGTGCCGCCGCGAATGCTGTGCCGGACCGGCGAGAGGCCGACGCGCTTCACGGCCTCGATCAGGTTGTCGACCACCTGCGGGTGGCGATCGAGCACCGCTTTCATATTCCGGTATTGCTCCTTGACCTTGAAGCTATAGGTCGAACCGGGATAATCCTTCATCACGGCTTTGGTGATCTCTTCGAGCATTGCCTCCTTGACCGCCAGGCCCTTGTCGTCGAAGTCGCGGATAATGAAGCTCAGTTGCGCTCCCTCCATCGCCCCGCTGATGTCTGTCGGGTGGATGAAACCTTCACGGCGTTCAGTGGTCTCCGGCGCCTGATCCCTCGGCAGACGGGCGACGATGGCGGCGGCGATCTTGATGGCGTTCTCCATCTTTCCCTTGGCTGTGCCGGGATGCATGGAAACACCGGTGATGGCGATGTCAATGCCGTCGGCGGAGAAGGTCTCGTCCTCGATTTCGCCGATCGTGCTGCCGTCGAGCGTATAGCCGAATTCGGCGCCGAGCTTGACGATGTCCACCTTGTCTGCACCTCGGCCGATCTCCTCGTCAGTGGTGAAGAGCACCTTTATGGTCCCGTGCGGGATACCCGGGTTGGCAACAAAGAACTGGACGGCCGTCATGATCTCGGCGATCCCGGCCTTGTCGTCTGCACCCAGCAGCGTCGTGCCGTCGGTGACGACGATATCGTGTCCGATCTGGTCGGCAAGTTCTGGATGGTCGGCGATGCGGATGATCTGGCTGGTGTCACCGGTCAGGCGGATATCGCCGCCGGCATAGTTCCTGACGACGCGCGGCTTGACGTTTGTACCGGTGAAATCCGGTGCCGTGTCCATGTGCGAGCAGAAGCAGATCACTGGGACCGGCTTTTCGGTATTGGCCGGCAGCGTGGCGTAGATATTGCCGTGCACATCGAGATGGGCGTCGCTGAGCCCGATCGTCAACAGTTCAGCGACCAACAGCTGGCCGAGGTCCTTCTGCTTTTCCGTCGATGGCTGGGCGCTGGATTCTGGATCGGATTGGGTGTCGATCACGACATAGCGAAGCAGGCGGTCAAGAACGGTGTCTGTCATGGTGTCATCCGATGTCCGGTTTTGGGGGATCATTGTCCGGCGGAGGTGCCGAGGTATTTCTCCATGAGCGCAATCATTTCGTCGTCGCGCGCGCTGGCGCTATCGCCGCCGAGGACGACGCCGACGAGGCGCCTGTCGCCGTTGCTGGCCGAAGTCACCAGATTATAGCCAGAAGCCTTGGTGTAGCCGGTCTTGATGCCATCGGCGCCGGGATAGGCCGCGAGCAGCTGGTTGTGACCATGGAATTTCATGCCGCGGAAGGTGAAGGTGCGGGTGGAAAACAGCTTGAACTCTTCCGGGTAGTCGCGCAGAAGCGCGCGCCCCAGTCTGGCCATGTCGGCGGCGGTCGTCACTTGTTCGGGATCCGGCAGGCCGGCGGGATTGGTGAAGACGGTGCTGGTCATGCCCAGCGCACGGGCCTTGGCCGTCATCACCCGTCCGAACGCTTTTTCCGATCCGGCGAGCGTTTCGGCGATACCGACGGCGGCATCATTGGTCGACAGCACGATCATGCCGAGCACGGCTTCACGCACCGTGATCGTCCTGCCAGCTCCGATCGCGAACTTATAGGGTTCTTTGCTCTCGGCGTTTTCCGAAAGCACGATCCGGTCCTCCCAGCCGAACCGGCCCTGATGCAGCGCCTCGAAGGTGAGATACAGGGTCATCATCTTCGTCAGCGATGCGGGGTAGTTCAGTTCGTCGGCATTCTGGGCCTCGAGCACCTCGCCAGTGGTCGCGTCGAGAACGAAGTGGGCGCGCCCGGCATTGGCCGGCGTCGCGCCAAGGCCGACGGTGAGGGTGAGCAGCGGTCCGAATATCAGCGGGAGAATGCGGGAGGTCATGAGCGTCCTGGACTTGGGTGCGGGTTCGCGTTGGTTCACATCGAATAGCCCAGTTTGCCTTGACTGTCAGCTTTGGGGATGGTGCAGCGCTGTGTTATTAACCGCCGGTTCGATGCTCGGGCAGGGCAGGCATCCGGGTCAGAGAGGCGACGGGCGTCTCACCGGCTAAGGTCAAGGACCTTCAGAGCTCGCGTCACGGCGGTTGACATTTGTGTGACGCGCGTCTAATGAGCCCACCAACGCCGGGCCGGACGCCCGGTGTTTTTATGACATGTCCCGTGGTTTTCTCCATACGCTTTATGTGAGGAGCCTGTCAGAGCTTCCAAAACGGAGTTCAGAGGAGGGCGTGTTTCCTTGATCCGGTTTGGCAACAAGCCGGTGTAACCTGTTGAAAAGGAAATGCGATGAGCAAGCGCGCTGCATCCAAGTACAAAATCGATCGCCGCATGGGCGAAAATATCTGGGGTCGTCCGAAGTCCCCGGTAAACCGCCGCGAATACGGCCCCGGCCAGCACGGTCAGCGCCGCAAGGGCAAGCTGTCCGACTTCGGTGTTCAGCTCCGCGCCAAGCAGAAGCTCAAGGGCTACTATGGCGACCTGCGCGAGAAGCAGTTCCGCGCCACCTATGACGAAGCCAACCGCCGCAAGGGTGACACCTCCGAGAACCTGATCGGTCTGCTCGAATCGCGTCTTGACGCGATCGTCTACCGCGCCAAGTTCGTACCGACGGTCTTTGCTGCCCGTCAGTTCGTCAACCACGGCCATGTCACCGTCAACGGCGTCAAGGTCAACATCGGTTCGTACCGCTGCAAGGCTGGCGACGTTATCGAAGTTCGCCAGAAGTCGAAGCAGCTGGTGACGGTTCTCGAATCGGTCCAGCTCGCCGAGCGTGACGTTCCGGACTACATCGAAGTCGACCACAACAAGATGGTTGCGGCCTTCGTTCGCGTTCCTGGTCTGTCGGACGTTCCCTACGCTGTCGTTATGGAACCGCAGCTGGTCGTCGAATTCTACTCGCGCTAATCGCTGCGAGACCGGATTGTGGAAAGCCGCCCTTCGGGGCGGCTTTTTCTGTTTGCACCGCAGCGTGCCGCGGTGAATATGACGAGCAGGTTTTGCCGCGAGAGGAAGCACATGGACCTTCAGGCGATCATCGACGACATCGCATTGACGCTTGCCGAACGGCGCGGCGAGGGCAAAGTGGCGGATTATATTCCCGAGCTCGCCAAGGTCGATCCCCACCAGTTCGGCATTGCGGTGACCACGGTCGACGGTCAGGTCTTTACCGTCGGTGATGCCGCCACGCCTTTCTCCATCCAGAGTGTCTCCAAGGTCTTCATGCTGACGCTGGCGCTCGGCAAGGCCGGTGAGGGGATCTGGAAACGCGTCGGGCGCGAGCCCTCGGGCACAGCCTTCAACTCGATCGTCCAGCTCGAGCACGAGCACGGCATCCCGCGCAATCCCTTCGTTAATGCCGGGGCGATCGTTGTTTGCGACATGGTGCTGGCCGGCCACAAGCCCAAGGAGGCGATCGGCGAGGTTTTGCGGTTCGTCCGTTATCTGGCCGACGATGAGACGATCACCATCGACAGGGCGGTGGCCAAGTCGGAAACCGAGACGGGTTTTCGCAACTACGCGCTCGCCAATTTCATGCGCTCTTTCGACAACCTTCATCACGATGTCGACCATGTGCTTGGCGTCTATTTCCATCAATGCGCGCTGTCGATGACCTGTCGGCAGTTGTCGCGCGCCGGCCTTTTCCTTGCGGCGCAGGGCGCCGATCCAATCAGCGGTTACTCGGTCGTCTCGCCGAAGCGGGCACGGCGTATCAATGCGCTGATGCTGACCTGTGGCCATTATGACGGTTCCGGTGATTTCGCCTATCATGTCGGCTTGCCGGGCAAGAGCGGCGTCGGCGGCGGCATTTTGGCGATCGCGCCGGGCAAGGCGTCGATCGCAGTGTGGTCGCCTGGTCTCAACAAGGTCGGTAATTCGGCGCTCGGCTCCGCGGCGCTCGAAATGCTCGCCACGCGCACCGGTTGGTCGGTTTTCGGGGCTTGATCTTGCCAGCTCGACCGGGCATTGCCTCAAAGGCGCGCCGTCCGGCCCCAATGGCGCGCGTGGAGCCTGAACCATGACTGTGTCACCCGTTGCGCCTGTCACCGGCATTTTTGCTGAAGACGAGGATTCGTCCGTCGATGCCGCTGTGCATCCGATCTTTGCCAATGCGCCACGCTCGGTCGGCTTCAACAAGCTGCGCAAGCGGTTGATTCGCCAAGTCCGTCAGGCGATCACCGACTTCGACATGCTAAAGGGGCAGAAGCGTTGGCTTGTCGGTCTCTCGGGCGGCAAGGACAGTTACGGGCTGCTCGCTATCCTGCTTGATCTGCAATGGCGCGGGCTTCTTCCGGTGGAACTGATCGCCTGCAATCTCGACCAGGGTCAGCCGAATTTTCCCAAGCATGTGTTGCCGGACTATCTCGCCTCGATCGGTGTCAAGCACCGGATCGAATACCGAGACACCTATTCCGTGGTGAAAGAGAAAGTGCCGAGCGGTGGAACCTATTGTTCGCTGTGCTCGCGGCTGCGTCGCGGCAATCTCTATCGCGTGGCGCGCGAGGAAGGCTGCGACGCGCTGGTGCTCGGCCATCACCGCGAGGACATTCTCGAAACCTTCTTCATGAACTTCTTCCATGGCGGCCGCCTGTCGACCATGCCGGCCAAGCTCATGAACGACGATGGCGACCTGATGTTGCTCAGGCCGCTCGCCTATGCGGCGGAGGACGATCTGGCGCGCTTTGCCGCCGCCATGGAGTTCCCCATCATTCCTTGCGATCTGTGCGGCTCGCAGGACGGCCTGCAGCGCAATGCGATGAAGGACATGCTGGCTGGTATCGAAGCGAAGATGCCGGGCCGCAAGGACGCCATGCTGCGGGCGCTTGGCCACGTTGATCCTTCGCATCTGCTCGATCCGAAGCTTTTCGACTTTTCCGGGCTCGCTGTCACGACATCGTCACAAGACGCAGGCAACGAGGCGCCTTCGATCCAATCCAATTGAAAAGGCGCGGCCCCAGTGTTCAACGACCATGATATCGAGGCCGCCCTTCATATTGTCAAAGAGGTGGCTGCCACCGAAATCATGCCGCGCTTCCGGCGCCTTGGCACTTCGGACATTGCCGAGAAGAAATCCTCGATCGATCTGGTCACCGATGCTGACATCAAGGCCGAGCGTGCCATCACCGACGCCTTGCTGCGCCGTTGGCCGGGCGCTCTGATCGTCGGCGAAGAGGCCTGCGAGACGAATCCGGAAGCCATCGGCGGATTGAAAGATGCGGAACTCGCCTTCGTCATCGATCCGGTCGACGGCACGTTCAATTTTGCCGCGGGCCTGCCGATCTTCGGCACCAATCTTGCCGTCACCAGCCGCGGCGAAACGGTCGCGGGACTGATCCACGAACCGATGATCGGTGACACGCTGGTAGCGGTAAAGGGAGCGGGCGCAAAAATGGTGCGGGCCGACAGGGATGTCGAGGCAATCGAGGTCGCGTCAGTCGTTTCCCTGTCCGAGATGGTCGGGACGATCTCCGTCAACAATCTGCCATTCCAGGAGCGCAGCCGGATCAGCGGCAACCTCGCCGCCACCCGCATGGCCTTCGCCTATAACTGCTCGGCCTACGAATACTGGATGGTCGCGACCGGAAAGGTGCATTTCATCGGCCATCATGCGCTGATGCCGTGGGACCATCTGGCTGGCGTGCTCATTCATCAGGAGGCGGGCGGGGTTACGGCGCGGTTTGACGGAAGCCCCTATCTGCCGGGAAACACCACCGGCGGTATTCTGTCGGCGCCCGACCGCGAGAGCTGGCAAATGATCCTCGACCACGTGATCGCGCCGAGCCGCGCTCTCTAGCCGATAAACCAGGACGATCGAAAGGACTTGCAATATGGCCGAACTCGACATCGCGGCACTCGCCAACGCACTTCAGGAGGCGGCGGCGACGGAAATTCTGCCGCGCTTCCGCAAGCTCGGTGAAGGCGACATACGAATGAAATCGGAGGCGATCGATCTGGTCACCGAAGCCGATGAGGCGGCGGAGCAGCTGATTCGCGAACGTGTCGCCGAAACCATGCCGGACGCCGTGTTCATCGGCGAGGAGGCTGTCGCTGCCGATCCGGCCCTGCTCGACAAGATAGCCGACGCTGATCTCGCCGTAATCGTCGATCCAATCGACGGCACCTTCAACTACGCGGCCGGCCTTCCGCTGTTCGGTGTGATGCTGAGTGTGGTGGCCAGGGGCGAGACCGTTGCCGGCATCATCTACGATCCGATGGGCAATGACTGGCTGATCGCCGAAAAGGGGGCGGGCGCCTGGATGTGCGGCGCGGACGGGTCGCAGGCGCAGGTGGCGGTCGCCCCGGCGGTGCCACTCAACCAGATGGTCGGCATTGCCGCAATGACCTACATGGAAACCGAGACCAAGCGGAAGATTCTTGGCAATCTCGCCGATGTCCGGCTGTTCACCAGCTACCGCTGCTCGGCGCATGAGTACCGTACCTTTGCCGCCGGCCACCTGCATTTCCTGATGTACAAGAAGCTGATGCCTTGGGACCACCTGGCGGGCACGCTGATTTCACAGGAGGCCGGGGCCCATGTCGCTCGTCTTGATGGTTCGCCCTACCTGCCGCACAATTTTGACGGCGGGCTCCTCATCGCTCCAGACCGCGAAAGCTGGCAGGAACTGCGGGACAAGGTGTTCACCGTCTGAGGTGGAATCCCGGAAATGAAAACCCACGCGGTGGAGGCCGCGCGGGTTTTTCTTTGTTTTGCTGATCGCGCAAATATCGATAATCAGGCCCATATCAACGCATGAGCGCAGGAAAGCGGACGGGGCGGGCCGAAGGACGGTCGTCCGGCGTTGCTTGCAGAAGTCAGAGCCACCGTCCCGCAGTCGCCGGACGATGTGAAGTCCCGCGATCAGACCGGCTTGTTCTGCTGCCGGAATAATATGCCACCCTCGCCAATCAGCACGAAGACCAGGCCGATGAGCGATACGGTGAAATAGCCGGCCACCATCGGCAATGCTGTGCCGTCATAAGCCTGGCCGATCATCGCGCCGATCAGCGAGCCGCCGACGGTTCCCATGAAGCCGAGCACGGATGAAGCCGTGCCGGCGACGTGGCCAAGCGGTTCCATGGCGAGAGAGTTGAAGTTCGAGCCTATCCAGCCGAATTGGAACATGGCGAGCGAGAAGAACGTCATGAACAATGGGAACGGCATGGGTTGGGGACCTAGCACCTGGGCCACCAGCCAGAAGAAGGTGATGGCGATGAAGCCAAGGAGCGAGGCGTGTGACAGGCGGCGCATGCCGAACCGGCCGACGAGTCGCGCGTTGACGAAGGACGACAGCGCCATGAACAGGGCCACGCCGGCAAAGGCGGCGGCAAACCAGACGCCGAGATCGTAGATCCCGACATAGACCTGCTGAGCCGAGTTGATGAAGCCGAACAGGGCACCGAAGATGAAGGTGCTGGCGATCGTGTAGCAAAGCGCGATGCGGTTGGTCAGAACAATGCGAAAGCCCTGGAAGATCGAGGCGGCTGTAAATGGCCGGACATCCTTCGGTGTCAGGGTCTCCGGCAGCCGAACATACATCCACAAGCCGACTACCAGTGCCGATGCCGCCATGAAGACGAAGATCCAGTGCCAATGGCCCATGAACATGATGACCTGGCCGGTGCCGGGTGCAATGACGGGGATGACCATGAACACCATCATGATCAGCGACATCACTTCCGCCATCTGCCGGCCGCCATAGACGTCGCGGACGATCGAGACGGTGACGACGCGGGTCGCCGCAGAGCCGATGCCCTGAATGACACGCAGCACGAGCAGGCTGGCGAAGGAAGGGACGAAAACCACGGCAAGCGAGGACAGCACATAGATACCGAGGCCGAACAGCATCGGGCGGCGGCGGCCAAACCGATCCGCGATCGGGCCATAGAACAGCTGAGCGACACCGAAGCCAATCAGGTAGGCGGATACGACGTACTGGCGGTGGTTTGCATTCTCGACGTTCAGGGCGCTGCCGATCTGTTGCAGGCCGGGGAGCATGATGTCGATCGCCAGCGCGTTGAGCGACATCAAGAAAGCCATCATTGCGATGAATTCTGCCCGGCCCATTCCGCGCAGATTGGCGGGTGCCAACTGTAACGTTGTCGTCATAGTCCAATATCCTAAACAGAGATAAGGCGTTGCTTGTGGCAACGCCTTTAAAAAGATGATCGAATTACCAAACCCGCAAAATACGCGGGTGACGGATCAGGCCGCGCCGCGAACAGCGATGCCCTGGTCTTCGAAGTGCTTCTGCAACTCGCCGGCCTGGAACATTTCGCGGATAATGTCGCAGCCGCCGACAAACTCGCCCTTGATGTAGAGCTGCGGAATGGTTGGCCAGTTGGAAAACTCCTTAATGCCCTGGCGAATCTCGTCGTCGGCCAGCACGTTGATGCCTTTGAAGTCGACGCCGACGTAGTCGAGGATCTGCACGACCTGACCGGAGAAGCCACACTGCGGGAATTGCGGCGTGCCCTTCATGAAGAGCACCACATCGTTGGTCTTAACTTCGTTGGCGATGAAATCCTGAACGCTCATGGGGGTATCCTTTCACACGCGGTTTCAAGGGCCGCTGTCTCTGATGTGCAATCTAAATAGCAAGCAGTCGCTGTCTTTTCCAGAGCGTAAAAACGCAAGGCGACCAGAACGCGGGCTCAGCTGCTGCGTTGCCGGCTGCGCTTCGCGGCCGTACGCCGACGACTTGTCTGTTTCTTGGCCGGCTTGCGGGGCTGGCTCGTCTTCTTGACGAACCGGCCGGTGGTCGCCGATCTGGTCTGGCGCTTGCGTCGGCGCGTCGTGGCCTTTCCGGTTGTCTTCTTCAAGATCTCCTTGAGAACGCCTGAAATGACGTTCTCCACGACGTCCTTGATCAGATCGGCCATGCTGATGCCTCCCTAAGCGCTCAGTCCGGGATCGAGGTCTGGAGGGCAAGGGCGTGCAGCACACCGCCCATGTTGCCCTTCAGGGCGTCATAGACCATCTGGTGCTGCTGCACGCGCGACTTGCCACGGAATGCCTCGGCCACGACCTCGGCGGCGTAGTGATCACCGTCACCGGCGAGATCGCGAATCGCCACCTTCGCGCCGGGGATGCCGGCCTTGATCAGGTCTTCGATGTCACCGGGTTTCATAGCCATGTCTGTCTCCTGCGTATGCAACGCATCGCCTCAGGCGATACTGCCGTCCATGTAGCGAGGGAACCATGATTCATGTGCCGAACGCAATTCCTCGATTGCAATCGAACGGGCATCGCCCAGCACGACATTGTTACCACCTGTGCGCCCGATCCAGGGGCAGAAGACGCCGGCGGCCTCGGCACGCAGGAGCACGGTGTCGACATCGTCCTGACGAACGGTCAGCACGTAGCGGCCCTGATCCTCGCCATAAAAGACCGGGATCGGATCCGTGCCTTCAAGGGCGTTGATCGTCGCGCCGATTCCGGAGGCCATCGCCATTTCCGCAACGGCAAGCCCAAGGCCACCCGACGAGCAGTCGTGCACCGCAGTTGCCAGTCCTTCCTCGATCAGGCCGCGGACGAAGTCTCCGGTCTTCTTTTCGTGCACCAGGTCGACATGCGGTGCCGGACCGTCGGTGCGGCCGTGGATGTCACGCAGATAGACAGATTGGCCAAGATGGGTGCCCCAGCCCGATGGTGCGCCAGCGAGCAGAATGGCTTCACCCTGGGCGGCAAAACGGATGCGCGCCATCTTGGCCCAATCCTTGAGAAGGCCGACGCCGGCAATTGTCGGGGTCGGCAGGATGGCCTGACCATTGGTCTCGTTATAGAGCGACACATTGCCCGAGACGATGGGAAAGTCGAGCGCCTTGCAGGCTTCGCCGATACCCTTGATGGCAAAGACCAACTGGCCCATGATCTCCGGCTTTTCAGGGTTGCCGAAGTTCAGATTGTCGGTGGAGGCGAGCGGTAGTGCGCCGGTTGCCGTGATGTTGCGCCAGCATTCGGCAACTGCCTGTTTGCCGCCTTCGAACGGATCGGCCTCGACATAGCGCGGGGTGACGTCGGAGGAGAAGGCAAGCGCCTTCTTCGGATGGGTGTCGACGCGCACGACGCCGGCGTCGCCGCCGGGCAATTGCAGCGAGTTTCCCTGGATCAGGGTGTCATACTGTTCATAGACCCAGCGCCGCGACGAGTTGTTCGGCGAGCCGACCAGCTTGACGAGCGCGTCGGCGACATCGGCCTGCGGCACGTCGCCTTCGGCAAGTGGTGCGGGGGCTTTCGGCTCGACCCACGGGCGGTCGTATTCCGGAGCCTCGTCTCCCAGTTCCTTGATCGGCAGGTTGGCGACTTCCTCGCCCTGGTGCAGGACACGGAACCGCAGGTCGTCGGTGGTGTGGCCGACGATGGCGAAATCGAGGCCCCATTTGACGAAAATCGCCTTGGCGACCTCTTCCTTGGACGGCTCGAGAACCATGAGCATGCGCTCCTGGCTTTCCGACAGCATCATTTCGTAAGCGGTCATGCGCTCTTCGCGCACCGGCACCTTGTCGAGGTCAAGTTCGATGCCAAGGTCACCCTTGGCGCCCATTTCGACGGCCGAACAGGTAAGGCCTGCCGCACCCATGTCCTGAATAGCGATGACCGCGCCGGTCTGCATCAGCTCGAGGCAGGCCTCCAGCAGGCACTTCTCGGTGAAGGGGTCGCCGACCTGGACGGTCGGGCGCTTTTCCTCAATCGATTCGTCGAACTCGGCCGATGCCATCGTCGCGCCGCCGACGCCGTCACGGCCGGTCTTGGCGCCGAGGTAGACGACCGGCAAGCCGACGCCCTTGGCCTCTGACAGAAAGATGGCGTTCGACTTGGCGAGGCCGGCGGCAAAGGCGTTGACGAGAATATTGCCATTGTAGCGGGCGTCGAACTCGACTTCGCCGCCGACAGTCGGGACGCCGAAGGAATTGCCGTAGCCGCCGACACCGGCAACGACGCCAGACACGAGGTGCCGGGTCTTCGGGTGATCGGGAGCGCCAAAACGCAGGGCGTTCATGGCTGCGACCGGGCGGGCGCCCATGGTGAAGACGTCGCGGAGAATGCCGCCGACGCCGGTTGCAGCGCCCTGGTAGGGCTCGATGTAGGACGGGTGGTTATGGCTTTCCATCTTGAAGACGACGCAATCGCCGTCATCAATATCCACCACGCCGGCATTCTCACCGGGACCCTGGATGACCCGTTCGCCCGTGGTCGGCAGGGTTTTCAGCCATTTCTTCGAAGACTTGTAGGAGCAGTGCTCATTCCACATGGCCGAGAAGATGCCGAGCTCGGTGAATGTCGGTTCGCGGCCGATCAGTTGCAGGATCCGCTCGTATTCGTCTGGCTTGAGGCCGTGGGCGGCTACGAGTTCGGGGGTGATCTGGATCGTGTTGGGGATCGTCATCGCTGGTCCTGGATAGCCTGCCGGAAATCGGGGTTTGCGCGCTTCTTTAACGCATGTATGTCAATGGCGCGACAGGAAAATGCGGCTGACAACAGCTACGCGCCAAACCTTGGCTCCTGTCTAGCCTGCCGGGCATCTCCTTGTTCAGGCGATGCTGTCGTAACCGGCGCCGCCATTCTCCAGCAGCCGTCGTAGAACGGCGAAGCCCGCTCGCACCTCGTCAAGGTGACGCGGCGACGAGAAGCTTATCCGGACACGATGCAATACCTTCTCCGATCGGCCGGCCTTGAATTCGTCTTCGTCGTCGATCAGCACGCCTTCGGTCAGCGCGGCTTGTTTGAAAGTGCCCGACAGCCAAGGATCGGGCAGCGCCAGCCAGAGAAAGGGCACGGCGGGGTGCGAAACCAAGTCGAAGCCCGAGAGATAGGTGCGCGCCAGCGCCTCGCGCGCCGCGATTTCGGCGGCGCACAGGCCCCGAATGCGCGTCGCGTCGCCCGATAGCACCAGGCGTGCGCAAAGTTCGGCGAGCAGGAAGGGTATGCCGCCGGTCATCATCTTGTGGGCGATACGAACCCGTTGCGCAAAATGCGGCGGACAGGCGACCCAGCCGCCACGCACGCCGGCCGCCACGGATTTCGATAGTCCGCCGACCAGAAACGTTCGTTCCGGTCCCAGTTCGGCTAGCAATGGCAGAGGTTCCGGCGACATCGCGCCATAGAGGTCGTCCTCGATCAGCCAGACGCTATACCGGCGGGCAATGTCGACAATCGCCTTGCGACGTTCGAGCGGCATCGTCGCCAATGTTGGGTTTTGTGCGGACGACATGAAGAAGGCGACCTTCGGATGCTGCTGGGCGCAGAGGCGTTCGAACTCCTCAGGGATGACGCCTTTGGCATCGCTTTCGACGAGAACGGTGCGGCGTCCGGCGAGGCCGGCGGCGCGACTGACCTGCGAGTAGGTGAGATGTTCGAACACCACCTTGTCGCCCGGCGCTGTCACGGCGGTGATGACCGCCATGATCCCGGCATGGGCGCCAAGGGTCGGTACGATGTCCTGCGGCGCCGGAGCCCAGTCCCCCTTGCTCAGCCAGCGTGCGCCGGCCGTGAACCAGTGATCGGGAAAGCTGCGCGTGTAGCTTGCGATGTCGGCCGGGTGATCGCGCAGGATCGCTGCGATATGGCTCTGCAGACAGGCGCCCTGATCCACGTCCGGCGCAGCGGTGCTATCGAAGCGGATCTTGCCCGGTGGGGGGGTAATGGCCCGCGTGCCGACGAGGGAGGCGGTCACCGGATCGAGATTGGCCTCGGGCGGCGCATCACGTGTATCGCGCACGAAGGTGCCCCGCCCCACTTCGCCGCTGACCAGCCCGCGCTCATGCACTAGGGCGTAGCCTCGGCTCACTGTGCCGATGGTGATTCCGAGATCGTAGGCGAGATTGCGCTGCGGCGGCAGCTTGGCGCCAGCCGGCAGGCTGCCCGCAGCGATCGCCGTCTCGATCTGGTCGGCGAGGCGCACATAGATCGGGCCTTTGCCTTGGGATAGGTCTGGAAGCCAATTTGTCATCATGACAATTGCATACATTGCCTCGCTTATTAGGTCAATATAGAGCGATTGTATCGATATGTTCTTGAGATTTGGGTTCAATATGACCGATACAATGAGATATATGAGTTCAATTGATACAATCTATCCCGATGGCTACGCACGTGAGACGATTTTCCGGTCTCCGGGGGACATGCTGACTCCGGCCACGCAGCCCTCGGGGGCGATGGCACGCCTCTGGCAACGGCTGTCTCATTGGCGGATGAAGCGGGCGGGCCGCTTGGCGTTGAGTGAGCTCACCAACGATCAACTGCGGGATATTGGCCTGACTCGCGTCGAGGCTGATCGCGAAGTCCGCAAATCGCGCCTGTTGATGCTGTGATCGTGGATATGGAAGCCGCCGGTCCTTTAACAGAGATAGCGCTGGGGGCTAATCCTGTAACCCGCTGTCGTTTGAGATGATTAGCTCCGCGTCAGAATTTGTAGGCGATTGCCACGCCGGCGTGGCTGATGCCGTCATTCGGCGCGCAGAGATTGGCGTTCGACGAATGATCGATCGAGGCGACGATGTCGAACTTGTCGGTCACGCGGAAGCCAGCTGCCGCGGATTCACGGAACATCAGTGTGCAACCGAGCTTGGGACCATCGCTGCTGTCATCCTTGTTGTCGCCGTTGTGCGCAGTGCCGCCGAAGCTGAGGTCGATATAAAACCGGTCGGTCAGGTCCACTGTCCAGTTGAACCCGCCAAAGATCTGGCTGGCTTCTCCGGCGCTATTGATCGAAGCTCCGAGGTGTACGCGCGGGCGTAGAAGGGTGTCTTGCCATGTGGCGGCGTTGGCGCGATCAAGTGGATCGAAATAGAGCGCTACGGTTGGGAAAAAACCGGGTTCGAACGTGCTACGCGCCTGGATCGAGCCGGTGACGCCAGCCCTGATTTCCTTGATCGACCAGTCTGCTGCGACCGCGCCTTGCTCCAGCAGCGGGCATGCCGCGAACGCGACGAGAGCAAGGGTATGGCAGATTGCTGTGTCGCGAAGATTCATGACCATCCGAACTCGAATTGTGGTGATTCCGAGGCGGACGCTAGCACACGTGTTTGTGATTGACGATAGGTATTCGGCCCTGATCAGCAGGTGAGGGTTGCCGAAGCGCTAACCTTCAGCAGCCCTTGGAGCCCTTCGACCAACGCGAGACATCCGCGGCGATACGCGCTGAAAGCGGCTCATTCATCATCGGTCCGAAGGCCTCGACTCTGGCCGGTCTGCCTTCGGCCTGGACGACGAGCAACGGTCGGATGTCGCTCGATCCCCGGCGCACCAGAAGAATGCGGGGCTTGCCGGAGAAGGAATTGAGTTCGGGCGCCATTGAATAGGCCTTGAAGGCCGGGTCGCCGGATTTGATCCAGCAATTGTTGGCGCCGACGGCCACGCGCTCCATCACGTCGAGCGCCGATTGCCCTTGCGTGGCAGAGGGGCTCGGCTTGGGCTGGCATGCGGCAAGCGCGAGTGGAAGCAGGAGGAGAAGGCAGAGGGCAGGGCGCATGCGAGGTGCTTTCCGTTCGAGACCCTGGCCTTCTACCATTCGGCAGGTTAAGCGGCGATTACGTCGAGGGCGGATGCGAAGATGCCACGACCGTCATTGCCGCCATGGGCCGCTTCAATCAAGTTTTCCGGGTGCGGCATCATGCCGAGCACATTGCCCTTGGCGTTGATGACGCCGGCGATGTCGTTGATTGAGCCGTTCGGATTGGTGCCGTCGGCATAGCGGAAGACCACCTGGCCGTTGCCTTCGATCGCCTTCAGCGTTTCCTGGTCGGCAAAATAGTTGCCATCATGGTGCGCGACCGGGCAGCGGATGATCTGCCCTTTGGCGTAGGCGCGAGTGAAGGCGGTGTCGGCATTGACGACCTCGAGCTTGATTTCCTTGCAGACGAACTTGAGTGAGGCGTTGCGCATCAGCGCGCCCGGTAGCAGGCCGGCCTCAAGCAGGATCTGGAAGCCGTTGCAGACGCCGAGAACCTTGACGCCGCGCTCAGCCGCGGCCTTGACGGCCTGCATGACCGGCATGCGGGCGGCGATCGCGCCGCAACGTAGGTAATCACCGTAGGAGAAGCCGCCTGGGATGACGATCAGGTCGACGTCCGGAAGCGCCGTCTCGGTCTGCCAGACCGTCACGGGCGCCGTGCCGGAAATCTTGGTCAGCGCCGCGATCATGTCGCGGTCGCGGTTGAGGCCGGGGAGTTGCAGAACAGCGGATTTCATCGGTGGGGCTCAAACCTTGCTTGTGCTTCGGCCAGTTCTCGAAGTTCGAGATGGTTTTCGATCCGGTCCAGGCGTTGTTCGTGTCGTTGGAGAACGCCTTGGATAGTGTTTGTGTCTTGCTGCATCGAGACGAGGCTACCGCGCATGGCGCTTAGTCCTGCCCCAATGTCTGGTTGTCCCTATTTCCGACCGCAGCTAGCGGTCCAAATTTTGTCAGAAACAGGCACATCAACCCGCTGGCGACCTCCACGCTCAGCCAAGAGCTATAGTATAATTCTCGATCACCGTGTTGGCGAGCAGCTTTTCGCACATGGCCTTGAGGTCGGCTTCTGCCTTCGCCTTGTCGTTGCCTTCGAGTTCAAGGTCGAAGACTTTGCCTTGGCGGACATGGCCGATGCCGTCGAAACCGAGCGCGCCGAGCGCACCTTTGATAGCCTTGCCCTGGGGGTCGAGAACGCCGTTCTTGAGGGTTACGGTCACGCGTGCCTTGATCACTCTCAGTCTCCGTAGTTACTTCACCAGCACAGGGCCGGTGCCGCGCAGCGGCTCGTTTTCGTTGATGATGCCCAGGCGCTTGGCCACTTCCTGATAGGCTTCGAGAAGGCCGCCGAGATCCTGGCGGAACCGGTCCTTGTCGAGCTTTTCATGCGTCTCGATGTCCCATAGCCGGCAGCTGTCCGGCGAAATCTCGTCGGCCAGGATGATGCGCATCATGTCGCCCTCATAAAGGCGGCCGCATTCGATCTTGAAGTCGACGAGCTGGATCCCGACACCGAGAAACAGGCCCGACAGGAAGTCGTTGATGCGGATGGCAAGCGCCATGATATCATCGAGTTCGGCGGGGTTGGCCCAGCCGAAGGCGGTGATGTGTTCCTCCGAGACCATGGGGTCAGCGAGGGCGTCCGACTTGTAATAGAATTCGATGATCGAGCGCGGCAGCACGACGCCTTCGTCGATGCCCAGCCGTTTG
Source organism: Paenirhizobium naphthalenivorans (assembly GCF_007992095.1). Lineage (GTDB taxonomy): Bacteria > Pseudomonadota > Alphaproteobacteria > Rhizobiales > Rhizobiaceae > Allorhizobium > Allorhizobium naphthalenivorans. The sequence continues at coordinate 135,759 of NZ_BJZP01000001.1, forward strand.
GACAGCGAGCCAGCTGCGACATTGCGCACGACGATCTCAAGCGGAATGATCTCGACTTCCTTGATCAGCTGCTCGCGCATGTTGAGGCGGCGGATGAAATGAGTCGGGATGCCGATCTTGTTCAGATGCGTGAAGAGATATTCGGAAATGCGGTTGTTGAGCACGCCCTTCCCGTCGATGACCTCATGCTTCTTCTTATTGAAAGCAGTGGCATCGTCCTTGAAGAACTGGATCAGCGTGCCGGGCTCGGGACCCTCGTACAGGATCTTGGCCTTGCCTTCGTAAACACGGCGGCGACGGTTCATGGCTGGTTTTTCTCTGTTGTTGGCGTCGCGCTTGGGGACGCAGTGAATTGTTGAAGCGGTCCCTTAGCGGAAATGTCGGGTTTTCACAATGCAACAGTTGTCGCCCTGAGCGAAATCGTCCAAAGCATAAGGGGGCTTGGAGATTCGACCAAGTTTGCATTGCACTTTTTACCGCCTTTTGTTTTATGGGCTGAACGGAACCCGCGCATAGTGGCGGCATATTTTGGGAGACACAGATGAGCGGCATTGGTGATCGCGAAAAAGCTTTTGAAAACAAGTTCGCGCACGATCAGGAACTCCGTTTCAAGGCCGAGGCGCGGCGCAACAAGCTGCTCGGCCTGTGGGCCGGCGGCCTGCTCGGCAAGGCCGATGTCGATGCCTATGCGAAGGAAGTGATCGCTGCCGACTTCGAGGAAGCGGGCGACGAGGATGTGATGCGCAAGCTGCGTGCTGACCTGGCTGCCGGCGGCGTCGCGGTTAGTGACGAGGAAATTCGCGCCAAGATGCAGGAGTTTCTGGCGGCCGCCGTGGAGCAGATCCAGGGTGATTGATCGCCCGGCGGAAAGCCGGCATGGCGAAGCGCTATCGGCGTGCAATCATGCCGGCAGATCGATTCGGCGCCACTCCTGGCGCTGTATGAAGGCGGCTGTGTTTTCGAACGCCATGGGCACGGCAAGGCCGTAGCCCTGCAATATGTCGCAGTCGAGCTCGCGCAGTACGCGCACCTGATCGGCGGTCTCCACACCTTCCGCGACGACCCGGATGCCGAGCGACCGGCCAATGCCGATGATCGATCCGACGAGGTCGCGGCGCGATCGTGATTCCGAAACCTCCTGGATCAGTTCCCTGTCGATCTTGAGTGTCGTTGGATTGAGCCGGAGCAGGCTGACGATCGAGGCGTGGCCTGTGCCGAAGTCATCAATCTCGATCTCGATGCCCAGCTCTCGCAAATGCCTGAGGTTGTTCGTCGCCTGCTTGTCATTTTCGTCGAGGAAGATCGATTCGAGAAGCTCAAAGGACACTGTTCCGGGTTCGAAAGCGAGTGCGTCGAGTTTCTCCTTCAGCGCCGGGTCATGGAGCCGAGGTGAGGAGACATTGACCGAGATCTTCGGTGTTGACAGCCCGTCCTGCGCCCAACGCTTCCGGTCGATCAGCGCCTTTTCGAGGATCAGGCCATCAATGTCGGCAATGACCCCGATTTCCTCGGCGGCCGTCAGGAATACGTCCGGTGTAAGCACGCCGCGCTCCGGATGTCGCCACCGTGCGAGTGCCTCGGCTCCGGCAATGTCCAGCGATCGGGCATCGAACTGGAACTGATAGTAGGGCAGGAATTCGTCCTGTTCGAGCCCCCGCAGGATATCATCGGCGAGCCGGCGGTTGTCCGTCATCCGAGCATGGCGATCAAGGGTGAAATAGGCGTGACGACTGCGACCGCTGTTCTTCGCGTGGTAAAGCGCGATGTCTGCGTTGAGCAGCAATTGGTGTGGATCAACGGCGCCTTTTGCGTCACAGGCAATGCCGATGCTCGCGCTGAAGCGGCATTCCTGCCCGGCATAGGGAACCGGTTTCCGCATATCTTGGATCACCCGGTCGGCAAGTGCCGAGAGGTTCTGTCGATCACCGGTATACCGGGCGAGGAAAACAAATTCGTCGCCACCGATCCGCGCAACGAAATCGCCTTCGCGGACCTGTTTGCGCAGCACGTGTGCGGCGCGGCGGAGCATCGCGTCGCCAGCGCTGTGGCCGAGCGTGTCGTTGATCTGCTTGAAACGATCGAGGTCTATGTGAAGGATCGCCAGTCCTGCGGCGCCGGAGCGCGGCTGCCCGGCGAGCTCTTCAAGCCGTTTGTCTAGGTAGCGTCGGTTGGGCAGTCCTGTCAGGTGATCGTGAAGGGCGATATGCTCGATTCGCGCTTTGGCAATCTCAAGCTCCCGGCTGCGCGCCTCCGCCTGGGTCTTCGCCTTGTCGAGCTCATCGCGCAAGGCGATATCGGCGGTCACGTCCCAATTGGCGCCGACCATTTTGCGATGGCCGTCGGAATCGATAAAAGGCAGGGTGCGTGAGCGGATATAGCTGATCGTCCCGTCTGACCTGATGATCCGGTATTCATCCGAGAAGGGCGCAAGGTTCTCGACGTGCTGTGCGAGGCGCTCAAACACGCCTTTGGCATCCTCAGGGTGCAGCATCTTTTCCCAAACCTCGCCGATGGGGATGTCTTCCTCACCCTCGACGCGAAAGATCTTTCGCATGCCGGCATCCCACTCCGCCAGACCGGTAGTGAAATCGGCCTCGAAGACACCAATCTGCGAGGCTTCGAGCGCGAGTTTGAGTCGGCGCGACATGCGGGTCAGCGCTTCCTCTGATGCCTTGCGCTCGGTGATGTCGGTGTCGATCCCGATGATGCGTGCCGGCTTCCCATCGTCGGTCCATTCGACGCATGCGCCTCGGCATTCGATCCAGATCCAGTGACCGTCCTTGTGGCGTTCGCGATACGAAAAGGTCATGTAGTCCGGGTCGCCGGCATTCTGCCGCTCGATCGATCGCAGCACTCGTTCGCGATCGTCTGGATGAACCAGAAGCAACCACTCCTCGGTGCTGCCGGCAATTGGATCATCTGGCGACAGGCCACGGATCTTGCGCCAAACATCTGAGTAATACATCGAACTCCGGTCGAGCCGTTGGTCCCACACCCCGGACGAAGAGCTGACGAGGGCATAGTTCCAACGGCTTTCCCGTTCCATGAGCTCGTCCTCACGCTGCTTCCAATCCGTCAGGTCGACGAACTGGACAAGCAATGCGGTCTGGCTGCCGGTCATCGCCGGTTGTAAGCGGCAGGCTGAGGCCTGCATCCATCGGCGGCTGGATGTCGGGGAAGCGGATAGTGCAAACTGCATGCTTCTCGGCGTGTCGGCGGAAGCGAATGTCTCTGCAAGCATGGTCCGGAACGCGACGCGATCATCGGGTTCAAGCAAAGCGGCGATCGAACCATGGGGCTGTTGGGCGATCGGTGGAAAAAGCGCTGCGAACAGGCTGTTGAATGCCAGCACCTCGCCACCTGCACCGACGACGGCAGCCGCCAACGGCAAGTGTGTCAGCATCATTGACCACGGCACGCCAGCCGTATCTTCGGGATTTTCGACGGTTCGGCCGTGCTTGCGCAAGAGGTTCTCTTTCGAAACACTGATGTCAAATTATGCGACAGACTAGGCACGTCAAATTAAGGCAGGCTTAATCGCTTGCTTCGGTTCTGCGTCTTACAGGCGGAAGGCTGCTGAGGAATTGGGCGAAGACCATGGTCCCTTCCGGCCACGGCCCGTGACCGGATTCACCGTTGATGTGCCCGGACTCACCCGCGTCGATCAGCAGAGACCCCCAGGCATGGGCAATGTCGTCGGCATGCTCAAAAGCGCCGAACGGGTCATTGCGGCTGGCAATGGTGACCGACGGAAACGGCAGCGGGTCGCGCGGGTAGGGGCCGAAGGTCATCAGGTGCTTGGGACGTATTTTCGGGTTGGCAACGTCCGGCGGGGCGACCAGAAAGGCGCCCGCGACCTTGCCGGCGATTTCCGGTACTGCGTGGATCGCGGTCGGCACGCCGAGCGAATGGGCGACCAGCACCACGGGACGCGTTGCGGCGTTGACCTCTTCGACCAGGCGCGCGACCCAGTCAGCGCGCACCGGCTTCGACCACTCGGCCTGCTCGACTCGTCGCGCGGTCGATAGTTTGGCCTGCCAGCGGCTTTGCCAGTGATCGGGTCCGGAATTGGTATAGCCGGGGATGATGAGTATGTCTGCGTCCGATGCTTTCATATCCTCCTATCTGCGCATGGTCGACCCTTTCGTCAAGGGTAAGCGGGCTGGTCCGTGCAATGCAGCATGGATTTCGCTTGCCAGTTGCAAGGCGCAGCATACACTTTCCCGCAAAAGAACGATGACGGAGGAGGAATCACATGCTCGGTTTGATGCAGGAATGGCCCTTGCTTTGCCACAAGGTCATCGACCATGCGGGGCTTTACCATGGCGAGCGGGAGGTCGTGTCGCGGTCAGTGGAGGGGCCGATCCACCGCACCAACTACCGCATGTTGCGCCAGCGGTCGTTGCAGTTCTCCAAGCGGTTGGAGATAGAGGGCGTCGGCATCGGCGACCGAATCGCGACGATGGCCTGGAACACATGGCGCCATGTGGAGGCCTGGTACGGGATCACCGGCGTGGGTGCCATCTATCACACGCTCAATCCGCGCCTTTTTCCGCAGCAGATCGCCTGGATCATGAATGACGCGGAAGACAGGATGCTGTTTGTCGACCTCACATTCCTGCCGATCGTCGAGGCGATTGCGCCGCTGGTGCCGTCCCTCGAAAAAGTGGTGATCCTTTGCGACGGAAGTGCCATGCCGGAGACAACGCTTGCAAATGCCGTCGCCTATGAGGCCTGGCTGGCCGAGGCCGATAGCGACTATCGCTGGAAGGAGGTCGACGAGCGGACGGCTGCCGGCATGTGTTACACTTCGGGGACGACTGGCGAGCCCAAGGGTGTCGTCTATTCGCATCGGTCGAACGTTCTGCATTCCATGGTGGCGCTGCAGCCGGACATGATGGGGCTCTCGTCGCGTGACAGCATCATGCCTGTCGTGCCGCTTTTCCACGCCAACGGATGGTCGCTGGCATTCGCGGCGCCCATGGCTGGCGCGCGTATGGTGCTGCCTGGGCCGGGCATGGACGGCAAGTCCATATATGAGATGCTCAAGAACGAAAGGGTAACGGTGACAGCGGCGGTGCCGACGATCTGGCTGATGCTGTTGCAACACCTTGAGAAGGACGGCGGTGATCTGCCGGATCTGAAGCGCGTCGTCATCGGCGGGGCCGCCGCACCGCGCTCGATCATCGCGGCCTTCAAGGATCGCTACAACGTCGATGTCCTGCATGCCTGGGGCATGACGGAGATGAGCCCGCTCGGTACGATCTGCTCGCTGAAGCCGGAATATGACGCGCTCGAGGGTGAAGCACGTCTCGATGTTCTCAGCAAACAGGGACATCCGCCGTTTACCGTGGAGATGACCGTGACCGACGACGCCGGAAATGCGCAGCCCTGGGACGGCAAGACCTTCGGGCGGCTTAAAGTGCGCGGCCCCGCTGTCTCATCAAGCTATTACAAGGGGCGCGGAGCCGAACAGTTTCACAACGGCAACTGGTTCGACACCGGCGATGTCGCCCATATGGACGAGCATGGCTACATGCAGATCACCGACCGGTCCAAGGACGTGATCAAATCCGGCGGCGAGTGGATTTCCTCGATCGAGCTGGAAAATCTCGCGGTCGGGCATCCGCATGTGGCGGAGGCAGCTGTGATTGGTGTAAGTCATCCCAAATGGGACGAGCGGCCTTTGCTGATCGTCGTGCCCAAGAGCGAATGCGAGCCATGCAGGGACGACATTTTGGATTTCATGAAAGGCAAGATCGCCAACTGGTGGATGCCCGACGACGTGGTGTTCGTCGACGAGATCCCGCATACGTCAACAGGAAAGATCCTGAAGACAGAGCTTCGTCAGCGAATGAAGGACTATACTCTTCCCGGACTGTGAGTGCGGGGAGATGGAGGCTGACGATGCGCCTCCGCCTGATCAGGCGGAGGCCGCCAGTGTCGCCACCGTGACGGCGGCGAAGACGGCGGCAAGGACCGCGATGAAGCGATAGCGGATCGAACGGCAAAGCGCGTCGTTGCCGGCGTCGAAGTCGAAGCGTTCCATGACAATCCGGTCCAGCGGAACACCGGCGGCGGTGATTAGCGCCACTGCGGTCTGCATCATTGCCGGTGGACCGCAGACAAAAGCCGTTGTCTCACCGGGGTTCAGTCCCTCCAGCAGTCGTGTTATATGCGACGCGTCGCAGCCGCCACTCTCGCAATCCATGCCATCGGCGTTCTGGTCGGCAAGCGTGATCGAGCGAAAATCGCGCCCGACCATAAGCGTTGCGATCTCGGCGCGCACGATATGATCTTCCGGCGACCGTGCGCCGGCAAGTAGCCGGATCGGTCTTGTGTCATTCGTCGCGGCCAGCTCCCGCAGCAGACTGAGAATCGGGGCGATACCGATGCCACCGGCAATCAGCAACAACGGACCGGAACCGGCGTCAGTTAGCGTAAAGCTGCCGTGCGGCCCGTCCACGCCCACAGGTGTGCCTGGCTTCAGCTGCTCGATCGCGCGTGTCATGTCGCCGGCCTTGCGGATGAGAAAACGCAGGCGGGGCAGGTCAGATGGCGCGGAGGCGATCGAAAATGGATTGTCCGTTACGGTGTGGCGATGGCCGATCGTCAGCCAGGCGAACTGCCCGGCGTTGAAGTCGAAGGCGTCGGGCTTGTCGGTCTCAAGTACCAGTTCGCTGACTGTCGGACTGAGCGCGCGAGCCGATGCGACCTTGAAACCCGGGCGGAAGACCTGACGCGGGCGCAGAAGATAGATGAACGCCAGGGAGCCGAACGCCAGGGCGGCAAGGGCGATGACGGCAGCGGAGCCGTATCCGTCGGCCATGAAACGGGCATTGGTGAAGGCATGGTGCAGGCCAAGACCGGCGAGCGCCACCGCCGTTATGCCGTGGCTAAGGCGCCAAAGTGGGTAAGGGAGGCCACGGCCGCGCATATATTTGCCGCTGAGCACGAGAATAACAGCAAGGGCGGCCGCGATCACGCCCGTCAGAAGGCTCGGCATCGTCAGGTAGAGAAGAAGACGATTCCAGATGTCTGAGAGACTGAACGTGCGTCCGCGAAACAGGAAAAGCGCGACGTGAAAGGTGAGCATCACCAGGGCGGCAGACGCGGCGATCCGGTGAAATCCCATGGAGCGGTCGAGGCCGATGCGGCCGGAAATGGTCTCGAAGCGTCCCGATGTGCCGAATTGCATGAGGAACATCGAAAGTGCCGCAACGCCCGCCGCGCGCGCGAGCAGGGGAAATACCGTTGGGGCATGCGCTCCACCGCTAAGCGACGCTAGAAGTACCGGGGCTGCCGTCAGGGTGATGTAGAGGATGGCCAGTGAACCGCTTGAAAGAGCCCATGGGCGCGGTCTCGGCACTTTCTCCATCATGTCCATTCCTTCTGGCCGGCCGTTGTGGCGCAGCATATTGCGCGATTGATATGTCTGGCGATAATGCTGGCCGGACTTGCGCCGAGTCAACGCGGCATGATGGACGGCATGCTGCCGGGCTCATGAATGTCGCGAGACGCGTGCCGCACAGACAAGCTCGACGCTCTCATCTTGCCCCTCAGTGGGGCGAGAAGCATTTCATAAGGGTCGTGAATTGCGGGAAGCATGACCTACTGGTGCTCAAGGAGCTCTTGCCCGAAAGCTGCGGTGGAGCCGCAGAATAATGCGGTGACCGGCGAACAGAGGTCCGCCGGTCATGCTGGCGGCTCTCAGCCGAAGACGCGCTTGAAGATCGTGTCGACGTGTTTGGTGTGGTAGCCGAGGTCGAATTTCTCGCGGATCTCCTCTTCGGAAAGGGCTGCGCGGACTTCCTTGTCGGCCAGCAATTCTTCAAGGAAATCAGCTCCCTGTTCCCAAACTTTCATGGCGTTTCTCTGGACCAGGCGATAGGCGTCCTCGCGGCTGACGCCAGCCTGGGTAAGCGCCAGAAGAACGCGCTGGCTCATCACCAGGCCTTTGAACTTGTTCATGTTCTTCAGCATGTTTTCCGGATAGATCACCAGCTTCTCGATAACGCCCGCCAGACGATTCAGGGCGAAGTCGAGGGTGATCGTGGTATCCGGGCCGATAGCCCTCTCGACGCTCGAATGGCTGATGTCGCGCTCGTGCCAGAGCGCCACGTTTTCCATGGCCGGCACAACCGACATGCGCACCAGACGGGCGAGACCCGTCAGGTTCTCGGTCAGGACCGGATTGCGCTTGTGCGGCATGGCCGACGAGCCCTTCTGGCCCGGCGAGAAAAACTCTTCGGCTTCCAGCACCTCGGTGCGCTGCATGTGGCGGATCTCGATCGCGACGTTTTCGATCGACGAGGCGATGACGCCGAGGGTGGCGAAGAACATGGCGTGACGGTCGCGCGGAATGACCTGGGTCGAGACCGGCTCTGGAACAAGGCCGAGCTTTTCGCAGACATGCTCTTCGACGCGCGGATCGATATTGGCAAACGTGCCGACGGCGCCCGAAATGGCGCCGGTGGCGACCTCGGCGCGAGCCGCGACGAGGCGAGCGCGGTTACGGCTCATCTCGGCGTAGAAGCGGGCGAAGGTCAGGCCCATGGTCGTCGGCTCGGCATGGATGCCGTGGCTGCGACCGATGCGAACCGTATCCTTATGCTCGAAAGCGCGTGCCTTGAGGGCCGCCAGCACTCGGTCCATGTCGGCGAGCAGGAGGTCGGCGGCGCGCACCAGTTGGATATTGAGTGTGGTATCGAGCACGTCGGACGAGGTCATGCCCTGGTGGACGAAACGGCTGTCTGGGCCGATGAACTCGGCAAGATGGGTCAGGAACGCGATGACGTCATGTTTGGTGACGGCTTCGATCTCATCGATGCGGGCGACGTCGAACTTGGCCGCGCCGCCCTTTTCCCAGATGGTACGGGCTGATTCCTTCGGGATGACGCCGAGTTCGGCGAGCGCGTCGCAGGCGTGCGCCTCGATCTCGAACCAGATGCGGAACTTGGTTTCGGGCGACCAGATGGCGACCATGTCGGGCCGGGAATAACGCGGGATCATCGGCTTTCTTTCCTTGCGGCTGGAGTTGGCGTCGCTTTAGCAAAGACGGCGGCTAATCTCAACGGCTGCGGTACGCGTGAAGCACGCTTGCGGCGATCAGGGCGATCAGGCCAAAGGGGAGATAATGACGAATGCCAAGAACAGCGAACTGGTAGACCGCCGAGGCCGAGGTGAAGGCAAACTGGAGAAACCAGATCACCGTGCCGAATGGCGCATGCCATTGTGAATAGAATTGCCGGTATTGAAGGGCGAAAAGCAGGGCCGTGAAGGCCGCTGTTCCACAGCCGAGAAAGAGGAAAGCAGCGGCGAAGCGGGTCTCGGGCGGGCGGCGGTGGCTGGCGAAGCGGATGAGCGGCAAGGCCGCGCTCCACCCGAGCATGGCGCCGAAAAAATAGAGGCCGAGGAGGATCGGCCCGTGCGCTGTCGATAGCGGATGCAGACCATGGGGGGAAGCCACGGCGGAAAGCGCCATCAGGCAGGCCCAAAACAGCGCCCCGCCAAGCCATTCGGTGAGTGGCGGCAGGCTCGCGGCGAGCCGGGCGCGCAGCCCAGGGGCGCCACTTTTGCTGGACGGCCAGTCCTCCGTCACGGGCGGACCGGGACGGCGAGCCATCGGCCGTCATGCCCCTCGAAGCCGACGCTGAGTACGTGGACGAGCGCGATGTGCAGGTTGGAGCCGCTCGGCGGTGTATAGGTGATCGCGCCGCCGAGGCGATAGCCGACGGCGCAACCGCGGCTTGCCGGCACCTTGACGTCCTGGTGGATCAGCTGATCGACGGCCATGCCGTCCTTTTCCGTCAGCCTCAACCTGAAGGCTTTCACGTCGTCGACCACGCCGGCGCAGGCGCCGGAGGGCTCCGTCGAAAATTCCTCGATCTTCAATTCGTAAGGTTCGCCAAACGCCGGGTCGGCGGGGTAGGCGAGGTAGCGCATCTCATGCTTGGCTACGCCAACTTCGCTCACTGGGTTGTAGGCGACAAGACTGCCGGGATAGTCCGCGAGTTTCAGCTCGGAAATCAGCGGACGCGCCTTCTGCATCGCCGCGTCGCGCGCTTGGGAGAGGCCGGAGCTCTCATCGTCGATGCGTACCCGGATCGGTGTGCCGGGCAGATAGGTGTCCTTCACCGTGTCGATCAGATAGATGTTGGAATAGGCGAAGCCCGATCCGTCTTGGACTCCGTATTCCTCGAAGGCATAGACGCCGCCGTCCTTGGAAAAGCCGATGGACTGGAAAGCGGCGATATCGCCGGCCATGGCCGGAGATGCGGTGCAAACAAGCCCCGCTGCCAATCCCATCCATCTCCGGCGAATGTTCAACGACGACCCTCGAGTGCTGCCTTTTTCAAAGTGTCGACCGTTTTGCGATAATCGTCAACGCCTTCGCCCTTGTAAACCGCTGATCCGGCGACGAGGACATTGGCACCAGCGGCGGTCACCAGCGGCGCGGTCGCGGCGGTCACGCCGCCGTCGACTTCGAGATCGATCGGGCGATTGCCGATCAGCATATTGGCCTGGGCAAGTTTTTCGGTGGCCTGAGGGATGAACTTCTGGCCGCCAAAGCCCGGGTTGACGCTCATGATCAGGATCAGGTCGAGCTCATCGAGGACATGTTCGAGGACCGAGACCGGGGTGGCGGGATTGAGCGATACACCGGCCTTCTTGCCGAGCGAGCGGATCTTTTGCAGCGAGCGGTGCAGATGCGGTCCAGCTTCGGCATGCACGGTGATGACGTCGCAGCCGGCATCGGCGAAGGCTTCGAGATACGGATCGGCCGGCGAAATCATTAGGTGGCAGTCGAACACGGCCTTGGTATAGGGGCGCAGCGCCTTGATGACGGCTGGACCGTAGGAAATGTTCGGCACGAAATGCCCGTCCATCACGTCGAGATGGATCCAGTCGGCACCTGCTTCGACGACGTCGGACACTTCCTGGCCGAGCTTGGCGAAATTGGCGGCGAGGATCGATGGGGCGATGAGCAGCGGGCGGGTCATGGTGGATCTCCGGGATTTTTGGGCGGTTTCTGGCGCGTTTGGCGTGCCCATAGCACCGTGCCCGGGCCCCGGCAACACTGCGAAGCTATGTCCACGTTCCATTCCGGCTTGACCGGTCGCAGATCCTTGGTCACTTCTTGTCATCAATGACGGAGGAGGAGGAATGAATGGGGCGGCATGCGATCATCACTGGCGGCAGTAGTGGTATTGGCCGTTATCTCGTGTCGGCTTTCGCCTCAGCGGGCTATAACGTCGCCTTCACCCACGTCGACCAGTCGGCGGCGGCCGATGAGGTGATTGGCGAGGCCGGCGCATCCGGTGGCCACGTTCGCGCCTTTTCCTCGGACGTCGGCGACGGCGAGGCGGTGTCGCGGTTGATGGACGAGGCCTCGGACTGGTTCGGCGATGCGCCCGATGTTCTGGTCAACAATGCCGGCATCCAGACATGGTCGCCGTTGCTCGATCTGTCCGAGGAACGCTGGGATGCGGTGATCCGCACCAATCTCAAGGGCTGCTTTCTCAATACGCGCGAGGCGGGCAAGCGCATGGTGGCGGCGGGCAAGGGCGGGTCGATCATCAACATCGGCTCGGGCTGTAACAAACACGCCTTCCCCGGCCTCGTCGACTACACGGCGTCCAAAGGTGGCGTCGAGCAGTTCACCAAGGTTGCAGCCGTTGAGCTTGGCCCGCATGGCATCCGGGTCAATTGCGTGGCGCCGGGTGCTATCGAGACGGAGCGGACACTTGCGGAGGCTCAAGACTATGGCGAGACTTGGGGTCGGGTGACGCCGCTACGCCGGGTCGGCACACCCGCCGATATAGCTGGCCCTGTGCTCTTTCTGGCGGGCGAGCAAGCGGGTTTCATCACCGGACAGACCCTTTGGGTCGATGGTGGGGTCTTTACCCAAGCCTTCTGGCCCTACCAGCAGTGATCCGACGGCCTTTCAGGCTCTATTGCGCCGGGACCGAAGGTTCAGCGAAACGGCCGTCTCGCCATTCCATCAGCCGGTAGGGATTGTCCGTCAGCTCGTGTTGCGGGTCGAAGGAGATCGGTCCGATCACCGTATCGATATGTGTCTCTCCGATCGCTTGCGCCAGCGGCATGTCCAGCGCAAGGGCCGCACCTGCCGCTTGTGCGACCACGGTGACGGCTGCATGAGCGGGCAGGACGTAGCCTTCCGGTTCGATACCCGAGGCCCTTAATTGCGCAACGACAGCTTGCGCGGCGGGCAGAGCGGCATAGTCCGGCAGCATGATCGCCTGCACGCCGTCGGCAAGCGCAACCGATTGATCGGCGGCATTGAGAGCTTCGCCGCCGAGCAGCGTCAGGGCGATGCTCTCGGAGTGAGCGTCGCGGGCGATGATCGCCACGTCATTGCGGTCGCCGCCGACGAAGACATGGGTCGCACCCGCCTTTTTAAGTCGGCGCACCAGCGCCACCTGCTGCTCCTGGCCGGGACGGAAGGTGTCGGTGAAAACGGGTTTCAGTCCGCGTTCGTCCAGCCTGTCGCGGATCGCCTCGGCAAGCTCGCGCCCGTGGATCGTACCATCATCGACCAGCGCGAAGGCGGCGCTTGACCAGTCGCGCAGGATTACTTCGGTGAGCCTTGTCGCTTCATCGTCGCTCGACGGCGCCATACGGTAGAACGCCCAGCCATTCTTCAGTGCATCCTCCATCACGCGTTTCCAGCGCACCGACAAGCTGAGCGCCGGTATGTCCGCCTCTTTCAGCAGCGGCAGCGCGCCGTCGAGCGATTCGGAGCAGAGGAAACCGATAGCCGCCTTGGCGCCCGATTCGCGGATCTGTCGGGCAATGCCAGAGCCGCTACCGGCCTCGCAGCTTTCGTCGATGACGGCAAGTTCCAGCCCTTGTTCTCTTGCGGCGAAGGCGGCGCCGTCCCGAATCTGGGTGCCGAGAATGGCAAATGGCCCTGATTGCGGCGCAACGAGCGCGATCTTCGGTCGCTCGGCTAGGGCCGGGAAGGCCGGCGTCAAGGCGAGCAGGACGGGCAGAAGCATTCGGCGGAGCATGCGGGCTGTATCTTCCTATTGGTTAGATTGGCGGCATCCTATCCGCAGCCGGCGACTGTCGGCAACGCTAATCGGAAGCGACGAATGGAGCGAAAAAGTCCGCCGCGTAGTGGAAAACGTAAACCTTGGCGGCATATAGTACGGCAGTGTGCCACAAGGCCTTGCAGCGCCCGGAGAAGAGAGTGTTGAATTCGCAGCAGTTGGACCCGGTCGTCTATCGGGAAGCGATGAGCCGCTATGCCGGTCATGTGCAGATCGTCACGACCGAACATGACGGTGCCAGGCGCGGTGTCACCATCACGGCCGCCTGTTCCGTATCGGACCGCCCGCCGAGCTTGCTCGTGTGTCTCAACAACGGCAATCCGAACAACGCGGTCTTTTTCGAGAGCGGCCACTTCGCGCTGAATACCCTTGCCGCGCAGCACCAGGCGCTGGCCAATGCCTTTGCCGGATTCGGCGGACTGCCGGCCGATGACCGTTTCGCGCTCGCCGAATGGCAGACGCTGGTCACTGGTGCACCGGTGCTTTCCGATGCTATCGTTTCCTTCGACTGCCGGGTCACCGACAGTAAGGTGACAGCAAGCCACACGGTGCTCTTTGGCGAGGTCAAGGCCGTGCATTTCGGCCCGCGCGAGCCCGCTCTCATCTATCTGGACCGCGGCTATCACAGCCTGTAAGCTTCCTCTCAAAGAAGGGGAGGAACTATGGCGGAAGCGTCAAGAACTGGTCTGCCGGCCTCGATCGATGCCGTCATCGAACTCCTGGCAGCGCATGATTATCTAGCGGGACGGCCGCTGGCGACCGTGCTCTTTCTGGCGCTCAGGATGCAGCGCCCTCTGTTCCTCGAGGGAGAGGCAGGGGTCGGCAAGACGGAGGTCGCCAAGGTGCTCGCCGAGGCGCTCGATCGCCCGCTGATCCGCCTGCAATGTTATGAAGGCCTCGACGTCGCCTCGGCCGTCTATGAGTGGAATTACCCGGCGCAGATGCTGGAGATCCGCCTTGCGGAAGCGACCGGCATTTCCGACCGCGACCGGCTCGAGCATGATCTCTTCTCCGAGCGACACCTGATCCGCCGGCCCGTGCTGCAGGCGCTTCAATGCGAGCCGGGCCGCGCGCCGGTCTTTCTGATCGATGAACTGGACCGCACCGATGAGGCCTTCGAGGCCTTCCTGCTCGAGGTGCTTTCCGACTTTCAGGTGACCATCCCGGAGTTCGGTACGGTCAAGGCCGCCGAGCCACCGATCGTCATCATCACCAGCAACCGCACCCGCGAGGTGCACGATGCGCTGAAGCGCCGTTGTCTCTATCACTGGGTGGACTATCCGAAGGCGGCCGAGGAGCTGGCGATCATCCGGCGCAAGGTTCCGGGCTGCAACGGCGAGCTGTCACGCCAGATCGTCGCCTATGTGCAGAAGATTCGCTCCATCGATCTCTTCAAGAACCCCGGCATAGCCGAGACGATCGACTGGGCGACCGCGCTCACCGAACTCGACCGGCTGGCGCTCGATCCGGAAACCATCGCCGACACCCTCGGCACGCTCCTTAAGTACCAGGAGGACATTGCCCGGATACAGGGCGGTGAGGGCCACAAGGTGCTCGCCGAGGTCAAGGCCGACTTGCTGGCGGTGGGCTAGATCATGCAGACGCCGGGGAACGCGGAGGGCATTGTCGTCGTGACGCCGCCGATCGGCGACGGGCGGCTGGCCGATAACATTGTCTATTTCGCTCGGGTGTTGCGCCGGGCCGGCCTGAAACTCGGACCCGGAGCGGTCGTTGATGCGATCGCCGCCGTCAATGCGATCGGCATCGGTTCGCGCGAGGAGTTTCATGCGGCCCTGTCGGCGGTTCTGGTCAAGCGGCACGAGGACCAGCCAGTCTTCGATGAGGCGTTTCGCCTGTTCTGGCGGTCGCGCGACCTGGTCAACAAGATGATCGCCATGATGTCGCCGGTGGCGCCCGACAATAGCGAGCGCGAGAAGGCCAAGGCCGGAGCATCGCGCGTCGATGAGGCGCTGTTTGCCGAGCGCGAGCGGAGTCACCGTGAACGCGACGAGCCCGATATCGAAATCGACGCGCGCTTCACCGTCTCCGGCAGTGAGGTTCTGCGCCGAACCGATTTCGCCCAGATGTCGGCGGAGGAGTTGTCCCAGGCGCGTCGGCTGATCGAGCGGATGACGATGCCGTTCGATCAGGTGCCGATACGGCGCTATCGGCCATCCACGCGACCGCGCCATATCGATGCGCGGGCGATGATGCGGGCGGCGATGCGCACCGGCGGGGATCTGATTCTGCCTAAGTACCGGGAACGCCGGCGTCAGCCCCCGCCGCTTGTCATTCTGGCAGATATCTCCGGCTCGATGAGCCAGTACACCCGCATTTTTCTGCACTTCCTCCATGTGCTGACCGAGCGGCGCAGACGGGTTCATACCTTTGTGTTCGGCACACGACTAAGCGATGTCACGCGGCAGATGCGCAACCGTGATCCCGACGAGGCCATCGAACAATGCACCGGAGTGGTGCGCGACTGGTCTGGCGGCACGCGGATCGGCGAAACCCTCAAAGAATTCAATCATCACTGGGCGCGGCGCGTGCTGGGGCAGGGCGCCATCGTGCTGTTGATTACCGACGGGCTGGAGCGGGATGGCGCGGAACTTCTGGCCGTCGAGACGGACCGATTGCACCGCTCATGCCGGCGGCTGATTTGGCTGAACCCGCTCTTGCGCTTCGAGGGCTTCGAGGCGCGGGCGCGCGGTGTCAGGGCCATGCTGCCGCATGTTGACGAGCTGCGCCCCGTGCACAATCTCAATTCTCTGAGCGATCTCGTGGTCGCGCTTTCCACCACGTCCACCGACAATGGCGATCCGCGCCGCCTGATTCGGACCTTAAGGGGGCTCCAATGACGATCGACATGCAGACAAGGGACCCGCTTTTTATCGCGGAACAATGGACCTCGCAGGGACGGGCGGTGGCCGTCGCCACCGTTGTCGAGACCTGGGGATCGGCACCACGCCCGGTCGGCAGCCATCTGGTGATCGATGCCGAGGGCAATTTCGAAGGGTCTGTTTCCGGAGGATGCGTCGAGGGTGCCGTGATCACCGAGGCTCTCGATGTCTTGCAGTCTGGAGAAGCGAAGATGCTCGAATTCGGCGTTGCCGACGAAACGGCCTGGAGAGTTGGGCTTTCCTGCGGCGGCAAGATTCGCGTCTATGTCGAAAGGCTTGGCTGATGGATCTTGTAAACCTCAGAAAGCTCAATGCCGCGCGGTCCGCTCGTCGGGCGGCGATCCTGGTGACAGACCTTGGCGATGGCACAGACCGGCTGGTGGTCGAAGGGGACGTCATCTCCGGTCCGCTCGGCGAAGCGCTTGTCCAGCGTTTCCGCTCAGGCAAGGCGGGGGCCGACGAGATCGATGGGCGACCGCTGTTTTTCAACGTCCACCTGCCGCCGCCGCGCATCGTGGTAATCGGCGCTGTCCACATCAGCCAGGCGCTCTACCCGATGGCGGCGATCGCCGGCTATGACATGACCATCATAGATCCACGCACCGCTTTTGCCACGCCGGAACGCTTTGCCGGCGTCAACCTCGTCGCCGACTGGCCGGAGGATGCGCTGGCCAGCCGCCCGCTCGATCGTTACAGCGCGCTTGTCGCTGTCACCCATGATCCGAAGATCGACGATTTTCCGATCGCCGCGGCGCTCAAGGCCGGTTGTTTCTATGTTGGGGCGCTCGGCAGCCGGAAAACCCATGCGAAACGTATCGAGCGGCTGAGGTCCGATGGTTTTTCCGAGGTGGAGATAGGTCGGATCTCCGCACCGGTTGGCATCGATATCGGCGCCGCTACGCCGGCTGAAATCGCCGTCGCCACCCTGGCGGACATCATATTGGCCTTCCGCCGTCGCTCGCTAGACAATAGCGGGAGCGATCCAGCATGATTTTTGGCGAATTCGCATCGGGCGATGCCGAGGGGCTGATCCTCGCCCATGCGGTCAGGCTGGCGTCCTGCAGGCTGACGAAAGGACATCGCCTTGGTTCGGGCGACGTAGCGCGGCTGAAGGACGCCGGTATCGGCAGTGTAATCGCCTGCCGGATGGAGGAGGGTGATCTTGGTGAAGATGCGGCGGCGGAACGCTGCGCCAGCGCAATCGATGGGAACAATCTGCGGCTCTCGGAAGCGGCAACGGGTCGCGTGAACTTCTACGCCACCTGCAACGGCCTCTTCGTTGCCAACAAGGATGTGGTTGACCGCTTCAACAGGGTCGACCCGGCGATTACGCTTGCTTGTCTCGCCGATCATAGCGACGTGCGTGAAGGCGATCTGGTCGCGACGGTGAAGATCATTCCGCTCGCGGTTGCGGGCGCCAGCGTGGAGGCGGCGCGGGCGATCCTGTGCGAAGGGCTTGCCTTCCAGCTCAAGTACTACCAGTCGCACGCCGTACAGCTGATCGCTACTGAATTACCGTCACTCAAGCCTTCGGTGATGGACAAGACGGCCAGGGTGCTTGAACAGCGCCTTGCTCCGTCGCTGAGTGAACTGGTCGCGGAACAGCGGGTTGAGCATCGCGCCGAAGCCGTAGCCGCGGCGATCGAGAATGCCTTGCGCCGGGCGGATGCCAGGCCGTCGATGATCGTTGTCTTCGGCGCCTCGGCGATGTGCGATGCCGTCGACGTGATCCCGGAATCCATCCGCATGGCCGGTGGCGTGGTCGATCAGGTGGGACTACCCGTCGATCCCGGTAACCTGCTGGTGCTCGGCCATGTAGATGGCGTTCCGGTGATCGGCGCGCCCGGCTGCGCCCGCTCGCCCAAGGAAAACGGTTTTGACTGGGTGCTGAACCGGCTCTTGGCCGGTGAGGTTCCGACGTCGCGCGAACTGACGAGGCTGGGCGTGGGAGGACTGCTGATGGAAATTCCGAGCCGGCCGTTACCGCGCGAACTGGCAGCCGATATCGTGCCCCAGCCGCTCCGGATGGCGGTCGTTCTCCTGGCTGCGGGCAAATCGAGCCGTATGGGCGAGGGCGGGCGGCATAAGCTGCTGGCCGAGTTCGAAGGTGAACCGCTTGTGCGTCGCTCGGCTAGGATCGCGCTTGAGGCTGGCGCGGGTGAGATTATCGTTGTGACCGGCCACCGGGCAGGCGAGATCGCCGCGAGCCTTGAGGGCCTCGGTGTGACCTATGTCCATAACCCCGACTATGGGAGTGGTATGGCCGGTTCGCTGAAGGGCGGTTTCGCCGCCGCCAGTGCCGGTGGTGCCGATGGCGTGCTGGTGCTGCTGGCCGACATGCCGGGCATCTCGGTTAGTGATCTTCAGGCGCTGGTTGCCGCGTTCCGGACTGCGGGGGGGCGATCGATCGTGCGTGCTGTCGCCGCCGGGAAGCGTGGCAATCCGGTCATCCTGCCGCGCTCGACCTTTGAGGCGGTGAAAAGGCTGGAGGGGGACATCGGCGCACGGCCGATCATTGAAACCGCAGGTTTGCCGATCATCGATGTCGAGATCGGCCTGGCGGCGCGACTTGACGTCGATACGCCGGAGGCGGTCGTTGCGGCTGGCGGCGTGCTAAAGGGCTGATAGCCATGGACAATGTCGAAATCGAGGACCTGCTCTCGTCGCTCGGGCCTGTCAGCATCCGGCGGATGTTCAGCGGCAAGGGCATTTACCACCACGGCGTGATTTTCGCCCTCTATCTGTTCGACGAACTCATGCTGAAGGCGGACGATGAGACCGCGCCGTTGTTTCAGGCGGTGGGATCGCGCCAGTGGGTCTATCAGCGCGAGGGCAGGAACCCGGTCGCCATGCCCTATTGGGCGATCCCCGACGACGCCTATGACGACCCGGATGAAATGGCGAAATGGGTGAGGCTTGCCTATGAGGCGGGGCTCAGGGCAGAGGCGACCAAATCAAAGCCGACGCGGAAGCCCCGCGCTTCAGCGAAGATACGGTAGCAGCGCGCGGGTAAAGACGGAGAGTGGTTCCGGCAGGTTTTCGAGGTCGAACCAGGTGAGTTCAGCCAGCTTGTCTGGTTCGGTCAACTGCGGTTCGCCGGTAAAATCCGAGGTTCGGTACAGCAACGAAATCCAGTGCTGACGGTCAGCCTCGATGATCTGTTCGCTAGCGGTGACAAACTCGATCGCACCGATCGAAAGGCCGGTTTCCTCTTCGGCCTCGCGGCGCGCGGCAATCTCGGTCGGTTCAAGATGATCGACCTTGCCGCCAACGATGTTCCAATATCCGGCCTCGGGCGCTTTCAGGCGACGGCAAAGCAGCAACTTGCCATCGCGAACGATCGCGAGACCGACGCCGACGCCGGGGAAATCGATGCCGGGCTTGGTCATTCAGGACTTGGCGTTTGCGACGATCAGCATGAAGGCCGGGATTTCATCACCGAAGCCGACCGGCGTCGGGCCGTCATCATGGTCACGGTAGTGGTTGCGGCGGCGCTCGCGCTGATCGTCGTTGGCCGGGTTGGGCCGCGCATTGCGATTGCCCGGGCTGGGCCGCCTGTCTACTTTGCGCTCGCTTGCCACTGGTTCCATCCTTGCCACTTCGATCTCTTCCGCCTCTACGGGGTTGGTATGCTCGGTCTTTGCTTCCGATTTATGACCGGCGCGGCGCTCGCGACCCTTGCCGCGGTCGCCTCTCTCGCGATCGCCCTTCTCACGCGTGCCGCGACGGCCGCGACCTTCGTCCTCGCCTTCGGTCGGTGCCGGCAGGGCAGAGAGATCGCCGTCGAGCCATTCGATCTTCTGGTCGATAAGCTTTTCAATCGCGTCGAGATATTTGGCGTCCGATTTCGCCACCAGTGTGAAGGCGGCACCCGAACGGCCGGCACGGCCGGTACGGCCGATACGATGGACATAGTCCTCGGCATGGATCGGAATGTCGAAGTTGAAGACGTGGCTGACGTCCGGAATGTCGAGACCGCGTGCGGCGACGTCCGAGGCGACCAGCAGGGTGATCTGATTGTCCTTGAAACCGGCCAGCATGTTGGTGCGCGAGCGCTGGTCCATATCGCCATGCAGCGCGCCGACGGAGAAGCCATGCCGCTCCAGCGAGCGGAACAGGTCGGCGACATCCTTTTTGCGGTTGCAGAAAATGATGCCGTTTTTCAGGTCGCCCTGGGCGCGGATCAGGTCGCGCAGGCGCGAACGCTTCTCGTAGTCCTTGTTCGGCACAGCGACCAGTCGCTGCGTCACGGTCTTGGCAGTCGACGACGGCGGCGCCACTTCGATGCGTTCCGGATTCTGCAGGAAACGGTCTGCGAGCTTCTGGATCTCCGGCGGCATGGTGGCCGAGAAGAACAGCGTCTGGCGGGTAAAGGGGATCATCTTGGCGATTCGCTCGATGTCCGGGATGAAGCCCATGTCGAGCATGCGGTCGGCTTCATCGATGACAAGGATCTCGACGCCGGTCATCAGGAGCTTGCCGCGCTCGCAATGGTCGAGCAGGCGGCCAGGGGTGCAGATCAGCACATCGGCGCCACGTTCGAGCTTGCGATTCTGTTCTTCGAAGGAGACGCCGCCGATCAGCAGCGCGACGTTCAGCTTGTGGTTCTTACCGTACTTTTCGAAGTTCTCGGCGACCTGGGCGGCCAGTTCGCGGGTCGGCTCAAGGATCAGCGTGCGCGGCATGCGCGCGCGGGCCCGGCCGTTTTCGAGAAGGGTCAGCATGGGGAGTACGAAGGATGCAGTCTTGCCCGTGCCGGTCTGCGCGATGCCGCAGATGTCGCGGCGCTGCAGGGCAAACGGAATCGCGCCAGCCTGGATCGGCGTCGGCACGGTGTAGCCGGCGTCTGTGACGGCTGAAAGTACTTTTTGGCTCAGGCCAAGGTCAGAAAATGTGGTCAAAGGGAAATCTATTCCGTTCCGGTTCTTGCGAACGCAATTGAAACGCCCGGACGCGAGCGTTAACGTCAGCGCGGGATAGTGCCAAAATGCTTGAAAGTCAAGGAAACTGCCGGATTTGCAGTAACAAAGGGTGAATAGCGGGATCAACTGCTGCGGTGTGTGGCAATAACCGCGATCCCGGCCCCGGCGAGTACCGTTCCTGCTCCACGGTTGACTGCCGTGATGATGCGCGGGGTACGCAGCAGCCGACGGGCGCGGCCTGCGATCCACACATGGCCTGTTACCACCACCATTTCCACGCTGACGATCACCGCGGCCAGCGACAGGTAGGCGCCAGCCGAAAAGTCAGCGCCGACGAAGTTGGGTAAGAGGGCCAGATAGAAGAGCGGCATCTTGGGATTGCCGAGATTGAGCGCGATGGCGGTCAGGCACACCGTAAAGAGGTCGCGGCGACGCTGCGGTTCGGCAATCTCGGCGATGACCGGCTTAACCGTCCACAGGCGGATGCCCACGTATATGAGATAGGCGGCACCGCCGTAGCGCAGTGCTGTCATGGCGAAGCCCATTTCGCTGGCGATGAGGGAAAGGCCGAGTGCGGCGAGCGCCAGATAGATCAGGATGCCGATCACCGTGCC
This sequence comes from Paenirhizobium naphthalenivorans, assembly GCF_007992095.1. Lineage (GTDB taxonomy): Bacteria > Pseudomonadota > Alphaproteobacteria > Rhizobiales > Rhizobiaceae > Allorhizobium > Allorhizobium naphthalenivorans. The sequence goes on from NZ_BJZP01000001.1 coordinate 157,271, forward strand.
GACACCGTAAGCGATGCCTGATGGCGCGCCGTGTGACACGGTGCGCGCCATGATGGTCATATTGTCGGGGCCGGGACTTGCGGCGAAGACGAAGAAAGCAAGGGCGAATGCGAGAAGGGCCTGCGCTTCCATGGTGGCTCCTGCGCGTTGCGACTAAGGCGCAGTCTACGCTCAGGCCGCCCGCGGTCAATCGATCAGCGTTGTGAGCTTCATGCCGGCATTGAGGAAGCGCATGGGGTCGATCGCTTCGCCATTGCGACGAACCTCATAATGCAGGTGTGGACCGGTCGAGCGGCCGGTGCTGCCGGACAGGCCGATCACGTCGCCGCTGGCCACCTCGTCTCCGACCTTGACCAGGACGCGCGACATATGGCCGTAACGGGTCGTCAGGCCGAAACCGTGGTCGATCTCGACCATGTTGCCATACCCTCCGGCCGGACCGGCGGCTATGACCTTGCCGGCGCCGGTGCTTTTGATGTCTCCGCCGACCGGGGAGCGGAAGTCGATCCCCGCATGCATGGCCAGACGGCCGAGGAAGGGGTCTGGTCGGTTACCGAAGCGGCTGGTGATGTCCTTGCCGGGTGCCGGATTGGCGAAGGGGAGGCGCTTTGCTGTGTCGCGCATGGTCTCGAGTCGGGACAGCGCCGCGTCGAGCTCGTTGAGCGAGGTGTTGAATGGCTCGGAGGAACGCGGCGCAACATAGGGACCGCCGATTCCCTCGCTTGAGCCGACAGACGTGGCGTCGTCAAGCGGAATGCCATTGCGCATAAGGATGCCGGAAATCTTTTCGGCAGTCTCGCTTGCGCCGCTGGTCAGTCGTTCGATGCGGTCGATCTGATCCTGTTCGATATCCTTCAACGACAGCGTCATGTGGGAAAACAGCCGATCGGCGCGGTCGGCGACGGTGCCGCTGGTGGGATCGGTCAACGGCACATAACCCAATGCCGCCGTCTTCGCGCCCGAGGTGGCGGATTTTGCGCCGCCAAGCAGGTTTTCGATCGCCTTGAACCCGCCTCCAAGACTTGCCTGCTTGTCTTCCGTTCCCGGTTTGATGGTCGGGACCGGCCCCGATTCTGGCAGTTGGCCTGCCGCCGCCGCCCGGTCGAGCAGCGCATCGAGGCGACCGTGACGGGAGGCGAGCGCCATCTGCTGTTCCAGCAGTTGGTCGACCTTTTCCTCAACCACCTGCTGGTCAAGCAGCTGGCGGGAGGTCACTCGGTCGACCTGAGCGCGCAAGGCGGCGATTCGGTCTTCGTATTCGTGCTGCATACGCGCTTGCCGGGCCATGGAGGCGCCGATCAGATTGTCACGAAAGACCAGATAGGTGGTGGCGCCGAGGTAGCCGAGGGACATCACGCCGACGAAGCAGACGGCAATAGCTGCCATCCACGGGCGCACGGTCATGTGACGCACCTTGTCTCCGCTCGCCAGGATGACGATATGCTCCTGCCGCCGCTTGCCGAAGACCTGATTTGCCGTCTTTTCCGCCACCGGTCACTCCCATCCTGCTCTTGCCGTATCCGGCCGAAAGCTCGCGATGATTACACACGGTTAAGGTTAATAATGGTTGAACCGGTGCGGGATCTGGGCCCTTGTGTCAGCTGCTGGTCGCGGTGAGCGAGCGGTAGAAGGAGGGCGTCAGTCCGGCCTCAGCGCGTGCAACATCGTTGAACGGAGCTTTCAGCGCGCCGCGGAAGTTGGAGCGAACAAGCTCTTTGAAAGTGGCAGCCGGGTCCTTCCGTTCCCTGGCGCAGAGAAAACGGAACCACTTGGCGCCCACCGCCACATGGCCCTTTTCGTCCTCGTAGATCACTTTCAGTACCTCTGCACTGTCGACGTCCCCGGTTTCCCGCATTTTTTCCTGCAATGAAGGGGTCACGTCGAGGCCTCGCGCCTCAAGAATGAGCGGCACGACGGCAAGCCTGGCGGTCAGGTTGTTGCGGGTCGAATGGGCGGCCTGCCAAAGGCCATCGTGGGCCGGCATGTCGCCATAGTCGGCGCCGAGGGCCCGTAGCCGTTCGCGCACCAGCCGAAAATGCTTGGCTTCCTCGAAGGCGACCCGCATCCAGCCGTCGAAGAAAGAGTGCGGCACCGGCTCGGAAGCAAAACGTGCAACGATGTCGAGGGCGAGGTCCACCGCGTTGAGCTCGATGTGCGCCAGCGCATGCAGCATGGCAATCCGTCCCGGCAACGTGTGCAATGAACGTTTCCCCGTCGCCTTCGGCGGCACCAGAACGGGCTTTTCCGGCCGGCCTGGCCGTTCGGGCAGTTCGGGATCGAGCGGCGAGCGCAGCGATAGACGCCGCTCATGCCAACGCCGCGCGGTCTCCTGCGCCAGCTCCGTCTTCTCATCGAGGTCTCCGCTGCGGATCGCCATGGCAGCGCCGCCCCTCAGTGAAGAGATCGGTAGCCGGCTATTGATGTCGCAAGTTGACATCAAAGGGCCTGTACCGCTTGCAGCACGGCTTCGGCATGGCCGGCGACCTTGACCTTGCGCCAGATCTTGACGATTCGGCCTTGGCTGTCGATCAGGAACGTGGTGCGCTCCACCCCCATATAGCTCCTGCCGTACATACTTTTCTCCTTCCATACGCCATAGGCGGAAAGCGTTGCCTTCTCTTCATCGGAGGCGAGGACGACCGAAAGGTCGTGCTTGGCGATAAACTTGTCGTGTTTCTTGACGGGGTCGGGAGACAGGCCAACCACCTTGGCGCCGGCCTTGGCAAAGGCGTCGGCCAGTGCCGTGAAGGCCAGGGCCTCGGTTGTGCAGCCGCTGGTATCGTCCTTTGGGTAGAAGTAGAGAACCACGGGCGAACCTCTCATCTCGATGAGCGAGATGGTGCCTTCGCCGTCGCGCGGCAGGGTGAAATCGGGAGCCACGTCGCCTTCAACTAAATCTGCCATGGGAAAACCTTTCTTTTGCCCGCTTTATGGATGATTGTGCGTACACTCGATATATAGTCCGCGACGCAGTCGTCCACGCGCGACTTTGATAACGGCATCGATCGACGGAGACAATCGCCGGCACATGGGAGAGATCCGGGGCGAAAAGGTGCGGTTTCGCAAGCAGGACATCGTGCGCTTGCACGAACTTCCGTCGTCGCGAATCGAAGATCCGTTGATTGTCCACTGCCCGCCGAGGCCAGCTTTCGGGCAGCGCTTCCTGCGATATTTTTTCGCTATTCTCGGATTGTTCATTGTCGCTGCCGGCGGCGTATTCGCCGTTGTGGAAACCGGAACGCTGGACCGAGCCCTGTCGGATGGTGCCCGTGCCATGCTGAGCGCCGCGGTCGGGCCAGCTTTTCGTGCAGAGATTGGCGAAACGGCGATCCGTTTTTCCGACGATTTCCGGCTGACGGTCGAGGCGCGCAATGTCACGATCGTGCCTGAGGGCGGCGAGAGCCCGCTGGCGCTCACCAAGTCTGTCGGCATGATCCTCGACCCGCTTGCGCTCCTTGGTGGAAAATTCAAGGTCAATGAGATCGTCACCGAGGGGATTGCACTCGACGCGCGTCTCCTGCCGGCCGGCCCGCCGCTCGATCTTTCGGCGTTGCGCGTTGATGGTATACCGGCAATTCTCGACCGCGCCTTTCTTGAACTCGACCAAATCCAGACCTTTATTTCCCGTGCCGGCCTTGACCGGATGCGCATCGGGGGGCTGGAGATCTCCACCACCAGCATCAGTGGTCGCCCGCTGTCGATCGCTGTCGACGACCTTGCCATGGAGCGCGGCCCGGACGATTCGCTCTCCTTCTTTGGCGCGGTCTCGATCAACGGATACCAGACCGAGATCTCGGCGCTTTCGGCCAATTCCGGTAACAAGGCACAGTCGTTTACGCTTAGGCTCGCTGACGTGCGACTGACACCTTTTCTGCTGAGGCGCGGTGCTGCCGGAGATCCACGCCAGGGCCTCGACGGGTCGGCCGAAGTGTACATTTCGGCCAAAAGGGCTGTCGATGGCCATGCCCCGGCGATGAACATGATTGTCGAGAGCAGTGGTGGGACGATCTATTCGGACGGGCAGTCCCAGGAGCTGACGCACGCACGTCTCAACCTGGGCTATGACTTTAAGAAAGATACGCTGGAACTGTCGGCGTCCAAGGTCGAATTTGGTCCCATGATCATGCCGCTTTCTGGTGGGGTAATCGATCTCGACCGACTGCCCGGCAATACCGAGCAGGGCGCAGGCGTCGGGATTGATCTCGTTGTGAACGAGGGACGGGCGGACGTTCCGGCCGCCGGTGAGGCTGCTTTTCCGTTTTCGCTAAAGCTCTTCGGGCGTTATGTCAAAGACAGGCACGAGCTCAAGTTCGACCGGTTCACCGTTTCGACGCCGGGCGGCTCAATGGATGCTTCGCTCGGGATCCGCTTCGTCGGCACAGGTCCTGAGGTGCGTTTCGATGCGCTGGTTCGGGATATGAAAACTTCTGTGGTGAAACAGCTCTGGCCTTATTGGATTGCTGAAAAGGCGCGCCACTGGGTGCTGGCCAATATCTTCGGCGGAACGATCATTAACGGCCAGATTTCGGTTTTCATTCCACAAGACCGTCTGTCGATCGAGCCGAGGCCAGTGCATCTCGATGAGAACGAGCTTAACCTCAGCTTCGACATCGTCGATGCGCGCATGAACCTTACCGGTGAAATCCCGCCGCTCAGAGATGCGTCGGCCCATTTCGATATGTCGGGCCAGAGGATCGAGACGACCATCCATGCGGCGACCTCCTATTTCCCGTCGGGACGGTCAGTGAAGGTCGAGCGAGGGGAACTGACACTTGGAGATGTCTATAGCAAGCCGTTGATGGCCGACATCGATGTTTCGGTATCCGGTGCGGCAGACGCCGTGGCCGAACTCGTGTCGTTCAAGCCTATCCGGGCGCTGGAGCGGGCCGGTTTCGCGGCCCAGGATTTCACCGGCAATGTGAAGGGGAATGCCCAGATACGACTCGGTCTCATTGCCGATCAGAATCCGCCGGAACCGGTGTGGAAGGCGCACCTCGATCTTTCCGGAGTCGATATCGCCAAGCCCTACACCGGACGCATCGTTAGCGATCTTGACGGTAAGCTCGACGTTGAGCCGAAATCGGCGCGGCTGGAGGGTAATGCCAAGATCGACGGCGTGCCGATGGAACTTCGGCTGACGGAGCCGGTTGACAGGAATGATCCGGTTGCGCGGGAACGGGTGGTCAAGCTGAAACTCGATAACGAGCAGCGCGCGCATTTCGTGCCGGGGCTCAATGAGCTTATCAATGGTCCGATCACCGTAGAGCTTTCGCGCATCGACGACCGGCGTCAAGCCGCCACGATCGACCTTTCGTCGGCAACCTTGAGTGTGCCATGGATCGGTTGGTCGAAGGGGCAGGGAATCGGGGCCAAGGCGAGCTTCGAGGTCAACGAGGGACCGGCGCAGACGCAGATCGACAAATTCGTGCTCGACGGCCAGGGCTTCGGGGCGGCTGGGACGTTAGTGGTAGGGAAGCAGGGGCTGATTTCCGCTGATCTCAACCGTGTGCGCCTAGCGCCAACCGACGACTATTCCCTTGCTATTCGCCAGGCCAAGGGCGGCTATGATGTCTCCGTGTCCGGCAAGTCGGCTGACGTACGCGCTCTGATCACCGAGCTTAGAAATTCTGGTGCGGGCGGAGGCGATGGTGCCGCGGAAAAACCACTGAACTTGCAGGTCAAGGGCCAACTCGACCAAGTGGTGGGCTTTGGCGACGAGGTGCTTTCCGGCGCCTCCATCGTCTATGGTGCGCGCAATGGCCAGACCACGGCGCTTGATATTTCCGCTGTGACCGACAGTCGCCAGGCCGTTGTGGCGAAGATGCGCCGGCCGGGAGAGTTGAGTGAGCTCTCGGTGACCACCAGCGATGCGGGCGCGCTGGCGCGCTTCATCAATCTCTACAACCGTATGATCGGCGGGCTGATGAATCTAAAGCTGTCCCAATCCGCCAGTGGCAGTTGGAGCGGATCGCTGGATGTTCGTGACTTTCGTGTCGAGAACGAGCAGCGGCTGCAATCGATCGTCACCACGCCCGCAGGTGCCGATGGTCGCAGTCTCAATACTGCGGTCAAGAAGAATATCGACGTGAGTTCCGCGCGGTTTCAGCGCGCCTTCGCCCGTCTTGTCTTTGCCGACGGGGCTCTGCGCGTCGACAATGGGGTTGTGCGCGGCGAGCAAGTCGGTGCGACTTTCCAGGGGCTGGTTCGGGACGCGCGCGGCCGGATCGACCTGACTGGCACCTTCATGCCGGCCTATGGCCTGAACCGCCTGTTCGGCGAGCTTCCGATCATCGGACTTTTGCTCGGCAATGGCCGCGATCGCGGTCTGCTCGGCATTACTTTCAAGCTGACCGGAGCTTCGGAGCAGCCGAAACTCGTGGTCAACCCGCTGTCGATCATCGCGCCGGGCGTATTCAGGCAGATCTTCGAGTTCCGGTGAGAGGTGGCGGGCAGCGCGTCCGACAAGATGAATCAGAGGAACTCGGTCAACGCTTCACGTGACTGCAGTGTGAGGAATTCGATCGCGACGCCTTCAACGAAGTGGCGGACGATGCGCCCGCGCATGTTGCCGAGCTGCACGGCCGTGCCGATCGGCGGGCGGATGTCGATGTCGACCGCGGCGCCGGATAGCGAAAGGTCCATCAGGCGGCAGGGGTAACGACGGCCGTCCTCCAGCTTCAGCTCCGTACGGGTCACGCGCGGGGTGAGGCGATCGTGGCGGCGGTCTTCGGGCAGGCCGAGCTCATGTTTGTTGGCGATCCAGGTCAACTGGGCCGCCAGCTTCTCGCGCTTGCGGCCGGTCGCGTTGATCGACATGACAAAACCGCCCTCGACCAGTTTGATGACTGTGCCTTCGACGCGGCCGAGATGGTCGATATAGGCGATCACACGTTCGTTGGGGGCAGGGCACCCGGCGCAGGCGAAACGCACGTCGCCCGGCGACATGTCCACGACCTTGCAAACATATTCCTCGTAATTGGCCAGCATCAGTCGGCCCTGCAGGTCCACGGCAACGCGCTGGAATGCCCGCCGTTGAGCGGGAGAAACAAGGCCGCCGTTCTGAGTTGCCTGAGTGGAATACATTGTGCTGATCTAAAATATTTCGCTATTGGTAAATAAGTACTGGGAAGCCGTTAACATAACGTTTTTCCGAAGGCTTGGATCTGTTGTATTTTAGCGCCAAGGTTGTGAAGTTAAGGTTAATTCTTTCTTGCTGTTGCGAAATCCGACTTGCCGTGGCAAATGACATTTATCACTTCGCGAAGGTCACACTTCGGCACCACTTTTCGGATTAGGGGCGGGGGCTCTGGGGATCCGATCGCCGCCCGGTTTGTCCGGGCGGCTTTTTTTTATGCCTTCGGTCGGCTATGGAGCTGGGATGGCTTCACGAAGGATCTCGCCGAATGGATGAACTGCCCCCTCGATCGCCCTACGACAAGGCTGATGGTCCAGGCGAAGAAGCGTCCGCTCCGGCGTTCAATCTGCCGCCGGTCATCGTCGCTGCGCTCATAGGTCTTGGTGCCGTTTACGCCGTTCAGTCTCTTTTCTTGTCCGCGTCGACAGCCGAGTGGCTTGCTGTCACCTTCGGCTTTTCTCCGCTACGCTATGTCTATCCGCTCTCGGAGCAGGGCTATGAGTGGTTGTGGACGCCGGTCACCTATTCCTTTCTCCACGGCAGCCTTGAGCATCTCGGCTTCAACGGACTGTGGCTTGCAGCGTTCGGCACGCCGGTTGCCCGTCGGATCGGTACGGCGCGGTTCGTGCTCTTCTGGATCGTCTCGGCCGCGGCCGGCGCGGCACTGCATGCTGCCGTCAACTGGGGGCAGCCGAGCATCATGATCGGCGCGTCGGGCGTCGTCTCGGCTTTGATGGGGTCGGCTTGCCGGTTCGCCTTCGGCAGTTCGGGGCGTGCTGTCTCGCACCACATCGGCGTCCAGCCGCCACGTCTTTCGATCGCAGAGGCGCTCGGTATCCGCACCGTGCGCGTCTTCATCCTCGCGTGGTTCTTCGGTAATCTGGCGGTTGCGGTCGGCCTGCCGCTGTTCGGGGACCTCGCGGGCGCGATCGCTTGGGACGCGCATATCGGCGGCTTTCTGTTCGGCTTTCTGCTCTTCGGTCTTTTCGACCCGGCGCCGGAACGCGACCGATCCTTTTAGCTGCCTTGCGGCTATATTGCTTTCCTCTGAGATAACGGGCACCATTTGAGCCGTCGCAGCGGCGTGGAGGAACCGTGGCTGCGGCCTTTCGGCAATGAATGCGAAGGAGGAGTGCATGTCTGCATCAGTGAGGAGTATACTGGAAGCCAAGGGCCGTGAGGTGGTGACCATTGGTCCCAACGTCACGCTGGCTGAAGCTGCCCGGACACTCGATGAGCACAGGATCGGTGCGGTGGTCGTTGTCGGCATGGAGAACCGGATCGTCGGCATCTTCACCGAGCGCGATCTGGTCCGCTCGATCAGTGGTTTCGGCACCGGCGCCCTCGAACAACCGGTCTCCGCGATGATGACCGCCAGCGTCTATCGCTGCAACGAGGGAACCACAGTCAACGAGCTGATGGAAGTCATGTCGAGCCGGCGCTTCCGTCACGTGCCGGTTGAGGAAAACGGCAAGCTCTGTGGCATCGTCTCGATCGGTGACGTGGTGAAGTCGCGCATGCGTGAGGTCGAGGCCGAGGCCGAACATATCAAGGCCTATATTGCCGGTTGAGTGCAGGCCGGCGCCCGGTTTGTCAATAATTGTCCGCTGACGGGCCGGAGGGGCAGGGTCAGCGGGCAAAGGCCTCCTGCATGCGCTTCAGTTCGCCGATCCGAGACATGGCTTCCTCGTAGCCGCGATCAATCGCCTCGCCGGCCTTGTGGAATTCGGAAAGACCGATCTCGTTGACGCGTGGATGTAGCGCAAGGTCTGGGGGGTCTCCTGCGAGGCGCGCCCGCGAAATGCGGTCCTGAATGATGTTGAAAGCCTGCACCATGACGCCGGTCAGTCCGACCTTGTGATGGTCCTTCGGCGCTTCGTCCGGGCCGTCGGGCAATTTACTGGCGCGGTGCTTGACGACCGCAGAGCGGCCGAAGACGTCGTATTGCAGATTGACTGCCATGACCAGCGGTTGCTCATAAGCTCGGCAGACGGAGACTGGCACGGGATTCACCAGCGCGCCGTCGATCAGTGTGCGATTGTTGCATTTTACCGGTTCGAAAATACCGGGCAGGGCATAGGATGCGCGTAGCGCTGTAATGAGATTGCCGCCGTCGATCCACACCTCGTGGCCGCTGTTGAGTTCGGTGGCGACGGCGACGAAGGGTTTCGGGAGGTCCTCGACCATCAGCCCTTCGAGGTGTTCCTGCATCCTCTTGGTCAACCGCATACCACCAAGCAGGCCGCCGCCGCCGATTGTCAGGTCGAGCAAGGACGCGATACGGCGCATGGTGAGCGAGCGGGCAAAGGCTTCCAGCTCGTCGAGCTTTCCGGCGAGATAGCAGCCGCCCACAAGGGCGCCGATCGATGTCCCGGCGATCATGCCGACCTCGATCCCCGCCTCGTCCAGCGCGCGCAGCACGCCGATATGGGCCCAGCCGCGCGCCGCCCCGCCCCCGAGTGCGACGGCAATCTTCGTCTTTTTCGGTTTTTCCATTTCGGTCACCGGCGGAACACCGCTCGTCGGATCACCACCTGCCGGCTGCACTGAACGCGCTGCCGTACCGTTCTTCAGACTCCAGTTCAGCATCTCCGCACACCCTTATGGCTGAACAACTCCCGAGCACCATTAGCGCACCGGATGTTTACCAATTCGTTTAGTCGCGGGACCGAACTGTCCTCCTGCGGTCCGTCAGGCCTTGTCCGGTCCGCCGTAGACGGTATCAGGGTCGAAGTGACGATGATTGTCGGTTATTTCAAGGCGCGCCTCGCCCCCGGCCAGCGCGACGGTTCGATAGAAGCATGAGCGCCGGCCGGTGTGGCAGGTCGCGTCGTGACCGGCGACCTCGACCTTCAGCCAGACGGCGTCCTGGTCGCAATCGGTGCGAAATTCCCGCACCGTCTGGAGATTGCCGGAGCTTTCCCCCTTCTTCCAGATCCGGTCACGCGAGCGGCTGTAGTAATGGGCAATACCGGTTTCCAGCGTGAGAGCGATCGCCTCGGCATTCATATGGGCCACCATCAGCAACTCACCGTCACGCGCATCGGTGACAACGGCCGTAACCAACCCGTTGGCATCGAATTTCGGCGTAAAAGAGGATTCGCCCTCAAGGGCGTGCTTGTCTGTGGGCGGCGGGGCGAAGGCGATGGCCATCGGCAAAATCCATGAGGTCGAGAGGGATCAGCGGCCACGCACCATGGACATAAAGCGCGCCTGTTCGACGGCATTGTCCTTGAAGCGGCCGGTAAAGGTCGTGGTGAGTGTGGTTGAACCGGACTTTTGCACGCCGCGCATCGCCATACACATGTGCTCTGCCTCGATGAACACGGCGACGCCCTGCGGGCGCAAGGTCTCATCGATGGCCGTAGCGATCTGCGCAGTCATCGCTTCCTGTGTCTGCAAACGACGGCCGAAGACCTCGACGACGCGAGCGATCTTCGACAGGCCGAGCACCCGACTGTCGGGCAGATAGGCGACATGGGCCTTGCCGATCACAGGCAAAACGTGGTGTTCGCAATGGGAGAAGAATGGGATGTCGCGCACCAGCACGATGTCGTCATATCCGGCGACTTCCTCGAAGGTTGTGCCCAGCACATCCTCTATGTCAGCGTCATAGCCGGAAAAAAGCTCGCGATAAGCGTTGGCGACGCGCTTCGGCGTGTCGATCAGACCTTCACGGGCCGGATCGTCTCCCGCCCAGCGCAGCAGGACGCGCACGGCCTCCTCCGCCTCTTCACGGCTCGGACGCTTGTCGAGGGGGGCCAGTTTGTTGACGATGGCATCCATGCCCATGGTCTCCCGATCCTTCGGTTTCCGGACCGTCTGTTGCGATTTTGCCGCCTGTAAATGCGTAACTCGGCTCATCTTGGCAAGTCCGTTCTTATAATTCCCGCTCCGCAACAGGCATTTGCGCTTGTTTTATTTGGACCGGGTCCTCATCTCTCATATAATAACAAATAGGCCAGTGTGAAGGAACGCGCGGGGCACAGTGTGTCGCAAAACCGGAAACGATCCATTTCCGTTGGCCAACGTATCGTTCTCAGAAAGCCCTTCGCCTGCCATGGACGACATCTACAATTCACGAATTCTTGAATTCGCCGGAAATATTCAGCGCAGCGGCAAGCTTGCGGATGCCGACGCGAGTGCGGAGAAGCATTCCAAGCTTTGCGGCTCCAAGGTCAAGGTTTACCTCAAGATGTCGGGCGACGTGGTCGGTGACTTTGCCCACGAGGTCAAGGCCTGCGCGTTGGGCCAGGCTTCGTCCTCGATCATGGCTCGCCATGTGATCGGCGCGACACCGGCCGAGATTCGCCAGGCGCGTGAAGACATGCTCGCCATGTTGAAGGATGGTGGTGAGGGGCCATCCGGTCGTTTCGAGGACATGCGATTCCTCAAACCCGTCAAGGATTACAAGGCGCGTCACGCCTCCACCATGCTGACCTTCGACGCTGTGGTTGACTGTCTCGACCAAGTCGAGGCGCTGGATGCGGCGGTCGTGGCGGACATCTGAGATGTGCAATTCTCCCGGTTGCGGGCCTTCTGAAGGAAAGCCGGGCGGTAGCGCCCGTTCGCGCAATTACGCTGGACCGTTCCGCAAGACACCCGACCGCCTACTTGGCATGGCACTGATCCGCCTTTACCAGCTGACGCTTTCGAGCCTTATCGGCAGTTCCTGCCGGCACGCTCCGACCTGCTCCGAATATGGTTACGAGGCAATTGCGCGGCATGGCCTGTGGTCGGGCGGCTGGCTGACCCTATTTCGCGTCGGCCGCTGTGGGCCAGGGGGAACTTGGGGTTATGATCCTGTTCCGGAAAAGCTTGAAGATCGGTATCGCTGGTGGGCGCCTTGGCGCTATTGGCAGGCGGGCCGCAAGCCATCGGGGTCGGGGGAATAAGCTTTGCCCATGCCTATGGAATACCGGCAGGCTCAAGAGGAGTTTGATGGCTTCATGGTGGAACTCCGCGACCTGTCTGGTCTTTCGACGACCCATCAGACCTATACTATGCTGCAGGCCGTCTTGCAGGTCTTCCGGGCACGGTTGACCTTTGCCCAGGCGATCGCCTTCGTCGCCGTTCTGCCGCCGGTCCTGCGTGCTATCTTCGTCAGCGACTGGGATGTGGATGCGCCGCGTCGCGATTTTGCCTCGCGCGAGGCGATGACAGCAGAGGTGAGGGCGCTTCGTCCAGATCACAATTTCTCCACAGCAAGTGCGATCCTCGATGTCGCGACCGTACTTCGGCGGCACGTCGATCGCGAGGCTTTCGAGCGCGCGATAGTCTGCCTTCCTGATGGTGCCCGCGCATTCTGGGATGCGTGAACCGTTCACAATCTTTACTCTCGCCCGCTTTGGCAGTATCACGCGTCGCGTTGATCGCCGGCCGAGCCGGCCTTTTTTGACCACCCGCATTGGTTGGCGGGACTGGATAAGGAGCAGACCATGTCAGATACCGTTTCCCTCACTTTCCCCGATGGTTCCGTACGCGCCTATCCGACCGGCACGACCGGCCGCGAGGTTGCCGAACAGATTTCCAAGTCGCTCGCCAAGAAGGCGCTTGCGATTGCGCTCGATGGCACGCTGCGCGATCTCTCCGATCCCGTCATGACTGGTGCGATCGAGATCGTCACTCGCCAGGACCCGCGCGCGCTGGAACTGATCCGTCACGACACGGCCCACGTCATGGCCGAGGCGGTGCAGGAACTGTGGCCCGGTACCCAGGTGACCATCGGTCCGGTGATCGAGAACGGTTTTTACTACGACTTCAAGCGCGTCCATCCAGACAGCCGCGAGGACTGGCCCTTCACGCCCGAGGATCTGCCGACGATCGAAAAGCGGATGAAGGAGATCATCCAGCGTAACAAGCCGTTCACCAAGGAAATCTGGTCTCGCGACAAGGCCCGTGATGTCTTCGCCGACAAGGGCGAGGCCTACAAGGTCGAGCTGGTCGATGCGATTCCGGCCGACCAGGACCTGAAGATCTATTTCCAGGGCGATTGGTTTGACCTTTGCCGTGGGCCGCATATGGCCTCCACCGGTCAGATCGGCACAGCCTTCAAGCTGATGAAGGTGGCTGGGGCCTATTGGCGTGGTGATTCCACCAAGCCCATGCTGACGCGCATCTACGGCACCGCCTGGGCCGACCAGGAGCAGTTGGACAATTACCTGCACATTCTGGCGGAAGCGGAAAAGCGCGATCACCGCAAGCTCGGTCGCGAGATGGACCTCTTTCACTTCCAGGAAGAGGGCCCCGGCGTTGTCTTTTGGCACGGCAAGGGCTGGAGCATGTTCCAGACGCTGGTCGCCTATATGCGTCGCCGGCTGGCGGGGACCTATCAGGAGGTCAACGCGCCGCAGGTGCTCGACAAGTCGCTGTGGGAAACTTCGGGCCACTGGGGCTGGTATCGCGACAACATGTTCAAGGTGACCGTCGCTGGCGACGATACTGATGACGAGCGCGTCTTCGCCCTGAAGCCGATGAACTGCCCGGGTCACGTGCAAATCTTCAAGCACGGCTTGAAATCTTACCGTGAACTCCCTGTTAGACTTGCGGAATTTGGTAACGTACATCGTTACGAGCCGTCCGGCGCCCTGCACGGTTTGATGCGCGTGCGCGGTTTCACCCAGGACGATGCGCATGTGTTCTGCACAGACGATCAGCTGGCCGCCGAATGCCTGCGGATCAACGATCTCATCCTCTCCGTTTACGAGGATTTCGGTTTCAGCGAGGTCATTGTCAAGCTTTCCACCCGGCCAGACAAACGCGTCGGTTCCGACGAACTCTGGGACCGCGCCGAAAGCGTCATGATGCAGGTGTTGAAGCAGATCGAGGCGCAGTCGGGCGGGCGGATCAAGACCGGCATTTTGCCGGGCGAGGGCGCCTTTTACGGGCCGAAGTTCGAGTACACGTTGAAGGATGCCATCGGCCGCGAATGGCAATGCGGAACGACCCAGGTCGACTTCAACCTGCCGGAGCGATTCGGTGCCTTCTACATTGACCAGAACTCGGAAAAGACCCAGCCGGTGATGATCCATCGTGCTGTCTGCGGCTCGATGGAGCGCTTCCTTGGCATTCTGATCGAGAACTTCGCCGGCCATATGCCGCTTTGGTTCGCGCCGGTTCAGGCGGTGGTTGCGACGATCACCTCCGAAGCCGACGACTATGGCCGCGAAGTGGCCGAGGTGCTGCGCGATGCCGGTCTTGCTGTCGAGACCGACTTCCGCAACGAGAAGATCAACTACAAGGTCCGTGAGCATTCCGTGACCAAGGTTCCGGTGATCATCGTTTGCGGCAAGCGCGAGGCGGAAGAGCGCACCGTCAACATTCGTCGCCTCGGTTCGCAGGACCAGGTGTCGATGACGCTCGACGAGGCGATCGCCGCGCTGAGCGCTGAGGCGACGCCGCCGGATATGAAGCGCAAGCTTGCCGCTCGGGCCAAGAAGGCCTGACCAAGACAGAAGGGCAGGGCCGAAGGCTTTTCGGCCCTGTCAGACGGTTGTCATCCTGTTGCCATAAGGCATGGCCGTACACGATCGATCCATACTTCGGGTGCGGGGGAAGCCGTTGCGTTTTGAAGAACTGTCCTACGCGAATGAACGCGATCCACGTTTGAAGCGCTGGTTTATCCGCTCGATCGAGGGCGTCTCTGGGCGTGATCGATTCGCCCGTCTCTACGATATCTGGCGCAAGGACATCGTCGGCAAGACCGACCGTGTGTTCGGCAAGATGCTGGACCTGATCGACATCAGGCTCGTCGCACATGGCGCTTGGCCGCCCGTCGACATGCCCTCTGGTCCGGTCGTCATGGTGGCCAACCATCCGTTCGGCATCGGTGATGGTATCGCCGTTCTCGCTCTGGCCGAACAGTTGGGACGGCCATTCCGCGTTCTGATCAATGACGAGCTTCTCAAGGTGCCGGAGATGGCGCCCTATTCGCTTCCGGTTTCCTTCGAGGAGACGAAGGAGGCGATGGCAATCAACATGCGGACACGCCAAGAGGCGGTGCGACTGCTGAAGGAGGGCGTGACCATCATCGTTTTCCCGGCCGGCGGCGTTGCCACGGCGAAGAAAGGTTTGGGGAGGGCCGAGGACCTACCTTGGAAAGTCTTCCCGGCCAAGCTGATCCAGGCGGCCTGCGCCAATGTCATCCCTGTCTACTTCGAAGGCCAGAACGGCCGGCTTTTTCACATCGCTAGCAAGATTTCGCTGATGTTGCGGATCTCGCTGCTGATCCGTGAATTCCGCCGGCTCTCCGGCTCGACCATCACCGCCCGCATCGGCGAGATCATGGACTGGGACCGACTGAGGATGGTCGGTGACCGAAAGGCCCTGTTGGGGGAACTGCACCAAGCCGTTTTCGCCATGGCGCCGGTGGCGGGACGCTCGGCGAGGCCGCGACTCGCCGGTTGAGCAATCGGGGTCACTGCGTCAGCAAGACTTCCACGTCCTCGTTGCGGCCGGCATTGACGGCGAAATCCTTCTGATAGATCTTGTCCTTGTTGCGGGCCACTGCGGTGTATTCGCCTTCGGCCAGAACCATGACAGGGAAAGCGCTGACGCTTTCGGCGACGACGTCTCCGGAGCCAGCCAGCACCGACCACGCGGTGTCGGCGATCGCTTCGCCGCCCGGTTCCGCCACCAGCTTAAGGTTGATCTGCGAGGCATGATGCTGCATCACCGCTTCGGTGAGCTTGCCCGCCTCTATCTTGATGTCGGCGCGCACCACGGCATTGACCGAACCGTACTCCGATACGATGTGGTATGTGCCGGCATTGAGCCGAATAATGGTATTGGGCGGAACGTTTGCCAGCACCAAGCCTCGCTCGCCATCCGCTTGCACTTCGGAGGAGTAGACGTCGAACCTGAGATCCTTGACCGGGATGCGGGCATCCGGTCCTGACACAGCGTTGAGGATTATGCCGCCGGCGTCGAGCACCAGCACCTGCTTTTCCACTTCACCTTCGCCTGGAACCGTCAGTTTCTTGGTCGCCCCGGCGCGGCCGAAGGCAACGTTGACGAAATAGTCGCCCGGCGCCAGCTGGAAATCGGCGGCGCCGCCCTCTGCACTGGCGACAAGCGGCAGCTTACCATCGGCCCCGGGGATCGGGCTGAACACCCGCCACGACAATCCCTGCTGCATCGGCTCCCCATCGCTTGTCAGTCTCGCCTCCATGCTGACATTGCGCGCTGTCTGAGTCTGGATCGCTCCGCCCAGCGTGGCCGAGAAGGCGTTGAGCTTCGGCATCTTGGTCGAGCCATCAAGCTGCTTGAAGGACTTGAACGCATCTTCCCCATGCGCCGGCGTCAGTGCGAGAAAGATCGTCGCTACGACCGAAACGAAGCGGGCAGCACGGGATAGGCGATTCATAGGTGACACGGCAGGTTGACTTCCTCTCCAATGGCAGCAAGTTCAATCCGAAAGCGATGGCGATTTCAAGACGTCGCAGGTGTCAGAAGAGCCGTGAAAGTGCCGAATATGAAAAATGACATGAAACTTATCGATTATCTCGCGGTTCGCCGCTCTGTGCCCGCCTTCCAGATGTGCGAGCCGGGTCCGTCGACCGCGGAACTGGAGAACATGCTGACGCTTGCCGTTCGTGTCCCGGACCATGGCAAGCTGGCACCTTGGCGGTTCGTCGTCTATCGCGGTGCGGCGCGCGTCGAGATCGGCGAAGCCCTGTTGAAAATGGCGCTCGAGAAAAATCCCGCGCTGTCGGACGAAATGATCGCTGTCGAGCGGGCCCGTTTCACCCGCGCTCCAGTGGTGATCGGCGTGATCAGCACCGCCGGTCCACACGCGAAAATTCCTGAGTGGGAACAATTGATGTCGGCCGGCGCCGTCTGCCTCAACCTACTGATGGCCGCCAACGCACTCGGTTATGTGTCGAACTGGCTGACCGAGTGGTTCGCCTATGACGAAAGAGCTTATCCGCTGCTCGGCGTTCGGTCCGGCGAGAAGGTCGCCGGCTTCATTCATATCGGTTCTACCACCTTCCCAGTCACCGAGCGACCGCGTCCGGCGCTTGCCGATGTGGTGAGCTGGATGGGCGAAGGGGCCTGATGTTCTACGACACGACGAGCAACGCCCACGGACTGGCGCACGATCCCTTCAAGGCGATCGTTGCGCCGCGCCCGATCGGCTGGATCGGTACGAAGGGCAGGGACGGCGCGTTCAACCTGTCGCCCTATTCCTTCTTCAACGCCGTTAGCGATCGGCCGAAGATCGTCATGTTCTCCTCGAGTGGTCGTAAGGACACGCTGCGCAACGCGACTGAGACCGGCGTGTTTACCGTCAACTATGTCAGCGCCAATCTGGTTGGTGCGGCGAATGCGTCTTCTGCCGCCGTGCCCTACGGAACCGACGAATTTTCCCTGTCCGGGCTGACGCCGGTGATGGGGCAACTGGTCGATGCGCCTCTGGTCGGGGAAGCTTATGCCGGGCTCGAATGCCGCGTCACCGAGATTCATACACTAAGAACCGTCGACGGTACACTCTCGGACAGTCATGCTGTCTTTGGCCAAGTGGTCGGCATCCATATCGATGAAAAGGTGATACGCGGAGGCCGCTTCGATGTCGCGCTTGCCCGGCCCGTGACTCGCCTTGGCTATATGGACTACGCGGAGGTCCAACCGGTCTTCGAACTGCTTCGTCCGAAGGCGCCGTAGCGCGGTCAGCGGAAAGCCGCGGCTATGTCCTGCAAGTGATCCGGATTCCCGGTGATCAGTGCGCCGAAGCCATTGGCGCGCGCATCGGCGCAGGCACGAGACAGAGGCGTGGCCAAGAGATTCGGGTCGAGCCAATCCAGTGCAGTGACCCCGGCCGTGGTGGCTGCAAGGGCGGTAAGCCCGCGACCGAGGGAAATGGCGTCCGTCTGTATCTGTGCCCGTTGCCCGGTGTCGATCCCCATCTGATCAGCAAGCATGGCGGCTCTCCACCCGATCCCGCGCAGGCGCGTCGATTTTCCGGCGAAGCTTCCGGCAGCCAGCAAGCCGGAAGGATTGTCTCCCATGATCGCCACCAACGCTGTGGTGCCGGGTTCCCGCCCGGCCATGACCTCGGCCACCGACAGGGCGATGTCGATTCGCTGCAAGTCGGCTCCGGCGCGCACGCCGGTGACCAGTAGCCCGTCCGGCCGGGCCGGGATGATGACGGAGAGCCTTGCATCGAGTGAGTCGGCGTCGAGGGCGGAATCCGCCGTCACGAGGAGCGCGGTTTCACCGTCCGTCTGTCGGAAGCGGGTGAGCATCTCTGCGGCAATGGTCCAGTTCTCCGCTTGTGCACCCGGAGCGACGGCCACGGCCTCGGCGTTTGAGGGTGGGGGCTCGGACGAACTGGCCGCCGGAACGACGAGGATCGCGCGCAGGCTGCGGCCGCAAAGATGGAGGCTTTCGGGGGTGGGCAAGACGACCTCGACGTTAATGAACATGGTGAACCAAATCTAAACGTTTTGCCGCTAGCTTCAAACCATGGCTGATGCGGCTATGCGTGTTCTCTTCGCGGATTGGGTTTTTCGGTGATCGTTGCGGCTTTTCTTCGGTGGGTGGAAACGGCAAAGGCGGGAGACAGGGCGCGTGCGGCCAATGCTCTGGCGAGGGCCTACCTGCGCTCCGCCATGGCACCGGCCGAACGTCAGGCCGCGCATGTGGCGATGACCTATCTGCTTGACGATCCGTCGCCCCGCGTTCGTCTGGCGTTGGCCGAGGCGCTCGCGCCTTCGGCCGGTTCTCCCCGTGCCCTCATGATTTCCCTCGCGGAGGACCAGCCGGCAATCGCCTCTCTGGCGATCCTTCAGTCGCCTGTACTTAGTGATTCTGATCTCGTCGACCTGGCCGGGCGCGGCAATGGTCTGACGCGTGCGTTGATCGCCGCCCGCCCCAATCTGTCGCGCGGGGTGGCCGCTGCGCTCGCGGAGATCGGCGATGCGGAGGAGGTTGCCGTCCTTCTGGAGAACGGTTCCGCGTCGATCGCACGGGTCACGCTCAGGCGGATCGCCGAACGCCATGGGGCAAATGACAGCGTACGCGCACATCTGCTCGATCGCGCCGATCTGCCGGCGGCTGTGCGCCAATTGCTGGTGCAGTGTGTTGCCGCGGCGCTTTCCGGTTCCGCTTTCGTTCAAGCTGCCGTCGGATCAGCGCGAATTGGACGCATCACCCGCGAGGCGGGATGCGCTGCGACGATCGCCATTCTCGGCTCGGTGAGCATCGATGAGTTGCCGCTCCTGGTCGAACAGTTGCGTGCCGAGGGACGTTTGACCCCTGCCTTCCTGATGCATGCCCTTTGCGTTGGTCGTACGGACTTCTTCGCCGCCGTGTTGACCGCTTTATCGGGGCTTGAGGAACGGCGTGTGCGCGCGATCCTGGCCACCGCGCGCTATCACGCGGTTCGGGCGCTGCTCGAGTCAATTGGGCTTACGCGTGACATCAGTCCTGTCTTCGTCGAGGCGATCATGCTCTGGCGTCGCGCCGTGCAGTCGGCTGACCACTCGGTGGACAGTATCGCGCCGCTGCTTATCCATCGCCTCGATAGCCTCGGCTCGCTCTCGACCGTGGCTGCCGACCTCATGGATATGGTGGCGAAATTGGCGATCGCCGAGGAACGGCGGCGCGCGCGCGACTATGCCAACGATCTGGCGCTCGCAGCCTGACTTGTCGCCTTGGTGGTGGGCCATTCTTTACGGTGAAATCTTCTTTGCAACCCAGGAGTAGCTGCTGGCGACGACGTGCAACGGCGTCTCGAACACCATGCGGATGTCCGCTGTGTTGGGGATTACCCTGCGGATCTTGCTAACGGCGCGCGCGGCGAGCGACTGGCGCTCCTCTTCCGGCAATGTGGCTGCCGGGCCCGGCAGCGACGGCGCTTCTGTGGACGCGGCGTTGTCGGTCGTGGGGTTTGCCGTGCCGGCGGGTGGAGCCGGAATCTCCGCCGTTTGGCTCTCCGGGGGCTGGCATACGGCGACCAGCATGGGATAGCTCACGCCCGTGAAGCCCGCCAAAACTCTTTCCGATGCGGCATCGCATAGCTCGACCGACACGAAGTGCTCCTGCGCGGTGGAAACGTAGTGGCATTCGGTCACGTTGTCGTCGCAGCCGAGGATGGTCATGACGATTAAGGCGGTCTGCATGGGCTTGTCCGGTCTTTATGGTGGGGCACCCGGCTAGGCAGGTGAGACAAGTTCAAACAGAGGATTGCAGCCAAAGCAAGACGGATAGCGCTACGGCAACGAGCGCTGCGGCCATCAGTTGCGTGGGCGCGCGCGATCCAGTGCAACGGTTACCGCCGGGGTCTCAACCGCTGCGGTTGCACCAGCCTCGTTGGCAAGACCGGCGGCGCCGGTTTCCGCCGGGTCGGCCAATGCCACTTCGCGCATCCATTCACGCCAGATCGAGACGATCAGGGCCATCAACACCGGACCGATGAAAAGTCCGAGAAATCCCATTGTCTTCACGCCTCCGACCAGACCAAAAAAGGTTGGTAGGAAGGGGAGCTTGATCGGACCGCCGACGAGGCGGGGCCGGATGGTCTTGTCGACGATGAAGAGTTCCATCGTACCCCAGATGAACAGGGCCGTGCCCGGAATATAGGCGCCGCTGGCGACCAGGTAGACCGAGACCAGCGTGAAGGAGAGCGGAGCCCCGCCGGGGACAAGGGCCAAGACCCCAGTCAGCACGCCAAGCGTCACGGGTGACGGAACCCCGGCCAGCCAGTAGGCGGTGCCAAGCACAATTCCCTCGCCGATGGCGATCAGAGTCATGCCGGTGACTGTGGAACTGATCGTGGCAGGCACGACGCGCGATATGCGCTCCCAGCGGTTCGGCAGAATGCGCTCACCCAGAAGGTCGATCTGGCGGGAGAAGTTCGTACCGTCGCGGTAGACGAAGAACAGGGCGATCAGCATGAAGAGCAGCGTCAGTGCCAGATGGAACACGCCATTGCTAGCCGCGATCAGTGCCCGGTAGATATTGCCTATATTGGCGCCGCTGACGATCTGGATCAACTCGCCAATCGCGCCAGGAGAGCCGATATGCTCGCGCCATTTTTCCGACATCCATGTACCGACGCCGGGAAGGCGGATGATCCAGTCCGGCGGCGGCGCGCCCACCCGGTTGACCTCGATCGCCCAGCCGATCCATTGGCGAAGCTCATCGACCGTATAGGTGATGGCGATACCGATCGGGATGATGAGGAAAGCGAGGATGGCGAGCAACGCGAGTGTCGCGCCAAGTGTTCGATTGCCGCCGATCAGATCCAGTAGCCTGCGATAGAGCGGCCAACTGGCAAAGGCTATGACGAGGGCGGCGAGCACCGGCACAACGAAGCCATGGAAGAAGTAGATCGCCGCGATGACGATCAGTACCAGCAGCCAGCGGGCGGCGGAAATCGGAGTGATGAGCGCCGACCTACTCGGTGACGTAGGCCCGAGCCATCGGAGGCTTCGTTGCAGCTTGGGTTCTTCAGCCTTGCTCACGTCGATTCCCGGATCCGGTTTGTCTGGTACCCAAGCATATGGGGCATTCTCGGCGGGTGCGCAAGCGCGCAGGTCGAAGATCGAGTCCAGTCTATCGGGATTGGCTTGCAAGGCAGAAGCGAACCGCCTTGTTGGGTTCCATGCCGCGATGATTGGCCGTCCGGGTTCATGGATAGCCAGTGCTCATTGGGGCGATCCCTGGCCGGTTGCAGAGTCCGGTGGCTGTCGGCCGACGACCAAATATCCAGATTGTCCGCGAAGGCCGCGCGGTCCTGGATGAAGCGGAACCGCGCCTCGGGCTTGGTGCCCATCAGCGCATCGACGGCATCGCGCGTGCCTTCGAAATCCACCTCGTCGACCTCGACCTTTTTGCCCTTGAACCCGCCCGACCGGTCCGGTGAGCGGCCGTTCTAGAAACGGCCGCTCAGGTCAAGGTGAAACGTCTGGTTCAAGAGCCCGTCGCCGTTGAAGGCGGCGCGGTAGCGCGAGGAGAGTGAGGCGTTCTCCATGCCGATCAGGGTGAGGCCAAGGCCGAGGACAACATTGTTTTTGCGGTCGGTCATGCCCGGGATGACGTAGTCGATGGGCCAACTGCTGTCGGCATAGGTTGCGCTGGTGTCGCCGCTGTCGAACAGGCTGTGGGAGAAGTCGAGCGTAAACTCAGGCTTCAGCACTGCGTTGTCGAGCATGATGGCATAGGAGATGTCGAACCCGAGCGTCGCCGTCAGCGTTTCGATGGTCTGCCGCGCGAGCGACGCGTTCTCCCAGCCTGCGCCGGTTTCCGTGACGGAGTCGAGCACGGAACGGGACGCGCTGATGCGGCCGTGGGGTGAGAGCGTCCAGCCGTCGGCAGTCCAGTCATAGCCGCCGCCAAAGGCTGCGAAGAACTGATGGCCGTTGCGGTCCGCCTCGGCTTCAGCCGCATTGGCGGTGATCCGCAGTGATTTGAAGTCGAGCAGGCCGGCGCCGGCGAGACCGTCGAGGTAGAAGCCGCCGCCCAGCGTATAGAGACCATAGGTGGTCAGGCTGGCCGCCCTGTTGCGGCTCGTGGTGCCGTTCGAACCGATATCATCCTTGTCATTGGCGAAGCCGAGACCGAGGCCAGCGATGAAATGGTCACTCACGCGGTAGTCGAGGCCGGCGGTGACGTTGACAGTCGTGTAGTCCGAGCCGCTTGCGCCGGTGTTGGAGGCGTCGTCACCGAGCATGATCGAGCCAGCGGTCCAGAAGGCGAGGCTACCGCCCGCGATGGGCGAGCAGCCGGCATTGGCGCTGACGGGCGCGGTTCCGCCGTGGCCGTCGCCGGCATTCATTTGCAGGTTGTTTTCCAGGCACGCCTTGCCGCGCAAGGAACGCAGGTGATCCTGCACTGTGTCGATCTGTACGTCCGCGAGGCGAGCGGCGGCCCGCGCCTGCGCCTCAACGAGGCCGACGAGATCGGCGTCGTTGTTGAGCAGCGGCCGGGCGCTGACTGTCAGCGTTACCGTCGCGGGCGCCGAAGTGCCGCTTGCGCTGGTCAGTGTGTAGGTGGCTATGGCGGTGC
This sequence comes from Paenirhizobium naphthalenivorans, assembly GCF_007992095.1. GTDB lineage: Bacteria > Pseudomonadota > Alphaproteobacteria > Rhizobiales > Rhizobiaceae > Allorhizobium > Allorhizobium naphthalenivorans. Next base: position 180,414 of record NZ_BJZP01000001.1, read on the forward strand.
CGGAAAAGGTTGGGTTCGCCGTGAAGCGCAGTTTGTATCGGCCCGACGAATAGGCGGCGGCGAAGGCTGCGCTAGCCGTCGAGGCTGCGGTGTCTTCGAGGACGATATAGGCCGTGCCGGAGCTTGGGGGCGACAGTGAAACGAGCGTGGCGCCGGTGAAGGGGCCGCCGCTGGCGCCGGTGGTCAGGTCGATTAAGCTGGTGAGGCCGGGGGTCGCGGACGCATTGATCGATGGGGCCGTTATGCCGCCGCCGTGGACGGTGAGGCTGAGGGCCGTGCTGGATGAGACGCCGAGAGCGTCGGTTGCGCTGAGCGTGAGCGGGTAGGAGCCGTTCTCCGTCGGCGTACCGGAAAGCGTCGCGGACGACGCATCGAAGGTAAGGCCATTCGGCAGGGTTCCAGACATGGCGAAGCTGTAGGGCGCGGTTCCGTTGCTGGCGGTGAAGGCCTGCGAGAAGACGTTTCCGACATTGGCGCTCAAAGAGCCGGACGGCGAGATGGAGAGCGTCGGGGCGCTGACCGTGATCAAAACCGTCGCCGGGGCCGATGTGCCGATGGCGTTGGTGGCGGTATAGGTGAAGCTATCGGTACCGGAATAACCGGATGTCGATGTATAGGTGATCGACGTGCCGCTGGCGGTCGCCGTGCCGTGCGCAGGCGCGGAAGCGGTCGATACACTCGTTGCCACACCGCCGCCGAGCGACAGGGTTATGGCGTTGCTGGAGGAATTGGCCGCGACGGTGGCCGAAACGGCCGAGGCGGTCGGGGCCAGATCTGTGGCGACAATCGAATAGGCCTGCGATCCGGTGGCGCCATTGGCGTCGGTCGCGGTCACGGTGAAGGAAGTCGTGCCGGTGGCGGACGGTGTGCCCGAGATCGCCCCCGACGCTGTGTTCAGCGACAATCCTGCGGGAAGGGCGCCGGCGGTTATGGCATAGCTGTAGGGCGCGGTTCCCAGACTTACCGACAGGCTGGCGCTATAGGCGGCGCCGACCGTGGCCGACGGCAGCGACGTGGGGCTGAGCGACAGCGTCGGCGCGCTGACCGTGATCGTGACGGTCGCGGCTGACGATGTGCCGGTGGCATTTGTCGCGGTATAGGTGAAACTGTCCGTGCCGGAATAACCGGATGTCGGCGTATAGGTGATCGTCGTGCCGCTGGCCGCCGCCGTGCCATGCGAAGGCGTGGATGCAACCGCGACACTGGTCGCGGCACCGCCGCCGAGCGACAGGGTTATGGCATCGCCGGAGGAATTGGCCGCGACGGTGGCCGAGACGTTCGCAGTCGTCGGGGCCTGTTCGGCCACGGCGATCGTATAGGCGCGCGATCCGGTCGCGCCAAGGTCGTCGGTCGCGGTCACGGTGAAGGAGAAGCTGCCATCGGCTGTCGGCGTGCCGGACAGGACGCCGGCAGACGACAGCGACAAACCGGCGGGCAGGGCGCCGGCGGTGACGGCATAGCTGTAGGGCGCGGTTCCCAGACTTGCCGACAGGCTGGCGCTATAGGCGGATCCGACCGTGGCCGACGGCAGCGACGTGGGGCTGAGCGACAGCGTCGGCGCGTTGACCGTGATCGTGACGGTCGCGGCTGACGATGTGCCAGTGGCATTTGTCGCGGTATAGGTGAAGCTGTCGGAACCGAAAAAGCCAGCTGTCGGCGTATAGGTGATCGCGGTCCCGCTGGCCGCCGCCGTGCCATGCGAGGGCGCGGATGCAAGCGCGACACTGGTCGCGGCACCGCCGCCGAGCGACAGGGGTATGGCGTTGCTGGAGGAATTGGCCGCGACGGTGGCCGAGACGTTCGCGGCGGTCGGGGCAGCTTCGGCCACGGCGATCGTATAGGCCCGCGATCCGGTGGCGCCAAGGTCGTCGGTCGCCGTCACGGTGAAGGAAGTCGTGCCGGTGGCGGACGGTGTTCCCGAGATCGCCCCCGACAATGTGGATAGCGACAAACCGGCGGGCAGGGCGCCGGCGGTTATGGTATAGCTGTAGGGCGCCGTGCCGAGGCTGGCTGACAGGCTGGCGCTATAGGCGGATCCGACCGTGGCCGACGGCAGCGACGTGGGGCTGAGCGACAGCGTCGGCGCGCTGACCGTGATCGTGACGGTCGCGGCTGACGATGTGCCGGTGGCATTTGTCGCGGTATAGGTGAAGCTGTCCGTGCCGGAATAGCCGGATGTCGGCGTATAGGTGATCGCGGTGCCGCTAGCGGTCGCCGTGCCATTCGCTGCATTGGTGGCCACCGCGACACTGGTCGCGGCACCGCCGCCGAGCGACAGGGTTATGGCGTTGCTGGAGGAATTGGCTGCGACGGTGGCCGAGACGTTCGAGGCTGTCGGGGCCTGTTCGGCCACGGCGATGGAATAGGCCTGCGTTCCGGTTGCACCATGGACATCGGTGGCGGTTACGGTGAAGGAAAACGTGCCGGCGGCGGTCGGCGTGCCCGAGATCGCGCCCGCGGACGACAGCGACAGGCTGGTGGGCAGGGCGCCGGCGGTGACGACATAGCTATAAGGTGCGGTGCCGTTGGCGCTGCTGAGCGAGGCGCTATAGGCGGTTCCGACCGTTCCGTCCGACAGGGTGGTTGGACTGATGGTGAGCGTCGGCGCGCTGACCGTGATCGTGACGGTTGCGGCTGACGATGTGCCGCCGTCGTTAGTGGCGGTATATTTGAAGCTGTCGGAACCGGAATAGCCGGATGTCGGCGTATAGGTGATCGCGGTGCCGCTGGCGGTCGCCGTGCCATGCGCTGCATTGGTCTCCACCGCAACGGTGTTGGCAGTGCCGCCGCCGAGCGACAGCGTGATGGCATTGCTGGTCGAATTGGCTGCGACGGTGGCAGAGACGTCCGCGGCGGTCGGGGTAGGTTGGGAGGCGACCGTGAATGTGACGGTCACGACATCCGCTCCGGTTGATAAGGAACAAATCACGTCAACCCAGGGGACATTCATAGTCACCGTATAAGTTCCCGGTGTCGTCGGGGTGCCGACGTACCGCAAATAAGCTTCGAATGAAGAGCCGGACGTGTCCGCCGATAAAGACAGGCCGGGCACGGAGCCTGACGTAATCGTGGGCGCCCCGTTCAAGTCGGCAGCATTACAACTACTGTTTGGTCTGACATCATGTGTAATGGAACTGGACACCGGCGTTCCCGCCGTGAGCGAAACGTTATGGCTGGCCGAGGCGGCGAACACTGGTGGCATGGCGGCCAGAAGACCGGCCATAACCACCACGCCGCGAAAGCCGAACCTCTGTGGCCGGGCTAGAAAACCAATGAAAGCCAGCAAAAAGCGCAAGCACCGACGAAGCAACGGCATAAAAATAAACTTTGATCATCAAGTGCCCGCTTTAAATAAATCCTGAAAAACAGATTCGAGCGGTAATGGATTCTTTCCGCGATGGAAACCGCGGCAGAGAGCTAAAAAGACAATGCACCAGAAAAAGCCGTCTCTTTACAGATCGGCCGTCAAGGCCGCGTTCCGGACGACACAATCGCAACCCCCCAGCGGTTGTGAAGACAATCCTGCCATGCTCCGTTGTGTCGTTCCTCGGGCAACGCCTCAGATGTCGAGATTGTCGGCAAACGCCGCGCGTTCCTGGATGAAGCGGAAGCGGGCTTCGGGTTTGGTGCCCATCAGCGCATCCACGGCATCGCGCGTGCCTTCGAAATCCACCTCGTCGATCTCGACCTTGAGCAGCGTGCGCTTGGCCGGATCCATGGTGGTTTCCTTCAACTGCGCCGGCATCATCTCGCCAAGGCCTTTGAAGCGTCCGACCTCGACCTTCTTGCCCTTGAACACGGTTTCCATCAATTCGGCGCGGTGGGCGTCGTCGCGGGCGTAGACCGTCTTGGCACCCTGGCGGATAACGTAGAGTGGCGGCACCGCCAGATAGAGGTGGTTGCCACGAATCAGTTCCGGCATTTCCTGATAGAAGAAGGTGATCAACAGAGATGCGATATGGGCGCCATCGACGTCGGCATCGGTCATGACGACGATGCGCTCGTAGCGCAGATCCTCGTCGCGGTATTTCGACCGTGTGCCGCAGCCGAGCGCCTGGATGAGGTCGGCGATCTGCTGGTTGGCCATCAGCTTTTCGCGGCTCGCGCTGCCGACGTTGAGGATCTTGCCGCGCAGAGGCAGGATGGCCTGATTGGTGCGATTACGGGCCTGCTTGGCCGAGCCGCCGGCCGAATCGCCTTCGACGATGAACAGTTCGGCGCCTTCGGCGGTGTTCTGCGAGCAGTCCGCCAGCTTGCCGGGCAACCGCAGCTTGCGCACGGCCGTCTTGCGGTTGACTTCCTTTTCCTTGCGCCGCCGCAGGCGTTCCTCGGCGCGCTCGATTACCCAGTCGAGCAGCTTGGCCGCCTCGTTGGGATTGTCGGCGAGATAGTGATCGAACGGATCGCGCAGCGCGTTCTCCACCAGGCGCTGGGCCTCGACGGTGGCGAGCTTGTCCTTGGTCTGGCCGACGAATTCCGGCTCGCGGATGAACACCGACAGCATGCCGACGGCCGAGATCATCACGTCGTCGGTGGTAATTTCCTTGGCGCGCTTGTTCTGGGTCAGTTCGGCATAGTTCTTCAGGCCCTTGGTCAGCGCGATGCGCAGGCCGGCCTCGTGTGTGCCGCCTTCGGCGGTCGGGATGGTGTTGCAGTAGGAATGCACCAGCGGATCGCCGCCGTACCAGGTGATCGCCCATTCCATCGCGCCGTGGCCGCCGGTCTTTTCGGTCTTGCCGGCGAAAATTTCGCGGGTGACGGTGAAATCCTTGCCGAGCGTGGCGGCCAGATAGTCCTTCAGGCCGCCGGGGAAATGGAAGACAGCCTTTTCCGGGATGTCGCCGCCTTCCGGCACCATGCCCGGATCGCACGACCAGCGGATCTCGACGCCGCCGAACAGGTAGGCCTTCGAGCGGGCCATGCGGAAGATCCGACCCGGATCGAATTTCGCATGGTCGCCAAAGATCTGCGGGTCGGGGTGGAAGCGTACGCGCGTGCCGCGACGATTGTGCACTTCACCCAGTTCCTCCAGGCCGCCGATCGGCACGCCGCGCGAAAAACGCTGGCGATAGAGCTTGCGATTGCGCGCCACCTCGACTTCGAGCAGGTCGGACAGCGCGTTGACCACCGAAACGCCGACGCCGTGCAGACCGCCGGAAGTCTCGTAGGCCTTGCCATCGAATTTGCCGCCGGCATGCAGCTTGGTCATGATCACTTCGAGTGTCGACTTGCCCGGCACCTGCGGGTGCAGTTCGACCGGGATGCCGCGGCCGTTGTCGGTAACGGTAAGGAAGCCTTCGACATCCAGATGCACGTCAATGAAATTGGCGTGGCCGGCAACCGCTTCGTCCATCGAATTGTCGATGACTTCGGCAAACAGGTGATGCAGAGCCTTTTCATCGGTGCCACCGATATACATGCCGGGGCGCATGCGCACCGGCTCCAGCCCTTCGAGCACACGGATCGATGAGGCGCCATATTCACTGTCGCTGGCCATCACTGACGCGGTCGGCGAAGCGGATGGCGCGGCGCGCGGCGTCTCGGCCTTCGGAGCGGCCGCAGGCGAGGAGGGGGCGTCCATCGGCTTGGGTGCAAGCGGCAGGGCGGCGAAAAGATCGTTGTCGTCCATGGTGTCGTTCAATAATCTGTCCGTTGCGTCGGCTTTGTCGGCAGAGCCGGAGGGGGCGCAGGCTGCCTCACGCCTTGGTCGCTCTTGCGAATCAGCGTGATATTGCCAGAAAGGCGGGGCAGGCGCGACTTTGCCGGCAGGCTGTCGCGTAATTTCGCCAAGCTTTGCGTGTCAGCGTCGGCGAAGGCAAGGCCTGACTCGAAAAGGAGTGCCCGCTTCTATGCAGATGTCCACAGCTCATTTCCGCGCGGCGGCGCTCTTGCTTTGCCTGTCGGGGCTCTTTTGCGGTGGCCTGGTGCGAGCCGAGGCGCTCCAGCCGTTCAAGGACGCACTGTTTTCCGACCAGCCGTTGCTCGAAACCCGTGACGGGGGCGATTTTCAGGTGGTCGACTACCAGGAAATGCGCGACATCAACGGGCGCGATCAGATCCCCGAGCGACGGGTGAAATCGAAATATGTCGATCTCGGTGTCAAACGCCAGCAGGTCAACGAGACGCTTCAGTTCGCCGCCGGCAATCTGGATGTGGCGCGGGTCGGTCCCGCCAGCGGGGCGGCCTTTACGGTAATCTTTATCCACGGGCGCGGCGGCGACCGGCGCCTCGGCGTCAACGACTTTTCCTTCGGCGGCAATTTCAATCGCCTGAAGAACCTCGCCGTGCAAAATGGCGGCGTCTATTATGCCCCTTCCGTTCGCTCCTTTGATGTCGCGGGCGTCCAGGCGATTGCCGGCCTGATCGGGTATGCCGCAGCCCAGTCGCCTGGCCGTCCGGTCGTGCTTTCCTGCGCTTCGATGGGTAGTTTCATCTGTTGGGGCATAACCCGCGACGCGGGCGTCGTCGCCGATCTCGCCGGCATGGCCATCCTCGGCGGGGCGACGGATCCGGATTTTAACAAGAGCGCCGCCTACAAGGCGAAGCTGCCGATCTTTTTCACCCATGGCAGCCGCGACAGTGTCTATGCCGCGACCGATCAGATTGCCCTCTACGACCGGCTGCACAAGGCAGGCTATCCGACCCGTTTCACCCTTTACGAGACGGGCTCGCACGGCACGCCGGTACGGATGAGCGACTGGCGCGCCGTCCTCAACTGGATACTGGTACAGCGTCGATAGTGCGGTAGTCCTCTCAGCCGTTGCTAATTCAAAGCGCAGAAACGCGCCTGATTTTCACCATGACGCCCGATTTTGCGGCATTTTCTCCGTCATGTGCTTTCCTTCCCCCCGTCGATTTGCTAGGCCCGGCGAAACGTTGATGGGGTGGGTTTTGATCATGACGACACCGAATGTCCGTCCGCTTGTCGCGGGTAATTGGAAGATGAACGGCACGCGCGCCTCGCTCGACCAGATCAAGGCCATGGCCGAGGGCGTCAAGGGCCCGCTTTCGGAAAAGGTCGAGACGCTGATCTGCCCGCCGGCCACGTTGCTCTATGTCGCGACCGCGCTCTGCGACGACAGCCCGCTTGCGATTGGCGCACAGGATTGCCACCAGAACGCTTCGGGCGCCCATACCGGCGACATCTCGGCGGAAATGATCGCTGACTGCTTCGGTACCTATGTGATCGTCGGTCATTCCGAGCGCCGCACCGACCATGCCGAGACCGACCATCTGGTGCGCGCCAAGGCGGAAGCCGCCTATGCCAGTGAATTGACCGCCATCATCTGCATTGGCGAGACGGCGGATGAGCGCAAGACCGGCCAGACACTCGATATCCTTAAGCGCCAGCTTTCCGGCTCGGTGCCGGATGCGGCGACCGCCGAAAACACCGTGATCGCCTACGAGCCGGTCTGGGCGATCGGCACGGGGCTGACCCCGACCACCGCCGATGTTGCGGAGGCACATGCCTTCATGCGCGCCGAACTGGTCAAGCGCTTCGGTGATGCGGGCGCCAAGATGCGCATCCTATATGGTGGCTCGGTCAAGCCGTCGAACGCAAGGGAACTGATGGGCGTCGCCAATGTCGATGGCGCGCTGATCGGCGGAGCGAGCTTGAAAGCTGCGGATTTCCTTGCCATATACCGCGTCTACGAGGACCTTTCCGTCTGAAAAGGCGGTGGGCGCGGCCCATAAGGGCTTTCTTTGCCGTGGCCTCTCATGTAAAGAGCGCCCAACCGATTGATAGTGCCCGTCGCGGGCAGGTGGAAAATTCATGCAGACCGTATTGATTGTCATTCATCTCATGATCGTGCTGGCGCTTGTCGGCGTCGTGCTGATCCAGCGTTCCGAAGGCGGCGGTCTCGGTGTCGGCGGCGGCTCCGGCTTCATGTCGGCGCGCGGCACGGCCAATGCGCTGACCCGCACCACGGCGATCTTGGCGACGCTATTCTTCATCACTTCGCTCGGTTTGGGTCTTCTGGCCCGCTACGAGGCCAAGCCGACCGATATTCTCGATCGTATTCCGGCCGGTACGGCCGCGCCGACGGGCAATGTGCTCGACCAGCTCCCGGGGGCGGCTCCGGCGACTACGACGGCTCCGGCTGAAAACGGTGCAACCGCACCGGCGCCTGCAGCCCCCAAGGCTGATCCGAACGCCGTACCCACCGGCAACTGATCGCTTGACTTCTCATCGCTCCGGCGGGCTCTCGGGTCCGCCGGTTTTCTTTTGTGCATATTCCGCCTCGCTTGACAAAAAAGTGGGAAGAAACCCATTTTGGGCTGGCGGAATCGAATTCGAAACGGTATCCGGTGAAGCCCATGGCGCGATATGTATTCATCACTGGCGGCGTGGTTTCCTCTCTTGGTAAAGGAATTGCGGCCGCGGCACTCGGAGCTTTGCTGCAGGCGCGGGGTTACCGCGTTCGTCTGCGTAAGCTGGACCCCTATCTCAATGTCGATCCCGGCACGATGAGTCCGACCCAGCATGGGGAAGTCTTCGTCACCGATGACGGCGCCGAGACGGACCTCGACCTCGGTCATTACGAACGCTTTACGGGGCGTTCGGCCACCAAAACCGACAACATCACCACTGGTCGGATTTACAAGAACATCATCGACAAGGAGCGGCGCGGCGACTATCTCGGCGCAACTGTTCAGGTCATTCCCCATGTCACCAACGAGATCAAGGATTTCGTCGTCGAAGGCAACGAAGACTATGACTTCGTGATCTGCGAGATCGGCGGCACGGTCGGCGACATCGAAGCGATGCCGTTCATGGAGGCGATCCGCCAGCTCGGCAATGACCTGCCGCGCGGCACCGCGGTCTATGTCCACCTGACCCTGATGCCCTATATTCCGGCGGCCGGCGAGTTGAAGACCAAGCCGACACAGCATTCGGTCAAGGAACTGCAAGCGCTTGGCATTCATCCCGACATCTTGCTGGTACGCGCCGACCGCGAAATCCCGGAAGCCGAACGCCGCAAGCTGTCGCTGTTCTGCAATGTGCGCGCTTCGGCCGTCATCCAGGCGCTCGACGTCGCCAATATCTATGACGTGCCGATGGCCTATCACAAGGAAGGCCTCGACAATGAGGTTCTGGCCGCCTTCGGCATCGAGCCGGCGCCAAAGCCCCGTCTCGACCAGTGGGAAGAGGTCTGCAACCGCATCCGTACGCCGGAGGGCGAGGTGACCATTGCCATCGTCGGCAAGTACACAGGCCTGAAGGACGCCTACAAGTCGCTGATCGAGGCGCTCTATCACGGCGGCATCGCCAATCGCGTCAAGGTCAAGCTCGAGTGGATCGAGTCGGAGGTCTTCGAAAAGGAAGACCCGGCGCCTTATCTCGAGAAGGTCAACGGCATTCTTGTGCCCGGCGGCTTTGGCGAGCGCGGTTCGGAAGGCAAGATCCACGCCGCCCAGTTCGCCCGCGAACACAAGGTTCCCTATTTCGGCATCTGCTTCGGCATGCAGATGGCTGTGGTGGAAGCAGCCCGCCATCTCGCCGGCATCGATAAAGCCTCCTCTACCGAATTCGGCAAGACCGATGAACCGGTGGTCGGTTTGATGACCGAATGGATGAAGGGCAATGCGCTGGAAAAGCGCGCCGCCTCCGGCGACCTCGGTGGCACCATGCGTCTCGGCGCCTACAAGGCCTCGCTGAAGAAAGGCACCAAGATTGCAGAGATCTACGGCTCGACCGAGATCTCCGAGCGTCACCGTCACCGCTACGAGGTCAATGTCGACTATAAGGACCGGCTGGAATCTTGCGGCCTCATTTTCTCCGGCATGTCTCCGGACGGCTTGTTGCCGGAAACCGTCGAATACCCCGACCACCCGTGGTTCATTGGCGTCCAGTACCACCCGGAACTGAAGTCCCGTCCGCTTGAGCCGCACCCGCTGTTCGCCAGCTTCATCGAAGCGGCGGTGGAGCAAAGCCGGTTGGTCTGAGCGGCTTTTTCAATTCTGCAGGAAATGCAAAACCCGGCGAAGACGCCGGGTTTTTTTAGGCTGCCGGCGATCCTTGGCTGATGTTCATCGGCGCATGAGCGCGTCGCCTCGCCTTAATGTGACAATGAGCACGCCAAGCCATCCGCTCTTCCTCAAGGGGCATCCTGGCCGCCGGACAGTTTCAGAGGCGACTTTTTTATTTTAGAACATTGAAACTTTCTAAGGATTTCCAGGGTATAAAAGGCTGGCGTAATTGCTGGAGCGCAGTCGGATCAACAGCCTTGGAGGAGGATGCCGGCTGCGACAACAACGGGATGTAACAAGCATGGCCGTACCGCAGAGCCCTTGTTTCGCAGACACTCGAATTAAAGGCAGGGTGCCGTTTTCGCGTGAAGAATTGCATTCCATTCTGTCTGCTTTGCCGGATCCGGCATTTGTCCTGACTCGAAGTGGGCGTTATGCCGCGATCTTTGGTGGGTCTGACGCGCGCTACTATCACGACGGAAGCAGTTTGATAGGGCAAAGTCTTTTTGACGTCATCGCCCATGAAAAGGCGCGATGGTTCACCCTGCAGGTCAGGGAAGCACTCGATTCAAGGGCCTTGCGCATCGTTGAATACAGCCTTTCGGGTAATGATGTGAAAGGGCTTGAGGATTCAGGGCCAGACGCTCCGATCTGGTTTGAGGGACGCATACAGGCGCTTGATTTTCTCGTCGACGGCGAAGACGCCGTCGTCTGGATTGCGAGCAATATCACTGAGAAAAACGCTGTCGAAAAACGGTTGCGCATTCAAAGCGAGACGTGCCCACTGACCGGCGTCTTCAATCGTAGGAAATTGCTGGAGGTCCTGGCTCAGCACTTCGAGCTGTTTACTCGGAATCGCATTCCGACATCGGTACTGATGTTCGATATCGATAACTTCAAGACGATCAATGACCATCTGGGCCATCAGGTGGGTGATCATGTCTTGGTCGCGGTTGCCGATGTGTGTCGGCAAGAGTTGCGCAAGTGCGATTATATCGCGCGCCTTGGAGGCGACGAGTTTGTCGTCCTGATGCCGGCCACGCGCCATGACCATGGCATCATCGTTGCGGACAGGCTGCGTCATCTCATTTCGTCCCGGCTTGAGGAGACATTCAAGCGGATCTGCACGATCAGCGGTGGTCTGACTGAGTTCTCGCCGCCAGACGTGTCATACGAGGCCGTCTTGCGGCGCGCCGATGACGGTCTCTATCGCTCGAAACGGGGCGGCCGGGATCAGGTCAGCGTCGTTTAAAGCCGTTCATGTCGCCGCCCGCTCCGTCTGGAATAAAACTCATGAATGCTGTGGATCTTCCGCGCCGATCCGTCTGATCCCTGCGATGGAATTGGGGGGATGCCGTATGCCGAGGGAGGCCGGCCCGGCCGGAACGCTTGCGCTCTGCGCGATACGCGAAGTGTGCGCCTTTCCACTGGCACGGGCGCCCTTTTGCCGCCGTCATTGGATCATTCTTTCGCCACGTGCGTTGACCAGAGTACACCCCTGCATCGGCCGACCGGCGCAGGCGGAAAATGAAATGACAAAGGGAATTCCGAGATGAATAAGACAATCACCATGGCGATCGCCGCACTGCCCGTGCTGCTGTCAGCCGGCATGGCCGTTTCCGCCGACGTGGTCACGGCGCGCGAGCCGGTTCCGGTCTACCAGGAGACCGACCGGGTCGACGGTGTGAAGATCGGCTATTTGACTTGCGATGTGGCCGGCGGCGTCGGCTACGTGCTCGGCTCGGCCAAGCAGGCAGAGTGCGTGTTTTCCTCGGTTATGGGTGGCGAGGCGCAAGACCGCTATTCCGGCACGATTCGCAAGATGGGCGTCGATGTCGGTTTCACCACGCGCTCTAAGCTGGTCTGGGCTGTTTTCGCCCCGACCGCCGGCTACCACCAGGGCTCGCTCGGCGGCCTCTATCAGGGCGCGAGCGTTGAGGCGACCGTTGGAGCGGGCGTTGGCGCCAATGTACTGGTCGGCGGGACCTCCGGTTCGATCCAGTTGCAGACGGTGAGCGTTACCGGCCAGCTCGGCCTCAACCTCGCCGCCACTGGCACTTCGGTAACGTTGACACCGGAAAAGTGATAGGTCGCTGCGACAGGGGCATTTGTTCCGGTCGCAGTCAGAAAAGCAAAAGTCCGGCTTATGCCGGACTTTTGCCGTGTTTCAGCTGCGGTCTGCGGCTTACTGGATCAGTCGCACATAAGCGCCGGTGGAGGGGGTGCTAGAGCCGCTGGTATAGGGTTCCAGCAGCCAGTTGGAGGAGTTCATAATCATCTGGTTCACGACCAACGTGATGCGGTTTACCTGATTGGTGGTGGAGTTGTAGGTCACGTTCCGGTTGGGCAGATAGATGATGCCCTCTAGAATTTCCCCCTTGGAACCGTTGAAGATATATTGCTGTTTATTGGCGTTGTTCGAGGCGTCGCTGGTTTTCTCGAACATCAAAAGGCCCTTGTAGGTCCCGGTGGTCGGCGCTGTAGCCGTGAATGTAAGCTCGCCGTTGGCGCGGATCTCGGAGTTGACGTCAGGGAAGTAGAAGCTGACACCTTGCGCGTTCACGGTTGCGCCGCTGTTGATGATCATGCGGCCCTTGATAATATGCAGGCCTGGCTGGAAGGTGATTGTTGGGCTTCCGTTGAAGGTGGTCGCGCAATGCACGCCGGGCTTCAGCGTGATCCTCTGCCCGTCCATGGTGCCGCTTGTGGTGCAGCTCGAAGAGACCATTGGTTCCGGCAGCGTGCCGGCATAGGGATCAGCGGCGGGCGTACAGCCCACTTCCAGATTGCTAAGCGTGCCGCCGTTCTTGATGTAGTTTGTGCCCTTGACACAGAATTTCGCGGTATCGATCTTTGCGCCGGAGTTCATAATGAAAGCAGGCGACGCCTTGGAGTGCACGTTCACACGGCAGGTCTTGGAATAGATATTGGCGCCGGAATTGATCAGCACGTCCTGTCCCTGGCTGGCAAGGACGTAGATGCAGTCCGTGCTTGCGGCGCTCTCCTCGCTGGCGAGTGCCGTCGCCGAGACTTTAAGGTCGAAGGAGGGGAGGCCGGCCAGTTGCAGGAAGTTGGTCTTTATCGAGCCGCTATAGGTGCCCGTCAGGCTCCCGTCAGCATTCTCCGCAAGCAGGACATCTTCTATGTCGAGGGGCTCGTCACTGGCTTTGGACAGCATTGCAGATGCGATAGCAAAGCGGGCGTTTTTGTCTGTCGTGCCTGCGGCAGCGAGCACTGCGGCGTCGATCAGACCTTGCAAACGTTCCTTTTCGGCGAAGGCGCGGGCCACGTCCACCGCGCCGCCTGCGGCGATCAACAAGATCGGCAGTATAAGGGCTGTAAGGATAGCGAAATTACCGTCTCTGTTCGTCAATATATGTATAAACCGAGCGGAAAATCCGCTGGGGGAATTCAGGGTCATGCTTCTTTTCTCCGGATGCAGTAGGGTCACTGCAAATTTGAATTTTTTTTGCACTGTAACGATGCAGCGTTAAAATGCGGTGTCTGATCTATCACCGTGTCGTGCGTCGTGCATTTTTCGCGAGGGGAAATTCGACTCTCTGCCGCTGAGGTGCGTTTGGGATCTGTCCGCTCGCGTTGTCGGCGCGGTAAGGCGCCTGATCTAGCGAAGGACCGAGAGGACTGGCCCCAGGGTGAGGGCGCCAGCCGCGACCAGGATGACCGAGATGATGTTCATGTAAACACCCGCCTTCATCATGTCGGCGACACGCAATTCACCAGTCGAAAAGACGATCGCGTTCGGCGGGGTGGCGACCGGCAGCATGAAGGCACAACTGGCGGCGAGCGCCACGGCGGAGGCAAGCACGACGAGATCGATGCCGGTCGCCGCCGCCATGGTGGCGACGATCGGCAGTAGGGCCGCGACCGTCGCGGTATTGCTGGCAAGCTCGGTCAGCAGCACGACGGTGAGTGTCAGTATCAGCAGGAAGGCGAAAGGCGACAGTCCGTCCAGTCCGGCAAGCGCGGCGCCGATCCATTGCGCAAGGCCGCTTCTATCCATCGCCGAGGCGAGAGACAGCCCGCCGCCGAAGAGCAGCAAAACGCTCCAGGGGATCTGCTGGGCGTCCTGCCAGCGCAACAAGAACTGGTTGCGTCCGGCAAGTCCGTTCGGGATCAGGAAGAGCGCAAGGGCGCAGGCCAAGGCGATGCCGGGATCACTGAGGTTTTGAAGACCCGGAATGGCGTTGAGCAATGGCCGGGTGATCCACAGCACCGCAGCCGTCAGGAAAACAATGGCGATCCGCCATTCGGCCGGGCTCGCGGGCGTGCCGCTGGCCAGCCGCGACACCACGGCGTCGGCCTTCATCGAGGCGGAGAACTCGGCGCTGACGGGAAAGGCGAGACGCGTCAGTACCAGCCAGCCGATCGGCAGGAAGACTATGACGAGCGGAATACCTACGGCGGCCCAGGCGGCAAAGGACAGATCGATGCCGTGGCTTTCGGAGAGGTAGCCGGCCAGGAGAGCATTGGGCGGAGTGCCGATCAGCGTGCCGATTCCGCCGATGCTCGCGCCGTAGGCAAGACCGAGCAACAGCGCGCGGGAGAAGCGGTGGACATTCTCGTCATCGGCGCCGTGCCCCTCCGCCAGGGCGGATATGACAGACGTCGCGACCGGCAGCATCAGCACGATGGCCGCCGTATTGCTGATCCACATGGAGATCGTGCCGGTGGCGACCATGAAGCCGAGCACAAGACGGCGCGGTTCGGTGCCGATCGCATGCACGACCGAATAGGCAAGCCGCCGGTGGAGGCCCCAGCGCTTGACGCCGGCGGACAGCAAAAAGCCGCCGAGGAAAAGAAATACCAGCGGATTGGCATAGGGCGAGGCAGCGGCATTGATCTCGCCCTCCCCAATCAGCGGAAGCAGGATGAGTGGCAAGATCGCGGTGATCCCGATCGGTATCGGTTCCGTCGACCACCAGATCGCCATCAGCAGCGCTAACCCCAGGGTGTGCCAGCCTTGGGTTGTCAGGCCGGCGGGTGGCGCGATCAGCAGTGTCGCCAGCAGAACGGCCACACCGGCCAGGAGGCCGATCAACGCGGAAGGGGCCATCAAGGCAGCGGGGCGTTCCGTCGGTGGGTTTACCGGCTCGCCCATCGTACCCCCTCAAAAATCGAGTGCGCGCAACAGGAGCACCGGCGTTTCCGCTCCGGCCGGATGTTCCGGCGCGTGCGGTGGGCGGATGATCAGGCAGTCGGAATTGGCAAAGATTTTCATCATCGACGAATCCTGCTTGCCGTAGCTCTCCACCAGGAGTTCACCTTCAGCATTGCGCGACAGCCGCGCTCGCAGATAGTCCTGCCGTTTGTCGTTCGGCGCAAGCGCGGTCGTGGTCCGCGCCGAGGCCAGACGCGCCGACGACGGACGCCCAGTCAGCCTTGCCAGCAGTGGTTCGAGGAACAGCAGGCCACAGACCATGGAGGAAACCGGGTTGCCGGGCAGGCCGAGAACACGCATACCATGGAGATCGCCGACCATCAGTGGCTTGCCCGGGCGCATGGCGATCCTCCAGAAGTCGAGCCGCATGCCGGCGGCGAGCAGCGTCGACTGGACGAGGTCATGGTCGCCGACCGAGGCGCCGCCGAGCGTCACCAGAACATCGACCTGAGCGGTCTTGGCCTTTTCGACGGCGGCGGTGATCTCGGCGCGGTCATCCGGCACGATGCCGAGGTCGATCACCTCCGCACCGGCCTGACGGGCAAGCGCGGCGATGCCGAAGGTGCTGGAGCCGATGATCTGATGCGGCCCCGGGGTTGTGCCGGGCGGCACCAGTTCGTCGCCGGTGGCGAGAATAGCGACCCGTGGTCGGGCGAAGACCTCGACTGTCGGGTGGTTCATTGCCGCGACCAGCATCAACCGGCTGAAATCGAGCCGCGTTCCGGCCGAAAGCACCGTCTCGCCTTCAGCGAAATCCTGCCCGCGTGGCCGGATGTGTCGACCGGCCATTACCGGAAAGGTCGTGCGGATCGCATGATCGTCCAGCTTTTCCGCGTCCTCCTGGATCAGTATCGCATCCGCACCCTTCGGAACCGGAGCCCCGGTGAAAATGCGCACGGTTTCACCCGGACCGACCGTGCCGGCAAAGCCGTGACCGGCGGCCGAGGTGCCTATTACCTTAAGGCTTGCACCGGGCTCCGGCGCGTCTGCGGCGCGCAGCGCATAGCCATCCATGGCGGAGGCGTCGAACGGTGGCTGGGTCAATCTTGCTTTGATGTCGGCGGCAAGCACGCGGCCATCGGCCTCGCCGAGTGCCAGCGGCTCGCGACGATCGATCGGCGCTGTGGCGTTCAGCAGTCTGTCCTGGGCCTCTTCGACCGAGAGCAACGACATCAACCTGCCTCCGGACGGTGGAATGTGCCTGACTTGCCGCCGGTCTTTTCGAGAAGCCGGACGCCGCCGATCTCCATGGCCTTGTCTGTTGCTTTTGCCATGTCGTAGACCGTCAGGCAGGCGACGGAGACAGCCGTCAACGCTTCCATCTCGACGCCGGTCTTGCCGGTCAACTTGGCGGTCGCGCTGATGCGAAGGCCGGGCAGGGCTGGGTCTTCTTCGATCTCCACGGTGACCTTGCTCAGCATCAGCGGATGGCAGAGCGGAATGAGGCTTGCGGTTTGCTTGGCGGCCATGATGCCGGCGATCCGCGCGGTAGCGATCACATCGCCCTTCTTGGCATTGCCGGCGCGGATCAGATCCAGTGTCGCCTGCGCCATTTTGACATAACCTTCGGCGGTCGCGCTGCGGGCCGTTTCGGCCTTGTCGCCGACATCCACCATATGCGCCTCGCCAGAGGCGTTTATGTGGGTGAGGCCGGTCATCAGGCGACCTGGGCCGGGGGCTGGCCGGTCAGCAGCAGACGGGTGGCGGCTGCCACATCCGCCTGACGCATCAGGCTCTCGCCGACAAGGAAGGTGGAGATACCGCAGGATTGCAGACGCTGGCAGTCCTCGAAGGTGAATATGCCGCTCTCTCCGACCAGCAGGCGGTCGGACGGAACCATGGGCGCCAGCCGTTCGCTGACCGATAGGCTGACCTCGAAGGTGCGCAGATTGCGATTGTTGATCCCGATCATCGGCGAGCCGAGCTTCACCGCCCGTTCGAGTTCTTCTTCGTCATGCACCTCGATCAGCACGTCCATGCCAAGCGCAAAGGCCTCATCCTCGAGCCGCCTAGCTTCGTCGTCGGACAGGGAGGCCATGATCAGCAGAATGCAGTCGGCCCCATAGGCGCGGGCCTCATGCACTTGGTAGGGCTCGAACATGAAGTCCTTGCGCAAGGCCGGAAGGGCGCAGGCGGCGCGGGCCTGGACCAGATAGTCAAGCGAGCCTTGGAAGCTTGGCGTATCCGTCAGCACGGAAAGGCAGGCGGCACCGCCGGCCTCATAGGCCGCGGCAAGGGCAGGCGGATCGAAATCCGGGCGGATCAGGCCCTTGGAGGGACTGGCCTTCTTGATCTCGGCGATCAGACCGAAATCGCCGGCCGCGTGGCGCGTGGCAAGCGCGCGATGGAAGCCGCGCGGGGCGGCCTGTTCTGCGGCAAGCGCCTTGAGGTCGGCAAGCGAGCGAACGGCCTTCGCGGCGGCGATCTCTTCGCGCTTGTAGATTTCGATACGCTTGAGGATGTCTGCCATGGCTTTCGTGTCAGTCCCGTGGTGCCTGGTTGGAAATGGCGATCAGTTTTTCGAGCGCCTGGGCGGCGGAGCCGCTGTCGAGCGACTGCGATGCCAGCGTCATGCCCTCGCGAACGCTGGTCGCCTTGCCGGCGACGATCAGCGAGGCGGCGGCGTTGCAGAGCGCCACGTCGCGATAGGCGTTTTTCGCGCCGTCAAGCACGGCTTTGAGCGCTGCCGCATTGAAGGCACCATCACCGCCGCGGATCGCGTCGAGTGTAACGGTGGGTACGCCGAAGTCCTCCGGTGTCAGTTCGAAGGTCGTGATCTCGCCGTCCTTCAGGGCCGCGACCTGGGTCGGGCCGGTGGTGGTGATCTCGTCTAGACCGCTGCCATGGACGACCCAGGCACTTTCCAGCCCCAGATCGCGAAGGGCCTCGGCACCGGGCAGCAGCCATTCCGGCGAATAGACGCCGAACAGTTGGCGCTTGACGCTGGCGGGGCTCGAAAGCGGACCGACGATGTTGAAGATTGTCCGGGTTCCGAGCTCGACGCGGGCCGCGCCGACATGGCGCATGGCCGGATGATGAAGCTGGGCAAACATGAAGCCGATACCGGCTTCGCGAATACAGCGGGCAATGGTTTCCGGGTCAATGTCGAGACGCACGCCAAGAGCAGAAAGGCTGTCGGCGGCGCCCGACTTGGAACTGAGGGCACGGTTGCCATGTTTGGCAACCGGCACGCCCGCACCGGCGACGATCAGGGCCGCCAGTGTCGAGATGTTGTAGGTATTTGTGCCATCGCCACCGGTACCAACGATGTCGATAGCATCGGCCGGAGCGTCGACGGGGACCATCTTGGAGCGCATGATGGAAACAGCGCCGGCGATCTCGTCAACGGTTTCTCCACGGACGCGCAGCGCCATCAGAAAACCGCCGATCTGGGCCATGCTGGCCTCGCCCGACATCAGGACTTCGAAGGCGCCGCTCGCTTCCTCGCGGGTGAGAGCATGGCGGGTTGCGACTTTGGCGATATAGGGCTTCAGACCGGACATATGTTAAACTCCCCCGTCCTCAGCGGACCATCGCCTGTTCGGCGAGCTGCTGGTTAATCGTCACGCCATAGTCATTCTGCAACCGGTTGACCATCTGGTCGAGAATGTCGTCACCGGCGGCCTTGGCAATTTGGGTGATTTGAGCGTCGTCGTTCGCAAGGGCATCAGTCCTCGGCTGATCCTGGACGTCCGTCACCTTGAGCAGGATCTGGGTTTCCGGATCACCGCCCGTCGCGCTAGCCACTGTGCCGACCGGGCCGGAGAAGGCGGCGATTATGGCTGCCGGACCGAGGACCGCGTCTTCAGTCTGGCGGCGGATGCCGGCCTTGGTCTCGACCGCGATGCCAAGTTCGGCGGCGATCACGTCAAGCGTTTCGCCCTTGGCAGCACGTTCCTTTAGGCTTTCGGCCTTGGCGCCGAGTGCGGTCTTTTGCTGCTCGGCGACCCAGTCGGCCGTCGCCTTCTCGCGGACCTCATCGAGGGAACGATCGTGCTCGGCGAAGATGTCTTTCACTTCGAGCCAGATATAACCATCCTTGCCAGTATTGATCGGTAAGGCCTCGACGCCGACGTCGGTCGTGAACACTTCGGCCATGAGCGCGGCACGTTCGGGCAGGTCGGGAACGTCGCTACCGCTCTCGTCCTTACCGTTGCGGTCGGCCGCCTTGACGGAGATTGCCTTGAGTTTGAGCTGGCTGGCCGCCTCCTCAAGTGTCGAGCCACCGGCGCGCAGATCCTCGAACTGGTCATGCATGCTGGCGATATCCTCGATCGCGGCCGCTTCGGCCAGCGCCTCTCGGATTTCATCCTTGACCTCGTCCAGAGGACGGGTGCGGCCTTCCTTGACATTGGTTATACGGAGAATGACCGGCCCGAGCGCGCCATCAACGACGTCGGTCGTGCCGCCTTCCTTGGTGATGGCGAATGCAGCGGCGGCAAGCACGGGATCGGGAAGCTTTTCACGGGTGAAATCGCCAAGAAGTACGTCACTTGCGGTCTTGCCCTGATCGGCGACCAGCTGATCGAAACTGGTGCCAGACTTCAATTCCGTCGCTGCGGCCTCTGCCATTTCCCGGGTCTCGAAGGTCAGCTGCTCGATCGTGCGGGTTCCAGCAATCTCGTAGTTCTTCTTATGAGCCTCGTAATCCTGGCTGATCGCCGCGTCGGGAACCGCCGCCTTGTCGGCTATGTCGGTCGGTTCGAGTTTTACATAGGAAAAGCTACGGTATTCCGGCGCGCGATACCGTGCCTTGACCGTTTCGAACCATGCGGCGAGGGTCGCATCGTCGGCGGCCTTGATCGGGTCGATATTGGCATTGGTCAGCAGAAGATAGCTGATAGCGCGGCTTTCATTGCGATAGGCCTTGAGGGCATCGACAAGTACGTGCGGGGCGACGAAACCGTCGGAGGTCGCCTCGACGATCTGACTGCGGATGGCCACCTTGGAGCGCTCCAGGATATAGTCATCTTCGCGCAGGCCGGCATTGCGCAGCCGCGTGGTGAAGAGATTACGGTCGAACTGGCCGCTCTCTGTCTTGAAGGCCGGATCCTCGGCGATCAACTGGGCGAGACGGTCCTTGGACAGGCCGAGGTTCATGTCCTCGGACAACTGGTCGAGGGCGGCACCAGCGGCGAGCTGGGCATAGACCTGGTTCGGCACGCCGAGCGCCTTGGCCTGTTCCGTGGTGAGCTGGGTCCCGAAGCGGCGGCCTAGGTCGGAAAGCTGGCGCTGGTAGGCAAGACGGAACTCGCTGGCGGAGACCTGTTGGTCGCCAACACTGATGACGGTGTCCGTTGCCGCGCTGAAGAGTGATGCGGAAATGCCCCAGATCCCGAAGGACGCGACCAAGAGGAGCATCAGCAGTTTGGCGACCAGGGTATGGGCAGCTTTTCTCAGAACTTCGAGCATCGGAACTCAATTACCTCATTACGGGCCTTCGCAGACGGCGAAGCGGTTGACGTTCCTTAAAACAATCCGTTGCGGAAATGAAGGCATGTTCAGTGAAAAGGCGGCGGCCGGCCGCGCATCGCGGGGAAGCCGCCTTCGGTGACGCGGCGTTTGCGCCGTCGTTCGATGATGTTCGTGGATTTCGAAATGGAGAAGTAATGACGCGATCATTATAGGTACATACAAGATGCAAGATGGTGGCCTCGGGCTACTTCGCCACCGCATGGGAGCTGGGATGATTGATATCGATAACGGCAGAAGACAAGCGGATAGGGCGACCGGCCTGACCGGGGAGCAGGCCGCGCGTGCGCTCGAACGGTTCGGGCCAAACCGCCTGCCTGTCGGCGCAAGCCCATCTTTCATCAAGGTTCTCGCTCTACAGTTCCTCAGCCCGCTGATCTATATTCTCATGGGGTCCGCCGTGCTCTCGGCGCTGATCAGCGAGATCACCGACGCGCTGTTCATCGCCGTTGTGTTGATGCTCAATGGGATTGTCGGAGCGATCCAGGAATATTCGGCGGGTAAATCGGCGGCGGCGCTGCGGGCGCTGGAACAGCCGCATGCGACGGTGATCCGCGACGGTGCGCGCCAGACGATCGATGCGGCCGGGCTGGTGCCTGACGATCTGGTTCTGCTGGAATCGGGTGAACGCGTGCCGGCCGACATCCACCTCATCGACGTAAACGGTCTGCAATGCGACGAGGCCGCACACACCGGCGAGTCGCGCGCAGTTGCCAAGGATGCTGGCGATCTGGTCTTTGCCGGAACGATCGTGACACGGGGGCGGGCCCGCGGTCTGGTGGTGGCGACCGGCAGCCGGACCGAACTCGGGCGCATTGCGGGGGCCATCCAGGAGCGGTCGAGCGCCAAGCCGCCGCTGATGATCCGTATGGAGGATTTCACCCGGCTGATCGCGGTGTCGGTCGGGGTGGCCATCGTCTTCCTGATTGCCGTCGGGCTCTGGCGACAGATGCCGATCGGCGAATTGCTCACCATGTCGATCGGGCTTGCCGTCAGCGCCATCCCGGAGGGCTTGCCGATCGCCATCACGGTGGCGCTGGCGATCGGCATGCGCCGGATGGCGAAGGTCAATGTCGTGGTGCGTAATCTGCCGGCGGTCGAGTCGCTCGGCTCCTGCACCATGATCGCAACCGACAAGACCGGTACGCTGACGCTCAACGAACTGACGGTCACCGACATATGTCTGCCAGACGACAGCCATTGGCTGTTCGATACCGGTGCCGACCCCATTGCCGGCGGGATCCACAACGGTGACGGCGCACACGGTCCGGCGACCCAGGCGGTCCAGCGTCTGTTGCTTGCCGCCTCCCTTCCGAACGAAGGCGAAATCACTCGCAACCACGGCGGTGGTTTGGACCAGATGGGGGATACGGTGGACGTCGCGCTACTGGCGGCGGCCCACAAGGGCGGGCTCAGCAAGCGAGATCTGATGGACCGATACCGGCTTGAGAAGCGCATCCCCTACGAGCCTGAACTGAAATATGCGGCATCCTTCCATTTGGACAAGGACCATGTGCATATCTTCGTCAAGGGCGCGCCGGAAATGCTGAGGACCATGTGCGGCACCATGCAGGTCGGGGACCAGACGGTGCCGGTCGATCATGCGCTGTTACATCGGCAGATGGATGCGATGACGCGTAGGGGGCTCAGGGTCCTGGCCTTCGCCGAGGGCCGCTTGGCCCATAGCTGCAATGGCGATTATGGCGACCACATGCTGTTCGACCTCAATTTTCTTGGCTTTGCCGGGATGCAGGACCCGATTCGGCCGGAGGTGCCGGCGGCACTTGCCGCCTGCCGTACCGCCGGCATCGAAGTGGCGGTGATTACTGGCGACGATCCGCGGACGGCAACCGTGATCGCCCGCGAGGCCGGGCTCGTGTTCGCGCCCGAGGACGTCGCGACCGGCGATCAGGTCGCCGAGGCGCTGGCAGTTGGGGAAAGTGTGCTCGACGAACTCACTCGGCATGTGCGCGTGTTTGCCCGGATGAAGCCCGACCACAAGCTCGCCGTCGTCCGCTCGCTCGCCCGCAACGGGCATTATGTGGCGGTGACTGGAGACGGGGTGAATGACGCGCCGGCGCTCAAGCACGCGCATGTCGGCGTGGCGATGGGGCGGGCTGGAACGGATGTCGCCAAGGAGAGCGCAGACATTATCCTGACCGACGACAATTTCGCGTCGATCGTCGCTGGCATCCGTGAAGGGCGGGTCGCCTACAGCAATATTCGCAAGGTCGTGTTCATGCTGGTGTCGACCGGTGCGGCGGAAGTGCTGATTTTCCTTTTCGCCATGATCCTTGGCACACCGATGCCGCTGACGGCGGTGCAGCTTCTCTGGCTGAACCTCGTCACCAACGGCGGCCAGGATGTAGCCCTGGTGACGGAACCGGCGGAAGGTGATGAGCTTCAGCGTCCGGTGCGCCGGCCTGAGGAATCGCTGTTCGACCCGCTGATGATCCGCAGAATCGTCGTGGCGACGCTGCTGATGGGAGGCGGCGGCTTTGGCCTTTTCTATTGGTTGATTTCGACCGGAACCAGTGAGTTTGCCGCGCGCAACCTTCTGCTTGTGCTCTTTGTGCTGTTTGAGAACTTCCAGTGCATCAACAGCCGCTCGGAGCGGCGATCTGTCTTTCGTCAATCATTGCTCTCGAACCCATTCCTGTTGATCGGAATTATCGGTTCGCAGGCATTGCATATGGGTGCCATGTATATGCCGGGCTTGAACAACCTCCTTGGCGTTGCTCCAATCTCGCCGGAGCAATGGCTGTGGTTGCTTGTCCTGGCCTCCGGCCTGCTGGCGGTGAGCGAGTTTGAGAAGATCATCTACCGCCGGCAGTTGGCGGCTCGTCTCTGAAGCAGGCCGGAGGCAGACCAAAGAAGGCGCAAACCCAAGAAAAAAGCCGCCGGATTGCTCCGACGGCTTTTCACTTGACTGGGCTCTGCTGCGCTCAGCGCTGCGAAACCGGTGTATAATCGCGCTTCGGTGCGCCGGTGTAGAGCTGACGCGGACGGCCGATGCGCTGCTGCGGATCCTCGATCATCTCGTTCCACTGGGCGATCCAGCCGACGGTGCGGGCGAGAGCGAAGAGAACGGTGAACATGGTCGTCGGGAAGCCGAGGGCGCGAAGCGTGATACCCGAGTAGAAGTCGACGTTCGGGTAGAGCTTCTTTTCCTTGAAGTAGGGATCGTTGAGCGCGATCTTTTCGAGCTCGAGTGCGACCTGCATTAGCGGATCATCCGAATGGCCGGTGGCTTCCAGCACTTCGTACATGGTCTTCTGCATGATCTTGGCGCGCGGGTCGTAGTTCTTGTACACGCGATGACCAAAGCCCATCAGACGGAACGGATCGTTCTTGTCCTTGGCGCGGGCGATGTATTCGGGAATGCGGTCAACGGTGCCGATTTCCTGCAGCATGTTGAGGGCTGCCTCGTTGGCGCCGCCGTGGGCCGGGCCCCAGAGGCAGGCAATGCCGGCCGCGATGCAGGCGAACGGGTTGGCGCCCGAGGAGCCTGCGAGGCGAACGGTCGAGGTCGATGCGTTCTGCTCGTGGTCGGCATGCAGGATGAAGATGCGATCCATGGCGCGAGCCAGAACCGGATTCACCTTGTAATCGTCGCACGGTACGGCAAAGCACATGTGCAGGAAGTTCGCAGCATAATCGAGATTGTTGCGCGGATAAACGAAGGGTTGGCCGATGTGGTACTTATAGGCCATTGCGGCGATCGTCGGCATCTTGGCGATCATGCGCAGCGAGGCGACCATGCGCTGATGCGGATCGGTGATGTCGGTGGAGTCGTGGTAGAAGGCGGACAAGGCGCCGACGGTGCCGACCATGACAGCCATCGGGTGGGCGTCACGGCGATAGCCGGAGAAGAACTTGGACATCTGCTCATGCACCATGGTGTGGTGCGTGACGCGATAGTCGAAATCCTTCTTCTGCACGGCGGTCGGCAGTTCGCCGTAGAGCAGCAGGTAGCAGACTTCGAGGAAGTCGCCTTTTTCGGCGAGCTGTTCGATCGGATAGCCGCGGTGCAGCAGAACGCCTTCATCGCCGTCGATGTAGGTGATCTTGGATTCGCAGGACGCCGTAGAGGTGAAGCCCGGGTCGTAAGTGAAGGCGCCGGTGTTCTTGTAAAGGGCGCCGATGTCGATGACATCGGGCCCGATCGTACCGGTCTTCACGGTCAGGTCGACCGATGTTTCCCCGAGTTTCAAAGAAGCGCTTTTGTCCGTCATGCTAATCCTCCGGAATTGGCGGGAAGGCGTCCGAAAGGGCGCCTTGGGGTTAAGCGTAGGGATGTAGCTATATGATCCGGAAGTTAATGCCAAGCTATCCGAAGGGCAAATTGTGCGTCGCGAAAGGCCCTGAAACATGAATTGGTTTGGGCTAAATCGATTGAATAATTTTGACGGGAGATAGCTTTCCTGAACACGCATAGCTTGTTAGTTTGGCGCGGCGCCAAGACGCCTCCGGTCTCCGGCTAGAACCGGCGCGGATGCGGCGGTGAGGGAGCGGAACGTGGAGGTTCTGTCCGATCGACAAGGTTCGGCGACAAGGGGCGATGGGGTGCCAACCCCGCCGGTCATTCCGTGTGTCATGTTCCCTGTTGGGCCGGCTCGTCGTCGGACCACCGCTGGTTTCTCGGTGCGTGTGCGGGCCCTGTCGCGAAGGAGCCGGGAACGCTTTTCCACAGCACTCGGCCAGGAGGAGGACCATGGTCATTTCTTCCTCTTTGTGCCGGTCTTCCTCGGTGTTGGCGCGGTGTGCTGGTTTTCGCTCGGTCGGCCGGCGCCCACACTGGTCATTGCGGTCCTGTTTTTCATTGCGGTTGCAGTCTTCGCCCTTGCCGGATCGGGGCGGCGGGTGGGGCGCTGCGGTCTTGCCGCGGTGTCGCTGTGGCTGGCGGGCATGCTTGCGGCCGACTTCGAGTCGCGTCGTATGGCAACGACGATCCTCGATACCGGCGTAACGACGGTATTGACCGGCATCGTCGAGCGCCGCGAGCCCGGCGCGAACGGTGAATGGCGCTATGTCCTGCGCCTCTCATCCACCGCCGAACCACGGCTGAAGCGTCCGCCCGAACGGGTTTCGCTGGTGGCACGGGGCAGGCATCAGCCGGTCCTGCTTGGGGAGCGGTTGACGGGCAGGGCCAGGCTTTCACCACCCTCCGGACCGGCTTTGCCCGGCCTCAACGATTTCGCCTTCGCCAACTATTTCGACGGGGTTGGTGCCGTCGGATTCTTCCTCGGGGCCCCACAGGGGTTGGGATCAGCAGCGGAATTGGGCGAGGAGGGGGATTGGTCGATCGGCGAGCGTTGGCTCTTTTCCCTGCGCGACGGTATATCGGAACGTCTCCGCAATGTCATTGGTGGCGATGCGGGCGCCTTCGCCACGGCAATCATCACTGGCGAGCGGCGCTCCATGTCACGCGCGACGACAGAAGCGTTGCGGCTTTCGGGCCTTGCCCATATCACCGCGATCTCCGGCCTTCACATGGCGCTCGCCTCGGGCATCTTCTTCGTTGGGTTGCGCATGCTGCTCAGCCTCCTGCCGGGGGTCGCCCAGGGGTTTGCGATCAAGAAGCTGGCTGCTGCGGGCGCGCTGATGGCCGCCTTCGCATATCTCCTGATCTCCGGCCATCAGGTGTCCGCTGTCAGAGCCTTCGTGATGACCGCGATCATGCTCGTCGCGGTGTTGTTTGACCGCCCAGCGGTCAGTCTGCGTAATCTGGCGATCGCGGCGATCGTCATCATCGCCATTACACCTTCGGCGGTGATGGGGCCGAGCTTTCAGATGTCATTCGGCGCGACGGCGGCGCTGATTGCCGGCTATGCGGCGTGGCGGGCACGGCCGCGGCGTAATGCTCTCAAATTCAAATTTCCCGGCGCAGGCTTGCTCGGGGCCACGGGCCGACTGATCGGCGCGACATTTCTCACCTCGCTGATCGGTGGCCTGTCGACCGCCATCTTCGCCATCGCTCACTTCCACCGGTTGGCGCCGCACGGCATGGAGGCCAATCTGGCGGCCATGCCGATCATCTCCCTTATGGTCATGCCGGCCGGGCTCGGCGCGATGCTGCTTATGCCCTTCGGGCTCGATGCCCCGCTGCTTTGGCTGATGGGGCTCGGTCTCGACTGGGTCCTTTTGATTGCCCGGGCCGTGGCCGGATGGGACGACGCGATCGGATTTACCCGGATGCCGGCGTGGTTTCTACCGTCGGCTGCGACTGGTTTGCTGCTTATGACGCTGTTGCGGACACGCTTGCGCCACGTCGGAACGGTGCTGTTTGCTGGCAGCATCACCATAGTCGCAATGGCGCCAGCGCATGCGCCGGCGGAGGTGGTGATCTCGGAGGATGGAGGGCTGGTCGGTCTGCGCGTGGCGGAGAGGCGGCTTGCGACCAATCGCGTCCGCCCGCCGCGTTTCGTTTTTGAGCAATGGCGTGCCGCACTCGGCCTCGACGAGCATGTCGCCCCGGAAGAGCTCAGCATCCAGACCGAAGCAAAACCGCTGCCGCACCGCGCATCTGCCCCGTCTGCTGTGGGGGCTGATAGACCACAAACAGACACCCGTCGCCAGGAGCGGCAGTGGTCGAACGATGAACTGATCGCAGTGGGCAAGCGGATGCAAACGGCCTTGCAGGACGATGGGGTGGCGCGTTTTCGTTGCGAACCCAAAGCCTGGTGTGTGGCGCGGTTGAGCGGTGGCTGGACGATCGCGACGGTAGACGAAACTGCCTTTGTCGGCCCCGCCTGCGACACGGCGGACATCGTCGTCACCGCTCGCCGTATGGCCTTTCCCTCTTGCCGCTCCGGCGCGCGGCTGTTCACTGCCGAAACGCTCAGGGCCACGGGCGCGGTGGAGTTACACCTCGGACGCCTGGACATTCGCGAGGTGGTTGTGACCACATCCTTATCCGAGGATTTGCGCCCCTGGTCCGTTCACCGTCTCTATGACTGGCGCACCAACCGCTTTCTCGAGCCGGGCATGCCGGGCAGTCCGAACTCGCCGAAACCTGTTGATCCTGCGAAGCATCCAGGGGTCGTGAGGGTCCGGGATGACGTCAATGATAGCGGCGAATGAGACCGACCAGCTTGCCCTGGATCTTGACCCGATCCGGCGGGAAGATTCGGGTTTCATAGGCTGGATTGGCAGCTTCCAGCGCGATCGAGGCGCCGCGACGACGGAAGCGCTTCAGGGTCGCTTCCTCCTCGTCGACCAGCGCGACGATAATGTCGCCCGGATTGGCGCTTGCGGCGTTGCGGATGATGACGGTGTCGCCGTCGAGAATGCCGGCCTCGATCATCGAGTCACCCCTGACCTCGAGCGCATAGTGCTCGCCGGCGCCAAGCATCTCCGCGGGAACGGTGATGTCGTGGGTGTTGTTCTGGATCGCGGAGATCGGCACGCCGGCGGCGATGCGGCCCATGACGGGAACGCTGACCGAATTCGACGTGTCCTCAACGGCCTTAGACGCGACGGCAGGTGTCTTGCCGAGGCTGCCTTCAATCACGCTTGGCGAGAAGCCCCGGCGTGGCTGCAAGCTCGACGTATAGGCCTCGGGCAGCTTGATCACTTCGAGCGCGCGGGCGCGGTTCGGCAGGCGGCGGATGAAGCCGCGCTCCTCAAGCGCGGTGATCAACCGATGGATGCCCGACTTCGAGGCGAGGTCGAGCGCATCCTTCATTTCGTCAAATGACGGAGGGACGCCCGATTCCTTCATCCGTTCGTGGATGAACAGAAGCAGTTCCTGTTGCTTGCGCGTCAGCATATTGCAGTGCCCCAATTGGTGAAACAAATACAGAACAGACACTATCTGTTCCATTTGTGTTCCGCAAGGGGATAAAAAACCGTGAAGAAATCGAAACTTTGATGAAGGAACGGCTACACGACCGCTTTCGCATGGAGGCCATTGTCATGGCTGCGTTTTGGCGCGATGAGTTGGGCAAATCGTATTGGAGGCGTCGCATCGATGTTGGGTGATCTGGAAGGCAAACTGCTGGGCAAATCAGCGAATGAGTTGAACGCGGCCGAACGGCGAGTCCTGAAGCGCGCGCGGGAGCGACGGACGCTGTCGACCAATGCAAGCGAGGATTTTCAGGCTGCTGCAACGCCCAGCCAACGGCTGGCCGATGCGATTGCCCGCGTCGGGGGCTCCTGGACCTTCATAATCGCCTTCCTGGTGTTCCTCGTCGCCTGGGTAATCCTCAATACCGTCATTCTGGCGTCGGGAGCCCTTGATCCCTATCCGTTTATCTTCCTCAACCTGCTGCTGTCGATGCTGGCGGCAATCCAGGCGCCGGTGATAATGATGAGTCAGAACCGTCAGGCGGCGCGGGATCGCTACATGGCAGCCAAGGATTACGAGATCAATCTCAAGGCCGAGATCGAGGTTCTGGCCCTGCATCACAAGATCGACATGCAGGTGCTGACTGAACTGCAGGCGACCCGCGCGGACATTGCCGCATTGCGGCAGGTCGTCGAGACCCTTTCATCCTCTGGCCGGAGCCTTTAGGTAGGCTCAGGGATTATCTGCCAGGGGCCAAGGAGAATATTTCAAATGACAGCGAGACCGCAGGGCGTGGGCGCAATCGATCATCTTGTCTTGCCGGTGACATCGCTCGAGGCGACGCGTGACCGGCTGACCGGATTGGGTTTCACGGTTGCGGCTGATGCGCGCCATCCGTTTGGCACAGAGAATGCCTGCGTTTTCTTCGGCGACGACACCTATCTGGAACCGTTGGCGATTGCCAGCCGTGAGGAGTGCGAAGCGGCGGCCAAGGCCGGCAATACGTTCGTCGCGCGTGACCAGGCCTTTCGCTTCCGCAATGGGCAAGAGGGGCTCTCCGCGATCGTGATGAAGACCGGCGATGCCGAGGCGGATCACAGGCGTTTCGTCGCTGCCGGCTTTTCCGGCGGACCGATGCTGCATTTTGAGCGCGCCTTCAAGATGGCGGACGGCTCCGAGGTGGTTGGCGGCTTCAAGCTCGCCTTTGCCGCCGACCTGCGTTCTCCCGATTTCTTCTTGTTTGCCTGCGAGCGGGTCAATCCGCTGCCGGCGGATCGTGGCACGCTGGCCCGGCACGAGAACGGGGCGCTTGGCCTTTCGACGGTGGTGCTTTGCGAGGAAAACCCGAGTGATTTCCAATATCTGCTCGAAGGGGTTTTCGGGCAGCGCGAGGTCGAGGCACATTCATTCGGCCTTATGTTGCAACTGGCGAATGCCAAGGTTGAGGTGCTGACCCCGACGGGTCTTTCTGGCTACTTCGGGATCGATACCAAGGCCGGCGGACGCGGGCTCAAGGGCCTGCTTCTGGTCGTCAAGGTTGCGAATATCGGCGTGACAGAGCGGCTGCTCGCTGCTAATGGCGTCGCATACAGCCGCCATGGTGCGCGTCTGGTCGTTCCGCATGAGGCGGGGCAGGGCGTGCCCTTCGTGTTCGAGGAAGTTTGATGAGCAATCCGACCAATTCCGAAGTCGTCGTCGGCGAAGGTGCCGCCAAGGTCGTCTTTTCCAATTCCAAGCGCTTCTCGCTGATCGCCGGTCCGTGTCAGATGGAAAGCCGGGATCACGCCTTCATGGTCGCCGGCAAACTCTCCGAGCTTTGCCGTGAATTGAACCTCGGCCTGGTCTACAAGTCGTCCTTCGACAAGGCGAACCGCACGTCGCTGTCGGCCGAGCGTGGCATCGGCCTGGAAAAGGCGATGGAAGTTTTTACCGACCTCAAGAAGGAATTCGGCTTTCCGGTGCTGACCGACGTGCACACCGAAGAGCACTGCCGGCTGGTCGCTCCGGTCGTCGACGTTCTGCAGATCCCGGCTTTCCTCTGCCGCCAGACCGACCTGTTGGTCGCCGCCGCCGAGACCGGCCGGGCAATCAATGTCAAGAAGGGCCAGTTCCTTGCTCCTTGGGACATGAAGAACGTCCTCAACAAGATCAATGCCAGCGGCAATGCGAATGTCATGCTGTGCGAACGTGGCGCGTCGTTCGGCTACAACACGCTGGTGTCCGACATGCGCTCGCTGCCGATCATGGCGGCAATGGGCGCGCCGGTCATCTTCGACGCCACCCATTCGGTGCAGCAGCCGGGAGGCCAGGGTAGTTCCTCGGGTGGTGAACGGCGGTTCGTGGAGACGCTGGCGCGCGCAGCCATTGCCGTCGGCGTTGCCGGCGTGTTCATCGAGACCCATCAGGACCCAGACAACGCACCTTGCGACGGACCGAACATGATCGCTTTGGAAAACATGCCGCGCCTGCTCGAAAAGTTGCTTGCCTTTGACGCGATCGCCAAAGCCTGATCTCGCTCGCGCCAAAAAAAGTCATCGCTCATGAACGCCGGCCTGTGGCCGGCGTTTTGCGTTCATGCGCGAGTCCGGCATCGTCTATGGGCTTCTGTCATGTCGCCGCCATTGTATTTTCCGCATCATCGATTAAGACAGGCCATCCTCAATCCCCACCCAAAGCAGGGAGGCCCTCATGACTGCCATCACCGACATTATCGGCCGCGAAATTCTCGACAGCCGTGGCAATCCGACCGTTGAGGTCGACGTCTATCTGGAAGACGGCAGCATGGGCCGTGCGGCGGTTCCCTCGGGCGCCTCGACAGGCGCACACGAAGCCGTCGAACTGCGTGACGGCGGTAGCCGTTATCTTGGCAAGGGTGTTGAAAAGGCGGTCGAATACGTCAACACCGAAATCTTCGACGCGATCGGTGGCCTGGATGCGGAAAACCAGATCCAGATCGACAACCTGATGATCGAACTGGACGGTACGGCCAACAAGTCGCGCCTTGGCGCCAACGCCATCCTCGGCGTTTCGCTTGCCGTCGCCAAGGCGGCTGCCGAAGCCTCCGGCCTGCCGCTGTACCGCTACATCGGCGGCACCAACGCCCATGTCCTGCCGGTTCCGATGATGAACATCATCAACGGCGGCGCGCATGCCGACAATCCGATCGACTTCCAGGAGTTCATGATCATGCCGGTCGGCGCCGACACCATGCGCGACGCGGTGCGCATGGGGTCGGAAGTCTTCCACGTGCTCAAGAAGGAACTTGCCGCACAGGGTCACAACACCAATGTCGGCGACGAGGGCGGCTTCGCCCCGAATCTCAAAAGCGCGCCGGAAGCGCTCGACTTCATCATGAAAGCGATCGAGAAGGCCGGTTACAAGCCCGGCGAGGACATCTTCCTCGCGCTTGATCCGGCATCGTCGGAGTTCTTCAAGGACGGCAAATACGACCTGCAGGGCGAGGGGCGCGTGCTCGACAGCGCTGAAATGGCGGCCTACTACGCTGATCTCGCCGCCAAGTATCCGATCATCTCGATTGAGGACGGCATGGCGGAGGACGACTGGGATGGCTGGAAAATCCTGACCGACAAGATCGGCAATTCCTGCCAACTGGTCGGTGACGACCTGTTCGTCACCAATTCCGCGCGCCTGCGCGACGGCATCAAGATGGGCGTGGCCAACTCGATCCTGATCAAGGTCAACCAGATCGGTTCGCTCAGCGAAACGCTGGACGCTGTGTTTACCGCACACACGGCGGGTTATACCGCGGTCATGTCGCACCGCTCGGGCGAGACCGAGGATTCGACCATCGCCGACCTCGCTGTCGCCACCAATTGCGGACAGATCAAGACGGGCTCGCTGTCGCGCTCTGACCGCCTGGCGAAATACAACCAGCTGATCCGCATCGAGGAGATGCTCGGCCCGCAGGCCCGCTACGCCGGGACTTCGATCCTGCGCGCCTGATTACGCCGCCGCCGCTTGTTTGAAGGCCGTACCCCGATAAGGGGTGCGGCTTTTTTCTTTGGTCGCGGATTACGGTCAACGGTCGGTTAAACTATCACCGATAATTTGCTGGGATAGTTTTGCGTTTCAAGGCACCCTTCGCATGTGGACCAGGCACCATAAGAATAGAAAATTCGGACGCCTCATTCTTCCAGCCGTCACCATCGCCTTTCTCTCCTACTTCGGCTATCATTCGATCCATGGCGATTACGGTCTGCGGGCGGCCCAGGAATTCGAGCGTCAGCGCATCGCGCGCAGTGCCGAGCTGGCGGCGCTGGTCGAGCATCGCCAGCAGCTGGAGCGGCAGGTGGAATTGCTGAGCGACGGTTCGCTCGAGCGAGACATGATCGACGAGAAGGCGCGATATCAACTCAACATGTCGCGGCCGGACGAGATTGTCATTTTTGACAGTTTCCTCAATTAACCGAAATCTGGTTAATTGGAAATTTTTCATTGAAAACATACAATTATCGTGAATGCGAGCCATGCATTTATGGCATTGCGGGCGCGGTCATTCTTGCCTAGACTGTTGCTCAATCAAGATCCGACATAACCCTAGGGAGGGATGAATGGCGCCGCGAAAATCCGCGATTGCTACCGGCCGTAAAACTTCGGCCAAGCCTGCCAAAAAGGATTTCAGTGAGGGCGCGATCGCCGAGTTCGATCGTGAGGCCGAGCTTGCGTCCTATCGTGAGATGCTGCTGATCCGGCGTTTCGAGGAAAAGGCCGGCCAACTCTATGGCATGGGCTTCATCGGTGGTTTCTGTCACCTCTATATCGGCCAGGAAGCCGTCGTCGTCGGCATGAAGATGGCGCTCAAGGATGGTGATCAGATGATCACCGGCTATCGTGACCACGGCCATATGCTGGCATGCGGCATCAGTGCGCGCGGCGTTATGGCGGAACTCACCGGGCGTCGCGGCGGTCTGTCCAAGGGTAAGGGCGGCTCGATGCACATGTTTTCCAAGGAAAAGAATTTCTACGGCGGGCATGGCATCGTCGGCGCGCAGGTGCCGCTCGGAACCGGGCTGGCCTTCGCTAACGCCTATCGCGGCAACGGCAATATCTCGGTCGCCTATTTCGGTGATGGTGCGGCCAATCAGGGGCAGGTGTACGAGAGCTTCAATATGGCTGAGCTGTGGAAGCTGCCGGTCATCTATGTGATCGAGAACAATCGCTACGCTATGGGGACCGCCGTTTCGCGCGCCTCGGCGCAGACGAATTTTGCCCAGCGCGGTCTGGCCTTCAATATTCCGGGTCTGCAAGTCGACGGCATGGATGTTCGGGCGGTCAAGGCTGCGGGCGAGCAGGCGGCCGAATTCTGCCGTTCGGGCAAGGGGCCGGTCATTCTCGAGATGATGACCTACCGCTATCGCGGTCACTCCATGTCCGACCCGGCGAAGTACCGCTCTAAGGATGAGGTCCAGAAGATGCGCTCCGAGCACGATCCGATTGAGCAGGTGCGCGTTCGTCTGCTCGAAAAGGGCTGGGCGAGCGAGGATGAGCTCAAGGCTATCGACAAGGACGTGCGCGACATCGTCGCTGACAGCGCGGATTTCGCGCAGTCTGATCCGGAGCCGGATGCATCCGAACTCTACACCGACATTCTGCTGTAATCGGGGAGGGAACCCATGCCTATCGAAATTTTGATGCCCGCCCTTTCTCCGACGATGGAAGAAGGCACGCTTTCCAAATGGGTCAAGAAGGAGGGCGATACCGTCAAGGCTGGCGATGTGATCGCCGAGATCGAGACCGACAAGGCGACCATGGAAGTGGAAGCCGTCGATGAAGGCGTGCTCGGCAAGTTGCTGATCGCCGCCGGCACCGAAGGCGTCAAGGTCAATACGCCGATCGCCGTTCTGTTGCAGGATGGCGAAAGTGCTTCGGATGTCGCAGTGCCAAAGGCCGCCCCGGCTGAGGCTGCGCCGACACCTGTTGCTGCATCCGCCGCCGCATCTGCGCCCGTTCCGGCCGCGCCGGTCTCTGCGCCGGCCGCCGATCCGGATATTCCGGCCGGCACCGAAATGGTGACGATCACGGTGCGTGAAGCGCTGCGCGAGGCCATGGCCGAGGAGATGCGCGCCAATCCGGACGTCTTCGTTATGGGTGAGGAGGTTGCCGAATATCAGGGCGCCTACAAGATCACCCAAGGCCTGCTGCAGGAGTTTGGCGCCAAGCGCGTCGTCGACACACCGATCACCGAGCACGGCTTTGCCGGCGTCGGCGTCGGTGCGGCCATGGCCGGTCTTCGTCCGATCGTCGAGTTCATGACCTTCAACTTCGCCATGCAGGCGATCGACCAGATCATCAATTCGGCCGCCAAGACGCTCTACATGTCGGGCGGCCAGATGGGCGCGCCGATCGTGTTCCGCGGCCCGAACGGTGCGGCCGCCCGCGTCGGCGCCCAGCACAGCCAGGACTATGCGTCCTGGTACAGTCATATTCCTGGCCTCAAGGTCATTCAGCCCTATACGGCGGCTGACGCCAAGGGCTTGCTGAAGGCTGCGATCCGCGATCCGAACCCGGTCATCTTCCTGGAGAACGAAATCCTCTACGGTCACTCGTTCGAAGTGCCGAAGCTGGATGACTTCGTCCTGCCGATCGGCAAGGCGCGCGTTCATAAGGTCGGCAAGGATGCCACCATCGTCTCCTTCGGCATCGGCATGACCTATGCGGTCAAGGCAGCCGAGGAACTGGCCAAGGACGGCATCGACGTCGAGATCATCGATCTGCGCACCATCCGCCCGATGGACCTGCCGACCGTCATCGAATCGGTGAAGAAGACCGGCCGCCTGGTCACCGTCGAGGAAGGCTATCCGCAGTCGTCCGTCGGCACGGAAATCGCCACCCGCGTGATGCAGCAGGCCTTCGACTATCTCGATGCGCCGATCCTGACGATCGCCGGCAAGGACGTGCCCATGCCCTACGCGGCAAACCTCGAAAAACTTGCTCTGCCGAATGTCGGCGAAGTGGTCGAGGCGGTCAAAACCGTCTGCTACAAGTAACGGGAGGGTCAGCACATGCCGATCAATATCACGATGCCGGCACTCTCCCCGACCATGGAAGAGGGCAATCTTTCCAAGTGGTTGGTCAAGGAAGGCGATAAGGTCAAGTCAGGCGACGTGATCGCCGAGATCGAGACCGACAAGGCTACGATGGAAGTCGAAGCTGTCGATGAGGGCACGGTCGCCAAGCTGGTCGTTCCGGCCGGCACGGAAGGTGTCAAGGTCAATGCCCTGATCGCCATCCTCGCCGCTGATGGCGAGGATCTGGCTGCGGCCGCTGCCAGTGGCGGTTCGGTTGCGCCGGCAAAGGCCGAGGCTGCTGCCGAGGTCAAGGCGGAGGCGGCTCCTGCGACTGCTGCGCCGACCACCGACAAGGCTCCGGCACCCTCGACGCCAGCGGCGGTCGCACAGTCCGGCGCGCGCGTGTTCGCTTCGCCGCTGGCTCGTCGCCTTGCCAAGGAAGCCGGCCTCGATCTGAAGGCGGTCTCCGGTTCCGGTCCACATGGCCGCGTCGTCAAGAGCGATGTTGAAAAGGCGGCTTCGGGCGCTGTCGCCAAGGCTGCTCCGGCAATTGCGGGTGCATCTGCATCTGCTGCGGCCGCAGCGACCATGGCCAAGGGTGCCTCGGAAGAGGCCGTGCTCAAGCTATTCGAACCCGGTTCCTACGAGCTTGTACCGCATGACGGCATGCGCAAGACGATCGCCAAGCGCTTGGTGGAATCCAAGCAGACCATTCCGCATTTCTACGTCACCGTCGATTGCGAGCTGGACGCGCTTTTGGCACTTCGCGCCCAGCTCAACGATGCGGCTCCCCGCAAGGAGGGCGCAGCAGCCTACAAACTCTCGGTCAACGACATGATCATCAAGGCGATGGCCATGGCGCTGACGGCTGTTCCGGATGCCAACGTCTCCTGGACCGAGAGCAATATGGTCAAGCACAAACATGCCGATGTCGGTGTCGCCGTGTCGATCCCGGGCGGTCTGATCACACCGATCATCCGTCATGCGGAACTGAAGACCCTGTCGAGCATCTCCAACGAGATGAAGGATCTGGGCCGCCGCGCCAAGGAACGCAAGCTGAAGCCCGAGGAATACCAGGGCGGCACCACGTCGGTGTCGAACATGGGTATGATGGGTGTCAAGCAGTTCTCCGCCGTCATCAATCCTCCGCATGCGACGATCCTTGCGGTCGGCGCCGGCGAGGAACGCGTGGTGGTGAAGAACGGAGAAATGAAGATCGCCAATGTCATGACCGTGACCTTGTCGACCGACCATCGTTGCGTCGATGGCGCGCTCGGGGCCGAACTGCTCGGCGCCTTCAAGCGCTACATCGAGAACCCGATGGGTATGTTGGTCTGATAGCGGAGGTGCTCTGCGATGAAATCCGTTCTCTGCTATGGCGACAGCCTGACTTGGGGGTACGATCCCCAGACCGTTGGCCGGCATCCCCATAGCGAGCGTTGGCCGAGTGTTCTGGGAGCTGCGCTTGGTCCTGAGGTCAATGTCATCGCCGAAGGCCTGAACGGGCGCACGACCGCTTATGACGACCATCTCGCCGATTGCGAGAGGAACGGCGTGAAACTGCTGCCGAGTGTGCTGGAAAGCCACAAGCCGGTGGATCTGGTGATCCTGCTACTCGGCACCAATGACATGAAGCGGGGCATCGCCGGTACGGCGATCGCCGCGACCAAGGGGATCGACCGGCTGGTCAAGTTGATCCGGCATCACGATTGGGGATTCGGCTTCGAGGTGCCGGAGATCCTGATCGTTGCGCCGCCGGCGATCTGCGAGACGGCGAACGCGCATTTCGCGGCGATGTTCCGCGGCGCGCTCGACGAATCGGCAATGCTGGCGAGTTTCTACCGGGATCTCGCGGACGAGACTGGCTGTGGTTTTTTCGATGCCGGTTCTGTGGCGGTGACCAGTCCGCTCGACGGGATCCATCTCGATGCGGACAATACCCGAGCGATCGGTCGGGGGCTCGAACCGGTGGTCCGCATGCTGATGGGAATTTGATGGAATAGCCGGCGAAAGTTGATCAAGATCAAGGGGGTGGCATTTTCGGGCGAATAGGCTACAGGTATCGACCGACAACAGAGGAGATACCGAATGTCGAATACCCCGCACGAAATCCACGACGAGTTTCCGGAATTTGCGGACAAGATTCATGCGCTCAAAGTGAGCGACGAGCAGTTCGCGAAGCTGCTTGAAGACTACCGCGACGTGAACCGGACCATCCATCGTGCGGAGACGGAAGTCGAGCCGTTGGGCGATGTTGAGATGGAAAACATGCGCAAGCAGCGCATGGTTCTGAAGGATGAAATCTACGGGATGCTGACCAAGGCCTGATACGGTCCGGCTTCATCCCTCGGAGGGGCTCCGCCGTACGGTGGGGCCCTGCCGTCAAAGAGGAGATGAATGCCAGTGTCCAATGCCTATGACGTGCTCATTATCGGCTCCGGCCCCGGTGGCTATGTCGCCGCTATTCGTTCAGCCCAACTGGGCTTGAAGACCGCTATCGTCGAACGGGAGCATCTGGGCGGCATTTGCCTTAACTGGGGCTGCATCCCGACCAAGGCGCTGTTGCGCTCCGCCGAAATCCTCGACCTCTCCAATCACGCCAAATCCTACGGCTTGACGCTCAACGGTACGATGACCGCTGACGTCAAGGACGTGGTGGCCCGTTCGCGCGGCGTGTCGGCCCGTCTGAATGGCGGCGTCGGTTTTCTGATGAAGAAGAACAAGATCGACGTGATCTGGGGTGAGGCTAAGCTCACCAAGGCGAACGAGATTGTCGTCGGCAAGCCATCCAAGCCGGCTGTGCAGCCGCAGAACCCGGTTCCCAAGGGCGTGCTGGGCGAGGGTACCTACACCGCCAAGCACATCATCGTCGCCACCGGCGCACGTCCGCGCGCGCTACCGGGTATCGAGCCGGATGGTAAACTGATCTGGACCTATTTCGAGGCGATGAAACCCGATTTCATGCCGAAGTCGCTGGTGGTTATGGGGTCCGGCGCGATCGGCATCGAATTTGCCTCTTTCTACCGCTCGATGGGCGTTGATGTCACCGTCGTCGAACTGATGCCGCAGATCATGCCGGTCGAGGACGCCGAGATTTCGGCGATCGCTCGCAAGGCGTTGGAAAAGCGCGGCCTGAAGATCGTCACCGAGGCGAAGGTCTCCAAGGTCGAGAAGGGCACAGATTCGATCACCGCGCATGTCGAGACCAAGGATGGCAAGGTCCAGACGATCACGGCCGACAGGCTGATCTCGGCCGTTGGCGTACAAGGCAATATCGAAAATCTCGGTCTCGAGGCTCTTGGCGTCAAGACCGATCGCGGTTGCATTGTCATCGACGGCTACGGCAAGACCAATATAGCGGGCCTCTACGCCATTGGTGATGTCGCCGGCCCGCCGATGCTCGCTCACAAGGCCGAGCACGAGGGCGTGGTCTGCGTCGAGAAGATCGCAGGCCTGCCGAATGTCCACGCCACCGACAAGAGCAAGGTTCCCGGCTGCACCTATTGCAATCCGCAGGTCGCCTCCGTCGGCATGACTGAAGCCAAGGCCAAGGCTGAGGGCCGTGACATCCGCGTCGGCCGTTTCAACTTCAACGCCAATGGCAAGGCAATCGCGCTCGGCGAGGACAATGGCCTCGTGAAGACGATCTTCGACAGGAAGACCGGCGAATTGCTCGGAGCCCACATGGTCGGCGCCGAGGTAACCGAACTGATCCAGGGCTTCGTGGTGGCTATGAACCTCGAGACGACCGAGGAAGAGTTGATGCATACGATCTTCCCACATCCGACACTGTCTGAAATGATGAAGGAAAGCGTGCTCGACGCCTATGGGCGCGTGCTCAACGCCTAAGGGCAAGTTGTGGGGCTGTGTCCCGCCACCTATGTAGGGGCGGGACTTCAACGAAGGAGTTGGTAATGACGACATTTCAGATCGGCTGGTTCCTGACGATCATCGTCGGCGGCCTTGCCGGATGGCTTGCGGGCAAATTTATGGGCGTTCGCTTCGGGTTGCTGATGAACATCCTCATCGGCGTTGTCGGCGCCGTTGTCGCGTCCGCCATTTTCCGGCGTTTCGGCGTCGGGGTGGAGGGGGACTGGCTGGGCTATCTGGTCACCAGCTTTGTCGGCGCGAGCATTTTGCTGTTCGTGGTGAAACTGGTGAGGCGCTGAGGGCAAGGACAGCCGGCGCGGTTCTTTGGAGGAGGCAGGTCATGGTCGCAGGCATTGGCAGAAAAATCGTTTGTCTCGTTGCTGCAATGACGGCATTCGCACCAGGTGCGGTCTTGGCGGATTCCTGTTGGGACCATAATGGGTCGTTGATGCGGCTCACCGCCGCCGGCAACCAGCGCGCTTTCTATTACGAATATCCCAAGCAGGGTATGCGTGGTGCTGGGGTGCGGCAGGGGACGCTTCTGTTCAATGGCTCCAACGTCAATGGCTGGTATTCCGGTACGGCGCGGGTCTTTTCGAAATTCTGCCCGGGTTCTCCACTTGAGTATCATGTCGAGGGACCGGTCGATCGTAATCAGACGCGGGTGACGCTCCGCGGTACCCGCGAGGTGATGGAGCGCTGCCAGGCGACCGGACGTCGCACCACAGACACGCTGGTTTTCACCTACAGCCATCAATGCTAAGAGCGCCGGGCAAGAGCCCAGCAGGCGCGGAGTAACGACACGTGGTTACCATTCTCGACAAGATCAACGACCCCCAGGCGCGCGTGCGCCATCCGGAAAAGGCCCACCGGCCGGACACCGAGGTGATGCGCAAGCCCGAGTGGATTCGCGTGAAGGCGCCGACCTCCAAAGGGTATGCGGAAACTCGAGAGCTGGTACGCAGCCACAAGCTGGTGACGGTTTGCGAGGAGGCGGGCTGCCCGAACATTGGCGAGTGCTGGGACAAGAAGCACGCGACTTTCATGATTATGGGCGAGATCTGTACCCGCGCCTGCGCCTTCTGCAACGTCGCGACCGGCAAGCCGAACGCGCTGGATCAGGATGAGCCGGAGAATGTCGCCAAGGCCGTCAAGCAGATGGGCCTGCAGCATGTCGTCATCACCTCGGTCGACCGCGATGACCTGGAGGATGGCGGCGCCGAGCATTTCGAGAAGGTGATCTGGGCTATCCGCGCGGCATCGCCGGAGACGACGATCGAAATTCTGACGCCTGACTTCCTGAAAAAGCCGGGCGCGCTTGAGCGTGTCGTGGCCGCTAAGCCGGACGTCTTCAACCACAATATGGAAACCGTGCCGGGCAATTATCTGACGGTGCGTCCGGGCGCCCGGTATTTCCACTCGGTCCGCCTCTTGCAGCGGGTCAAGGAACTCGACCCGACGATGTTCACCAAGTCCGGCATTATGGTCGGCCTCGGCGAAGAGCGGAACGAGGTTCTGCAGTTGATGGACGATCTGCGTACCGCCGACGTCGATTTCCTGACCATCGGCCAGTATCTGCAGCCGACTCGCAAGCATCACCAGGTGATGAGCTTCGTCACACCGGATGAGTTCAAGTCTTACGAGACAGTCGCCTATGCCAAGGGGTTCCTGATGGTGTCGTCGAGCCCGCTGACGCGCTCGTCGCATCATGCGGGTGACGATTTCGCCCGGCTCAAGGCCAATCGTGAGAAGCTCTGGTCCTCCCGATAGCCCGCAGGCTTGGCGAATGGCGCTAGCTGCTCCCTGTCGATGATCCTCGCCTTGGCGAGCCTGTACCGTCCGCCTGCTGCTGAAGCTGGCGTGACATTCTTCGCATTGCGCCGGGACGGTCAAGTGACTGTCATGCGGACTTGTTACAGCATCCGCGAAAGCTGATGCGACACATGTTTCGTGAGGTCTGAATGGTATCCCGTCCGGTTGATTTGGCCGAAGGGGCGCGCTTGGTGCCGAATGCCGAGCGCATTCTGGTGATCGGCTGCTCGGGCAGCGGCAAGAGCACTCTGGCCCGGGCGCTGGCCGAACGTTTTCAGCTGCATTACATTTCAATGGACAGGGATGTGTTCTGGTTGCCCGGCTGGCAACAGCGGCCCCGCGAGGGCGCCAACCGGAGGATTGCCGAACTCGTCGCATTAGCCCGATGGGTGACGGACGGAACGAGCCCGAGAACTCTGCCGGAACGCCTGGCACGCGCGGACCTCGTAATCTGGCTGCGTCCGCCTCGCCGCGTATCGCTCTGCGGCGTCGTTACTCGCTGGTTCCGCTATGCCGGTCGCACGCGCCCGGAAATGGCTGAGGGCTGTCCGGAACGGGTGGATCTGGAGTTCCTGCGTTATATTTGGCAATTCGAACGCAACGAGACGCCGAAGATTATCGAAAAGCTGGCGGCGGAGAGGCGTGAAATTCCGCTTCTGGTGTTGAAATCGCATGGCGACAGTCGCGGACTACTTGCCAATCTCGACCGGCGACATTAGCTCTCGGAAATGCCGCAGTTTGAAACCCGCCGTATCGTCAGACATTCGCCCGAGCGGATGTACGCTCTCGTTGCTGACGTGGAGCACTATCCCGAGTTCCTGCCGCTCTGCGAGGCGCTGAACATCCGTTCGCGGCGCGAGCGTGACGGCAAGGAGCTGCTGGTGGCGGACATGACAGTCGGCTACAAGGCGATACGTGAGACCTTCAGCACCCAGGTGCTGCTCAACCCCGCCGAACTGGCCATCGATGTTAAGTACATCGAGGGGCCGTTCCGTTATCTCGACAATCGCTGGCGTTTCGAGATGAACCGTGACGGCGGTTGTTCGGTGCATTTCTTCATCGACTACGAGTTCAAGAACCGCATTCTCGGTGCGTTGATGGGGTCGATGTTCGACCGCGCCTTCCGCATGTTCGCTGAAGCCTTTGAGGCGCGCGCCGACGAGATCTACGTGGATTAACGGCGTTCAGGGCTTCGCCCAGTGACCGGTGACGGTGATCATCGCCATCAGTTTCAACGTGTTGCCGAAATAGTCTTCCGCTGTCGCCGGCCTGCTGTCCATGGCCGCCCACAGGGCGTCGAGCCAGTCCTCATTGTCTTTGTCAATCATGGCCGATACCGCGAGCATCGAGACGAAAGCCATCCCGCCGTGACCTGCGTCGGGGGCGGGCTTTCCGTCCAGGCGATAGGTGTCGGCGAAACGTTCCGGCTTGCCTTTCGTCGTCTGCCTTGCCCAGGCGTTCAGCGGCCGCAGTGCTTTGCGGGCCCGTTCGTCGCCGGTTAGCAGGAAATCGAGGCCGACGCGCCAGGGGTAGCGGGCAGCGTTCCAGGAAAATCCGCCATCGTAATCACCTTCGAGAAAGCCTGCCGGCGCAGGCTTGGGGTGCTCCGGAAGACCGACGATGAAATCGGGCATGAGGCCGGTGCGGCGGGAATACTTGTGGCCGACAGTGTCGATAATGCCATAGATCGTGTCGCGCAAATCGAGCCAGCGCTTGTCTGCCGTGCGCTCGGCGAAAGCGGCGAAGTGCGACTGCATGAAGTCCGACGAGCGGGTCGTTGCGGCATAGGTTGTTTCATCTGCCGCCTTGGCCCAATCGCCGATCAGCAGAATATCGCCAGGCTGTCGGACCTCATGGGCTAGGATGGCGGCAATCACGCGCCGAGCCTCGGCGCCGTAATCGTATGCTCCACCATTTCCCCAACGGCTCTCGGCCAAAAGCAGCGCATAGGCAATATCGAGATCGCCATCGGTCGCGCTGTTCGATCCCCCGACGTCCTTACCGGCGTTCGAGCAATCCTCAACCTGGTTCCAGGCCATCAGGCCTGGGTCGGAGTTTGCCGGGTGGTCGTGGAAGTAGAGCACCATGCCGTCGAACAGGCGTTGGGCGTCAGGATCGAAATCCGCCATCATGACGGTTGCGAGCATGCCGTAGCCATGCGCCTCGGAGACCGTGATGGTCGTCTTGGCCGAGCCTCCGTAGGTGGGTTTCCCATCACCGTCAGTCCGCACCAGCACGCGGCCTTCGCCGCAGCCCTCACGAAGATAGATCGATTTCCACTGGCCATAGAACGCAGCAAGAGCCCGATCAAGCGCGGGCTGGTCAGGGGTCGGAGCGATGGATCCGGGCGCATAGGGGGACGGTGCGGCCGAAGCTGCGGAGGCTGCCAGGCAAAGCGCGACGGCGGCCTTTAGCAATGTCCACGAGGTTGACGCCATCCAGCCTGTCCCGTTCATCTCACCTTGCCAGCTCGCCGAGCATCTCGAGCGCAGTTCTGACGGTCGCCAAGCGAATTCCCGATCGCCCCAGGTCACCATAGCACATCTCGCGATGAAGCACGGTGCCGTCGTGTCTTCTTGCGGCCACGTGCACGAGGCCGACAGGCTTTTCGTCACTGCCGCCGCCGGGACCGGCAATACCCGTGACTGCGACTGCGACATCGCATCTTGACCGTTGCAGAGCGCCGTTGACCATCTCAATGGCTGTAGGACGCGACACCGCGCCATGGTGCGCCAGGGTTTCGGCCGAGACACCGAGAAGGTCGATCTTTGCCTGGTTGGAATAGGTGATGAAGCCACGATCGACGACGGCGGATGAGCCGGCAATCTCGGTGAGAGCGCCGATGATCAGTCCGCCGGTACAGGATTCTGCTGTGGCGACCGTCAGTTTGCGGGCGGTGAATCCGGCGATGACACCGGCCGCGGCCACTTCAATATCGGCTGGATAGAGGCTCATTGCCCCGCTCCGCGAAAAACAACGGTCGCGGTGGCGATCGCGGCAATGCCTTCGCGCCGTCCAACAAAGCCGATGGTCTCGTTGGTGGTCGCCTTCACCGAGCAGCGGTCGAGCGAGATCTCGAGAATTTCGGACAGCTTCTCGCGCATGGCCTGGCGATGCGGGCCGATCTTTGGCGCTTCAGCGATCAGCGAAATGTCGGCATTCATGATCGTACCGCCGGCGTCGCGCACGATCCGGGCCGCATGCTCGAGAAAGATCCGGGACGGCGCACCCTTCCATTGCTGGTCCGATGGTGGAAAATGATCGCCGATGTCGCCTGCGCCGCAGGTGGCAAGCAGAGCGTCGGTCAGGGCATGCAACGCCACATCGGCATCGGAGTGGCCCTTCAGTCGTTGATCGTGCGGGATGAATATGCCGCACAGTGTTACGCCATCGCCGGATTCGAGTTGGTGGACGTCATAACCGTTGCCGGTCCGGACGTCGGGCAGGGCTTGGCTGTTGAGCTTGGCATCGGCCATGGCAATATCCCTCTGCACGGTCAGTTTCACATTGTCAGGCGCCCCTTCGACCAGTTTTACCGGCAGGCCCGCCCATTCGGCAATTGAGGCATCGTCGGTGAAGTCGGTCCGACCGGAGGCTTCCGCCGCCTCATGTGCCTTGAGTATTGCGGCAAAGGCGAAGGTCTGCGGCGTCTGGGCGGCGAACAGGTCATCGCGAGGCACTGTTTCGGCTACCAGCCCGGCTGGATCGCCGCGCTTCAGCGTATCGGTGACGGGCGTCGCCGGAAGAACGCAGACATGT
This sequence comes from Paenirhizobium naphthalenivorans, assembly GCF_007992095.1. Classification (GTDB taxonomy): domain Bacteria; phylum Pseudomonadota; class Alphaproteobacteria; order Rhizobiales; family Rhizobiaceae; genus Allorhizobium; species Allorhizobium naphthalenivorans. Next base: position 225,295 of record NZ_BJZP01000001.1, read on the forward strand.
CCTTCCTTGATCTCTCTGGTGATGCGTTCCAGCAGCGCAGTGTCAAAGAACGGCCGCACTGCGTCGTGGATCATCACGTGGGTCACACCGCAGTCGGAAAGGGCGCGCAGACCTGCCAGGACGGATTGCTGCCGTGTTTTGCCGCCGATGGTAACGGAGATCCTGCCGCCGTCGATGAGACCGCCCCGCGCCGCATCGAAGAGTCCGGCATCGTCCGGATGAATGACGGTCACGATGCGCGCCGTTCCCGACCAAGCCAGGAATTTCTCCAGCGTGCGGGTGATGACTGGGATTCCACCGATCCGCCGATATTGCTTCGGCCCTTCGATGGATTGGCCCGCGCGTTCACCGCGCCCGGCGGCGACAACGATGATGCCGATGACTATATTGGTGCATTGCTGCATTGCAGTGTCCGGTCTTGACATGGGGGTGCCGAGGGTGTGGTCTACCTATTGCTGGGGCGATATTCTACCATCTGTTTGAATTTAGTTACGGACCCAAGGAAAGCCCTTGGCAAGGTGATTTTTAGTGGCTAAAAATGAAGCAGATTGATTTGTTGCCCGAAAGATAGTCACTTGAGCTCAAGCTCCATGCAAGCACCCTTCGACATCGGCCCTGTGTCGATCCGCAATCGCGTGATCCTTGCTCCGATGTCAGGTGTCAGCGATCTGCCGTTCCGGCAGCTTGCGTGGCGCTTCGGCGCCGGCTTGGTCGTTACCGAAATGGTGGCCAGCAAGGAACTGGTCCATAATGCGGCTGAATCCTGGTCGCGGCTGAAAGGGGCGGGGCTGACGCCGCATATGGTGCAGTTGGCCGGCCGCGAGGCGCATTGGATGGCGGAGGCGGCGCGGATCGCCGAAGCCAACGGCGCCGACATCATCGACATAAACATGGGGTGTCCGGCGAAAAAGGTGATCGGCGGCTATTCCGGTTCGGCGCTGATGCGCGATCCTGATCATGCGCTGTCGCTGGTCGAGGCGACGGTCCGTGCCGTTAAGGTTCCGGTGACGCTTAAGATGCGGTTGGGCTGGGACGAGAATTCGATGAATGCTCCCGAGATCGCTGCGCGTGCCCAAGCGGTCGGTGTGCAGATGATTACTGTTCATGGACGCACCCGGATGCAGTTCTATGAGGGGCAAGCCAATTGGGATGCGATCGCTGCTGTGCGCGATGTCGTCACGGTGCCGCTGGTGGCCAATGGCGATGTCGCAAGCCGCGAGGACGCCGAGGCCATCCGCCGTCGCTCCGGCGCCGACGCGGTGATGGTCGGGCGTGCCTGCCAGGGGCGTCCCTGGCATGCCGGTTGGATCGCGGGGCATGACGGACCCGGGCGCGGAGAGATTCCCGCTCTGGCAGTCGAGCACTATGAGGCGATGCTCGCACATTACGGCTCCGACGTTGCGGTTCGTCATGCGCGCAAGCATGTCGGCTGGTATCTCGATCGATTCGCCCCGGATGTGCCGGCGGCTGAGAAAGTGGAAATCATGACGTCCAGGGATCCGGCTTTCGTCGCGAAGGCCTTGGCGCGTTGCCTGGCGCAAGCGGCAATGGGCGCGGACCGGCGGCGGGAGGCTGCATGACAGGCGACAACCTTAACAACGGCGTGGCGATGGCGGTCATCAACGCCATGCAGCACCCGGTCATCATGGTCGATGCCGAGGGCCATATCAGCTTTGCCAATTGGGAGGCCGAGGCCTTCTTCGGCGCGAGCGCCAGCCATTTGGCGCGTCATCGCATTTCGACCTTCATCCCCTTCGGTAGTCCGCTGCTGGCCCTGATCGAGCAGGTGCGGGAGCGTCGGGCGCCGGTCAACGAATACCGTGTCGACCTCAGTTCGCCGCGGCTCGGTCAGGAAAAACTGGTCGATCTTTATGTGGCTCCGGTCCTCAGCCAGCCGGGCAGTGTCGTCGTCGTCCTGCAGGAACGCTCGATGGCCGACAAGATCGACCGGCAACTCACCCATCGCACGGCCGCGCGTTCGGTGACAGGTCTCGCCTCGATGCTGGCCCATGAGATCAAGAACCCGCTTTCGGGCATCCGCGGCGCCGCCCAGTTGCTGGAGACATCGGTGCCTGACGAGGACCGGCCGCTCACGCGGCTGATCTGCGACGAGACGGACCGCATCGTTTCGCTGGTCGACCGCATGGAGGTGTTTTCAGACGAGCGGCCGGTAGACCGCATCGCGGTCAACATTCATTCTGTCCTGGACCATGTGAAGGCGATCGCCAAGGCCGGCTTTGCCCGCAACATCCGCATTACCGAGAACTACGATCCGTCTTTGCCGGCGGTCTATGCCAATCGCGATCAACTCGTTCAGGTCTTCCTCAACCTGATCAAGAACTCGGCGGAGGCGATCGGCGACCGGCCTGACGGAGAAATACAGTTGACGACGGCCTATCGTCCCGGGATTCGCCTGTCTGTTGCCGGTTCGCGCGAGAAAATATCGCTGCCGCTCGAATTCTGCGTGCATGACAATGGTCCCGGTGTTCCCTCCGACCTGCTGCCACATCTGTTCGATCCCTTCATTACCACCAAGACCAACGGCTCGGGTCTCGGTCTCGCGCTGGTCGCCAAGATCATCGACGGCCATGGCGGCATTGTCGAATGTGAAAGCCAGGCCAACCGAACGACGTTTCGCGTGTTGATGCCCGTCTCCAAGGACATTGCGCTTGACGACACCTTTCCGGCGAAATCCACAGGAAGCACCCGATGACTGCCACGATTCTTGTCGCTGACGACGACGCCGCCATCCGCACCGTCCTTAATCAGGCTTTGACCCGGGCCGGCTACGATGTCCGCATCACCTCTAATGCCGCAACGCTGTGGCGTTGGATCTCCGGGGGCGAGGGTGATCTGGTGGTGACGGATGTCGTCATGCCGGATGAGAACGCTTTCGACCTTCTGCCGCGCATCAAGAAGGCACGGCCGGATCTTCCTGTGCTGGTGATGAGCGCGCAGAACACTTTCATGACCGCCATCAAGGCGTCGGAGAAGGGCGCCTATGACTATTTGCCAAAGCCGTTCGACCTGACCGAACTGATCGCCATCATCGGTCGGGCGCTGGCGGAACCAAAGAAGAAGCTGGTCCGGCTCGACGACGATACCCAGGACGGCATGCCGCTGGTCGGCCGCTCTGCCGCCATGCAGGAAATTTACCGGGTGCTGGCGCGTCTGATGCAGACCGACCTGACACTGATGATCACCGGAGAGTCGGGCACCGGCAAGGAATTGGTGGCGCGCGCGCTGCACGATTACGGCAAGCGGCGCAACGGTCCGTTCGTCGCGATCAACATGGCGGCGATCCCGCGCGATCTGATCGAATCCGAACTGTTTGGTCATGAGAAGGGCGCTTTTACCGGTGCGCAGACCCGCTCGACCGGCCGTTTCGAGCAGGCCGAAGGTGGCACACTGTTCCTCGACGAGATCGGCGACATGCCGATGGATGCGCAGACCCGTCTTTTGCGCGTGCTGCAACAGGGCGAGTATACCACCGTCGGTGGCCGCACGCCGATCCGGACCGATGTCCGCATCGTCGCCGCGACCAACAAGGACCTGAAGCAGTCGATCAATCAGGGCCTGTTCCGCGAGGACCTCTATTATCGTCTGAACGTCGTGCCCTTGCGTTTGCCGCCACTGCGCGACCGGGCGGAGGACATTCCCGACCTAGTCCGTCATTTTATCCAGCAGGGAGAAAAAGAGGGACTCGATCCGAAGCGTTTCGACAGCGAGGCCCTCGAAGTCATGAAGGCCTATGCCTGGCCGGGCAACGTGCGCGAACTGGAGAATGTCGTGCGGCGTCTGATGGCGCTTTATCCGCAGGACGTCATTTCCCGCGAGATCGTCGAGCAGGAATTGCGCGCCGACATTTCCGATAGTCCGATCACCAAGGCGGGCGTTGCGTCCGGGCCGATGACCATTGCCCAGGCGGTCGAGGAAAATATGCGATCCTATTTCGCCGGTTTCGGCGATTCGCTGCCGCCTTCGGGGCTTTACGAGCGCGTTCTGACCGAAGTCGAGTACCCGCTGATACTGGCGGCCCTGACGGCGACGCGGGGCAACCAGATCAAGGCGGCCGATCTTCTCGGCCTGAACCGCAATACTTTGCGCAAGAAGATCCGCGAACTGGGCGTCTCGGTCTACCGGAGCTCCCGCTCGGCTTGACATGGCAGAGGCCTACGTTGCATTTTCGCCACAATGCGTTGCTCAAAGAGCTCGAGGATCGTGACGTCGCGATCATCTTCGTCTGCGCGAAATCGGGGAAAAGCTCGTCATGCGCAGAGCGCGGGAGTTCTTTTTAATGTTAAGGCAAGTAGCGGATTCCGCTGCCGATAGTGATCCCGCTTTGGCGCAGGATCGGCGTGCGTCCTTTGCGCTGCCGGGTCTGGCGCTCGCTGGCGGGGCTTTTGCCTGCGCAGTCTTTACGCTGCCGGTCCTGCTCGGCCTGACCTCGATCGAGCCGACCTCCAACGTTCTGATCGCCTCGGCGATTATCAATTCGCTGTTCATCGTCGGTTTGATGTTCCTGATCGGTCGTGAAGTCACGCGTCTGATCAAGGCCCGGACCAAGGGCCGGGCGGCGGCCCGGCTTCATGTCCGGATTGTCGTGCTTTTCTCGATCGTCGCGATCACGCCGGCCATCCTGGTGGCGATTTTTGCCAGCATTACGCTGAATGTCGGTCTCGATCGCTGGTTTTCGATCCGCACCCAGTCCATCGTCTCCTCGTCGATGAACATCGCCCAAGCCTATATGCTGGAAAATGCCAGCTACCTGCAGGGTCAAACGGTGTCGATGGCCAATGACCTGGAAGGCAATCGCGCGCTCTTCTACCTTGACCGGACTGGTTTCGTGCAGCTGCTGACGCGTCAGGCGAAGGGGCGCGGCTTGCTGGGTGCCTTCCTGGTGCGCCAGGACGGCACTGCCATTACCCAGGCGGCGATCAGCACCGATAAGCCGCTGCCGGCGATCCCCAAGGATGCGCTGGAGAGCGCCGCAGCCGGTCAGCCGACCCTCATCCCGCCGGGTGTGACCAACCTGGTCGGCGCGATCGTCAAACTCGATTCGATTTCCGGAACTTTCCTCTACACAATCCGCGCGGTTGATCCGAAGGTCATGGCCGCCATGCGTCTGATGGAGGACAATACGGCCGAGTACAAGGCGATGGAAGCGGGCCGCAAAACGCTGCAAATCGCCTTTGCCGTGCTTTACCTCGGCTTCGCGCTGATCGTGCTCCTGGCGGCGATCTGGACGGCGATCGCGGTCGCCGACCGCATCGTTCGGCCGATTCGCCTGCTGATTGGTGCCGCCGATGGCGTTGCCTCGGGCAATCTGAATGTCGTCGTTCCCGTGCGCGTCGTCGATGGCGACGTCGGCAGCCTGTCGCGCACCTTCAACAAGATGATTTCCCAGATCCGTACCCAGCGCGACGAGATCCTCGAGGCCAAGGATGAGGTCGATGACCGTCGCCGCTTCATAGAGGCGGTTCTTTCCGGTGTCACGGCGGCGGTGATCGGCGTCGAAGACGACGGCGTCATCACCATCGTCAATCCGTCAGCTGAGTATTTCTTGGCGCTGCCGAGCGATGAACTGATCGGCAAGAGGTTGAACCTTGTGGCCCCCGAAGTCGACCGGGTGCTGTCGGAGGCGGCCGTGCGCCACCGCGGCGAATATCGCGAACAGATCAATTTGATTCGTGGCGGCAAGGAGCGGACGCTCAATGTCCAGGTGACGCGCGAGGAGACGCGCGGTTCCGCCGATTCCTACGTCATAACGCTCGACGACATCACCGATCTCGTGATCGCGCAGCGTTCGACGGCCTGGGCCGATGTGGCGCGTCGTATCGCCCATGAGATCAAGAATCCGCTCACCCCGATCCAGCTTTCGGCCGAGCGCCTGAAGCGGCGTTACGGAAAGCACATCGCCGAGGATGATCGTGCCGTGTTCGACCAGTGCACCGATACGATCGTACGCCAGGTCGAGGATATCGGTCGGATGGTCGATGAGTTTTCCGCCTTCGCCCGTATGCCGAAACCGGCAAAGCAGCGCTCCGATCTGCGGGATATTCTGCGCGACGCGGTTTTCTTGCGCGAGATGGGCAACCACGACGTCACTTTCCTCCGGCGGTTCGGGGATGAGCCGCTCGAAGGCAGTTTTGACGCCCGCATGCTCGGCCAGGCGGTCGGCAATCTCATCAAGAACGCGGTCGAGTCGATCGAGGCTGTACCGCGGGAGGAACTGGGAGACGGTGGTAAGGTGCTGGTCACTTCCACCTTCGATCATGCGAATGATCGTTTCGTGGTCGACATAATTGATAACGGACGCGGATTGCCGGTGGAAAACCGGCACCGCATCCTCGAGCCGTACATGACGATGCGCGACAAGGGCACCGGCCTTGGTCTTGCGATCGTCAAGAAGATTATCGAAGAACATGGTGGTCAGTTGGAGTTGCACGATGCACCTGCGGACTTCGACCGGGGCAGGGGCGCGATGATCCGCATCATTCTGCCGCGGCTCGAGGCCGCTGCCGCCATGGATACTGACAGCAACAGGGAAATGGTTCATGGCCTCTGATATTCTGGTAGTCGACGACGAGGAGGATATCCGCGAGATCGTATCGGGTATCTTGAGCGACGAGGGGCACGAGACCCGCACGGCCCACGATGCCGATAGTGCACTCGCAGCGATCTCCGACCGCGTTCCGCGTCTTGTCTTCCTCGACATCTGGATGCAGGGCAGCCGGCTCGACGGCCTTGCTTTGCTCGACGAAATCAAGGGCCGGCACCCCGACCTTCCGGTGGTGATGATCTCCGGTCACGGCAATGTCGAGACGGCGGTTTCGGCCATCAAGCGCGGCGCCTTCGACTTCATCGAAAAGCCGTTCAAGGCGGACCGTCTGATTCTGATCGCCGAACGAGCTCTGGAGAATTCCAAGCTCAAGCGCGAGGTCAACGAACTAAAGAGACGCACGGGTGACGCCGCCGAATTGGTCGGCACGTCGGTCGCCGTGTCGCAACTGCGCCAGACGATCGAAAAGGTCGCGCCGACCAACAGCCGAATCATGATTTTCGGACCGTCCGGAGCGGGCAAGGAACTGGTCGCACGGATGATCCACAAGCGGTCCAGCCGCGTGACGGGTCCGTTTGTTGCGCTCAATGCCGCGACGATCACGCCTGATCGCATGGAGGTAGCACTCTTCGGCACGGAGGGAGCGCCTGGCCAGCCGCGCCGTATCGGGGCGCTTGAAGAGGCGCATCGGGGCATTCTCTACCTTGACGAGATCGGCGAAATGCCGCGCGAGACGCAGAACAAGATCCTGCGTGTGCTGGTCGAGCAGCAGTTCGAGCGGGTCGGCGGTTCGAAACGCGTCAAAGTGGACGTGAGGATCATTTCGTCGTCGGCTTACAATCTTGAAAGTCAGATCGCCGAGGGCCGGTTCCGCGAGGATCTGTTCCACCGTCTGGCCGTCGTTCCGGTGAAGGTTCCGGCGCTGGCCGAGCGGCGTGAGGACATTCCCTTCCTGGTCGATATGTTCATGAGACAGATTTCCGAGCAGGCCGGTATTCGCCCGCGCAAGATCGGCGAAGATGCCATGGCGGTGTTGCAAGCCAACGACTGGCCCGGCAACATCCGGCAGTTGCGCAACAATATCGAACGCTTGATGATTCTCGCGCAGAGCGACAATGCCGAGATGCATATCACGGCGGAAATGCTGCCGCAGGATCTCTCGGAAATGCTGCCGAAGATCTCGGCCCGCAACGATACCCACATCATGACGCTTCCATTGCGGGAAGCGCGCGAAATGTTCGAGCGCGACTATCTGATCGCCCAGATCAACCGGTTCGGCGGCAACATTTCGCGCACGGCGGAATTTGTCGGTATGGAGCGCTCTGCCCTCCATCGCAAACTCAAATCGCTTGGCGTATAAGAGGCTCAAGGGGCCGGACGGGAAGGCCCCGCATCCGGTCCACTCTTCTTTGAAAGAGCATTCATGAAAGTCATTATCTGCGGGGCAGGACAGGTCGGCTACGGTATCGCGGAGCGGCTGTCCCAGGAAGACAACGACGTGTCGGTCATCGATACCTCGGCCTCGCTGGTCAACCATATCACCGAGACGCTCGACGTGCGTGGTTATGTCGGCCACGGAGCGCATCCGGATATGCTTGCCAAGGCCGGCGCCGACCAGGCGGACATGATTATCGCGGTCACGCTTTACGACGAAGTCAACATTGTCGCCTGCGAGGTGGCGCACGCATTGTTTTCTGTGCCGACAAAGATCGCCCGCATTCGCGCGCAGAACTATCTCAGGCCCGAATACGCCGACCTGTTCAGCCGGCAGAACATGTCGATCGACGTGACGATCTCGCCCGAGATCGAAGTCGGCAAGATGGTGCTGCGCCGCATCTCTTTCCCCGGCGCCACGGATATCGTTCGCTTTGCCGACGACCACATCACCATGGTGGCGATCGAGTGCATGGAAGACTGCCCGGTTCTCAACACGCCATTGCAGCAATTGAGCCAGCTCTTTCCCGACCTGATGGCCACTGTCACGGCGATCTATCGCAACGGCCGGCTTATCGTGGTGCGCTCGTCCGACCAGTTGCTGGTTGGCGACCTCGCCTATGTGATCTGCCAGCGCGACCATACGCGCCGTACGCTCGGCCTGTTCGGCCATGAGGAACAGGAAGCGGGCCGACTGGTGATCGCCGGCTGCGGCAATATCGGCTATTATGTCGCTCGTGCGATCGGCGACGTTCAGCCCAAGACCAAGGTGAAGATCATCGAGAACGACGGGGAGCGTGCGGTTTTGGTCTCCGACAAGCTCCGCAATGCGATCGTGCTACACGGCTCGGCGCTCGACCAGAACATATTGCAGCAGGCGGACATCCAGGATGCTGACCTGATGGTGACGCTGACCAACAGCGACCAGACGAATATCCTGAGCGCGGCCATGGCCAAGCGCATGGGCTGCAAGTCCGGCATGGTGCTGATCAACAATCCGAGCTTCCAGGACCTCACCCACGCCATCGGCATTGATCATCATATCAATCCGCGTGCCGTGACGATCTCCCGCGTTCTGCAGCATGTCCGCAAGGGGCGCATTCGTTCCGTCTATGCGGTGCAGAAAGGTATGGCCGAGGTGATCGAGGCGGAAGCGCTGGAAACCTCGCCGCTGGTCGGGGTGGCGTTCCGCGACCTGAATCTGCCGGCGGGCATTCGCATCGGCGCGGTCTTCCGCGACGGCATGGTGCTGAGGCCTAACGGCGACCTCAAGATCAAGGCCAAGGATCGGGTCGTGCTGTTCGCCAGCGCCGAAGCCGTGCGTGACGTCGAACAGATGTTCCGCGTTTCGATCCAGTATTTCTAGAACAGAGAAGTCTGAGGCGCATATGCCGAGAATTGCCTATGTCAATGGTCGCTACCTGCCGCATAGCGCGGCCGGCGTGCATATCGAGGATCGCGGTTACCAGTTCGCCGACGGCGTCTATGAGGTCTGCGAGATCCGCCACGGGATTATCGTCGACCTGACCCGCCATCTCGACCGCCTTGACCGCTCACTCGCGGAGATCCGGATCCCGTCGCCGATGTCGCGTAAGGCTCTGACCGGTATCATCCGCGAGGTCGCCCGGCGCAACCGCGTGCGTAACGGCCTGTTCTACCTGCAGGTGACGCGCGGCGAAGCGCGGCGCGACCACGTGTTTCCCGCACCGGATACGGCGCCCTCGCTGGTAATTACCGCCAAGAGCACCGATCCGAAGGTTATCGCGGCGAAGAATGCCAAGGGGCTGAGGGCGGTCACCGTTCCTGACAACCGCTGGGACCGTGTCGACATCAAGACGGTCGGACTTCTGCCTAATGTGCTCGCCCGACAGGCAGCCAAGGAGGCCGGTGCCCAGGAGGCAATTTATGTCGATGCGCGAGGCATGGTGACAGAAGGGGCGGCGACCAACGTTTGGATCGTCGATCGCGATGGCAATCTGGTCACCCGTCCGGCCGAACACGGCATCCTCAGGGGCATTACCCGGACGACGCTGATGGATGTGGCGCGGACGCTTTCGCTACCGGTCGTGGAGCGGGAATTCTCGCGTGACGAGATGCTTGCCGCCCGCGAAGTGTTCATCACGGCGGCGACCAGCATTTGCCTTCCAGTCGTCGAAATCGATGGACAGACCATCGGAAACGGCCACCCCGGCACATTTTCGGAGAAAATCCGGTCCGCCTTTTTCGACGTTGCGGAAAAGACGGTGATTTGATACCACCTTTCGGATAAAGGGCTTGCAAGGGACAATCCCTACCTTTCTGATAAGCTTGAACAATAATTACACCGGCACAAAAGGCCGGCAAAAAAGAAAGAAGCGGCGCCATGGCGGAACGTTCTCAGAACCTGCAGGATCTATTTCTCAACACCGTACGCAAGCAGAAGATCTCGCTGACGATCTTTCTGATCAACGGCGTGAAGCTGACGGGCGTGGTTACGTCCTTCGATAATTTCTGCGTCCTGCTGCGCCGCGACGGCCATTCGCAGCTCGTCTACAAGCACGCCATCTCGACCATCATGCCGGGCCAGCCGATGCAGATGTTCGAAAGCGAAGAGACCTCTTCGTCACAGGATTGAAGCCATAACCACCAGAGACACGAAAAACGAATCGATCATCCCGGAGGACGAAAAGCCCCGGGATGATATGTGTGCTGTCGTCATCGTTCCTGTCCTCAAGCCGGGACGAAATCCCGCGCCTGCGGCAGGTTCCGATGTCGTCGTTGCTCCGAGCCGTTCCAATGAGGCCCGCCTGGAAGAGGCGATCGGTCTTGCCCGCGCGATCGACCTGACGATCGCCGAAGGCCTGATCGTGCCGGTCAACCAGCCGCGCCCCGCCACCTTGTTCGGCAGCGGCAAAATCGCCGAGATCGGTGAAAAGCTCGACCAGCACAATGCCGGTCTGGTTATTGTCGACCATCCGCTGACGCCGGTGCAGCAACGCAACCTAGAGAAGGAATGGAACGCCAAGGTCATCGACCGGACGGGCCTGATTCTCGAGATCTTCGGCCGGCGCGCCTCCACCAAGGAAGGCACGCTACAGGTCGAGCTTGCTCATCTCAACTACCAGAAGGGCCGGCTGGTTCGCTCCTGGACGCACCTTGAACGCCAGCGCGGTGGCGCGGGCTTCATGGGCGGTCCGGGTGAAACCCAAATCGAAGCCGACCGTCGTATGCTGCAGGACAAGATCATCAAGCTGGAGCGTGAGCTTGAGCAGGTGGTGCGGACCCGGCAATTGCACCGCGCCAAGCGCCGCAAGGTGCCGCATCCGATCGTGGCGCTGGTCGGCTATACCAATGCCGGCAAGTCGACCCTGTTCAACCGGATCACCGGGGCGGGGGTGCTGGCGGAGGACATGCTGTTTGCCACGCTCGATCCGACGCTGCGTCGGATGAAGCTCCCGCATGGCCGCACCGTCATCCTGTCCGATACCGTCGGTTTCATCTCCGACCTGCCAACGCATCTGGTCGCGGCGTTCCGCGCCACGCTCGAAGAGGTGTTGGAGGCCGACCTCATCCTGCATGTGCGCGACATGTCGGATCCGGACAATGCTGCCCAGTCGTCCGACGTTCTGCGCATCCTTTCCGACCTTGGGATCGACGATAAGGAGAAGTCCGAACGCATTATCGAGATCTGGAACAAGATCGATAGGCTGGATCCAGAGACCCATGACGCGCTCATCCAGAAGGCGGCGACGCGCGACAACGTCATGACCGTATCCGCGATCAGCGGCGAGGGTGTCGATGAGCTTCTCGACGTGATCTCGCAGCGGCTGTCCGGCGTCCTGACCGAAGCGACGATCGTCATCCCGTCGAATAAGCAGTCGCTGATCTCCTGGGCCTATGAGAACGCCGTGGTCGATGGACGTCAGGACAATGAGGACGGCTCCGTCAGCCTCGACGTCCGGCTGACCGCCCGCCAGGCGGATGAGTTGGAGCGCAAGCTCGGCGGCGGGCAGAAGGCGGAGAAGGAAGACTGGGAGCGGTAAGGTGAACGGTTAGCCGTCGCTGGCTCGCATCTCGCGAGGCAGGTGCCGGTAAACAAGATCTCGCGGCTCCGGTCTTTTGGCTTGTGAGTCTGGAAAGCCGCCAAGGCGCTCCGCAACGGCGATGGACGCCGTATTGTTCGGGTCGATATAGCTCACCAGCGACGGCAAGTTCAGCGTTTCTATAGCCCAATCACGTAAAAGCGCGGCGGCTTCAGCGGCATAGCCGTTGCCCTCATATCCCTCGTAAAGCATCCAGCCAATTTCATGCTCGGGAAACAGCGGGCCATGGTTGAGGCCGACTTGGCCAACGCAGACTCGATTGTCGTTTCGTTCGATCATCAGGGCTCCGTGCCCAAACAGCGGCCACTGTGCCACATCATGACAAAACATGCCCCATGCCTGCTGCAGGGTGAATGGTCCGCCTAGTCCAGCGGATCGCGGCGAACTCATAAAATCGGCATAAGCCTGGAAATCGTCGAACACTGGAGCGCGAAGCAGTAGGCGGTCGCTTTTTATGACTGGGGGTTCAGCAGACTGCATGGTCTTCCTATTTGCTCCGGCAGATGGGCTTGCTTCTGGGGCGACGCCAATCCGAAAGTCGGCATGACAACAGCAGGTCCCTACGTTTGCTGAGGCCTTTCAGTTGCCTTCGCCTCCTGCCAAAGCTCTTCCATCCGCTCGAGCGACGCGCCTAGCAAGGTTTCACCATTTGCTTCAAGAGTTTTCTCTATATAGCTGAAACGTTTGCGGAATTTCGTATTCGTTCCGCGCAGGGCCTGTTCCGGGTCGGCCTTCACATGGCGGCCGATATTGGCGAGCGCGAAGATCAGGTCACCGAGCTCGTCGGAGATTTCCTCCGGTCGCCCGGCCTTCAGCGCCTCGCGCAGTTCGCCGATCTCCTCCTCGATCTTGTCGAGGATCGGCTCGGCCTCCGACCAATCGAAGCCAACCTTGGCGGCCTGTTCCTGAAGCTTGAGGGCTTCGGTGAGCGCCGGGAAGCTGCGTTGCACGGAACCGAGCAAGCCGGCCTTCGGATCCTCGGCCGGGGCCTTGCCCGAGGCCTTGGCGCGGGCGGCATGGCGCTCGGCGCGTTCCTGCTTTTCTTGGGCCTTGATCTCGTCCCATTGCAGTTTGACCGCTTCCGGCGTCGAAGCGCTGGATACGGCGAAGACATGCGGATGCCGGCGAATCATCTTTTTCGTGATGGCCTCGACCACGTCGCCGAAGGAAAACAGGCCGGCCTCCTCTGCGATCCTGGCGTGGAAGACGACCTGCAGCAGGAGGTCGCCCAGTTCGTCGCACAGGTCGTCGGGATCATTGCGCTCGATCGCGTCAGCCACCTCATAGGCTTCCTCGATCGTATAGAGCTTGATCGTCTCGAAGGTCTGTACCACGTCCCACGGGCAGCCGGTCTCCGGCTGGCGCAGTGCCGCCATGATGTCGAGGAGTCGGGAAATATCCTTGGAGGGTTCCATGCGGGTCTTGGCCTTCGCCGCTCAGTTGAGGGGGATGTCGTTGTCCGATTTGCCGGACTGGTATTGCGAGGAAAGGCGGTCGTAAACACCTCGGATGCGCTTCGACTGCGCCTTGAGGGCATCCGCATCGTCGTGCACGGCAACCAGATCGGCCATGGCAAACGATGTCCAGAAGGCGTTTTTCTTGCGATAGCCGCCCGGTTCGAGACCGAAAACCTCCTTGAGGATTTTCAGGTCGTGCGGGATGGCGAAGGCGTCGCGGCTGTCCTCGTGGCTGAAAAAATAATAGAAATTGTCAAAGCCCGCCCAGGTGATCGCCGACATGCACATGGTGCAGGGTTCGTGGGTCGACAGGAAGATCAGGTCCTTGGTGGCCGGCCGTTCGCCCAACTCGTAGAAGCGCTTGAGCGTATGGACCTCGCCGTGCCACAGCGGATTCTCCAGTTCATTGTTGGTCTCGGCCAGAACCAGTGACAGGTCCGATTTCCGCAGGATCGCTGCGCCGAACAGTTTGTTGCCGGCGGCCACGCCCTTTTCGGTGAGCGGCAGGATGTCGCGTTCGATGACGTCGAGCAGGCGCGTGGTGAGGTCAGGGGCGGTCAAGGCGGTCTCCTTTTGCGGCACGCGCGATCCTATCGCTCGGTCACGGCCGGCGGAAGGCGCAAACGCGTGCCGACGCCCGGTTATCCCGTCCGTTTTCCCGAGTTCCGCGCCGCCGAACCGCCAGGCGGTGAGATTTGCTCGCGTGAGCCGGAAGCCTAGCAAAGAAATATCCTTCGCCAAGGTGCGACGGATTTCTGTTTCTTCAATCCTCTGACGAATACGGGGATAGTGCCCCAGTCTTCCAGAACGCGGGATCGAGCATGGGTGCGAGCGAACAGCAGCTTTCGGTTTTTCCGGCCTTTTTCAAGGTCGCGAATGCCATTGCCGTGGTTTTCGGCAATGGGCCGGAGGCGTTTGCCAAGACCCGACTGTTGCGCAACACGCAGGCCAGGATCGTCGTTTACGCCGAAGCGCCGGACGCCGACTATGCCGCCTATCTTGCCGAGCATGACATCGAGACTGTAGCCCGCAGCTTCGCGTCCAGCCAGCTTGAGGATGCGGTGTTGGTTTTTGCTGCAACCGGGGATGCAAAGCTGGACCGGACGATCGTTTGCGCCGCCCGTGCCCGCCGTATTCCCGCCAATGCTGTCGACCAGCCGGAATTTTGCGATTTCTACACGCCGGCGCTTGTCAATCGGGCGCCGATCGCGGTCGCTATCGGCACGGAAGGGGCGGGCCCGGTTCTCGCCCAGATGATCCGCGCTGATGTCGATCGTCTGCTGCCGCGCTCGCTCGGTCATCTTGCAGTGCTCGCCAACAGCTATCGCCGCGCCGTGGACCGACTCCTGCCGCGCGGCGTGGCGCGCCGACTGTTCTGGCACGCCTTTTTCAAAGGCGATGTGGCCGATGCGATCGCCTGCGGTGATGTCACCCATGCGCGCCGGCGCGCGACGCAACTGCTGAAGGACTCCGTCATCGAGAAGACCGAGGGCCGTATCTTTCTGGTCGGTGCGGGCCCCGGCGCCGAGGATCTTCTAACGTTGCGCGCCCATCGCCTGCTGATGGAGGCTGACGTCATCGTCCATGACGCTCTGGTGCCCCAGGCGGTCGTCGACATGGGCCGGCGTGATGCGACGCGTATTCCGGTGGGAAAACGCAAGGGCTGCCACTCCAAGTCTCAAACCGAGATCAATGACCTGCTGGTCGCGCTTGGCCGCGAAGGCAAGCGCGTGGTGCGGCTGAAGTCCGGCGACCCGCTTGTCTTTGGTCGCGCTGGGGAGGAAATGGCGGCGCTGCGCGCGGCCGGTGTCGCCTATGAGGTGGTGCCGGGAATCACTTCCGCGCTGGCGGCTGCCGCCGATTTCGAACTACCGCTGACCCTGCGTGGCGTGGCCTCCTCGCTGGTCTTCACCACCGGCCATGACCTGCACGGCGAGACTCTTCCGGACTGGGCCCGGCTGGCGCTCGGCGGGGCCACGGTTGCCGTCTACATGGGCCGCAGCAACGCGGCCTCGGTCGCCGGGCGCCTGATGGCGGCAGGCCTTGCCGTAGATACCACTGTGGCCGTTGTCGAGAACGCCGGGCGCGGCGACAGCCGTCTGCTGCATGGCACGCTCGAAGAACTGCCGGCGCTTGAAACCCGAAACGAACTTGAAGGTCCGGTGATGGTCATCATCGGCGATGCCGTGGCGGGTGGCAATTTCTCCCGTTCCGAACCGCTGCGCGGCAAGGTCGCCAGCTTTGCCCCTTTCGAGAGGACATGACATGGCAGAAAAAGTATTGACCGCCAATCGCCTGGGCGACGGCATTGCCGTATGGCTGGACGCCAGTGGTCGGTGGACCGAGCGGCTACAGGATGCCTTCGTCGCGCGCCATGCCGAAGCGATCGCCGCCATCGAGGAAGCCGGCCGCAAGGCCTTCGCCAGCAATGCCGTGCTGGACGTCAACGTCATCGAGGTCGAGGAACTGGATGGCCTCTTGCGTCCACTTCGCCTGCGCGAGCGTATTCGCGCCGAAGGCCCGACCATTGCCTATGCTGACGGCCATGGCTTCGCCGATCCCGACTTCATTGCCGCCTGAGGAAGCCCATGTATCGCTATGATGAATTCGACCACGCCTTTGTGTCGGCTCGTGTCGAGCAATTCCGTGACCAGGTCGCCCGCCGCCTCTCCGGCGAGATCGCCGAGGATGCGTTCAAGCCGCTGCGCCTGATGAATGGCGTCTATCTCCAGCTGCACGCCTATATGCTACGCGTCGCCATTCCCTATGGCACCCTGAATTCCACGCAAATGCGAATGCTGGCGCATATCGCCCGTCGTTACGACCGTGGCTACGGGCATTTCACCACGCGGCAGAACATCCAGTACAACTGGCCGAAGCTGTCGGACACGCCGGACATTCTCAAGGAGCTGGCGGACGTGGAAATGCACGCCATCCAGACCTCGGGCAACTGCATCCGCAATGTGACGGCCGACCATTTCGCCGGGGCTGCCGCCGATGAGGTTGCCGATCCTCGTCCCTATGCCGAGATTCTGCGTCAGTGGTCCTCCGTCCACCCGGAATTCTCCTTCCTGCCGCGCAAGTTCAAGATCGCCGTCACCGGTGCGCCGCACGACCGTGCAGCGATACAGGTGCATGACATTGGATTGCACCTGAAGAAGAACGAGGCAGGCGAACTTGGCTTTGCCGTCTACGTCGGGGGCGGGCAGGGCCGCACGCCGCTGGTGGCAAAATTGATCCGCGACTTCCTGCCGGAAGCCGATCTGCTGACCTATGTCACGGCGATCGTTCGCGTCTATAATCTCAACGGCCGGCGCGACAACAAATACAAGGCGCGCATCAAGATCCTCGTGCACGAGACCGGGATTGAGGAGCTGACGCACCAGGTGGAGGCCGAGTTCGACGCTATTCGCGATAGTGAACTGAAGCTCCCTGAGAACGACATCCGCGCCATTGAAAGCTATTTTGCTCCGCCCGCCTTGCCCGATCGGCCTGACGGCTGGGAAGCGCTGGCGCGCGCCAGGAAGGCCGACGGGGCCTTTGCGGTCTGGGCGACGCAGAACGTCCAACCTCACCATCACCCGGACTATGGCATGGTGACCATCTCGCTGAAACCGATCGGCGGCACACCGGGCGATGCCAGCGACGCGCAGATGGACGTCGTGGCCGATCTCGCCGAAAGGTTTGCCTTCGACCAGATCCGCGTCAGCCATGAGCAGAACCTGATCCTGCCGCATGTCGCACTCGGCGATCTCTATGCCGTTTATCAGGCACTAGAGGTCTCCGGCCTGGCGACCGCCAATGCTGGCCTGATCACCGATATCATCGCCTGTCCCGGTCTCGACTATTGCGCGCTGGCCAATGCCCGCTCGATCCCTGTGGCGCAGGAGATCTCCACCCGCTTCGGCTCGCCGCAACGGCAGGCCGAGATCGGCGAGCTGAAGATCAAGATCTCCGGCTGCATAAACGCCTGCGGCCATCACCACGTCGGCCATATTGGCCTGCTTGGTGTCGAAAAGAAGGGCGCTGAGCTCTACCAGATCACGCTCGGCGGCTCGGCGGACGAAAATACCTCGGTTGGCGAGATCATCGGCCGAGGGTTCGAACCGGAGCGAGTGACCGACGCCATCGAGACAATCGTCGACACCTATCTCGGCCTGCGCCTCGATCCGAAGGAGACCTTCATCGACGCCTATCGCCGGGTCGGACCGAAGCCCTTCAAGGAAGCCCTTTATGGCCAGGCGGCGGAAGCCGCCTGAGGATGGACAAGATGATCAAGATCTGGAACCAGACCGGTTTCGTCGAGAACGACCCCTGGGTCATTGAGACGGAAGATGTGACGGCGGGTGAGGGCGAACACGCCGTCATCGGCCTTCACGCTTTCCTTGAGGCGGCAGAGTGTAGCAACGAGAGTGGTTTCGGCGTGCTGATCGCGCCAGCCGATGACGTGACGAAGCTTGCGCCCTATCTCGATCGCGTGACGCTGGTGGCAATCAGCTTTCCCGTCTTCAGCGACGGCCGCGGCTTCAGCCATGCGACGTTGCTGCGCCAGCGTCTCGGCTATGCCGGCGAACTGCGGGCTGTTGGGGATGTGTTGATCGACCAGGTGCCGTTGATGCTGAGGACCGGCGTCACGAGCTTTGCCGTCTCCAACCCGACCGCCCTGAAGCGTCTGGCGGAAAACCGCCTGCCGGGGATCGCCGAGCATTACCAGCCGAGCGCTATGCCTTCGATTGAGACCGCCGGCTTCAGTTGGCGCCGGACGGGCATTCGGGGCGTCTAACACATAATAAGTTCTGCATGTATCTTTGCTGATTTGACAGAGGTCAAGGAAAACGGAGCCTGGCTGGGGCATCCGATAGAAGCGACGAAATGCGGGACGCGGCTATTTGCCGACTTTGTCCGGCGGTTGAGTTGCGTTATAGGGCTTCGAGCGAGAAGTCAGTCTGGCGATTATAGGAACACAAGACGCATGAATGCTCCCGTGACCACCGAAAATGCGGAACTGATCGTGCCTGAGGGCGTCTATGCCGAAACCGTGCTCAGCGTGACCCATTACACCGATCACCTGTTCCGTTTTCGCATGACACGGCCTGCGGGCTTTCGGTTTCGTTCGGGCGAGTTCGCGATGATCGGTCTGATGGTCGAAGGCAAGCCGATCTATCGCGCCTATTCGATCGCCAGTCCTTCCTGGGACGAGGAACTCGAGTTCTTCTCAATCAAGGTTCCAGACGGTCCGCTGACCCAGCACCTGCAGAAGATCCAGCCGGGCGACCGTGTGCTGATGCGCAAGAAGCCGACCGGCACGCTGGTGCTCGATGCACTGACCCCCGGCAAGCGGCTCTATATGTTTTCGACCGGCACAGGCATTGCGCCCTTCGCCAGCCTGATCCGTGATCCCGAGACCTATGAGAAGTTCGAGGAGGTCATCCTCACTCACACCTGCCGCGAAGTGGCGGAGTTGAAGTACGGTTACGATCTGGTCGATGAGATAAAGAACCACGAGTTCCTGGCTGACATCGTTGGAGATAAGCTGAAGCATTACGCGACCGTGACCCGTGAGGACTATCCGTTCAAGGGCCGGATCACCGATCTGATGGAGAGCGGCAAGCTCTACGCCGATCTCGGCGTGCCGCCGCTTGATCCGGCTGTCGATCGCGGCATGATCTGCGGCTCGTCTGCTATGCTCAAAGACACCAAGGCCCTGCTTGAAAAGGCGGGCCTCACCGAGGGGGCCAACAATAAGCCGGCCGAATTCGTCATCGAGCGCGCGTTCGTCGGCTAACTATCGGTCCTGTCCGATATGCTTACGCCCGGTCATCGACCGGGCGTTTTGCGTTGCGACGAGAGCGGTTGGCCGATCAGGGCTCGCTGAGGTGGCCGATCAAGGCTTCCATCGCCTTTTGAGCGGCGTCGCTCTGCCCCTGCTGGATTGCCCGGATTACGGCGACATGCAGGGCGACCGAACGATCCATCCTGTCCACCGTCGCTGTGGCATACCACATACGGCGTGAGTGCGATTGCAGGGGAGCGACAGCCGATACCAGGAACCGGTTTGCGCACGCCTCTTCGAGGACCTCGTCAAACGCCTTGTCGGCGGTTAGAAAACCATCGAAAGAACCACCTGTCGCAGCAGCCGTCATCGCCTTGGCGCACTCGAGTAAGGCTGCGCGTTGTCCGTCGTCAGCGTTCTGCGCCGCCGCATTGGCCAGCAAGGGCTCGAGTTTCAGGCGAACGGCCATGATCGCCTGGTGGTCTGACGGCTGGATTTCTGCGATCTGCAAACCGACACGCGGCCTTACCAAGATTAGCCGTTGCCATTCGAGTTTCTGGATGGCCTCGCGTACCGGAGTACGTCCGTAGCCCGACAATTCGATAAGCTGACGCTCGTTGACCAATGCGCCCGGCGCAAGCTTCAGCGTGACGATCTGCTGCTCGAGCGCCAGATAGGCAAGGTGACTCTGCGAGTCAACGTTTTTGGTCATTCGCACCCTCCGCTGATATATTTACCTGTCGCATGTCGCAAAGGGGATGGCAATATATAGTGATATATCAGCGTGGCGGATAGCTGTCGCATGTAGCGTCTACGACGTTGGCACCGCAGCTCTGTCAGCGCGCTGCACGCCTAATCCGTGGAAGTGGGCAGCCAAGGGCGACCGGCGGACGTCCTATTCGTGCCGCAGGGCCTCGATCGGATTGAGTTGGGCGGCGCGACGGGCGGGGAAATAGCCGAAGACCATGCCGATTGCCGCCGAGAAGGCGAAGGCGAGCACGATGACGGATGGACTGCTGACGAAAGGCACGTTCATATAGGAAACGGCGCCGTAGGCGAGGCCGAGGCCGAGCAGAATGCCGATGATCCCGCCGACCAACGATAGAGTGACCGCCTCGACGAGAAACTGCATCAGTACCTGTTTTTCCAGGGCGCCGATCGCCAGACGGATACCGATCTCACGCGTACGCTCGGTCACAGAAACCAGCATGATATTCATGATGCCGATGCCCCCGACCAAGAGACTGACGGCAGCGACCGCCCCTAAGAGGCCGGTCATCAGGGTTGTGGTGCCGGTCAGCGTTGACGCCATCTGGGTCATATCGTTGACGGTGAAATCGTCATCTCTTCCGGCGATGATCTTGCGCCGCTCTCGTAGCAATAGCTCGACATTGGCTTGGATCTTCGTGGTCGAGACGCCGTCCTCGGCCGAGAGGACCATGCTCGACACTTCAGTTGAGCCGCCGATTCGCCGCTGGAAAACCTTGAGCGGCATGACGACGATGTCGTCCTGATCGGTGCCCATGCCGCTCTGCCCCTTTTTCTGCAGCGTGCCTATGACCTTACAGGATACGCCGCCGACGCGGAGATTCTGTTCAAGCGCCGGCGTGGAGCCGAACAGTTCCTTGCGCACCGTTTCGCCGATGACGCAGACGGCCTGGCCGCCGCGCTCTTCGGACGCAAGGAAGGTGCGGCCGTTGGCAATCATCCAGTCTTGCGCGATGAAATAGCCGCTTGTCGTGCCGGTCACTGTCGTTTGATGGTTCTCTCCACCGTAGATGGCGACTTGGCTTGACTGGTTAACGCCAGCCACGGCGCGCAGTCCGGCAATCTGCTCGCTAATCGCCTTGACGTCGCGCTCGGTGAACTTCTTGGCTGTGGTGCTGGCACGGCCGGGGCCGAACTGGCCGGGGCGGACGAACAGCAGATTGGTGCCGAGCTTGGAGATTTCCGCTGTCACCTGTGCCGTTGTGCCATTGCCGATCGTCACCATGGCGATGACGGCGGCGACGCCGATAACGACGCCGAGGACGGTGAGAAAGGAGCGCAGGAAGTTGCGGCTGATGGCCCGCAGTGCAAGTTTGACCGTTTCAAAGAACATGAGCCTCGGCCTTTCCGTTCAGGCTGTCGGACTGCAGGTGGCCATCGACAAAACGCAGGTTGCGATTGGCGTAGGCCGCGATGTCGTCCTCGTGGGTGACCATGATCACGGTAATTCCGTGCTCCTGGTTCAGGCCGGTGATCAGTTCCATGATCTCCTTGCTGGTCTTGGTGTCCAGATTTCCGGTTGGCTCGTCGGCGAGCAGTACTTTCGGGTTGGTGACGATGGCGCGGGCGATCGCCACGCGCTGCTGCTGACCGCCCGACAGTTCCTGAGATGTATGGTGTTCACGGCCTTCGAGGCCAACCTGGGCGAGAGCTCTATTCGCGAGGCGGCGGCGCTCGCCGCCCTCCATGCCACGATAAACCAGCGGCAGTTCGACATTTTCGACCGCCGAGGTTCGGGCCAGCAGGTTGAATCCCTGGAAAACGAAACCGAGCATGTGTCGTCGCAGCATCGTGTGCTGGCTGCGATCGAGCTGCGATGTCCGGATGCCCTGGAACAGATAATCGCCGGAACTCGGCACGTCGAGGCAGCCGAGGATGTTCATCGCCGTCGACTTACCCGAGCCGGATGGCCCCATGATGGCGACGAATTCATTCTTTTCGATCACGAGGTCAATGCGATCCAGCGCACGGATCGTCGCCTCGCCGCGACCGTAGATCTTGGAGACCTGTTTGAATTCTATGAGCGGAGGGCTGGCCATATCGCCTCCTCAGCCGTTCTTTTCTGTGGCGTCGGTAATCAGCAGATCGCCGACGGCGATGTCGCCCTTGGTCACAACGGTGCTCTGTCCGTCGCTGGCGCCGATCTCGATGTTGACGGCTGTCGGCACGTCATTCTTCATCAGCCAGACAGTGCGCTCATTACCTTCCGGCTCCGGTGCACTGACCGAACCCATGCGGGGCGGGCGAAACAGGCTGAACATGCCGCTGCCGCCCGAACTCTTCGCCGTCAGGCTTTCCGGCGGCGTATAGCGCAGGGCGGCATTGGGAATGAGCAACGCGCCGGTGATGGACTGCACGACAATGTCGGCGGTCGCCGTCATGCCGGGACGAAGCAGCATCTGGTTGTTCTCGACCTTGAGTATGCCCATGTAGGTCACGACGTCGTTGACGGTCTCTGACGCATAACGCACCGAGGTGATCTCGGCCGGGAAACGCTTGTCGGCGAAGGCGTCCACCGTGAAAGTTGCCGCTTGCCCGACCTCAACCTGGCCGACATCAGCCTCGTCGATATCGACTTGCAACTCCATCTGTTTGAGATCGCCGGCGATGGTGAAGAGCGTCGGGGCCTCAAGCGAGGCCGCGACCGTCGCGCCCGGATCGACGTCGCGCGATAGCACAATGCCGTCAATCGGGGAAATGATCGTCGCCTTGGAAAGACTGAGCCGGGCTTGCTCGAGATCTGCTTCGGCGGAGAGCACATTGGCTTGCGCGCTCTCCTTGGTGGCCACGGCTGCCTCATAGGTATAGCCGGCAGCTTCCATCTCCTGCTGGCTGGAAACGCGGCTGCTCACCAAGGACTTCAGGCGGTCGTAGCTGACCTTCGCCGAGTTCATGTCCGCATCCGCCTTGGCGACGCTCGCCTTGGCGGACATAAGGCTTGCTTCAGCACTCTTGACGTTGGCTTCGAGTTTGGCGGTGTCGAGTCGGGCAACCACTTCGCCGAGCTTGACCGGACTGTTGTAGTCAACCAGCACGTCTCGAACTGTACCGGATTGCTCGCTCGACACATCCACTTTCACGGTCGGCTCGACCGAACCGGTCGCCGTGACAAGCACGGTCAGATCGCCCTGTTTGGCGGCTGTGGTCGTGTAGCTGTATGTTGTGGCCCGCATGCTATAGGACCAGTATGCATAACCGCCGCCGAGCAGCAGTCCAGCGGCCAGCGCCCGCCACAACCAGCGCGACCGGCCGGCGCTTTTGTGCGTGTCGCCGAGCAAGGCCTTGAGTTCAGCAGTCTCGTCTTTACCGGCTGTTGGCGGATTGATCGGGGAGTTGCTCGTCATCGTGCGTCCATTCTCGGTCATCGGGTTCAGTCTTTATGGCGAAAAAACACAACACTCATATTGACTTGTATCAAGTTCAGACGAATTGCTTTACCGCGAGAAACCCACGCCGCCTCCAGGTTTCGTCAGCCTATGTGTTTCACATAGGTACGCGCATGAGCGAAGTTAAATCTTGGTAATGCGACGCATAAGGCGGGGGAAGCGCTGTCGAGCACCGGACGGCCCAAGGGTGGTGCTGTTCCTGCGGGTCTGCGGAAAGCGCATAAGGGCGACCAAGAGCACGCCGAAAGCCAGACAGTTCGTGACGTGCCAGAGGAAATGCGTGCCTGTCGGCATCAGGTCGCATAATGGCAGGTCGAGGCTGCGGAACAGGAATGACAGGGCGAACAGGCCAACCGCGATGCCCATCAGACGGAGCGAGGGGTGCCGCTCCTTCCACACCAGACGCCCGGTGGCGAAGACGACGAACAGCGCCGGCAGATATTGGGTCGAGCCGCTGACGGTATCGCCGAGCATATGCGTCTCCCGCATCGACAGGGCGATCCCCGCCCCGAAGACAAGAAATCCGGTTGCGATGGAGACGGGCACGCTGATCGTGGGGCGTAGCGAATCCTTGATCACTGCGGCGCCATACAATGCCACGAAGCTCCAGATCGGCAGGACATCGGTGAGTTCGGCCCAGCGTGTGGCGAAGGTATGCCAGAGGAAGGAGCCGGTGCCGATCGCTACAGCAAGCGCCATGAAGGCCATGATTCCGGGGGTTACATTGCGCGTTCGCACGATATGAACCATACCGATAATGCTGACGACGACAACAAGCAGACTGGAGGTTGCATTCAATGGCTCCCCCCAAAATCCCGGTGCTGCGCGCTCGCAATAAGTACCCGTGATCGGTGTATTCCAGTCGATTGTCATTCCCGATCCCGTCGAACTCCGGCGCGAGCGATATGCGCAGAATCACGCACCAACCTACGGCCAAATGCTGATAGGCCAAGCAGTCTTTTCCTTTGCGCATTAGGAACGTCGTACTTATGATGTCAAGGGCGTGGGTTGATAGTCATGCGGACGAACTGCCGAATGAAAACGGGAGAGTTGCCCGCACTCAACTTGCAGAATACTTTTCGGGGTACGCATGTGCATTTGGTTGAAATCCTATCATCTTTCTCGCTGCGCCTTCCGTAACGGTCGGTTACTTGTCCGCGCCATTGCCGTTTGCATTTTGCTTCTTGCGACCTCCACTTCGCCGTCTATCGCCGCCAATATTGACGGCGCCATTGCATCGGTCGAGAGGATACATGCCCTGATCATCGCCTCCTCAACCGGCCCGGCCAGCAAGCTTGCGCCGGTGCTGGAGCGCCATCTCGATCTCGCCACGATCTCCGAGAAAGTCGCCGGCAAGGCCTGGGGTGCCGCCAACGAGACCGAGCGTCGCGATTTCCGACGGGTCCTGCGCGACATCATGACGGTCGAACTCGACAGGCGTATTCGCTCCGACGATCGCCTTCGTATCAACGATGCCAAGCCGCTCGGGTCGCGTGACGTGGTGGTTCTGACATCACAGATCCGGCGCGACGGCAGCGCGCGTCGGCTCGACTGGAAGATGCGCCCCTGCGGAAGTTCCTTTTGCCTGTTCGACCTCGTCGGTAACGGTGCGTCGCTGACGATTGCCCGTCGCGATGACTATGCCGCTCGGTTGAGGGCGCTCGGCGGGTCGCTTGCGGCTCTGACCGCGAGCCTGCGCGCCGATCTTGATGAGCGAAAGTGAGAACTTTTCCATGTCGCGACTGGTTGAACTTCGCAATTGCCGCCGGGTCTACGACAACGGCAGAATCATCGCGCTTGACGATGTTTCGTTTTCCGTCGCACGCGGTGACTTCATCGGCATCACAGGCCCGAGCGGTAGTGGGAAGTCGACCCTGCTCGACGTTCTGTGTGGGCTGGAGGAACCGAGCGTCGGGGAGGTTCTGTTCGACGGCGAGGTCGTGCGCGGGCGAGCCGACTGGGCCCGCCTCCGCGCCGAACGGATCGGTTTCGTCTTCCAGTCCTTCTACCTGATCCCGTCGCTCACAGTGGCGGAGAATATCGAGATCGCCATGCTGTGGCAGGGGGTGTCGGCACGTGACCGCCGCGACCGGGTGGCGCAATTGCTGGAGCGGCTGGGTCTTTCTGCGCGCGGCCGACAGCATCCGCTGCAATTGTCAGGCGGGGAACGGCAACGGGTGGCGATCGCACGGGCGCTGGCCAACCGCCCGACACTGATCGTCGCCGACGAGCCGACTGGCAGCCTCGACAGCCGGTCAAGTGCCGACATCATCAATCTCCTGGAAGAGCTTCAGCACGGCGGTGAGATCACCGTCGTCATCGTTACCCATGACAAGGAAATCGCCGCGCGTTGCGACCGGCGGGTCGAACTTGTCGATGGGCGGATCGTTTCCGATTTGCGCGGCCCCATTCCCGCAGTGCCGACGGAGGTTTGCGCATGAACCTGCTGACCTTGCCGGCTAGAAACCTGCTTTCGCAAAAACTGCGCTCGACCTTGACCGTGCTCGGCATCGCCGTGGCTGTGGGCAGCTTCGTCGCCCTGACCGGGCTGACGCGGGGCCTGCAGGACAGTTATGCACAGGGCGTCGGCGACGTCGGCGGTGATTATGTCGTCAGCCAGCGCGGCACCTACAGCCTGGTCAGCAGTTCGATTTCCGAAGATGTTGTGGGTAAGCTCAATGCGGTCGCTGGTGTCGAGGAGGCGGCCGGTATCGTGCTGTCGATCGCCGAGGTCGAGGACGAGGCCAACATCTTCGTCACCGGTTGGCCGGACCGCAGCTTCCTGTGGCAATCGCTTGTGCTGGAAGAAGGGGTGCTGCCGCAAGGCGACCGGGAGGTGGTGCTTGGCCGGACCGTCGCCGAGGCGCTCGGCAAGACGGTCGGTGACGAGGTCCTGATCCAGTACGAACCCTTCCGCATCAGCGGGATTTCCGTGCCTGATTCGGTATTTAACCAAAATCTCGCCGTCGCCCGGCTGTCCAGCCTGCAGGCGTTGCTTGGCCGCCCGGCAAGCGTGTCCTTGGTTCAGATCCGTCTGGCCCGCCCGGTCAGTCCGGAAGGGGCGGTGGCGGTCAAGGCCGCCCTTGCCGGGGTATCACCGATGATCGAGGTCAGCGATAGCGCGGAATTCGCCGAGAACATGGACTTCGTCAAGACGGTCGACGCGATCACATCGACGGTTTCGCTGGTGATGATTCTGGCCTCATCGATCCTGGTCGCCAATACGTTGCTGATGTCGGTTTCCGAAAGGGTGCAGGAATTCGGCATTCTCTCTGCCATCGGCTGGACTCCGGGGCGTATCCGCCTGCTGGTGGTGGTGGAGGGTGTGTTGATGTGTCTGATCGGCAGCGTGATAGGCGTCGGGCTTGGGGTCGGAGCGATGCATCTGGTGTCCTGGCTACGCATTTCGGCCGGCCTGCTCGAACCCTACCTCAGCCTCGGCATCGTCGGAGAGGCTATGTTCTGGGTCGTGCTGGTGGGGCCGCTGGCAGCGCTCTATCCGGCCTGGCGGGTCACGCGTGCGCCGCCATCCGCAGCACTGCGCGGCATCCGCTGACATTGGCCGCGAATGCACCGCCGAATTTGGCCCGGGCCCTGGGTACGACCTGATTTTCGAGGATGGCACCTTGACGTGTAGTGGCGCCCGGCATCGAAGCGGATGCGGTGAGCGGATTTTTGCCGGTGAGATCACAGTTGTGAGCGGTGTGTAATGGTGAGAGCGAAGGGGTTCGAACCCTTGACCTACTGATTAAAAGTCAGTTGCTCTACCGGCTGAGCTACGCTCTCCCATGGGCGGAAACGATGTCGCCGCGGAAGTGAGGGTTACATAGGCAGGTGCCTCTTGCCGGTCAACCAAAATTTTCGCCGTCGTGACCAAGTCGTCGCCCAATTGTTCGCAACGAACGGAAAGGTGATTGGCAAGGCGGGCGCTCGGACGCTAGGAAGGCGGCGACCGGACGTAAATGGAGTTTCCGACGTGTCGATTGCTGAAATTTCCCTGTTAAGCGCGCTTTTCGCCGGGGCGTTATCCTTTCTTTCGCCCTGTGTCTTGCCGCTCGTTCCGCCCTATCTTTGTTATATGGCCGGGATTTCCGTTGACCAGTTCCGGGGCGGTGGCGTGGTCAGCCAGGATCGTCAGGCGCGCCGGGCGGTCATGCTCTCGGCGCTTGCCTTCACCCTCGGGTTCGCCACCGTCTTCGTCGCGCTCGGCGCCGGCGCGTCGACCATCGGCACCATGCTGCGCCAGCATCTTGACCTTCTGGCCAAGATTGGCGGCGTGATCATCATCATCATGGGGCTGAATTTTCTCGGCGTCTTTCGAATCGGGCTTCTGTCGCGCGAGATGCGAATCTCCAGTGGCGGCAAGCCGGCGACCCTGTCGGGCGCCTATGTCATGGGGCTCGCCTTCGCCTTCGGCTGGACACCGTGCATCGGTCCGGTTCTCGGCGCCATTCTCGGGGTTGCCGCCGCCCGCGACACGGTGGGCGAGGGGGCCATGCTGCTCGCCGTCTACTCACTCGGCCTGGCCGTGCCCTTCTGGATCGCGGCCGGTTTTTCCGGTGCCTTCATGCGGTTCCTCACCCGCTTTCGCAAGCATCTCGGTCTGGTCGAGAAAGTGATGGGCGGCCTTCTGGTCCTGACCGGCCTTGCCTTCATCTTCGGTTTCGTCGCGGATATGGCGATTTGGTTCCAGCAGACCTTTCCAATCCTGTCACAAATCGGCTAAGGCCGGTGGGAAAGGGTCGTATGCGAACGGCCCTCGGGCGCGGGGAGTGGCGGCTTGGGAGACATTATCGCACTGGTGCTGCCCTTTTTCGGGCTGATCCTGATCGGCTATGTTTCGGGTCGCATCACCCGGCAGCCGGCCGGAGCGCTCGGCTGGCTCAATTTCTTCGTCATCTACATCGCGCTTCCGTCGCTGTTCTTCAAACTCGTGTCGCGCACGCCGATCAAGGAGCTGACCCGTATCGATTTCATCGCTGCGGCACTGGCCGCGACCTATACCATCTTCCTTCTTGTCTTCCTGATCGGCCGGCTGATCCGTGGCAACTCCATCGCCGACTGTACGATACAGGCGCTGGCCGGCGCCTATGGCAACATCGGCTACATGGGGCCGGGTCTTGCGCTTCTGGCCTTCGGCGAGGCCGCCGCCGTGCCGGTGGCGCTGATCTTCTGCTTCGAGAATGCCGCCCATTTCATCGCCGCACCGGCGCTGATGGCCTTTGCCGGCGGTGATGAGCGGCCACGTGGCCGCGTGGCGCTCGATGTCTTGAAGAAGATTGCCTACCACCCCTTCATCATCGCCACCGCGATCGGCTTCCTTGCCGCAGGCCTGCAGTTCGAACCGCCGCTGGCGCTGCAACGGCTGATCGACTATCTCGCCCAAGCGGCTGCGCCCTGCGCGCTTTTTGCCATGGGCGTCACGTTGGCATTGCGTCCGCTCAAGCGGATCCCGGCCGAAATCGGTTATATCGTCCCGATCAAGCTGCTGCTGCATCCGCTGCTGGTCTATGTGGTGCTCGGGCTGGTCGGCAATTTCGACCCACTGTGGATCTATACTGCGGTGCTGCTCGCCTCGCTGCCGACGGCGACCAATGTCTTTGTCATCGGTCAGCAATACGGCGTTTGGCAGGAGCGGGCATCGGCCACCATCCTGATCACCACCATGCTGTCGGTTCTGACCGTGTCGGGGTTGCTTTACGCCATCACCAACGGCCTACTACCGCCGGATCTTTTCCCGTAGCAACGACGGGAAGGATGACAATGTCCGCCCGGGTGCCACGCCTTCCTGCATGACCATGTTGCGAAGCGGCGCCACACTGGACAGAATCTGAAGGCCGGCGGCGCGCAGCATCTGCACCGGAAGTTGGCTCGACAGCAGCGAGCGATTGAGCAAATCGACACTCGCGGTACGGCTGATCACGTCGACACGGCGTTTGCGGTCGAACCGATCGCCGGCGCCGGCATCGATCGGTTGGCCAGAGCGGTCGCACAGGATTTCCTCGAGCGCAGCAATGTCGCGCAGGCTCAGATTGAGTCCCTGCGCTCCGATCGGAGGAAAGGCGTGGCCGGCCTCGCCGATGAAGGCGGCGCGCCCCTTGCCGTAACGGTTCGCGCTCATGCCGGAAAGCGGCCAGGCCTGGGCCCCGTCCTCGACGCTGACCTCGCCCAGCATGGACTGCATCCGGCTCTCGACCGCTGCGGACAGTTCTTCGCGCGTCAGGGAAAGCAGCTGTTCCGCCTGCTTCGGATCGACCACCCAGACAAGGCTTGAACGCTCTCCCGGCAGCGGCACCTGGGTGAAGGGGCCGCTTTCGCCGTGGAATTCGGTCGAGACGTTGCGGTGCGGCACGGTGTGGGCGAAATTCAGCACCACGGCTGTCTGCGGATACGACCATGTTCTGACGCCGACGCCGGCGCTTTCTCGCACCGGCGATTTGCGACCGTCCGCGCCAACGACAAATCCTGCCTCGATAATGTCGCCGCCGGAAAGTCTGATGGCGACCTTGTCGGGACCGATGGTGATTTCGTCGGCCGTTTCGTCAAAAACGCTGATGTTCGGTTCGGCCGCGACCGCCTTGCCCAGCACGTCAAGCAGCGCGCTATTGGGCATGTTGTAGCCGAAGGCGTCGAGGTCGATCTCGGCGCTGCGGAAAGCGACGACCGGCGCGCGTAGCAACCGCTTCGTTCCGTCGATGATCTGCATGGTCGAAAGGGCCGCCGCCGCCGGACGGACCGCCTCCCAGAGGCCAAGCCGCTCCATCATGCGGATTGACTGGTCCATCAGCGCAGTCGTGCGTCCGTCCCTGACACCGGACGCCGGCGCGACAAAGGCTACGCGGCGGCCACCTCGGGCAAGAGCGATGGCAGCGATGGAGCCGGCAAGGCCGCCGCCGACAACGGCGATTTCGAAGTCTCTCATGTCAGGACCCTTTTCTCTTTCCTCCTATCTAGAGCGTGCCTTGGCGGAAATCCATAAGCCGAATTGGCGCAGCCTCCCCAGAGACGCGCCGGAGGAGGGCGTTAATTTTGTTCATGTTTGACCAACGCAGTTGCAAAACCGGCTGTTTCGTTCGATACGAAATCTGAGGGTGAAGAACGGGGCAAAACCGGAAATGAAGATTTTCAATTATCGGCGCGTGCCTTACGCGGAAATCCGCGCGTTCTCCGTTCACATCCTCACCGCCTCCGGTTCTTTTCTCGCCTTCCTCGGTGTCGTGGCGGCGGCCGAGCGGCGTTTCGTTGACATGTTCTGGTGGCTGGGGCTGGCTCTTCTGGTCGACGGCATCGATGGCCCGATCGCCCGCAAGGTGCGCGTCAAGGAAGTGCTGCCCAATTGGTCTGGCGACACGCTCGACAACATCATCGACTATGTCACTTACGTGCTCCTGCCGGCTTTTGCGCTCTATCAGAGTGGCATGATCGGCGAGCCTTGGTCCTTTGTCGCTGCCGGCATGATCGTGGTGTCGAGCGCGATCTATTATGCCGACATGGGCATGAAGACTGACGAATATTTCTTCTCCGGCTTTCCGGTGGTGTGGAACATGATCGTGTTCACGCTTTTCGTCATTGATGCCGACGCGACGACCGCGTTGATCGTCGTCACCGTTTCCGTCGTCCTCACCTTCCTGCCCATTCACTTCCTCCATCCGGTTCGTGTGAAGCGGCTGCGCCGACTCAATCTCGTTGTCTTCCTGCTGTGGTGTGTCTTCGGTGGTTATGCGCTTCTCGCACACTTTCAGGTCCCGGACTGGGTCCGCATCGGCGTTATCGTCACCGGGATCTATCTCTATGGCGTCGGCGCTGTAATGCAGATCTTTCCAGCGCTCGGCAGGTCCAGGTCCTGAACGGGGGGCCGGAATGTGCAAGTGCAAAAAAAGTTGTGAGAAGCCGGTTGCCGGATGGCGCAAAGCGCGTATCAATATCCCTTTGTCGCTTTGATCGGCACGCTTGGGGGCTGCGGTGCGAGCGCAAGAGGGAACAGTGCCGAAGGGTGACATGAAGAACACCGAACCACTTCTGGCCGTCGAGGGGCTGACCAAGCTGTTCGGCAGCTTCGCCGCCTGCGACGGCATTGAACTCGAGATCGGCCATGGAGAGATCCATGCCCTGCTCGGCGAAAACGGCGCCGGCAAGTCCACGCTCGTCAAGATGCTGTTTGGCATCCTCTCGCCCAGCTCGGGCCGGGTGCTCTGGGAGGGGCAACGCCAAGACATCGTTTCGCCGGCTGCGGCGCGGCGCCTCGGTATCGGCATGGTCTTCCAGCATTTCTCACTGTTTGAGGCGTTGACCGTCGCGGAAAACATCGCCCTGGCCCTCGACGAGAAAATCTCGATCGACGAGATTTCGCAAAAGGCGGCAGAGCTGTCCATGGCCTATGGCTTGCCGCTCGATCCTGCGGCCCATGTCGCCGATCTGTCGGTTGGCGAACGCCAGCGCATCGAGATCGTTCGGGCCCTGCTGCAAAACCCCAAGCTCATCATTCTCGACGAACCGACCTCGGTGCTGACGCCGCAGGAGGCCGACCGCCTGTTCGAGACCCTGTTCAAGCTGAAGGCCGAAGGGCGCTCGGTTCTTTATATCAGCCATCGCCTCGACGAGGTGCAGCGCATCTGCGATCGTGCGACCGTTCTTCGCCACGGCAAGGTGACCGGCGCCTGCGATCCACGCGGCGAGACACCCGCCTCGCTGGCCCGCATGATGGTCGGCGGCGAGGTCGCGACGGTCATGCGGGACGACGACATGGCAGCCGGTGACGTGCAGCTCGAAGTCAACAAGTTGACGCTACCTCCGCGCACCCCCTTTGCTATGGAACTCAAGGGTCTGTCGCTTTCCGTTCGTGCCGGTGAAATACTCGCGATTGCCGGTGTGGCCGGCAACGGGCAGGGCGAGTTGTTCGATGCGCTTTCCGGTGAGTATACCACAGAGGACAATGATGCCGTTCGTATCCGCGCCCATTCGGTTGGCCGGACCGGCATTACCGGCCGGCGGCTGCTTGGCGCCGGCTTCGTTCCGGAGGAGCGCAACGGTCATGGTGCGGTCGCCACACTACCGCTCTCCGACAATCTGTTGCTGGCTCGCAACCAATCCGATGCCAAGGCCTTCCTAACCGGCGGTTGGCTGAAACTGATCCGCTACGATGTTGTGCGCGCTGCGACGCAGCGCATCTGCGAGGCGATGGATGTGCGCAAGAGCGGCGTGGATCCGGCCGCCGGCTCGCTCTCGGGCGGCAATCTGCAGAAATTCATCGTCGGGCGCGAGCTCGACCGGCAGCCGGCGGTCCTGGTGGTCAACCAGCCGACCTGGGGGGTCGATGCGGGGGCGGCCAGCCGTATCCGCCAGGCGCTCATCAACCTGGCGCGCGCCGGCTCGGCGGTCGTGGTGATCAGCCAGGATCTCGACGAGATCTTCGAGGTGGCGACCAGCATCGCGGCCATTTCCGAAGGTCGTTTGTCGCGGAGTTATCCGGCCGCGACGATGACGCGTGAAAAGATCGGCCTCCTGATGGGTGGCATGCACGGTGTGGAGACGGCGAATGCGCATTGAACTCGAACGCCGCCCGAGCATGTCCGGCTTTTTCGCAATCGTCTCTCCGCTCGTCGCCCTTTTGCTCACCGTGGTGTTCGGTGGCATCATGTTCGCTCTGCTCGGCAAGGACCCGATCCACGCGCTCTACAGTTTCTTCATCGAGCCGCTGCTCGAGGTCTGGTCTCTGCACGAACTGGCGATCAAGGCTGCACCGCTGATTCTGATCGGTGTGGGGCTTTCCGTCGCCTATCGCTCGAACAACTGGAACATCGGTGCCGAGGGCCAGTTTACCATGGGCGCGATCGTGGGCTCGTTCCTGCCTGTCGTGTTCTACGAGTGGCATTCGCCCTTCCTTCTGCCGCTGATGCTGATCATGGGCATGTTCGGCGGCGCGCTTTATGCGGCGATCCCGGCGCTGCTCAAGACGCGTTTCAACACCAATGAGATCCTGACCAGTCTTATGCTGGTCTATATCGCCCAGCTCTTTCTCGATTGGCTGGTGCGCGGCGCCTGGCGCGATCCGGCCGGCTACAACTTCCCGCAGAGCCGTTCTTTCGTCACGGAAGGCGTGCTGCCGGAAATGCTCGCCTCGGGCCGCGCCCATTACGGCTTCGCCTTCGCCATCCTTGCCGCTGTCGGTGTCTGGTTCATGATGCGTTACATGCTTAAAGGTTTCGAGGTGGTCGTGCTCGGCCAGTCGGAACGGGCAGGGCGCTTTGCCGGTTTTTCGTCCCGCGGCATGGTGTGGTTCTCGATGCTATTCTCGGGCGCGCTGGCGGGGTTGGCGGGGATTTCCGAAGTCTCCGGTTCGATCGGTCATCTGCAGCCGTCCATTTCGCCGGGCTACGGATTCACCGCGATCATCGTCGCCTTTCTCGGGCGCCTCAATCCGCTCGGCATTATCGCTTCCGGCTTGGTGCTGGCGCTCACCTATCTTGGCGGCGAGGGTGCGCAACTCTCCATCGGGGTGTCAGACAAGGTGACGCGCGTTTTCCAGGGGCTCTTGCTGTTTTTCGTGTTGTCCTGCGATACGCTGATTCACTACCGCGTCAAGCTGGTGCTCGGCAAAGGTAGGGCTCTGCTCGGAGGAGCCGCACGATGATCATCGAAGCGATTCTTCTGACCGTTATCACCGCTTCGACACCGCTCGTCATCGCTGCCATGGGCGAACTGGTCACCGAGCGGGCCGGTGTGCTCAACCTCGGTGTCGAAGGCATGATGATCATCGGCGCGGTCTGCGCCTTCGCCGGGGCACAGTTGAGCGGATCAGCGCTGATCGGTGTCGGTACCGGCATTCTGGGGGGCGCCGTTTTTTCGCTGCTCTTCGCCTTCCTGACGCTGACCCTCGTCGCCAATCAGGTGGCGACCGGTCTGGCGCTGACCATTCTCGGCCTTGGCGTGTCTGGCATGCTGGGCGAGAGCTTCGTCGGCGTGCCGGGCGTCAAGCTCCAACCGATCGCGCTGCCGCTTCTGTCCGAAATCCCGGCCATCGGACCGCTGCTCTTCAGACAAGACATCGTTTTCTACCTCTCGATTCTGCTTGTCGTCGGAGTCAACTGGTTCCTGTTCCGCACCCGGTCGGGCTTGAAGCTGCGGGCGATCGGCGACAGCCATGGCTCCGCCCATACGCTTGGCATACCGGTTATCCGGACCCGCTATCTGGCGGTATTGTTCGGCGGCGCCTGCGCAGGGCTTGCCGGGGCGCAGCTTTCGCTCGTCTACACGCCGCAATGGGTTGAGAACATGTCGGCCGGCCGCGGCTGGATAGCGCTGGCGCTGGTTGTTTTCGCTTCGTGGCGGCCCTGGCGGTTGCTGGCGGGCGGCTACCTGTTTGGCGCCGTTACCATCGGGCAGTTGCACGCCCAGGCTTTTGGAATTGGTTTGCCCTCGCAACTTCTTTCGGCACTTCCTTATGCCGCAACCATTGTGGTGCTGGTGATTATCTCGCAAAATCGGCGCACCACCTTGATCAATACTCCGGCCTCGCTCGGCAAACCGTTCGTTCCGGATCGTTAAGTCAAAAGCCTTTTATCAACAACCAGAAGGGGTTGCCCATGAAAAAAACACTCATCGCATTGACTGCGAGCGCCGCGGTCCTCGTCGGCTTCGCTGCTTCGGCCCAGGCTGAGGACAAGACGAAGGTTTGCTTCGTCTATGTCGGCACCACGACAGACGGCGGCTGGACCCAGGCCCATGACATCGGGCGCCAGCAGTTGCAGGCCCATTTTGGCGACAAGATCGAGACGCCTTTCCTCGAAAGCGTTCCGGAAGGACCCGACGCCGAGCGCGCCATCGAACGCCTCGCCCGTTCCGACTGCAAGCTGATCTTCAGCACCTCGTTCGGCTTTATGGACGCCACGATCAAGGTCGCAGCGAAGTTCCCGGACGTGAAGTTCGAGCACGCCACCGGCTTCAAGTCTTCCGACAATGTCGCGACCTACAATTCGCGCTTCTACGAAGGCCGCTACATCCAGGGCGTGATCGCCGCCAAGATGTCTCAGAAGGGCGTCGCCGGCTACATCGCCTCCTTCCCGATCCCGGAAGTCGTCATGGGTATCAACGCCTTCATGCACGGCGCGCAGTCGGTCAATCCGGACTTCAAGGTCAAGGTCGTATGGGCCAATACCTGGTTCGACCCCGGCAAGGAAGCCGATGCCGCCAAGGCCCTGATCGACCAGGGCGTCGATATCCTGACCCAGCACACCGACACCACTGCGCCGATGCAGGTCGCCGCGGAACGCGGTATCAAGGCCTTCGGTCAGGCGTCCGACATGATCAAGGCCGGCCCGGAAACCCAGCTGACGGCGATCGTCGATACCTGGGGCGCCTACTATATCAAGCGCACCCAGGCGCTTCTCGACGGCACCTGGAAGTCGGAACAGATCTGGGACGGCCTGAAGGACGGCATCCTGACGATGGCGCCCTACACCAACATGCCGGACGACGTGAAGGCTCTCGCCGAAGAAACGGAAGCCAAGATCAAGTCGGGTGAGCTGCATCCCTTCACGGGCCCGGTCAAGAAACAGGACGGTTCGGATTGGCTGAAGGACGGCGAAAAGGCTGACGACGGTACGCTGCTGGGCATGAATTTCTACATCGCTGGCGTCGACGACAAGCTGCCGCAATAATTCGCTCTGCAATTATTTTTGAAAAGGGCGTCGCTCTGCGGCGCCCTTTTTGTTGCTGGTTCCGCATCCATCTTGCTGCTATGAGACGGACAAACAACAATTTTCTCAATTTTCGGGCCACGCATTGGGAGTAACCATGAGCCGCAACTGTCTCGCCGTCATCCTCGCCGCAGGCGAGAGCACCCGCATGAAGTCCTCCATGTCGAAGGTGCTGCACCCGGTTGCCGGCCTGCCGATGATCGCGCATGTGATGAAGTCCATCGTGGCTTCGGGAATTAGCGATGTGGCGCTGGTGGTCGGGCGCGATGCGGAAAGGGTGGCGAGCGCGGCGGCCATCGACGGCGTCGCCGTCACTTCCTTTGTGCAGACCGAACGGCTGGGCACCGGTCATGCGGTGCTTGCCGCACGGGAGGCAATCACGCGCGGCTATGACGAGATCCTCGTGGCCTATGGCGATGTTCCTTTGATCACCGCCGAGCCTCTGCGGGCCGCCCGCGCAGCTCTTGCCGAGGGCAATGACGTCGCGGTCATCGGCTTCCATACGCAAAAGCCGACGGGTTACGGTCGCTTGTTGGTCAAGGACGGAGAACTCATGGCCATCCGCGAGGAGAAGGACGCGACCGATGCCGAGCGGGCAGTCACCTGGTGCAACAGCGGCCTCCTGGCGATCAATGGCAGTAAGGCGCTGGATTTTCTCTCCCGCATCGGCAATGCCAATGCCAAGGGTGAATACTATCTGACCGACGTCGTCGAGATCGCCCGTTCGCTCGGCGGCCGCACGGTGGCGGTGGATGCGCCCGAAGAACAGCTGGCCGGCTGCAACAATCGCGCGGAACTGGCCGTCATCGAACGGTTGTGGCAGGAACGCCGACGTCACGAGTTGATGGTGTCCGGCGTCTCGATGATCGCGCCGGAGACTGTTTTCCTCAGCCATGATACGGAAATTGGCCAGGACGCGCTGATCGAGCCGAATGTCGTCTTTGGTCCCGGGGTAACGGTCGAGGGCGGCGCGGTCATCCATGCTTTTTCGCATCTTGAGGGCGCGCATGTGGCGGCCGGCGCGACCGTCGGGCCCTTTGCCCGTTTGCGCCCGGGCGCCAACCTCGCCGAGGGTGCCAAGGTTGGCAACTTCTGCGAGGTCAAGAAGGCCGAGATCGGCAAGGGCGCCAAGGTCAACCACCTGACCTACATCGGCGATGCCTTCATCGGCGCGAACGCCAATATCGGCGCAGGCACCATCACCTGCAACTACGATGGTGTGAACAAGCACGTGACGAGGATCGGCGAGGGGGCCTTCATCGGCTCCAACAGCGCGCTCGTTGCCCCCGTCTCTGTCGGTGACGGCGCCTTTGTCGCCTCCGGTAGCGTGATCACGGAGGATGTGCCTGCCGACGCGCTGGCGCTCGGCCGCGCCCGCCAGGAAGTCAAGCCGGAACGGGCCAAGGCCATCCGCGCCCGCAATCAGGCGATCAAGGCTGCGCGCAGCGCGAAGCCGTGATTGCTGCAAGTGCGTTACCTGGCGAAACCGAATGTGACCGCCGGGTGCATTGCGAAAATGTGGAAATCGATTAGGACTGGCGCGGGATGAAGCCAGACGGAGAGCTCTATGTGCGGCATTGTCGGTATTGTCGGTAATCATCAGGTGGCGGGCCGTTTGGTCGACGCGCTGAAGCGGCTGGAATATCGCGGCTACGATTCCGCCGGTGTTGCAACGATAGACAACGGCGTGATGGATCGTCGCCGTGCCGAAGGCAAACTGTTCAATCTGGAGAAGAAGCTCGATGCCCACCCTCTGGGCGGTATGATCGGCATCGCCCATACCCGCTGGGCCACCCATGGCGTCCCCAATGAGAACAATGCGCATCCGCATTTTGTCGACGGCGTCGCCGTCGTTCACAACGGCATCATCGAGAACTTTTCCGAGCTGCGCGACGAGCTGACCGCCGAAGGCGCGGTCTTCACCACCCAGACCGACACCGAAATCGTCGCCCAGCTGATCGCCAAGTATCGCCGCCAGGGCCTCGACAACCGGGCTGCCATGCTGGCCATGCTGAATCACGTCAAAGGCGCCTATGCGCTCGTCGTGATGTTCGCCGACGATCCGGATACCATCATGGCCGCCCGCTTCGGGCCGCCGCTTGCCGTTGGTTTCGGGAAGGGCGAGATGTTCCTCGGCTCGGATGCGATCGCGCTTGCCCCGTTCACCAACGAGATTGCCTATCTGGTTGACGGCGACTGCGCCATCATTCACCGCGATGGCGCGGAGATCATCGATTTCGCCGGCAATCCGGTCGAACGCGCGCACCAGATCTCCCAGGCGACCGCCTTCATCGTCGACAAAGGTAACCATCGCCACTTCATGGAGAAGGAGATCTACGAACAGCCGGAGGTCATTTCGCACGCGCTGTCCAACTATGTCGATTTCCACTCCCATACGGTGAAGCCGGTCGATGCGGCGATCGATTTCAAGAATTTGCGCGGTCTGGCGATCTCTGCCTGTGGTACGGCCTATCTCGCCGGCCTGGTCGGCAAGTACTGGTTCGAGCGCTACGCGCGCCTGCCGGTCGAGATCGATGTGGCCTCCGAGTTCCGCTATCGCGAAATGCCGCTCTCCAAGGACCAGGCGGCGCTGTTCATCTCGCAATCCGGCGAGACCGCCGACACGCTCGCCTGCCTGCGTTATTGC
Source organism: Paenirhizobium naphthalenivorans (assembly GCF_007992095.1). GTDB lineage: Bacteria > Pseudomonadota > Alphaproteobacteria > Rhizobiales > Rhizobiaceae > Allorhizobium > Allorhizobium naphthalenivorans. The sequence continues at coordinate 264,099 of NZ_BJZP01000001.1, forward strand.
CATGACGAGGGGCTGAAGATCGGCGCGATCGTCAACGTCAAGGAATCGACGATCGCCCGCGAGGCCGATGCTGTCTTCCCGATCCTCGCCGGCCCTGAGATCGGCGTCGCCTCGACCAAGGCTTTTACCTGCCAGCTCGCCGTGCTCGCCTCACTGGCGATCGCCGCCGGTAAGGCGCGCGGTACGATCTCGCCGGACGAGGAACGGCAGCTGGTCAAGAGCCTAGCCGAAATGCCGCGCATCATGAGCCTGGTGTTGAACGCCATCCAGCCGCAAGTGGAGACGCTGGCGCGTGACCTGTCGAAATACAAGGACGTTCTCTATCTTGGCCGTGGCACCAGTTATCCGCTCGCCATGGAAGGCGCGCTGAAGCTCAAGGAAATCTCCTATATCCATGCCGAGGGCTATGCTGCCGGCGAGCTGAAGCACGGCCCGATCGCCCTGATCGATGAAAATATGCCGGTCATCGTCATTGCCCCGCACGACCGCTTCTTCGACAAGACGGTGTCGAATATGCAGGAAGTGGCAGCCCGTGGCGGCCGGATCATCTTTATCACCGACGAGAAGGGGGCGGCGGCCTCCAAACTCGAGACCATGGCGACGATTGTCCTGCCGAACGTCGCGGAAATCATCGCGCCAATGGTCTTCTCGCTGCCGATCCAGCTGCTCGCATACCACACCGCAGTATTCATGGGCACCGACGTCGACCAGCCGCGCAATCTGGCGAAGTCGGTCACCGTCGAATGATCATCCGGCCGGAGGCGCCGGGTGATGAAGCCGCCATCGGCGCGATTACGGCCACCGCCTTCACCGGCCACCCGCATAGCGAGGGGTCGGAGCCCCGGATCATCGAGCGCCTCCGCAAGGCCGGCGCCCTGACGCTTTCGCTGGTCGCCGAGGACGATGGCCGGATCGTCGGCCATGTTGCTTTTTCGCCTGTCACGCTTTCGGGTGGCGAAACCGGCTGGTATGGCGTCGGGCCGATTTCAGTGGAGCCTGGCCGCCAGAGACAGGGGATCGGCTCTGCGCTGATGCGCAAGGGTCTGGAGTGGCTGAAGGCGCATGGCGCCAATGGCTGCGCCTTGGTTGGTGATCCCGGTTACTACCAGCGCTTCGGTTTCCGCGCCATGCCGGAGTTGCGCACAGCCGATGTGCCGCCGGAGTTTTTCCTCGTGCTGCCCTTGCGAAGTGAGGTGCCCTTGGGCATTGTCGCCTTCCATCCGGTATTTTTTGGCGATGCAGCATAACGGCGGCACGATGAACGACAGACCTGATCGGATTTCGCTTGCGACACGCATCCGGAACAACTTCCTGACCGGCCTGATCATCTGCGCGCCGCTGGCCATCACCATATGGCTCACGTGGTCGTTCATCCATTGGGCCGACAGCTGGGTGAAGCCCTATATCCCGAGCCGCTACAATCCGGAAAGCTATCTGAAATTCGCCATTCCCGGTTTCGGCCTGCTGCTGGCTCTGGTGGCCATCACCCTCATCGGCTTTCTCGGTAAAAACCTGATCGGCCGCTCGATTGTCGGCTATAGCGAGTCCATCCTGAATCGCATGCCGCTCGTGCGCACCGTTTACAAAAGCACCAAGCAGATTTTCGAGACGGTGCTGAAGGAACAGTCCAGTTCGTTCAAAAGGGTTGGCCTGATCGAGTTCCCGCACCCCGGGACCTGGGCGCTGGTCTTCGTCTCGACCGACGCCAGGGGCGAGATCGCTGCCAAACTCAGCGAGAACGGCGAGGAGATGGTCGCCGTCTTTCTTGCGCCGACCCCGGTTCCCACCGCCGGTTTCCTGATGTTCGTGCCGCGCAGCAAGCTGAGGCTGCTCGACATGTCGCCGGAAGAGGGCATCAAGCTTCTGATCTCGGCCGGGCTGGTGACACCGGAATACACGGCCGCAGCGACCTCGGATGCTGCAAACGCCGTTACCCCGCCCGCAGAAACCTGATCGCTTCGTCGCGCCGGTGCAGGTAGAGCAGGGTGCGCACGGCCTCGCCGCGCGGGGTCGTCAGCTCTGGATCGCGATCCAATAGGTATGACGCGTCCTTGCGGGCGATCTCCAGCAGGTCGGCATGGGCTTCGAGACTGGCGATCCTGAACCCCGGTGTGCCGGACTGGCGCGTGCCGAGCAGTTCGCCTTCGCCGCGCAGTTTCAGATCCTCCTCTGCGATCAGGAAGCCGTCCTCGCTGTCGCGCAGGATCTTGAGCCGCGCGGTGCCGGTCTCGCCGAGTGGCCCCTTGTAGAGCAGGATGCAGCTGGAGGCCTCGTCGCCGCGTCCGACCCGACCGCGCAGCTGATGCAGTTGGGCGAGGCCGAAGCGTTCAGCATGTTCTATCACCATGATCGTCGCATCCGGCACGTCGACGCCGACCTCCACCACCGTCGTCGCCACCAGTAGTCGCGTCTCGCCCTTCTTGAAGGCGATCATCGCAGCGTCCTTCTCCGGCCCGCTCATCCGGCCATGGACGAGGCCGACCGGCGCACCAACCGCCTTCTCCAGAACCGCGAACCTCTCCTCGGCGGACATCAGGTCGGAAACGTCGGACTCTTCGACCAGCGGGCAGATCCAGTAGGCCTTCTTACCGTCCGCGATGGCGGCACGCAGCCGCTCGACGATTTCGCCGGTGCGCTCGCTCGGAACGGTCACGGTCTGGATCGGCTTGCGGCCGGCCGGTTTTTCGGTGAGCTTGGAAACGTCCATGTCGCCGAAGGCCGCGAGCACCAGCGTGCGCGGGATCGGGGTGGCGGTCATCACCAGCATGTGCGGCGAGATACCCTTGGCGGTCAGCCGCAGCCGCTGGTGCACCCCAAAGCGGTGCTGTTCGTCGACCACGGCCAGCACCAGATTGCTGTAACTCACCGTATCCTGGAACAGGGCATGGGTGCCTATGATGATCTGCGCCTCGCCCGAGGCGATCCGCGCGGTTATCGCCTCACGTTCCTTGCCCTTGGTGCGTCCGGTCAGCACCTCGACGTTGAGGCCCGTCACCGTGGCAAACTTCGAGATCGTGGCGTAATGCTGGCGGGCGAGAATTTCGGTCGGGGCCATCAGCACCGCCTGGCCACCGCTCTCGACGGCGGCCGCCATGGCAAGAAGCGCCACCAGCGTCTTGCCGGCGCCGACATCGCCCTGCAACAGGCGCAACATGCGGGTGTCCGAACCCATGTCCTTCAAGATGTCGGCAATCGCCCCGGACTGGCTGTTGGTCGGTGTGAAGGGCAGGGCGGCGAGGATCTTGGCGGAAATTTCGCCCGTCGCCTTGATCGGCGTGCCCGGCACTTTGCGCAGCTTCTGGCGAACCAGTGCCAGAGACACCTGGCCGGCGAGGAACTCGTCATAGGCCAGTCGCCGGCGGGCCGGGGCCTGCGGATCGATATCCTTCTCGTCGCGCGGATGGTGCAGGTCGATGAAGCTTTGGCGGACGCTCGGGAAACCCTGCCGTGCGGCAAGCGCAGCATCGATCCACTCCGGCATCTCGGGCACTCGCTCGAGCGCATGTTCGATCGCCTTGCGCAGGACCTTCGGCGTCAGGCCAGCGGTCAGCGGATAAACCGGTTCGACTAGCGGCAGGTTCTCCGCCTCGCTCGCCTTCACCATCACATCGGGATGCACCATCGACGGGCGGCCATTGAACCAGTCGACCTTGCCGGAGACGATGATCGTCTCATCGATCGGCAGGGCCTTTTCCAGCCAGTTACCCCTGACGCGAAAGAAGGTCAGCGCCAGTTCCCCGGTCTCGTCGTGGAGAAAAACGCGGTAGGGCATATTGGGTTTGCCCGACGGCGGTGGCTGATGCCGGTCGACCCGGCCCGTGATCGTCACGATCGCGCCCTGCTGGGCAAGAGCGATGCCGGGTTGGTTGCGGCGGTCGATCAGGCGGAAGGGCGCGAGGAACAGGAGATCGACGATGCGGGTATCCTCGGCATCCTCGCGGCCGAGCAGGCTCGCCAAAAGCTGGGCAAGCTTGGGCCCGACGCCGGAGAGCGAAGCGACGGAGGCAAACAGGGGATCGAGAAGCATTGGCCGCATGGTCCTGGCAAAATGCGCCGAGAATTACCGCCTTGGCAAGGCTGACAACCGGGTTGGACGGCGCTATAGAGGCGCATCAACAGGAAGGTGTTTCGAAATGACCGGATTGATCCTCAGCAGTGCCGAACTCGATCCGCGCCGCCGGCGCATTCTGTTCCGTTGCTGGCACCGCGGCATTCGCGAGATGGACCTGATCCTAGGCCAGTTCGCCGAAGCCGAGATCGCCGCCCTTGACGATGCCGATCTCGACGAACTCGAGCGCATCATGGCCGAGGAGGACAACGATCTGGTGAAGTACATCACCGGCGCTGCGCCTGTCCCGGATCACCTGAAAACCCCGCTTTTCACCCGCATCGCCGCCTGCCGTCCGGACTTCTCTCCGGTCACCATGGAAGACCTCGGACGCCCATAATGATCTCGCTGCTCGATACACGGAAGATTGCCGCCGTCGACACGGCGCTGACGCTGTCGCATGTGCCGGACGGTATGGATGCCTTCATCCTGGCGGAACTCGCCCGTCAGGGGCGACCGGTCGCCTATATCCTGTCGGATGGCCAGCGCATGGCCGATATCGAGCAGAACCTCTCGTTCGCTGCGCCGGAAATTCCGGTGCTGACACTGCCGGCATGGGACTGTCTTCCCTATGACCGTGTATCGCCTTCGGCCGATGTGTCGGCACGCCGTCTGACGGCGCTGTCGGGCCTGATTGCCCACGCCAAGAAGCCGCACACGGCGATCGTGCTGGTCACCGTCAATGCCATGCTGCAAAAGGTGGCGCCCGCGGAGGTGATAGACAGCCTCGGCTTTTCGGCCCGTCCGGGCAACCAGATCAAGATGGACGACATCGCCGCCCGTCTGGAGCGCAACGGCTTCGAGCGCGTGGCAACCGTGCGCGAGGTCGGCGAATTCGCCGTGCGCGGCGGCATTCTCGACGTCTTCGTCCCCGGCTCGGAAGAACCGGTGCGCCTCGATTTCTTCGGCGATACGCTCGAGAGCATCCGCACCTTCGACCCGGCCAGCCAGCGCACGATCGGCCAGGCCCGCTCGCTCGATTTGCACCCGATGAGCGAGGTGACGCTGACACCGGATTCGATTAGCCGCTTTCGCAAGAACTACCTGTCTCTGTTCGGCGCCGCCACCCGCGACGATGCTCTTTATGCCGCAGTGTCCGAAGGCCGGCGCTACGCCGGCATGGAGCACTGGCTGCCGCTGTTCCACAATCATCTCGATACGGTGTTTGACTACCTCCGGGGCTTCCGCATCGTCACCGACCATGCCGTGCGCGAGGCGGCCGAGGAACGCGCCAAGCTGATCCGCGACTATTACGAGGCCCGGCTGAATTCGGCTACTCCGGGCAAGGGTCACCTCTCCCAGGGCACGCCCTACAAGCCTGTTCCGCCCGAACGCCTCTATCTGGGCGCCGGCGAATTCGGCCGGATGCTCGACGCCGAAGCGCCGCTCCGGTTGACGCCCTTTGCCGAACACGACGGCGAGAGCCGCAAGGTCATCGAGATCGCCGCCCGGCCGAGCCCACGCTGGGCCAAGACCGCCCAGGAGACGGGTGAGGGCAATACCCGCACCAACGTCTTCGACCAGGCGGTGAAATATATCGCCGAGAAGCGGGCCGCCGGCTCCAAGGTTCTGATCGCCGGCTGGTCGGAAGGATCGCTCGACCGGCTGCTGCAAGTGCTCGACGAGCACGGGCTTGCCAAACTGAAGCCCGTTGCATCGCTCAAGGACCTCGACGGACTGAAGAAAGGCGAGGCGGCGACCGCCGTGCTCAGCCTTGAAGGTGGTTTCGAGGCCGGCGATCTGGTCATCGTCGGCGAGCAGGACATTCTCGGCGACCGTATGGTGCGCCGTTCCAAGCGCCGCAAGCGCGCCGCCGACTTCATCTCGGAAGTGGCCGGCCTCGACGAGGGTTCGATTGTCGTCCATGCCGAGCACGGCATCGGCCGTTTCGTCGGGCTGCGCACGATCGAGGCGGCGGGTGCGCCGCATGCCTGCCTTGAACTGCGTTATGCCGACGACGCCAAGCTTTTCCTGCCGGTCGAGAACATTGATCTGCTGTCGCGCTACGGCTCGGAATCCAGCGACGCGCAGCTCGACAAGCTGGGCGGCGGGGCCTGGCAAATGCGCAAGGCCAAGCTCAAGAAGCGCCTGCTGGATATGGCCGGTGCGCTGATCCGCATCGCCGCCCAGCGCATGACCCGCTCGGCGCCGGTGCTGACCACGCAGGAGGGGCTCTACGACGAATTCGCCGCCCGTTTCCCCTATGACGAGACCGAAGACCAGTTGAACGCCATCGAGGCGGTGCGCGGTGATCTCGGCGCCGGACGGCCGATGGACCGGCTGATCTGCGGCGACGTCGGCTTCGGCAAGACGGAAGTGGCGCTGCGCGCCGCCTTTGTCGCGGCGATGAACGGCATCCAGGTCGCCGTTGTTGTGCCGACCACGCTTCTGGCACGCCAGCATTTCAAGACCTTCTCCGAGCGCTTCCGCGGTCTGCCGGTTCGCGTGCAACAGGCGTCGCGCCTCGTTGGCACCAAGGAACTCAATCTGGTCAAGAAGGAAGTGGCGGAAGGCAAGACCGACATTGTCGTCGGCACCCATGCGTTGCTCGGCAGCGGCATTACCTTCGCCAATCTCGGCCTGCTGATCATCGACGAAGAGCAGCATTTCGGAGTCAAGCACAAGGAACGGCTGAAGGAGCTGAAATCCGATGTGCATGTGCTGACGCTGTCGGCGACACCGATCCCGCGCACGCTGCAACTCGCCATGACCGGGGTTCGCGAGCTGTCGCTGATCACCACGCCGCCTGTCGACCGCATGGCGGTGCGCACCTTCATCTCGCCGTTCGATCCGCTGGTGATCCGCGAGACGCTGATGCGCGAGCATTATCGCGGTGGCCAGAGTTTCTACGTCTGCCCGCGCCTGGCAGACCTGGCCGACATCCAGGCTTTCCTTGCCTCGGATGTTCCCGAGCTGAAGGTCGCCGTCGCCCATGGCCAGATGGCGGCGGGCGAGCTCGAAGACATAATGAACGCCTTCTATGATGGGCGTTACGACGTGCTGCTGTCGACCACCATCGTCGAATCCGGTCTTGACGTGCCGACCGCCAACACGCTGATCGTCCACCGTGCCGACATGTTCGGCCTCGCCCAGCTCTATCAGCTGCGCGGCCGTGTCGGGCGCTCCAAGGTGCGGGCCTTCGCACTGCTGACCCTGCCGGTCAACAAGGTGCTGACCACCACGGCCGAACGCCGCCTCAAGGTGCTGCAATCACTCGACACGCTTGGCGCCGGCTTTCAGCTGGCAAGCCACGACCTCGACATTCGCGGCGCCGGAAACCTGCTCGGCGAGGAACAGTCGGGCCATATCAAGGAAGTGGGCTTCGAGCTCTATCAGAACATGCTGGAGGAAGCGGTCGCCGAGGTGAAGGGCGACGACGAGATCAGCGATAGCGGCTGGTCGCCGCAGATTTCGGTCGGCACGTCGGTGATGATCCCGGACGACTACGTCCCGGACCTGCATCTGCGTCTGGGCCTTTATCGCCGTCTGGGCGAGGTGACGGAACTCAACGAGATCGACGGTTTCGGCGCCGAGATGATCGACCGCTTCGGCCCGCTGCCCCTCGAGGTCCAGCACCTGCTCAAGATCGTCTATATCAAGGCACTCTGCCGCAAGGCCAATGTGGATAAACTCGACGCCGGACCGAAGGGCATTGTCGTGCAGTTCCGCAACAAGGAGTTCCCCAATCCGGCGGCACTGGTCGGCTATATCGCCAAACAGGGTTCGATGGCGAAAATCCGCCCCGACCAGAGCATCTTCCTCACCCGCGACCTGCCGACCCCGGAAAAGCGCCTGCAGGGTGCGGCTATCGTCATGACGCAGTTCGCGGAACTGGCGAAGAGCTGAAGGAGAGTGGGCTCTGGTCTACGGAGTTGTTTTTGTTTCATCTTCGGGCTTGATCGCCAGTGCCGCCTCGTCCTTGCCGGCCACCACGGGCGGCAGGGCGACGCCCTTGGTGCGCTCGCGGCTGATGGTCAGCAGGCCCGAACCGATGATCAGCACGATGCCGGCCACCATCGGCACGTCGACGCGGTCACCGAAGATCAGGTAGCCGAACAGGATGCCCCAGAGCATCTGGCTGTATTGGATCGGCCCGACCACGGCGGCCGGGGCAAAAAAGGCGGCATACATCAGCAGGATGTTGCCAAGCGCGCCAAGCAGACCATAGCCGGCGAGCAAGAGCCATTCCTCGCCGGTCGGCATGCGAAAATCACCCAGCATCAGCAGGCCGCAGATGACGAGGCCGCCGAGCAGGCCGGCACCATAGAGCGAGATATTCTTCTCTGCCGAACCGATGGCACGGTAGATGATGATCGATAACGCTCCGCCCAGACCGGCGAAAATGGCGCCGACATGGCCGATCGAGAGTTCGCGAAATCCGGGGCGCAACACGACGAGCACGCCGAGGAAGCCGATGATCACCGCGCCCCAGCGGCGGATGCCGACCGGCTCTTTCAGAAATACCACCGACATGATGGTGACGAAGGAGGGCAGCAGGAAGATCAGGCAGAAGGCCTCGGCCATCGACAGATGGGTGAAAGCCGTGACGGAACCGATGATACCCGCCCCGGCCGAGAAAAAGCGGAGCAGCCAGAGCGGACGGTTGGTCGTGGCGAAGACGTCGCTCCAGCGATCGCCGCGCTTCATCAGGAAGGGCAGGGCGGCGATGCCGAAAACCGAGCCGAAGAAGCCGGATTCAAAGGGGCTGACGCCTCCTTCGATGAGTTTGACGCAGGCGTCCGAGATCGCATAGGCGGCAAAGGCCGCGAAGGCGATGAGGATGCCTCGAAGAACAGGGTCGGAGCGCACGGTGATGGTTCCCGGGAGGAAGGATATCAGTCGTGATTACGGGTGATCCCGCACCGCGTCAATTGAGTTTCGCAAGCGCTTCGGCTTTCATCCTGGCGATGTCACGCAGCGCTCCGACGATCACCTCCGGCGTCTGCGCGCCGCTCACCGCATATTGCTGGTCGAAGATCAGGAAGGGCACACCGGTCACGCCCATCTGTCGTGCGGCGTCGATCTCGGCCAGCACTTCGGCCTTGTCGGCGTCACCGGTCAAAAGCGCATCGATCAGCGCCGGATCAAGGCCGGCCTTTTCGGCGATGTCAATCAGGACCGCCGGATCGCCGACGTTGCGGCCCTCTTCGAAATTGGCCTTGAACAGCGCCGAGACGACACGGCCTTGAATGTCGCGGTCTTCGACGCCGGCCCAATAGATCAGCCGGTGCGCATCGAGCGTGTTCGGGCCGATCTTGATCGCTGCAAAGTCGAAGGCGATGCCGACCTCCGCACCAAACGCGCGCAGCTGCTCGTGGGCACTGTCCATCTTCTCCTTACCGCCGAGCTTTTCGGCCAGCGCCTTTTGATGGTCGACGCCTTCCGGCGGATAGTCGGGATTGAGCTGGTAGGGTCGCCAGTTGACATCGACACCGATCTCGTCCTGCACTTCGGCGATGGCGAGGTCCAGCCGCGCCTTGCCGAGATAGCACCAGGGGCAGACGACGTCCGAGACGATGTCGATTGTGATGCGTTCCATGGTGTTTCCCTTTCTCTGGGCAGCGGTTCAAATCGGTCAATCGGCCCGACGTAGGGCCAAGTGCGCCAAAGTTCAACCGATTACCTTCGGGTAACCGCCCAGGACTTCGCTTTGGGTGAACCCATTACTGCGCCCGGGCGTCCCACCAGGTCGGCAGTTGGTAGCCATAGAGCGGCGTCTTCTCCGGCCGGCCGATATGCTTCCAGCGCGCGACCCATTGCTCGCCGATATGATAGAGCGGCACGACATAGTGACCGGCGACCAGCAGCCTGTCGTAGGCGCGCACGGCCGCCTGAAAATCCTCCATGCTCCGGGCGTTCACCAGCGCGTCGATCATCCGGTCGATGTCCGGGTCGGCCGTGCCGGCGTAGTTGAAGCTGCCCGAGGCGTCGCGCGAGGCCGAATCCCAGCGGTTGATCTGTTCCGCACCCGGCGAAAGAGAGGACGTATAGGCTTTAACGATCATGTCGTAGTCGAAGCTGTTCGATCGGGCCTGATACTGGGCATCGTCCACGGTGCGGATCGAAATCCGGATGCCTATCAGCGCGAGCGTCCGCTGATAGGCGATCGCCATCCTCTCCTGGCTTTCATTCTGGGTCATGACCTCGAAGGAGAGCGGATTGCCCGAAGCGTCCACCATCTTGCCGCCTTTGATGGAATAGCCGGCTTGGGCCAGCAGGGTGACTGCCTGCCGTAGGATCTTGCGGTCAGCGCCGGACCCGTCGGAGACCGGCATGGCATAGGTGCCTTGCAGTATTTCGGGAGAGATCTTGCTTCTAGCGGTGCCTAGAAGCGCCAGTTCACGTGCATCGGCGGCATTGCCATAGGCGCCAAGCGAGGAGTTCTGCCAGAAGCTCTGGCTGCGCTTGAAGGCGCCGCCATAGAGGTTTTTATTCACCCATTCGAAATCGAAGGCGAGCGACAGCGCTTCACGCACTTTGGCGTTGGTGAAGAGAGGCCTGCGGGTGTTGAAAACGAAGCCGAGCATCCCGGAGGGAAGGCCGGGCTGGAAGACTTCCCTGAGCACCTCGCCGTTCTTTACCGCCGGGAAATCGTAGGCGCGTGTCCAATGACCGGAATCCCCTTCCGGATAAATATCCACATCCCCCTTCTTGAAGGCCTCGAACAGCGTCGAATCCTGCAGGAAATAGGTCACCGAGATTTCATCGTAATTGTCTATGCCAACCTTCGCGGGCAGGTCCTTTCCCCAATAGTCCGGGTCGCGCTGGTAGACGATCTTCTCGCCCGGCTTGATCGATTTGATCTTGTACGGCCCCGAAGCGACCGGAATGTCCAGCGAGGTCCGGTCGAAGGTCTCCGGATCAATGGCATGTTGCGGCAGGATCGGCGACATGGCGAGGATCAGCGGTGTCTCGCGATTGGCCTTGTCGTTAAAGGTGAATCGTACGCTGTTCTCGCCGACCTTCTCCATTTTCTCGACCGCTGCCATGCGGCGGTTGTACGGAGGACGCCCCTTGTCCTGCAGCAGGTTGAAGGAGAATATCACGTCCTCCGCCGTCACCGGCTTGCCGTCGTTCCAGTGTGCCTTCGGATTGAGGTTGAACTGGATGAAGGTGCGATCCTCGTCCCATTCAACGGTTTCCGCCAGAAGCCCGTAAAGCGAGAAGGGCTCGTCGCTCGACCGCGTCATCAGCGATTCATAGAACAGGTTGCCGTATTCCGGGTCCCATATGCCGCGTGCCGTGGTGCGCATACCCTTGAGAACAAAGGAGTTAAGGCTGTCGAACGTACCGACGACGCCGTAATTGATCCTGCCCCCCTTTTTCACCTGCGGATCGACATAGGGAAAGTGAGTGTAGCCAGCCGGAAGCGCAGGCTCGCCGTGCATGGCAATCCCGTGCAGCCGGTCGGCATGGGCGAGTCCGCATTGGGCGAGGAAGAGCAGACTGATGGCGATACGGCGCACGAAGTGTCCTTTCCGCGATGCACGAGAATCTGCGGCAAGCTAGCATGAACACCATAAAACAAACACATCACGCTGCAAAAAGCAGAGCCACCTCAGGATACAGCCAAAGAAAGGCTGGATATTGCGGACTTCGCGATGTAACAGGAGAGCCGGGTGCCAAGGTCATGTATTTGCCTCATTTGGACGACAGGTGACAGGCAGCACGACCGGCGAGTGTCGCGGCCTCCAATGTGCCCCGATATCGGTTTTCAGGAGACGGATTAGGTTATGATGTTCAATGCAAGCAAAGCGACGCGGACGGCACTGTCTGCTCTTGTTCTGACCCTCGGCGCGGCTTCTGCCCCGACGGTTGTCAGCGCCCAGACCGCGGCCGCCCCGACTGGCCCGGCAGCGGCCAAGTGGTTCAAGACCTGCTCCAAGCAGGAAGAGGCCGATGTCTGCATCGTGCAGAACCAGATCGTTGCCCAGAACGGACAGTTGATCACGGCGGTCGGCCTGATCTCGGTCGAAGGCAAGGTCAACCGCAAGCTGATGCAGGTCACTGTGCCGACCGCGCGCCTCATCCCGCCGGGCATCATGATGCAGATCGACGGCGGCAAGGGCGTTAAGCTGGACTATACCGTCTGCCTTCCGGACCGTTGCACGGCTGAAATGCCGCTGACCGACGCGATCATCGCCAGCCTGAAGAAGGGTAACGAGGTGGTCATCACCTCGGTTAACTTCCGCCGCGCACCGAACCCGATCAAGATTCCGCTTGATGGCTTCACCGGCGCTTACGATGGCGAGGCCATGTCTCAATCGCAGGCCGAAGAGCGCCAGCGCCTGCTGCAAGAAGCTATGCAGAAGAAGCAGGAAGAGCGCAACAAGGCGATGAGCGACGCCCAGAACGCGGCCAAGCAGGGCAATTAATCCCCGCCTGAGTTCAAAAAATGCGAAAGGCCCGCGTTCAACGCGGGCCTTCATTATTTTGAGGCAATGCCGGCATGGCCGGGCGAAACTTCAGTGGGTGAAGTTCACCTTCGGCTTATAGTGTCCAGACTCCTTGAGGACGAAGATCTGCTGAACCTGAGGATTGCGTAGCGGTTCATCGCTCACATCCTTTTCCAGGTTCTGCTCCGAGACATAGGCGACATATTCGGTTTCCTCGTTCTCGGCAAGCAGGTGATAAAACGGCTGCTCTCTCTGCGGTCTGACCTCGGCCGGGATGGAATTCCACCATTCCTCGCTGTTGGAGAATTCCGGATCCACGTCGAACACCACGCCGCGGAACGGAAAGACCTTGTGTCGAACGACTTCACCGATGCCAAATTTTGCGTTGCGTTGTTTCATGGGCTTCACTTCCTTTCCCTATAAATTTGGGGAGTGGAACGCGAAACATCAAGTCCCGAATATGTATTCTGGTGCGCCTATACTTTGCCAACCCGTCGACCAGGGGCGGTGGCAAGGATCAGGCCACCCATCACCAGCACAATGCCCGCAGCATGGTAGGACTGGAATCGCTCGCCCAGGAACACCACTGCCATAACGATTGAGATGGGCGGCATCAGGTAGAGCGTGACGCCCGCCATAGCGGGGCCGAAAACCCGCACGGCGTGCTGGAAACAGTAGAAGGCGGCAAGCGATGCAAAAAGGATAATGCCGAGAAGTTTTGTCCAGTCGCTTGTCGTGTCCGGCAGCAACCCGCCGGTCAGAACCTCATAGAGGGCGGGCGGCATCAATACGAGCGTGCCCGACAGTGAGAGTAGGCCGAAGAGCGGCATGGGGGGCATGGCCCTGACCGCCGGGTGGCGAAGAAGGAGCGAATAGAGCGCAAAGGCGATCGCCGCAGCCAGGATGCCAAAATCGCCGATGTTGAAGCGCAGGTGCAGAAGTGCCGTCCAGTCGCCCTTCAGCACTATGACGGCCACCCCGGCAAAGGCGACGATCATGCCGAGCAGCTCGGCGGCGCTGATCTTGCGCCCCTGGAACAGCCATTGCAGCAGAATGATGAACAGCGACGAGGTGGTATAGATCAGCGTCGCGTTGGAGGCGGTGGTCAGCGTCAACGCCCAGTAGACGAAGCCGCCGCAGATGCCCATGCCGAGGATGCCGAGAACCAGCCAGATCGCGGTATGCGACCGGACGAAGGCGAGGCAGGCCTTCCGCTCGGCATAGACGAAGGGAAAGATGATGGCGGCCGAGCCTGCCCAGCGCAGAAAGGCCGTGGTGAAAGGCGCGATCTCGCCGGTAATGCCGCGGCCGAAGATCAGGTTGCTGGAGAAGAACACCGGCGCAAGGAAATAGAGCAACCAGTCGAGGGGACGCGGCGCGGCCTGGCTTGGGTCAGTGGTTTCGGCGGACATGGGAAAAATACCGTCCTGAGAGGGGTGAGGCGGCGGGTCTGGTCGTTCCCGTCAACGTATCGTCAAGGCTGCGGCCATAGCAAGCACTCCACATCGATCCGAGAACCAGTGCCCCGGTAATGGAGACAAAGCCGCTGCTGAGCGGAATGCCTGTTATTTTCCGCCTATCATCAAGAGCGAAAAAAGCCGGCGCCTCTCGCGAAGCGCCGGTTCTCGAAAATCCCCATCCGGCCCGCCTGAACGGGCCAAAGGCGGTTGATCAAACCGAGTAGTACATGTCGAATTCGACCGGATGCGGAGTCATCTCGAAGCGCATGACTTCGGCCATCTTGAGCTCGATGAACGAGTCGATCTGGTCATCGTCGAAGACGCCGCCGGCGGTCAGGAACTTGCGATCCTTGTCGAGGCTCTCAAGCGCTTCGCGCAGCGAACCGCAGACGGTCGGAATCTTCTTCAGTTCCTTCGGCGGCAGATCGTAGAGATCCTTATCCATGGCCTTGCCGGGATGGATCTTGTTCTTGATACCGTCGAGGCCGGCCATCAGCATGGCGGCAAAGGCGAGGTAGGGGTTGGCGGTCGGGTCCGGGAAGCGGACTTCAACGCGCTTGGCCTTCGGGTTCGAGCCGAACGGAATGCGGCACGAAGCCGAACGGTTGCGGGCCGAATAGGCCAGCAGAACCGGCGCTTCATAGCCCGGGACCAGACGCTTGTAGGAGTTGGTCGACGGGTTGGTGAAGGCGTTCAGTGCCTTGGCATGCTTGATAATGCCGCCGATGAAGTAGAGGCAGCTTTCCGAAAGACCCGCATATTCGTCACCGGCGAAGGTCGGCTTGCCATCCTTCCAGATCGACAGATGGACGTGCATGCCCGAACCGTTGTCGCCGAAGATCGGCTTCGGCATGAAGGTTGCCGTCTTGCCATAGGCGTTGGCGACCTGGTGCACGACGTATTTGTAGATCTGCATCTTGTCGGCGTTGCGCACCAGCGCGTCGAACTTGATTCCGAGTTCGTGCTGGGCGGCCGCCACTTCGTGATGGTGCTTTTCGACCACGACGCCCATTTCCGACAGCACGGTCAGCATTTCGGAGCGCATGTCCTGCAGGCTGTCGACCGGCGGTACCGGGAAATAGCCGCCCTTGACGCGCGGACGGTGGCCGAGGTTGCCGGTTTCATAGTCGGTGTCGTCGTTCGACGGCAGTTCGGTCGAGTCGAGCTTGAAGCCGGTATTATACGGATCGACCTTGTACTTCACGTCATCGAAGACGAAGAACTCGGCTTCCGGGCCAACAAACGCGGTGTCGCCGATGCCCGAAGCCTTGAGGTAGGCTTCAGCCTTCTTGGCGGTGCCGCGTGGGTCACGGTTGTAAGCCTCGCCCGAAACCGGATCGAGGATGTCGCAGATGATGACCATGGTCGACTGGGCGAAAAACGGGTCCATATGAACCGTGTCCAGATCCGGCATGAGAACCATGTCGGACTCGTTGATCGCTTTCCAGCCACCAATCGAGGAGCCATCGAACATCACACCGTCGGCGAACATGTCTTCGTCGACGCAGACGACGTCCATCGTGACGTGCTGCAGCTTGCCCTTCGGATCGGTAAAGCGCAGGTCGACGAACTTGACGTCGTTGTCCTTGATCTGCTTCAGAATGTCTTGTGCGGTCGTCATTGTCGAATTCCTTGAGTGTGATGACGATGATTTGACCCGGCGACCCTCGATGGGCTCGGGCCGAGACTAGATAGCGTCGACGCCGGTTTCGCCGGTACGGATACGGACGACCTCTTCGACGTTGGACACGAAGATCTTGCCGTCGCCGATCCGGCCGGTCTGTGCCGCATTGCGGATCGCGTCAATGACAGCCTCGACGTTCTCGTCGGCGAGTACAACCTCGACCTTGACCTTCGGCAGGAAGTCCACGACGTATTCCGCACCGCGGTAAAGTTCTGTGTGACCCTTCTGCCGGCCGAAGCCCTTGGCTTCCGTGACCGTAATACCTTGCAGTCCGACTTCCTGAAGAGCTTCCTTCACTTCGTCGAGCTTGAAAGGCTTTATGATCGCTTCGATCTTTTTCATGAAAAAATCTATCTCCGCTTCCCTCAAAATGGCGGACACTCCCGCTCGGCCTAACTTATGCATGTAACGTGCCAGTCACGACAGATTTTTTGGCCAAAATCGGAAAAAATTCGCGTTCCCGATACAAATCTTGCGCAACACAGGGCAAAACACCAGTCCATTTTGACCGAAATTTCGCTTTTGCCGCAGTTCTTTTGTCGCAGCCGCTATTCTCATTTCGCGGGCGCAGCATTTTCGGATGGGTGAAAATGCTCATATTTTATGCATATGCACGTGTCGCACCCATTTTCCATTTCAAGGCCCCGCCCGGTTTCCCAGGCGCCTGAAATCTGCTTTGATGGCGCCATGAACGACAATCTCGGAAACTGGCTCCTGACCCCGGCTGCCATGGGGCGGGCGGACCTGGCAGCGGCCGGCTCGGGCATCGACTCCTATGGTCTGATGGAGAAGGCGGGGCAGGCGGTCGCTGCGGCGGCTCTCAGGCTCTTTCCGGGTGGGTTGCGTTTTGCCGTTCTCTGCGGGCCCGGAAACAATGGCGGGGACGGTTATGTGGCGGCGCGCGCCTTGGCGGAAGCGGGCGCGCCGGTCGCCGTCTTTCATCTCGGCGATCCGGCCCGACTGAAGGGCGATGCGGCCACGGCGCATACGGCTTGCTGGCTGTCGGCAGAGCCGCTGGAGCGTTATCAGGCCCGGGCGGGAGACGTCATTATCGACGCTATCTTCGGTGCCGGTCTCGACCGCACCGTGCCGGCCAGCGTCGCGGACGCGATCACTGCGGTCGATGGACTCGGCCTGCCGGTCATCGCCGTCGACCTGCCTTCCGGTCTCGACGGCCGGTCGGGCAGGGTGCTCGGAGCGGCCTTCCGCGCCGTCCATACCGTGACCTTCATGACACGCAAGCCCGGCCATTTGTTGATGCCGGGCCGCATGCTGTGTGGCAGCGTCGAAGTCTTCGACATCGGCATTCCCAGGCGCATTCTGGCCGCCGAACTCGGCACGGTGGCGGTCAACGGTCCGGAGGTCTGGCGTCGCGTGTTGCCGCAAGGTGACGGCGAAATGCACAAGTTCCGCCGTGGCCACCTGACGGTTTTCAGCGGGCCGGCCCATGCGACCGGCGCCGCGCGTCTCTCGGCCATGGCCGGGCTCAAAGCGGGCGCCGGACTGGTGACTGTTGCCTCTCCGTCCGAGGCTTTGGCAGTCAACGCCGCACAGCTTACTGCCGTCATGCTCAAGGCGATCGACAGCCGGGGCGACCTGGAGGCCTATCTCTGCGACCCCCGTCACGGCGCCTTCGTGCTCGGCCCCGGCTTCGGCGTCGCCAAACGGGCGCGCGACTTCGCGCTGGCGCTCAGGGATCGGCGGCTCGTCCTCGACGCCGATGGCATTACCGCCTTCCGCGACGAACCGCATTCGCTGTTCGAGGCCTTTGCCGACGGCGACGTTCGGCTGGTGCTCACGCCGCATGAGGGCGAGTTCGGCCGGCTCTTCCCCGATCTCGCCACCGATGACGGTGCCAGCAAGATCGACAGGGCGCTCGCCGCCTCCGCCCGCGCCCATGCCGTCGTCGTCTACAAGGGGTCGGACACGGTGATCGCAGGCCCGGACGGCCGCGCGCTGATCAATACGAACGCCCCGCCATCGCTGGCGACCGCCGGATCGGGCGACGTTCTTGCCGGCATCATCGGCGGGCTGCTGGCGCAGGGCATGCCGACCTTCGAGGCTGCCGCTGCCGGGGTCTGGCTGCATGGCGAGGCGGCAACCCGCGCCGGCGCCAGCCTGACGGCCGAGGAACTCATCACGCATATTGAACGCTAGCATCAGAATGCCCCGTTTCCTCGACAGCCAGGATCGCCATATCGCTTGCGAGCCTGCACCGCCTTGGGATCGGGCCTAAAGCAGCCGGCTGCGGCGCAGCATGCCTTCGGTTTCAAGCAGAGGATAGCCGATCGAGACGAAAAGCGAGTTGATCTCCTTGAGGTCGCGCATTGTGTCGATATGCAGAGAGCTTGATTCCAGGCTCGCCACGTTGCCATTGCGCAGCCGCTGCATGTGCTGCTCCTCGCTGGTGCGCACGAGGTTTCGCACCGCTTCCTTACGCGCGACCAGCTGCCGGGCATGTTCGACGTCGCGGTTGACCAGGAGATTGAAGGCGAGGCGGGCGTTCCTTGCCACCTCATTATGCATGGTAGTCAGTTCCGCCCAGCCTTCGGGAGAAAAGGCGGTGTTGCGATCATGCTTCTTGCGAACGCGGGTCGCCATGTTCTGCGAAATGATGTCGGCAGCCTGCTCGATCTTGATCGTCGTGCCGAGAAGGTTCTGACATTGCGCGGCGGACACTTCGTCAAGTGCGCTCTCCGAGATTCGGGCCAGATAGAACTTGATGTCGCGGTGGATGGCGTCGATCTCGTCGTCGAGCGCCGCGATCCGTTCCATTTTCTTCGGATCCCAGGTCTCATAGAGATCGAAGATCCAGTTGAGCATGACCTCGGTCTTCTCGCAGACCGTCAGGACCTCGCGCGTCGCATTGCTGATCGCCTGGCGTGGATTGGCAAGGTCGGCCGGATTGAGCACGGACAGCCGAACCGGCGCTGCCGTGTCTGGCGAAGGCTTGGCGAATAGGCCCGCCAAAAGGCGGGCGACGAGACCGCTGAATGGCAGGCCGAAGAAAAGAACGGCGGCGTTGATCGCCAGATGAACCATGACCACCGCGTCGCCCGGCGGACCTGCCAGCAGCAGGGGATCAAGCTGAACGGCGAATTGCAGAGCGAGCGCGATCAGGGTGGCCAGGCCACGGATCACGACATTGCCGAGCGGCACGATGCGCGCGCCGGGCTCCGCGTTTTTCGTCAGGATGGCGCCAATCACCGCCGCGCCGAAATTGGCGCCAAGCACGAGCGGAATGATCAGCGCGGGAGGCAAAAGGTGGCGATCGGCCAAAGAGGCGAACAGCAGGATAGTCGCGACGCTGGAATGAAACGCCCAGGCGAGCAATGCGGCCAGAAGGAAGGCGGTGATCCAGTCGCGCGACAGATAGTTCAGCACCAGCGGCAGGATCTCGCTCGAACGCAGCGGATCCGACGCTTCGCCGATCAACCGCAGCGACAGCAGGAGCAGGCCGAGGCCGAACAGGATGCGGCCGGCCTGACGCCAGTTGCGTTCCTCGGAGGCGCGAAAGGCGATCGTCCCCATCAGCAGCAGGATCGGGATCAGCAGCGACAGATCATAGCGCAGGATACGCACGACGAAGGCCGAGCCGACGTCGGCGCCGAGCAGGGTGGCAACGCCGATGCCGGCCGAGACATAGCCACCGGCGACGAAGGAGGAGATGATCAATGCAACGGCGGTGGCGCTCTGCAGGGCGATAGCGAAGAAGAAGCCGGCGACCGCCGCAGAGAAACGATTGCCGAGCGCCAGCCGCAGCCGGTCCTTCAGCACATTGCCATAGGCGCGCTCGATACCGGTGCGCACCATGCGGGTCGCCCAGAGCAGCAGGGCGACCGCCCCTGCGAGATTGATGAAGACGACGATCCCTGACATGCGGCATTCCGAAATGAAGGGGCCGGGACGCGTGCGAAAGCATCCGGCAAGCTGGACAGACTCGGCCGCAACCGCGCAAAAAAACGATCGGCCGACCTGCCAACGCTAGTCCAGATTTGCCAAGGTCACAACGTCACGGCGGGACGGCCGATGGAAAGATCAGCCGGAGGCGCCAGGCGGCACCCGGCCGTCAGGCGACGGCCTGCTGGAGCATCCGCGCGCCGTTCGGCGCATTGACCTTGCCGCCGGTGATGAAGAAGGCGAAGACGTCCCGCGGTCTATCCTCGACCGACCGCACGCCATCGATGATGGCAAGATCGTCCGGCACCTTGCCTTTGGCATAGGTCTTTAAGCGCTTGCCCCAGACATCGATCTGCTGCGGCGGATAGCAGGTGGGGATGTCGTCCGCGCCCTTCTGTAAGCGTGCATAGACGAAATCGGCCGTGACATCGGCGAACATCGGATAATCGTGGTGATCGGCGCAGACGGCGGCCACCCCGTGTTCCGCCAGCATGTCGATGAACTCCGGCACAAGAAACGAGCCATGGCGTGGCTCGACGACGTGGCGCAGCGGTCGCCCATCAAGCTCTTTCGGCAGGAGGGCGAGAAAGGCGCGGAAGTCCTCGGGCTCGAACTTCTTGGTCGCCATGAATTGCCAGAGGATCGGGCCGAGCTTGTCTCCCAGTTCGGCGATACCCTGCGTGAGAAATTTCTCGATCGACGGCCCGGCCTCCGCGAGCACCTTGCGGTTGGTGCAATAACGGCTGGCCTTCAGCGAGAAGACAAAACACTCCGGCGTCTCTTCGGCCCATTTGGCGAAAGTGGCCGGTTTCTGGCTGGAATAATAGGTGCCGTTGACCTCGATCGCCGTCAGCGCGCGGCTGGCGAATTCGAGCTGCCGCTTCTTGGTCAGCGTCTCGGGATAGAAGGTGCCTTCCCAGGGATCGAAGGTCCAGCCGCCGATGCCGGTGCGGATTGTGCCGGATTGGGTCATGAAGCTAATCCCTTGGCTGTTTGTCCAGCCACGCGGGCAAGCGGGGCGGAAATTCCCCGGTACGCCGGTGGATTCTAAAAATGAAACTCCATCGAATAAAGTCGATATTCTTATCAAATGAAAACGGAAAAAGAATAATAACTGAAAATAATATAGGATAGAGCGCCAGTCCCCATCCGACAAATGATATAAATGAGGGAATTGATACAATTCCGACATCTCGAATCGCTGCTACACCTGTTTTTATGGAGACATAGTAGCAGAATCCTACGATAGCAAAAAAAGGTAAGACCATAGTCAGAAGGCTTACTAAGGAAACAAAGTGATGTGCGATTCTTGATTTCAAAAACCTGAACTGTGGAACAACTGTGGCAGACCAAGCACCACTGCCTTCAAACAACGTTGTAATCGACCAAACTGAATCGAATTTGAACAATTGATTTGATGCCACCCGAATGAACTCGTTCAAAACAAAATAGTTCAACAATGCAATCAATGATACAAAAAGACATAAAGAAAGCGCGAAATTCACGTAAACTGACGGTATCGAGAGATCGATCAATTGCAACTGAATATCTAACGAACCCCTGTTCGTATTAAGCCAAAAAGCCAGGACTATGGAGAGGCCAAGTGCCTTAATGGAGGAAGCTAAGGTCTGCGCCCGCTCTCCGACGAGCTTTTCCATTATGTCTAAGGAAGCGCGACTAAGTTGCCAGACGCGAAGCGCTCTACGAAAATCGTGTGCCGCGAGCCGCACAAGCGTAATTCTTCTCCTCTTCCTATTAGACATTTGACAGTCACTCCGCCGCCTGGCGCTTCTTCAGCGGCCGCCGCTCCAGCAGCTCCTTGAGGAACTGACCGGTGTAGGAGGCCTCGACCTTGACGATGTCCTCGGGCGTGCCTTCGGCGACGATCGTACCGCCGCCGTCGCCGCCTTCGGGGCCGAAGTCGAGGATCCAGTCGGCGGTTTTGATGACCTCGAGATTGTGCTCGATGACCACCACCGAATTGCCCTGATTGACCAGTTCCTGCAACATTTCCAGCAGCTTCGCCACATCGTGAAAATGCAGGCCGGTGGTCGGTTCGTCGAGGATGTAGAGCGTTCGGCCGGTCGATTTCTTCGACAGTTCCTTGGCCAGCTTGACGCGCTGCGCCTCACCGCCCGATAGCGTATTGGCCTGCTGGCCGACCTTGATATAGCCCAGCCCCACGTCGAACAGCGCCTGCAACTTGTCACGTACCGCCGGCACGGCGGAGAAGAATGCCACGCCTTCCTCGACCGTCATGTCCAGCACGTCGGCGATCGACTTGCCCTTGAAGGTGACGTCGAGCGTCTCGCGATTGTAGCGCTTGCCGTGGCAGACGTCGCAGGTGACATAGACGTCGGGCAGGAAGTGCATCTCGATCTTGATCACGCCGTCGCCCTGGCAGGCCTCGCAGCGGCCGCCCTTGACGTTGAAGGAGAAGCGGCCCGGCTGGTAGCCGCGCGCCTTGGCCTCGGGCAAGCCGGCGAACCAGTCGCGGATCGGGGTGAAGGCGCCGGTATAGGTGGCCGGGTTGGAGCGCGGCGTGCGGCCGATCGGCGACTGGTCGATGTCGATCACCTTGTCGATGAATTCGAAACCGTCGATCCGTTCGTGCTCGGCGGGGTTTTCGCGCGCGCCCATGATGCGACGGGCGGCCGCTTTGTACAGCGTCTCGATCAGGAAAGTCGATTTGCCACCGCCCGATACGCCGGTCACGGCGGTGAACACGCCGAGCGGGATCGCGGCGGTGACGTTTTTCAGGTTGTTGCCCTTGGCGCCGACGACCTTGATCTGCTGGCCCTTCTTCGGCTTGCGCCGCGCGCCCGGCACGGCGACGCCGAGCTGACCGGTGAGATATTTGCCGGTCAGCGAGTTCGGGTTGGCCATGATGTCCTGCGGCGTGCCTTGCGCGATCACCTCGCCACCGTGGATGCCTGCCGCAGGGCCGATGTCGACGACATAGTCGGCGGTCAGGATCGCGTCCTCGTCATGCTCGACCACGATCACCGTATTGCCGATGTCGCGCAGATGCTTGAGCGTGTCGAGCAGACGGGCATTGTCGCGCTGATGCAGGCCGATTGACGGTTCGTCCAGCACGTAGAGCACGCCGGTCAGCCCCGAGCCGATCTGCGATGCGAGCCGGATTCGCTGGCTTTCACCTCCCGACAGCGTGCCGGAATTGCGCGACAGACTGAGATAGTCGAGGCCGACGTCATTGAGGAAAGCCAGCCGCTCGCGGATCTCCTTGAGGATGCGCACGGCGATTTCATTCTGCTTGGCGGTGAGCTTTTCCGGCAGGTCGACGAACCAGTTGCGGGCGATCCGGATCGACATTTCGGTGACCTGGCCGATATGCAGCCCATTGATCTTGACGGCGAGTGCCTCGGGTTTCAGCCGGAAACCATTGCACGACGGGCAGGGGGCCGCCGACATGTAGCGTTCGATCTCCTCGCGCGCCCAGGCGCTGTCAGTCTCCTTCCAGCGGCGCTCGAGGTTGGGAACGATGCCCTCGAAGGTCTTGGTGGTCGTATAGGCGCGTGCGCCATCAGCATAGTGGAACTCGATCGCCTCCTCGGTGCCGTAGAGGATCGCCTTTTGCGCCGCTTCCTTGAGATCCGACCACTTGGCCGACAGCTTGAAGCCGAAGGCCTTGCCAAGCGCCTCAAGCGTCTGGTCGTAATAGGGCGAGGAGGACTTCGCCCAGGGCGCGATTGCCCCGTCGTTCAGTCGCCGCTGGCTTTCCGGCACGATCAGAGCGGTATCGATCTTCTGCTGGAATCCCAGTCCGTCGCAGGTCGGGCAGGCGCCGAAGGGATTATTAAAGGAGAACAGCCGCGGCTCGATCTCGGGAATGGTGAAGCCGGAGACGGGGCAGGCGAATTTCTCCGAAAACAGCACACTCTCATGGGTATCGTTGAGCGACTTGTTGGCCGCCCCCCCGGCCGCCGTCTCTTCCGGCGGCAGCGGCTTGTCGGCGAATTCGGCGATCGCCAGACCGTCTGAGAGCACATGCAGGCAGGTTTCGAGACTGTCTGCCAGGCGACTGGCGATGTCGGGCCGGACGACGATGCGGTCGACCACCACGTCGATGTCGTGCTTGTACTTCTTGTCGAGCGCCGGAACCTCGGCGATTTCGTAGAATTGGCCGTCGACCTTAACGCGCTGGAAGCCCTTTTTCATCAGGTCCGCCATTTCCTTCTTGTACTCGCCTTTGCGACCGCGCGCGAGCGGCGCCAGTACGTAAAGGCGCGTGCCTTCCTCGAAGGCGAGGATGCGGTCGACCATCTGGGAAACCGTCTGGCTCTCGATCGGCAGACCAGTCGCTGGCGAATAGGGAACGCCGACGCGGGCGAACAGCAGACGCATGTAGTCATAGATCTCGGTCACGGTGCCGACCGTCGAGCGCGGGTTGCGCGAGGTCGTCTTCTGCTCGATCGAAATGGCCGGCGAGAGGCCGTCGATCTGGTCGACGTCCGGTTTCTGCATCATTTCGAGGAACTGGCGGGCATAGGCCGACAGACTCTCGACATAGCGGCGCTGGCCTTCCGCATAGATGGTGTCGAAGGCAAGGGACGACTTGCCGGAACCCGAAAGGCCGGTCATGACGATCAGACTGTCACGCGGCAGATCGAGATCCACGCCCTTAAGGTTGTGTTCGCGGGCGCCGCGGATGGAAATATACTTCAAATCGCTCATGGACTGGTCTCGACTGGACAAAGCTCTGCGGGGAGGGCACTCGGGAGGAGAGCACTCTCTATTTAGTGACGACCGCGCCCCTGTCGAGCCGAACGAGGAGAAACAGGGGCGGAAAATGATTCTATTGACAGCATCCTAGTGTATTATTAGAACAAATAAAGAACGTTTTCGTTGTGGATTATCCCCGATCACCGCCCAACCGCCGGACGGTTTGGTTTAAGGTGGGCGGATTTCTCTGTTTCGGAGCCGCATGATGGCGGCAGCAAGGTGTGTATTATGGCTGGTAGCGTCAACAAGGTTATTTTGGTCGGCAATCTCGGCGCCGACCCTGAAATCCGCCGGACCCAGGACGGCCGGCCGATTGCCAATCTGCGCATCGCCACGTCCGAAACATGGCGTGACAAGAACACCGGCGAGCGCAAGGAAAAGACCGAGTGGCACACCGTGGTGATCTTCAACGAGGGTCTGTGCAAGGTCGCCGAGCAGTATCTGAAGAAAGGCTCGACGGTTTATGTCGAAGGTGCGCTTCAGACCCGCAAGTGGCAGGACCAGAGCGGCCAGGACCGGTATTCGACCGAAGTCGTCTTGCAGGGCTTCAATTCGACGCTGACCATGCTCGGCGGCCGCGGCGACGGCGGCGGCGCATCGCGCGGCGGCAGTGACTTTGGTGGTGGTTATGGCGGCGGCGATGACTATGGCTCTCCGTCGGCGCCCGCCCGCGGTGGCGCGCAGTCGCGCGGCGGCGCGAGCGCTCCTCCCTCGGGTGGCTTCTCCCGCGACCTCGACGACGACATCCCGTTTTGATCGGCAGCGGCGCTTCGGCGCCGCTTTTCATTTGAGCGCCGGTCGCGGGCTTGCGCGAGGCTGGTTCGGGCAGCATGGAGGGAGAGCATCGTGACTGAAACAAACAGCGACAAGGGCCCGGCGAGCTGGCGTATCATCCTCGCTTTCGTACTGGACCTTTTCTCCGCCTTTTTCGTACTGGGCTTTGCCGTCGCCTCGGTGGCCGGCGGACGGACGGAGGAGGGGTTCCAGCTGAACGGTATGCCGGCGTTTGTTCTGTTCGCCCTGATCATTGCCTATTTCGTCGTCTTCAACCGCTACCTCGGCGGCACGATCTGGAAACGCATCCTGAAGGCGCAGCGCTAGAACAGCAGTACAGGAGGACAAGGCGGGCAGTGACCGGCCGTGGTACCCCCGATCGGGTATATGCGCCTCGCATCAGTCGCCGAATGCCGATTTGATCCCGTCGACGACAAACTGCACCGAGAGGGCAGAGAGCAGCACGCCGAGCAGGCGGGTCAGCAGCGCCCGGCCGGTGACGCCAAGGAAGCGGTTCAATCGCTCGGCGAGGATCAGCGCGGCAATGACCAGCGCCACGCAGACGGCGATGACGCCGATCAGCTGTGCCGTTCCGGCGACCCCCTGCATCGTGCCGGCGATCAGCACGGTGGCGGATATAGCGCCCGGTCCGGCGATCAGTGGAATGGCAAGGGGAAAAACGGCCAGGTTATGGATATGGTCCTTGGTGATCGCCGCATCCGTGGTCTTTTCCTTGCGCTCGTTGCGCTTCTCGAAGATCATCTCGAACGAGATGGCAAACAGCATCAACCCGCCGGCAATACGGAAAGCCCCCATCGAAATGCCGAGCGCGCCGAGAATGCTGGCGCCGAACAGGGCGAAGACGGCGAGGATGGCAAAGGCGATCAGCGAGCCCCGTACCGCGACGTGGCGGCGCTCCGCGCGGGTCATGCCGTGGGTGAGGCCGAGAAACAACGGTGCGAGCCCCGGCGGATCGACGGTGACCAGCAGCGTGGTGAAAGCGTTGATCATCGCATCGGTGCCGGCCATGTTTTCTCCCCGCGTTTTGAAGGCATTTAAATGCGAGCCGGACGCCCTTGGCAAGTTCTTGATCGTCCTGCCTTTCCCAAGCCGTAAAAGGCTGTTTATAACCACGCTCGGAGTCCGGGCGAAATTGGCGCTTTCCAGCCCTTTCGGCTATAAACTCCGCAGTGATTCCGAACAAAGATCGTGACCTGATTTGACTGAGCAAAACACTCCCGGCGGCGGCAAGTACCCGCAAGGCATTGAGCCGATTTCCATCATGGAGGAAATGCAGCGGTCGTATCTCGATTACGCGATGAGCGTTATCGTGAGCCGCGCGCTTCCCGACGTCCGCGACGGTTTGAAGCCGGTGCACCGCCGCATCCTGTTCTCGATGAGCGAGATGGGGATCGACTGGAACAAGAAATATGTGAAGTCGGCCCGCGTCACCGGTGACGTGATGGGTAAATACCATCCGCACGGCGACGCCGCCATCTACGACGCGCTGGCCCGTATGGCGCAAGACTGGTCGCTACGCCTGCCGCTGATCGACGGTCAGGGCAATTTCGGCTCGGTCGACGGCGATCCGCCGGCTGCCCAGCGTTATACGGAGTGCCGGCTTGAGAAAGTCGCCCATTCGCTGCTTGACGACCTCGACAAGGATACCGTCGACTTCCGCGAAAACTATGACGGGACGATGCAGGAGCCCTCGGTCGTTCCGGCGCGGTTCCCGAACCTGCTGGTCAATGGCGCCGGCGGTATCGCCGTCGGTATGGCGACCAATATTCCGCCGCATAACCTGGTCGAAGTCATCAACGGTTGTGTGGCACTGATTGACAATCCGGCGATCGAGCTGTCGGAGTTGATGGAACTCATTCCTGGACCGGACTTTCCGACCGGCGCCATGATCCTCGGCCGTTCGGGCATCCGCTCGGCCTATGAAACCGGCCGTGGCTCCGTCATCATGCGCGGCGTTGCCCGCATCGAGCCGATGCGCGGCGATCGTGAACAGATCATCATCTCGCAGATCCCCTATCAGGTGAACAAGGCGACGATGATCGAGAAAATGGCCGAGTTGGTGCGCGAGAAGCGCATCGAGGGCATTTCCGATCTGCGTGACGAATCCGACCGCGACGGCTACCGCGTGGTGATCGAGTTGAAGCGCGACGCCAATGCCGACGTCGTCCTCAATCAGCTCTATCGATATACGCCTTTGCAGACCTCGTTCGGCTGCAACATGGTGGCACTCAACGGCGGCAAGCCGGAACAGATGACGCTGCTCGACATGCTGCGCGCCTTCGTTTCCTTCCGCGAGGACGTGGTCAGCCGGCGTACCAAGTACCTGTTGCGCAAGGTGCGCGATCGCGCCCATGTCTTGGTGGGACTTGCCATTGCGGTAGCCAATATCGACGAAGTCATCAGTCTGATCCGCCGCGCGCCCGACCCGGCGACGGCTCGCGAGCAGTTGATGACCCGCCGCTGGCCGGCCCAGGACGTCGAATCGCTGATCCGTCTGATCGACGATCCGCGTCACCGCATCAACGAGGACATGACGTACAACCTGTCGGAAGAGCAGGCCCGTGCCATCCTTGAGCTGCGTCTCGCCCGCCTGACGGCGCTCGGTCGCGACGAAATCGACGAAGAGCTTAACAAGATCGGCGCCGAGATCAGCGATTACCTCGACATTCTTTCATCGCGTGTGCGCATTCAAACGATCGTCAAGGAGGAACTCACTGCCGTTCGTGACGAATTCGGTACACCGCGCCGCACCGAGATTATCGAGGGCGGTCCGGACATGGACGACGAAGATCTGATCGCCCGTGAGGACATGGTGGTCACCGTGTCGCACGCCGGCTACATCAAGCGCGTACCGCTCGCCACCTATCGTTCGCAGCGTCGCGGCGGCAAGGGCCGTTCCGGCATGGCGATGAAGGACGAGGATTTCGCGACCCGCCTCTTCGTCGCCAACACCCATACGCCGGTGCTGTTCTTCTCCTCGCGCGGCATCGTCTACAAGGAAAAGGTCTGGCGTCTGCCGATCGGCACCCCGACCTCGCGCGGCAAGGCGCTGATCAACATGCTACCGCTGGAGGCGGGTGAACGCATCACGACGATCATGCCGCTACCCGAGGACGAGAAGAGCTGGGACAATCTCGACGTCATGTTCGCGACGACCCGCGGCACGGTTCGCCGCAACAAGCTCTCCGACTTCGTCCAGGTCAACCGCAACGGCAAGATAGCCATGAAACTCGAGGACGAGAGCGACGAGATCCTCTCCGTCGAGACCTGCACCGATCGCGACGACGTTCTCATGACGACAGCGCTCGGTCAGGCGATCCGCTTCTCTGTGGATGACGTCCGCGTCTTTGCCGGCCGCAATTCGATCGGCGTTCGCGGCATTTCGCTGGCCGAAGGTGACCGCATCATCTCGATGACGATCCTTGGCCATGTCGACGCCGATGCCTCCGAGCGCGCCGCCTACCTTAAGCGTTCCGCCGCCGAGCGGCGTGCCATGGGTGCAGACGAAGAGGAAATCGCTTTGGTCGGCGAGGACGTCGGTGAGGTCGGAGATCTGAACGAGGAGCGCTTCCTGGAGCTCAGGGCACGCGAGCAGTTCGTGCTGACGGTCTCCGAGCGTGGCTACGGCAAGCGGTCGTCGTCCTATGACTTCCGCATCTCGGGTCGCGGCGGCAAGGGTATCCGCGCAACCGACACGTCGAAGACGGCGGAGATCGGCGAACTGGTTGCTGCATTCCCGGTCGAGGACAAGGACCAGATCATGCTGGTCTCTGACGGAGGGCAGCTGATCCGTGTTCCGGTCGACGGCATCCGCATCGCCAGCCGCGCCACCAAGGGCGTCACGATCTTCTCGACCGCCAAGGACGAAAAGGTCGTCTCGGTCGAACGCATCAGCGAGCCGGAAACCGACGAGGAGGGCGAGGCGGATGACGAGACCATCGTCACCGACGGCGAGCCCGAAACCGGTGACGACGCGGCCGCGACGGACACCCAGGAATGACAAGAAAGCCCGCCGGAGACGGCGGGCTTTCTCGTTGAAGGTCAGCTTTTAAACGGGGGCGGTAAGGTAGGCGTACAACGGCGAATTGCCCGTAAGCAGCCCTCAGAACGCGCGGTGACGTTCCGTCATGGTGCGGAAGTCATCGCCCTCCCGGCGCAAGGCACGGATTGCCGAAACCGCCGAGGCTAGGAACATGCCGCAGATCAAGGCGGCCAGAACTGTCAACGTTATGAACATGTTCTCCCTTTCCCTTCCTGTGCTAGGCGCCTTGCGCCTGTGTTTGATTTTTCAAAGTGCTCAGCGACCGATCGGATAGTAGCGCGCGAGCTGCGGACCGTAATTGCTCGCGTCGGCCTTCTCGCTCATGTAGAAAGTGGCGGACGTGGCAAGCATTGCCGTCATCATCCCCACCCATACTAGATTGATCATCGTAACCTTGTCGTGCATCGAAGTCGTCCTTTCGGAATACGGCCTGGATTGCCGTAAAAATGCGCGGCACGGACAAACGTTCCATGCCATTTAATCGTTTTTAAAGGATGCGAGCTGAAACGCGCCTTAACGGTCCGTTCATCTGGCGTTCATCTTCGCGCATCCTGTGTCCGGCGGCCGGCAGACCTGTCTCGATATAGGCGCGCAGCAGCAGCAGCGCGAATTCGGTGAAAAGTCCTGCGAGGACGGCGAAAATGGCGAGAAGTGCGAGCATTGTTTTCCCCTTGCATGACCTCGGCGGCGTGTTTGCCTGCCCGTTCTGACAGCGTTATGAACGCCCGCCGCTGAAGTTGCCTTGAACATGTCATTCATCGCTTGTTCATCCGGCGGGCGGGGGCGGTCAGCCCCCAAATGACTTGCGGCTGGCGCGCTTCCGTGACAAAAGGCGGTCGAAACCAACCATCGGGCTGCCATGACGATCGCTTTTTATCCAGGCTCCTTCGATCCGATGACCAACGGTCATCTCGACGTGCTCATGCAATCGTTGAATGTCGTGACGAAGCTTGTCGTGGCGATCGGCGTTCATCCCGGCAAGACGCCGATGTTCAGCTATGCGGAACGGGCCAACCTCATCGGTGCGGCGATCGCCGAAAGCCTGCCTGACCGAGCAGGGGATGTCACTGTGGTGTCCTTCGACGGTCTTGCCGTCGACGCGGCGCGCCAGAACGGCGCCAATATCCTTATTCGTGGCCTGCGCGACGGCACCGATCTCGACTATGAAATGCAGATGGCCGGGATGAATCACCAGATGGCGCCGGACCTGCAGACGGTCTTCCTGCCGGCCGGAACTGCGTCCCGGCCCATTACCGCCACATTGGTACGCCAGATCGCCGCCATGGGTGGCGATGTCAGTGCCTTCGTTCCGCCCGTCGTCTTTACGGCGTTGAAGGCCAAGCTTTCGCGCTGATCATCATTCACGCTCTTGGAGTGATCATGAAACTCTTTCAATTCGCCGCAGCCCTGTTTCTCGCCATCGCCGCTGCCGGTTCGGCAGGCGCCCAGTCAAACGACAACATGCTGACCATCGAACTCAAGGACGGTCCCGTGGTGATCGAACTCATGCCGGACGTCGCGCCCAAACACGTGGCGCAGATCAAGGAGCTAGCCTCCAAGGGTGAATATGACAACGTCGCCTTTCACCGCGTGATCGAGGGCTTCATGGCCCAGACCGGCGATGTCGAGTTCGGCGATATGGAAGACGGTTACAATGCCGGACGCGCCGGCACCGGCGGCTCCAAGCTGCCCGACCTTCCGGCCGAGTTCTCCAAGGTCCCCTTCGAGCGTGGCGTCGTCGGAATGGCCCGTTCGCAGGACCCGGACTCCGCCAATTCGCAGTTCTTCATCATGTTCGCCGACTATCCGCCGCTCAACGGCCAATACACCGTGGTCGGCAAGGTCGTGTCCGGTATGGAATTCGTCGACAAGATCAAGCGTGGCGACGGCGGTAACGGCGAAGTCACCGACCCGGACCGTATGGTCAAGGTCACCGTCGGCAAGAAGTAACAATCGGGCATTTGCCCCAAAGAGGAGAAATATCATGGCCGAGATCAAGGATCCGGAAAACACCGTCATCATGGAAACCACCAAGGGCAAGGTCGTGATCGCGCTCTTCCCGGATTTGGCCCCCGGCCATGTGGCCCGCATCAAGGAACTGTCGCGCGAAGGCGCCTATGACGGCGTCGTCTTCCACCGCGTCATTCCCGACTTCATGGCCCAGACGGGCGACGTGAAGTTCGGCAAGAAGGGCGGCGAGAGCTTCAACCCGGGCCGTGCCGGCATGGGCGGTTCGGACAAGCCGGACCTGAAGGCCGAATTCTCCGCCACCCCGCACGTGCGCGGCACCTGCTCCATGGCCCGCTCGCAGAGCCCGAACTCGGCCAATTCGCAGTTTTTCGTCTGCTTCACCGATGCGCCGTGGCTCAACAAGCAGTATTCCGTCTGGGGTCAGGTCATCGAAGGCATGGACGTCATCGATCAGATCAAGAAGGGCGAGCCTGTCAGCGATCCTGACTCGATCGTTTCGATGAAGGTTGCCGCCGACGCCTGATCGTCGTCGCAGTCACCACGCCGCCGGTCCTGACA
The DNA here is from genome assembly GCF_007992095.1 of Paenirhizobium naphthalenivorans. Classification (GTDB taxonomy): domain Bacteria; phylum Pseudomonadota; class Alphaproteobacteria; order Rhizobiales; family Rhizobiaceae; genus Allorhizobium; species Allorhizobium naphthalenivorans. The sequence continues at coordinate 295,756 of NZ_BJZP01000001.1, forward strand.
TCAGGGCTGGCGGCTTTTTCCGTTTTGGCCTTTCTGAGGGACAGGACCATGGCTTCTCTTCTGTGGGCGCTGCTCGGCATCGCGGCCGGCGCGGCGATCGCCATCCAGGCGCCGATCAATACGCTGCTTGCCCGAGGCCTCGGCCTGCTGGTGGCAGCGGCCTGTGTCTCGTTTCTCGCCGGCGCGGCAATCCTCGGCGTCATCTCGTTTGTCATGGCGCGCGCCCAGGGCAGGATGCCGGATTTCGGTGCGCCCGCTCCCTGGCTCTATGTGGCCGGCGGCGCGCTCGGCACCCTTTACGTGACGACGGCGATCCTGCTGACGCCACGCATCGGCGCCGCCGCCGTGATGGCCTTTGCCGTCACCGGCCAGTTGATGGCGGGGCTTCTGATCGACCGGGTCGGTTTTCTCGGCGTCGCCGTTCGCGAACTGAGCCTGGGACGCATCGCCGGTGCGGTGTTGCTGATCTCCGGCGCCGTCATGATCCGGCTGCTGTGACATCATGCGCGTAGACCAGTTCGATTTCGATCTTCCAGACGAGAATATCGCGCTTCGGCCGGTGAGCCCGCGTGACCATTCCCGGATGCTCGTTGTTCGCCCGGACGGCGAGTCGGTGCTCGAAGATGCCCACGTCTACGATCTTCCATCCTTCCTTCAACCCGGCGACGCGCTGGTGTTCAACGATACCAAGGTGATTCCGGCCCAGCTCGAGGGCGTTCGTCTGCGCGATGGCGCCGAGCGTACCCCCGTTTCCGCAACGCTGCACATGCGCGTTGATGGCGCCCGCTGGAAAGCCTTTGCCCGGCCGGGCAAGCGCATCAAGGTCGGCGACCGCATCGAGTTCGGCCATTCCGGCAATGACGCCTGCCTGCTCGGCACACTCAGGGCCGTCGTCGAGGAGAAGGGCGAGGCGGGCGAGGTGACCCTGCGCTTCGACTTCTCGGGCGCCTCCCTCGACGAGGCGATCGCCACCGTCGGCCATATCCCGTTGCCGCCCTATATCGCCTCCAAGCGCCACGAGGACGAAAAGGATCGCAGTGACTACCAGACCATGTATGCGCGGGAGGAGGGCGCGGTCGCGGCCCCCACCGCCGGCCTGCACTTCACCCCGGACCTGTTTGCGAGACTCGATGCCGCCGGGATCGAGCGCCATTTCGTCACGCTGCATGTCGGCGCCGGCACATTCCTGCCCGTCAAGGCCGAAGACACCGCGGACCACAAGATGCACCACGAGATCGGCCACGTCTCGGCCAAGACCGCGGCCGCGCTCAATGCGGTGAAGGCCCGTGGCGGGCGGATCGTCTCGGTCGGAACCACGTCGCTACGTCTGCTCGAAAGCGCGACAACCGATTCCGGCGAGGTCCAGGCATGGTCCGGTTCGACTGACATCTTCATTACCCCCGGCTACCGCTTCAAGGCGGTCGACGTGCTGATGACCAATTTCCACCTGCCGAAGTCCACGCTGTTCATGCTGGTCTCGGCCTTTGCCGGCTTCGAGACGATGCAGGGCGCCTATGCCCATGCCATCACCGATGGCTACCGTTTCTATTCCTATGGCGATTCCAGCCTGCTGTTCCGGAAAGACACCTGAACCGATGCACGACACATTCCAGTTCACCCTGAAAGCCACCTCCGGCAAGGCCCGCCTCGGCGAGATCTCCATGCCTCGCGGCGTGATCCGCACCCCGGCCTTCATGCCGGTCGGCACCGTGGGCACGGTCAAGGCGATGTATCTCGACCAGGTCCGGGAAGGCGGCGCCGACATCATTCTCGGTAATACTTACCACCTGATGCTGCGGCCGGGCCCGGAGCGTGTCGCCCGGCTCGGCGGCCTGCACGAGCTGATCCGCTGGCCGCATCCAATCCTCACCGATTCCGGTGGTTTCCAGGTCATGTCGCTGTCCGGGCTCCGCAAGCTCGACGAACAGGGCGTTACCTTCAAGAGCCACATCGACGGCTCTCTGCACCACATGTCGCCCGAGCGTTCGATCGAGATCCAGGGTATGCTCGATAGCGACATCCAGATGCAGCTCGACGAATGCGTCGCCCTGCCGGCCGAACGCAACGAAATCGAGCGCGCCATGGAAATGTCGCTGCGCTGGGCCGAGCGCTGCCGGATCGCCTTTGGCGAGCAACCGGGAAAGGCCATGTTCGGCATCGTCCAGGGCGGCGATATTCCGGATCTGCGTATCCGTTCGGCCGAAGGCCTGAAACAGCTCGACCTCAAGGGCTATGCGGTCGGCGGTCTGGCCGTGGGCGAGCCGCAGCATGTCATGCTGGAAATGCTTGGAATCACGCTGCCGGTACTGCCGACGGAAAAGCCGCGCTACCTGATGGGCGTCGGCACCCCCGACGACATCCTCAAGTCCGTGGCACAGGGTATAGACATGTTCGACTGCGTCATGCCGACCCGCTCCGGCCGCCATGGTCTGGCGTTCACCCGCCGCGGCAAGGTCAATATTCGCAACGCCCGCCACGCCGAGGACATGCGGCCGCTCGACGAGCAGTCGAACTGCCCGGCCAGTCGCGAATACTCCCGTGCCTACCTGCACCACCTCGTCCGCTCGAACGAGGCGCTCGGCGGCATGCTGCTGTCGTGGAACAACCTGTCCTACTACCAGGAACTGATGCAGGGCATCCGCAAGTCGATCGACGAAGGCCGCTTCGAGGACTTCATGGCTGAAACCCAGGAGATGTGGGCGAGGGGCGACATCGACCCCATCTAAAGCAAATCCAGCAAAAGTGCGCAGCGATTTGCGTCTTGAATTGCGTAAAAACAAGCAGATAGGAGATCGCAGGCGACTCGGTTTTCGCCGGCGATGTTCTCGTACGAGGCCAAGGTCGAAGACGAGGCTAAGTCAGGCGAGATGGCTGGCGAGGAATTCCCCCGCCAACTCAGCGCCTTTGGCCGAGATCGTATGCTCAAGTGCCGGAATGATCCGGCTTTCGACATCGACGCCTTGTTGGTGCAGGGTGGCCGCCGCCTTGACCGTCTCTGCGGCGGGAATGACGGAATCCGCGCCGCCGTGCACGAGTAGAACCGGCGTCGTCTTGCCCGGCGACAGCGGAACCGGCGAGGCGAGCCGCCCGGAAAAGCCGACGATCGCGCCGACTGGCCAACGCCCGGACGCCAACGCGTCGAGCGCCATGATCGTGCCTTGAGAAAAGCCGACGAAGGCGACACGGTCGAGTTTTTTGGCAAATCCAAAAGCATCGATAGACTGACCAATGACTCGATCGAAATCGGCGCGGGCGGCCTCGATACGACCGGCTCGGTTTTCCTCGGTCACACCGGCGATGCTGAACCACTGATGCCCCATGCCGTAGGGAAAGGGGAAGGGCGCATCGGGCGCGGCGAAAGCTGTGCCGGGCAGGCTGCCCTTCCACATATCGGACAACGGCAGGAGATCGGCACCGCTGCTGCCCACGCCATGGAGGAGGATGACAAGGTTTCTTGCGTCTTGCACGGTCAGATCCTCGGTAAAGCGACTGGATCGAGACCCGGCAGGTCCGGACCGACGGGAACGATCCGGTTCGGATTGAGCGCCTTGATCGAATAGTAGCCGTGCTTGATATGCGCAATGCTGACCGTCTCGCGAACGCCCGGCAGGGCGAGGATGCGCAGCATGTAGGCGGACAGCGCCGCATAATCGGCAAGGCGCTGCAGGTTGCACTTGAACAGCCCATGGTAGGCGGCATCGAAACGCACCAGTGTGACGAACAGGCGGACATCCGCTTCGGTGATCCGCTCGCCGCTCAGATAGGCGCGGCCATCGGAGAGGTGGGATTCGAGCGTTTCGAGCATGGCGAAAACATCGGCGAAGGCCTCTTCATAGGCCACCTGCGTGGTGGCGAACCCGGCGCGATAGACGCCGTTGTTGAACTTCGGATAGATCTCGGCGTTCAGCGCCTCGATCTCGGCGCGCAGCGCTTCCGGGTAAAGGTCGATGTCGTTCCTGGCCAAAGAACCAAAGCCGGAGTTCATCATGCGCAGGATGTCGGCGGATTCGTTGTTGACGATCGTCCCGGTCTTTTTGTCCCACAGCACCGGAACGGTGGCGCGGCCTGTGTAGGCCGGATCGGCCTTGGTGTAGATTTCATGCAGGTAGGTCGCCCCGTTCTGCGGATCGCGATCGGCGCCAGGAAAGTCGCCGAAACGCCAGCCGAAATCGGTAAGCGCCGGCTCCACCACCGAAACCGAAATCACATCCTCGAGCCCCTTCAGCTTGCGACCAATCAGCGTGCGCGAGGCCCAGGGGCAGATCAGCGCGACATAGAGGTGATAGCGCCCAGCCTCGGCCTTGAAACCGCCGGTTCCGGTCGGACCAGCGTCACCGTCCACGGTGACCCAGTTACGGAAACCGGATGTCTGGCGGACAAAACCACCCTTGGCGTCGGTCGCCTGCACCGGCTGCCAATCGGCAGTCCATTTTCCATTGACCAGCATGCTGCTGCCTCCTGTTCGTTGCCAAGGCAGACTTAGGGCATGCCGGCCACAGAAGGAATGCCCAAGACCTCGGACAAACCGTCGCCGGATGACGAACAATCGGGTGAGGGAGGTTAGCCCCGGCTATCGATCCGCTGCGGCTTTGCCTGATCAGCAGACGAGGGCAGCCGCGGCAGGCTCATGGCCTCCAAAAGGGAGTCACAGATCGCATTGCGCAACTGCTTCGATGTGCGGACCGTAAGCTTCTTGTCGAGCCATTGTGCCGCCTGCATCAAACCAACGCCTTCGCGCAAGACTATTTCTTCAGCCCGGTGCAAGGCCCATACTTCAAGTTGTTCGCGATCGTTCATGGCTTCACTTCCAGCTCCGCGACAAATTGTATTTTCGATTCGCTACCGAAGAATATCATAATGTGTTTTTGTTGCGAACAGCGGGCTTCAGACAGCTTAGACTATTGTCAATTCAACAACGTCTGGAGCCTATCTGTACCGGCGACCCAATTGACCGATGCGGGATGGCGGGACTGTCCGCATTTGTGATAATCCGACCCGCACATACCTTTGACAGACGTGACAGATTCAGGAATCCGCAGGCCGTGAGGGATGACGATCACCAAGAGCCGCCGGCGTCCGAGACACCGACGCCGCGCATGTACGCCTGGTCGCGCAATTCGGCGCTCTACCGCTTGTCGCGCCGGATGATGACAGAGCGGGAGCTGGCCGATGCCATCGGCCGCAAGGCCAGGCAGAAATTCGAGGATATTTCCGAGGCTCAGGTGAGGGCACTGTCGGTCGCCGCCGTGGAATTCGGCCGCACCATGCTGGCGCTCGACGACGTGGCCTATGCCGAAATCCGCGCGCGGTCCTCGGCGCGCGGCGGAAAATCCCGGCGCGCCATCGGCCGCAAGCTGATCGAAAAAGGCGTCGACCGCGAGACCGTGAAGCAGGCGCTGGCCGACACCGACGATTTCAACGCGGCCCTGGTCTTTGCCCGCAAACGCGCCTTCGGTCCGTTCCGCAAAGTCGAACTCGACGAGAAACGTCAGGCGAAGGAATTTTCCGCCTTCGCCCGCAATGGCTTCAGCTTCGAGATCGGGAAAAGGATTCTGGGCATGGAACGCGAGGAGGCCGAAGAGCTCTTGGCCGACCGGCCATTTGCTTGACGCCGTGGCGCACGGCAACGGCACGTGATCGTCTGGCTGACCGGCTTGTAAGGGAGGAGCAGGGGCGGGGTAGGACGCGCCAAATAGGCTTTAGCTTACGTGGTTTGATATCGTCCGGCGGGTAAGCCATTCTGCCGGTTTGTGTCGGGGAACGACCTCCAAGGCGCTTCAGCGTATCCAGATGTAGCTCCAGAATACAGCAGTGATGGCCAGTGAGCATATAAACGTTGCCGCCGCCGACCGACTTGATGCTGTGCGCCCATAGCCCTTTCCAACATCCATAAAAAAGTGCCGAATGCCTGACGACATGTGCTGGAACAACGACCATGTGAGGCCGACAAGTATCAGTTGGCCAAGCCAACCGCCGGCAAAAGAAACGAACGTCGCGTAGCTGTTCGGACCCATTGCAGCCGCCATCAGGTACCACGTGAACATTCCGATACCGACGATGTAGAGGCCAATCCCCGTTATCCTGTGAGTGATTGACGAGATGGCCCAGACCTGCCAGCGCCAGATCGTAAGGTGTGGAGAAGTCGGCCGGGACTGGGGGCGCTGCAAATGCCTATCCTCTATGAAAAACAACAGATACGAATTGTATTCAGATACAATATGAATTTAGAAATGTCAATTTGAGTACACTATGAATCTGGATTTGGCTCAGATATCAACAATGGAGGAATTCTCAGCGAGACAGAGAGATGGCGCGTCTATCCAGAGCCGAAACCATGGCTATTACCCGAAACAAGCTGATCAACTCAGCTCTCCAAACGTTCTTAAAAGTCGGGTTTTCAGCTGCAACGATTGACGGCATCGCCGAGCAGGCAGGCTTTTCGCGAGGAGCCTTTTACGCCCATTTCTCATCGAAGGAGCAGATTTTCCTGGAGATTATCGCCTCACAGGCCGACGATGTGACGCCTAAGTTGATTGCTAAGATCGAGGGCGCCTCGAACGCGTCCGACGCGATCGAGGCGGTTTCACGCTGGGCGGAGGAGCGAAGTCAATCACAGGACTTGGTGGTCTTGATGATGGAGGTCATGCAGCTGGCAAAGCAGAATGGCACTCTGGACGAGCGATACACTCGGCTTTTCAAAAAGAACTGGTACGCCGTTGGTGAAGCTCTTCGACCATTTTTTCCCGAACAGCGGATGCCAGGAAGCCCTGAGGAGATCATCGCAATTATCGTGGCATTGAGCTATGGGCCGGTTGTCAGTGGAGCCGGGGGCTTCAGTTCCGGTCGCCTGGTCAAGCTTGTCCTGACGGCGATGATGTTGCCGCATTCTAGTTGACCGAACTGTCGCATGGCCAAATGACAGCCACACATCAAGATCGCATAAGATAGATTATGGAACTAATCACTATGCCGGTACCGAGCTGAAAGGCCCATTCAGGCCGATACAGACAGCTCTTTTAGCCAGCTGTCGCAGTTGTCCGAGACGCTTGGCGCTTGTGTTTTGCACCGGACAGAACTCCGAAAAACCAATTTTTTCAATTCTTTGTGCAATCTTCCTGATCTGCGATCACAATTGGCTCTCGGCTATGTCGGCCTCGAAGACGAGCTGGTCATAGGCTGGTTCCACATGCGGCGGCGTTTCGCCCATGACGGTCTCGTAATCCAGCGGAATATGCATGTGCGTGAGATAGGCCTGGCGCGGCTTCAACTGCTCGATCCAGTCAAGCGCCTGTTCCAGCGACAGATGGCTTGGGTGGTGCCGGTATTGCAATGCGTCGATGACCAGCACATCGAGACCTGACAGCTTGGCCACGGTCTCCCGCGGAAAATCACTGACGTCGCAGCAATAGGCCACATCGCCGATCCTGAGGCCGAGCGAGGCAATGTCGCCGTGTCGCTGGACGAGCGGTTGGAAGCGAATGGTACCGCCCTTGCCGGTGATCTCCACCGGGCTGGACAGGTCCTCGATAACGATCGGCTGTACGATCGGCGGGTAATTGCTGCCGGCCGGCGTCTCGAGACAATAGCCAAAACCCTGGCGGATACGCGCCATGGTTTCCGCCTCGGCATAGATCGGAATACGGTTCTTCTGCATGACGAAATAGCCGCGCAGGTCATCGATACCGTGCAGATGGTCGGCGTGGGCATGGGTATAGATCGCCGCATCGACATGCTGGACCTTGGCCGTGATCATCTGCTCGCGAAAGTCCGGTCCGGTGTCGACGATCACCGTCGTCATACCACCGTCCGGGGCGATCTGCTGCACCATGAAGGACGCGCGGGTGCGCCGGTTGCGCGGATTGTTCGGATCACAGGCGCCCCAATCGCCGTTGATACGCGGCACACCCGGCGACGACGCACATCCGAGGATGGTGAAGCGGCGGCGGTAGATCATGCTCAAAGCCTCGGCATCTTGGAAAAGATGCGGAATGCGTTTTCGGTGGTGATCCGTGCCATCTCGTCAAAGCTGACGCCCATGGTCTCGGCCAGGACCTCGGCGGTGTTGACCACATAGGACGGCTCGTTGCGCTTGCCGCGCCAGCGCTTCGGCGCCAGATACGGAGCGTCGGTCTCGACGAGTAGCCTGTCGAGCGGCAGGCCCTTGGCGATGTCGCGCAGTTCGGTCGACTTGGGGAAGGTCAGGATGCCGGAGAAGGACACATAGCCCCCGAGCTCGATGCCGGTCCTGGCCAGCGCTTCACCGGACGAAAAGCAGTGCAGGATGAAAGGGAAGGCCCCCTTCCCTGTTTCCTCAGTCAGGATCGCCGCCATATCCTCGTCAGCGCTGCGGCTATGGATGACCAGCGGCAACTGAGTGCGGCGCGAGGCTTCGATCTGGCGCAGAAAACCAATCTTTTGGTCCTCCGGCTTCTGCGTGTCGTAGAAATAGTCGAGCCCGCATTCGCCGATCGCGACGATTTTGTCGTGGCTTTCGGCCAGACGGACGAAATCGTCAGCCGTGACGTCCAGCTCCTCGTCGGCATTGTTCGGATGCGTTCCGACCGAACAAAAAACGCTCGGATAGCGTTCCGTCAACGCCAGCAGCGTGTCGAGCCTTTTGACCCGGGTCGAGATCGTCACCATCTGGCCGACGCCGGCCTCATGGGCTCGGGTGACCAGTTCGTCGCGTTCCGCGTCGAAATCGGCGAAGTCGAGGTGGCAATGGCTATCGATCAACATTGGTGAATCAAGCCTTCGTATCCGTTTCCGGGGCGACGTAACGCGGGAAGACCGGCGCGGGGGCCTGGAGTTCCGTGCCGGGCGTCAGGCGGCCGGCCTCGCCGAGATAAGCGAAGTTGCGCTTTTCCTCCGGCACGGCCACGAGATCGAGCAGCTTTTCGGCCGAGGCCGGCATGATCGGCTGGAACAGGATGGCGATCTGGCGCACCACTTCGGCGGTGACATAGAGCACGGTCTCCATGCGCGGCACGTCCGTCTTGCGCAGCACCCAGGGCTCCTGCGCGGCGAAATAGCGGTCGGCCTCGTTGACCGTGCCGATGATGGTGGCGACGGCCTTGTGGATCGCCTGCTGGGCCATCTCCTCGCGGCAGGTGGCAAGCATGGCGTCAGCGATCGAGAGCATCGCCGTGTCGGCCTCGGTCAGCGGACCCGGCGCCGGGATCTTGCCGTCGCAGTTCTTGGCGATCATCGACAGCGAGCGGCTGGCGAGATTGCCGATGCCGTTGGCCAGATCGGCGTTGATACGGGTAGCGATCGCCTCGGCGCTATAGCTTCCGTCATGGCCGAACGAGACTTCGCGCAGGAAGAAATAGCGCACCTGGTCGAGGCCGAAATGGTTGACCAGATCGACCGGGTCGACGACGTTGCCAAGCGACTTCGACATCTTCTCGCCCTTGTTGAGCAGGAAGCCGTGGGCATAGACGCGCTTGGGCAGCGGCAGGCCCGCCGACATAAGGAAGGCTGGCCAGTAAACCGCGTGGAAGCGGATGATGTCCTTGCCGATGATGTGGGCGTCGCAGGGCCAATATTTCGCCCGCGGGCCGTTTACGTCTTCGACATAGCCGGTCGCGGTGATGTAATTGGTCAGAGCGTCGACCCAGACATACATCACATGCTTAGGATCATCCGGCACCTTGATGCCCCAGTCGAAGGTGGTGCGCGAAATCGACAGGTCCTTGAGTCCGGACTTGACGAAGGAGATCACCTCGTTGCGGCGCTCGTTCGGACCAATGAAATCGGGCTGGTCCTCATAGAGCTTGAGCAGCTTGTCCCCATAGGCCGACAGGCGGAAGAAATAGCTCTCTTCCTCGACCCATTCGACCGGCGTGCCCTGGGGCCCGTAGCGGATGCCGTCGGGGCGCACTTCGGTCTCTTCTTCCTGGTAGTAGGCCTCGTCGCGAACCGAATACCAGCCGGAGTAGCTATCCTTGTAGATGTCGCCGTTCGCCGCCATCCGGCGCCAGACTTCCTGCACGGTCTGGTGATGGCGCGGTTCGGTGGTGCGGATGAAATCGTCGTTCGACGCGTTCAACATTTGCCCCATGGCGCGGAATTCGTCGGAATTGCGCTTGGCGAGATCCTCGACGGCGACCCCTTCGGCCCGAGCCGTCTGCTGCATCTTCTGGCCATGCTCGTCGGTCCCGGTAAGGAAGAAGACGTCCTTCCCGTCGAGCCGCTGGAACCGCGCCATGGCGTCGGTGGCGATCAGCTCGTAGGCATGGCCGATATGCGGCTTGCCGTTCGGATAAGCGATGGCAGTGGTGATGAAGTAGGTGTCTTTCATGTCGGTCTTGTGATCCGCGTCGATTACGTCTGTGGGAGTATTGCCGGTTCTTAGAGCATTCTTGCGCCATTAGAAACAGCAGTTTTATCGAAGCCCTGCCCTGCACGGCCGTGATGGCGGCGCGGTAGCCTCGTCACCAGCCCTAGGCGGTGACGGCGGCGAGAATGTCGAGGATGGTCTGCTTGCGCTCGAGATTATAGGCGCTGGCGATGCCCAGTTGTTCGGTCACCGACGAGGAAAGCCGGGCATAGTGCTCGGCGCGGGCAAGTTCACCGGAAAGTGCGGCGGTGCGGGCCTGCTCCATCAGGAACTCGCCGAGGTGCTCGGTGAAGAAACCAAAGGTCACGTCACTGTCCTTGGCGCTCAGGGCCTCGGCCAGCTTGTACATTGTCTTGCGCGCCGCTGGCCCCTGCTCCCCCAGCAGCTTGCGGAAGGCCTCGATGATGTCGGCGCCGCCGTAGTTGGCGAGTTTGAGCGCCTGCGCCACACTGCCCTTGGAAAGCGAAAGCACCGTCCCGGCCTGGTCCTCGGGGATCGCCAGACCGAGCTGGCCGAGCGCCTTTCGCATCGCCGCCTCCGACAATGCGGAGAGTTTCAGCGGCAGACAGCGCGAGCGGATGGTCGGCAGCAACTTGCCAGGCGCATGCGACAGAACCAGAAACATCGCCCTCTTCGGCGGCTCCTCGAGGATCTTCAGGATCGCATTGGCCGCGTTGCGGTTCAGGTCGTCGGCAGGATCGATGATGACGATGCGCCAGCTTCCGGTGCCCGACGTCTGCGAGAAGAAATGTCCGGCTCGCCTGACCTCGTCGACGGTAATCGCGCTGCGTACCTTGCCGGTTTTCTCATCGACCGGCCGGCTGAGATAAAGGAGATTGTGGCTGGCGCCGGAAGCAATCTGCCGGCTGACGATCGAGCCTGCCTCCGGATCGGCGATCCGCTCCGGAGCCGTCGCCGGGTCGGGATGGCTCAGCACATGATTGGCGAAGCGGAAGGCAAGCGTGGCCTTACCGATTCCCTCTGGCCCTTCTATCAGAATGGCGTGGTGTCCCTTGCCTGAACGATAGGTGCGGGCCAGAAACTCTTCCGCCGCCTCATGGCCGAAGAGCCGCGTATTGACAGCCGGCGCGATCGCCCCGTCCAGAACCCCGTGACGCTCCTCGCTCATTCGGCGTCAACCGTTTCCGGCCGGTTCACCGACCTGAGGCGGGCAAGCAGCGGCCGCACTTGCTCTGCAACGCTCTCGGCGATCTCGCCAACGGTGCGATTGGCGTCGATCACGCGACAACGCTCCGGCTGGGCGGCGGCGATGTCGAGAAAGGCCTGTCGGCGTTTTTCATGGGTGTCGACTTCCTCACGCTCGAAGCGGTCCGGCACCGCGTCCGCACTTTCGTCGGCCGCCAGCCGGCCGCGCGCCCGCTCCAGCCCGGCCGCGGCCGGAAGGTCGAGCACCAGCGTCAGGTCCGGCACGACCCCGTTCACGGCGATGCGCTCCAGCGCATCGATGAATGTGGCCTCAAGATTGCCGGTGACACCTTGATAAACACGCGAGGAATCCATGAAGCGGTCACACAGTACGACGAAGCCCTTGGCCAGCGCCGGACGAATCACCGTCTCGACATGGTCGTTACGCGCAGCGGCGAACAGCAGCGCCTCCATGCGGATGCCGTAAGGTTCGGCCGCGCCGGACAGCAGCACGTGACGCAGCGCCTCCGCACCGGGCGAACCGCCTGGCTCCCGCGTCGTGATGACGTCTATGCCCTTGCGGCGCAAGTGATCGGCGAGGCGGCGAATCTGGGTCGACTTGCCGGCCCCCTCGCCCCCCTCGAAACTCACGAATAATCCGGCACCCGTCGACAATCTTCTCGCCCTGCTGTTGCGGCCGCCACGACCGTTTCGCCCTGTTTAGCGCATTCCACAGGCGCGCGAAACCGCCTTGCGCGGTCCTACAACCAGAAGAACAGCAGTTCGAAAAGCGCGTCGCCGGCCTTTTGCCGTAGCGTGCCCTCCCCGACCGTGGTGGCACTCTTCAGCCCGACCTCGCGCAACAGCCGTGCGCCTTGCGAAATCCTCAGCACACCGACGTCCGAACCGGCGGGCACGGGCGCGCGCAGCGGCCAGTGATAGACGATCCGTGCCTGCAACCGTTCCGGATCGTTGGTCGCCACGTAGACGTCCACCGGCCCGGCGGCAATGAGGTCAACCTTGCTGCTGTCACCGCCATAAACGCTTGCCGCACCGATCGTGGCACCGGCGGGAAAAAGCGGACGCATGGCGAAGGCGGAAAAGCCCCAGTCCAATAGCCGGCTGGCTTCCTCCGCGCGCTCCTTGTTGTTCGTCATGCCACCGATCGCCAGGAACAAGCGGCGTCCGTCACGCTCAGCGGATGCGACCAGCGCATAGCCGCTTTCCTCGGCAAAGCCGGTGGCTAGTCCATCCACACCGGCGCTGTGTCCAAGCAGCGGGTTGCGGTTGCGCTGGAAAATCTTGTTCCATTCGAAGTCCGGCAGGCTGAACAGGCGATAGAGTTCGGGATAGGTCTGCTGAAGGTGCCGCGCCAAAAGGATCATGTCAGATAACGTCGTGCTGTTGTCCGGATTGGGCAAGCCAGTCGAATTGGCGAAGTGACTGGCCCGAAGACCGATGGCCTTGGCCCGCTCGTTCATCCGTACAGCGAATTTCTCCTCGCTGCCCTCCATGCCTTCGGCCAGGATGATGCAGGCATCGTTCGCCATCTGCACCGCAATGCCCTTCAGCAGGTCCTCGACGCGCACCTCCGATTTCAGCGCCGCGAACATCGTGGCGGTGCGTGATGGAGCGCCGCCGGTGCGCCAGGCATGCTCGGAGACCCGGTAGCTGGTATCCAGCCCGATTTCGCCGCGCCGTATGGCGTCGAAGACAACCTCGAGCGTCATCAGCTTGGCCAGTGACGCTGGCGGAATCGCAGTGTTCTCCTTCTTGGAAAGCAGCACGGTGCCGGTCGAGGCCTCGATCAGCAGGGCCTGCTCAGCCTTGGTATCGAACAGCGGGTCCGGCGCCTTCTGCGCATGGGCGGGGGTAGAAAGGACGAAGGCGACGAACAGGAAAGCTAGGGCAAGACTATATCGCATGGTCCACTTCTGTTCATCGCCCCTTGGGCCGTGCCGCAAATGCGGGACTATGCTTGCCCTGTTTTCTAGCGCTGCGGCGAGAGCTTGATGGCGCCGCGCGCGACCGAAGCCAGAATCGACGCCTCCGTCAGATCCTCATTGCGCACCATAATCGCGTCGATGGCAAGCGCGGAGGGCGCAGGCTCCGCTTCCGCAGCAAAGGCCGAAGCCGCACTGCCGGACGGCACGGTCAGATAGTGGCCGTCGAGTGGACGCTGGCCAGGCATGGGGCCAAAGTCCGGCAGGAGGACGAACTGGTCGAAAGCCGCGACAGCGGTAGCCGACGGCGTCGTCGCAGGATAGGGCGCGGACGGCGTCGGCCCGGCGAGGCTGGTCATCGTCGACGCGGTGTAGGCAGGCGCCATCGGCATCACAGAATTGTCGGCCGAGGCGACCATGACGCCGCTGGCGATCTGCCCCTGCGGGTTTATGCCCGGCGAGCGGTCGCCCTTCTTGACGTAGGACGCCATGAGATAGGGCATGTCATGTCCGTCCATTCGCGCCGGCCCGACATATTGCACACGAACCTTGCCGGTACCGCTGTGCTGAAGGTCCAGCAGGTCGGCGGTCTTGTTCGACAGATCGATGAGGCGACCGGGATGGAACGGACCACGGTCGTTGACGCGAACCACCACCGAACTGCCGTTCTCCAGATTGGTGACGCGGGCGTAGCTCGGCAGCGGCAGGGTCGGATGCGCCGCTGACAGATGAAACTGATCGTAGAGCTCACCATTGGCGGTCTGGCGGCCATGGAAAGCCGATCCGTACCACGAGGCTATCCCCGTCTGATCATAGGCGGGATTGTCCTTCGGGACATAGACCTTGCCCTTGACGGTGTAGGGCTTGCCGACCATGTAGCGCCCGCCCCCCTTGGGAACCGGGCCGCTGGTGATCAGGCGCGGGCTTGCCTTCACGCCATATTCGGATTCGGCGAAATACTCCTTCGAGCGCTTCTGCTTTCCGTTGCCCTTGTCACCGGTCGTCGCACAGGACGCAAGGCTGACACAGGCAACCGTCAATGCGAGCCATTGGGCCCCGCTGATCAAAGCTCTGCCTGCGAACCTGAATTCCATATGCCCTACTTGCCAATGATTCGGTCGCGGCCCCCTGCCACTACCACCTGCCTCCAAGCAAGTCGCCGACCGTCCTGATACGGTGCAGTAAATCGGCCACAACATGGCAGAAATGCGAACAGTTGGCTCCATCTATTCGGTCAACCTTGCGGCATGGTTAATGCATTGCCAATAAATTTCAGCCCATGCTGAAAGCACATGCTGGTCTCAGCCTTGCCAGTCAGGCCGCCGGGCTGTCGCCTATTTCTGGGGCACAGGCATGTTCAGTTCCTGCAAATGGTCTTGCAAAGCACAGCAGCATTGCGCATAAGGCGGTGGTCCGGAGGAGTGTCCGAGCGGTTTAAGGAACCGGTCTTGAAAACCGGCGTGCGGGAGACCGTACCGTGGGTTCGAATCCCACCTCCTCCGCCATTTAATCGTCAAACATATTGATTTAAATAAGTTAATCCGAGTGTGACGCAAGGCGACCCACAAAAACACCCACATTGTTTTTTTGCTTCGCGTTGGCGGGTTGCTCTTGCGCATGCAGCGCATCCCGCGTGGATTCGGTAACGACCATAATGGGGCCGCCAGCGGCCAGTCCGCTCCTGTCGCGTGGACGACGGAAGCGGTCTTGCCAAGGGAGCAAATTACCGGTCTTAGAATAGAGCCTTGGCTAGATGTCATTGGATAGCGCCTGCAGCCGGTCCCGGCGGCGCCCGAAACGCGTGACGACGACGTAGAAAACCGGGACGAAGAACACCGCCAGAACCGTGCCGGAGATCATTCCGCCGAACAGGCCGGTTCCGATGGCATTCTGGGTTTCCGAGCTTGGGCCTGACGCGATCACCAGCGGCACGACACCCAGCGTAAAGGCGAGAGATGTCATGACGATGGGGCGAAGGCGCAGACGCGCGGCTTCAACGACGGCTTCGGCGAGACCCTGACCATCCCTTTGGCGTTTGCGGGCAAACTCCACGATCAACACCGCATTCTTCGCGGAAAGGCCGATCAGGGTGATCAGGCCGACCTTGAAGAACACATCGTTTTCCAGGCCGCGCAGATGGACCGTGATCACGGCCCCGATCACGCCGAGCGGCACAACGAGCATGACGGAGAGCGGCACCGTCCAGCTTTCGTAGAGTGCCGCCAGCACCAGGAAAACGATCAGGAACGAGAAGGCCATCAACATCGGGGCCTGAGCTCCGGATTGCCGCTCCTGGAGAGATTGCCCCGTCCATTCGACAGCAAACCCCTTGGGAAGGGTGAGCGCCAGTTGCTCGATCTCGTCCATGGCGTGGCCACTTGAAACACCCTGTGCCGCAGAACCGGAAATGCTGATCGACGGGTATCCATTGTAGCGTGTGACCTGCAGCGGGATGGTCGCCCATTCAGGTGTCACGATCTCCGAAAGGTGTACCATCTTGCCGGTGTCGCTTCGCACATGCAGGTTGAGAATGTCATCCACCTGCATGCGGCTTGCCGGCTCTGCCTGGACGATGACCTGCTGTAACCGGCCGTCGCGCGGGAAGTCGTTGACATAGGTCGAGCCCACGGCGCCGCCCAGCGTATCGCTGATCATGGAATAGGCGATCCCGAGGGCGCTGGCCTTCTGGCGGTCGACCTCGAGCGTGACGCTCGGACCGCTGGGAAGCCCGTCGACACGGACGTCGCTGAGCCGCTTGCTCTGCGATGCGAGCTGCGTGAGTTGGGCGGCGGCGGCGGCAAGCGCCTTCTCTCCATGGTTGGCCCGATCCTGGAGCCTCAGCGAAAAGCCGGATGTCGTGCCCAGTTCCTCGATCGCCGGCGGCTTCAGGCTGAAGACCTCACCTTCGTTCGCAGCGGCCATAGCTTCTGCCGCGGCATTCAACTCCTCGTCCACGCTTGTCGAACGCTGGTCCCAATCCTTTAGGGTCGTAAACGACATGGCCGTATTGGGGCCGGAACCTGAGAAGCCGAAGCCCATGATCGTCAGGTTGTTGACGATATCCGATCGCGTCTGCACATGCTTCTCGAAGAGATCGACCACATCGCGCGTGCGTTCCGCCGTTGCCTCTGCCGGCAGCGTGAAGGACGTCATGAACGAGCCCTGGTCTTCCTCCGGCACGAATGTGGTCGCCAGCGTGGTATATCCATAGGCCACCGCGCCGAGGATCGTCAGATAGACGAACATCACTCTGCCGGTCTTGTGCACAAGTCGGGCAATCCAGCTCGTGTAACGCTGCGTCAAGCGGTCGAAACCACGGTTGAACCAACCGAAGAAGCCCTTTCGCTGATGGTGACCGCTGTCGACAGGCTTCAGCAGGCTGGCGCACAGGGCGGGCGTGAGGCTGAGCGCCAGGAATGCGGAAAAGAGGATCGAGACGGCCATCGATACCGTGAACTGACGGTAGATCGCCCCAACAGAGCCGGAGGCAAACCCCATCGGAAGAAAGACAGCGGTCAGCACAAGGGTGATCCCGATGACCGCGCCTGTGATTTCGCTCATGGCCTTGCGCGTCGCCGCACGGGGCGAAAGACCCTCGGTCGCCATCAGCCGCTCGACGTTTTCGACCACCACGATGGCGTCATCGACGATGATGCCGATCGCGAGAACCATGCCGAACATCGTCAGGACATTGATCGAATAGCCGAGCGCCAGCATCACGGCAAAGGTGCCAAGAAGCGCAATCGGGGCGACGATGGCGGGAATCAGCGTGTAGCGAATATTCTGCAGGAACAGCAGCATGATCAGGAATACGAGCACCATGGCCTCGCCGAGCGTCTGCGCCACTTTCTGGATCGAGGTCTTCACGAAGGGCGCAGTGTCATAGGAGATCGCATAGTCGATCCCTGCAGGCATGGTGAGGGCAAGCTCTGCGAGCCGCGCCCGCACGCCGCTCGACGTGCTGACCGCGTTGGCGCCCGGCGTCACTTGAATGGCCGCTGCGGTTGCCGGCTTGCCGCCGTCGAGAATGGCAAAGCTGGACGACTGCGATCCCACCTCGATCCTGGCGATCTCGCCCAGGGGCAACCGCGAGCCGTCGGGATTCGATCGGAGAATGACGGCCGCGAATTCCTCCGGTGTCTGCAACTGGCCCCTGACGTTGAGCGGCACGCTGACTTTCTGCCCGGGAACCGTCGGGGCATCCCCCAAACGCCCCGGCGCCACCTGGATGTTCTGCGACTGGATCGCCTGCATCACCTCCGCCATGGAAATGGAGTGGGCGAGCAGGCGCGTTGGGTCTAGCCAGATCCGCATGGCCGCTTCCGAGCCGAACGACTGGACGCGACCGACGCCGGCCACACGCTTGAGTTCCGGAGCGATGTTGCGCACGAGATAATCATCGAGCGCAAGCGCGTCGAGCGAACCGTCCTTGGACTTGAGGGAGACGATCATCAGGAAGCCGGAAGAGGCTGACTCCACGGTTAGCCCGGCCCGACGAACCTGCTCAGGCAAACGTGGCTCAACCGCCTTCAGCCGGTTCTGAATATCCACCTGCGCCAGCTCCGGATCGGTGCCCGGCTTGAACGTCACGGTGATGGTAGCGGATCCGGATGAGTCCGCGGCGGAATCGAAATAGAGCACGTCCTTCGCGCCGGAAATCTCCCGCTCAATCAGACTGGTGACACTGTCGCTGATCACCTGCGGCGTTGCGCCTGTGTAGGTGGCGTAGATGGAGACGCTCGGCGGGGCAATGACGGGAAACCGAGAAACGGGAAGCTGCGGGATGGCGATCAGCCCCGCAATGACGATCATGATGGCAATGACCCAGGCAAAGACCGGCCTGTCGATAAAGAACTGCGGCATCATCCTCTCCTTAGCTCTGCTCTTGGGAGGAGAGTTGCGCCGGCGACGTCTCCAGCGGCTGCCCGCTCTCGACCCGCTCCTGCCCTAGCACGACGATGGTTTCGCCGGCGGCGAGACCGCTCTTGACCAGGTATTTTCGGTCGACAAGTGGTCCCAGTTCGATCGACCGTTTCATGCCGGTCTTGTCCGCACCGACAATGGTAAGCTCCGGCCTTCCGGCCGGGTCGCGCGTGACCGCCTCCTGCGGTACCAGAAGAGCCGCTGCGTAGACTTCGCGCGGAACCATGGCGCGGATGAACATGCCGGGAAGGAGTTGCTCTTCGGGATTGGGGACCAGGATACGGATCCCAAGGCTGCCCGTGGCGCTGTCGACCGAGATGTCGGAGAACAGGACCCGTCCGGCATGACCGTAAGGCTTGCCCGT
Organism: Paenirhizobium naphthalenivorans; assembly: GCF_007992095.1. Taxonomy (GTDB): domain Bacteria; phylum Pseudomonadota; class Alphaproteobacteria; order Rhizobiales; family Rhizobiaceae; genus Allorhizobium; species Allorhizobium naphthalenivorans. Next base: position 314,474 of record NZ_BJZP01000001.1, read on the forward strand.
TATGGTTTTGATCCTGACCGGCAATTCTTCAGTATCGCCCCTCCCCGCACCGGAGGCGGTTTCACGCAGGCTTTCCAGGCTCATGGACGACTGACGGACATCCACATAGACCTGATCGATCTGCTGAACCACGGCGAGAGGCGAGCTCGTCGAAGAGGACGCAAGTCCACCCTCCGTCATGAAGGATTGCCCGATGGTACCGCTGATCGGACTGCGGATGGTTGCGTTGGCGAGTTCCAGTTTTCTCCGCGCCAGATTGGCCTTGGCCTCCTCGACATTCGCCTTGGCCTGGGCCAGTGCCGCCGTCGCATTGTTGAAGGCTTCGTCGCTGGTGATCTTCTGCGCCAACAACAGTTCCGCGCGCTCGAACTTTACCTTGGCATTCAGGAGTTCGGCTTCAGCGCGCGCTAGTACGGCCGCAGCCGCATCGGCATCGGCCGCAAGGGGTGCCGGATCGATCTGGAAGAGCGCGGTATCTGCGTCGATGAAGGCCCCCTCCTCGAAGAGTTTCTTCTGGATGATGCCGCTCACCTGTGCCCGGATCTCCGCCGTGCGGAAAGCCGAAACCCGCCCCGGCAGCTCATCGTAGACCGTGACCACTTGCGGCCGGACGGTCATGACGCTGACGCGGGCGGCCTGTACCTCGGCTGATGCATCCGTCGCGATGTCGGGCTGATCGCTGCATGCGAATAGAAGTAACATCGGCAGGCACAACAGGTAGAATATCCAAAAACGCGCTAGGCCTCGCATCGGCGTTCACCATCCATCTTGCTGAGGAAGAAACTGATGGTGTCCCTCTAAGAGCGTTGCGTTGGGGCTTTGTGGAGGTTCTGTTGCGATCGTGTGGAGGCGAAGCGAGCCCACTCGACGCTAAGGCGGTTCGGTGGCATTGAAGTCGCAAGGAGCGCGATGACCATGGCAGAGCTTGTCTTGATCGCCGAAGACGATCCCGAGATCGCCGGCATTCTTGAGGCCTATTTCACCCGGGAAGGGTTTCGCACGGTGCATGCCCGGGATGGTCAAGTCGCCCTTGATCTGCACCGCTCGTTGAAGCCCGACATCGTTCTGGCGGATATCACCATGCCGCGGCTCAATGGCTGGGAGCTTCTCGCCGAGATTCAAAGGCGCGGCCGCACCCCCGTCATCATGATCACGGCCCTGGATGAAGACATTGACCGCTTGCAGGGGCTGCGGATCGGCGCGGACGACTACATCGTCAAGCCGTTCAACCCGATCGAGGTGGTCGCACGCGCAAGAGCCGTGCTGAGGCGCGCGGGCCTGAGCCAGACAGGCGCGACGATCCGCGCGGGAAACCTGACGATCGATCTCGACGGTTATCAGGCGACGATTGAAAAGGACGGCTCGACGGTCAGTCTTGCCCTGACTTTGACCGAGTTCCGGCTGCTGGCGCATCTCGCCAGAACACCCACCAAGGCCTTCTCGCGAAGCGAACTCGTGGACGCATGTCTGCCCGGTTCCGATGCGCTGGACCGGACCATCGACAGCCATCTGAGCAAGCTGCGCAAGAAGCTCGAACAGGCGGGGAGCGAAGGCATGCTGACCAGCATCAGAGGTGTCGGCTACCGTCTGGCGGTCGATCGATGATACCCGTGAAGGGGCTCAGCCGACAAATTCTGTTTGCGATGGCGTCCGTCACTGTGGCCGCCGGATTGCTGGTCTTTTTCGGGACCTACCTCGCATTCAGCATCCTGTTCTATTTCTCCCCCTGGTCCGAAGACACCGACAACTGGTTGACGGGCTTTGATTTCATCATCCTGGCCGTCCTTATCTTCATCGCGCTGATCGTTGCAGCCATCGCGTCGGTCAGACTTGCGCGGCGGATTCTTCAGCCTCTGGAATCCCTGGCCGGGAGCGCAAGACGGATCAAGGACGGCGACCTTTCGGCCCGCGCCGTTCCCGGCGACCATTCTCTGGGCGAGACGGCCCTTCTTGTCGAAGACTTCAATGCCATGGCCCAGCGTCTGCAGGACATGGCGTCCGACATGACGCTCTGGAATGCCACGATCGCCCACGAATTGCGCACACCCCTCACCATCCTGAAGGGCCGCCTTCAGGGCATGATCGACGGCGTGTTCGAACCCGACGAAAAGTCCCTTTACGCCTTAGTGCTGCAAGTGGACTCACTTGCCCGGCTCGTTGAAGACCTGCGAACGGTCACCTTGGCCGATAGCGGTCACCTCGACCTGCGTCTTCAGCCCATCCGGCTCAAGGATGAGATCGAGCGGCTCGCAGGGGTGCTGGAACAGGAGTTGAAGCAGGACGGCTTTGAACTTCGGCTGCAACTGACCGATGTTCTGGTTGCCGTGGACGCGATGCGGATCAGGCAGATGCTTCTCGCGCTCGTCACCAATGCCCGTCGCTATGCCGTGCGTGGCGTCGTCGAGATCAGCCTGCAGGTGGAGAATGACAGGGTGATCTTGCGGATCGCCGACGAGGGGCCGGGGCTCGCCCCCGACATCGCTTCCTCGGCTTTCGAACCCTTCCGAAGGGGTGGGCAATCCGGCTCTCTGGAGAAAGGCGGAAATGGCCTCGGCCTGTCCGTGGTTCGCGCCATCGTGGAGGCGCATGGCGGCAAGGTCCGCTACGCCCCTTCCGACAAAGGCGGCGCCACGTTCGAGATTTCACTTGGAAGGCCGGTCTCCTGATGCACAGCGTGCTAGCGCCGGAGCCGTAGATCAGGCTTTGCGGCTGCGGCAGGCGCCGCCGGCTCCACACATTCTCCACACGCCCTCCACAAAGGCGCAAACTTGGCTTGCTAGGTGTCAATCGATGCCATGCGGGGTCAAGAGTTGCTTGGTGGTGATGCAGAATTGCGCTGCCCATATCTAATGAGTGACACCCGTCCGCGCCTCGAACAGTCCGAGAGAAGTCATGACCAGTCAAAGTGTTAGCCTCACTGTCGCCGATCCAAACGATCTTTCTGCCTTTAAGAAGGAGCTTCAGGAGGCCTTTGCTCTTGCCGTCGTTGAAGAATACGGCGAGCTACAGAATGGCCCCATCCCTTCCGACGAAGATCTCGACAAATCGATCAACGCTCCGGGAGCTGTAGCGCTGCGCATTCTCCGAGACGGTAAGAAGGTCGGTGGCGCCGTGGTGACCATCAACCAGGAAACCCTTCAAAACACCCTCGACCTCTTCTTCCTGAAAGTCGGCGAGCACGGACACGGGCTGGGTTACGAGGCCTGGCGTGCGATCGAAGCGCGCTATCCGCAGACCGTCACCTGGCAGACGCATACGCCGTATTTCGAAAAGAGGAACATCCACTTCTACGTCAACAAATGCGGCTTCAAGATCATCGCGTTCCACCACACGCGTCACCCCGACCCGCACCATCCCGGTTCCGATGATACCATCGGCGACGAGGGATTTCTGTTCGAGAAGGTGATGCGATAGTGGGCGCTAGTTTTTTGCCCCAGTCTCGTGCTCACAAAAGTCGGCTTCGAGAGGTCGGGCAATAGCGAGAATGGCCGAAATGGAGGCGCGACAGCAATCTGGCCACAGCAGCTGTCGACCAGAGTACGGCTCCGCCGAGACGGAACCGCACAAGGCTAGATCTCGGTGTGCTCCGCCAATTCAAGGGCATCCTCGATATCCACACCGAGGTGTCGGACCGTGTTTTCGATCTTGCTGTGACCGAGCAGGATCTGTATCGCGCGAAGATTGCCCATCGCCTTGTAGATCATCGCCGCCTTGGTCCGTCGCAGTGAATGGGTTTATTGACGCTAACCGTTCGGTCGCCGTTCCATGCCTTGCGTCCCGGTGCAGCAGGCTCATGTTGTGCGGTATACATTTGTGCTCTCCATTGGCCGTAGAGAGAACGCACCCAAGTGGAGCGTTCACGTCCACTCCCGATACGTCCCCTCAAAAATCCCAGTCCTCGTCTTCGGTTGCGACCGCCTTGCCAATGACATATGAGGACCCGGAGCCGGAGAAGAAGTCGTGGTTCTCGTCGGCATTGGGCGAGAGTGCCGAGAGGATCGCCGGGTTGACCTTGCAGGCTTCCGGCGGGAACAGCGCCTCGTAGCCGAGATTCATCAGCGCCTTGTTGCCGTTGTAATGCAGGAATTTCTTGACGTCCTCGGTCAACCCTACGCCGTCGTAGAGATCTTCGGTATACTTGGCCTCATTGTCGTAGAGTTCGAGCATCAGGTCGAAGGCGAAATCCTTGATCTCCTGGCGCCGCGCTTGCGATTCACGGTCGAGCGCGCGCTGGAACTTGTAGCCGATGTAATAGCCATGGACCGCCTCGTCACGGATGATAAGACGAATGAGGTCGGCGGTATTGGTCAGCTTCGCCCGGCTCGACCAGTACATCGGCAGATAGAAGCCCGAATAGAACAGGAAGCTTTCGAGGAAGACGGACGCGACCTTCTTCTTCAGGGGATCGGCACCGTCATATTGCTCCATGATCAGGGCGGATTTCCGCTGCAGGAATTCGTTCTCCTCCGACCAGCGATAGGCATCATCGACATCGGGCGTCAGGCACAGGGTCGAAAAGATCGAGGAATAGGAGCGCGCATGCACCGCCTCCATGAAGGAGATGTTGGAGAGCACCGCCTCTTCATGCGAGGTCTGCACGTCCGCCATCAGCCTGATGGCACCGACGCCGTTCTGGATCGTGTCGAGCAACGTCAGCCCGGTGAAGACGCGGATGGTCAGGGTCTGTTCCTGGGATTTCAGCGTGCCCCAAGAGGGAATGTCGTTCGACAGCGGCACCTTTTCCGGCAGCCAGAAATTTGAGGTGAGCCGGTTCCAGACCTCAAGATCCTTGTCGTCCTCGATGCGGTTCCAGTTGACGGCGCGGACGGCATTGGCGGCGCGAACGGGCTTGGATTTCAGTTGAATATTCATGGGATTCAATCCTTGCGGTCACAGCGCGCAGGAAACGCAGCCCTGCACTTCCGTGCCGGTCAGCGCCATCTGGCGGAGGCGGATGTAGTAGATGGTCTTGATGCCCTTCTTCCAGGCGTAGATCTGCGCCCGGTTGATGTCGCGGGTGGTCGCGGTATCCCGGAAGAACAGCGTCAGCGACAGGCCCTGGTCGACATGCTGGGTGGCTGCCGCATAGGTGTCGATGATCTTTTCCGGCCCGATCTCATAGGCATCCTGATAATATTCGACACTGTCGTTGGTCAGATAGGCGGCCGGGTAGTAGACACGCCCGATCTTGCCCTCCTTGCGGATCTCGATCTTCGAGACGATCGGATGGATCGAGGAGGTCGAGTGGTTGATGTAGGAGATCGACCCGGTCGGCGGCACGGCCTGGAGGTTCTGATTGTAGAGACCGCCCGTCATGACGGCCGTCTTCAGCTCGGCCCAGTCCTGCTGTGTCGGGATATGAATGCCGGCCTTGTCGAAGAGTTCGGCGACTCTTTCCGTCGCCGGCTGCCATTCGCGCTCCGTGTATTTGTCGAAATACGCACCCGAGGCGTATTTCGAGTTCTCGAAGCCCTTGAAGCTCCGCCCCTTTTCGACGGCCAGTCGGTTCGATGCCTTCAGCGCATGGTAGGTGACCGTGTAGAAGTAGAGATTGGTGAAATCGATCCCTTCATCCGAACCGTAGAAGATTCGCTCGCGGGCGAGATAGCCATGCAGGTTCATCTGGCCAAGCCCGATTGCATGGCTGTCGGCGTTACCTTTGGCCACTGAAGGCACGGAGGCGATGTTGCTCATTTCCGAGACGGCGGTGAGCGCGCGGATCGATGTCTCGATCGTCTTGCCGAAATCAGCACTGTCCATAGCAGACGCAATGTTCAGCGAACCGAGATTGCAGGAGATGTCCTTGCCCATTTGCGCATAGGACAGATCCTCGTTGAACTGGCTTGCCTCGCTCACCTGCAGGATTTCCGAGCAGAGATTGCTCATCGAGATGCGCCCGGCGATCGGGTTCTCCCGGTTCACCGTGTCCTCGAACATGATGTAGGGATAGCCGCTTTCGAACTGGATTTCGGCGATCACCTGGAAGAAGTCGCGCGCCTTGATCTTCTTCTTGCGGATCCGGGAGTCTTCGACCATCTCGCGATACTTCTCCGTCACCGAGATCTCGGTGAAGGCCACGCCATAGACCCGCTCCACGTCATGCGGCGAAAACAGGTACATGTCCTCGTTGTTCTTCGCGAGCTCGAAGGTGATGTCGGGAATGATGACACCGAGCGACAGCGTCTTGATGCGGATCTTCTCGTCGGCATTTTCGCGCTTTGTATCCAGGAAACGCATGATGTCGGGGTGGTGGGCGTGGAGATAGACGGCACCCGCACCCTGACGTGCGCCAAGCTGGTTGGCATAGGAGAACGAATCCTCGAGCAGCTTCATGACCGGAATGACTCCGGAGGACTGGTTCTCGATCTGTTTGATCGGCGCGCCCATTTCTCTGATGTTGGTGAGCGACAGTGCCACGCCCCCTCCCCGCTTCGAAAGCTGCAGGGCCGAATTGATCGAGCGCCCGATGCTCTCCATATTGTCCTCAACCCGGAGCAGGAAGCAGGACACCAGTTCCCCGCGCTGCTTCTTGCCCGCATTGAGGAAGGTCGGCGTCGCCGGCTGAAATCTTCCGGAGATGATCTCATCGACGAGATCGCGGGCAAGCTGCTCATTGCCGCGCGCCAGCGTCAGCGCCACCATGCAGACCCGGTCCTCGTAGCGCTCCAGATAGCGCTTTCCGTCGAAAGTCTTCAGCGTATAGGACGTGTAGTATTTGAATGCACCGAGGAAGGTCGGGAAACGGAATTTCCGGGCATAGGCCTCGTCGAAGAGGTCGCGGACGAAGTTGAAGGCATACTGGTCGAGCACTTCGCGCTCATAATAGCCCTCGGTCACCAGATAATCGAGCTTCTCCCGGAGGTTGTGGAAGAAGACGGTATTCTGGTTCACATGCTGGAGGAAATATTGTCGAGCCGCCAGGCGGTCCTTGTCGAACTGGATCTTCCCCTCATCGTCATAGAGGTTCAGCATGGCGTTGAGCGCGTGATAATCGAGCGTGGCCTCGGTAGGCGCGCTCGTCTTCGTGTGGGTCAGCGTGTCCAAAATCGTTCCAGTCCCTGTCTGACGTTGTCGACATCCTCAGCCGTTCCGAGAAGTTCGAAACGATAGAGGAACGGCACCCCGCACTTCGCCGAGACGATGTCTCCGGCGATGGCATAGGCCATGCCAAAATTGGTGTTTCCTGCCGCGATGACACCGCGGATCAGGCTTCGATTGCGAGGATTGTTGAGAAAGCGAATCACCGGCTTCGGCACCGCTCCCTTCTCCGATCCGCCGCCATAGGTCGGCGTGATCAGCACGAAGGGAGCCTCCGCCTCCGGCGGCTCCTCACTCGCATCCACCGGCAGCCTCAGCCCGCCAAGATCGAGTTTCTCGACGAAACGCCGCGTGTTTTCCGACCGGCTGGAGAAATAGACGAGGCCGCCCATGGGTGCCGACCCGTCAGGCGAGCGCGCTGATCATGTCCGGACGAAAACCGGCCCAATGCTGCTCGCCGGCGATGACGACAGGCACCTGGCGGTAGCCCAGTTCCTGCACGAGGGCGAAGGCTCGAGCGTCCTGCGAGACGTCGATGACGGAGTATTCGATACCCTGGCGGTCGAGGGCGCGGGTGGTGGCGGTGCATTGAACGCAGGCGGGCTTGGAATAGACGGTGATGGACATGGTTTCCTCGTGAAATCTGGGCGCAGAAAGGCGTTGCCGGGCTGGATTCAGTCCGGAGCAAAATCGGAATTTGGGCAGTACGAAGCGAATGACCGCAGTCGAAACGACTACGGATCAGCGATGATCTGGAATGACATGTTCATGGCCTTCACCCCGAAGCAGACGATTTGACGGGGCAACAAGGACGGCGCGCGACCGGGTACATCCAGACGCGGAAAACCGTAACCTGCCGGACGCCCCGCCGGCGGATGTTTCGATCAAGGCAGGTCTCCTGGCTTACGGGTCATCACGCCTGCTCCGCCTTCCCGGGAAAACCCAGTGGCATGATGGAGCAGGCACTCGCCGTTCACAGTTGCGGGGGCAGCCTCGGCTTCGCGGACCTCATGTCCGGTACCGAATTCCCGTCTTAGCCCCAGGATTCGCGAAACGAATCGAAGGGAACCTCGAACACTAGATATAGTAGACGAGCTTCCCTTCGCGTCAACGACTATGATTGTCCGCTGTCGAATTCATCGGGGAAAACCGGGGCCGGCCGGTGTGAGCCATCCACCGCGACCATGACGAACAGGCCTTTGGCGGTCTGGCTTCGCTCTCCGCTCAAAAGATGTTCCGACCATAGTTCCACTTCCACCTTCATCGAGGACCGCCCCGTCGACGCCACACGCGCCACGGCTTCGACGATCGCGCCGACCCGGATCGGATGATGGAAATCGAGACGCTCCGAACATACGAGAACAGCCAGCCGCCGCGAGCGGCGCGATGCGGCGACGAAGGCGGCCTTAGTCATGAAGGCGATCGCATCGCCGCCGAACATCGTGCCGGAACTGTTGGCCTGGTCGGCAAAGACGACGTCCGCCATCCTGACCTTGTCCGGGGGCGGCGCTGCGTGAGAGGTCGCCAGCGGCGGCAGGGACCATTCGGTCCCCAGCACCGGGTCGGGCGCGGCGACCATGTGGAAGGCGCCGCGCGTGCAGCTGTGCCGTTCCCCCGCAACGATGCTTTCGGCCACCATCTCCACCTCGACCGTGAGTGACCGCCTGCCCGCACGGACAGGCTTGGCGATGAACGAGACGATGTCACCGACATGGGCCGGTTTCTTGAACTCCACCCGCTCGCAGGACGCGGTGACGAAGGGGACCCTGCCGTGTCGGGTCGCCGCCACGAAGGCGACGCGATCCATGGCCGACAGGCCTGCGCCGCCGAACAGCGTGCCGTGGTGATTGGTGGCGCCGGGAAAGACGATGTCGGTCAAGGTCGTGGGAGCCGGCCCTGCGGCCGGCTCCCCTTCGCCCATGATATGGGGCTTCATGCGCTGATCCTCCAGCCGTCGGTTTGTGCGAGGCGCTGGCGCAGCAGGCGCGCGGCGGCGACCATGTTGGCCACTGCCGGCTTGACCTCCGCCCAGGCTCGCGTCTTCAGGCCGCAATCCGGATTGACCCAGAGCTGCGACAGATCGATGCGTTCCGCCGCGGCTCGCAGGAGGTCCACCATCTCGTCCACCTCCGGCACACGCGGGGAATGGATGTCATAGACGCCGGGTCCGATCTCGTTGGGGTAATGGGTGTCGCCGAAGGCATTCAGCAATTCCATCTTCGAGCGCGACGTCTCGATGGAGATGATGTCCGCGTCGAGGGCAACGATGGCCGGCATGATGTCGTTGAATTCGGAATAGCACATGTGCGTGTGGATCTGGGTGCTGTCCGAGACGACGGAGGCGGACAGCCGGAAGCTTTCGGTCGCCCAGGCGAGATAGGCCGCCCAGTCGGCGCGCCGTAGCGGCAAACCCTCCCGCAGGGCAGGCTCATCGATCTGGATGATGCCGATCCCCGCCTTTTCAAGGTCGGCCACCTCATCGCGAATGGCAAGCGCGATCTGCCGGCAGACCTCATCCCGCGGAATGTCGTCGCGAACGAAAGACCATTGCAGCATGGTGACCGGACCGGTGAGCATGCCCTTCATCGGCTTCGACGTTTTCGACTGGGCGAAGACGGCCCAATCCACCGTCATCGGCCGCGGGCGCGATACGTCGCCGAAGATGATCGGCGGGCGCACGCACCGCGACCCGTAGCTCTGCACCCAGCCATTGCGGGTGAAGGCAAAGCCGCTCATCTGTTCGGCGAAATACTGCACCATGTCGTTGCGTTCGAACTCGCCATGCACGAGCACGTCGAGACCGATATCCTCCTGCCAACGGATCGCCGCCTCGGTCTCGCGCTCCAGGAAGGCGCGGTAGTCGAGGTAGGAGAGTTCCCCGCGCTGGTGTGCGGCGCGCGCGGCCCGAACCTCGGCGGTCTGCGGAAACGAACCGATCGTCGTGGTCGGCAGCGGTGGCAGGGCCAGATGGTCGGCCTGAAGCGGGCGGCGGACCGCAAAGGCGCTCCGGCGCTTCGCCATCTCGGGCGTCAGTTCGGCCAGGCGCCCCCCGACGAGCGGATCATGCACCTTGCGCGATCCGCGCCGCACGGCCGCGGCCCGGACGGAGGCGGCAATCTTGGTCTCGACGGCCTCGCGGTTGCCGCCGAGCGCCGCCTTCAGCACGGCCAGTTCCTCCAGCTTCTCGGTTGCGAAGCTGAGAGAGGTTCTGAGCTCCAGGTCGAGCGCCACTTCATCGGCAAGGTCATAGGGAAGGTGCAGCAGGCTGCAGGACGGCGCCAGTTGCAGCTGGCCGCCGGCACGGTCCTTGAGCCGCGGGCCGAGCTCGCGGAGAATGGCGTCCAGATCGGCGCGCCAGACATTGCGCCCGTCGAGAAGGCCGAGCGAGAGGGTCATGTGCGCGGGCGCCTGCGTCACGAGCTGTTTCAGCTCGGCGGCGGCACGAATGCCATCGACATGCAGACCCTCGACCGGCAAGGCCAGTGCGGTCGCAAGATTGTCACCGTAAGCTCCGTAATAGCTTGCGACCATGATCCGAAGGTCCGGGACAGCCTCGGCGAAGGCCGTAAACGCGCGCGTCAGGCAATCGCGTTCCCTGTCGGTCAGGTCGAGGGCAAGGCAGGGCTCATCGATCTGCACCCAATCCGCGCCCGCCCCCCTCAGTTCGGCAAGGATCCGGCGATAGACCGGAAGGAGCCGATCGAGCAGGTCGAGCGGATCCGATCCGTCCCGCGCCTTGCCGAGCTTCAGGAACGTGACGGGGCCAAGAATCACCGGGCGTGTGTGGATGCCGGTCGCTTTCGCTTCGAGAAAGGCGTCGAGCGGCCTGTTCTCTGTCAGCGAGAACTGCTGGCCGGCGTCGAATTCCGGGACCAGATAATGATAGTTGGTGTCAAACCATTTGGTCATCTCGAGGGCGGCGCGACCGACGCCCTGGTGGTTGGCGCAGCCGCAATCGGCCTTGTCGCTCCCCCGCTCGCCGCGCGCCAGCGAAAAATAGGTGTGAAGCGAGACCGGCCCTTGCGTCCAGCCATAACCGTCCGCAATGGCGCCGACCATGACCGCATGGTCGAGCACATGGTCGTACAGTGAAAAATCGTTCGACGGGATCACGTCGATCCCGTGCTCCTGCTGCAGTCTCCAGTGCCGTTGCCGCAGATCGCGCGCCACCTGCAGAAGGGTCGCCTCGTCGCTCCTGCCTGCCCAATAGGCTTCGAGCGCAAACTTCAGTTCGCGTTTCCTGCCTATCCTGGGAAAGCCGAGATTTGCCGTCTTGATGCTCATTTCCTTGTACCCCGAAGGTTATGGGCAAGGCATGGGCACGACGCATCTGCGAGACGCACACGGGTGTGCCGATCGCAAAAAGCGGCACACCGGGACACCCCGCCCGTGGACGTTATCTATCGCGGCAGGTCTCCTGGCTTGCGGGTCATCGCCGGCGTCCGTCTTCCCGAGGCGTCTTCCTCAGTGACATAAGTGAACGACAGCTCTCCGCCTACAGTTGCGGGGGCAGCTTCGGCATGGATGCTCTGGGCATCGGCACCGTATTCCCTCTTAGCTCCGGGTCGCAAAACCCGCAGAACCACGATGCGGACACCATGCCCGTCGCGGGCATTCTCGTCAATCACATAAAGAGATCTTTATGTCATTTAGTCATAGATCAAGTCAGCGCATCAGGCGCCGATATCGCGTCTGCATTTGGTCGCGCACGACGGACGCTCAAACGACCGACTTGCGGGCGCAAAGCGGAAATGATTTCCGCAACGGGGCGGGAGCCGGAGCTCTGTGCCAAGCGCAGTTGACGACCAGTCCCGCCTGCTAGCTGCCAATCATTCACTTCCCGCTCCTGCCACGCGGCCAGCTGAACCCGGTATTCAAGTTACACAGGCAGGGTGATGAAGACACGATCAGGGGCTTCCAAACCGAGCAACTTTTTTTCTCGTTCCTTAGCCCGTTCGTTCAAGGCGGCTTTCCGCACCCGCCGGAATACAGGGGCATAGTGCGCCCACAGGGTCTTAGCTTTTGGTTCTGCTGGTACCCGGGCGTCCAGACTGGTCTTTGCGATAATCAGGTACCGCCAGAATTCCTCAGGAGTTGCCCACATGTCTGCAACCCATTTCTCCACCCATTGAGCTGCCTGATGGGACAATTGCGCGGTTTTGGCTGCATCGCCAGATACGCCGACGTTATTCACGAACCGTTGAATTACTTCAGTCATTTCGTTGCTTTGAGATGAGTAACCGGCGATTGCGGCTGCGTAGGCATGGTCCAAGCTGTCTGCGCTTGCTGCCAGATCGAAAACCAAATCACGTATAAATCGAGCAGCGCCGAAGCGTTCGGCTGCCAACACCTCTCTCGCCAAGACCGCATCGTTTGCCGCGCCGAAAAGGCGTTCTCGCCAGAGGCTCACAATGGGTTCAGAGCGCGCAGCCCCCCAAATAGCCGCATGCTCTAGCGTCAGATCATCTCCCAAGGCCTGCATAATAAAACCCTGCGAGGCCAAAGCTCGCCGCAAGATCGAAGCGGCTTTGTCCGGCTCGTCTGGGGATATGAGCTTTGCTATGGCGAAGGCCAAATTTTTCAGCCAGCCGCACTGCATTTTATGGTGCTGCTGCGGCGCTAGAGCCTAAGTGGTTTCTTCCCAACTAATGCCTGACGCGTTCATCGCCTCAATGACTATCTCGATATATCCCTGATCTGCTGGAGTTTTGATCAGCGAAACCAACTCGCGACCCAATGGCGAGAGGCCGACACCGCTCCCGAGGGAAAACGAGCCTTCATCGTTAAGGTCTTTGCTGCTTGCCAGAACAGAGAAGCTGCGAGTGCCGATCTGAAAAGAGAATTTTCCCGGACCTGATTTCCAGTAATAGAAACCATGCGCCCAACCATCTTCTATGAAAACACCCAGAGAGCCGAATAGCCGCTGTTCCAACGGCTGAACGTACATCGCTACTCTCGCATTCAGGGGATGCTCACTGCCAAACTTCGATCCGCTCACGGGCAGCGAAAAGCGATTCAAGACACCCCAGTTTGGTGCACCTTGGTCACTCATCGCGATGGTCAAAGACGCAATCCGTTCCAGCGCCTTAGCTTCCTCGCGCGATAGCAGTGACAAGAACTCTAACGAGCGCGCGCTAACGTTTGATCGTCGGGTTGCACGTCGCGATAGGACCATTCCAAAGAACCGTTGTATATCTTCGTCAGTAACCTTCTCCGCGATACTCCAGAAGCGGCTGATCCAAGCGAAGTCAGGTGGCGGAATAGCAGGGTCAACAGGTGCGGTATCTATCTCTGCATGTTCAATTGCCGCTATCGCGACATCTTCGCGATTGGCCTGATGCATAACGTTTTCGACGGTAAGCCTAAGGTCAGCCCTTTCGGCAATCGACAGTTCCGCCCCTTTTACTCGATACCCTTTTGCGTTGAAGGCATCGTCCCAACTGTGAAATATTTTCTGGAGAGCATTATTGTCGCGGCGGCGTTGTCCTGGCGTGAGCAGTTTGCCCACCCCTTGAGTTATCGGTCCAATCAGCGCCGAGACTACTTTTCCAGCGCCGAGGAAGTCGCCGATCGCAGTGTGACTTGACTGCTCAATGTTGGTCGAATCGTCTTCCGTCATTTTCACCTCCGCCTTTGAGGCGAAGATAGGTAAGATTTATGATGCCCGCCAGAGTGATGGTAGCAACTACGCGGGTGAACTCATTTGCCAAGCTCCCAAACCCCGCTGTCGCTGCCATGCGCCCCAAATGCCTTCACGGTCCCACCTCCTCCGCCAGCCCCGCTGATTCTACGCCAAGGTGCGATATTCTCCGCGATAGCTACGAAATTACCGCCGATTTCTTCCGTACCGCGCGCCAAACCGCCGCGGCTCCGCCCGCCACCAAAACAGTGGCGTCGACGCGATCTGCCGCGCCTATTGCGGCTGCAGATGCTCGGCCATGAAGTCGACGAACGCCCTCAGTTTGGGCGTGATCTGGCGGCTGGCCGGCCAGAGCACATTGAACTGATCGGTCTCGGTTACCCACTCGTCCAGGATGGACACGAGACGGCCGTCAGCGATCTCGTCACGGATCGCAAAGGGAGGCAGACAGGCAATTCCCATTCCCTCGATCGCCAACTCGATCAGAGGATCGACCGCCGTCGCACTCATCCGCTCGGGCAGAACAATCTTTCCCTGTCTTTCCGCACGAGCAAACGGCCAGGGGCGTAGCTTGCCGGTACTTGGCGAACGCTGGTGAAGACACTGATGCTGGGTCAAGTCGTCAGGGGTGACTGGCAGGCCGCATCTCGCCAGATAGTCGGGTGAGGCGACGATTTTCAGTTGGAACCGTCCGACATTGCGGCTCATCAGCCGGCTGTCAGATGGTTGCCCGGTGCGAATGACCGCATCGAACCCTTCCTCCACGACGTCCACCAGCCGATCGCTGAAATCCAGATCGAGCTGGACCTCGGGCCAGGCGCGCATGAATTCAGCCATCACCGGTGTCAGCAACATGCCGACCAGCGGCAGGCTGACCCGCAGCCGGCCTCTTGGCGTTCGGTTGGACCGGGCAAGCTCGGCTTCGGCCGCCTCGATCTCCTCGAAGATTAGGCGGCAGCGTTCGAGGAATAGCCGCCCTTCTTCGGTAAGCGTCATATTGCGCGTGTTGCGATGGAACAGGCGCACGTTCAGCCGCTGTTCAAGGCGAACCACCGCCTTGCCGACCGCAGAGGCGGAAAGGCCGAGCTTGCGGCCGGCTGCGACGAAGCTGCCGGTTTCAGCCGATTGCACGAAGGCGTCGAACGCAGTGAGTTTGTCCATGCCCTGACTGTTACAGGAATTTTATTCCGTAGTCACCGGAATGATGGCCTGTTTTTCCGTAACGAGCCGTCCGCTATCCCTTGGCCTTGCGAAACCAAGGAGACGCACATGATCCCCGCCTTTACTAACCAACCGGCACCAACAACTTTCATCGTCAACGTGATTCACGCTCACCCCGGCCAGCAGGAGGAAGCGTTTCGGTTGATCCAGGAGGTCGTCCACTATGTCGCCGAGCGGAAGCCTGGCTTTTTGTGGAGCAACCTTGCCAAGAGCACCGATGGGCTGACAGTCGTGAATATCGAGGCGATCTCAGATCCGGGCGACGTCGAGATTTTCTTTTCCGATCCGGTATTCCTCGAAAAGTTCCGCAAGCTCGACACCGTCTCGTCGAGCGAGTTTCACACCTACACCGTTGGCGATCTGGTGCTGCCGAAGGCCTCAGCGTGACGTGCCGGGTCGAACGGCTGCCGGTGGCAGGTCTGACCGCACTGGCGGTTGCCGGTTTCGTCACCATCCTGACGGAGGCCCTGCCTGCCGGTCTGCTCCCGCAGATCGGGGGCTCGCTGGGAGTGAGCGAGGCCATGGCCGGACAATGGATCAGTATCTATGCGCTGGGATCGCTGCTCGCTGCGATCCCGCTGACGGCAGCGACACGAAGCTGGCGCAGACGACCGCTCCTGCTTAGCGCCATCGTCGGTTTCGCCATCGCCAATCTGGTGACGGCCCTGACGGCCAGCTTCATCGTCGCGATGGCGGCACGTTTCGTCGGCGGTGTGTCGGCCGGCCTGCTATGGGCGTTGCTGGCCGGTTATGCGGTTCGCATGGCGCCATCTCATTTGGCGGGACGGGCTATGGCCATTGCGATGGCGGGGACGCCGTTGGCGCTCTCCATCGGCATCCCGGCCGGCACATTTATCGGCAACCTCGCCGGCTGGCGACTGACCTTCGGTCTGCTCAGCGTCAGTGCACTGCTGCTCGCTGGCTGGATCGTCGCAAAGGTGCCGGATTTTGCCGGCGAGCCTGAAACGCAACGCCCTTCCCTGGCCCAGGTCTTTGCAGTTCCGGGCGTGCGGCCGGTACTGGCGGCGACGCTCTGCTACGTGCTGGCTCACAACCTCCTGTACACTTACATCGCGCCACTTCTGACCGGCCACGGCATGGCCGACCGGATCGACATGTCCTTCTGGCCTTCGGGGGCGCCGCACTTGTCAGTATCGGCCTGACGGGCGCGTTGATCGACACATGGCTGAGACCACTGACCTTCACCGGCATCGGCCTGTTTCTTGTGGCCGTCTTGATACTTGCGGTGACGACCGGAGCACCGTTGGCGATCTACGGGGCCGCACTTATCTGGGGACTGGCATTCGGCGGGTCGGCGACGGTCTTTCAGACCGCGTCAGCACGTGCGGCCGGCCCGGCGGCCGACGTGGCGCAGGCAATGATCGTCACAGCATGGAATATCGCCATTTTCGGCGGAGCCGTCGTGGGTGGTGTCATTCTCGAAACCGCGGGAGCAGGCGGATTGTCCTGGGCCGGTATCGCCCTGCTCGTCGGCGCTGCCGGATCAGCGCTGTGCATGGGGCGCCTCGCTGGCGCAGGACGCATGATGTGACAAATCGCGATGCGATGTCTGGTTCGGATTGCCACAGTGTGCGGCGCTAGAGGGCTATAGCGTAAACGTTGGGCTCATCATCGTGCATGGCCCGCCAGCCCCGCCGATTGCCGCCAGCAATAGCCAATGTGCCACAGATCATCGCAAAACGGTAAATGGTGGCCACAAGCGTTTCTTGCTGGCGGCATGCGCAGCAAATAGGTCAGCCGGAAGTGGACATTGGCGGTTTCCACATGGGAGGGGCCGCTCCTCAGACCAAGCAACCGCCGTCAAGGTGCCAGGTGGCGGCGGCACGGCGTCAAGCGCTCAGGCAATCAGATGGGACTGCATAAGCTGCGCAACAACATCTGGCGTTTCCATCAGAGCCAGATGTGGCCCCTCGATCCAGGCAAGAGCCGCGCCGGCGACACCACCGGCAAGCACCGTTGATGCCGCCGGATCGACCATCTGATCGTGTCGGTTACCAAGAACCAACGTGCGCGCTTTGATTGCGCCAAGGTCTTTTGAGACGTCGACCCTCAGGTCCAACTCTGACTGTCGGGCGATACCCTGCCAGTTGCTACCATTGACCATGTCTGAGACGAACGCCTCGATGTCTTCGATCCCGGACAGAAAATCGCGGCTGAAGCCGGTCAGCAGCATCAGACGCGTGAGTGCCTCGGGGTCTTTGCGGGCCAAATCCGCCCAGTGTCGAAACTGTAGCTGCGAACGCGGATCTCTACCGGTTACGAAACCGCCGATGAGCACGAGCTTGCTGACTCTGTCGGGATGGAGGGCGGCAAGCCTCGTCGCGACGGCGGAGCCTAGCGAAAAACCGGCGAGATCGAAGGTATCAAGCCCGGCATGGTCTGCCGCGGCGACCACCTGCCCGACCAGATGGTCAAGCGTCAGCACTTCCGTCGGATCATCGGTGAGCCCGGACCCGGCATAATCAGGCCGCAGCAGGCGTCTGCCCGACAGGTATGGCATCAGGCCCGAGAAGTTTGCCTCGCCATCTCCTCCCGTCCCATGCACGAGGATGAGCGGCTGCCCCTCCCCGTCGTCTCGATAGCCAACACGCGCGCCGTCTTTTTCAAAGTACTCGATTTTCGACATTGTTCCATTCTCCGACTTGATGTGTCGGCACGCTTCCTGCACCCTGACAATACTGTCAGGGTCAAGCAGAAAACGAATGAGGTCATGATGCAGATCGGTGAGATTTCAGTTCGGAGCGGCGTCAGCGTCCGGATGCTGCGTTTCTACGAAGCCGAGGGCCTCCTCCGGCCGCATCGGACCGAGAGCGGCTATCGGGACTATTCCCAAGACGATCTGGAAGAGGCGCGCCGCATCCGGCAGTTAGCCGACGCAGGGCTGACGGTCGAGGCGATGCATGACCTCTTACCCTGCATCATCAGCCCGGAGCCGACCTTCCATCCCTGCGACCGGCTGCGCGCCCGGTTGGAGGCCGAGGTCGCCAAGCTCGACCGAAAGCTCTCGGAAATGGAGCGCTCCCGTGCGCAGATCGCCGCCTACCTCGACGGACTCCCGCGCGACGAATGGAGAGATACTGCCATCCTCAGGTCTGAAACGGCCTGAAAAGAAAGCGGTCGAAAACAGCTATGGGCCTCGCTGGTCAATGACTAGCGAGGGCTCCTTCTAGATGCTTGCTGCAAATTCTGGTAATGTCTGCCTCCGGGAATTGGATGACAGTGAGTGGGCGGCCTGTAGGGCCAATTCAATCATTGTAGAGGGCTATGGCGTATGTGTAGTTCCCGGTTTCGTCGGCTTCGGCCCGCCACGCCCGTTAAAACGTTCCGTTGAAATAAAACGGTATTCGGTCGGAATTTAGCGATCGATTTAGCCCGGGCGGAACCAGTTTTGCCGCAATGTCGGTTTAGGAGCGAGCATCAGGAGCAAGTTCATGCGTGCGATCTTTTTTGCCATCATTGCCTCGGTGCTCAGCATCCTGGCGTTCAAATACAGTGATAACTCGCTGGGCCAGAACGAGTTGATGGCCTCGCCAGTCGACGTCGCCGCGCAGAAGTAATCCCGCGTGACCGCTAGGCGCGCGCCCGTTCGTGACGGGCTTATCCCAGCCATTGCCTGAGCCAGTCGACCGACAGACGCGACTTCAGCTCCTGCGCCAGTTCATCGAGCGCATTATCGACATCGAGACGATAGTCCCTGCCCCCGCCACGGATGCCAAAGCTCTCCAACAGTTGTCGACGATAAGCGTCGCTGGAAAAAAGGCCGTGCAGATAAGTGCCCATCACCCGGCCGTCGGGCGAGCGCGCGCCGTCTGGATACGACTCGATGGTAACCGCTGCCCTTTGGCAATCCGGTCCCTCAGTGACGCCGAGATGGATCTCATAACCCGACAGAGCGACGTCGAATTCCAGTGAATGAGCCTGGCTGTTGCGCACCGTCTTTTCCGGCGCCATCACTGTGTCGACGTCCAGAAGGCCCAGCCCTTTCACCGTCCTGCTCTCACCTTCCAGGCCAAGCGGGTCGGCGACGGTGCGTCCGAGCATCTGGTAGCCGCCGCAAATGCCGATCACCCGCCCACCGCGGCGCGCATGGCCGGCGATGTCCGCGTCCCAGCCATTGGCGCGCAGGGTCTCCAGATCGCCAATCGTCGATTTCGATCCGGGCAGAATGACGAGCCCGGCATCGGCGGGAAGGCGCTCACCGGCGCGGACAAAGACAAGCTCGACATCGGGTTCGCCCGCGAGCGGGTCGAAATCGTCGAAATTGGCGATCCTCGACAAAACCGGCACCGCGACTTTCAGGGCGGCTTCCCTTCCCGTTGCCAGCCGTTCCAACACCACCGAATCCTCCGCCGGCAGGCGACCGGCCGCCTTCAGCCAGGGGATGACGCCGAAGCATGGCCAGGCGGTGAACCGGCCAATCGCCGCGATCCCATCGTCGAACAGACTGACGTCGCCACGGAACTTGTTGATGATATAACCGACGATCTGCCGACGATCCTCTTGCGGGAGTATCGTATGGGTTCCGACCAGTGAGGCGATCACCCCGCCGCGGTCGATATCACCAACCAGCACCACCGGCACGCCGGCGCGCGTGGCAAAACCCATGTTGGCGATGTCGCCGGCCCTCAGATTGATCTCGGCCGGCGAGCCTGCCCCCTCGACGATCACCAGATCCGCGCCCTCTTTCACCATCTCGAAGCTCTCCAGCACGGCGGAAAGCAGCTGTGGCTTGAGCCTCTGGTAGTCACGACCCTTCGCCTGACCAAAGACCTTGCCTTGCAGGATGATCTGGCTGCCCGTCTCCGACTGGGGCTTGAGCAGCACCGGGTTCATGTGGACAGAGGACGGCACGCGGGCCGCAAGAGCCTGCAACCACTGGGCGCGGCCGATTTCGCCACCATCGTCGGCAACGGCGGCGTTGTTGGACATGTTCTGAGGCTTGAAAGGCCTGACTTTCAGCCCCTGATTGGCGGCAAGCCGGCAAAGGCCGGCAACGAGAACAGTCTTGCCAACATCAGAGCCTGTACCTTGCAGCATCACTGCCTTTGCCATGGAGACCTCGCCCTTGTGATGGCATGAGCCCGTACCGGCGGGCAGGGAATCGGCTTGTGTCCGGACCTGCTCTGCCGATTCTCATGCTGGCGCCACCCGGTCAAGCGGCGATCCCAGCATCGATTGGCACGCGCCCATGACGCCCGCGAACGGGTGAGGATTACCTTAACATGGAGAGAATCGCACCAGGCGAATACAACTGATGCCACCAATGCGGGCAGCGAGCGATTCCCCCACACCGGGCTTAAATCGTGCCCGGTACGCACTACCTTGGCCGGGACACGAGCGGCATGACTGCCGTACCGACACATTTAGCCAGACATTATTACCAGATGGTTTATGGCCGCTGCAGCAATTTCGCGAGGCAGACGGCGGCTTCCGCAACGGCCGGTCCGGGAGTGTTCACCAAGGTTGCGTAAACCGTTGCTGACGCGGCGTTCTCGGGCGCGCAGGCCCGGCAATCACAGACCTTACGCGGAAGGTGAAAAGGCGCTCGTCAATGGCCGCATTGCATCACAACATATTGCGCCGCGGAAGACGACCTCGTCATTCTCTTGTATTTTATCGCCTCAAACGGTTGCTTTTCGCAATATAGGCCCTACCCTTGGACGGTCGGCATTTGGCTGGGCCCTTCCCAAAATCATGCGTCTCATCGCGTGGGCCCTCGCCGACATTGCACATTCGGTTTGCGCTTGGGTATTCCCACTTTGCGCCTTGTGCCGTTCAGCTCCGCCCAATGCCTGGTCATGCAGCACGCAGGTATTGGCTAAACTATAACGCTGCGAAAAAAATTGAGACTTGGAGGTCTTAGACCATGAAGAAACTCCTGGCATCTACCGTGTTTGCCGCCGGACTCTATGTCGCGACGGGCTCTGCCCAGGCTGCCGAATGCGGCAAAATTTCCATTGCCGAAATGAACTGGGCTTCGGCCGGTGTTGCCGCCTATGTCGACAAGATCATCCTTGAAACCGGTTATGGCTGCGATGTCACCCTCGTCACCGGCGACACGATGCCGACCTTCACCTCGATGAACGAAAAGGGCGAACCGGACATGGCGCCTGAATTGTGGGTGAATGCGGTTCGCACCCCACTCGACGAGGCCGTGGCCGAAGGGCGCCTGATCCAGGCCGCTCCGATTCTAAGCGACGGCGGTGTCGAAGGTTGGTGGATCCCGAAATTCATCGCCGACGCCCACCCCGACATCAAGACGGTACAGGACGCACTGAAGCATCCAGAGCTTTTTCCCGCACCCGAAGATTCGTCCAAGGCGGCGGTCATCAATTGCCCATCCGGCTGGAATTGCCAGATCTCGACGGCCAACCTTTATCGCGCGGTTGGCGCCAAGGAAAAAGGTTTTGACCTGGTGGACACCGGTTCGGCGGCCGGCCTCGATGGTTCGATCGCCAATGCCTTCGAGAAGAAGACCGGCTGGCTCGGATATTATTGGGCACCGACCGCGATCCTTGGCAAGTACGAGATGGTCAAGCTGAGCTTCGACGTCAAGCATGACAAGGCGGAATGGGACAAATGTACGGCTGTCGCCGATTGCGCCGACCCGAAGGTCAATTCCTATCCAGTCTCCGACGTCTACACGGTCGTCACCAAGGAGTTCGCGGAAAAGGCAAGTGTCGCGTTGGATTATGTGAAGGCCCGCAAATGGGACAATCACACTGTCGGCGAAGTGCTCGCCTGGATGGACGAGAACCAGGCGACCAATGAGGAAGCGGCGGAACACTTCCTGAAAACCTATCCGGAACTGTGGACCGGCTGGCTCCCGGCGGAGGTAGCGGACAAGGTGAAAGCTGATCTCTGATCCGGGCATGGCGCGGTGACCTCGTCACCGCCCACGCCATCGACTTCATTGCGCCGGCCTGCGGGGCGGCCTCATTTGAATAATTCCGTCGCGGGCGCCCGGCAGTGGTGCCCGCGCGCGATGTCGTTTTGCCAATCGCTCGGCGTTGCGGCATCGGCGGGCCGGTCCGCGGGCGCGATGCCCGGGACCGACGGGGTTTAAACAGGGGGACCATCACATGGCTTCTGGTATATGCAGTTACCTTCCCGAACTGCTCTGTAGTTTTCCATCCATCGACAACAGCCTTCTGCGCGCCTTCAAAAAAAGCGTCGACGGCGGTTTCAAGGCCTTTGTGCGCGCCTATGGCGATATACTGGACACAGCCGTCCAGCCGCTGCAATGGTTTCTGAACTGGCTGCAGGACCTGTTCGTCGATGCGCCCTGGATCATTTTCCTGCTGGCGCTGACAGCGGTCATCCACATTACCGGGCGTGATGCTCGGATCACCGCCGGCACCTTCCTGGCGATGATCGCGATCGGCCTGGTCGGCCTGTGGGAGGACACGATGGTGACGCTCGCCATGGTCACCGTCTGCACACTCATGGCCATTGTCATCGGCATACCGATCGGCATTCTCATGGCCCGCTCGGACCGTGCCCAGTCGGTCGTCAATCCGATCCTCGACGTCATGCAGACCATGCCGAGCTTCGTCTACCTCATTCCGGTGGTGATGATCTTCGGCATTGGTAAGGTGCCGGGCCTGATTGCCGTGGTTATCTATGCGGTTCCGCCGATGATCCGGCTTACCAATCTCGGCATCCGCCTTGTCGACCGCGAAGTGCTGGAGGCGGCCGATGCCTTCGGCTCCTCGTCGTCGCAGAAATTGTTCAACGTGCAGATACCACTGGCCTTGCCGACCATCATGGCGGGCATCAACCAGACCATCATGATGTCGCTTTCCATGGTCGTCGTTGCATCGATGATCGGCGTCGGCGGGCTCGGCAAGAACGTATTGCAGGCGATCACCAACCAGTTCTTCACGATCGGCCTGCTCAACGGCTTCGCCCTGGTCGCCATCGCCATCATCTTCGACCGCACCAGCCAAGCCTATGGCAAACGGTTGCAGAAGCATACGGAGGTCATCCATGGCTAGTCACGGCATCGAAATCCGCGAACTCTACAAGATCTTCGGACCACGCGGGGAAGACTATATCGACCTCGTCAAGGCGGGTATGACCAAGGCGGAACTCAACGACAAGCACGATCATGTGCTCGGCCTCAAGGATATCAACATCTCCATGCCGGCAGGCGGCATCACCGTCGTCATGGGGCTGTCCGGCTCGGGCAAGTCCACCCTGATCCGCCATATCAACCGGCTGATCGAACCGACTGCGGGACAGGTGCTCTACGAGGACGTCGACATCTGCCAGATGTCCCCTTCGGCGCTGCGCGACTTCCGCCGTCACAAGACGGCCATGGTGTTCCAGAAGTTCGCCCTCCTGCCCCACCGCACGGTGATGGAAAACGCCGTATACGGCCTGGAGATCCAGGGCGTATCGCGCGCCGAGCGGGAAAAGAAGGGGGCCTATTGGATCGAGCGCGTCGGCCTCTCCGGTTTTGAGAACAACTTTCCAAACCAGCTATCCGGCGGCATGCAGCAGCGCGTCGGGCTCGCCCGCGCGCTGAGCAATGATGCCGACATCCTGCTGATGGATGAAGCCTTCTCAGCGCTGGATCCCCTGATCCGCGTCGATATGCAGTCGGTGCTTCTCGACCTGCAGGAGGAGTTGCAGAAGACTATCGTCTTCATCACCCATGACCTCGACGAGGCTCTGAGACTCGGCGACATGATCACCATTCTGCGCGACGGTGAGGTCGTCCAACAGGGCACCGGGCAAGAGATCGTGCTGCGCCCGGCCGATTCCTATATCTCCGCCTTCGTCAAAGAGGTGAACCGCGGCCGGGTGATCCAGGTGAGAACCATCATGTCACCGCTCGCCGAGGCTCCCGTCGGCATGCCGCTCAAGAGCAGCACCGTGCTGGAGGAAGCCGCGCGGGCGATGACCGTGGCGGGCCAGACCGACGCCCACGTTGTCGACAAGGCCGGCACGCCAATCGGCTCCGTCGACCTCTCGGCGATCATTTCGTCGATGGTGACG
The DNA here is from genome assembly GCF_007992095.1 of Paenirhizobium naphthalenivorans. Classification (GTDB taxonomy): domain Bacteria; phylum Pseudomonadota; class Alphaproteobacteria; order Rhizobiales; family Rhizobiaceae; genus Allorhizobium; species Allorhizobium naphthalenivorans. Next base: position 338,397 of record NZ_BJZP01000001.1, read on the forward strand.
CCCACCAGCCATCTCGATCACCAGGTCGCGGCGCGGTAGCGTCGATCCGATCGGCAAGACGGGCCGCCCATGGCGTGGCGGCCTGTCCTGTCGCATTTGAGCGTTGCGGACCGAGCCGGGTGCGCCTTATATCGACGCTCAAATCCGATCCGGAGGACATCCCATGGCGACCGCAACCAATCCGCTTTCCGAACTCCTGGCCGAGAAGGGCGTGCTGCTCGCCGATGGTGCCACGGGGACCAATCTGTTTGCCATGGGGCTGGAGGCTGGCGAGGCGCCGGAACTCTGGAACGAGAGCCAGCCGGAAAAGATCACCAAACTGCATCAGGATTTCGTCGATGCCGGCGCCGACATCATCCTCACCAATTCCTTCGGCGGCACGCGTCACCGACTGAAGCTGCACAATGCGCAGGGCCGGGTTTTCGCGCTGAACAAGAAGGCCGCCGAAATCGCCCGCGCCGTTGCCGACAAGGCGCCACGCAAGGTTATTGTCGCCGGCTCCGTCGGCCCGACCGGCGAGCTGCTGCAACCACTCGGCGCGATGACCTATGACGAGGCCGTCGCATCCTTCGCCGAACAGATGGAGGGTCTCAAGGCTGGCGGCGTCGACGTCGCCTGGATCGAGACCATGTCCTCGCCGGAGGAAATCCGTGCCGCGGCCGAAGCCGCTGTCAAGACCGGCCTGCCCTACACCTATACCGGCTCTTTCGATACCGCCGGAAAGACGATGATGGGGCTCGACCCGAAGGACATCCACGACGTGGCGAAAGACATCGGCTCTGGTCCGCTTGCCGTTGGCGCCAATTGCGGCGTGGGTGCCTCCGACATTCTTTCGAGCCTGCTCGACATGACCGCCGCCGATCCGGCAGCGACTGTCATCGTCAAGGGCAATTGCGGCATCCCGGAATTTCGCGGCTCGGAGATCCATTACTCCGGTACGCCACCGCTGATGGCCGAATATGCCAGGCTGGCGCGCGACGCGGGCGCCAAGATTATCGGCGGCTGCTGCGGAACCTCCTGCGGCCATCTCGCCGCCATGCGCGCGGCGATCGACGGCTACACGCCGGGCCCCCGTCCGACGATCGAAACGATCGTCGACAAGATCGGCCCGCTACGCAACAAGACGGCTGCGGAATCTGGCAATCAGGAAGGTGGCCGGCGCACGCGCCGTCGCGGCTGACCGCGCCTTGATAAGTGCCGCTCAGTGGCGCCGGATCAGGCCGGCGCCATAACCGCCTTGAAGAAGGCGACGTAACGATCCTTCAGGCCCGGCTGCAGCCGGTCGATCATCATCAAGGCAATCTGGAACGCGACGAAGCTGTCATTCTCATCGACCGCCATCGTCGCGAGATGGCGCAGCGTGCCATCGTAATCCTGCGGCGCGTTGGCAACGCCCGTGATGAAACTCGCGAGCAGTCGGTTGTTCACGATCCGGGCAAGGCGTTGGCGCTCGGCCGGCGGCACAGGACTTCCGGAACGCATGACGAGCACAAAGACATCGAGATAAAGCAGCAGACCGTGGAACTTGGCAGCGTCCGCCGGCAGTCCGGCGCTCCGGTAGAGATCGGCATTTGACTGACCGGTCTTTTGCGCAGAATCCCAGTTGCTCATATTGTAACGGAAAACCGTGCCCGGATCGTGCGCCATCTTGCCATAGCAGATCATTGTTACAATGATCGCCCAGTCGCAGTACAATCCCTTGGTCGGGTGGTATTCCAGGAAGTCATGCATCATGGAATTAAAGACGTCGCGACGGAAGATGCTATAGTACAGGCTGTTGTTGCCCTTTGCCCCGGAACTATACTGGGCGATCCGCTCGCCCGGGTCCTCTGCGGTCAATGCGAAGGCCTTGGCTTCCATGTCTCCGCGCGCCACCGAAAAGGGAATGCTGACCGGCAAAACGCCCACGTAATCGTAGGGCAGGCTCGCCAGATCGAAGGCCGGCATGCCCTCGACGGCGCGGATCTCGTCGTCATCGCCCATCGGCATAATGAAGGCCGTTGTCGCGGCATTGAGCGCCAGGCGTAAATTTTCGGACAGCGTGGCATTTCCGGCGTCGATCAGCGTCAGCCGGGGCGAAAGGCCCTCAAGATAGGCCCGCTTTTCGGCATCACCGGAGTTGTCGGAGATGATCAGCAGCGCGTCGCGTGCCTCGCAATAGGCCAACGCGCTATCGATCGCCGCACGCGCCTCGGCGAGATTGCGATTGCTCGGCATACAAATGGACAATTCAGGCATTCAAAGGCTCCGTCCGGCAAGGCGCCCCACGCGGCACGCGCAGATTATCGGTTTTTTGGCGCGAATCGGCGACCAAAAGTCAGTTCAACCTTTCTACTCGCACATGGCCTGTCAACCGAACCCCGATGCGACGGGGCACCCGGCTCCAGCCTTGGATAAGGCTCGGGCCCTAGCCTGCGGCAGGTTTCCAAGAGAGTTCACGGAAGTACTGCCCAGAATGCCTATGCCCAAAGGACTGCCGGACGCGATCAACGCTTACAAGGCCGGACGCTACCAACAGTGCCTTGCGCGCCTTTTGCCCCTCCTCGGCAAGGCATCTGCTGACGCCAAGCTGGTGTTGATGGCGGCCCAATGCCATGTCAAGCTCGGCAATAGCGAAAAGGCGGCGGATTTCTACGCGCGTGCGGCCAACCTCGATTCGGCAAACGCCCGGATGCTCCGCCTTCTGGCAGCCCGCAGCTACAGGCTGGCCCGGCGTCGAGCGCCAGCGCTCATGCTCGCCCGTCAGGCGGCCCGCGGCGGCCCTTTCGACCTTGAGGCGGAACACACCTATCGCGGCCTGCTACGCGAACTCCTGTGCCTGGAGGAATGCGAAGCCGAGGATATGCGGATGCTGGAGCGGATGAAGTCCGGCGAAGCGGCGGCCTTCGCCGTCGACGACCCACACGACCATATCATGTGGTGCGATGACGAGAGTCTCAACGCCCGCATCACCCGCATGCCCGGAGGAACCGCCTTCACCCCGCAATCGCGCGTGGCAAGACGAACGATGCCGCACCGGTTCGCCGACAAGATCCGTATCGGCTATCTGTCCAACGACGTCTGCGACCAGCATGCGACCATGCGGCTGCTCCAAGGCGTGCTCATGGCCCATGATCGCGAAAAATTCGACATAACCGTATTCTGCTACACCGACGACGGCGTCCTTTCGGTCGACCAGGGCATGCGTCAACATTACGGGACCATCGTACCGATCCGCACCCTCGACGACGAGCAGGCCGCCGAGGCGATCCGCGAACACGGCATCGACATCCTCGTTGACCTCAAGGGCCATACCAAGGACGCTCGCATCAACCTCGTCAATCGCGGATTGGCGCCGATCCAGGTCGCCTATCTGGGCTTTCCCGGTTGTGGAACCGGCATCGACTGCGACTACGTGATCGGCGACGGAATCGTAACGCCTGACACATCGAAACCCTATTACCACGAGAAGCTCTGCCGTCTCCCGGACTGCTATCAGGCCAATGATCGTGAGCACCGTGCCTTGCCGCCAGCGGCATCGCGGGAGGGTCTTGGCCTGCCCCAGGACGCCTTCGTCATCGCCTCGTTCAACGCCGTGCGCAAGATTTCGGCCCGCACGGCAAGGCTCTGGGCTCGTATCCTTGTCGCCATCCCGGACGCCATCTTGTGGATGATGTGTGACGACGTCGATGCACAGGCGAATTTTTCCGCCTACATGGCTGGTCAGGGCGTCGCCACCGACCGCATCCACTATGCCCGCCGCGCCGACTATCCCGCGCATGTCGCCCGCCTTCAGGCGGCCGACATCGCCGTCGACACCTTTCCGACCAACGGGCATACAACGACCTCCGACAAGCTCTGGGCCGGCCTTCCCGTCCTGACCTGCAAGGGCCACAACTTCACCTCCCGCGTGTCGGAAAGCCTGCTTAACGCGGTCGGCATGGCCGAATTGGTGGCCGAGGACGAGGACGGTGTGGTCGAGCTCGGCATCGCCCTTGCCCGCGACCGCGACCGCCTTGCTGACATCCGTGCCCGCCTCGCCGCCAATCGGCTTGTGGAACCATTGTTCGATACGGAGCGCTTCACCCGCCACCTCGAACGGGCCTACGAAATGATGGTCGAGCGCGAGAAACAGGGACTGGAACCGGACCATATCGACGTGCCGCGGCTGGAGGCGCCATGGACCTCCACTCCAGCCTGACGGCCGAAATCGAATGCATCAAGCCTTAGCTCAAGGCGACCAGAAGAAGAAGGAGCCCCCAATGCCAGAGAACCAGACCACATCGATCGATACCGTCGCCGACAAGCTTCGCGGCCTTGACGGGGCCGGCCAGTCCTTCCTCCAGCTTCTGTTTGAGAATCCGGTGCAGGACAACCTTCTGTTCGACGGACTGGCGCTCTATCTCGACCGCGAGAGCGAGGCGCCCTTTCTCAACTCGCTCAGGCTCGAGCGCTGCGGCGAATGGCTTGGCAATGCCGCGCCCGGCCGCTTGCAGGTCCGCCTGATGGAAGCCGCGCGCTCCAGCCAGCATCCGGCCTATCTCGCCTTGCGCGCCGGTCTTGTCCGCTCCGGCGGGCTGGAACGCGCCTATCCCAAGGCAGCGGTCTGACCGGCCACTGCCGGATTTTTCAGCGCACAGTGCCGATCACCGCGATGATCGGCCCAAGCGGAAACAGCCCATCCCGCCGTGACGTACCGGCGACGTAGAGGCTGGAAATTGTTCCATCGAGATAAAGGGCATTTCGGCAACCGAGCTGATCGCGAAACAAGAGGGCGAAGTCATAGAAACGCACGGGCGCCTCCGAGATCACCATCTGTACTCTGCCCTTTTCGTCCACTCCGATGCCGTTGCGGATCTTCAGACTGTCGCTGTCGGGCAGAAACCGCGGATGAATCTCACCATCGATGACCAGCATCGGTCCTGACTGGGTGGCATAGTCGGGGGCAATCCTCTCCCTGAGATAAAGCGACGTTTCCGCCACCCCTGCCCGCCCGCCCTTCAACCAAAAGACGCCGTTTGGCAACAGGTGGAAATTCCCCCAGCCGGACTTGGTGCTGATCGCCTGACGCTCGAACCCGTGCTCGACAAACAGGCCGACCGGCGACAGGTCCGGCTGATACATGCCGCCGTTCATTGCCGCGATCAGATAATGGCGTTCCTTCCACAATTGCCGGCTGAGGGAATCAAAGCCGCCGAAGGGCCTTCCCTCGGGGTCGAGGTGATAGATTCGCATCAGCGAAACCGCGGGATCGAAACTGCATAGCGTATAAGAAATGCCGCTTTGCGTCTTTGTCGCGCATACTTCATCGGCTGGCGCACCTGACGCCTGCGATAGCGGAAGAAGGCAGAACAATATCATGAAAATCAGTGGCATGAGCGGCCCAGGTTAAAGTCAGCTGTAAGGATAGCAATCTGCCAGCGGCAGTCCATTCAATTCAAGCAATTAACGAAGTATTCGCTCCATTTACGACTCATTAACCATCCCTGCCAACCATGCCGGTCAGGCAGCATGAAACCGCGCTGCAACCTGGAGCGATGACTTGGCTCGGACCTTTATTTCATGAAGGAAAAGATATGCCAGTACTGACATTTGCCAACACCAAGGGCGGCGCCGGCAAGACCACGGCGGCCCTCATTCTCGCCTGCGAACTTGCCGGACGCGGCAATCGCGTCACTATCCTCGACGCAGACCCGCGCGGCTGGATCAGCCGCTGGCACGCCGTGGCCGGCGCCAGCAGCCTGATTTCGGTCGCTCCGGTGACCGAGGAGACGATTGAGGCATTAACCGCCAAGGCCAGGAAGCGCGGCGGTTATATCCTCATCGATCTGCCCTCCAGTCACGACGCCCTTCTCGCCAAGGCCGTGGGCCTTGCCGATCATGTGCTGATTCCCGTGCAGGGCTGTGCCATGGACGCCCATGGCGGCGCCGAAGTGCTTGAACTGCTCAAGGAGCTCGATGTGTCCTGTGGCGTGACGATCCCGCATTCAGTGGTGCTCACCCGCGTCAACGCCGCCGTCACCACCCGCGCCCTGCAGGCCGCCAAGGACCTGCTCGCCAGCCGGGGCATTGCCACGCTGTCGACCCCGATCGCCGAGCGCGCAGCCTATCGCGACGTCTTCGACAAGGGCGGCCTGTTGCAGGCGATGAACCCGGCCGAAGTGTCCAATCTTTCCAAAGCCCTGCATAACGCCGCACAACTCACCGACGAGATCGTCGCGCTCATGCCGCAAAAAGCCGCTCCGCGCAAACCTGTGGCCAAAAAGATCGCGGCTTAGAAACGGAGCCGCGCAAGGCCGCCTGCCCCTCTCTATCAGGATGGCGGGCCAAGCGCTTCCATATGGAAGCGCAATTGGCCTTCCGGATAGCAAAATTGCGCGCCGACCGGACAGGCGGCGCGCGCCAGGCAACCGGCGTGCATACAGGCGGAATGCCCCGCGTCGCCCAGTAGCTCCTGACGGCAGGCCGCGACATCGAAATGCGCGGCCGTCACCGCCCCGGCCGGACAGGCGTTCAGGCAGGCCTTGGTGCGACAGCTTTCGCAAGGATGCGCATTTGGTGGACTATCGAGCGCGCCCTCCGGCAGGGTCTCGGCAAAGCCAAGGGCTCCCCGATAGCCGTGCCAGAGCCCGTAGGCCGGATGAATGAGAATGCCGAGCGGCGAAGCCTTGAGGCCCTCCGCCATGATCGCCCAGCGCTGGAACGGCTGGTACGGCGGATCGGACGGATAATAGGCGGTCCCGCCGGTCATCGTGGCCAAGGCGCCGATCCGTTGCTTAGACCAGCGATCGAGCGGATGCGCCCCACCGCGGTCCGGCTGCGTTTCGCGCCACTCGCTGAAGGCCCGCCACAGCGAACCGCCGACGTTGCCGATCAGGAGCACAGTGTGCGCCTTTCCTCCGTCGGCCAGAACCGGAGCGCCCGCGCCGCGGTCAAAGCGTGCGACACCGCGCGAATGCAGGCCATGCGGCGCGAGCTGCGCGGCGATCTCGGCCAGCAAACGCGAAAGGTCACTCACCGCGACCCCTCATATTTATAGTGCGGTCGCCAGACCGATTCCTGGATCATGTCCGCGACTCGCGCCGCTCCGCCTTGCTCCCTGGCGGGACCGGGATCCTTTCAGGTGAAAGCGTCCGGCATGGAGTCCTTGCGCTTGGCGATATAGGCCGTCAGCGCCTCGTCAATGCCCGGATCGAGTGGCGGCGCCTCGTAGTTGTCGAGCCAGGAGCGGCAGAGGGTATTGGCGCGGTCCTCGATGCGCTTGCGCCCCTCGATCTCCCACTGCTCGAAGGAATTGTTGTCGGCAAGCGCCGAGCGGTAGAAGGCCGTCTGGAAATTCGCCTGGGTATGGGCGCAACCGAGATAGTGGGCGCCCGGTCCGACCTCGCGGATGGCATCCATCGCCTGGCCACTTTCCGACAGATCCACACCCATCGCCATTTTCTGCATCATGCCGAGCTGGTCCTGGTCGATCATGAACTTCTCGTAGCAGGCGGAAAGACCACCCTCCAGCCAGCCGGCGGCGTGGAGCACGAAGTTGGTGCCGGCGAGCAGCGTCACGTTGAGCGTATTGGCGCTCTCGTGAGCGGCTTGCGCATCCGGAACCTTCGAAGCGCAGAGCGAGCCGCCGGTACGAAACGGCAGACCGAGGCGCCGCGCCAGCTGGGCGGCGCCATAGGAGACGAGCGCCGGTTCCGGCGTGCCGAAGGTCGGCGCCCCCGATTGCATCGAAATCGAGGCGGCAAAAGTACCGAACAGCACCGGCGCGCCCTTGCGCACCAGCTGGGTGAAGGCAGCACCCGCCAGCACTTCGGCCAGAATCTGGGTGAGCGTACCGGCGACCGTCACCGGGCTCATCGCGCCCGACAGGATGAAGGGTGAAAGCACGCAGGCCTGATTGTGGCGGGCGTAGACCTTGGCCGCCCCGAGCATGGTCTCGTCGAAGACCATCGGCGAATTGGCGTTGATCAGGTTGAGCATGACGCAGTTGTTCTCGACGAAGTCGTCGCCGAACACCAGCTTGGCCATGGCGACCGAATCCTCGGCCCGTTCCGGCGCTGTGACCGACCCCATGAACGGCTTGTCGGAATATTTGATATGGCTGTAGACCATGTCGAGGTGGCGCTTGTTCACCGGAATGTCGACCGGCTCGCAGACCGTGCCGCCCGACGAATGGATCGACGGCGCCATGTAGGCGAGCTTGACGAAATTGCGGAAGTCCTCGAGCGTCGCATAGCGGCGATTGCCGTCGAGATCGCGGACGAAGGGAGAACCGTAGACCGGGGCAAAGACCGTCGCATTGCCGCCGATGCGCACGCTGCGCTCCGGATTGCGGGCATGCCAGGTAAACTCCGAGGGCGCGGTCTTCAGCAGTTCACGGCACAGGCCCTTGGGAAAGTGCACCCGCTCGCCCCTGACGTCCGCGCCGGCCTGTCGCCACATCTCGAGCGCTTCAGCATCGTCACGGAACTCGATGCCGATCTCTTCCAGAACAATATCGGCGTTGCGCTCGATGATCGACAGGCCTTCTTCGTCGAGCACCTCGTAGACTGGGATCTTGCGCTGGATATAGGGCATGGACGGCCCGGCGCCGCCACCGCTGCGCGACGCGCGGCGCGCGGCGGCCCCACGGCCTTCGCTGCGGGTTCGACGGCCCGCGCCGGCGCCGGTCTCTGCTGTGATCTCGTCCATCTTGCGTTTCCTCGTTGTGCGCGTTCCAGCGCCGTTTTCCCATGCGTATGCTAATCCAAAATTGAAGGGAAACCTTCCTTAATGCGCCAACGGCTTGCATGAGACAGACATCAGAGCACCGCGCTGGACCGGCCGTCGTTTTTCGCGCGCAGCGGCGTCGCTTTCAAAAAGAAGTTTTCGCGAACTTGAGGTTTAACTGTCGTTGAGGCAGTCTTTTTGCAGACAGCGCTCACAATCGCGCAACACCAGCCGGGATGCACCCCATGTCAGACGACGAAATCATTCTCTCGGAACTCTCTGACGACGAACTCGTGCAACAGATGCACGATGATCTCTATGACGGCCTCAAGGAGGAGATCGAGGAGGCGACCAACATCCTCATCGAGCGCGGATGGGTGCCCTACGACATCCTGACCAAGGCGCTCGTCGAAGGCATGCGCATCGTCGGCATAGATTTCCGCGACGGCATCCTGTTCGTGCCGGAAGTGCTGCTCTCGGCCAACGCGATGAAAGCCGGCATGACCATTCTGCGTCCGCTTTTGGCCGCCACCGGCGCGCCGAAGCAGGGCAAGATGGTCATCGGCACCGTCAAGGGCGACATTCACGACATCGGCAAGAACCTCGTCGGCATGATGATGGAAGGCGCCGGATTCGACGTGATCGATCTTGGCATCAACAATCCGGTCGAGAACTATCTGGAGGCGATGGAGCGGGAAAAACCTGACATCGTCGGCATGTCGGCGCTTTTGACCACGACCATGCCCTACATGAAGGTCGTTATCGACACGATGAAGGAAAAGGGCATTCGCGACGATTATATCGTTCTGGTCGGCGGCGCGCCGCTCAACGAGGAATTCGGCAAGGCGGTCGGCGCCGATGCCTATTGCCGCGACGCGGCAGTGGCGGTCGAAACGGCCAAGGATTTTGTCGCCCGCAAACACAACAGCCTTGCCGCTCGCGGTTGAAGGTTGTCAGCGTCAATAGCGCCGGCCGCCTTCAGCGGCCGGCAACGAACTCCGTTATCGCTCCAGGGGTGTCGGCGTTGCTGCGGACGAAAATCCTCCCACCCCACCGGCCAACAGCACGATACCTAGAATATAGACGGCACTGACCTTGGCAACGGTGCCGAGCGTCGTGCCTCTGTCGCCTCTCGCGAGGCCAGCGCCCAGGAAGCCTCGGGCATGCCAGCTATTCACTTCGCGGCGTTGCCGACGTCCTGCCCGGCCTGCTGCGTCGCGTTGACGGTGTTGGCGGTATCCTTGCCGATGCCGCGAATGGTGTTGCCGCACGAAGAAAGGCCGAAGGCCGATGCCATGAGGACAACGGCGAGGGTGAGTTTCCGGGTGTTCATGATAGAAAGCTCCATGTTGGGTGGGCATCTTCGAAAAATGTCGAGAATACGACCATGAAACGCGCGAACGCCGAAAAAGTTCAGATCATCGCCTGCGGCGCGATCGCGCGCGAAATCCTGGCGATCCGTAACGCCAATGGGCTCGACCATATCGACCTCGAATGCCTGCCGGCGATCTGGCATGTCCACCCGCAAAAAATCGCGCCGGCGCTGCGCGAGAAGATCGCCACGGCCAGGGCTGCCGGCTATGGCCGCATTTTCATCGGCTATGCCGAATGCGGGACCCAAGGCGAGATCGACAGGATCTGCGCCGAGGAAGGCATCGAGCGTATCGCCGGGCCGCACTGCTATGCCTTCTTCTCCGGCACGGAAAAGTTCCTGGCCGAATGCGAGAACGAGTTCACCGCCTTTTACCTGACCGACCTGATCACCCGGCAGTTCGAGGCCTTCGTGATCGAGCCGTTGAAGCTCGACACGCATCCGGAATTGCGGGACATGGTGTTTGGCAATTACACCAAGATCGTCTACCTGGCGCAAACCGAGGATGTCGAGCTTCAGCAGAAAGCCCGATGGGCAGCCGACTACCTCGGCCTTGCTTACGAATACCGCTTTACCGGCTACGGTGACCTGGACCCGGCCCTGCGACGGCTAGCGCCGGACAAAACGGACCTTGGTTGATGCCGTTCATTTTACCGAGTTGGCCACACTGCGGCCGGCATCCTGCGTCGCATCGACGGCATTGCCGAGATCGCGACCGACGCCGCGGATGGTGTTGCCGCAACCGGCGAGCGACAGAAGCGCAAGGCCGATAATGGCGGCCGCGGAGATACGGGTGAAGGACACGGGGGTAACCTCTCCTTTGTGAACCTAAGAGAATCTGCGAATGCGTCCATTGCACCGGCTTGGGGTAAAAGCAAGGCAGAGCGGCCAGGGGGCGCCGCCGCGCCGGCTGGAGGGCCAGTGGAAGTGCTTCGGGGGCAGCAATCCCGCCCCCGAAACGCGTTGATCCGCTCAATAGCCGCGGTTGTTACCGACATAGACATTGCCGACCTGGCTGTCGGCAGTGTTGGCGAGATCTGTCGAGCCGACTCGATAGTAGCTCACGCCATTGAACGCCACCGGAACGACGGAACCGTTCGTCGCCCCGCTCACCACGTTGCCGACGATCGAGATACGGCCGGCCGACGCATTGTTGGAATAACCGATGCCGGTGGTGGAGGCGTGAACGAGGTTGCCCGTTGCAAGCAGATCGTAGGTCGCTTCGTTGGTACCGAGCAAGATTCCGAAGCCGGCCGCACCCTCGATCATGTTACCGGTCAGCACGCAGAGCCCCTCGACCAGAATGCCGCTCGCGATGGAGACGGTCGGCGAATAGCCAGGGTCGCTGATCGTATTCTTGGTGATGCCCCGGATATGGTTCGAGGAGATCGTGACCCGCCGGGAGATGCCGTCGCTGTAGAGTCCGAGGTTGACGACGTTGATGCCGGACCCCGCCTGCTCGATAATGTTGTTGGCGATCACCGCACCGTCGAGGTTCAGCCCCGGGCCAGTCGCCTCGAGGAAAACCGAGCATTCCCGCGCCGAAATGCAATGGTTGCCAAGGATCTGCGCGGCACCGGATGCATTGAAGCGGATGCAGGAATACTGCACATTCGAGATCGTGTTGCCGCAGGCCTTCACTCCGACGGCCCGATAGACGACGATCCCGTTTCCGTTCTGGCCGGTGCCGCCGCCCGCCGTGTCGATGTCGTCGATAATGTTGTCGATAATCGTCGAGCCATCATATTCCACGCCGCTGGCCGGCTCGCGCCAGACATACACGCCGTTGTTCGAGCAGGCGGTGATGCGATTGCGCGCCACCTCCACGCGGCTGTTGTAGACCAGCACGCCGACCGAGCAGTTGTCGATCGCACAGTCGGCGATCGTACCTTGCGCACCGATCAGGGCGACCACGCCGGTCTTCGTGCTGCGGGTCACCTTGCAGCCATCGAAGGCGAAACCGGAACAGGCCCGGAAGCGCACCAGACCCGCCTGGTTTGACGAGTCGCCGATCGTCGTGTTCTGGCCGTCAAACACCACCCCCGACACCGAAACATCGTTGATCCCGTTCACTTGGAAGAGGTAGCTGCCGCCAGTGAAGCGCAACGTGGCCGCGCCGGCGACCGCCGCCCGCATGGTGAGCTTCTGACCGCCGCCCGTCGCCGTGTCGACGGTCAGCGCACCGGTCAGGAAGATGCCGCTCAGCAGCACCAACGTCAGCCCGTTCGTACGGGCGTAGTTCATTGCGTTCTGCACGGTCGTCGACACCCAGCCCGTTCCCGGGGAACTGCTTGCCGCGCTGAGAACCAGGACTTCGCTTTCACGCTTGTAATAGGTCATCTTCACGTCTCCTTGTGTCCGCGCCGGCCATTTCTGCCGGAGCCTCTTTCCTCTCCTCCGAAGCGCCTTTCAGCATAGAAGGAATATAATCCTATACTCCATTTTAGCTATTTCTGTGGCAGGATGCGGCCACCGGTTGTAAAAGTGCCGACGAACATAGCCTTTCGCCCTCCTTGCCGGCTCGCTTGCCTAATGCAGCGGAACAATCTGCCGCACAGGAGAACCTGGAGAAGATAAGGCGGATCTGATGACGGATGGAGCGGAGCCGTCGCCGCCGGCTTTCGACAGGAGCCGAGCGCGCTCGGCGGAGACCGGCGGGAGCTCCTCCGCCGTCTCCACCCTCGCCGTTTGCACAACCGGCGCGCTCGTCCTTCTCGTGTTCTGATCGGGAAGAGGCCCCTTCCCATGATCTGGCCGAAATCGGCATCGCGCCGCAAGCGATTGAGCATACCCTAGACAGTCGGCCCGCCCGCTGCCGACAACGCTTCGGCCCTGCTCCACCCGCCAGCGCTGCGGCACTGGCTTTCCAACGGTTTTCAGCGGAAGATCCGGTAAATTATTGCCACGTCGCTTTTCGCTCTATGCGACGTCGTCGGAAGCGCAGTCCGGCGAATTTTCCGTGGCATTGTGACTGAAAAGGGAGAGTGAGAGGACATGGCCGACAGGATCATCGTCTACTGGCGAGACATACCCGCCCAGGTGATCGTCAAGCAGGGTCGCAAATCGGCCAAACGCGAACTTTCGCTGCGCTTCACCGAGGCGATCGACATGGCCGCCATGCGCAGCGGCGCGGCTGGGACCGATGACTATCTCGCCGCCTGGCGCAAGGGCGATCCGCTTCCGGTCGGCGATGACCTCGAGGCCGAGGCCGACAAGGCGACGGCGGAACTGGAGGCGTCCTACGACAAGGCCCGCCTCGTCGCCCTCGTCCATACGGAGGGACGCGACAATGGTTGACGGCAAGCCCGCGCCCGGCAAGCCCGCGCCCGGCAATGCCGCGCCGGCCAGCAAGGCAAAGACCGGCGCCTACACCCCGGCCGGCGTTTCGCCCAATCGCCGCGCCCGGCGCTCCTATACGATCCGTCTCTGGTCGGTCCGGCATTCGCGTTTGCTGGAATGGGTCTACGCCCGCTTCGCCAACGCCTTTCTCGTCTTCCATCCGCTGTGGAAGAAAATCGGTTACGCCCGCGTTGAGCGACCGATCACTTTCGTCGAACGCAACGTTAAAGGCTTGCTGTTCGACTGTCGCATGTGCGGCCAGTGCGTGCTGTCGTCGACTGGCATGTCCTGTCCGATGAACTGCCCCAAACAGCTGCGCAACGGTCCGTGCGGCGGCGTGCGGGCCAACGGTCATTGCGAGGTCGAGCCCGACATGCCCTGTGTCTGGGTCCAGGCCTGGGCCGGATCGCGCAATATGGCACACGGCGATGCGATCCTCACCGTGCAGAAACCGGTGAATCAGTCGCTGCGCGAGACCTCTTCCTGGCTGCGCGTCACGGCAGAGGCCGCGGCCACCCGTGAAACGCCCGCTCCGGAAACCAAGCCATGAGCCCAGACATCAATCCGCACGATCCCGGCGCGCCGCTCGACCCTTTGCCCGGCCATTCCTCGCGCGGCCGGCTGGAGCGGGTTCTGCGGCGCGGCGAATTCGCCGTCACCGCCGAGCTCAATCCGCCTGATAGCGCCGATCCGCAGGATGTCTACAAGCGCGCAGCGGTATTCGACGGCTGGGTCGACGGGATCAATGCGGTCGATGCCTCCGGCGCCAATTGCCATATGTCATCGGTCGGCATCTGCGCGCTGCTGACCCGCATGGGCTATGCGCCGATCATGCAGATCGCCTGCCGTGACAAGAACCGGATCGCAATCCAGGGCGACGTTCTCGGCGCCTCGGCCATGGGTGTGCAGAACATCATGTGCCTGACCGGCGACGGCGTTCAGGCCGGCGACCAGCCGGGCGCCAAACCGGTCTTCGACCTCGATTGCATGTCGCTGCTGGAAACGGTGCGCACCATGCGCGACGAGGCGAAATTCCTCTCCGGCCGCAAGCTCTCGACCCCGCCGCAGGTCTTCCTCGGCGCGGCGATCAATCCGTTCGCCCCGCCTTACGACTTCCGCCCCTATCGGCTGGCCAAGAAGATCCAGGCCGGCGCCCAGTTCGTCCAGAGCCAGTATTGCTTCGACGTGCCGATGTTTCGCGAATACATGAAGAAAGTCCGCGATATGGGCCTGCACGAGCAATGTTTCATCCTGGTCGGCGTCGGGCCGCTCGCCTCGGCCAAGACCGCCCGCTGGATCCGCTCCAACGTACCGGGCATCCACATTCCCGACAGCGTGATCAAGCGCCTCGAAGGCGCGCAGGACCAGAAACGGGAAGGCAAGCAGCTCTGCATCGATATCATCAACGAGGTCAAGGAGATTGAGGGGGTATCCGGTATGCACGTCATGGCCTATCGCCAAGAGGAATATGTCGCCGAGATCGTCCATGAGTCCGGTGTGCTCAAGGGCCGCAAACCGTGGAAACGGGAGGCAAGCCCCAACGACGCGCTGGTCGCCGAGCGCCTCGAGCGGATCCGTGAGGAGAAGGTCGAGGACCAACAGCAAATGGCCGGGCTCGCCGCCCGGAGCCAGCCGAAAAACGCGCATTGATTGGCAGCGCGGCGCCTCGGCCCCGCGCGCTTGCAACCCAAATTGAGGCCCGCCAGACCTTGTCGACGCGCCCGACCGGAGGACCAGAATGACCCGCACCATCGTCGCATCCGCCACCCGCGAAATCATCATCGGCTTCGACCAGCCGTTCTGCGTCATCGGCGAGCGGATCAATCCGACCGGCCGCAAGAAGCTCGCCGCCGAGATGATCGAAGGCAATTTCGACACGGTGATCAAGGACGCGCTGGAACAGGTGGCCGCCGGCGCCACCATGCTCGACGTCAACGCCGGCGTGACCTCGGTCAATCCGAACGAGACGGAGCCGGCGCTGCTGGTCAGGACCATGGAAATCGTCCAGGGGCTGGTTGACGTGCCGCTGTCGATCGACAGTTCCGTCTCCGCCGCCATCGAGGCCGCGTTGAAGGTCGCCAAGGGCCGTCCGCTGGTGAATTCCGTGACCGGCGAGGACGAGAAGCTCGAGGCCATCCTGCCGCTCTGCAAGAAATACGATGTGCCGGTGGTCGCCATCTCAAACGACGAGAGTGGCATTTCGCAAGATCCAGACGTCCGCTTCGCCGTTGCCAAGAAGATCGTCGAGCGCGCCATGGACTACGGCATCAAGCCGCATGACATCGTCGTCGACCCGCTGGTCATGCCGATCGGCGCAATCGGCTCGGCCGGCTTGCAGGTCTTCGCGTTGATCCGCCGTCTGCGCGAGGAATTGAAGGTCAACACCACCTGCGGCCTGTCCAACATCTCGTTTGGCCTGCCGCATCGCCATGGCATCAATGCCGGCTTCATCCCCATGGTGATCGGCGCCGGCATGACCTCGGCGATCATGAACCCCTGCCGACCGCAGGAAATGGAAGCCGTGCGCGCCGCCAATGTTTTGAACGGCACGGACGAGAATTGCTACAACTGGATCAAGACCTACCGCGACTACAAGCCGGCCGAAGGCGGCGCTGCGGTCGCGCCCGCGCCAGCCTCCTCCTCGACCGGCGGCGGCCGCCGCGGCGGCCGCGCGGCGCGTGTGGGTGGTGGCGCACCGACGGAATGAGCTCGGCTCGGATCAACGGCCCAAAGGATATAGCGTGCTGAAGAATTGGAAATACAAAGTCCTGCCCGTCATTGCCGCTACGGTTGCGCTCAAATATGTCATCTTCCCCGGCAACGGTGAGTTTGTGCGTTTTGATGCCGTTTTGAGGTCATTCATCGCTCCTTTTGTCATCGCCGTCGTGATCGCAACTCTGGCCGGGCTTATCTACGGCACGCGCGCGAAGCTCACCCGAAAGCAAGTTCAGCGGGTGGTCTCATCTGGACCTGGGCAACAGCCATTCTCTTCATCGCGGTCCTTACGACTGCCATCCTTTACGCAAAGCTAGTGGCGGCGAACCCATGACTTCAAATGACCAGAGCGATCCCCTCGTCCTCTTCATGCCCTCGGGCAAGCGCGGCCGTTTCCCGGTCGGCACCACGGTGCTCGACGCGGCGCGCAGCCTCGGCGTCTATGTCGAGAGCGTCTGTGGTGGCCGCGCCACCTGCGGCCGCTGCCAGATCGAGGTCCAGGAGGGCCATTTCGCCAAGCACAAGATCGTCTCGTCCAACGACCACATTTCTCCGGTCGGCGCCAAGGAGAAGCGCTACGCCGAGGTGCGAACCATCCCGGAAGGGCGCCGCCTCTCCTGCTCGGCGCAGATCCTCGGCGATCTCGTCATCGACGTGCCGCAGGACACCGTCGTCAACGCCCAAGTCATCCGCAAGGCCGCGACCGACATATTGATCGACCGCAACCCGGCCATCCAGCTCTGCTATGTCGAGGTGGACGAACCCGACATGCACAAGCCGCTGGGCGATCTCGACCGTCTCAACCTCATGCTGGAGAAGGACTGGGGCTGGAAGGACCTTCTGGTCGCGCAGCATCTCTTGCCGGATGTGCAGAAGATCCTGCGCAAGGGCAACTGGGGTGTGACCGCCGCCATCCACCGCGATCTGGAGACTTCCCGACCCAACCTGATCGCGCTGTGGCCCGGCCTGCACAATGAGGCCTATGGCATCGCCTGCGACATCGGGTCGACGACGATCGCCATGCATTTGGTCTCTCTCCTGTCCGGCCGCGTGATTGGCTCGTCCGGCACCTCCAATCCGCAGATCCGCTTCGGTGAGGATCTGATGAGCCGCGTGTCCTACGTCATGATGAACCCGGATGGACGCGAAGCCATGACCAGGGCCGTGCGTCAGGCGATCAACGAGCTGACGGTCAAGGTCTGCGCCGAAGCGGGCGTCAATCCTGACGACATTCTCGACGCGGTCTTCGTCGCCAATCCGATCATGCACCACCTCTTCCTCGGCATCGATCCCACCGAGCTTGGCCAGGCACCCTTTGCGCTCGCCGTCTCCGGGGCCGTGCACACCTGGTCACGCGAGATCGATCTGGCCATCAACCATGGCGCCCGCGTCTATGTCCTGCCGTGCATCGCCGGCCATGTCGGCGCCGATGCGGCCGGCGCCACCCTTGCGGAAGGCCCCCACCGGCAGGACAAGATAATGCTGCTGGTCGATGTCGGCACCAATGCCGAGATCGTGCTCGGTAACCGTCAGCGCACGGTTGCCGCCTCCTCGCCCACCGGTCCGGCCTTCGAGGGCGCCGAAATCTCCTGCGGCCAGCGCGCCGCCCCCGGCGCCATTGAGCGGGTGCGGATTGATCCGGTGACGCTGGAGCCACGCTTCAAGGTGATCGGCGTCGAGCAATGGTCGGATGAAGACGGCTTTGCCGAGGAGGCCGAAAGGACCGGCATCACCGGCATTTGCGGCTCGGCGATCATCGAGGTCGTCGCCGAAATGTTCCTGTCAGGCGTCATTTCCGCCGACGGTGTGGTCGATGGCGCCATGGCCGCGCGCAACCCGCGTATCCTGCCAAACGGCCGAACCTTCTCCTATCTGCTGCATGACGGCGCCCAGAGGATCACGGTGACGCAGAACGACGTGCGCGCCATCCAGCTTGCCAAGGCCGCGCTTTATGCCGGCATCAAGCTGCTGATGGAAAAGCTCGGAGTCGAGACCGTCGACACCATCCGTTTCGCCGGAGCCTTCGGTTCCTTCATTGATCCGAAATACGCCATGGTGCTGGGCCTCATTCCGGATTGCGACCTGTCGGAGGTCAAGGCCGTCGGCAATGCCGCCGGCACCGGCGCCCTCATGGCGTTGCTGAACCGCGACTATCGCCGGGAGATCGAGGAGACCGTCAAGCGCATCGAGAAGATCGAAACCGCGCTCGAACCGCATTTTCAGCAACTCTTCATCGATGCCATGGCGCTGCCGAACAAGGTCGACCCCTTCCCGAAGCTCGCAAGTGTCGTAACGCTCCCTGAACGCAAGGTGCTCGCCGATGGTGACGGCGGCGCGCCCGGCGGCCGCAGACGGCGCAGAGGCCGAGAGTAAGGCGCATAGCACCGATGGACGGAGGACCTACCGCGACAGGAGCTTTCTCAGGATAGACCACAAACTGACCGTCGAACGACTGTAGACTCGGTTGTAGGCGGCGCGTTTGGGATTGGTCAGCCAGCCCCATCCTCTCGGCGCCTTTAGTCCCATATTGTGCCGAACCACACGCTTCAGTGATGTCCGTGCGGCAATACTCTTCTTCAGACTCGGCTTACGAACGCCAAATTTCATTGCGTTCTCCTATAGATGAGCAACCCAATGCTGTTCTGTCACGACACTGATCGGTAAGCCCCGCTCGCGCCATTCACACGCTTGGATGATTTTATTGCCGAAAGACGAGTGCTTCCACGATTCTGTCGCATAGGCACCGATAACGAGAAAATTCGTCTTCTGCGTCAATGCGCCGGCTTGCGCGCCACGCTCCATAACCGCCTGTTCACAGTGTTTTCGTTGTCCAAACGCGAAGGTGCCAGTGAAACAATAGCGAGTGCCAGCAAAGCTAAGAGGTGGCGGTGGATCGCAAAGCGGCAGATCGGTCGACGTCAGCACCTCACCAAGTTCGAACTTGCTACCGGCGAACTGACGCAATGTGCAGAGAAGCTCAAGAGCCTCGTCGTGCTCGATAATGCCGTCCGCCAGGATGGCATTCACTCGTTGATAGAGCTTGTTGATTACCGGATGATTGCTGATTGATAGGTTCGCCGCGAGCCACGCCTGAAGAAACTCGATTTCTGCATGATTGAGATTATCATCGGCGATCAGACCGCGCGCAATTCCGACCAGTTCGTCGATCTGTCGGCTTGCCAGTCGATCGCTACCCAGAAGCGCAAGTAGTTTCTCATCCATTTTCGCATCAAAACTCCACTTTAGAGTGCGTGCGCATCAAAAATACAATTTATTGTGCCGAACCGATTTTGCAATGAAAAAATCATCCTGCCACAGGCAGTCATGATCAGCGAAAAGTCCTAACCCACCGCCGCACAGCCTCACCCAGCACATCGGCAGGAAAACCGGAAAAGCCGATCACCAGCCCGGAACGCGGGGCGGCGTCGACATACATGGGCGACAAGGCCCGAGCACCAAAGCCGCTCCGTGCCGCCGCCGTTGCGACATCCACGTCATCACACCCATCCGGCAGACCCGCCACCAGATGCAGCCCCTGTTCCGGCGTGGTCACATCGAGCCCGGAGCCATCGAGTGCCTCGACCAGACTGTCGCGTGCCTGCCTGACCCGGCGCCTCGCCCGCTTCACATGGGCGGCGAAATGACCCTCGCGCAGGAATTCGGCAAGTGCACCCTCGGCCAGCGTCGAAGGAAAGCGGTCGGTGCGTTTGCGCACGTCGAGCAAGGGTTCGCAAAGCGCGCCTGGCAGCACCAGGTAGCCGATCCGCAAGCCCGGCATCAGCACCTTGGAAAACGTGCCGACATAGATCACCCTGCCCTCGGCATCGATGCCTTGCATCGACGAGAGTGGCGGCCCGGCGAAGCGGTATTCACTGTCGTAGTCGTCTTCGATGATAAAGGCATCATTGTGCTTGGCCCAGTCGATCAGGGCAAGCCGCCGGCGCATCGAGAGCGTCACGCCGAGCGGAAACTGGTGCGACGGAGAGACATAGACGGTGCGGGCCGCCGGCGCCCGCGCCATGCCCTTTTCCGGGTCGATCCCCTCGGCGTCGACCGGCACGCCGATCAACCGCATGCCGGCGGCGGAAAATGCGACGCGCGCCATCGGATAACACGGATCCTCGATCCACACCGGATCGCCGGGCGCAAGCACAGTACGGATAACGAGATCAAGCGCCTGTTGCGTGCCCGAGGTCAGCACCACCTGATCGGCGCAGCAATTCACCCCGCGCGCCGCCCTGAGGTAGGCGGCAACCTCTTCCCGCAGTTCAGCGGAACCGGCTGGCGCGGCATAGTGAAAGTGTCGCGGCGACGGCTGCATCAGATGGCGGTTGAGCAAGGTGCGGAACACCTGGATGGTGCGCGCGTCGGCTGCCGAACAGCCAAGCGCGCCCGGCAGCGGCCCGGCCTCCTCGAGCGCCCTACCCTGCGCGGGCGCATCCAGGCGGGCAAGCGCCGGAACGACCGCCGCGACAAAGGTCCCCGACCCGACCCGCGCCTCGGCAAAGCCGTCGGCCACCAGCATCTCGTAGGCAGCAACCGCAGCACCACGCGACAGGCCGAAGCGAGCGGCGAGATCACGCGTCGTCGGCAGCTTGGAGCCCGCAGGCAGGGACCCTGCCTCGATCAGCCGGCGCAACTCGCCATAGAGCGCCAGCCGCCTCGGACCGGCCTTCGGCAGAATCGGAACCGACGCCGACCAATCCGATATATTGGTTCGTATTTTCCTCACCAGATTGGACCTTATGCAAACCAATCGATTGACCTAGCTGTGCATCAGATCAGCCAAGGAGGCAAGCATGTCTGTCGAAACCCCGGAAAAGTCCTATCCTGTCACCCCGCGCAACCGCGTGAAGCGTCTGCATGAACGCGGCGCCTATGATCGCGAGGCGGTCCACGCCGTGCTCGACAGCGCCCTTCTCTGTCATGTCGCCTACGTGATCGACGGCCAACCCTTCTGCACTCCGACGATGCACTGGCGCGAAGGTGACTGGCTCTACTGGCACGGCTCTTCGGCAAGCCGCATGTTGCGTCACCTGAAAGCCGGCACACCGGTTTGCCTGACGGTTTCCCATCTTGATGGCCTGGTGCTTGCCCGGTCCGGCTTTCATCACTCGGCCAACTATCGCTCGGTCATGTGCTTCGGCAAGGCCCGCGTGGTGGACGATCCGGAGGAAAAACGAAAGGCGCTCAAAGGGGTTGTCGAACGCTTCTATCCCGGCCGCACGGCACAATTGCGCCCCGACCAGCCGCAGGAAGTGAAAGCGACCATGGTGATCGGCATGCCGATCGCCGAGGCGTCAGTCAAGCTGCGCGCCGCCCAGGTCGGCGACGATGAGGAGGACTTTGCGCTGCCGGTCTGGGCAGGTGTGATCCCGGTCACCACCGTCATCGGCAAGCCCGAAACCAGCCCGCACGTGCCGTCCGGCGTCAGCATACCGGAACACCTCGCGCTCTACGACGAGGGCCGCCCGCTCGACGACGTGCTTATCGAAGCCCAGGCGCTGTATGAAAGGCATGGCGGCTAGGTGGTCATTCCGGCCGGCAATAAGCAGAAGCGGAGCCCGATTGGAATCCGCCCCGCGCGCACTGATCCCCCGGGCGCGACAATGCCTCGGGGTTCCAGGTCCGGACTTACCAGCTCAGCGTCTTGGTATTGTCCCGAAACAGCATTCCGCCCGTCAGATCGGGCTTGCCGACCGTCAGGCCCGGCAGAAGGTCGGCCTCCTTGATCCCATAGTGTTGCATGCACATCGGGCAGACGATGATCGACGCTCCGGCTGTCACGAGATCCGCCAGCAATGCCTGCTGGGCAGCGAATTTGTCGGAATTCGCCATGGAAGCGATTACCACCGCGCGGTCATTCAGGAAGATGACCAGCGGATGGCCAAGCTTCAGCTGATTGCCGCCGAAACCGATCGCCATCGTCGCACGGTGCGGCTCATCGCTCGTCAGATTGACGAAGAGCGGGTCGTTGGCACCAGCCAGCGCGGCGCCCGAACACATCGGCAGCGCAAAGGTCAGGGCCAAGGCACATGCCAAAACAGATCGTCTCAAAGGCTTCATCGGAATCTCCTCTTGGTCGGCAAGAAGTAGGGTAAGCCCGGGCTCGCAAACCTGCCATGATATGGATCAGGGCTGCTGCACCCACCGATGTCAGCGGAACAAAAAGGCCCACACAACCAACGAAGAAGGCGCGGAAGTGTCCTCAGGCCGCGATTCCAACCATCTCCGCAAAGGCGAAGCGCACACTGTCGGCAACGGCGCAAATTGTATCGCTGGTTTCCGCCCCGGTCAGCAGACGAACCTCGAACGATCCGAGATCCGGCAGGCCCTGCTTGGCGCCGAGCGCCGTCATGTCGTCGGTCAGATAGCTACGTGGCAAAGGCGCCACGGCGAGGTCGGCAATCACGGCGGCGCGCTGCGCCATCGTGTGGGCGGAGAGATAGGCGATGCGATAGGCGCGCTTGTCCCGGTCAAGACGTCCCAAGGCGTCGGCACGCCAGCAGCAGCCATCCTCCCATATCGAGACAGGCAACGGCTCGCGCAGATGCGCCGTGCCGCATTTCGCGCCCGCCCAGACCAATTGCTCGGTGTGGATCACCTCTCCGTCATGGCTGACCATGCCAGGCGCGGTATTGACCAGCGTCAGGTCAAGCCGCTGCTCCTGCAACCGTCGGCGCAACTGGCTTGAGGTATCGACTGTCAGATCGACCATGATCGCCGGATAGACTTCGGCGAAGCGACGCAGGATCGTCGGCATGAAGCGCTCGCCAATGTCGTCTGGCGCCCCGAGCCGCACCACACCCTTCATCTCCGGCATGCGGAACCGCCCCACCGCTTCATTCGACAGCGCCAGCATGCGCCGGGCGTAGGGCAAAAGCGTCTCGCCGCTCTCGGTCAATGTCACCGAGCGCGCGTCGCGCAGGAAAAGCGTCGCGTTAAGCTGCTCCTCCAGCTTCTTGATCTGCATTGAAACCGCCGACGGCGTGCGAAAGACCCGGTCCGCCGCCGTAGTGAAACTGCCCGCTTCGGCGATTGCCACGAAGGTGCGCAGGATGTCGTTATCCAGCAGTGGCAAAGGCTGTCGGATCGTCATGGTCATAGGAGCGCACTCTTCAATTTATTTGAACGTAACGACAATATCATCGCGTTTGATTGAATGTCAATCCAGGTCCATGTTGCGACCACTGGTAGCAAACAAGGAGGACTGACGATGTTGATTGGGAGCCTGTTGAACCTCGTTCGCGAAGCCTGGAGCCGGCATTTGTCGGTGCGGGGCATTCGCGCAAGCGCCTACGCCCGCAGTGAACTGGCGAACCTGCCCCCCGAACTGAAGCGCGATATCGGCTGGCCGCCGGAGCGATATTCGACCAAGCCGGCACGACCAAAAACATAAAAAAATTCGATGAATTTCATTGAAAACATTCATTTGCGTGATGAAGCGAGACGGCGCAAAAGCATGCGGCCCGAATGAGCGTTGAGAAGGATGAAGACGATGACACTTGCTTCGTATGACAGCCGACTGACCCTACCGACCCGCCGCTTGCCGCAGGCGGCGCGCGCCTTCGGCCCCCTGGTCGCAGTTTTCGCCCGCATCCGCCTGTGGCATGAGCGCCGGGCCAACGCACGAGCACTGGAATCCCTGCCTTTCGAGGCGCGCAAGGACCTTGGCTGGCCCGCCGTGGACCGTTCGGTGCCACTGCGTTAGCCTTGATTGCGACACGGTCGATCGGCCGCGTCGCAATCCGGACGCGCCGGTCTTTCATTCTTCCCGGCGCGCGTACGAAATTCCACCGTTGTTTCAACGCCAGCGAGATTGGCTCAAACAAGGGTGCGACAGGCGGGGTCGCAAACAGAAAAGTACACTACGCTTGTCGCATTTTGGCTCCCCTGAGGCCGTTCTGCCGTATTCTTGGATAAACGCGTCGCATTCGGAACACCCCGATGACGCGTTGCGCGCAAGGAATACTGAAAAACGCGGGAACACAGGGCTTCATACATGAACAAGGCACCGGGCAGAAAACGCTCTCTGGTCTTCTTTCTCGTCCCCCATTTCACGCTCCTGCCCTTTGCAGGCGCGATCGAAACGTTGCGGATCGCCAACCGCATGCTCGGCTATCAGGCCTATGAATGGCGGCTGTCATCGGTTGACGGCCAGAAGGTCTATTCGTCGAGCGGCATCGGCCTTGAGGTCAACTCCTCGCTCGCCGACGAGCGACGCCATCTCTCCGGCGAAAACCGGCCGAACATGGTGATCGTCTGTTCCGGCGTTTACGTTGAGGAATTCCACAACAAGTCGGTCAATGCCTGGCTGCGCGAAACCTATAACCGGGGCACTGCCGTCGGCAGTCTGTGTACCGGCGCCCATATTCTGGCCCAGGCCGGCCTGCTGAACGGCAAGCGTTGCGCTATCCACTGGGAGAACCTGCCGGGCTTTTCCGAATCCTTCCCCCAGGCCGAAGTCTATGCCGACCTCTACGAGGTCGACGGCAATCTCTACACCTGCGCCGGCGGCACCGCCTCGCTCGACATGATGCTCAACCTGATCGGCCAGGATTTCGGCGAGGGACTGGTCAACCGCGTGTGCGAGCAACATCTGACCGACCGTGTACGTAGTCCGACCGATCGCCAGCGCCTGCCGCTCAGGGCCCGCCTCGGCG
The DNA here is from genome assembly GCF_007992095.1 of Paenirhizobium naphthalenivorans. Taxonomy (GTDB): domain Bacteria; phylum Pseudomonadota; class Alphaproteobacteria; order Rhizobiales; family Rhizobiaceae; genus Allorhizobium; species Allorhizobium naphthalenivorans. Next base: position 363,174 of record NZ_BJZP01000001.1, read on the forward strand.
TGCAGAACTCCAAGGTTCTGTCGATCATCGAACTGATGGAAAGCAATCTCGCCGAGCCGCTATCGCTGCTGGAGATCGCCGATGACGCGGACCTGTCGCGGCGCCAGATCGAGCGATTGTTCCGCCAGGAGATGGGGCGCTCGCCGGCCCGCTATTATCTGGAGATCCGTCTCGATCGGGCCCGCCATCTACTGGTCCAGTCATCCATGCCGGTGGTCGAGGTGGCGGTCGCCTGCGGTTTCGTCTCGGCCTCGCATTTCTCCAAGTGCTACCGGGAGATCTACAACCGTTCACCGCAGCAGGAGCGGGCCGAACGCAAGCTCACCCTGACAGCCGGTCGCAGCGGGATCGCCGCCTGACCAGGCCTTGGCGCTGCTCGCACTCAGCCGTAAAGGCTGTAGAAGAAGCGCCCAGATACGAAGATCAGGAACAGACCGAAGCCAATCTCCAGCTGTCGCTTGCTCATCGCATGCGCCAGCTTCGCCCCATAGGGCGCCACGATCAGGGTGATCGGAATGATCAGCGCCACCGCGATCCAGTTGACGAAGCCGGTCGACAGCGGCGGCAAGCCCTTGTCGCCCCAGCCCGCCCACACATAGCCGAACAGGCCGGGCAGCGAGATCAGCACGCCGACGCCGGCCGAGGTTGCCACCGCCTGGTGGATCGGCCGTCGGTAGAGCGACATGAAGGTATTGTTGAGCACGCCGCCGCCGATGCCCATCAGCCCAGACAAGAGGCCGATGCCGGTGCCGACGGCAAAGCGCGCCGGCTCGCCCGGCAGTTCGGATCCAAGGTGCCAGCGCGAGTTGAAGAACATCATGCGCAACGCCAGCAACAGGGTGATCACCGCGAAGATCAGCCGCAACGCCTCGCTCGACGCCCCAGCGGCAATCACCGCGGCCAGGATCGCGCCGAGCGGCACGGCGACGACCCAGCCCTTCAGCAGATCCATGTCGACGGCGCCGCGCTGACGGTGGGCGGCAAAGGACCGAAGCGAGGTCGGAACGATGATGGCGAGCGACGTGCCGACCGCCAGATGCATACGCACCGCATCATCGACCCCCGCCAGGCCGAAAACCTGATAGAAGACCGGCACCAGCACCGCGCCGCCGCCGATGCCGAAGACCCCGGCCAAAAGCCCCGCCACACCGCCGGCCACGACCAGCAGACCGGCAAACATCATCAGTTCTGAAACGGGTGGCATCACGGTAAATCCTCCGGCGACGCGATCCGGCAGAATGCCCCCGCGCCTGTCATCATTGTGTGATCCTTCTAGCCTATCGTCCGACACTGGCAAGGACGGCCAGCCGTGAAGCGGTACGGCCCGCGTCTGGGGTTCTGACCCGTCGCAGGCTCGCCGGACTTGCCCGTTTCAGTCCGCTGATTTGAGGCAGTCCTTTTCGATAGATAACTTTGCGACCATCGGCGACGCCCCCGCCCCCTCGCCAAATGGTCAAAAGCCGGCCCTCGCGCCGGCTTTTCTTATGGCTTTTGCTCGGTCACTGCGGCGACGGCTAAAGCAGGGGATCGGCTGACTGTCTCGGCGTGGTCACAAGCGGCGTCGGATTGTCGGTGCCAATGCCATCGACGACCGGTTGACTGGTCTGCCCCTCGGCGATCGCCATTGCCCCCTGCTCCACGATGATCTGTGGCGCGACGCCAGCGCCGGCGGGCGCAGCAACGCCGAGTTCGGCATCGATATTGATCCCTTCCGGCGGAATCACATAAGCGCTCTGTGGCGTGGCCGGCATCGGGTTTCGCGCCAGCTCCGGCGCTGTCGGAGGAGCCGGCTGACTGAGCGCCTCGGGGCCGGGCGCGGCGATAGCCACCGCCTGCGGCGCGTCTGGCAAAACCGCGCCCGCGCCGGCTGTATTCACGCCCGCAAGGTTCGGCGTGTCGAGCCAGTCGATAGCCGCAGCACCACGACTGGCCCGCGCCGGTTGCGGTGCATAGGCGACCGGCTCACCGACCCGGCCGAGCAACTGTCTGTCCGAAACCCGCCCCTCGATCCGGGCGCCGGGCTTTGCCACCGATGGGGACGCACCCACTCTGGCCCGCGGCGCCATGTCCTCGCCAATACAGGAAACCAGAAGAGCGGCCGGCAGCATGACCGACAGTGTCCGTCGAAAGAGGGTTGAATTCACCATGCCGAAACCACTCCCCGCTGCCATGGTTGTGCAACAGTCCACAACATCAAGCGTAATGGCGAGCGGTTAAGGTCCAGTTTAGCGCCACCGGCCGCCGATCTACCGCCCGGCGCAGCACCATGGCCATCCGCCGCAGCTCCGCGCCTTCGGTGCCATATCCAAACCATGGCTGCGCCTCGGCAAAGCGAGAACGATGGTGACGACCCTGAATTCCACTTGTTTGCAACACTGCGGCGGACCTAGAATGCGGTCCGATCGAGCCGCTAGGCCAAACGGAGACTTTGTGATGTGCTGCCGCAGTTTCGCCATCGTCGGGGTCCTCGCTTTTCTGGCCCCAATGCCGGCATTTGCCTCGGACTGCCTCGGCTGGAAGGCCGAAGTCTGGGAGGTTGAGGGCGGACGTGCGCTAACCGCCCATATCTGCACGCCGGCCAGCGGCGCAGAGCGTCAGGCCATGCTTTACCTGCAATGTGGAGAGAAAGGTGCCTACGCCCTGCGCTTCGACGACGGCGGCGCTGGAGACCCGCCGAACGGCGATCCCGAATGGCACGGCCGCATTGTCTTCTCCGATGGACGGCAGCGCCTCGACGTCGCCATGACTTACGAGGCCATGGACGGCGTACTTTATGCGCCGGCCGCCTTTGCCGGACCGCTGGTCGACATGCTGAGCCACAGCGCCTCCATCACCCTCACACCGGACGAGAAGACCTTCAAGGCCCGCACCTTCACCCTCAAGGGCTCCGGCACGGCGCTGGCCAGGCTCGCCCGCGCCTGCTCCGGCCGCTGACGACGTTCAATATACGCAAAGCGCCGGCGGATCTCTCCACCGGCGCCTTGGTCCTTTCAAGTCAACGTACGGCCTATGCCGCGTGACGGTGACTGGCCGCTTCGATCGCGCGTGCATCGATCTTCAGGCGCGACAGCAGTTCACGCAGCTGGCGGCTTTCCTCGGCCAGGGTCTGGCCCGCAGCGGAGGTTTCCTCGACCATGGCGGCGTTCTGCTGGGTCATCTGATCCATATGGTTGACCGAAGTGTTGATCTCCTGAAGGCCGGTCGCCTGTTCGCGCGAGGCCGTGGCGATACCGTTGACGTGATCGTTGACCTGGTTCACCAGTTTTTCGATCTCGATCAGGGCTTCACCGGTCGAGCGCACCAGCGAAACGCCGTTGCCGACTTCGGTGGCGGAGTCGCTGATCAGTGTCTTGATCTCCTTGGCCGCATTGGCGGACCGCTGGGCAAGCTCGCGGACCTCCTGGGCGACGACAGCGAAGCCTCGACCCGCCTCGCCGGCCCGTGCCGCCTCGACCCCGGCGTTCAGCGCGAGCAAGTTGGTCTGGAAGGCAATCTCGTCGATTACACCGATGATCTGGCTGATCCGGTTCGACGAATTTTCGATCCGGCCCATGGCGTCGACGGCGGTGCGGACGATCTCACCCGAACGGTTGGCGCTGCGCTTGGTCTCGGACACCATGTCGCGAGCCTCGTCGGCGCGTTCCGAGGCGGTACGGACGGCAACCGTAATCTCGTCGAGTGCCGCTGCGGTTTCCTCAAGAGCAGCCGCCTGCTGCTCGGTGCGCTTCGACAGGTTGTTGGTCGCCTCGCTGATATCGCTGGCGCTATCGCTGACCACGTTGCTGGTCTGGCTGATGGAAGCGACAACGCCGCTCAGTGCGGCGACCGCCGCATTGAAGTCCTGGCGCAGCTTGTCATACTCGGCGCCGAGATCGCCGACGTTGACCGTCAGGTCGCCCTGGGCGAGCCCCTCAAGGGCGTTGCCGATTTCGTGGATGGCATAATTCTGACGCTCGGAGGCCGTGCGCAGCACCGTTTCGTTGCTCTGCCGCTCGGCATCGAGGCGAAGCTGCTGCTCGGTTTCCCGGCCACGCATCTGGATGCGTTCACGCACCGAATCGCGCAGCACCAGCAGAGCGTCGGCCATGCCGCCGATCTCATCCTTGCGGCCGGCATCGATAATATCGGTCTCGACCCGTTCCTCGGCAATCTGGCCCATGGCGGTTCTCAAACGGCCGATCGGCCTGACGACGCTGCGTACCACGGCGTAGGCGCAAGCGAGGATCACGAATACACTCGCGACGATGATCGCGCCAAACCACAGGGCGTTGCTGTAGAACATGGCGGCGAGGTCGTCTGCGTAGACGCCGGTGCCGACAATCCAGCCCCAAGGCTCGAAACCGACGACGTGGGAAAACTTCAAAACCGGCGCATCGAAGCCAGGCTTCGGCCAATAGTAGTCGACGAAGCCCTCCTTGCTCTCCTTCACCGTCTTTACAAATTCCATGAAGATGTGCTTGCCATTCGGGTCCTTGTTGCCGCTCAGGTCCTTGCCGACCAGCTCCGGCTTGATCGGATGCATGACCATGACGGGCTGCATATCATTGACCCAGAGATAGCCATCCTTGCCGTAGCGCATGGCACCGACCACTTCGAGCGCCTTGGCCTGTGCCTCCTCGCGGGTCAGCGCGCCGTCCTGTTCCATCTTGTGGTACTTGGCGAAGACAGCCAATGCGGTCTGGTCGATCGCGGCCAGTCCGGCACGCCGCTCGCCCGCGAGGGCGTAATACGAATGGAAAAGACTGAACGTCAGCGTCGCGACAAGGATGCTGAGCGCCAGAGCGACAAGCAGGTACAATCGTATTGAGATGCTGAGATTTTTCACGGAAGTGCACTCCCCCCTTATTGTGATCATCAGTCCTGCCCGCAAAAAATTACGAAATCGATAAAATTCGATACCCTATTTTAGGTCACCTTAATTCTCGTATGGGCGCGCTGCGATCCGGCGCCATTGTCAGCGGGCAGCGAGTCTTCTAGCCTTACGCCACCCCCTTGTTCCGCCTGCGGTCGACCTCTCGTTGTCGACCGCCATAGCCAAACAGCGAGATACGACATGAACGACAAGCCGACACCGACCGGCGAACTGACCCTCAGAACGCTCGCCATGCCGGGCGACGCCAATGCTGCCGGCGACATTTTTGGCGGCTGGGTCATGGCGCAAATGGACCTTGCTTGCGGCATTCGCGCCGCCGAGCGGGCTCGTGGCCGCGTGGTCACCGCTGCCGTCCAGGAGATGGCCTTCGCCATGCCGGTCAAGATCGGTGACACGCTCTGCGTCTATACCGACATAGCCAAGGTCGGACGCACTTCGATGACGTTGGCGGTCGAGGTCTGGGCGCAACGTTATCTGACCCATACGATGGAGAAGGTCACCGAAGCCCGCTTCGTCATGGTCGCCCTTGACCGGGACGGCAAGCCGACCCCGGTCCCCGCTGCCTGAGGCTGGCAGCAGGACCTATCGCGCCGCGCCCGCTTTCAAGCCCGGAAGATAAGCGCGGCGCCAGCGGCAATCAGCGCAAAGCCAAGGACGTGATTGATCGTCAGCGTCTCCTTGAGCCAGAAGACCGAAAACCCGGAGAAGACCAGCAGCGTGATGACCTCCTGGATCGTCTTGAGCTGCGCCGCCGAGTAAACCTGGGCGCCGATGCGGTTGGCCGGCACGGCCAGGCAATATTCGAAGAATGCGATCCCCCAACTGACCAGCACGGCTACCCAGATGGCCGCACCTTTGAATTTCAGGTGACCGTACCAGGCGAAGGTCATGAAGACGTTGGACATAGACAGCAGAATGATCGGCCAGACGGCCGCGGGGCTGAAAGTGGGCATGGAGGTTCCTTGAAATGACAGCAAGGCTTGGATGACATGTTGGCACCGGCAGTCGAGCCGGCCCGATCACGAATCTGCGGCCGAGCATAGACATTGCCGAAATCGCCTCGCCACGTCCAATCCCTTGCTGCGCCCCGGCCGCCTGCCCACCTTGCAACCGAAAGTACGCTTCGGGCACGCGGCTTTGCCAAGAGCCTATCTCACATTCGCCGCGTTAAACGAATTTTATCAAAGTGCTGCAAGGCTGAAGGCTAGGGATCACATTCGTTTCCCAGTAAAGCTATTTTCAATCGGATATTGCATTTGAGCCAGCAATCAGTCGCCCCCAACGCAAAGTTCCTGTCGGCGACGAAGCGTGCGCAGGCCGCCAATATCGTCGGTGGGCTGCGCTCCACTCTGCTCTTCAATGTCGTGATCGCCATCTCCGCTGCTCTCGTCGTGATGGCAAGCGAAGGTTTCTCTGAGGCCATGGTTGGATGGCTACTCGCGACCTTCTGCGCAACAGCATATCGGGCGACTTCGGTCTACCGCCTGCAACGATACCACTATGTCGAAACCCGGCCCGACTATTCGCTTCGCCTCATGGCCTTCGGCGCCTTTCTGTCTGGCATCGTCTGGGCGTCTTTGCCGTTGTGGCTCTCCGACTTCGGCATTGTTGGCAAGGACGCGGCGGTTGTTTTGATCATGATCGGAATCTCCGCTGGCTCGATGATTCGAGGCATGGGTTTTGCGCCTCTGTCGATGGCTTTCGCCGTGCCGATCCTGCTGTCGATCATCGCATGGCTGTCTTTCGTCGGCGGCTCGTCCGCGACGATCATGGCGATCGATGTTCTCGGCCTGCTGGCTGTCATGGTCCATAGCAACCTTAAGGCCGAACGGGTCTTCGTCAGCAATGAAATGGCCAAGCTTGAGGCGACTGGCCTCGCCCAGTCGCTCGAAATCGCCAACGAAGAAATCCAGCAGAAGAACGCCCGGCTCGAAATCCTCGCCAATCGCGATGCGATCACGGGCCTCACCAACCGTATGCACTTCAACGGCCGCCTGCTCGGCGACATCGCGCTCGCCAAGACAACCGGCGGCGAGGTGGCGCTGCTGCTGATTGACCTCGACCGTTTCAAGCAGATCAACGACACGCTCGGCCACAGTGCCGGCGACGCCTTGCTGCGCGCGGTCGGCGAGCGTCTTAAAGCCACCGTGCGGGATGATGGTCTGATCGCGCGTCTCGGCGGAGATGAGTTTGCCGTCATTGTCTCCGGCCCCAGCGCCCGCTGGCGCTGCCGCGACCACGCGGAGTCCCTGCTGCAGGAAAGCCTTACCCCCATTGCCTTCGGCGGCAGCCAATCGGTGATCGCGCTCAGCATGGGACTGGCCACCTTCCCTGACCACGCCACGAGCGCCGAAGAACTGCTCGCCTCGGCCGATATGGCGCTCTACGACGCCAAGGGCAAAGGTCGCCGGCAGATGCGCGAGTTCAACCCAGGCCTCAAGGCCCTGGCCGACCGTCAACGTCTGATCGAACAGGATCTCGCGGCAGCGATCCGGAGCAACGGCATCGAGACCTGGTTCCAGCCGCAGATCGACCTTGCGACCGGTGCGATCGCCGGCTTCGAAGCCCTGGTGAGATGGTATCATCCAAAGCTCGGCTTTATTTCGCCGCCGGAGATCGTCGCCGCGGCCCAGTCACTCCATCTCGCAGAGGCTTTGACCGCCCACATCGCCAGCGCCGTCTGCAAGCTGCTGATCAAACTTCCGGCGCTCGGCCTTGAGGAGGTAACCGTGGCGCTCAACGTGTCGCCGCGCGAATTCGCGCTCTATTCCGTCGCCGACATGCTTGAGGAGGTCAGTTCGGAATACGGCATCAATCCCGCCCGCCTCGAGATCGAGATCACCGAGGAGGCGATCCTCGACACCGAAGGGGCCGGCGAACAGCTGAAGCTGCTGGAGACCGCCGGCTACAAGCTGGCCGTCGACGACTTCGGCATGGGGCACTCCTCTCTCGCCTACTTGATCAGCCTGAAGATCGACCGGCTGAAGATCGATCGCAGCTTCGCCATCGGCGTGGCCGATTCGCGCGCCAACCAGGACCTGATCGCCGCCCTCGTCGGCCTCGGTTCCGCCCTCAGCCTGGACATCGTCGTCGAGGGCGTGGAGACCGAAAAGGATGCCGCCGTGCTCGAGGCGCTCGGCTGCCGCGTCGCCCAGGGCTATCACTTCGCCCGCCCCATGCCGGTCGAAGCGCTCACCGCCTGGATCACCCGGCGCAGCGAAACCAGCAGCGAACGCAAGGCGGTGGCCTAACTCACCGCAGCCTGCGGTCACCGCCGGCATAATCGGCCACCGCACATCATCCCCGCACGTTGCGTTTTTGTTCTCTGTTTCTTGTCGCGCCCCCTTCCCTTTGCCGGGGGGATTCTCCATATTCGCGCCATGGCCAAGACACCGAAAAACCCATCCGCCCCCTCCGGTTTCGAGGAGGCTCCCCAGGCATCGTTTGAAGGCGCTCCGCTGTCCGGTTCCGGTTCGGTGGCCGACTGGGTGAAGCAGCTCGAGGCGGAGGCGGAGGCGGCCTCGGTCGAGACCCAGCGCGAGATCGCCTCCAAGGCCGGCAAGCACCGCAAGAAGATCGAGATCGAGGCGCGCCGGCAGTCCGAGAAGGTCGCCGCGGAGAAGACCGCCGCCAGCCGCAAGGCCGCCGGCCCCACATCCGGCCGCTCGTCGCGCGGCACGTCGATGGGCGCCTCCTCCGATCCGAAGACCCGCGCCGCCGCCGGTCTCAATCCGGTCGCCGGCATGGACACCTCGCTGGAGGACGCCCAGAGCCTCGCGCCCGGCGCCGTCACGGCCACCGTCGAGGCTTTGTCCTCGCTGATCGAAAGCGGCAATCCGCTGTTCAAGGACGGCAAGATCTGGACGCCGCACCGCCCGGCCCGGCCGGAGAAATCCGAGGGCGGCATCGCCATCCGCATGGTCTCAGACTACGAGCCCGCCGGCGACCAGCCGACCGCGATCAAGGACCTCGTCGAAGGGCTCGAGAACGACGACCGCACCCAGGTTCTGCTCGGCGTCACCGGCTCGGGCAAGACCTTCACCATGGCCAAGGTGATCGAGGCGACCCAGCGCCCGGCGGTCATCCTGGCTCCGAACAAGACGCTCGCCGCCCAGCTCTATTCCGAGTTCAAGAGCTTCTTCCCCGACAATGCGGTGGAATATTTCGTCTCCTATTACGACTATTACCAGCCGGAAGCCTATGTGCCGCGCTCGGATACCTTCATCGAGAAGGAGAGCTCGATCAACGAACAGATCGACCGCATGCGCCACGCCGCCACCCGCGCCATCCTCGAGCGCGACGACTGCATCATCATCGCCTCGGTCTCCTGCATCTACGGTATCGGCTCGGTCGAGACCTATACCGCCATGACCTTCCAGATGTCGGTCGGCGACCGGCTCGACCAGCGGCAATTGCTCGCCGACCTCGTCGCCCAGCAGTACAAGCGCCAGGACATCAATTTCGTCCGCGGCTCGTTCCGGGTGCGCGGCGACACCATCGAGATCTTCCCCGCCCACCTTGAGGATGCCGCCTGGCGCATCTCCATGTTCGGCGACGAGATCGACGCCATCACCGAATTCGATCCCCTGACCGGCAAGAAGACCGGCGACCTCAAATCGGTGAAGATCTACGCCAACTCCCACTACGTCACCCCGCGCCCGACGCTGAACGGCGCCATCAAGGCGATCAAGGAGGAGTTGAAGATCCGCCTGGCCGAGCTGGAAAAGGCCGGCCGCCTGCTCGAAGCCCAGCGCCTCGAACAGCGCACCCGCTACGACGTCGAGATGATGGAGGCGACCGGCTCCTGCGCCGGCATCGAGAACTATTCGCGCTATCTGACCGGCCGCAAGCCCGGCGAGCCGCCGCCGACGCTGTTTGAATACATCCCCGACAACGCCCTTCTGTTCATCGACGAGAGCCATGTCTCCATCTCCCAGATCGGCGGCATGTACCGGGGCGACTTCCGCCGCAAGGCGACGCTGGCCGAATACGGGTTCCGCCTGCCGTCGTGCATGGACAACCGGCCGCTGCGCTTCGAGGAATGGGACGCCATGCGCCCGCAGACCATCGCCGTCTCGGCCACGCCGGCCAAATGGGAGATGGAACAGGCCGGTGGCGTCTTCGCCGAACAGGTCATCCGCCCGACCGGCCTGATCGACCCGCCGGTCGAGATCCGCCCGGCCAAGTCCCAGGTCGACGACGTGCTCGGCGAAATCCGCGAAACCGCCCTCAAGGGCTACCGCACGCTGGTCACCGTGCTGACCAAGCGCATGGCCGAGGACCTCACCGAATACCTGCACGAACAGGGCGTGCGCGTCCGCTACATGCACTCCGACATCGACACGCTGGAGCGCATCGAGATCATCCGCGATCTGCGGCTCGGCGCCTTCGACGTGCTGGTCGGCATCAACCTGCTGCGCGAGGGCCTCGACATTCCCGAATGCGGCTTCGTCGCCATCCTCGATGCCGACAAGGAAGGTTTTCTGCGCTCGGAGACCTCGCTCATCCAGACCATCGGCCGCGCCGCCAGAAACGTCGACGGCAAGGTCATCCTTTACGCCGACCAGATCACCGGCTCGATGCAGCGCGCCATGGACGAGACCGCGCGCCGCCGCGAGAAGCAGACCGCCTATAACATCGAGCACGGCATCACGCCGGAATCGGTCAAGCGCAACATTTCCGATATTCTCGACTCGGTCTACGAGAAGGACCATGTCCGCGCCGATATTTCCGGCGTCGCCGGCAAGGGCTTCGCCGATGGCGGCCATCTGGTGGGCGCCAACCTCCAGGCCCATCTCAACGCGCTGGAAAAGCAGATGCGCGACGCCGCAGCCGACCTCGACTTCGAGGCCGCCGCCCGCCTGCGCGACGAGATCAAGCGTCTGAAAGCCGTCGAACTGGCCGCCATGGACGATCCGATGGCCCGGCAGGAGGCGAAAGCGCTGGAAGGCGCGAGGGGAAATGGAAAAGGCCAGCCGAAAGCGCTGGAGGGCGGCCATAAGGAGGAGACTTCGGACGCCGGCGCCTCCTACTTCGCCAAACCGAGCCTCGACGACATGGGCCCCGGCACCGACATGGCCCGGCCGCTGTTCCGAAAGAACACCCTGGACGAGATGACCGTCGGCCGCACGGAAAAGCCGGTCCCCGGCGAACTGCCGCAAAAGCCGAAGCCATCGGCGGGCTCGACCGACTCTCTTTCCCCTGTGGGCAGCGTTGGCGAGGGGAAATCCGACGACCCCCGCCCCCTGATCCGCGCCAAACCCGGCGCCGGCTCTTACGAGGACGCCGGCGACGTCAAGCGCAAGCCCCGCACCAAGGGCAAGACGGGGCGTCCGGGACGGTAAAGCAGGGGCTCTTATACCTTTGTCGGCACTTGTGAGCGGTGGAAGCCTGCCAAGCCTTGAAGAAATTGACATCAGCAACGGCAACCACAACCACTACAGAGGACCGCATAAATCAATACCAAGGATAATGGAAGCAACACTTTCGAGTAAGAGGATTTCAATGCAAAGTTATTGGTGCCGTCTCACTCAATATACTTAAAAATTTTCCAGTTAGGAAAATTATATCCTCTTATTATTGCTTATCTACAGATGCGCCGATAGACAGCTGAGAGATGATACTCGAGTCTTCGTTTTCAATGTATGAGGCCGTTCGATCTTCGATCATAGGCTGTGGATCCCCGTAATACCAATCCTCACGCCTCCCGGCACTCGTTTTGCGAGAACGCTTTTCAAATATGTCTCGATATCTTCGTGGAGAAATCCCGGAAAATGGACGAAAAAGAACTTTCTTATCAGACATATCGTCTTCAAATGTAATTGAGTCAGAATTCAGCTCCACAGCGTAACTCTTTGGATACGGCTCAAGATATGTAAGCATCTTTATACCCGAAGAGACGATATGTTTCGCACACATATGACAAGGGAACGTTGTGCAATACATAACAGAATTTTTGATAGAGGTTCCCAGCCGAGACGCATCAGTAATCGCGGACATTTCAGCGTGAATCATTCGACCAAATTCTATAATATCCATAACCTGAGACTCTCTGATCTTCTTATTCTTCAATATCGTTCTAAGCTTTTCGACAGCATTACTTTTAGAATTCAACTCATCCGAGAGGAATCCGGCATCACTCATTCGATCAACAAGGTCGTAGAGAATCTGTATCTTGCGCGACTGATTAGCGTCCTTTCCACGTTCAAAATCCCGCTGCGCGGTCTCTCCATCTTCAGTCCAGTACGTCCCTCCAAATGGCTTTGGGACTTCATTGCAGCCCATAGCCAAGACCTCCCCGGACTCCGAAAATATAGAAGCACCTACTTGCCGGGAAAGATCGATAGAGCGAAGAGAAGCCGCTGCAGCAGTGTACATTCCGTACTCGGTCTTTGTTGGGGATTTTCCATTATGTCCGAAAAACGCCTGAAAAAACCGTTGCAGGGTCTCATCTATGTACCTACTATTCGTTCCGTAGACAAACACATCACCAAGATGGTAAATATTTGAAATCTTCTGACCAAAACTACCTAGTCCCTCATCGAAATCCTTCTTAATCAAATCAATAGCTTGCTTTTCGCAGTCATCTTTATCTCTTAACGCCTCATCAAAATCTTTTATCTTGTTGGATATCTCCTCCCGCCTTTCTTTTTCCGATGCAGAAATAGATATTTGTATAAATTTCCGTCCGTACGTCTTCCGCATCAGCTCTATTTCTTCAGGTCTCTTGAATTGTCTAATTATATAGGCGTGCTCCAACGCAGGCTTATCTACATTGCCAGTTATTTTTTCCCTCTCATTTCTAATTCGTGCAACAGCCAATGCCGCCAGCGCAGCTGAGCTATCAGCCAATCGGCACACCTCATTCGCATACGCAATCAGTGAGTGATACTTACCGCTGAACGAATTCTCATCTATACTGATGTTAGTATTGATTTCTTTCATTAATTCGGTAATTCGGAGTGGTACAGCCTTGTAGCCAACATGCTGCAATTCGCGGATTATTACTGCTTGAACATAGTCAAGATCGACACCGATCGGCCCCACCAATCCAATAAACAGTTCCGGCTTATTCACGTCGCTCATCGTTTCTCTCGCAGCAAAAAATGTTGATAATTTGTGAACGTCGCTGGAAATAAAGCATTAGGTAGATCAGGGATTTCTCGCTAATATTTGCTGAGTCTCAGCAACCTTTGGTGGAGGGAATATTGGCAAAAAATCCCAGTGTAGTAAAGGATGCCCATAGCGATACGGAAGTTGAAGACACGGAACGGGGATGGTTGAGGGTGCAGCTCTGCGTTGCGGCAAGGAATTTAAGCAGTCGCCCAGTCGAACGCCGTGGACCATTCCAAATTAGCGATCAACTTATAGATGACCTCAACGAGAAGTTCCTGATTAAGGGCTAATTTCTCGCCCAGAATATATTATAGGCACTACATAGGTAGTGCCTTTTTTTTGAGAAAAACCTAACTAACTTATTTTGTATTTTTCGCCAAATGCAGCCGCAGCAAGTTTCGATTCTGACAGGCATGTTAATTGGGTTGGCCGCCATAGGCATACTTGCCAGAAACGGCCTTCACCACCTCTCCCCAGTGGATCAAAATGTTCTGCAGATAACCTGAATCCACGTGGGCGCTATGATCCATCACTTGCTTGCGACACAACAAGTCGCGCCACCTCCCTTTCAAACTTTACTCATCTAGTGATGGAAAAAAATTTGTGTTTTTCCAACAAAGTCAACACCACCCCCACTATTTCATCCCCATTCCCTCACCCTGTGCCTACACTGTTCCCGTCCCGCCCTCGGATACACCGGGTGTGCGTGCTCGGCGAGGCGGGACCGGCGCTGGAGGGTTTGGGCGATCGCAGGCCTGACCGTCCGGGGTTCGCGGAAAATGGTCTCCCTTCGGCGACGTGGGGACGAAAGCAACGGTATCGGACCAGCCGTCTTTCGTCAGCCCTGATGGCGCGCCGGATGTGCCTGTGAGGCACGAAGGGCGGCGACAGTCGAGGGTGGTGCGGGCGTCCGGCCGGAACAGTTCCGGCGCCCGCAGACGGCGAAGGTCGAGACTCCGCGCGCTTTTGTCAGGCGCGTAGACAGGGCCGAAGACACCACGCCGGAAGCGTGCGTTCCCCCGGGGCGATCAGGCCCGGCCAGTCGCGGGGCCAGTCGCGGGGCCCGTCAAGGGACATATCCCGGCGACAGGAACCGGGGAACGGGCGCACCTGAAACATCCCTCCAACGGCCGCGCGAGAGAGACCCAGGTCGCGGGCAAAAACCGCCGAACGGGGCGCCCAAGGTGCCACATACAAAAACAAAACAGAGGCAGCTTCGGCGCCCCGTCCGTACCAGAAATTTTTCCGAGATCGCCAAGGGGTCGGTGCGCCCGCCGCCCGCCCCGCCCGCAACCGGACCCCGAGCTTGACCCGAGCCGGCCCAAACGGAAGAGGATGACCATGCCCCTTGCCCCCATCGCCACCTGTCCCCACACCCGGTCCGACGCCCGAGCCGATAACGGGACCGATAACAGGTCCGATACCACACAGGGCGCCCGCAATGACGCCGACAAAGACGTTACAAGCGCCGCCGGCGCCGATGCGGCGGTTGGCGCCGCCGCCGAATCCGAGAAGGAAGCCGGCAGGGACGACGGCCTCGCCCGCTTGCTGCTGATGCGATACACGGCGGAAATGCTCGCCATGCCGCATCACGTCTGCACCTATCGCAACTGCCGGCGCGGTCTGGCCTGTCGCTGGATCGACACCGACAACGACGCCCCCTCCTGTCTGGTGCTGCTCGATCCGGCCGAACGGCAGGTCTACGACGCGCTGGCCGGCGTGGTGCTTGGCGCCGCCCGGCTAGGCCCGAAGGTGGAGCCCGGCTCCGGCCCCGAGGCCTGGGAACTCTGGTCGGCCGGCTTGGAGATCATCCTTGTCTACCTGCGGAAAATGCCCCGCCGCCGCCATCGCCCCAGGGGGCGGCCGAAGGGTGGGCACAGAGCTGGGGCCCACCCCCGCGGAGAATTGCCGTGAGACGGGCGCGGTTTGGCAAGATGTGTCACGGTGCCGGACGGGCGGGCGTGGATGAAGGGGCTGGACCGCGAGCGGCAAACGTTCGGCGGACCGCGCGCTTGCCCGTCCGACGGTGCGCCGCCCTATTCCGCCGCCTCGGCGTCCGGCTTGGCGATCGCCGCCTTGTCGAGCTCGTAGGAATAGCCCTCGAGCATGACATAGGCCCGCTCGATCGCGGCGATCTGGGTTTCGGCGGCCTTGATCGCCTCGGTGATCGACTGCGCCCGCGCCCGCAGCATCGACCCCAGCACATCGGCCTCCGGCCGCCGGCCGATGCGGTCGGCGTGCTGGCGCACCCTTGTGCGGTGGCGTTCCAGCTCGAGAATGTGGAAGCGGGCCTTGAGCTGATCATCTGTCAGCTTGCGGCGCAAGCCGGCCACCGGGTCGAAACTGCCCGGCTCGCGCTCGTCGAGGATCATCTCGTTGACCAGCGTCTCGAGCATCATCAGGCCCTTGAGGTCGGTGGCGTCGGCCAGCTGCGGGTCGTAGCCGGTGTCGTCATAGACCTTGCGCCGCACCGGGTCCTTCAGCAGCTCGTAGGAGGCGTTCAGCCGGGCGAAGGCGTCGAGTTCGCCGCCGGCGTCGGGATGGGCAGTCTTGGCCAGTTTGCGATAGGCGGCCTTGATCGCCGCCTCGTCGGCGTCGCGTTCCAGTCCGAGCAATTGGTATGGATCGATCACGGCGGCAGCTGTCCTTGGCATATCTTCATTGGCGCCCGCTTGGTTGGTAAAGCGTCCGGGCCCCGGCTTCAAGTCGCAAGGCGGCTTGTCCAAAGAATGGCGAGGCGCGGCCGGGGAGCGCTTCGCATTCCACCAAACAGGAAGTATGCGATCTATAGCACCCCCTCAAATCTTAATGGATTCAGCCGCTTGCCGATATTTCTCTCTCATTCCGCGCGTTTTTCGCCCTTGCCATCGACAAAAAAAGGCCTTACGAATAAGGCCGTTCGGGCACTAATGATCCCGGAGACTGGACCGATTGTGACGACCGCCCTGCGGTCTTGGGGGCTTACTCCCGCTGGTAGACGTTCTTTCCCCGTTATCGCGACTTCCGACTAGCTCTTCCCTCGGAAGGGCATGCCGCCCTCTCTTCCGGCTCGCCGGGCGCGGGGAAACCAAACACAAGGGATAAAGGAACTCTCCCATGGCCACCAAAGGCACCGTAAAATTCTTCAACCAGGACAAGGGCTTCGGCTTCATCACCCCGGAAGGCGGCGCGAAGGACGTATTCGTCCACATCTCAGCTCTGCAGGCTTCCGGCATCCAGACGCTCCGCGATGGTCAGGAAGTATCGTTCGACACCGAGCCGGACCGCATGGGCAAGGGCCCGAAGGCTGTCAACATCCAGGCTTTCTGAGCCCTTTCGCCGCCCGGCGATGATTTTTCAAACGGCGCTCCTCGGGGCGCCGTTTCTCGTTGCGGCAAGTGCCAACTCCCGCAAGGGTTATCACCTAACCTTACGGAAGGTACAAACACCCTCCCCGCAGTCAAAAACCGCGGCAAAATTCCGCCGATAGCGGTGCATCGCAAGGTCCCGGCTCGGGGCACGGGCCGACGCAGGATCGCTCAGACCGCCGCCCGTTGTGCCTCAGCCAGGCTCTGCACCTTCGGCCCGCCGGCGATGTCGACAGCGGCGAAGGCCTCGGCGATGATCTGCGGCCCGGCGGTCGGCTTGGTGGCGTCGGAGAGGATCTGCCGATAGCGCCGCGCGCCGGCAAAGCCCTGGAACAGGCCGACCATGTGACGGGTCACATGATTCAGCCGCCCGCCCCCGGCGATGACGCCTTCGGCATAGGCGATCATCGTGTCCCGCACGGCATCCCAGTCGGGCGCCTTCGGGACATCGCCGTAGATCTTTTCGTCGACCTCGGTCAAAAGCGTCGCATTATGGTAGCTTGCCCGACCGAGCATCACGCCGTCCATCACCTCGAGATGAGCGCGCGCCTTGTCGAGCGTGTCGATGCCGCCGTTGATCCCAAGGAAAACACCGGGGTTCTCCCGTTTCATTCGGTAAACAAGCTCATAGTCGAGCGGCGGAACGTCGCGGTTCTCCTTCGGCGACAACCCCTGGAGCCAGGCCTTGCGCGCGTGGATCCAGATCGCGTCAGCGCCGGCCGAAACCATGCGCGCGAGGAAATCCGGCAACACAGTCTCGGGCCGCTGGTCATCGACGCCGATCCGGCACTTCACCGTGACCGGTACGGTCGAGACCGCCTTCATCGCCGTGACACAGGCCGCCACCGTCGCCGGCTCGCGCATCAGGCAAGCGCCGAACGTGCCGGACTGCACCCGGTCGGACGGGCAGCCAACATTGAGGTTAATCTCGTCATAACCGTAATCCGCCGCAATCCGTACGGCCTCGGCAAGCTTCGCCGGATCCGATCCACCAAGCTGCAACGCCACCGGATGCTCCTCCCATGAAAAGCCCAGCAAGCGGTCGCGAGACCCGTGAATGATCGCATCGGCTACGACCATTTCGGTGAAAAGAAGGGCGCGGGCACTCAACTGCCGGAGGAAAAACCGGCAATGCCGATCGGTCCAGTCGATCATCGGGGCGACGGCGAAAATTCTCGCCCCCGAGCTATAGAGTGGTGCTATCGTCATGCGGCGTCAGATAGCGTTGTGGGGCATGGCACGCAAGGGGGTCGGGTTTCCGGGCCGGCACTTTGAAAACTGAAGCGCGACAGACGGTCAAAACGACCTACCGTCCCATCACTCACAATAGCCCGAGTTCGGCCAGTTCGCGCTTCAGATCTTCCGGCATTTCCTCGATATTGGCGCCCGAGGCGTTGAGATCGCGCGGGGCGGAAGCGGGGTCGAGGTAGCGCCAGCCTTGGAACGGGCGCCGGGGCGCCGGGGCCGTCTCGATCACTTCGGGCCCGAGGATCAGCTCGCAACGGGTGATGCCATCGCCGCCGGTGAAGGTCTTGATGTCGAGCAGCTTTTGGCGGGCGGCGACCTGGCCCTTGATCACCCAGTAGAGCGAGCCACCATCGAGCAATTCATCTGCCCGCTTCGGCACCATGCGCGTCACATGGCTCGACTGCGGCTCGAGTCCGGCAGCAACTGCTACCAGCGCGCGCTCGGCCACCCATTCGCGAAGATCGGCGAGACTGTCAGCGCCGACGCAGAGCTTGATCATATGCAGTGTCATGGCACCGGTGATAAGCTGCCAGCAGCCGGCGTCAAGGGCAAAGCAACGTCCCCGGCCTCGCCGTCAACATTCCACCACGTTGACGGCGAGGCCGCCGAGCGAGGTTTCCTTGTATTTCTCGCTCATGTCATTGCCAGTTTGACGCATCGTCTCGATGCAGGCGTCGAGCGGTACGAAATGCAGACCATCGCCCTTGAGCGCCAGCGAGGCGGCGGTCACCGCCTTGACGGCGCCCAGCGCGTTGCGTTCGATGCAGGGCACCTGGACGAGACCGGCGACCGGGTCGCAGGTCATGCCCAGATGATGTTCCAGCGCGATTTCGGCGGCGTTCTCGATCTGCTCCGGGCTGCCGCCCATCACGGCCGCAAGTCCTGCCGCCGCCATGGCCGAGGCAGAGCCCACCTCGCCCTGACAGCCGACCTCGGCGCCGGAGATCGAAGCATTGTGCTTTATGATGCCGCCGACGGCGGCGGCGGTGAGCAGGTAGTCGCGGATGCCGTCCTGATCCGCGTCTGGATGGAAATGCAGATAATAGCGGATGGTCGCCGGCACGACGCCTGCGGCACCGTTGGTCGGCGCGGTCACGACCCGGCCGCCGGCGGCATTCTCCTCATTGACGGCCATGGCGTAGACGGAGAGCCAGTCATTGGCGAGTAGCGGGTTCTGCCTGTTCGAGCGCCATTCCTCCTGCAACTGGTCGTGGATCGAGCGTGCACGGCGGCGGACATTCAAACCGCCCGGCAGTTTGCCGTCCTGCTTCAGGCCACGATCGATGCAGCCACTCATCGCGTCCCAAATGCGGTCGAGTCCTGCATTCAGTGCATTGCGATCCATAACCGCTTCCTCGTTGGCGCGCTTCATCTGAGCGATGGTGAGACCGGAGCTGCGGGCCATGTCGAGCATTTGCTTCGCCGAGGCGAAGGGATAGGGCACCTTGTGGCTGAACGCCACCTTCTTGGCCTTCTGCATGGCCAAAAGCTCGGTGTCGGTGACCACGAAACCGCCGCCAATCGAATAGTAGATCGTCGTCAGCAGCACCCGCCCGTCCTTGTCGAGCGCCGAAAGCCGCATGCCGTTGGCATGGCCCTTGAGCGGCACCTTCTTATCGAAGACAAGGTCCTCGGCCGGATTGAAATGATAGGCGGGATGGCCGGGAGGAGAGACTTTGTGGTTTCGCTCTACCGCGGCGACGATATCGTCCATACGGTCGGGGTCGATCCTGTCGGGCGCCTCGCCCGTCAGGCCGATGATCACCGCCCTGCCAGTGCCATGACCGATCCCGGTATAGGCGAGCGAGCCGTGCAAGCTGGCCTTCAGCGCGACAACCCGCGCGCCGTGCGGCCGCGGCCACTTGTCCGAGGCGATCAGATCGAGAAAGCGGTTGGCCGCCGTCATCGGCCCCATCGTATGGGAACTCGACGGACCCACACCGATCTTGAAAACATCGAAAACCGAAAGAAACATGCCGCTTTACCGCCTCCAGGCTGATTTGCCTCACGCTAGAGCAACATGCTTAGCGAATGCGGCGGCGAACCGACATCTTTTTTCATCGACGCGACATTGCCGATCCGCAGAAACGACAACAGCGCGGGCTTGGAACCCGCGCTGCCTGAAACCGTAGCCGTTCGATTACGGATCAGATACTGCCAAAGAGATAGGCCAGGCACAAAATCCCGGCAAATCCGACCAGAGCACGAACCGTAACGCCCCAGCAGGATTTCTGGATGCTGTCTTCCATGAAGACTCCATTTTGACCATTGTTGGCAGAAAGCCGTCCCCCGACCGCTTCCATGCGAACCGATTTATTAAAATTCGCGCCCGTTCGCAACTGCAAAAATGGCGAAAGCAAGGCGTCCGCACCAAAGGAGCCACGCGGCAATCGAACACACACATGCCTTTTCAATAACTTATGGAGCTTTTCTTGCAGGTCATTGCTCCAAAAGAATGCCCCGTTTCGATCCAAGGCTTTACACCTTGGTTAATTCGCTTGTGGATAACATGCCAATTTCGCATAAAAAGACAGCCCATTGAGTCGGAGTCGCCATGACAATTCTCGACTATCTCGCGCTCTGCCTTTTCGGCCTGCTGTGGTTCGCCTTCTCCTGGATCACAGGACAGGGGCGGATCTTTTCCCGTACCAGCCTGACCCAGGCCATGGCGGAGCGTCGACGTCAGTGGATCCTGAATTCGCTCGGCCGCGACCTCAAGATGATCGACACGCAGATTCTCTCCGGGCTACAGAACGGAACGGCCTTCTTCGCCTCGACCTCGATCTTCGCCATTGGTGGCTGCTTCGCCCTGCTCGGCCAGACTGATCAGGTGGACGCGATCCTGAAAGACCTCCCATTCGTCGCCCAGGGCGGGCGGGCGACCTTCGAGATCAAGATCTTCTTCCTGGCCGCTATCCTGGGCTATTCCTTCTTCAAGTTCGGCTGGTCGTACCGGCTGTTCAACTATTGCACCATCCTGTTTGGGGCCCTGCCCATGACGGCCGAGGCGCACCGGGATCCGGAGGGCGCAGCCAGAGCCGCCGAACTGACCATCCGTATGAACATCATCGCCGCCGGCCATTTCAACGCGGGCCTGCGCGCGCTCTTCATGTCGATCGGCTATCTCGGTTGGTTCGCCAGCCCCTACCTGTTCATTGGAACCTCGCTCACCGTCTTCTTCGTTCTCCTGCGGCGGCAGTTCTTCTCCGAGGCGCGCCTCGCCCTGTTGGAGACGTCACAACACTCGCCATGAAATAGTCGCCTTTGCGCGGTCTGGCAGATGCGTATCATGACATGGCAGGACGAAAGGAGCGCGCGGTGGCTGCTGATCCAGAGACGAGTGAAAAGCCGGCGGTGAAGCCTAGGCGGATCGAGGCACTGGATGCGGCACGGGGCCTCGCCCTCATCGCCATGGCCACCTACCATTTCACCTGGGATTTCGAGTTTTTTGGTTATCTCGATCCAGGGACGGCAACCCACGGCTGGCTCAAACTCTATGCCCGGGTCATCGCGTCGTCCTTCCTGTTCCTCGCCGGCTTCAGCCTGGTGCTGGCGCAATATCCGGTTCTGAAACCCCGATCCTTCGCCAAGCGGCTCGCCGTGATCGTCGCGGCCGCCCTGGCAATCACCTTGGCCACGGCGATCGCTATGCCTGACGGATTGATCTTCTTCGGCATATTGCATGCGATCGCCGCCGCCAGCCTGATCGGGCTTGCGTTCCTGCGTCTGCCACCCGTGCTGACGCTTCTCGCCGCCGCCGGTGCCATCGCCCTGCCCGACTCCTACCGCTCGGAGATCTTCGACGCGCCGGCTCTGCTGTTCGTTGGCCTTTCCGAGCACCTGCCGCGCTCGAACGACTATGTGCCGCTGTTTCCATGGATCGGCGCGCTACTGATCGGGATTGCGACGGCGCGGATCGCCATGGCCCGAGGCTGGCTGGTCAGGCTGGCGCACGTACCGGCTGGCCCAGGTTGGCTCAGGTTGGCCGGCCGCAACAGCCTTCTCGTTTACCTCGTGCACCAGCCTCTGTTGATCGCGGTGGTTTTCATGATCTCGATCATAGCACCGCCACAAAAAGCGGATCCTATACAGTCCTATCTGGCGAGTTGTGAAAGCGCTTGCCTGGCCGAGGGTTCGGATGCGGGGCTCTGCACTCGCTTCTGTGCCTGCACGCTCGACCGGCTGCAGCAGCAGTCGCTTCTCGCACCGCTCCAGTCTGGCGCAATCTTGCCGGACAAGGATGCGCGAATACTAGAGCTTGCGCGTGAATGTTCGGCCATCAGTCAATGACAGGACCTGATCATGAATGCCTATAGGTTGAAGCCCCTCACCTTTCCCTGGCCACCCGTTTTGTACGGCCTGGCCATCCTCTTCGCCTTGCTGGCCGACCGCTTCGTCGGCATCCTTCCTTCAGTGATGCCGAACGGCTATCTGTTCTATGCGATCGGCGCGCTATTGGTCGCCACCGCGCTGTCTCTCGACCTCTGGGCGATCAAGACGCTGGTCGATTATCGCACCACGGTCATGCCGCATCGCGGCGCGCAACGGCTGGTGACCAGCGGTCCGTTCCGTTACAGCCGGAATCCGATCTATCTGGGCTATACGCTGATCACGCTCGCGATCGGCTTCCTGACCGGCAGCGCCTGGTTCTTCGTCGCAGCCATCTCGGCGGCAATCGTCACCACTGTCATCGCCATCCGCAAGGAAGAGATGCATCTGCTGGCGCGGTTCGGTATCGACTTCGAGCAGTATTGCCAGCGCACGCGGCGCTGGATCTGAGGCGTGATCGACGGCGGATCAGCTGCCGACGCCGATTTCTACAAGCCGGGTCAGGCAGGCCTCTTCGGCCTGATCAAGTTCGGCAAGCGTCTCTTCGATATCGCGCCGCTTCTGCCGCAGGTCGTCGCGCTTTTCGTCGATCTTCTTCATCATCAGCTTCAGCTGACCGATCTCACCCGGCGGTTCCTTGTAAACGTGGACTATTTCCCGGATTTCGGCTACGGTAAAGCCGATCCGCCGGCCGCGCAGAATTTCTTGCAGCAGATGCCGGTCAGCCGCGCGATAGAGACGCGTGCGACCGCGACGCTCCGGATGGAGCAGCCCTTCGTCTTCGTAGAAACGAAGCGTGCGGGTCGAGACTCCGAATTCGCGCGTCAGTTCAGTTATACTATAATGCTTCTTCACAACCGTTCCGATTCATTTGGGAAACGGCATAATATTGACTTTTACGTATAAGTCAATTTTTGCGCTGTCAGTGCAGGGTAAACCACCAGGTCGCCAAGCCAAGAAAAGCGAAAAAGCCGGTAATGTCGGTGACTGCGGTAACGAAAACGGCCGAGGAAACCGCCGGGTCGGCGCCGACCTTGTCGAGTAGCAAAGGGATCAAAATGCCGGCGACGGCGGCGGCGAACATGTTGATCAGCATGGCCGTGGCGATGATGCCACCGATGTTGACATCATGAAACCAGAAACCGGCGATGACCCCGATCAGGACGCCGAAGACCATGCCATTGAGCAGGCCGACACCCGCCTCTCGTCGCACGACTCGCCAAGCGTTGTGGATGTCGAGGTCGCGGGTGGCAAGCGCCCGCACCGAAACGGTCATGGTCTGCGAGCCGGCATTGCCGCCCATGCCCGCGACGATCGGCATCAGAACGGCGAGCGCGACGATTTCCTGGATCGTGGCCTCAAACAGCGAGATCACCGAGGCGGCGAGGAAGGCGGTCAGCAGATTGACCAGCAGCCAGGGAATACGCGAACGTGAGGTTTCGCGGATGCTGTCCGACAGCTCTTCGTCGCCGACACCACCGAGACGCATCAGGTCTTCCTCGGCCTCCTCCTGGATCACGTCGACCACGTCGTCAATGGTCAGCACGCCGACCAGCCGCTCGTTCTCGTCGACGACGGCGGCCGACAGAAGGTCGTATTGCTCGAACAGCTGGGCCGCCTCCTCCTGGTCCATTTCGGCCGGGATCGGATGACTCGTCTCGCGCATGATCGTCTCGATCTTCACCTGCCGCTTGGTGCGCAGGATTCGATCGAGATCGACGGTGCCGAGTAATTTGAAGGTCGGGTCGATGACAAAGATCTGGGTGAAGGTCTCGGGCAGCCCCTCCTCGTCGCGCATGTAGTCGATCGTCTGTCCGACCGTCCAGAAGGGCGGCACGGCAACGAACTCCGTCTGCATACGGCGACCAGCCGAGCTTTCCGGATAGTCGAGCGCACGCCGCAGCCGGACGCGTTCGGTGAACGGCAGTTGCGCGAGGATCTCCTCGCGGTCCTCATGATCAAGGTCCTCGAGAATGTAGACGGCGTCATCCGAATCGAGATCGCCAATTGCCGCAGCGATCTGGGCGTTCGGCAGGTGCTCGACAATCTGCAGTCGGATCGCCTCGTCCACCTCGGTCAGCGCCGTCAGATCGAAGTCGTCGCCGAGCAGGAGAACGAGCGCGATGCGCTGGTCCGGCTGCAGCGCCTCGATCAGATCGCCCAGTTCCGATTCGTGCAGTCGCGCGACATGCTGACGCAGGAAAAGAAGGTCTCGATCGGCAATCGCCGCACCGACCATGGCGCGGAAATCGGTGCGGATCGAGCCATCCTCGGCGTAAACGTCTTCCTGGCTCTCTTCAGGATGAGCGCGAACGAGAATATCTTCGCCGGTCTCGGTCATGCTGCGCCCTCACCGTTCCAAATCCTATGCCGGCTTTCCCGCCGCCGAGGAGAATGGCGGTGGAAAATGCTTTGTCAACAATCGCCTAGCGGATTTCATCGGTCGATATGCAATTGCGAACAGTTCCTGCTAACCTAAGGACGAAGCGCGGTCCAGCCTTGATTAGCCTGTCGCTTTGCCGGTCTGTCCCGCCCGCCGCAAGAGGTATCCGTGAGCCTTCGTCCGATCATTCGTTTTCCCGATCCCGCATTGAAAACCATCTGCCTGGCCGTCGAGGAATTCGACACCGGTCTACGCCAGCTTGTCGATGATCTTTATGACACCATGCGGGCGGCGCCAGGCGTCGGAATCACCGCCTCGCATATCGGCGTGGCGCTCAGAGTCGTCGTGCTCGACCTCGCAGAAATTGGCGGACGGCGCGACTACGTCAACCCGGAGATCCTCTGGTTCTCGCCCGAGACCATGGAACATACCGAAGGCAGCGTCTCCATGCCCGGCGCGACGGAAACAGTGACGCGGCCGCGCGCCATCGACATCCGCTACCGCGATCTCGATGGGGCCGTGCGCGAGGAACGACTGGAGGGCTTTCCCGCCATCTGTATGCAACACGAGGTCGATCAGCTTGACGGCCTGTTCTGGCTACAACGCCTCTCCAAACTGAAGCGCGACCGGCTGGTGAAGAAGTGGGAAAAGAGCAGCAGGTAACCGACGCGGTCGCCAGAAACAGACGAACCCCACCCTTCATGTTCGTTTAGCTGACGAAATCGGAAGGTACGGGGCATGGCCGTCTCACGACCGGCACGTATAAAGGTGCTGGTCGCCAGCGGTGTGGAGATGAGTTATGCCGGTGCTGGGCGTAGATGGCGCGACGCAGGTGCGCAGCCTCGTCCCAACCATGGGGAGACACCCCTATCACGCGCGATAGAGATTGAACCAGCTTGATGGCGAACCGCGGAAACGACAAAGCCGGCTGCCTTTCGGCGAGCCGGCTTTCGTATTCTTCCCAAAGGAAGAATGGTGCGGTCGAGAAGACTCGAACTTCCACGTCTTGCGACACAGCGACCTCAACGCTGCGCGTCTACCAATTCCGCCACGACCGCATCTTGGTAGCGCCGAATTGCTCCGGCGGGGCTGCATGTAGCAAAAGCATTTGGGGTGCACAAGGGCATGATGACAGTTTTTTGAGATTTCCCCAAACGGCCTGTGCATGCCCTCGCCGGGCACTATGCCGCAGCCCTTGAAGTCCCGGGATTTTCTTGCCAAGTAGAAGGAAAATGAGGGCTTTTCCCGATGCAGCGCACCGACCTTTCAATCGAGATGTTTCCACAGCCCGGCTCTGCGCCGGTGCGTTGGCGTATCTCGGACACTCTTGTTCCCTATGAAGAGGCCGTGGCCGAAATGGAGCGTCAGGTCGCCGCGATCGCCAATGGCGAGGCCGACGAACTCGTCTGGCTGCTCGAACACCCGCCCCTCTATACCGCCGGCACCAGCGCTGATTCCGCCGACCTGATCGATCCGGAGCGTTTCCCGGTGTTTGCGACAGGCCGGGGTGGCGAATACACCTATCACGGGCCTGGCCAGCGGGTCGCATACGTGATGATCGACCTGAAACGTCGGCGCCAGGACGTGCGCGCCTATGTGGCCGCGCTCGAAGAGGTGGTGATCCGCACACTCGAGAAGATGAACGTTACGGGCGAACGGCGCGAGGACCGGGTCGGCGTGTGGGTACGCCGCCCTGAAAAACCGAGGATTGCCGACGGCTCGATGGCCGAGGACAAAATCGCAGCGCTTGGCATCAGACTCCGCCGCTGGGTGAGCTTCCATGGACTGTCGATCAATGTCGATCCGGACCTCTCGCACTTCTCCGGCATCGTGCCTTGCGGAATCAGCGACCATGGCGTGACGAGTCTGGTCGACCTGGGACAACTGGTGATGATGACCGATGTCGACGTCAGGCTGCGCGAGGCCTTTGAAGAGGTCTTCGGGCCGACCGTGCGCGATGAGGGTGCCCAGTCAGATGGCATAGGTGCCGACGTATAGGACCTGCTACTGTACCACGCCCCGATCAAGCGGGCTTGATCGACTCTCGGACAAGTGCTTGGTGAACGCTTTAGCGAGAACAGCGACCATGTCCGACAGACAAGCCACCGGGACCGACGACACGATCAAGGGCATGGCGCTCATGGCTGGCTGCATGCTGGTCCTGCCCTTCATGGACGCGATCGCCAAGTATATGGCCAATGTCGAGGGCATGTCGCCCGGCCAGGTAAATTTCTACCGCTTCTTCTTCCAGGTCGTCTGCATCGTGCCGTTCCTTCTCGCCGCGCAAGGATGGAGCGCGCTTTCGGCCAAACGACCGGGCCTCAACCTCTTGCGCGGCGTCCTGCACGGCGCGGCGAGTCTGATGTTCTTCACCGCGGTCAAATACATGCCGCTCGCCGACGTCTTCGCCATTTATTTCGTCGAGCCATTCATCCTCACGGCGCTCTCGGCGATCTTCCTTGGCGAAAAGGTCGGCTGGCGGCGGTGGCTGGCGATCGCGGTCGGCTTCGGCGGCGCCATGATTGTCATCCAGCCAAGCTACGCCATCTTCGGCCTGACCTCGCTCCTGCCGGTCGCATGCGCCTTCCTCTACGCGCTCTACATGTTTCTCAACCGCGCCATCGGCGAGGCCGACTCCCCCGTCACCATGCAGACCATGGCCGGTATCGGCGGCACATTGTTCATGGGCGCCGTGCTGTATGGCGGTCAGGCGGCGGGACAGGCGGATTTCGCCATGTCCCTGCCTTCCAGCTGGCTCGCGCTCGGCCTTCTCGTCATCCTCGGCTCAATATCGGGCTATGCCCACCTCATCGTCGTCCGCGCCTTCCGCATGGCGCCGCTATCGGTCCTGGCACCATTCCAGTATTTCGAGATCATAGCGGCCACGGTTCTCGGCTACGCGCTATTCGGCGACTTTCCGACTGTGTCAAAATGGGGCGGCATCCTGATCATCGTCGGCTCAGGACTGTTCATTCTCTGGCGCGAAAGGCGCAGGGCCGCAGAAAGGCGATAATTCTAACAATGACGGTAAACCGGCACTAACCCTCTCTCTTGGCGGAAAAGCAAGATTTGCCGGTTAACACTTCTCCCAGTTTCATGATGAAACAGGGATAGAAAGATGAGCGATTATCGGCTCTCTTTTCCGGCATGTGTCGTCGCCGGGAAGATCAGGCTGTCCGCCGAGGACATGCTGCTATTGCGGAAATATACCTTCCCGGAGGGTATCAAGACGTCCGACGATGTCGTGACGCTTCTGACGCTCGACGCGTGCTGTCCGGAGAAATGCCCGCAGTGGCGCGACTATTTCGTCGAGCAACTTGCGCACTTTATCGTCCATCACTGCTATCCGATCGGTTCACTCGACGAGATCAACGTCGACTGGCTGCGCCAGGTTTTGTGCGAAGATGGCGTGCTTGCCAGCGAGATCGCCCTTGAAACGGTGCTGCACGTCATGGATATCACCCGGTTTGTGCCGCTCTCGTTGACGCTTCTGATGCTCGATCAGTTGCGAGTAGCGCTTGAGGAACAGCGGGGCGCCTACGCCGCAAGGCGGACGGCCGGCCGCGCCATCGGCCCGGACGACATGGCGTTCATCAAGCGTGTTCTCCGAGACAGACAGGAACCGGGAGAACCGGCCCTCTCACCTGCCACGATCGCCACCCTGGAAGCACTTGACCGGGCGACATCGCCGCGCCCGGCAGAATGGCATGGCGCGGCTGGATCGGCCGACCACCTGCGAAATGGCAAGACTCCCCCGCTCGAACAGCCGCGCCGCTGGCTGCAGGTGCCGGACTCCTTTTTCCTCCAGGATGAGATGGTGGCATGAGCAGCGACGGCCCTCCTCTACAGCCTCGGAATTAAGGCGCGAAATGACGACCTTTCAAGCCGCCGTCATCCTCCTTGGAATCAATCTCGGCCTGATCTGGCTGCTGATGGCGGCGCCGCTTGGCGTGCGCACGCTTCGGGTCATTCGCAAACTGGACAGGCGACCGGAAGAACTGTGGAATATAGCGCGCCACGGCGGCGGACTTGCCGACTGGCATCCGGCGATCGCGTCGGTCAGGCGGATCGATGGCCTGCCGGATCGTCTTGAGTTGCTCCTTCGCGATCCCGACCATAGCGGTCAACCGATCGTACGGACCTTGGCAATCGACCGGACCGGGGTTACGGCGGAAGGCGAATTCTCGTGCGACCTCAGGATCGTCGCCGACAGCGCGCTCGACGCGGAATTCTGGTCCCGGTATCGGGAAGTACGCCGTGTCTGCCCCGCCGACGGAGGCTCAACCGTCATGATCGAACAGACCGACAATTATAGAGGCCTCGGCTCTCTGCTCTATCGCTATCTGCTGCTCGGCCGCGAAATGACAGCGCTGGAGAATCATCTTAACGGCAGGGTTCGGACGACGAACGGGAGACTGGCTCATGCGTTCATCCAAGCCGCACTCGCGGCGCTATCGACCCTGCTGCTCTGGCCCTTCTTTGGCCTAGACCGTAACGGTCTGATGATATCGACCTTCCTCACGCTGGTGATCGTCTTCCACGAACTCGGCCACATGGTTGCCTTCCGTGCCTTCGGCCATGCCAGCACGCGGATGATCTTCGTGCCCCTGCTCGGTGGCATCGCGATCGGCGGGCGCCCCTATGACAGCCGCTTCGAGGTCGCCACATGCGCGCTGATGGGAGCTGGCGTATCCGCCTTTATCGTGCCGATCCTGATTGCCATCCAGGAGGCGGCGGAGAGCGGTGCTTTGCCGGAAAGTGCTTCGGCGCCTCTTCTGGTGCTGCTCCTCATTCTTTCGGCCTTCAACCTGCTCAACCTACTGCCAACGCACCGATTCGATGGTGGTCAGGTGTTGCGCCAGCTCTTTCCCAGCCAAACCGCGCTGGCGCTTTCCACCTTCACCGTTACCGCTGCGATCGTCTGGACCGGATGGCGGATAGGACTGTCGCCCCAGATATTGATCGCTGGCCTTGCTGTCTTTTCTCTGCTCAGCCTGATCCGGAGCCGGAAGATCAAGCCGCATCACAGCTTGACGCCGATGACGGCGCAACAGCGGCTACTGACCGGATTCGGCCTGTGTGCGGCGCTTGCCATCCATGCCGGGGGCATCATCCATGCGGCCGAGCGCTTGTTCACAGCATCTCCGCTCTGACTGCCCCTTGACACCGGTTTAATGACCGGCTCCAAAGGCGGTCATGGATACCGAGAACACTTCCCTCCCGAACGGCTATTCGGCCGTGCCCGCCGGCAAGATTGCCAATGTTGTCACTTGCCTCGAAATGCTGGAAAAGCCGCCGGCCAAAACTGTGCGTGCTCCAGAGACAGGACTGAGCGTTGAACGCTGGGAAAATCCCGATCTCGGCGAATATCGCGCCCTGTTTCGGGCGGTCGGCGAGGAATGGATGTGGTTGTCGCGACTGGTCATGCCGGACGAAAAACTAAGCGCGATCCTGTCCGAGCCGGACGTTGATATCTACACGCTGAAGGACGGGAGGCGGCGCGTCGGCCTGCTTGAGCTGGACTTCCGCACGCTTGGCGAATGCGAGCTTGTCTTCTGCGGCCTCGTCTCCGATGCCATCGGACAAGGCGCGGGGCGCGCTCTGATGAACGCCGCGATCGATAGGGCCTGGGAACGGCCGATCAAGCGTTTCTGGCTCCATACATGTCATTTCGACCACCCCGGTGCCATTGCCTTCTACCAGCGCTCCGGTTTCAGGCCCTACGCATCGATGGTCGAAGTGACCGACGACCCGCGTCTCACCGGGCAGATGCGCCGCGATGCGGCCAAACATGTGCCGCTGATCGAGCCGCGCTGAGTTTAGTCAATCCCATTGTCTTTTGATTGCGCGCGGCCTCAAGCCCGCGCGACCTCTTGAGACTGTTTCGCCCGCTGTGCGAAGATCAGCACCACAACCGAACAACGGAGAGCCCCATGGACGTTCGCGCCGCCGTAGCCGTACAGGCTGGAAAACCACTGGAAATCATGACCGTGCAGCTCGAAGGCCCGCGGGCCGGCGAGGTA
>NZ_BJZP01000002.1 GCF_007992095.1 Paenirhizobium naphthalenivorans
GTCCTTGTCGACACCCGGTTCGCGAGCGGCAACGAGCTTAGCCTTGATCTCGGTGACAACGTCGATCGCGGCTTCCATGCCGGTGTAGGCGGTGTCGGTCTTGGCAGCGCCGAGGCCCAGGGCGTCGGAGACAGCCGAGAGAGCCTTGTTGTCCGAACGCATGGTAGTGGCGATCGACCAGTAGGCGGCGTTGTCCGAAGCCGAATCAACGCGGTAGCCGGAGGAAATGCGGTTCTGCGTCTTGTCGAGGCTCGAGTTGATCGAACGGAGGGTATCGAGAGCGGCCGTAGCGGCCGAGTTGGTCATGATGCTAGTCATTGGAGTGTCCCCTTGGAAACTGAATACGAGAGAGGGACATGCCGGGTTTTCGAACCGGCAGAGGTGGTCGACGTCATGTCAATTAATTGGTGCGTTAAATTAATCCGCCTCTGACGCCTAAGAAACAATACGGACTTTAACGTCGCCTGAAGGCAAATGGTTAAAAAAACGTTTTCGGAGCAGAAATCTGGCGAAAAGCACTAAATTCCATCAACACATTGATTTAATTAAATATATTCCACGATTCGGACAGAAGCCAGACGCAGGATGGTTAATCACTGCGTGCCGAAACGAGATCGCGTAGCCGTTGGCTACCCTCTCACTGCGACTGCAGGCGCAGATCAGGAGAACGAGCGCACAAGGCTGCCGACAAGAAGATTCCAGCCGTCGATGAGTACGAAGAACAGGATCTTGAACGGCAGAGAGATGGAGGTCGGCGGCAGCATCATCATACCCATCGCCATGGTAATCGTGGCAACGATCATATCGATGACGAGAAAGGGCAGGACAATCAGAAAGCCAATCTCGAAGCCACGGCGGATCTCCGACAGCATGAAGGCAGGCACCAGCACTCGATAATCGACCTTTTCGTCAACGATCGCATTCTGGCCACGCTCTTTGGCGAGATCCACAAAGAGCTTCAAGTCCTTGTCGCGGGTATTGGCCGTCATGAAGCCGCGGAAGGGCTCGGCGATTGACTGGACCGCCTGCGCCTCGGTCATGCGGTTTTCAAGAAGCGGCTGCACACCGTCTGTCCAGGCCCGGTCCATGGTCGGTGCCATGACATAGAAGGTCATGAACAACGCCAGACTGGTGAGGATCATGTTGGATGGCGTCGAGGAAAGCCCCATGCCGGACCGCAGGATCGAGAACGCGATCACGAAGCGCGGAAAGCTCGTGACCATGATGAGGATACCGGGCGCGACCGACAAAACGGTCAAAAGGCCGAACGTGCGAATGATCCAAGCCGCGACGGAACCGTCGATCGGAGCATTGAAGAGACTCGTTGGCAGTTGCTGGGCAACAGCCAGACCCGGCACCATCATCATAACGGCGGCAAGAAGGAAGAACCGAATCATTCGATTACAAAAGTCCTGAACATTACCTTCGATACGCGCCCTTCAGAGCGAAGGTCAACACGCTCCTGAATATCGTCCTTCAGATACTGGAAGCCGCGTGCCCCCTCGATCTGCTGCAAAGACACGGTCCGGAGATAGGCGAGGATGTCCTGATGGATATCCTCGGCGATTTTCACGTCCGGAGCACCGTTGAACATCAGTGCCACTTCGAGCCGTATCCAGTTCTCTGAGGGATAGGCGAGGTTGGTGGTGATCGGCTCAAGCTGAACGATGCCGTTCGCCTCGGTGGCGATATGCGGCAACCCCTCCTCCTTCTTGGCCTCGCCATGGCCGCCCGCCGCAGCCGCCTTCTCGGCCGCGGCAGCCTTGTTCTGGTCCTCGACTGCCTGGATCTTCGGCGAGATCAAGGTGCCAATCACCCAGCCCCCTGCTCCGCCGACGACCGTCAGAATGGCGATCGCGGCGATCAGCATCACGGTCCCCGACTTCTTCTTTGGCTCGGTGCCTTCGACCTGTTCCATATGTCCTGCCGTTCCTTACAGCTTGCCGGGTTGCGCGCGTCAAATCGGTGAGAAGAGGTCGACGACCTGCTGCCCGACTGGTGGCTGCTGTACTTCCGTCAAGCGGCCGCGGCCGCCATAGGAAATACGTGCCTCGGCGATCCGCTCGTAGGAGATCGTGTTGTCGGCATCGACATCCTGCGGGCGCACGATACCGGCAACATTGAGAATACGGATCTCATGATTGACGCGCACTTCCTGCGAACCGCTGATCAGGAGATTGCCATTCTCGAGGATGCCGGTGACGACAGCCGCGACGAGCAGCGTCAGTTTTTCCGAACGTGCGATCGTTCCCTTGCCAGCGGTGCTGGTGTCCGAGCCCGAGCTAAGATCGCCGGTAGTGACCGGCGGCTTGTAACCGAACAGATTAGCAGCTGTGGACCAGTTCATACCGCTTGAATTGGTGCGGCTGCGGTCAGTCGCATTGGCGAACGAGGCCTTGTCGTTGATCTGGATGTTGACCGTCAGAATGTCGCCGACATTGAGCGCACGTGCATCCTTGAACAAGGCCGCCTGACTGTCGCTCCACAACGAATATCCGCTGGCGACCGCGCGCGGCTGCTTCGGATAGAGCGCCATCTGCGGTGTCTGGCTGTAACGAAGGCCGCTGCCAATCGGGCTCATGGAAGGAGCGTTGCCGATTTCCTTCAGGGTCTGGCTCTCGCATCCGGCGAGCAGGAGCACGGCCAGCAGAGCCGGGGAACGCTTGATCATGACGGGTCCTTCGAAGTGTTCGGGTCGGCGGCACTCGACATGATGGCCGCAACCATGGCCGCCTTGCCGGCCTCCATCTCGCTGAGGATGAGGCTCGACTGGCGTGCCGGCAGTTTCATGATGATCGCGGCCGCAAGAATCGGATTGATCTCTTGCAACTGCGGCGCAGCAGCATCCGCCTTCATCTTCTTGTAAATCTCGACGAGATTGTCTTCCGCCTGCTTCATGAATTCATTGCGGCGGGTGAGCCAGTCCTCGTATTCTCCGCGGCGCTGCTCAAGCACGGCGATGCGCTGATCGACGTCGGCCTGGAGCTTCTCTAACTCCTGCTTCTGCAAGAGGTAGCGCTGGTCGCGCGCCGGTTCGGCAATATTGGTGCAGAACTGCTGGATCTCGGCCTGCGTCGCACTGTTGGGCGCCGGCTTCTGCTCCTGGGCGCTGCCTGATGCCAACGGCAGAAGCGCCACGCCGATAACCAAGGCCAAGCCGCGTATGCGGGATGAGAAGATCGATGAGGTCATGCTGGGCTTCATTGCAGTACTAGCTCCGCTTGCAGGGCGCCGGCAGACTTGATGCCTTGCAGGATAGCGATGATGCCGTCGGGCTTCACGCCGATATTGTTGAGGCCACTGACGAGTGTGCGCAGGTCCGGCCCCTCGACCATAGCGACCTTGCCGCCGGCCTTCTGAGCCACGATATCGGTCTGTAGCTGGACTGCTGTCTCACCCTTGGAGAAGGGCTGCGGCTGAATGATCTGCGGTGTCTCGGTGACCTGCACAGTAAGTGTTCCATAGCTGACGGCGACCTTCGACACACGAACCTCGGCCCCGATGACGATCGTTCCAGTGCGCTCGTTGATCACCACCTTGGCCGGTGAATCCGTCTCGACCGTGAGGTTTTCGATATCAGCCATCAGACGGGCGAGATCGGCCGTGCGCGGCTTCTCCACGATCACTTCCTGACTGTCGCGCGCCTCGGCGATCGGCGCGCCGAAAGCCGCACGAGCGAAAGCATTGACCGTATCGGCAATGCGGATCGACGTGGTAAAGTCCGGATTGCGCAACTGCAGAACGAGATTGACGGAATCCTTGAACTTCGAGGGCAACTCACGCTCGATGATCGCGCCATTCGGCACGCGGCCGGACGTTGTGATGCCCTCCTGAAGATTGGACGCCTGCCCCTGAGCATTGAAGCCGGAGACAATCACCGAGCCTTGTGCAACGGCATAGATCTGGCCGTCTGCGCCGGTGAGCGAGGTCATGACTAGGGTGCCGCCGCGCAGCGAGGTCGCGTCGCCGAGCGAGCTGACAGTCGCGTCGATCCGGCTGCCAGGACTGGAAAAGGGTGGCAGTGTCGCGGTCACCATGACGGCGGCGACGTTTTTGGCATTGGACTGACCGCCCTGCGTCGAGATGCCGAGGTTTTGCAGCATGGCGCGCATCGACTGGTCGGTAAACGGCGACGAACGCAGACTGTCGCCAGAGCCCTGCAGGCCAACGATCAGGCCATAGCCGATAAGCTGGTTGTCCCGGCCGGCCTGGAGCGAGGCGATGTCCTTGATGCGCGACCCAGCGGCTTGCGCGCCGACTTCGGGCCAAAGCAATGCGGCGAGAACAAGCATCGCGAAGCCGGGGAAACGGAAACTCTTCATTTCGCCATCACCTGTACTGTTCCGTCCGCCAGCACGGTCCCGGTGACGATGACACCAGAATCGAGATTGCGGACTTTGATGACATCTCCGACCAAGGCGTCGGAGAGCGGCGTGCCCGAGGCGGAGATCGTCATATTGCCAAGCGTGAAGGTCAGCCGGATATTGGCGCCGCGGTTGATCGCGTAGGGTGGCCTGAGGCTGGCGACGGGAATGGTACGCCCAGGAAGCAGCGTGCGCTTGGAGACCATGCCGTCGACCTCCGAGATCGACTTTGCATAGCCGCCCGCGAGGTTCGGATTGGTGACCTCTACCTCTTTGAGCTGCGCGGCCGACACGGTTTCGCCGGGGTAGATCGTCTGGGTCGCGACGACCGCAAAACCCTCCGCACAGGCTGCGCCCGGCGCGGCCCACAGGGCAGCGCCGACGGCCAATGCGGTTCCCGTGCTTACCAGATAACTCGCGATCCGGCGAAACGTCATGTTTGCCTGCCTCCGTGCTTACTTCAGATTCTTGCTGACGATCTGAGCCATTTCGTCGGCGGTCTGGATGACCTTAGAGTTCATTTCATAGGCGCGCTGGGCCGAGATCATGTCGGTGATCTCCTTTACGGAATCGACATTCGACGATTCGAGGTACCCCTGCTTGATATAGGCGAAGCCCGGATCTTCCGGAGCCGCCACGATCGCCTCGCCTGATGCGGCGGTTTCGGCGAACAGGTTGTCGCCTAGCGGCTTCAGACCGGCCTCGTTGGCGAAGTTGGCGATCGTCAGCTGGCCGACATCCGTATAGTCCGAGCTGTTGCCGATGCGAACCTGCACCTGCCCCGTCCGTGAGACGACGACTTCGCTGGCGTCCGAGGGGATGGTGATGGCCGGAACCACGGCATAGCCGTCAATCGTCACCAACTGACCATCAGCATTGGTGTTGAAAGCGCCGGAGCGGCTGTATTGCGTCGTGCCGTCCGCAGATTCGATCTGGAACCAACCACGACCGACGAGAGCCAGATCGAGTTCGTTCGAGGTCTGGGCGAGTTCACCCTGGGTGTGGATGTTGCGCACGGCAGCGGTCTGTACGCCGAGACCGATGTTCGCACCTTCAGGAACAATCGCCTGGTTGGCACGGTTGGCAACGCCCTGAGCGCGCTCGGTCTGGTAGAGCAGATCGGTAAACTCGGCACGGGCTCGCTTGTAACCCGTCGTGTTGATATTGGCGATGTTGTTGGCAATGAC
Organism: Paenirhizobium naphthalenivorans; assembly: GCF_007992095.1. Lineage (GTDB taxonomy): Bacteria > Pseudomonadota > Alphaproteobacteria > Rhizobiales > Rhizobiaceae > Allorhizobium > Allorhizobium naphthalenivorans. The sequence continues at coordinate 5,552 of NZ_BJZP01000002.1, forward strand.
CTCAAGATTGGTCTGCTGGGCATCCATGCCGGTGGCTGCAATGGCGAGCGCTCTCATGTGTCAGTCCTTAATCCGCTAGATCTGCATCTTGGTAATTTCGAGATAGGCCGAGACGATCTTGTCGCGCAGGGCAATCGCCGTTTGCAGCGACTGTTCCGCCGCCATCACCGCATCGACGACTTCGCGCGTGCTGACTTTGCCTGTGATGCCATCGAAGGAGGCGGCTTCCGCCTGCTTGAGGTTGTTCACAGTCGAGTTCGCCATATCGCCGAGGACGCTGGCAAAGCTCATGCCCGTCATGCTGCCGGGGGTGGCGCCGACTGTCGTGGTCGTGGACGACGCCGCGTCGGTGGTGCCGAGGCCGGAGACCTTGGAGAGCGAGCCCAGATTCTGGATTTGATCAATCATTGCGAGGCCTTCAGGAGAGAAATGGTCTGGGACAGCAGCTCACGGGTCTGCTTGATGGTCTGGAGATTGGCTTCATAGGTGCGATTGGCTTCCCGCATATCGCCCATCTCGATCAGGATGTTGACGTTCGGCATCTTGACGACACCGTTCTCGTCGGCGGCCGGGTGGCCCGGCTCGTATTCCTCGATATAGTCGGAATCGTCGACACCGATCGATTTGACCTTGACCACATCCGTACCGCTGACGCGGTCGAGTTCACTCCCGAAGGTCACCGTCTTGCGGCGGTAGGGATCCGCGCCGGGGGTGTCTCCGGTCGAACGCGCATTGGCGATGTTCTCCGAAACGATGCGCAGGCGGGTGGACTGGGCTTCCAGTCCGCTGCCGGCGATCTTAAGGGCTGCACTCAATGGATCTGTCATTTTATCTCTTCACCGTCATCAGCATCATGCGATGGAAGGAAGCAACGAGGTTCGTATTGAGCTCGTGCTGTCGCTTGATTTCACCGGTCTTGGTCAGCTCCTCGGCGATCGAAACCGAATTGCCCGACTCCTGCATGCCGATTTCGTCGTTCAGCTCCGATTCCTTGATCTCAATGTCGTCGTCGCTGAGATCGTTCAACGCCATGTGATTGGGATTGGTCCGCGCCATCTGCGCCGTGGTCGTGGTGTCCAATACGGCGCTGAAAGGGGTTATATCCTTGGCCAGGTATTTCGGAGTGTTGGCGTTCGCAATATTGCTCGCCACGACCTCCTGACGTACAGATAGCCACTCGGCCTGCCTAGCAGCCAGTTCGAAAAGCTGGATGGGTTGCATGGACTTTTCTCCGCCATTTTCTGTCTCGAACCTAGAGCGGTAAACTTGCGTGGGACTTACGGAAGCGGCAGCCGGGAATTTCGCCTTGAGAATGCAAGAGGAGGCCGAAACCAGCCATGGCATTCAAAGATCGAATCGATGCCGGAGAGCGGCTCGCCGCCACTCTGGAAAGGTTTCGCGGACAGGATGTGGTGGTCATCGCCCTGCCCAGAGGCGGTGTCGACGTGGCGCTGCCTATCGCCCGCCACCTCGGCGCGCCAATGACCTTGCTGCTCGTGCGTAAGATTGGCCTGCCTACCCAACCCGAACTCGCCATGGGAGCGATCATCGACGGTGATCAACCGATCACCGTGCGGAACGAAAGCGTGATCGGCTTTTCGGCGGTCGATCAGGCGACTTTCGACGCTGCCGCGACTGAGGAACTCGCTGAGATCCATAGGCGTGAGGCACTCTATCTCGGCGGGCGTCGCCCGGTTCCGCTGGCAGGTCGGGTTGCGATCGTCGTCGACGACGGGATTGCCACCGGAGCGACCGTCAGGGCCGCCATCAAGGGGCTAAAGGCGAGGAACCCGGCCAGAATCGTTCTGGCCGTGCCCGTCGCCTCGGAGGAAGCGCTGGACATGCTCAGAGACGAAGTCGATGAGATCGTTGTGCTTGAAAGCCTGAGCGCGCTTGGCGCGATCGGCTTCAGCTATCGGCATTTTCCGCAACTGACTGACTCGGACGTGATCGCCGCGCTTGATGCGGCGGAAGCCGCGCTGAAGTCGCCGTGAACCTCACGGCGCCCTTTTCGCTTTTGTCGATCAATTGTTCTTGTAGACTTCACCGGTCGAGGTGACGATCACCCATTTACCGTCGCGCTGCTCAAGCGTGGCGACGCGGCTGTTGTCCGGCAGGATAGAGCCCACGCGGACCATATACATGCCAGAAGTGTCCTCGATGAGGGCTCGGCCATTGGCAACATGCAGGAGGCGGAAACCGCTTCGCCCCGGGAAGGGTTGGGCCTCGGGCATGTCCGCAGCCCCGGGCTTCTCCACACCAAGCTTGGAGACTGTGGCTGTAACCAGCGGATCGACCGAAGTCCCGGTCGTTTCCCCGCTGCTCTTGTTGTCGTTGTCGACCATGGCCAGGGGAGAAACGCTGAAGACGTTGCGGCCTGGTCCCTCTGGGAGGTCGCGGGTGCGCTCCCAGTCGGCGACACGCACACCGAACTTTTCTTCGTTGAAAAAGACATACCACGGGAAGAAGGCGGCCGCGCATGCGAGCGCCACTCCGGTCGCGCCGAGCACGCGATCGGTTATGGATGTGCGGCGGCGCGGCTTCGGCTTCAGCGGCGCTACTGGTTCGTCGGCGTCGAAATCGGTCACGGTCACCCTCTCGTTCTTCCAGCCCCGGCCGGCTGATTACCGCCTTGCGCAGCTTTCAACGCATTCGCCAGGTCTGCATAGGCATCGGCTGCCGGCTTTTCGCCGGGCGTCTGTTTCAGGACTTCATAGATCACCGGCACCTGTTTGATCGCCATGTCGAGGTCCGCATCGGTCCCCGGTCGATAGCCACCGATGAGGCGTAGGTCCCGGGTCTCCTCAAAGCGATGGATCAACGTCTTCAGCCGCGAAACCAGCTTCTCCTGCTCTCCGGTCCAGGCCTTGCGCGCCAGTCGCGAGATCGAGGAAAGCGGATTGATCGGCGGATAACGGCCCTCGTCTGCGAGACTGCGGTCAAGCACGATGTGACCATCGAGAATGCCGCGGGTCGAATCGGCAATCGGGTCGTTGTGATTGTCGCCATCGACGAGGATCGAGATGATGGCTGTGATCGTTCCGGTGCCTTCCTCTCCAGGGCCGGCACGCTCGAGCAGGCGCGGCAGCTCGGTGAAGACGGAGGCTGGATAGCCGCGCGCGATCGGCGGCTCACCGGCGGCGGTCGCCACTTCGCGGATTGCATGGGCAAAGCGGGTGACGCTATCGACAATAAAGAGGACATTTTCGCCGCGGTCGCGGAAGTGTTCGGCAATGGTCATGGCGGTCAATGGCGCCATCTTGCGCAACATCGGGCTCTCGTCGCTGGTCGCCACCACCGCAACGGACTTGGCCATGTTCGGACCGAGTGTATCCTCGATGAATTCGCGCACCTCACGGCCACGCTCGCCAACCAACGAAATGACTACTTTGTCAAAGGCGTCGGCGCGCGCCAGCATCGACAGAAGCGTCGACTTGCCGACGCCGGAGCCGGCGAAGATGCCGAGACGCTGGCCAAGGCAGAGCGGTGAAAAGAGATCGATTGCGCGCACGCCGGTGCGAAAGCCCTGCTCAACGCGGCGACGCGTCATCGAAGGAGGAGCGCTGTTGGAGATAGAGCGACGGACCGCACCCGGATGCAAGGGGGGGCCACCGTCAATCGGATCACCGAGTGCATCAATGGTGCGACCACACCAGCTGTCATCGGGAGCGATACGGAAGGCACCCTTGCGGATCACCACATCATGGATGCCGATCGGTTCACCCGGCTCGATCGGGCAGACATAGGCGAGGTCCGGCTCGACCCGGACGACCTCTCCAAGATGGATGCCGGAGCGGCTGCGGTGGGCGACGAATTCACCGAGGCGCAAATGGCGTGACAATCCCGACACCGTATAGTGGCCAGCGGCGATCGTGCGGACATGGCCGCCATGAGTGACGGAATAATCCGGATTGGCATAGCGGGCGGCAAGCCCGGCCATCTGGGTCAACTTGGGGGACAGCGCAGGCATCTGGGACATCTCTTCCGCCATGTCTTGAGGAATGGACGTTCAGGATCAGCTGGAGCCGCCTAGAACCTTGATCGCGTCACTGAGGGAGCTTTCGCTGTCACGCATCAGCGAGCTTATGCTTTCGAACGCGCGATTAACCTGTATGAGCTGGGTCATCTCGCCGATGCCGTTGACATTAGAATTCTCCAGGTAACCCTGCATGATGGCTACCTCGGCGTTATCCACGACCGGTTTCGGCTGGTCCACCATGGAAACCCCGCTGTTTTCGAAGCGAACGAAACCCTTGGTAATGTCGGCTGAGAAGAGGCCGATAGTCGCCACCTGACGGTCATCCTGAACGATCTTGCCGTCTGCGCCAACTGTTGGCGGACCACCGGCGCGGTTCAGTTGGATCGGAGCGCCACCGGCATCGAGAACCGGATAGCCTTGCACGGAGACCAGTTCGCCGGTTTCCTTCATGGTGAAACGACCATCACGGGTCAGCACCTGGCCAACCGGCGTATTGATGGCGAACCAGGCATCTCCCTTGACTGCGAAATCAAGCGTGTTGCCGGTCTGCGAGAGTTCGCCGTTCCTGGTCGACAGGTAGTCGTTACCCTGATTGACGAAGGCGATCTTCGCGTTGATGTCGTTCTGCGTCTTACTCAGCACTTGGTCAAACTTGACGTCCGTGGCACGGAAGCCAACGGTGTTCACGTTGGCCATGTTGTCGGCAATCGTGGTCAGGCGGCGTTCGAGCGCCATCTGCGAGGAAAGCGAGACGTATAATCCGGATTGCACTTAGCTGCCTCCGAGCTTTAGAGAATTAATAGAGATGAGAAGGTCCGGCGAAATACCGTGACCTGACGAGGATCCGAAGACCGCAAGCGGATCGTAGTTGTCCGAGGGGTTTCCAATTTCCCACATCGCGGTGAAACGCTCCAGGAACTTGCCGGTCTTCTCGGGGTCCTGGAAGTCCTCGATATCGAGCACCCGCTTGAGGTAACTCGCCTGCTGGTCAATGTCCGATGCAGCGAATTCGTCTGGCAGCTGCAACGCGGTGCGAACCACCTGGGAGAGCGCATCGTCGGCGAGAATGTCCATAGCGGAAGTAATCTTCGAGCTATTGCGCTCGAAATAGAGCGCGAGACGAACGCCGGTATTGTCGTTTCCGGCCTCCTGCTCCAGCGCCTCGTGCATGTAGAGGTCGACCACGCCCTGTTGAGCCTTGTCGAAGGAGGTCGCGGCTGCGCCCTGAGCCTCAAAGTTAAGGGAGGTGGCAAGATTGGCATAACGACTGTCGGTCAACTGGTTGGCGAACGCCTTGTCACTTGAGACGCCTTCCGTCAGGACCTTGCGGATAAAGGCCTTGGCATAGGCCATGTCCTCCAGTCCGTGCGCTTTCAGCGCGTAATTATAAAGACGGGTATCGGCCATGAATTCGTCGACGGACTTGATGTCGCCGATCTTCGACAAATAGTATTCGGTTTCGCGCGCCACCTCCGGTTCCTTGGCGACGCGCTCGATCGATTTGTCGATGTTCTGCGTAATCTGTCGGTAGCTCGTGTAAGTCGTCGTCACGGTCGTTGCGCCTTTCGATATGGACAATCGGAAAATGCGTCCGTTATCGCTCTTCATGCGGCAAAAGGCTTGCGCGAAGCTGTCTGTAGGTTCACGAGTCGTAAAGGCGCGGGGTTCAGCCTCACGCAAGGCAAGGTCCGTAACCCTTGACGTGATAAACAACGTTTAGGTTCGGGCACAAAATGAATATCATCATCGGATTTGTGATCACCCTCGGCTGTATCCTCGGCGGGTTCATGGCTATGGGCGGCCACCTCAACGTGCTTGTGCAGCCTTTCGAGCTCATGATCATCGGCGGGGCTGGCCTCGGCGGCTTCATCATGGCCAACCCGATGAAGGTCGTAAAAGACTCAGGCAAGGCGCTCGCCGAAGCCTTCAAGCACTCGGTTCCCAAGGAACGGGCTTATCTTGATGTACTCGGTGTGCTCTATTCGCTGATGCGCGACCTGAGAACGAAATCGCGTAACGAGATCGAAGCCCATATCGACAATCCCGATGAATCGACGATCTTCCAAGCGGCTCCTTCGGTTCTGAAGAACCAGGAACTGAGGTCATTCATCTGCGACTACGTCCGCCTCATCATTATCGGCAATGCCCGTAGCCACGAAATCGAGGCGCTGATGGACGAGGAAATCAATACGATCCTCTACGACAAGATGAAGCCTTATCACGCGATCACGGCCATGGGCGATTCCTTCCCGGCGATCGGTATCGTGGCGGCCGTTCTCGGCGTTATCAAGGCGATGGGCAAGATCAACGAATCGCCGGAGGTTCTCGGCGGCCTGATCGGCGCGGCACTCGTCGGCACCATGCTCGGCATCTTCCTGTCCTACTCGGTCTGCAACCCGCTGATCTCCCAGATCAAGGTCGTCCGCACGAAACAGCATCGTCTTTACATCATCGTCAAACAGACCCTGCTCGCCTACATGAATGGCTCCGTTCCGCAGGTCGCGCTCGAATACGGACGCAAAACCATTTCCGCCTACGAGCGTCCGTCGATCGACGCCGTTGAACAGGAAATGATGAACCCGGGCGGTGAGAACAAGGCGGCATGACGATGACCGAACTCAAGACCAAATCCGACCCCGCCATGGACCGCGCGCTCCTTGCCCGCCTGACAGGCGCACTGGGTGACAAGGCAACCATCGCCAAGCTCTGCTCGGATTTCTGTGACCTTTATACTGAATTTCTGCCGGACATATTCCACAGCGAAACCGGGTTGACGATCGAAGTCGCATATTCCGGCCACGAGACCGGCCTGATGAGCGAGCTCGTCGCGGGACTCGGCGACAATGTCGTGCTGGCCGACACGCAATTGCGCAACTGGTCCCCGCACTTCATTCTCGCCTGCGACAACAGCTTCGTCATCACCTTGATGGAGAACCTGCTGGGCGCTCTTCCCGAGACGATCGAGGAGCCCATTCACAGGCCACTGTCGCGCATTGAGCTCGACCTTTCCTCCATGGTTTTCGACAAGATCGCCAATGTTCTGCGCTCTGGCGTCAATGCGGCCGGCGGCTTCGAACCGCTGATCGAGAAACCTCACAATGCGGAGGATCGCGGCAAGCCGGAGACCGACCACGTCGACGAATTCGCAGCAGCCATCAAGATGCGCATCGATCTCGGAACGGTGTCTTCGGAATTCTATCTTATCGTGCCACAAAAAGCGCTGTTGAAGACAGTGGTGACGGTGCCGAGATCAAAGAACCAAATGTCACGCAACAAGAAGGAATGGGCAGAGCAGATCGCTGAGCAGGTGCGCCGCTCCCAGATCACACTCGAAGCCAGGGTCCGTCTGCAAACGCTGACGCTGAACACCATTTCCCGCCTCGTCGCGGGCGATGTCATCCCCTTCCGGGACAAGAGCGATGTCATGGTCGACGTGAGCGCCAACGGCAAGGACATGTACCGCTGCGAATTCGGGCGTGCCGGCGAGCACTATACGGTGCGCGTCAAGGACAATGTCAGCAGCGAAGACGAGATACTGAAACATTTGATGGGCTAAGCCGACCCGACCTGCTGTGGCGGCACGGCAGGTTGAGGCAAGTTTCAACGGGAATAATCATTTCATGGCTACGAAGAAGACCCCCAATCTTGAAGACGACGCGCTGGCGATGCCCGGCAGCGACACCGATTTCGACCAGGCGATCGATGACCTGCGCGGCGTCCTGAAGAACGATGCCGAAGGAACGCTTCCCGATGTGGGCTCCGATTTCGGTGGTGGACTTGGCGACGATTTCGCCATGGGCGATGTCAAATCCGATCCACTGTCGGACTTCGGGGGCGATTTCGGCGGCGGTGGAGCGCTCAGCGGCCCATCCACCGACTTTGGCGGCGGAGAGACCTTTGGCGAGACCTCCTTCGGCGACACGTCCTTCGGTACAACATCCAGCGCTTCTCCCGCAGAACCGGGCAGCGCGCTCAACGCCAATCTCGGCCTGATCATGGACATTCCGATCGACGTCCAGATCGTCCTGGGCTCGAGCCGCATGCAGGTCTCCGGTCTGATGAACCTCGAGGAAGGCGCCATCATCGCGCTCGACAAGAAGATCGGCGAACCGGTCGAGATCATGGTGAACGGCCGCCGCATCGCACGCGGCGAGATCACCGTACTGGAGAATGACGACACGCGCTTCGGCGTCAAGCTGATCGAAGTGATGGGTAGCAAGATGTCCTGACCCCTTCCCAGGGCCAGAGAGGAAAGACCATGATGGACTTTGACGATTTCGGCGGCCCAGTGACGGGCAAGCCACTTTCCCAGGCAGACAAAGCAGCCGCCGTGCTGCTGGCCATGGGAAAGGGTGTGGCCGGAAAGCTACTGAAATATTTCACCCAGGCAGAGTTGCAGACGATCATCGCTTCGGCTCAGACCCTGCGGACCATTCCACCGGACGAGTTGCAGATACTCGTTAACGAATTCGAGGACCTGTTCACCGAAGGCGCAGGTCTTATGGACAACGCCAAGGCGATCGAGAGCATTCTCGAGGAGGGCCTCACTCCGGAAGAGGTCGACGGCCTACTCGGTCGGCGCACCGCCTTCCAGGCTTTCGAGGCATCGATCTGGGATCGCCTGCAGGACGCTGATCCCGATTTCATCGCCAAGTTCCTCATGCGCGAACATCCACAGACGGTTGCCTACATCTTGTCGATGCTGCCGTCATCCTTTGGCGCCAAAGTGCTGCTGAAGCTGCCGGAAAGCCGACGCGCCGACATCATGAACCGAACCGTCAATCTGAAGAGCGTCAGCCCGAAGGCGGCACAGATCATCGAGAACAGGGTTCACGATCTGATCGCCGAAATCGAGGCCGAACGCAATTCGACGGGCTCGGCAAAGGTCGCCGAGTTGATGAACGAGCTGGAGAAGCCGGAAGTCGATACCCTGCTCACCTCGCTCGAATCGATCAACAAGGAAGCCGTCAACAAGGTTCGCCCGAAGATCTTCCTGTTCGAGGACCTGCTGGCCATGCCGCAGCGCGGCCGCGTCATGCTGCTCAACGACATTTCCGGCGACATCCTTACGATGGCGTTGCGCGGTGCCTCGGCGGAAATCAAGGAATGCGTGCTCTCCGCCATCAGCCCACGCTCGCGCCGCATGATCGAATCGGATCTTGGCTCCGGCACGGTCGGCATCAGCCCGCGCGAAATCGCCATCGCCCGCCGCGCCGTGGCCCAAGAGGCGATTCGCCTCGCCAATGCCGGCCAGATCCAGCTCAAGGAAGCCGAAGGCGACCAGCAGGCTGCCTAGGGTCGAGCGACTGTTGAAAACCGAAGACTTGCTGCGCCCGCCGATTGAATGCCAATCGGCGGGCGTTTAGCGTCAACGGAAGATCGCGGGATTTTTCGATCGCTACGTAGCGGCGGATTAGGCATAGAGTGGTTCGGCCGATACCGGTCGCACGCGAACGGCGGCGATTTTGTGCGCGTTCCTGACAACCGAGGGATAAGGCCGTGTCCGACGATCAGGACAAAGACAGCAAAACAGAAGACCCGACCGAGAAAAAGATGCGGGACGCGGTGGAGAAGGGCAATACTCCCTCGTCCCGCGAAGTCCCAATCTTCGCCTCGGCGCTCGCCGTCTATCTGTATGTCGTCTTTTTCCTGCCGTCCGGCATCGCACGCATCGGCGAAACGTTGCGCGATCTGTTCGAACAGCCGGACCAGTGGAAAATCAGTTCTGCGACTGACGTCGTCTCCCTTTTTGTCCATCTGGGCTGGGAGGCCAGCGCGCTGCTCCTGCCTGCCGTCGCACTCATCATGCTGTTCGGGGTCGGTTCGAACGTGCTTCAGAACGTTCCGTCATTCGTGCTCGAGCGCATCAGGCCGCAGGCATCGCGCGTGTCGCTGGCCAAGGGCTGGGAAAGGCTGTTCAGCGTTACCGGTGTCGTGGAGTTCGGCAAGTCGCTTTTCAAGATCGTCATCGTCTCGACGATCATGGTTTTCTCACTCAAATCGGAGTATTTCGGGACGATCGACGCCTTGTTTTCCGATCCTCAGGTGATCTTCGTCAAGTTTGCCACGATTCTGAAGAAAATGATGGTGGTCATCCTGCTTGCCACCTTCGTCTTGGCAGTCGTCGATTTCTTCTGGACGCGGTACCACTGGCATACCCAGTTGCGCATGACAAAGCAGGAAATCAAGGACGAGCACAAGCAATCACAGGGTGACCCGATCATCAAGGCGCGGCAGCGCTCGATCGCGCGTGATCGCGCACGGCGCCGCATGATCAACAACGTGCCGCGCGCCACGCTCGTGATCACCAACCCGACCCATTACGCGGTGGCGCTACGTTATGTACGCGAAGAGAATGAGGCACCGGTAGTCATCGCCAAGGGCCAGGACTTGGTCGCGCTGAAAATCCGCGAACTCGCCCGCGAGAACGATATCCCTATTTTCGAAGATCCGCCCCTCGCCCGCTCCATGTTTGCGCAAGTCTCAGTGGATAGTGTCATTCCGTCGATATTCTACAAGGCCGTCGCGGAACTCGTGCATCGAGTCTATTCCGCGAAGGCGCAAAAGAGGCGGGTGCGCTAACGCGATGAAAAAATGCCCCTACACCACCCAGCGTGAACGCATCGTGGCCGAGGCAATCAGCCCCGTTGCCACCGAATTGCGGTTGCTCGACGCAGCGGACCTGATTTCTATGCTGCGCTTCGAGCTATACGGAAACATCGCCGACCTCGTTTCCTCAGCGGCCGAGCTCTACTTCCACCCTGGCACCGTAATCTTCGGCGCCGGCGGCGAATATCGCCTTGATTGGGGTGGCGTTCCAGAGGTTGTTCTCGATCTCGAGATCAAGCCGAAGGACATCACGATCTACGCGCAGTTGTCGCTCGCCGACGAGCATGCGGGAGTGGAGATCAACCACATCGCGTTCCAGCAGCCCTCGGGTGATCCGGACGAGAACACACGGCTGCTCGAGCGCAGGCTACGCGAAGCTCGCTTCGTCAAGTCACCAAGCGATTCACTCTATATGTGACCTGGAAGCGCACCGCTCAGGTAATGTAACCGAGGCGAATCGCCTTGGCGATCGCCTGGATTCGGTTGACCGAATCGAGCTTGATCGTCGCCGATCCGAGATAGGCATTGACCGTGTGCACCGACAGTTTGAGGTGCTCGGCGATTTCCTCACTGATCCGCCCGTCGCCAGCCAACTGCAGGCAGGCGATTTCCCGCTCGCTCAGGGTTTCCGACGGCAAGACACGGCGCTCCTCCAGCGTCAGTATTTCCGTCATGACCTTGTAGCAGCGGCCGTGCACGTCGAGGATCAGTTCCCCGGGCAAGTCGACCGCTCCGGTCGTCGGAAACATCACATAGCCGTTTCCGAAGGCCCCGAGGCGTACCGGGAAAGCGATGCCCGAATAGGCCAGCCCGCGCTGCTCCAGCTGAACAACGAAGGGCACGAAATCGGAGGCTTCGGCGAAGGCCCCGCTTTCCTCGGCGCTCCATAGGATGGGCAGGATCGACGCTTCGATATGGTTGAGCAGTATCTCCCCGTAGGTGGCGATGAAGGGGTCGCAACCCATTCCATGGGCTGCAGGCCAGCTCTCATATTCCGCCACTAATCGGCGCTTCGCGGCCATGCCGGCACCGCTCACGCGCAAGACGGCGACCCCCCGCGCGTGCAGCGCACGCTGCAGAGAAACCAGTTTCGGGAATATGTCCGACCGGGACGTCACCTGACGGGAGATTGAGGCTTTCAGATCCTCCCGTACGGTTTCAAACGGCCCTTCGGGATATGCCATGCCTGCCCTACTCTTTCTTCTAGACGAGATTGTTGCGGACCGCGAAGGCGATCGCCTCGGACCGCGTCTTCGTTGCCGTTTTGCGCATCACGCTGGTGATGTAGTTGTTGATGGTGTTGCGCGAGATTCCCAGAATCGTGGCAATTTCGTCGCTCGTCTTGCCTTCGGCGATCCAGAACAAACACTCGAGTTCGCGTTCGGTCAGTTCGAAATCGCGTTCGCTCTTCTGGGTCTTGCGTGTCGACAGACTGATGCAATATCCGGTCAGCAGACCGACCTCACGCAGAAGTTCCGGCGACAAGACAAAATTATCCGCAAACAGCAGCATCAAAGCCAAGCGTGTACGCCCAACGCCGAGCGTCAACGAACAATACTGGCGACTGATCCCCGGCGGTACATGCGCGTCGTCGGGCAATAGGTTGAACTTCGGATGCAAGACGGAAAGGCACTTTTCGAGCTCGGTCGATCGCGAATAAGCCGCCGAGATTTCGCTCTCCAGCCGTCGAACCAGGTCGAAGGGCCAGTTGGACGAGACGACAAAATCAAGCCCACGCTCTTGCACGAGGTCATAGCGCGCCAGCAGATAGTGAGACGCCCCGACATAGTCGCCAAGGACGGCTAGACTGGCGCTCATGTGGCCAGCTTGCGATGCGACCGCCAGCTTGCGGATCAACTGATCGCGGGATGAAAGCCGAGGAGTGACATCAGCCGCCACGGCAGGCGCCCTTTTGCTCCCGATTTTGTCCTCGGACAGTTCCGCGTCCATTTTGTTGCCCCCTCAAGGACGAAACGTTTTGATCGCGAAGGTTCGCACCAAAAAAACGGAATACGCCGCTTCTCGAATACCGCTTCGCTCGTTCTTGCCAGCTAACGAATCATAGTCATTCTAGAAGATAAAGAGCCAAAGATCACAGGCCCGAATCAATGCGCCCCCAACTTACAAATTCCGGCACATTGATGACCATGCGAAGCGGCAACCAGTCGCATGCCGCTGCCGCATTCGCACCCATCATCTGCCATGGGCCGGTTACCGGACAGACAAAAGCCGCATCGGGAAGACCCCGACGCGGCTTTTGTCTGTCCGGCATTTCATTTTTGTCAGGCAGCCTTTTCGATGGCCCACTTGCGGAGAATTTTGGCGGCGCGCTCTTCCGAGATCTCCACCATACGCGACAGGCGGCGCTCTGGACCTTCCTTGACCCGGCGGTTGAAGCCGCCGCTTGCGTCGTCGTCCATAGTCAGCAGGTCGTCGGTGCTGTCGAAACCGAAGTCCGCGCCAAAGCCATCCATCAGCGAGCCACCGGCAGCGCCGCCGAGCGCCGGCGAGAAGTCTGGCAGTTCCAGGCCTGCTGCCTCTTCCACACCACCGGCAATCGCAGCCGACCCACCTCCGGCAGCGCGGACCATCGGGCGAATACCCATCCAGACAATCAGGAAGGCGACGGCGACGAAGGCGAGCGAATTAATGATGCCACCGAGGTTGCGGCTCAAGGTATCCATCACGCCTGGGCCGGAAGCGGATTCCTGGAGCAACTGATTCTCAAGGAAGTCCATCGCGGTCAGAGTGACGAGATCGCCACGGTTTGTATCGAGGCCAGCTGCTGTCGAGACGATTTTCTGCATCTCGGCCAGATAAGCATCGATCTTCGCCTGATCGACAGGCTCGCCGACCATGGTGGCGATTCGTCCTTTGTTGACAACCACGGCTACCGAGATCTTCTCGATGGTGTAGCTGTTTTTCACAGTCGCGACCGTCTTGCTGTTGATCTCGTAGTTGGTCTGCTCTTCCTTCTTGTCCTGCTCGTCGGAAGACTGCGGACCACCGGCCGTACCCTGTACATCGCCCTGGGGAATGTTCTGCTCGACGGTCGCGGCCGAGTCAGCCTGTTTGCTTTGCGACTTCTGATTTTCCTTGGTGACACGCACGGACCGTTCGACGCGAGATTCCGGATCGTAGATGGTCTCCTGGATCTGCTGTGTGTCGGTATTGAGCTGCGCGGTGACCGAAGAACGGAAATTGTCCATGCCAAGGAAAGGGGCGAGCGCCTTGTCGATGTTCGATTCGATCTCCTGCTGCACGGACTGGGCAACGCCGAGCGAGCGGTTTGCCGCGCCGCCACTTTCGTCGCCCGAGGCGAGAAGCTGGCCGGTCGAATCAAGGATCGTCACATCTTCGACGTCGAGACCAGGCACAGAGGAGGCGACCAGATGGCGGATCGACGCAGCCGACTTACGGCCGGTCTCGGTCGATGCGCGAACCATGACCGAAGCCGTCGGCTTCTGCTCGCCGCGACGGAAGTTGCCGACATCCGGCATTACAATATGGACGCGGGCAGCGGCGATGCCGCTGATTTGCTGGATGGTACGAGCGACTTCGCCTTCAAGAGCACGAACGCGCGTGACTTCCTGCATAAACGAGGTCAGACCGAGAGAACCGACATTGTCGAACAGTTCATAGCCGGCATTGGTGCTGTTGGGCAGCCCGCGCTCAGCGAGCAGCAGACGCGCCTTGCCGGTCATGCCGACCGGAACCTGTATGCTCTTGCCGTCGGAACCAACTTCAAAATCGATGCCAGCTTCCGCAAGAGCAATACTGACCTGATTGATGTCAGTGGTCTCGAGACCGACATAAAGGCTTTCATAAGCCGGTTTATTGACGAAGATCGCTGCGGCGATGACAAGTGCGAAAGAAACGATACCAACGCCGGCCATCGCCAGGAGCCGAGCCTGGCCTAGTGACGCCAAGTTCTTAGAGACTTGAAGTAATTGATTTAACAGATTCATTCTGTCCCGCACCATCATCAAGAAGGGTCTTGGGGCTTTTGCCCTTGGCGCGACATTAGAAATTGAAACTTGTGCGAACGTTTCGCGGCAGCGAAATACCGCAGTCATTGCGGCATTTCGTCCTGAGCGTCTTGTTCGAGTGGCGCGAGACGCCGCCCTTAGAAGAAGTCGAAGTCCCCTGCCGCCTTGCTGAGCGGCTGCGAATGACCATGGCGCAGACTGTCGCCCAGTGCCTTTTGCATATCGGCGAGCTTGACCAGACTCAGTGCCGTGCTCATGTCAACCATCCAGTCCGACGGGATCGAGCCGGTGATCGTGTCGATGAACTCAGCCAGGCCACGGGCCTTCTGCACGGCAAGGTCTATGCCCTGCAAGACCTTTACACTGTCCGGATGCTCCAGCACGCTCGTGCCGCCTAGCTCCAGAAGCTGCGGTTCGATACGTTCGATCAAGTAGGCGACGTCGTGCAATTCCGAGACGACCCGCATCATGATTTCCGGCAGTGCCTCTTCCACGTTGGCCGTCCCCGTTTTGTTTTCGTTTGGCATCCGGATTCCAGTGCTTAAAAAAATTCGATTGAGCTTTCGACGGGCTTCAATGCAGGTACAGGGCGCTGTTCCAGTGCCACCGTCTTCTGCGTCTCCGCTCCTGTCAGAGGATACTGCCTTGCCCGCCCGCTGACCGGCCAGAACTCGAGCTTGCGGCCATGCTCTCCGCCAGTTGACGAACCAACCACCTTGATGCCTTCGTCGCGCAGAAACTGCATGGCGAAGGCGGCATTCTGTTCGCCCACATTCGAGAAGGTGGCGATTGTCTTGGCCCCACCGAAAACCTTGGCTTCTATCCGATCACGGCGGGCGCCCTGCTTCAGCAGACCGTTGATCAGAAGTTCCATCAGATGAACGCCATAGCGGGTCGCATCCCCGCCCCCGGCTCCCGGGTTGGCCGAGCCAGGTAGCAGGAAGTGATTCATCCCGCCGACCCCTGCAATAGGATCCCGCAGACAGGCGGCCACGCACGAACCCAGAATGGTCGAAAGCACAACACTCGGATCGTTGATCACCTTGTACTCACCCTGGATGATATGCACGCGCCTAGCCGCACTGTCCTCTGTCATTTCAGCGCTCCAAATACCGCCTCGATGGCGGCCTTCATCTTTTCGATTGTGAAGGGTTTGGCGAGAACGTTGTTCGCCCCGAGCTGCGCTGCCTTCTGCACCAGCGCGCGGTCACCCTGCGCGGTGAGGATGATGAAGGCGGCTTTTTTTGTGGTCGGGTTGGTGCGAACGTGCTGCAGGAAGACCAATCCGTCCATCTTCGGCATGTTGAAGTCGGAGATGACGAGATGATGGGGCTGTTGCTCCATGATCTTCATCCCCTGCTCACCATCACCGGCAGCGGTGATCTGCTTGAAGCCAAGCTGGGTCAAGGCATCACTCAGAAGCAGACGGCTCGTTACCTGATCGTCGACGATCAGAACTTTGATTTTTTCGGCGAGAGACATTTATTCGATACCTTCTTTTCGGGCGGCAGTAAGTTTGAGGACTTCCTCCCCAATGGAACCCAGCGGCAATTGCTGCTCGACGGCGCCCAACTCATAGGCGACGCGGGGCATCCCATAGACAACGCACGTCTTCTCGTTCTGACCGACGGTGCGCGCACCCGCGTGCCGCATCTTCAGCAGTCCGGAAGCCCCGTCGCGGCCCATGCCGGTCAGGATTACCCCCACAGCGTTTCGTCCCGCCAATTCCGCAACCGAATCGAACAACACGTCCACCGAAGGACGGTGCCCGTTCACCGGTGGTCGGTCGACCAGCCGGCAACTCGGCGCGGAGGCATTGACCACCTGCAAGTGGCGGTCGCCGCCAGGGGCGAGATAAATCTTGCCGATCTCAAGTCTGGCTCCATCGGTCGCCTCCTCAACGACCGGGGCGCAGAGACGATTAAGACGTTCTGCGAAACTTTTGGTAAACGTCGGCGGCATGTGCTGCGTAATTACCGTCGGCGGGCAATTGCGCGGGAATTTCTGCAGGACCGCGATCAATGCCTCGACTCCACCGGTTGACGAACCGATCGCGACGATCTTACGGCCGACGCGGAAATCGTTCGCCGGCGCAGGCGGTGCCACTTTGGACCTCAGAGGACCTCCATAGCGATGCTGCGAACGCGCGGCCGCCTTCACTTTTTCGGCGAGATCGCCGAACGGCCGGGCATCACCCGGTTGCGGTTTTCCGACACAATCGAACGCACCAATTTCCAGCGCCGCCAGCGTCGCTTCGGCGCCACGGTGGGTCATGGTGGAAACCATGATGACCGGCATCGGCCTCAACTTCATGATCTTATCGAGGAATTCGAGGCCATTCATGTTCGGCATCTCGATGTCGAGCGTCACGACGTCGGGATTAAGCTGCTTGATGGCGGCACGTGCCTCCATGGCATCGCCGGCCTGGCCGATAACGTTGACCTCCGGATCAGCGTTAAGCACGGCCGTGATCAGACCTCGCATGGTCGGGCTATCGTCGACGACGAGGACTCGGGCAGGGCTGCTCATCAACGCGCACCTCCGGTTTTTCCGGTATAGCGATAGGTGGTGATGCCGATATTGTCGAAATGGCCCTTCGAATCGCCCGAGACGCGCTCGGAGTGACCTATGTAGAGATGCCCACCTTCCGGCAGTAGCCCGGCAAAGCGTGACCAGATGCGCTGCTGGGTCGGCTCGTCGAAATAGATCACCACGTTGCGGCAGAAAATGACATCGAAATTGCCTTTGAACGGCCATTGCGACATCAGGTTCAGTTCATTGAAGGTAATCAGCCGTTTGACACGATCGTCCACCTGGCACTTGCGCCGGCCGTTGACGTCGACGTCCTTGAACCATTGCTTGCGCATGGCAGGGCTGACGGTCTCCAGTGCGCTTTCATCGTAGCATCCGGCCCGGGCCAGCGCGAGGATCTTGGGATCGATGTCGGTCGCCAGGATCTTGAAGTCGTAGTCGGCGACGTTCGGCATCAGCGACAGGACGGTCAGCGCGATCGAATAAGGCTCCTGGCCATCGGAACAAGCGGCCGACCAGATGCGCACGCGGCCGCCGCTACGGGCGCGGTTGAGCAGGCCCGGCAAGACTTCGGTGCGCAGATGGTCGAAATGGTGGTTCTCGCGAAAGAACCGGGTAAAATTTGTTGTCAGATGCGACAGCATTTCGCGCCGCTCCTGCGCGCCCTCGGGAGAGGCGACCAGGTTGCAGTAGGCGCGAAAGCCTGTCAGGCCGAGATTCCGGATGTGCTTCGACAGCCGCGAATAGACGAGTGAGGCCTTGGACTCGTTGAGTGAAATTCCCGCATCAGCATAGATCATAGCCGCGATTTCATTCAGATCCCGCCGGGTCAGCGGATATTCGCCGCTGGCCAGAACGTCGTCATCGGATTGGCGGGATGTATTCACAGCAAGCGTCATGCGGCCTCGCTTTCGGCGTCAGGGAACAGTGCTTCCAGATCTATGAGACAGATCATCCGCTGGTCGATCGCGAGAATGCCGCGTGCATATTGCTTCTCGACGTCGGAGGAAATCTCCGGCGTCGGCTGAATGTTCTCGTCACTGACGGTCAAAATGTCCGACACGGCATCAACTAGAAGCCCGACGACCTTCGCCTTGACCTGCGCGACAATGATCACATGGCGCGCGTCCGGCTCGACAGGCGTCATACCGAGCCGAGCCGCCAGATTGAGGATAGGCAGGACGGCACCGCGCAGGTTGATCACGCCCATGACGTGGGACGGCGAATGCGGCAGCGGAGTCGCGGGAGTCCATCCGCGGATCTCGCGCACCGACATGATGTTCACACAGAACTCCTGATCGCCGACGCGGAAGGCGATCAGCTCGCGCCCTCCCTCGACCAAGTTTTTCACCGCATACGACATGGAACTAACCTGCGACAGACAACGACATTTCCTGCCTCAACGACTGCCCACGCGAGGCAGCGACAACCGCATCAACATCCAGGATGAGCGCGACGCGGCCATCCCCGAGAATCGTTGCGGCAGCGATGCCGGGCACGTGTGTGTAGTTCGCCTCGAGGCTCTTGATAACGACCTGACGCTGCCCCTGAATGGCATCGACCATCAAAGCGCGCTGGCCACCGCCTTCGGATTCCACGAGCAAGGCAACACCGTCGATCGGATTGGCCTGGGTCGCCCGGAAGTTGAGGATCCGACCCACATCGACGAGCGGGCAGAACGAGTTGCGGATCGAGATGAGACGCTGGTTGGCACCGAAGGAATGGATATTCTCGGCTTCCGGCTGCAGCGTTTCGACGATCGCGGTGAGCGGGACAACGAGAGTCTGACCGGCGACCGTGACCACCATGCCGTCAAGAACCGCGAGCGTCAGCGGAAGGCTCATGGTGAAAGTCGAGCCCTGACCTGGGCGAGAGGTGATCGAGATACGACCGCCAAGCGCCTGGATCGAACGCTTGACCACGTCCATGCCGACGCCTCGGCCGGAGATGTCGGAGATCTTGTCTGCCGTGGAGAAGCCCGGCATGAAGATGAGGTTGTCGATTTCCTCGTCCGTCAGGTTGGCATCGGCCGCGATCAGATCGTTGTCGATGGCCTTCTGGCGAACGCGTTCGCGGTTGATGCCGGCGCCGTCATCCACCAACTCGATGACGATACGGCCGGAACGGTGCTTTGCGGTCAGCTTGACCGTGCCTTCCGGGTTCTTGCCGGCAGCTTCGCGCTTTTCCGGGCTTTCGATACCATGGTCGACCGCATTACGGATCATGTGAGTCAGTGGCTCGGCCAGTTTGTCGATGACCGTCTTGTCAACTTCGGTGTTTTCCCCCTCGGTGACGAGGCGGATCGACTTACCGACCATATCGGCCACTTCGCGAACGATACGCGACATGCGCTGGAACACCGGCTTCACCGGCTGCGCGCGGATCGCCATGACCGAATCCTGGATCTCGCGCGTCAGCTGCTGGAGTTCTTCCAGACCCATGTTGATGGACGAGGTTCCGTTGTTGTCGTTCTCGATGACGCTCTGCGAGAGCATCGCCTGATTAATGACCAATTCGCCGACGAGGTTGATCAGACGGTCAACACGGTCGAGATCGACGCGTATGGTCTGGCCGGCCGCACCGTTGTTCTGGGCGGCAGCTGCAGCAGCCGCAGCGGCGGCTGCAGGGGTTTCCTTCTTGTCCTGCTTGGCAGCGCCAGCCGAGAGCTTCACGACATTGCTGGCAGCGCCAGCCGCCTCGACGGCTTGCACCACGTTTTCGTCTGCAGCCTGTTCAGCGCCGTTATGCTCGCCGGCATCGTCGAGGATCGAGAGATCGAAGGGGACTGGAACCATCGGCGGTTCTTCACCCTTGGCCTCTTCGGCCTGTTCCTCATGCAGCTTGATGTCTAGGTCGCAATCCCATTCCGCGAATTCGAAGACCTGGCGGATGCTCTCCTCGCCCTTCTCGGCTGTGATCTGAATTTTCCACGAGAAATAGGCGCCTTCCGGGTCCATGTTCTCGAGCGACGGCAGACTGTCCATATCGCAATGGATGCTCATCTCACCGACGCGCGACAGGTCGCGCAGCAGAAGCGCGCTCTCGTTACCCTTGGCGTAGAGTTCGCGGCGCGGCTTGAAGGTGACGTCGAAGGTCGAGGGAACGATCGTCGGCTCGTCACTAAGATCGTCATCGAAGGAGAAGGGGATCGGCTGGAAGCCGCTCTCGTCGGTGGGCGCGGGAGCTGACGCCGGTGCAGCAGCGGCCGCGGGCTTGGGCACCGCGGCACCGCCCTGAGGCAGTTCGCCATTCGCCAGCGCTTCGAGTTCCTTTACTAGGCCGCTCGAGCGGGATGGATCGATGCTGCCGCCATCGCGGGCGGCATTGGTCAGGTCGGCCAGCACGTCAGCCGACTTGAGCATGACCTTCATGACTTCCAGGCCAGGCTCAAGCTTGTTGGATCGAACGCAATCGAGAGTGGTCTCGAAGACATGGGCGAAGGCCACCAGGTCATCGAGACCGAAGGCACCGGCGCCGCCCTTGATCGAGTGCACGGCACGGAATACGGCATTGACCGTTTCCGGGTCGCGATCCCCGTCATTCATTTTCAGAAGACCGGATTCCAGTTCGGCGAGCTGCTCCTCGCATTCCTGGAAGAAGATCTCTTTGATTTCGTTCATATCCATAGAAGAAATTCCCGGATTAGGCGGTTACACGCTCGATGGCATCGATCAGTTTGGTTGGATCAAAAGGCTTGACGATCCAGCCTGTCGCACCAGCCTGACGGGCGCGGTTCTTCTTTTCTGCGTCGCTTTCAGTGGTCAGCACGAGGATCGGAACGGCCCGATACTTCTCATTGCGACGAACACCTTCAATGAAGCCGAAACCGTCAAGGCGCGGCATGTTGATGTCGGTAACGATGACATCCGGATTGCATTCTTCGAGCACTTCGAGGCCTTCGATACCGTCTTCCGCCTGGATGGTCTCAAAGCCCGCATTGTTGAGCGTGACCAGGAGCATGTTTCGTATGGTCCTGGAATCATCCACTGTGAGTACTTTTTTCTTCATTTCCGGATCTCCTTGGCGAGCAGATGATCTACACTCACGCCTATCAGTTGAAGTGTCTTGAGGAAGGCGTCGGAGGCCTTCGCAAAGGAGAATGGCTTCTTGTCCATCTCCCAGGCCTTGGCCCCGGCCATCAGGATCTGCACGCATTGAGCACCGACACGCTCGACACCCGAAGCGTCGATGACCAGACCGTCGCCACGCATGGACATGAGGTTGGCCTTGAGATTCGAGGCCTCGTTCAGATCCAGTACAGCGGACAGTTTCAAGCTTTTCTGTTCGCCCTTCTTAGCTGCCATCAGTTCTTTCCTTGTCCTGCGGGCCCGCGGCAACCCGGCCGTTCAATTCCGACGACTGTGTCATCATCAATCTTCAAAAAGGCCGTATTGCCCGCCCCAATACATCCTCTGTATCTGACTTTGGTAAACAATCCCCTCAACATCCGAGCCCCGCGATACGCACCGACAAACCGAAATCGTCGTTGACGGCGTAATCCTCGGGCTCGGCCGGCGAGGTCATGACGGGTGCGGGCGCCGACTGCGGCCTGTCCGGCGACATCCGGACCTGCGGGCTGACCGATCTGGCCGACTGTGATTGGCGCTCGAAGCGGAACTCCCTGACCGTGCGGCCGAGTTCAAGGATAACCGTATGAAGCTCGTCCGCCCCCTCGGTCGAACGGCGCGCGAAGGTGGCACTGTCGGAAAGCTCTCCTCCAAGGCCCGCGACAAGGCCTGTGAGTGAGGCAAGTTCGCTGGCTTGGCTGTCCGTCGCGTGAGCGATGCTTGACACAGTCTCGCTGATACCACCGACCTGGACGACAATGTCACCAATCGCCCGCTGCGTACGACCGACGATATCAACGCCGGTATCGACCTGCGACTTGGTGGTGGCGACGAGGCTCTTGATCTCGCGTGCGGCATCGGCCGAGCGCTGAGCCAGCGCGCGCACCTCCTGGGCCACGACTGCAAAGCCACGGCCGCTGTCGCCGGCGCGTGCAGCCTCAATCCCGGCGTTAAGCGCCAGCAGATTAGTCTGGAAGGCAATCTCGTCGATCACGCCGATAATCTCGCCGATCTGCTCGGCGGATGCCTCGATGTCGGACATGGCGGCGATCGCCTGACCAGCGATCGCACCGCTTGCCTCTACCGCCTCTTGCGTCGCGGAGACTTTCCCCTCGGCCTCGCGGCTCTTCGATGCGCTGTCGCGCGCACCTCCGGTCAGAGTCTCAAGCGACCGGCCGGCTTCATCGAGACGAGTCGATTGGCTTTCTGCTTTACCGGCATAGTCATTCGCCGCGCTGGCAAACGTCTGCGTTCCGGTCTCTGCAGACTTGGTCTTCTCTTCGGAAAGAATGAAGGCGGACTGCATCTGCTCGATCGCGCTGTTAAGCCCGGCAGCCAGTTCGGTATAGTGCTCCGGCACCTCGCCCGCGACGCGGGCGGTCAGGTCACGCTCAGCAAGCGCACGAAAGACGGGGCCAAAGATCTCCTCGACCTCCAGTCGGTCACGGTCCCGCTGGGCGGCCATGTCACGGTGGTGCTTCAGGCGCAACTCGTTGAACCTGAGCGATACGGCAATCTCGACATCGACCATGACAAGCCGGACGATCGCGCCGACCAAGTCAGCGATCTCGCGCTGGCGCTTGCGGTTGCCTGGCAGAAGGCCGCGACCGGAGAGGTCGCCCATCACGGCCTGCAAAAGGTGCTCCATGACCACCGCGTGGCCGGCGATATGCCAGCGCGGGTCAAGACCCATACGGCTTTCGGTGTCGGAGAGGACCTTCACCCGCTCGGCGTAGAGCGCATCGAAACGCGCGTCGGTCAGGACATCCCAATGGGAGGCGAGCAGGTCATGCAAGCGGTCGAGTTGCCGCTCGTTGGTGAAATTTCGCGCCGCGTCCGGGAACGTCTGGAGGCGTTGGAAAAGGTCGCGAATGCCGGTTTTGAGATTCGGTTCAAGGAGATGGCGAAACTGGCGCAGCAAGTCGCGATCGCCTTCGCTCAGGCCAGCAAAACGCAGCCGGTCGTGCAAGCTGCCCGCCTGTGCATTTGCCGCCCGATCTGCCGGCGAAACCTGCCCCACTGCCAATCCCCGCATGCGGCCGCCCCCTTGTTGGAAGACGGCAAGCTGAAACTCTCCAGGAATGTCGGTGCGATCGCGGAAAAAAGAGAGGCGCCTTCGTCGGCAGCACAGCTAGATCCACGTTCACCGAAGGCTGTTCCCGGAACCCCTTGATGCACTCTCATACCGGATTGAAACCGGTACGGCGGGACGGCGTCATGCCCGACGGGAGTCTGCCTTGGACAGATCCCACTCCGACGTAGGCTGTAGTCTCTATGATGAGTTTCTTGCCTGAAGGTTAACAAATCGAAAACGACACAAATAAAGCCCGGAAAGGCAAGGCAAAACACGCCGAAGCGGCGAGGATCGCCTACGCGCCACACGCAACAGGAGGCGCAGCGTCATAACGCTTGGCGCGCGGCAAGGAAAATCGGCAGGCGGACGGTGAAACGTGCCCCGCCGCCTGGTGCGTCCCCAGCAGAAATTCTCCCCCCTTGGGCTTCGACCAGATTGCGCACAACCGCCAGGCCAAGCCCGGCGCCGCCGGTCTTACGGGCGCGGGAGCCCTCCAGCCGGACAAAAGGCTCGAATAGGAGCTCGCGATCTTGCGTCGCAATCCCTGCTCCCTCGTCATCCACGATCAGCACGATCCATCCGTCTTCGACATCGAGAGTGACATGCGCGCGCTGACCGTATTTGACCGCATTGTCAACGAGGTTGGAGACGATCCGACGCAAGGCCAGGCGATCACCGATCAGCATGGCCGAGGCGGCGGACCCGGAGACAACAAGGGTTCTCGAAGCCATCGCGGAACCATCGTTCCCGGCTTCAGCCTCGACGATGGGAGCAATTTCCAATAGCTCCTCATCAAGGGAGCCCACTCCGGCTCGCCCGGCCAAGAGCGCATTGTCGAGCAGCTGGATCATGTCGCCTATGTCGGCGATGGCGCGCTCGCGCTCGCCCTCGTCTGGAATCTGCTCGGCACGCAAGCGCAAACGGGTAGCAAAGGTGCGGACGTCATGCTGGATGCCACCGATCAAAGCGAGCCGAGCCGCGAGCATCTGGTGCAGTCTAGTCTGCAAGCGCGCGAAAGCCTCGACCAACGTGCGCGTTTCGGGCGCACTGAAACGAACGTCCGGCACCGGCACGGGGGTCGCTGCGGGGTCCATCTCGTCGACAGCCGCAGCGAGACGCCGCAAAGGCTGAAGTTCTCGATGCAGAATGACGACGGCGGCCAAGGCGAATAACGTGCCCATCAAGCCGGCACCGAGACCGACCGGCAAGCCGTAGGGCGTGACCAGAAAAGGCGTGCGGGTCTCGAGGATGAGGACGTCGCCGGCGTCGATTGATACGGCAAACTCGACCGGGTTGTTCTGCCCGCCGAACAAAAGCGGCAGGCGCGAGCGCTCGCCATTACGCGCCAGCATGGTGATGGCCAACAGATCATCACCGAGGCGTTCGACATAGGGAGCGAAGCGCGCATCGGACATAACGTCCACCTCAAGGCCAGCATTCGAACCCGCCAGACCATCTTCAATCCTGACTGCCAAAATGGCCGAGTCAAATGCCTCGATCAACCGCGGCCGGGCGGCAGGCTCGGCCGCGCGGATAATGTCGGCAATCGCCGCCAGTTGTCCCGGGGCGGGCAAAGAGGCCGCGCTACGCAGCCCGTTGCTCAGATAATAAGACGCCAACAGTGTAACCCAGATCGCCAAAAGCGCCGTGCCGGCAATGGCGACGAGTCGTGCGGAGAGGCCAAGCCGGACCATTACGGTACCTGCCGGACGATCGCAGTCAGCAAATAGCCGTTGTTGCGTACCGTGGTGATGAGGCCTGTCCCCGAGCCTGCCGCATCCAGCTTCTTGCGCAACCGCGAAACGAGAATGTCGACCGTGCGGTCGAAGGGATCGGACAGCCGACCATGGGTCCAGTCGAGGATCTGATCGCGCGACAATACGCGACGCGGCCGTGTCACGAAGCAGGCAAGCAGATCGAACTCGCTGCTCGTCAATGGAACCGGATCCGCGTCATCGATCACCAGAGAACGCGCATCCAGATCGATAACGAACCGATCGAAGGTATAGCGCCGTGTGGCAGCGGTACGCGGCCTCTGTCCTGCCCGGCGCAGAAGCGCACGGATCCTTGCCAGGAGTTCGCGTGTACCAAAGGGCTTCACGAGGTAGTCGTCAGCACCGAGTTCCAGACCGACGACCCGGTCCGTTTCATCACCCTTGGCAGTGAGCATTAGGATCGGCGTGTCGTCTCCAGCCCGAAGGCGCCGGCAGATGCTCAAGCCGTCTTCCCCGGGCATCATCAGATCGAGAATGAAAAGATCCACCGGCGTGCGTCGCAATATGACGTCGAGCTCAGCACCATCTTCCGCGCGTTCGACACGATAGCCTTCGCGGGCGAGAAGATCACCGACCAGCCGGCGGATATCGGCGTCGTCGTCGGCAATCAAAATGGTCTGGGGCTGGCTGATCGGCTGGCTCGTCATGATCGCCAGAATGTGGGTAAGCGCTGCCCTGATCAAGCGGTTCCGGGCGGTTGATACAAATTGCAACATGGTGACGATCTTTTGTGACGAAGCGACATCCGCGCGCGAAACCCGCCCTACATTCGGTTGCGAGTCTTGGTTCGTCACCCCGGTCGACTCGATCGGCTCGCACCAAGAGGAACACACCATGATGAAGCAGATTGCCAGCGGACTGATCGCTGCCGCCTTTACGGTCATTACCGTTTCCGAGGCTCATGCCTGGAGCCGCAACCGGACAGTGACCGGTTATAGAGGCACCGCCCAGCTCAGCGTCAGCGGCTCCTGTGTCGGCTATAGCTGCAGCCGCAGCGTGACCCGAACCGGGCCGTATGGCAATATGGCAAGCCGCAACCGCTCTGTTGTCTGCGATCCGGCAAGCCGTTCCTGCGCCAGTTCCAGCACCACCACCGGACCGAACGGCGGGACGATCTATCGTGAGGGTGGGGTCCACTGGTAACCGCCACCCGCCTTCATGATGTCCGGCGGTGGGTCTCTTCTCCGCTTCCCTGCACCCACCGCCGGATCCCCCGTTTCACTCAGGACAGACAGGAACCGAACCATGCCTTCTTTCTTTCATCGCCACCGCACTTTTATTGCCTTGCTTGCCGCGGGCCTCGCTGTAATGGCCATACCTGCGGCTCATGCGCAAACGCCGGTCTCGCCCGAGTTGCGCGCCAAGGCCTATAAGGTGCTCCGTACCTGCAAGGCCGACATCCAACAACTCTGCAGGGGCATTGAGTATGGCGGCGGCCGCATCGCCAAGTGCCTTCAGGCGCATGAGACGTCGGTCACGCCCGGGTGCCGGGCGGCATTGACCGAAGTGTTGACACCATGACAGTCACGCCACCTTAGGGCGCACATCGCTGTTCTCACGGGACCAGAACAGGCGGACGGCCCAGCGAACTTGGCCCTTTCTCTGCCGCACCGGGCCAGAGCGCATTTGTGGCCGTCATGGCGACTTCCATTTCTGGATGTCACGACGACCGTTTGCATCTGCCTGTGGCCAAGCAAACCCTTGGGACCCACTGCCTCCTGCCGTCCCTCAGCCCGCCGATCCAGACAAAGAAGGATCGCAATAACGCTCAGAGCAACGGAGCGCGTCGCACCCCACGCGACGCATCTCATCCACCCGATGGGCTACGAGCGGGCGGCCCTTCGCCGCCAGCCGGCAGGGTCTGTGCCGCCTGTCGAAAACAGGATGGAGCGCAGCCTCGAAGAACCCGCCCTCTCCCGGAACCTATCTACCGCCGCGCCCCATCCGGCTCAGACCGTTTCCAGCTGGCCATCGCGCAGATTGAAGATCCGGTCAAAGCGATTGAAGATTTTCTCATCGTGGGTCACCGCGATGATGCAGGCATCGTTGTCCGCCGCAAGCTTGCGGAGAAGATCCATGACAATGCCGGCGCGCTTGGAATCAAGCGCAGCCGTCGGTTCGTCGGCGAGAATGATGCGAGGTCGGTTGGCAAGCGCGCGGGCAATGGCCACGCGTTGGGCTTCACCGCCCGATAGCTTTGCCGGCATCGAATCCCTGCGGTGCCCCACCTCGAGATAGTCGAGCAGACGCCTGGCTTCCCGGTTCGCGTCGTCCGGCTCCTGGCCCGCCAACTCCAGCACCAGCGCGACGTTGTCGACTGCGTTCAGGAAAGGCAGGAGATTGTGGAACTGGAAGATGAAGCCGACCTTGTCGAGCCGAAGCCGTCGCAGATCGTCCTTCAGCCAGCGATCCTCGTAGACCGGTTCGCCATCAAGTGTGATGCGCCCGCTGGTCGGCTCCATGATGCAGCCAATCGCATTGAGCAATGTCGTCTTGCCCGAGCCGGAGGGGCCGAGCAGCGCCACCACTTCGCCGGAGCGGATCTGCAGGCTGACATTTTTGAGGGCGTCGACGCGCGTCTGGCCTTCCCCGAAATGCTTGGAAATATTGCTGACATCGACGAGGACGTCGCGCTCCTGTTCGGCCATCGGCTACCCTCCCAACGCAGTTGCCGGATCGGCTTTCAGCGCCGCACGGATGCCAAGTCCACTGGCCGCCAGACAGACGACTCCGATGATACCGGCAAGTAGCAGGGCATCCTGGGCGTCGAGAACAACACGCCGCGGAAAGAAATCCTTGATGAGGTACAGCATGCCGAGACCGAAGAACCACCCGGTCGCCCCCAGCGCGAGAGCCTGCTGGACGATCAACCCAATGATCGTTCGATCGGGTGCGCCGATCAACTTCAGCGTCGCAATCTGCTTCAGTTTCTCCATCGTCATCATGTAGATGATGAGCGCGATCACAACGGCGGACACGACCATCAGAATCGCCATGAACAAGCCGAGCTGGCGGCGTTGCCGGTCGACCACCGACCGCGTCAAAAACGTTTCCTCCTGAGCCTGTGTCAAGCCGGACAGGTGTTTCCACCGGCGCACGGTTTCAGTGACTTGCTCCGGGTCTGCGTCGGGTTGGAGACGTGCGATCACCGCGTTCACACTGTCCTGGTTCTCGCTGACCTCGCCTTTGGCACGTTTCACGCGCACTGCGGCCGGATCGATCTCGAATTGAAGGGTCTGCGCGTCGAGGAGCGAAATATAGACAGCCGGGTCGCCACCGGAGTTCACATGGTTCCGCACGAGGCCGACGACATTGAAATAGTTGCGGCCCAGGCGCACGCGGTCGCCCAGCGCCAGACCGGTACGCATGTCAGCGATCAACTCGAAGTGCGTGCGGGTGATCGGCCGGCCTGCAACCAGATCCTGCGGCCCCCCCAGCCGGGAAGGCTCATAGCCGATGATATAGAGACGGCGACTCATACCGTTATAGACACCATCGGCGTTCTGGTAGGTAACACTGCCGGCCTCCGCTACGCCATGCAGCCGGGCAACAGCCTCGCGCGTCGCTCCCGGCACCCGTGACGATTCTGCGAAGGGGCCATTGGTGTCGGCCTCCACCACCCAAATATCGACCTTTGGAGCCCGCGCGATCGTGAGCGCATCGATGACCGCGCCGTTATAGATCCCCATCATTGCCAGGACCACAGCCATGAGCAGGCTGAGCCCTAGGCAAGTGAGCACGAAGCGGAAGAGGCTATGGCGAACGTCGCGATAGGCCAGGTTCATGACTTGCCCTGCAAAGCAGTTGCGGATCGACCCTCTTTGAGACCCGGGCCTCGCGAAGTGACGATAGATGCCCCTTCCGGCAGGCCGCCCGTGACCTCATAGCGGGCATCTTCGGAGCGATATCCGAACGTTAGTTTGATCCGCCGCAACCGACCGTCCTCAAGCACCCAGACCTTGCCGGTCAAACCATCAAAGTCATAAATGGCATTCTGCGGAACCATCAGCGCCTGCGCAAGAGTCTTAACCGTAATCCAGACCTCGGCCTGTTCCCCCAGGTAGGGTTGCTGCGGACAGTTGTTGCATTTGACCCACACCTTACGTTCCTCGTTGGCGCGATCGCTTTCCAGGCCGATCCGCGCAACACGACCCTGTATGGCCGTGTTGGGACGTGAGCGCATGCGGATTTCGGCGGGCAGCCCGACCTCAAGCGCGCCGGCCTGCTCCTCATCGACATAGGCCAGGGTCCAGATGGTATCCGGCTGCACGAGGGTGAACATCACCTCTCCCGAACTGATTACAGAGCCGACTTCTTTCCTGCGGTCGATCACGACGCCATCATATGGCGCGCGCAGCACATGCTGCTGGAGGATGGTTTCCTCATAGCTCAACTTGGCGATCGCATCGGTCAGTTGCGCCTTGGCGACCTCGACCTCGCTTTTGGCAACGGAAAGATCCGCCGCAGCCACTTTTTCGTCTCGAAGCGCCTCGCCTGCCTCTTGCCCGGTGATCGCGTTGCGGCTGGCGAGCGACTGTTTGCGGTTGCTGTCTTCGAGGCGCTGCGCATAGACGGCCTCAGCCCGCCGCACATTCGCCTCGGCCTTGAGAATGCTCGTTTGCGCTGCCAGTTGTGTCGCCTTGGCTTGCTCAAGCCGCGCTTGCTGTTCGGCGGAATCAAGCCGGGCGAGAATTGCCCCCTTCTCCACCCGATCTCCGTGATCGGCATGCAATTCCGTGACAGTTCCGGAAACCTCGAACCCAACGTTCGACAGAACTCTCGCCTCGACCGTCCCCAGGCCAAACACACGGATCGGCACGGTTTCGGAAGGCGTCACGACACCGACATTGAGCGGCCGGTTCTGCATGAAGATGTAGCCGCCTGCGGCAAGTGCGGCGACGAAAACGAGGCCTGCGACCAGTTTCATATGCGATTTTTTCATAGATGATGTCCGGACGCTGTTGTTGACACGGAATCGACTCCGTCTTCTGTGTGCCTCGCTCTGCGATCGAGGACCGTCCAATCTTCGTCCGGCCTCGTGGAAAAAGATCGCGCCATCGCCGCGGTGCACACATACTATTCTTAATATATTCGATTTGTCACCGCCCCATCCGCTTTTTCGAAAGAATAAAAGTAGGCATGCCGACCACAGGCCCAGGATAACAACCATTGCCTGCAGTTGCGCTCAGAGAAACGCTTTAGAGCTTAAAATGCGCTCGCCGCCGCGATCCGGGCAAACGGGATCGCGGCCGCTGGACTCCCGCGCGCCTTCCCGCTCGAAAGCACTCCGGAGCGCGTATCCCAATCGTTGACCCACCCTGCCGGACCGAGCGGAAGCCGGAGCCGATCTCGATATGCGCATGCAGCTTCAATCTGCCAGAAATGACATGCATGCTCTGCCAAAACTGACGTCAAGCCCTACCGTTTTGGTAGGGATCAATTTCCGCCGCCCGGCGTGATCTGGGTGAATGCAAAGCTGCGCCGACCATGCAGCCGCGACGGGCATGGAAGTCCTTTGCGGAAAAGAGCATTTCCGGCTGCTCTAGATGCCGCTAGCGCAGCCCCAGCGAAACCAAGCTTAGAAAGCTCTTGGCAACTGAATAATTTCTTAGAAGAAATGGTGCCCGGAGGCGGATTTGAACCACCGACACGCGGATTTTCAATCCGCTGCTCTACCAACTGAGCTATCCGGGCATCCGGGCTTTCAACATCACTCAAAGAGTGGTGTTTCGGCCGATGGGGGAAGCGTTTCCCCCGGAAGCGAGCGCGTTATAACATCTTGTTCGGCCATGTCCAGCGGCAAAAGCCACTTTTTTGACAGCTTTGCGAAAAAGCTGAAAAATCCAACGATTCAAAGGAGTTCCGTCGCAGGCGCGTCAGACCGATCAGAATGGTGACTGCCATTTGACCACGATAGTGCGCGAAACGCGAGCGTGACATAGACGACGGGGATCCCTGCGCAGACGGCAACAAGCCTTGGAATAAAGCCCGCTCACTGCCTGTTGCTGATCCAGCGGCACTGATAGGGCGCAAACTCGATGACGCCGCCATGTTGGCGCACGCACTCGCCACTCAGAAGGTCCAGCCAGTTCTCACCACCGATCAGGTTGAGCGATACGGCTGGAATGGTCTCCATCTCATCCGACAGGTTGTGGATGGCAAAAATGCTCTGCGTCCGGTCGGCGCTCTGGCGCCAGAAGCCGAAAAACGTTTCACCAAGCTGCAGGGTAAATTGCGTCGCATTGGGATGAAAGGCCGGCTGGCGGATGCGGATCGCCAGCAGCCGCTTCATTTCGGCAAACACCCGCGCCTGAAGGCTTTGCGGGTCGGCAAGACGCGCCAGAAGCTCGGGGTAGTTCCAGCGATGGCGGTTGATGGCGCGATTGTAGCCGGCCTTTTCAACACCTTCCAGATCATTTGGCGTCGCCAGCAACGAATGGATATAGATCGCCGGAATACCTTCCAGCGCCATGGCGATTGCCTGACTGCAGAGAAAGCGCTCGACATTCCAGTCATCAAGGCCCTTCACAGTTCCCTTCAGGGCGTCGAAGAGGGTGACATTCAGCTCATAGGGACGGAAGCCGCCATCCGGCATCCTGCGCATGCTGACCAGCCCGCCAAAGCCCTGCACGGTCTCAATCATGTCGGAAATCTCGCTGTCCTCCAGGAGACTCTCGGCGGGGCGCAGGCCAATTCCATCATGGGACGCGGTGAAATTCAGATAAGCACAGCCAAGCTGGGCCGGTGGCATGGCCATCTGCCACGAACACAAATGCTTCGACGTGCCGTTCAACAAAGCATGCAGAATTAGCGGCGGAAGGGAGAAATTGTAGATGGCATGCGCTTCGTTCCTGTTGCCGAAATAGGAGAGATTCTCGACATTCGGAACATTGGTCTCCGTAATAAGCACAACCGGCTCTTCGGCATAGTCAGCCAGCAATCTGAAAAGCCGCACAATCTCATGGGTTTGCGGCAAGTGAATGCAATTGGTGCCAACCTCCTTCCAGACGAAAGCTACGGCATCGAGCCGAACCGTGCGAACGCCCTTCGCGATATGGAAGCGGAAAATTCGGATAAACTCAAGCAACACGTCCGGATTTGAGAAATCGAAATCAATCTGGTCATGGCTGAAAGTCGCCCAGACATGACGGACGCCATTCGCCGTTTCGACCTCGCGCAGAAGCGGATGTGCCCTCGGCCGCACCACTGCCGAAAGATCATCCTCGGGCGATGCCTCGAAATAGAACTTGTCGTAGGGTGCATGGCCCTGCAGGTATTCGGCAAACCAGGCGCTCTGACTGGAGCCGTGATTGAGCACAAGGTCCGACATCAGGCGGAATTGCGACGCAATCCGCTCGATATCCTGCCAGTCCCCTAGAATACTGTTGACCGCTCGGTAGTCGGTGACGGAAAAACCGTCATCCGATGTGTAGGGAAAGTAGGGAAGTATGTGGACGCCGCTGACAATGCCCTTCAGCCGCGTGGTGAAGAAATCAAAGAGAAGATCGAGCGGCTTGTGTTCCCCATCCACCAGGCTGTTGCCATAGGTGATGACATAGGTATCGCGCTCGCTCCAGATCGGATGAAGGGGGCTGCGGCCGCGTCGACGCGGTCGCATGCCGTCGGGCCAGAAAGCGGAAATGACTTGCCGAGCCAGATCGGTGGCATCACTTTCCGGATATATGTTCTCCAGATGCAGCGTCAGGCTCTCGCGTAGGCGCCGAGGAGCCCCCTCGTCTTCGCCGCGGCCCGCAGGCGACTGTTTCTCCGTCTCTTGCTGCATCGCAAAAGACTAGCACGCGAATGACCTTTGTCAAACGGCGGTCATTCGTATCCGTCGTCCGCCTTGCTGTCATCCTCGACCACAGGGATCGCGTAGCTGCCCTTGAGCCAGCGCGACAGGTCGAGATTACGGCAGCGATCGGAACAGAAGGGATAGTGTTCGCGCTGCGAGGGCCTGCCGCATTCCGAACAGGGACGTGGCTTGCGCAGTGGCTCCACCTTGGCGGAGTGGCCGTTGCCTGCATCAGCCATAATTCAGCCCTCCGTCCAGCCGGACTGCACCGCGAAGCCTTCCCCCGACAGCATCTGCAGGGTCTCGAACAAGGGCAAGCCAACGACATTGGTATAGGAGCCTACGAGCTTCTGGACAAAGCATCCGGCAATGCCCTGGACGGCATAACCGCCGGCCTTGCCACGCCATTGATCGGAAGCGAGATAGCTTTCGACGTCGAGACCCGAGAGCCGCTTGAAACGCACCTTGGTCTCGACGATCCTCTGGCGAACAGTGCCGCCGGGCGTGATCAGGCAAACGCCGGTGAAAACCCAGTGGCTACGGCCGGACAGAAGATGCAGCGCCGAGGAGGCCTCTTCGAGATATTCCGCCTTCGGCAGAATGCGGCGGCCGACCGCGACAACAGTATCGGCGGCGACGATGTAGCTGCCGTTCCATGCCGGGTCGCGGTGGATCTCGCCATAGGCGGCCTTAGCCTTGTCGGTCGAAAGGCGACGCGCCAGGGAACGCGGGTGCTCCGACTTCTTGGGCGTCTCGTCGAGGTCCATCGGCATCAGGCGCGCGGGCTCGATCCCCACCTGCTTCAGCAGATCGAGACGGCGCGGCGACCCGGAGGCCAGTATCAACTTCTGTCTCAGTTCCATCGCCCCTCTCGCAGCCTCCGCCGACAATCGGCGATCACTTGAAGCGATAGGTGATGCGACCCTTGGTCAGGTCATAAGGGGTCATTTCGACCAGAACCTTGTCGCCGGCGAGAACGCGGATGCGGTTCTTGCGCATGCGTCCCGCCGTGTGGGCGATGATCTCGTGCTCGTTTTCCAGCTTCACCCGGAACGTCGCATTGGGCAGCAATTCGGTGACGACGCCGGGAAATTCGAGGACTTCTTCTTTTGCCATTGAGCGATTGTCTTTCTTGAGCGTTGGTCGGGATGCCCGTCCGGGCCCCGAAAATGTGGGCGGAAACTACACAATCACCAAGGTTTTGTGAACCTTGTAGATCGGGCTTTTCGATTTTGTTTCAAACACCGGTTCCAGCAGGGGTTCCGGGACTTGCGAGCCGCTGTTCGATCAGGCGCTTCAGCCGGTCGCGCACCTCGCGATAGGCGCCAAGAATCTGTTCGCGTGTGCCAGTCGCGACCGTCGGATCGGGCATTGGCCAATAGACGACATCGACGGCGGAGGAACGGGTGAGTTCAAGCGCCGCATGATGGGCTTCCGGCGCCAGTGTCACGACCATGTCGAAATAGTCGTCGTCGAGATCGTCAAGCGTCTGTGGCTGGCGTTTTCCGAGCGAGAGACCAATCTCATCTAGAACGGCATCAACGAATGGGTCGCGTTCACCGGCCCTCACCCCGGCCGATGCCAGGTAGGTGCCGGTCGGCAGGATTGTCCTGGCGATCACCTCGGCCATGGGCGAACGGATCGCGTTCATGCCGCAGACAAACAAGATTGCCCCCGGCATGCGCCGCTGGGTGCCGGGATCCTGTTCCGGAGCCATCCGGCTAGCCGCGCCAATAGAGCACGCAGACCAACGTGAAGAGCCGGCGGGCGGTGTCGAAATCGAGCTTGATCTTGCCCGACAGGCGGTCCATCAGCGTCTGCGACCCCTCATTGTGAATGCCACGGCGCCCCATGTCGATCGCCTCGATCTGCGAGGGTGTCGAGGAGCGGATCGCCTCGTAATAGCTTTCACAGATCATGAAGTAGTCCTTGATGATCCGGCGAAACGGGGTGAGCGACAGAATATGGGTCGCCACCGCTTCGTCACTTTCAGTCCTGATCGAGAAGACCAGCTTGCTGTCGACCAGCGACAGGAGCAGCTTGTAGGGACCTCCGGCATGGCCGACTGGCTCGAAGGAGTTTTCCTCGATCAGGTCGAAGATGGCGACGGCGCGCTCGTGCTCGACATCCGGCGTCGAACGACCGATCGTCTCGTCCAGCACAACATCGCAGAGCCGAAAGTCGCCCTTCGCCATCGTTCAACCTTCGAGGTTCAGCCGGATCGCGACTGAGCGCGCATGGGCGTCGAGCCCTTCGCTCTTGGCCAATGCGATCGCCGCTGGCGCAAGCTTGCGCAGCTGCTCTGGCCCGAGCCGCAGAATCGAGGTGCGCTTGACGAAATCGAGCACGGAAAGGCCGGACGAGAAGCGCGCCGAACGCGCCGTCGGCAGCACATGGTTGGAGCCGCCGACATAGTCGCCGATCACTTCAGGCGTATAGCGGCCGACGAAGATCGCGCCGGCGTTACGAACACCCGCCATCAGCGCTTCCGGATCATCGACGGCGAGTTCCAGATGCTCGGCCGCGATGCGGTTGGCAAGAGGGATGGCATCAGCAAGTGATTTGACCAGAATGATCGCGCCGAAATCGCGCCAGCTGGCCGCCGCCGTTTGCGAGCGACCGAGGGACTTGATCTGTCGCTCGACGGCGGCTTCGACCGCCTTGCCCAAATCGGCATCGTCGGTGATCAGAATGGACTGGGCACCCGGGTCGTGCTCGGCCTGGGCCAGAAGATCGGCCGCCAGCCAGTCAGGATTGTTGTTTGCGTCGGCGATCACCAGCACTTCGGAAGGCCCGGCGATCATGTCGATGCCGACCGTGCCGAAGACCTGGCGCTTGGCGGCCGCCACATAGGCATTACCGGGACCGACGATCTTGGCGACCGGGGCGATCGTCTCCGTGCCATAGGCAAGGGCCGCAACCGCCTGCGCCCCGCCGATCCGGTAGATCTCCTCGACACCCGCGATCTTGGCCGCGGCCAGCACCGTCGGATTGATCGAGCCGCCGGAGGCGGGAACGACCATGACGATGCGCTCGACGCCTGCGACCTTGGCCGGCAGGGCATTCATCAGCACCGAACTCGGATAGCTCGCCGTGCCACCCGGCACGTAAAGACCGACCGCCTCGATCGCCGTCCAACGCGAGCCGAGGCCGACACCGAGCGCGTCCTCGTAGATATCGTCCTTCGGCATCTGGCGGGCGTGGTGCTTTTCGATGCGTTCGGCGGCAAGCCGCAGCGCATCCATGACCTCGGGCGAAACCTTGGCCGCCGCTTCTTCGATTTCCGCAGCCGTGACGCGCATTGTCGTCTCGGCAAAATCTATTCCGTCGAAACGACGCGAATAGTCAACAAGCGCGACGTCGCCACGTGCCCTGACGTCAGCGATAATCGCTTTGACAACGTCATTGACGTCGTCCGACACTTCCCGCTTCGTCGTCAGGAAGGCGGCAAACTTCTCGCCAAAACCTTCCGATGCCTGATCCAACCAGATCGCCACGTCCCCTGCTTCCTTCCTACCCCGCCTTACGCACTTGCCCGGCAAGAAACCGGTCAATCACCCGGATGACCAGGCTTGCGGTTGGTTTCCCATGCCCCGCCGGTATCCGCAAGCTGCGCCTCGATACATTCAACGTCGAGAGCGATCATGCCGCCACCCGACAAAACCAGTTCCATCACGCCTTCCGGCCCCTCGCCCTCGACGCGAAAACGGATGGCGAGCAGCGACAGCACGTCATCCCCCTTACGGCGATCAAAGCCCATGGAGCGAACCGCATTGACACGTTTGAAGGAGAGCACGGCGCGACGACGTTCGTAGCTCTTTCGCGCCTCCCCGACCCCTTCCCAGACGAAGCGGTTGACAGCCAGCGCAAACAGGCCCGGACGAGGCTGAAAGGTGATGTCGGCAACCTTGAACACGGCGTCCTGCATGTGGGCCGAGATGACCGCGAGGTCGTCGGCATCGAGAGCGAGAAGCTTCAGGCTTGTCATATCACCATTGTCCGATTGGCAGTCCATCACATGCTTGATCGCCCGACCGAAGACAGAGATCCGATGTATCGTCTGCGCTGATCTTGCGAAATCATCTTTTTGACATAGGTCGCCGCAACGCAAGAGGCAACCGGTCACAGACATGCAAGGGACAAAGAAACTCAGTCGGTGATGCGCTCGACCACCGCGCCGCAACGGGTCAGCTTCTCTTCCAACCGCTCGAAGCCGCGATCGAGATGATAGACGCGCGACACCATGGTCTCACCCTCGGCCGCCAGCCCGGCAATCACCAGCGACACCGAAGCGCGCAGGTCTGTGGCCATTACTGGTGCGCCGCGCAACCGACTGACGCCTTCGATTCGCGCCGTCTGGCCGTTGAGCGTGATATGGGCGCCGAGACGCGCCAGCTCCTGGACATGCATGAAGCGGTTCTCGAAAATCGTCTCGGTGACATGCGAGACACCGTCAGCTCGTGTCATCAGGCCCATGAACTGCGCCTGCAGGTCGGTCGGGAAGCCGGGATAGGGTTCGGTGACGACATCGACGGGCTGGATCGCATTGCCATGGCCGACGACGCGGATGCCCGAAGGCGTCGTGGTGATCTCGGCGCCGGCGCGGCGGATCGCCTCCAGCGCATGATCGAGAAGACCGGCATCTGTCCCTTCGAGCGTGACGTCGCCGCCGGCCATGGCCACCGCCATGGCATAGGTGCCGGTCTCGATGCGGTCGGGCAGAACGCGGTGGCGCGCGCCCGACAGGCTGTGCACGCCTTCGATGGTAATCGTCGCGGTGCCGGCACCGGAGATCCTGGCGCCCATGGCGTTCAGGCAGTTGGCGAGATCGACCACTTCCGGTTCGCGCGCCGCATTGTTGATCACGGTCGTGCCGCGGGCGAGCGAAGCCGCCATCAGCATGACATGGGTCGCGCCGACCGAAACCTTCGGGAAGGTATAGCTGGCGCCGATCAGGCCGCCCTTGGGCGCGGTGGCATTGATATAACCGCTATCGATCTCGATCGTCGCGCCGAGCGCCGTCAGGCCTTCGATGAAGAGGTCGACCGGACGCGTGCCGATGGCGCAGCCACCCGGCAGCGAGACACGGGCCTTGCCCTCGCGGGCGAGAAGAGGGCCGATGACCCAGAAGCTGGCGCGCATCTTCGAGACCAGCTCGTATGGGGCGGTCGTGTCGACGATGGTGCGGCAGGTGAAATGGATGGTGCGGGAATAGCCATCGTCCTGGCGCTCGCGGCGACCGTTGACCGAGACGTCGACGCCATGATTGCCAAGGATTCGGAGCAAGAGTTCGACGTCGGCGAGATGCGGCACGTTTTCCAGCGTCAGCGTATCGCTGGTCAGTAGCGAGGCGATCATCAGGGGCAGTGCGGCATTCTTGGCGCCGGAGATAGGGATAACCCCGTTTAACTCGTTGCCGCCGACAATCCTGATACGATCCATGTAAGCCTACGTTACGGGTTTGAAACCCGCCTTTCCTGATCAAGGGTGGAAATCCGCCACCCGGTCGGGTGGGCTCTTTAGACGAAAAGCGATGCGGGTTCAATTCGCCCGTTCAGCAACGGTTAATCATCGTGATCCGGCGATTTTGCGGCAGGCAACCCTTCGGTCTCGTCGGCCGCCCCCTGGCGGCGCGAGCGCTGCTGGAGTTTGCGGCGCATGAGATTTTCACGCAGCGTGTTGGCCGCGCGCGCCTTGCGCTGCGCGGCAGCGATATCGGCGTGGCGCACGCGCGCACCTTCGCGCCCAAGGTCAGCTTGGCCTTTCCCCTCGCCCGCCGCGACCTCCAGCCTGATTTCGTCCAGTTCTTTGTTCATGCGGCGGTGATAGCCGAAATCCCGGATTTGCGGAAGAGTTCTCGAACGAACGCTGTTTTCTTCAAACGAAGTTCGTTTTGCGGCTTGCATCCCCCCGGAAGCTGTGGCAATAGGCGGCTCGCTTGAGACGGAGCAAACGCGCCGGACCTAACAAGCTGCTATAGCTCAGTGGTAGAGCACTCCCTTGGTAAGGGAGAGGTCGAGAGTTCGAGTCTCTCTAGCAGCACCATTCTCTTGCGATTTCCCAAAAAATCACCCTCGATACCGCCCCGGCGGACGTTCGCGCGCGGCTGATGGACGAACGGCCCGGGCGATGTGCCCGAGCCGTGAAGCTTTCTTCGAATCGACGGTCCTTGCCGTGCCGCAGGCGTTGCGCGTATAGATCTTGCTCTGGTCCCGTTTCAGCACCCAACCGCGATAAGTTTCCATCTCGATCTCGCACCAGATCACGGTGCCGTTCTGCTCGACGCAGCCGATCACGCTCACGCATTGTCCCTTGTCCAGTTTGCCGAGCACCGCACCGCTCCTGTCGGGCATGGCACGGATGTTCATGCGGGTCAGCGACTGGATTGAGGTCACCCCGGCAGAGACGTCCGGGGCTCCGATGTCATTCGGCTGGGCGCAACCGCCGTCGACATAGGGCAGGCATGTCGCGATGGGAGGCGCAGCCGGGCGCGGGCGCGTCCCGGCCGAGCCGGCGTTGCCCTGGTCCAGCGTCAGTTCCTCACCGTCATCGATGACGCCGACATAATGGCCCGGCTCCTCCATGTCCGCACGCCCGACCATCGCCAGCCCGCCGTTCGTGGCATAGAGGATGACGGTGTGATCGCCGTTGTTCATCGAATAGCCCGTGACCGGGTTTGCACGCTGGAAACAAGCCTCGTCATGGAAAAGCGTCGCGCGAACCCCATCCGCCACCGGATCATCTTCGAAAGACAGCCGGCAGACTCCTTGCGGGGTGGTCATCGTCCAGACCTCCGGCTCGGCGGCAAGCGCCGGCATGGTAGCCAATACTGTGGCGGCGGCAAGCCATGCGCGGCGAGCAATCATCTTGAACATGGGCGGGGCATCCTCCGGTCTAGCC
Source organism: Paenirhizobium naphthalenivorans (assembly GCF_007992095.1). Classification (GTDB taxonomy): domain Bacteria; phylum Pseudomonadota; class Alphaproteobacteria; order Rhizobiales; family Rhizobiaceae; genus Allorhizobium; species Allorhizobium naphthalenivorans. The sequence goes on from NZ_BJZP01000002.1 coordinate 45,272, forward strand.
AAATGTGCCAGCAGCTAAGGAATCACCAGCCGGATCGTCAATCGTCAGCGGACCAAGCGCCGCGTCGCGCCCAAAAATGGACGCTTAGAGCAGCACGCCGCCACGTCTCGCCGATGCATATCGCCAGCGCATCCCTTCGCGCCCAACGAGGAAGTCGCTGGATAAGTATACGTGTCCCACACGATTTCGTGGCATAAGCACAACACAACCGCACTGCAAAAAGGTCCTCATGCCGAAGGACGACGACAAGGATACGAGCGCGCGCCGCAGAGCCACCGCCAAGCCCGTCCCGCCGAAGAAAAGCGCCATGCTTCTCTTCGTACTCCTGCTCGTGGCCTTTGTCTGCGCCATCGCTGCGACGTTGCTGCTCGCCAACGACAGGCGTAACCTGCGCGCCCTGCTCGACCGCTACGTCCCCGAGCGGCTGATCGACGACAGCCCTCGGCAACCGGCGGGGACACACGCCCTGAAAGGGCGTCGACTGACGCCTGTTCAGGTGGCGATCCCGGCCCGTTTCTTTGCCACGCCCGAGGCCGAGTCACTGGGATCTCTTGTGCGAGAGGTGCGGGCAAAGGGGGAGGAACTCTGCGCCGCCTTCAAGGCCGCGGGCATCGACAACCAGGGTTGGCAGTCGAGCCAGGCGGGCGGCAAGACTTATGAATGCCTGTCCGAAACCCTTCTGCCGGCGGCGCAGGAAGGAGCGCAGGACGCGTCCTTCTTTTTCATCGTCAAGGGGACGGCAGATGGCGAGGTCGGATCGATCCGCATGAAGCTCGTCGCGCCGGAGACGGCTGACGGCGCGGTTGTGCATCGCATGCTCGTCAAGGCGCTGGAACAACTGATCGAACAAGCGCGATGGCTGGATCTCGCGCCCGCGATCGAAAGCGCCAAAGCGCTTGCTGATTTCACGGCTGTTCGTTTTGGTATTTCCCTGCGCTTCACCCATGAATTCACCGCGCCGCACAGCTACAATCTTATTGTGATGCCGACGTCAAACGATGCGTCCGTCAACCGCAGCCGCGCCTATTTCGCCACCCAGGATTGGCTACCCCTCCCCGCTGTCATCGCCCGTGTGCCGGACTATCTGCTGCCCCATGTCGTCGGAACCAAGCCGGCGCTGTCCGTGCCGCCTTCTGCCCTGTGAGGCCGACAGAAGCGCTTGAATAAACATAGTCGTTTCATTATGTATCACTCGCAAAAGCGATGATGCGATCATCGACAGGTGGGGGCGAGCGCCCGAAGCCGGTGACGAACATCTGCTTGATGACGGCTCCAGGAAGGAATCCAGTTCGATGCATATCCGCCCCATCACCCACAATTATCACGTCACCGGCCAGCTTAAGCCCACAGATCTCAGCAAGGTCGCCGAAGCCGGCTATACCGCAGTTATCTGCATGCGGCCGGACGGCGAGGGCTGGGGGCAGCCGAAGTTCTCGGTCATCGAGGAAGCTGCCAAAGCCGCCAACCTCAAAGTCTACTATCTGCCCGTCGGCGGCTCTGCCGTTCCGATGGAACAGGCGCGCAAACTGCGCGCGCTGCTGAAGGAAACCGAAGGGCCGGTCCTCGCTTTCTGCGCCTCGGGCGCCCGTTGCGCCGGCCTTTATCAGATGGCCGAGCAGATCGGCGGTTGAGACGAGTCCAGCCCGCTCCCGCGGCTGCCAAGCTTCGCGCCAGTTCGGAGGGGTAGAGGAAAGAGACGGCCAGGTTATCGGCAATTCGCTCGTCGAAGGGTCGAACCGAAGCGCCTGTTCAGCCCCTTCCGCGCACGATCCCGCGGCAGGGACATTCCTGCGAGGCCACCATGCCTAAACTGTCCGTCTGCATTCCTGTCGAACCCGGCCAGCCAGCGCCAACGTATCTGGTCAACCGCCTCCTAGAAGCGCAGGAAGCCAGCATTGAAGTGGTCGTCGCGACCGGCGGCGAACCAGAAGCGGCCTGGCGTTATCTCGAGGCCCGCGCCTTGAGCGATCCCCGTCTGCGGCTGCTGCCACCGGCGCCCGCCGGTCTCTCCGCAGCCAACCTCTGGATCGGCACACTCCGCGCCGCGACAGGAGACTGGATTTCCCTTATCGAGCCCGAGGACATGATCCAGCCGGAATTGCCGAAGCTGCTCGGCTATCTTGAGGGGAAATATCCGGAAGCCGACACGCTCGGCTGGAATGCTTTCGTCATCGCCCGCGATGCATCGCGCTCCACCAGCATGGCGGTGGCCGTGCCGGTCGCCCATAGTGTCACCGAGATTGAGAAGCCCCGGATGCTGGACGCCTTCTTTCAGTGGAGCGGCAGTCAGAATGTGCCGCGCATGCCTTTCGGTCTCTACCATGGAGCGGTACGGCGCTCCCTGCTGGACACCATCCTGTCCTCAACCGGCCAGCTCAGTTGGCTCACTCCCCTGCCTCGCTGGGAATGGGCGGCCCGCGTTCTGATCTTCTCGCAAGGGCTATTGCTCTCCAACCGCCCGCTGTCGGCCGTCAACGCGACACCGTTCCAGCCAGTGCCGATGCCCTCGGCACTTGAAGGCTTTCCCTTCGATGCACGCATCGGCCTCACTGCGACAATCGCCGAGATCCAGGCGCGCGTGCTGCACGAACTCGGCGCCCACTGGGCGGGATTCAACCCGGACTTCGTCAAAGCGTGCATGATCGACTGCATGCGCGAACATGACGAGCCAGCTTTTGAGCGCAAGGGACAGGCCTATTTTGAGGCGATCCGCCGCATGCCTGGCGGCGTCGCGCTCTCCGAGCAGTTTCGCCCGCAATATTTCCCACAGCCGCCGGCGGATACGCGGCGCGGTCTCCATGGACAGATGCTGCTGGTCGATCGATTTATCGGCAACGCCGCGACAGCACAGCAATTCTACGAGGTCGTGGACGCGATGCTCGCGCCCATCTTCGTCATCACGGATCTGATCGCGCTGGAGGACCAATTCAAGTAGAGGTGTCTTTGCCGTTTCCGACTTCGTCACTGCGTTCAGGTGCTCACCCTTGCATCTTCATGCGGTTTTACCAGACCCTGTTTCGCCGACCGAAGTGCCACGGACCAGATTGCAGACTCCGACCACCGCGGCCGGGTCCGCGGAATGAATCGCCGCCGTTCCAAATTCGAGAAGATCCCGTCGACCATACTCATCAGCCACCGCCTCGACCAGTTCGCGAATGGTGGTCGGTCTGCCGGAGCAAATATTGATCGCGCCCTCCTGCCCCGTTTCGACGACTTGCGCGACAGATGCCCCCGCCTCTCGCACATCGAGAAAATCGCGCAACTGCGTTCCGCTGGAGAGCTTGGCGACCTGTCCTTGTTCCAGCTGCCCACGAACGTAAGGCACCAGTCTGTTTGGATATTCGCCTTCTCCGTAGAGGTAAAACAAGCGGCACCATGAGAATGCGGTGGCCATGTCAGCGAAATAACGCTGGAGCATTTGATAAACGGAGAGCTTGGAAGCCGCATAGAGCGTCTTCGGCTCGAGCGGTGCATCCACCGTCAAATGGTCCGATGGGAGTCTGTATTCCATGCAGGTGCCGATCCCGACAAAATGACCGACCCCAGCCGCCGCAGCCCCCTGTGCGAGGGCCAGCGTGCCCGCGACGCAGGCAAGGTTCAAGGGCGAGTCGAGATATTTGCCCGGCTCGACAAACCAGGCCGAATGGACCACAGCGTCAATGTCGCCGCAGGTTCCCGACCACCATGACGCATCCTCGGCGAAAAGATCGACTGATACAATTGGCGCCGCATCGCCTCGGTCTTCGATGAGCCGCGCTTGTGTGCCAGGACGGATCACTGGAACGACGGTGTGCCCCGCCTGCGTGAGGGCCCGGTGGATCTGCCGCCCGACAAATCCCGTGGCGCCGGTGAGAAGGATCTTCTTCATGGGTTACTCCCCGATGCTTGCGACATGGCCCCGGACCGGCCCCGAGAGGTTTTGCGACTAGAACGAGGTTCCCGGTGCTTCTGCCCGCAGGCTGATAACGAGCGCATTCCAGCCCATCTCCTCGACCTTGCTCCGGATCTCCGTCTCATAGATTGGGTTCATGACGACGATCGTCGACACACCAGCGTGCCGGGCCGCCTCCGGCCCCACGACGGGAACGGCGCTCACGGGCAGAAAGCCGCCCTGCTTCTGCACATTGAGATCGATGGCATAGTCGATACCCTCGAGGAGCAGGGCGAATGTCACGCCCTTGGAAGCGGCGCCCCAGATGGCAAGCGGTCCCCGCTCTCTCAGGCGGTCGATTTCGGCGCGCCAATTCTCCAGCGCCTGCGCCAGTCCGGCAGCAACCCCATCGGCGAAATCCGTCACGGCCACGGGCAGTGGCGGATTATCGGCAGGCGACGCCTCTATCCACATGTACTGGCCATCGTAGACGAGATCCACGGTGCATTTCAGTCCGAATTCCGCCAGCAGATACTGGATGGAGCGCGGCGAATAGAGCGAGCAATGCTCGTAAAAGAAGTCCTCGAATGCGGCTCTTCGCAAAATCCAGGTGACATCGGGCGTCTCCATCAGCAGTCGGACTTTGCGCTCTTTGACGAATTTCGCGATCTCCGCCACGAAGGCGCGAGGATCTGGCACATGCTCAATGGTGTGACGGCTGCAGACGGTATTGATCGTGTCCGGCACTTTGACGGCGCTATCAGCGTCGAAATATTCGCGAAAGATGGTGATGTGGGGTCCGAAGGCGTAATTGCCGTGAAAGGCAGGATCGAAACCGATCGCAGTTTTCAGGCGCCCGGTCTTTTCCAGCGCATCGATGAATTCGCCTTCGCCGCAGCCAATCTCGAGATAATGAAGATCGCCCTTCTCCTTGAGGACGCGGTCGACCATCGCCGCCTGGTGGGCAAGATAGACGCCGGACGCCTGTACGGAATTATTGTAGGTCGCTCCATAATCGATGGCCGCAGGGTCAAAGTCGTCATTCCAGACAAAACCACAACGCTGGCAGCCGCATATCGACAGTCGGCCCGTAGGAAATTCCAGAGCTTCCGCCCGCGTCCGGACGATGACATTCTGAAGCACGGGAACGCGCGCGCGCTCGACGATGGCCACGTTATTCGCCGAAAGGCAAAGGGGGCATTTGCGCACGCTACATCTCCACACATCGGGGACGGTGATTCCCGTGACCCCAGTTTCCCAAATCTGTTATCCCTATAGGTCACGAGTGTTGCGCAGAGCTTACATGTCAAAGAGCCTGATCTTCCCGCCTTCCTCTCGCTTCGTCCCCGGCAGATGGCCCGCGATGGTCAGTCTCGCGCAGGTCTATTTCGCTATGGCCGAAGAACGACAGAACCCGCGCAACCAGTTCAGGATCAAAAAATGAACCCTATCGAGGAATTTCAGGAACGTGTGTCGGACAGCGTCCAATCAATCGGAGCGAACACGGATTTTCTGAATCTCTCTTCGCTCTGGATCGAGAAGTGCATACCGCTGGGCTACATGCTGAATTTCAGCTGGCTTGGTCGACCGATCGTCCAGATCCCGCAAGACAGCTACGCCATTCAGGAACTGATCTGGAAATGCCGCCCTGATCTCATCATCGAGACCGGCATCGCACACGGCGGGTCGCTTATCATGAGCGCCTCGATTCTGGCGCTTCTCGACTATTGCGACGCAGTGGAAGCCGGGACGGTGCTGGACCCGAAAGCCAGCGAACGCAAGGTCGTGGGCGTTGATATCGACATCCGGGCCCATAATCGCGCCGCGATCGAAGCGCATCCGATGAGCCACAAGATCACCATGATCCAGGGCTCATCCGTTGACAAACAGGTCATCGCCCAGGTCAAGGCCCTCGCGGAAGGGCACCAGCGCGTTATGGTATTCTTGGACTCCAATCACACCCACCAGCACGTTCTGGACGAACTGGAACTCTATGCGCCGCTTGTTTCGAAGGATTGTTACTGCGTTGTCTGGGACACGCTGATCGAGGATATGCCGGATGACATGTATCCGGACCGCCCGTGGAGCCGCGGCGACAATCCCAAGACGGCTGTGTGGGAGTATATGAGACGCCTGGAAGGCGACGGTCGCAAGGGCGCCGACGGCAAACCGCTTCACTTCGCATACGACAAGACGATCGAGAACAAGATCGCGATCACCGTGTCTCGCGACGGCTTCTTGAAGCGGGTCTGAGCAACCTGGGTCAGGCCTCACGAATTAACGCCCCACGCGCAAATGCGCGGGGCGGTAGAGCGAGCAGGAAAGTGATCTAGCTTCGGCTTCGAATGATGCGCGCCTTGCCGTCGAGACCGACGCACTCCTCTTCCCAAGGGAAGCGCAGTCCTTCCGGCGGTACGGCAATCTGATCCACCGGCTTCGTCATCGCGTTCACGGCATCGAACATTTGCCGCGGCGTAGTGGCTCCACCGATGTCCGACCGTATATAAGTGCCGGCCTCACTCGATCCGGTAACACACGTCCCGAACCTGTCGGCCTTGAACACGGGGGCGAAACTTCCCAGAAACTTGCCGTTCTCCCACTTACGGAAGGCCGCCGCGTAGGCATCCCTGACGGCATCGAATGCCTCCCTATCAATGTGCTTTTCGACATTTTTCGCGCAGGCGACGGCAAAGTTCCTCTCCCAACCATCGTGGCGCAACTTGTACTTCTTCTTGAACCAGAGTTGCGTCGTCGCAACGGTCGCCGTGACGCCAAGATAGGAATGGAAGGGAAAGTCCCGCAGCAGTGGATCATCCTCGAAGTTGTGACCCAACTCCTCCATGAAGGCATCCATCTTTCTCTTCGTGTCCTCGAGCTTACCGATCGAGTAGGAGTTGCTCTGTGGGCAACTCCCCGTAACAGAGAAGGGCCTTTGGCAGAAGCTGAACGTCCGCCCATAGACGATCACCTTCATACCCATATCGTAGTCGATCACCGGGTGTTCGAAGTACTTTCCCCCGCCGATCTTTTTGATTTTCTCCAGCAGGGTCCGGGAAATGGCGCTGTGGTAGATCGAGAAGCCTGACGTGGGCACGACGCCCGGCTCGTGCCATCCGAACATCTTTTTCACCAACAGATCCCGGGGCAGCTTCACGATGAAAGCGTTGAAGGGGATCATGATACTATGGGGCTTTGTATCCTTTGTCGGCCAATTGTAGCCCAGAACACCCCAGGAAACGGCATCCATCTCGGGATGGATCTTCACGATCTCCTTGATGACCGTCATGACTTCGGGCTCGACATAGTCATCGTCCCCGATGAACGTCACCCAGTCACCGGTTGCGGCCTCAAGTGCGCGCTCCCAGTTGTCCTTCATCGACAGCGTGCGATCGGCCGACGGCACATAGGTCACACGCGGATCGTCTTTGTAGGCCCGCATATATTCGTTCATGACTGACGGATCGTCGGAATTGTCGACGAAGACGAATTCGACGTCATCGCGAAGTGTGTCCGTCAGACTCTCGATAGTCTTCTGGAAATAATATTGGCGATTGCGGGACGGGACGCAGATTGAAAGACGCATCTTGTGAGTCATGCTATTCTCCGCTTCACATTCCTTGCCAGTTCCCTGTGTCGATCGATGCTTAGCCGCCCAACCACTTACTCCGGACGGAGCGGCGCACGAACAGGCCGGACTGCCACCCCGGCATCCGGAGCCTCGTCCTTATTCGACGCCTCGATCACGGATGAACCACTAGCCTCGGCACCGCCGTCACAAACTTCCCACCCCAGTCGCTGATAGACGAAAACTGCTGTTTGATTTCTGTCTGAAGATTCCATGGCAGGATCACCACCCTTTCAGGCTTTTCCGATTTCAGGACATCCTCCGAGACGATCGGCACCCGACTGCCGGGCAGAAAGGTGCCCTGCTTGGCAGGGTTCTTATCGACAACGAAGGAGAGAAGATCCGGCTTCACGCCGGCGAAGTTCAACAGCGTATTGCCTTTGGCGGCAGCACCATAGGCGGCGACCTTCAGGCCTTGCCGCTGACAATCGATCAGGAAGCTAAGAAAATCATTGCGCACCCGCTGCGCAGTCGCCTGAAATCCGGCATAGAAGGCCTGCTCGCGCATTCCTGCCACCGTTTCTTGTGCCAGCATGGCCGCAACGTTGGCGCTAACCGCATGGCTCGCCGTGTCAGCGCGATCGGCAAAGACCCTCAGACTTCCGCCATGCCATGGCGTGGTCTCTACATCGAAGACGCGCAGGCCGTTGGCGGAGAAGATCCGTTCGACGGCGATCAGCGACAGGTAGGAATAGTGCTCGTGGTAGGCTGTGTCGAACTGCGCTTGCTCCACCATATTGAGGAGATGGGGAAATTCGAAGGTCGCGATGCCCGTCGGTTTCAGAAGCCGGGCGAAACCGGAAACGAAATCGTTGATGTCCGGCACATGGGCGAGCACGTTGTTGGCAGCCATCAGGTCCGCCGACCAGCCGTTTTCGGCAAGGCGACCAGCCAGTTCGACGCCGAAGAAATCCTCTACAATCTCGATCCCCTTGGCCCGCGCCGCAGTCGCCGTGCTGGTCGTCGGCTCGACGCCGAGGCAAGCGATGCCACGCTCCTTCACGTATTGCAGCAGGTAACCATCATTGGCGGCGATCTCGACGACGCGTGAAGCCGCGTTCAGGCCGAAGCGCTCCGCCATGGCGGCTACATAGGCCTCGGCATGCCCGAGCCAGGAGGTCGAGAACGAACTGAAATAGGCGTAACTCTCGGAGAAGAACGTCTCGCGTGACGCAAAATCCTCGGTCTGCACCAGAAGACACTCGTTACAGACCCGGATGACCAACGGATACCAGAGTTCCGGCTTTCCGAGATCAGCCTGCCGAACGTAGGAATTTGACGGCGGCGCCGTCCCAAGGTCGAGAAATGGACCCATGTTCTCAGACTGGCAGTGACGACACTTCATGCGGCTAGTCCTTGATAGTCGGCATCGAGCAGAGGATGGCCCGCATCGCGCGGCGACAAGTGCCGGACCGGCAAAGGCCAAGCAACGCCGAGTCGGGGATCGGTCGGACTGAGGCCCCCCTCCGCCTCGGCGTGATAGGGAGCGGAATGGGCATAGATCATTCGCACGTCATCCGTGAGCGCCTGGAAACCATGGGCAAAACCCTCGGGAATGAGGAATGAGCAGGCGTTGTCCGCCGAAAGCTCCACTGCGACATGGTTCAAAAACGTCGGTGAGTTCCGCCGCAGGTCGATGGCGACATCAAGAATGCACCCGGCGACACAGGTCACGAGTTTGATCTCGCTGAACGGCGGGCTCTGGAAATGCATGCCGCGGACAGTTCCGGCAAAACGACTGGCGCTCTCGTTGACCTGGGCTACCGGACCGCGCCAACCGATCTCGGCCAGTTCATCGGAACAAAACAGACGGGAAATATGCCCGCGTTCGTCGGTAATACGCCGCCGCTTCAGAACGAGCAGTCCCTCGATCGGTGTCGTCTCAATCTCGAAGCGCACCGTCATACGGCCTCACTCAAGGGCCGACCATGGGTTTCCTCAAAGGCCCTGATGTCGCCAATGCAAAGGTCCATCGCAGATGCGCCCGCTGCGAGCGCGTGATACCAGGCCATGGTCCGCGTAACGGTCTCGTCGAGGTCCCACGCCGGCCGATACCCAAGCGACTGCTGGGCGTGCGACGAATCGAGCATGAGATAGCTGGCCTCGTGCGGTCCTTCCGAACCATCGCCCAGCACGACCTCGCCGCCGCCAAAGGCCGAAGCTGCCTTGCCGAGCACGGTCGCCACGGTCGCCGCGGCCCGATGATCGGGTCCGAAATTAAGACTGTGGGCAAACGTAGGTTGACCCCATAGCCGTTCGGCCATCATCAGATAGCCGTTGAGTGGCTCCAGCACATGCTGCCAAGGCCGGACCGCCTCCGGACGCCGAACCATCAACGAGCCGCCGCCGCCCCAGGCCTTGACCGCGTCGGGGATCAGGCGATCCTCGGCCCAGTCGCCGCCGCCGATCACGTTGCCGGCCCGCGCAGTAGCAAGGCCGATGCCGCGGGCGACAAAGAAGGACGACCGGTAACTGGCGGTGACGATCTCGGCCGCCGCCTTGCTGGCGCTATAGGGGTCATGTCCGCCGAGCGGGTCGCTCTCGACGAAGGGACGCGCGGTTTCAGAATTTTCATAGACCTTGTCGGTGGTGACGACCACGACGGCGCGCAGGTCGGGAGCGATGCGCAGCGCATCAAGCAGGTTCGCTGTGCCCTGTACGTTGGTTTCAAAAGTGCCGATCGGATCGCGGTAGCCGGCCCGAACCAGCGCTTGCGCGCCGAGATGAAGAACGATCTCGGGCTTGGCGAGCATGACGCGCGCCGCCACCGCATGACGATCGCGAAGGTCGCAAATGTCGGAGGCGGCCGGCCTGCCGTTGAGCAGGTTGAACAGAGAGGGCTCGGTCTCGGGCGGAAGGGAGAGACCCGTGACCTTGGCGCCCATCTCGGCGAGCCAGAGGCCGAGCCAGCTTCCTTTGAAGCCGGTGTGGCCGGTCAGCAATACGCGTTTGCCCTTCCAGAAAGCGGGATTAGCCATGGTTTACCACGTCTTCCACGGCGGATTGCCGCTTTCCCAGAGGGTTTCGAGATGTGTCTTGTCCCGCAAGGTGTCCATCGGTTGCCAAAAGCCCGTATGAAAGAAGGCCTTCAACTCGCCGTCTTGGGCGAGACCCGACAGTGGCTCGGCTTCCCAACTGACGGAATCGTCGGCGATCCGGTCGATGCACTTCGGGTCAAGAACGAAAAAGCCGCCGTTGATAAAACCGCCCTCGCCCTCCGGTTTTTCGACGAAGCCTTCGACCGTGTCGCCATCGAGTTTCAGCGCTCCGAAGCGAGCAGGTGGGCGCACCGCAGTCACGGTCGCCAGTCGGCCATGGCTCTTGTGGAAGCGGATGGTCGCTCCGATGTTGACGTCGCACAGTCCGTCACCATAGGTAAAGCAGAAAGCTTCCTCGTTCTTGAGATAATCTGCGACCCGGCGCAGTCGTCCTCCGGTCATCGAATTTTCGCCGGTATCGACGAGTGTCACGCGCCAGTCCTCGGCGCTCTTGCGGTGGAATTGAAGACGATTTTCAGCCAAATCGAACGACATGTCCGACATGTGCAGGCCGTAATTGGCGAAGTACTCTTTGATCACATAACCACGGAAGCCGCAGCAGACGATGAAGTCTCGAATGCCATGCCCATGATAGAGCTTCATGATGTGCCAGAGGATCGGCCGGCCGCCGATCTCGATCATCGGTTTGGGCTTCAGGTGGGTTTCCTCGGCGATACGCGAACCAAGACCGCCTGCGAGAATGACAGCCTTCATCGCAAGAGTCCGCCAATCAAGCCGGAGCGCGGCAACATGATGCCCCACTCCTCATATCCCGCTGCAAAAGCCATGATTCGTCCCACACCCCACGAATATTTCATCGTGAGCCTAGGCTAGCGGACGAAACTGTCGTCAAACTTGACGGCCGGCCGTCTGCCGATCAAAGCCCGCCGGCACGTACTGCTATGTGGTGGGCAGCGTCCTGCTTGAGACGGGCCTCCCAGGCAAACGCCGTTTCGACGATCGCGTCGAGGTCGGCGTGGCGCGGTTCCCAGCCGAGCAGTTCACGCGCCAGCGTGGCGTCGGCGACAACGAAGGCGGCATCGCCCGCGCGGCGTGACGCGTAGTCAACCGAAAGCGGCCGCCCCGAGACCTTGGCAACCGAATCCAGCACCTCAAGCACGGAATAGCCCTGACCATAACCACAGTTGGCAACCAGCGATGCACCGCCGCGCCGGAGGTGCTCAAGCGCGCACATATGCGCCTCGACCAGATCCGCCACGTGGATATAGTCGCGCACGCCGGTGCCGTCCGGTGTCGGGTAGTCTGTGCCATAGACCGTAACCGAAGGGCGCTTTCCCAGCGCCGCCTCGCAAGCCACCTTGATCAGATGGGTCGCCCGGTCGGTCGATTGACCAGTCCGTCCCTTGAGGTCGGCACCCGCAACGTTGAAATAACGCAGCGCGACGTAACGGAAATCATGGGCATGCGCAGTATCGCGCAACATGAGTTCGCTCATCACCTTGGATTGGCCGTAAGGATTTTCCGGCAGTAGCGGTGCGGTTTCCTTGACCGGTTCGGCCACCGCGGGCGTGCCGTAGACGGCTGCCGTCGACGAAAAGATCAACTTGCCGATGCCAGCCTTGATCGCGGCGGACAGCAGTATACGGGTATTCCCGGTGTTATTCTCGTAATAGCTGAGCGGATTGGACACAGACTCCGGAACGACGACGGACGCGGCGAGATGGATGATCGCCTCGATCTCATTCTCCGCGAAAATCTGCCCGAGCAGGTCCGCATTGCCGATGTCGCCCAGATAGAACCGCGCCTCAGGCGCAACAGCCCAGCGGAACCCTGTCGACAGCCGATCGACCACCACCACGTCCTGACCTGCATCCAGCAAAGCCCAGACCATATGGCTTCCGATGTACCCGGCACCACCCGTTACCAAGATCGCCATGCTCGCACTTTCCGCAATTCATTGACCGGGTAAACACAAGCAATTCAGATTCTAACTTTTCCTGAAAACGCCCCTCATTCTTAGAATGAGCCGCATTTTAACTCATAGTATAAAAAATACAGTTTTCCGAAATCCGCTCAAATTCTATCGATTGCGCGTGCCTTCCAGCTGAGCATATGAAAACCGTTCAGAGCGCCAGAATGTAACGACACAGGCGATCTGCCGCTTCCTCAATCTGCTTTGGATCGCGCAGGAAGCAGGCGCGTAGGAAGCTCTCGCCGCCCTTACCAAAGGCCGACCCCGGCGCCAGCGCCACGCCGGTGCGGTCGACGATGTCGAGCGCCGCCTGGCGGCTGTCGATGATCCCGTCAATCTTCAGGAAGGCATAAAGCGCACCTTCCGGCTTCAGCGTTTCAACCCGATTGGTGGCGATCAGGGCGTCGCACAGCAGGTCACGCGATTTTACCGCACGCTCGAAATTCTCGCGCACGAAACCGTCGCCCTGGTCGAGCGCGGCCACGGCGCCACGTTGCATGAACTGTGCAACGCCCGAGGTGGAATACTGGATCAGGTTCTCGAAGATCTGTCCCGTCTCAGGTGGCGCGACGATCCAGCCGACGCGCCAGCCGGTCATCGACCAGTTCTTGGAGAAGGAGTTGGCGAAGATCACTCGGTCGCCTTCGACCATGACATCGAGGAAGGACGGCGCCCGATGTCCGCCGCCGTAATAGTAAAGCGCGTAGATCTCGTCGGCGAGGATCCATAGACCATGGCGGCGCGCCAGCTCGAGAATCGCCTTGAGGTCCTCATGGGTGGCCGTCCAGCCGGTCGGGTTGGAGGGCGTATTGATGAACAGGCCGCGCGTTTTCGGCGTAATCGCCTTTTCCAGCCGTTCCATATCGAGCGACCAGCGACCGTTGGCGAAGGTGAGCGGAACGCCAACCGAGCGACCGCCGGCAAGGTCGATCGCCGAAACGATGTTCGGCCATGCCGGCGACAGATAGATCATCTCATCGCCCGGCTCAGTGATCGCCTGAACACTGAGCGCAATAGACTGCATGCCCGAACCAGTGACATAGAAATGCTCTGGCGAAAGCTCCAGTCCGAAATGGCGGGCATAGTAGCGCGACAGAGCCTGCCGCAATTCCGGAATGCCACGCTGCCAGGTGTAAAAGGTTTCTCCGCCGAGCAGAGCATCACTTGCGGCGCGATTGATGAAGTCTGGGCTCGGCAGATCGCCCTCCCCCGCCCAAAGCGGCAATAGATCATCCCGTCCACGCGCGTAGTTGATGATCTCGACGATCCCGCTTTCCGGGGCCGCGAGTGCGCGTGGGCTGAGATCCTTCACAAGCGACATGGGCAAGCCTCTTCAATTCAACGATTGTTCATGACGACGAGATCTAGCCGATTGCGCCGTGAAAATCCCATGACAATCCGTGAGGATGGAATCGATTTCGATGATGAATGACGATCAACTTCGCCCGGATCCGCTGGCGATCGCTGCAGGAAACCGTCAGCGCGATTTGAGCAAATCGCGGATCTCGGTCAGCAACTGGATATCGGCCGGCGGCGGAGCAGCCTTTGCCGCCGCCTTTTCGTCCTTCTCCAGCGAGGCGCGCAGGGTGTTCACACCCTTGACCATGAGAAAGATGATCCAGGCCAGGATCATAAAGTTGATGATGACTGTAATGAAGTTGCCATAGGCGAAAACGGCGCCTTGCTCACGGGCGGCGGCGAGCGATGTCGCGGTCACGTTGGAGCTGAGCGGCAAGAAATAATTGGAAAAGTCAAAGCCACCGAAGACCACGCCGACCAACGGCATAACAATATCCTCGACAAGCGAATTGACGATCAGGCCGAACGCCCCGCCGATGATCACTCCGACGGCCAGATCCATCACATTTCCGCGCGCAATGAAGGTCTTAAACTCGTTCAGCACTTCCGGTCTCCCTCGATCATCGGACGAGCGACGCTCGCCTTTTCCACAGCCTATCGCCTAGACCATGATTAACGAAAGTTCAATCATTCGGAAACGCTGAAATCATATCGCAATCGGGACCTCGTTCGACTTAAGGTCGAGATCGAGACGATTTCAAAAGGCGGCGACTTCCCATAAGGTTCGCCTTTCAATGGAACGCCGTCGACAGGGAGGAAGCGTGCTTCCAGGATGGGTCATTTTCGCCTCGGCATTCGCCTATCTGCTGCTGCTGTTTGCGGTGGCGAGTTACGGCGACCGCAAGAGCCGTACGCATGGCGTACCCACGAACGGCCGGCCGATCGTCTATGCCCTGAGCCTTGCGGTCTATTGCACCTCGTGGACGTATTTCGGCGGCGTCGGGTTGGCAGCCGAACACGGGCTCGAATTCACAGCCATCTATATCGGTCCGATCCTGATGTTCACGATCGGTATGCCGATCGTCCGACGGATCATCGACCTCGCCAAGGCAGAAAAACTCACCTCGGGAGCCGACTTCATCGCCGCCCGCTATGGCAAGAACCCGATCGTCGGCATGCTGGTGACGATCATCTGTCTGATCGGCACGATTCCCTACATCGCCCTGCAATTGAAGGCGGTCTCCAGTTCAGTCTCCGCCATGGTCGACCCGACCGCATATGGTATCGGCACGGGCAATCTCTATTTCATCGATCTGCCGCTGGTCGTGGCCTTTCTCCTCGCCTGTTTTGCCGTCGTCTTCGGCACTCGCCACACCGATGCCACCGAACATCAGGATGGCCTGATCCTCGCCATTGCGATGGAGTCGGTGGTCAAGCTCGTGGCATTCTGGACACTCGGCATCTACGTCGTGTTCTTTCTGTTCAACGGACCGGTCGACCTTTGGCAGAAGGCGAGCGAGAACCAGGCTGTCATGACGGCACTGTCGCACCAGACTCCGATCAGCCGATGGGTCCTGCTGATCGCACTGTCTGCCTTTGCCATCATCATGCTTCCCCGCCAGTTCCACGTCACCGTGGTGGAAAACCGGACCAGCCGTGAGCTGAAGCTCGCCGGCATCCTGATGCCGCTCTATCTCGTGGCGATCAATATCTTCGTTCTGCCGGCGGCGATGGGCGGCATCATGGCCTTCAACGGCGGTGGCGATGCCGACCTCTACGTCCTGTCCCTGCCGCTGCATAACGAGATGAAATTCGTCTCGCTCATCACCTTTCTCGGTGGCTTTTCCGCGGCGACCGCCATGGTCATCGTCGCCTCGGTCGCATTGGCGATCATGGTGTCGAATGACATGATCCTGCCGATCTTCCTGCGGCAGAACCTGCTTACCCGGGCGAGCCATCGAGACGACTTCGCCAAAACCCTGCTGCATATACGCCGCTCGGCAATCTTCGCCGTCATGCTCCTCGGCTATGTCTACTACCGCTCGGCCGACAACACGACCGGGCTGGCCTCGATCGGGCTGCTCGCCTTTGCCGCGATCGCCCAGATCGCTCCGTCGCTGTTTGGCGGCCTGTTGTGGCGCCGCGCCAATGCCCGAGGCGCGATTGCGGGCCTGAGCACAGGCGTCTTCGTCTGGGCCTATCTATTGTTCCTGCCGAGCCTCGGCGCTGAGGACAACTCGCAAATCGCCTCGTCCATTCTCGGCTTCCTCTTTCCCGGCATCGGCATATTCAGTCCGGCGCAGGCCGATCCCTTGGTCAACGCCACGTTGCTGAGCTTGCTGATCAATACCGCCGCATTCATCATCGGTTCGCTCAGCCGCAATCCGCGCCCCGTCGAGCGGATCCAATCAGGCATTTTCGTCAAACGCCATCCCCGCTCCCAGTTCGCCACCCGCGGCTGGAAGACCCGCGTCAGCGTCGGTGACCTGAAAACCGCGATCGCCCGCTATCTTGGCGACGAACGGATGATGCGTTCCTTCCGCTCCTACGAACAGGCCGCCGGCCGTCGGCTGGACGACGACAGCCCCGCCGACATGGCCTTCATTCATTTCTCCGAGCAATTGCTCGGCAGCGCCATTGGCTCATCCTCGGCCCGTCTGGTGCTTTCCCTGATCCTGCAGAAGGCGGAGGACACATCCGCCGATACAGCCTGGCTGCTCGACCAGGCGAGTGAGGCGCTGCAATATAATCAGGACATGCTGCAGACGGCGCTGTCGCAGATGGACCAAGGCATCGCCGTGTTCGATGCAAGCAACCGCCTGACAATCTGGAACCGCAGGTTCCGCAGTCTGCTGGACCTGCCGGAGCATGTCGGACAGGTGGGTTTTCCGCTCGCCGAGATGATCGCGCTGCTCGCGCAGCGCGGCGACGTTCCTGCCGCAGAGCAAGCCCATTGGGTGAAGCGCTTCCATCAATTCGACAAACCATTCCGCCTCGTGACGGCTGCGGGCGAACGCATCATCGAGGCGCGCTGCAATCCGATGCCCGACAAGGGCTTTGTCGCGACCTTCACCGACATCACCAGCCAGGTCGCCGCCGACAAGGCGCTGAAGCAGGCGAACGAAACACTGGAGCAGCGCGTTAGCGAGCGCACTGTGGAACTGACGCGGGTCAACCATGCGCTCGCGGAGGCGCGCGCCGCGGCGGACGAAGCAAACATCGGAAAAACCCGATTTTTTGCCGCGGCGGGCCACGACATCCTCCAGCCACTCAATGCCGCCCGACTCTATTCGTCTTCGCTGGTCGAAAGGCTTGGCGATTCATCCGACAGTTCGCTGGTGCGCAACATCGACTCCGCGCTGGAATCAGTCGAGATCATCCTCGGCGCCGTGCTCGATATTTCCCGCCTGGACACCGGAGCAATGAAGCCACGGCTGGCCCAGGTGCCGCTTCAGGGATTGCTTCAACGCATAGAAACGGACTTCGCGCCGATCGCACGTGAGAAAGACCTCAAGCTGGTCGTCATGCCAACCTCGCTGACGGTGCGCTCCGACCCGAACCTCTTGCGTCGCCTAGTGCAGAACCTCGTTTCCAACGCGATCAAGTATACACCGTCCGGGCGCGTGTTGGTCGGCGCGCGACGGCACGGCGAGGAAGTCGTCATCCAGGTGATGGATTCCGGCATCGGCATCCCCCCGTCGAAGTTCCGCACCGTCTTCAAGGAATTCGCCCGACTGGAAGAGGGGATTCGAACGGCCTCCGGTCTTGGCCTCGGGTTGTCGATCGTCGACCGCATCGCTCGCGTCCTCAATCATCCGGTGCAGCTTTCCTCCAAGCAGGGAAAGGGGACGACTTTTCGCGTCGTTATGCCGCTCGACAAATCCGCACCTGTTGCGGCAACGGTGTCGGACATGCCGACAGGCACCAAGGCCGCCATACCTCTCAAGGGGTTGAGGGTTCTCTGCATCGACAACGAACCAAAGATCATCGAGGGTATGGAGCTTCTGCTTTCCGGCTGGGGCTGCACCGTTACCTCTGCCGGATCGGTCGAGGCGCTCGACGCGATCATTGCGACGGACAAGAGTCCGCCGGATGTCATCATTGCCGACTACCATCTCGGCGACGGCAGCGGCATAGGTGCGATTCTGCGCCTGCGGGCGCTTTACAAGAGCGATTCCATTCCCGCCCTGCTCATTACCGCCGACCGGACTGCGGAAGTCCGGGCGGAAGCCGAGCGGCAGAACATCGCCTTTCAGCACAAACCTGTACGGCCCGCGGCACTCCGCGCTTTCATCACCCAGGTCTCGGCAGTCAAGCAAACCGCTGCCGAATAGGCAAGTGCGCACGGAATTGACTTGCATCAATGTGACCGCATCGTAATTGATCGATACTTTATAATGTTAGGCGTAATGCCTGACGTGATCCGTAACCGGCACTAGCCTGTTCTCGTGAGGAGGACTATGTGATGCATAGCAAGACTTGGCGAATGGTCATGTTCGGACTGGCCTGCCTGAGTGCAATTAATCCGGCCTCGGCAACCCCAGCTGTCGCACCGATCCCTGATCGCATTGCAAATCAAATCGAATCGACCGGCGCATTTATGCCTTCGCCTGCCATCAGCGACGGCGAGGTGCTGCTGGCCCAGTGGCCGCCACCTCCACCGCCTCAAGGCTGGAGACCTCCGCCACCACCGCCACCGCCAGGTTGGAGGCCTCCTCCGCCACCGCCACCAGTTTGGCGACCGGCGCCACCGCCGCCGGTCTGGGGGCGCCCGCCACCGCCGCCCGTGTGGGGTACGACGTCGGCTCATGTGCGCTGGTGCATGAACCGCTATCGGTCCTACAACCCACGCACTAACACCTATCTCGGCTTTGACGGCCGCTACCACCGGTGCCGTAGCCCATATCGCTGAGGCAAGTGCCGGGACGTTGAGTGCTTGAAGGTCGCCGCTTTCCTGAAGGCGGCGACCGGTGGGGTTCAGATCTTTGCCACTTGGCAAGACGGCAGCGGTTTATCAGCGGCTCAGGGCCGTTAGCTGCGGGGGGCGGTCCATGCGCGGCCAGGCGGTGGCGAGGTCTCGGACGGCCGCGTCTCGGCCCAGAATCTCCCAGCCATTCCGATCGGCCTTCACATAACGCTGGAAAGCAAAGGCGGTTCTACCCCGAATGGTCGCGGCGACGACCTCGTCGGGAAGGATGAGGCGCCGGCCATAGACTCGACGCGGCGGCAAGCGCATTTCCGGCAAGACCATGTTGACCAGCTCGGTGCAGAAAGTGCAGGCCGGCGTGTCGAGATCGAAATAGTAGTCGAACGGCATGCCGACGCGCTTGTAGAACTCTCCCAGGGCCTGGCGACGGCGCGCGGCGCTCAAGCCGGTCGGCCGCAACTGGACGATGGCATCGGCATTCAGCGCGAGCGGAGCCGTCGACAGATGCACACCCTTGTTGTCCGCCTCGATGAACAGGGCGCCGCTGCGGATCGCCTCATGGTACTTGCGGATGGCCGACGCATCCCAGACGCCCGCACGGCGCAATTGGCGCTCATTTCCGACATAGATGGCCACATGGCCAAAATGGCCCGGAATCGCATGCCCCGATAGCCGCCCCTTGTTGTTCACTGCAATGACGTCGAGCGGCTGAAGTTCGGCCAGGATGGCGTTGAGGGCCGGTTCATGGCGCAGCAGAAAGCCCTTGCGCCAAACCACCGCCGCGATCAACTTGCCGATCGTCGGCGCGAACGGTTCGGCCAAGGCGACGAGGCCTTTCGGATAGCGTTCCGGCTGCCGGCAGCAATCGCTAAGCGCGACGCTGCCGGGCCGTGAAGCGTCCGGCTGCGGCTTCGTGACCGTCGTGCAGGCCGATGCCAGCAGCACAAGCGCGAGAACGGCCACGCGCGTGGCCCAAAGACACTGCGACGCCGGTCGAGATACAGCCGACAGACTCTTGGCAAGCGGCACGCTTGAAACGCGGCGCGGTAAGTTCATGAACATGCAGAAGCCGAGCCTGTCCTACCCCCTGCGCGAACCCCGATCCCGCGCCGGCAGCTTTTATTCCGATTTATGCAAATAACTAAACGGAGACGGAAGGCAAATCAATCCGTGATACAGCTGGACAGGTGCCCTGACATCCGCCGTGCTCGCCGCAGCGTCACCAAGACTTCAGAGCTCTCAGCGTCGGGGTCTTCTTGAGCATGTGCTCGTCCATGCGGGCGAGCAGGCGGTCCAACAGTTCGACGGCCTGACCGACCGCCGGCCCCTTGTTCAGCATGACGCACTCTGCCCGAGCGGCCATGGCCGCATCGGTCATTTCTCCGCGGGTCGGAATACCCTCGCGCACCAGATCCTCCAGCACCTGCGTCGCCCAGACCACCGGCACCGACGCAGCCTCGCTGATCCACAGGATCTCCTCCTGCATTTCCGCCAGCCGCTCGAAGCCTATCTCGGCGGCTAGGTCGCCGCGCGCGATCATCACACCAAAGGGGCCGCGTCGGCGTGCCCGGGCGATCAGGGCCGGCAGGTTCCGCACCGCTTCTGGTTGCTCTATTTTGGCGATCACGCCAAGCGTGCGGTCGGCCATGCCGTGACGCGCCAGCATGGCGTCGAGCAGATCGATGTCTTCGGGGCGGCTAACGAAGGAATAGCCGATCATGTCCGCGCACTCGATCACGGTGACGAGATCAGACTCGTCCTTGGCAGTGAGCGGTGACAGACCAAGCGCGGTGTCCGGCAGATTGATGCCCTTCTCCGGCTTCAGCTTCGAGCCGCGCGCCTTTGTCCGTTCGACCCGCACCACTGCCTCACCGTCCCCGAGGCTTTCCACAACCGCCTCCAGCTTGCCATCGTCATAACGCACGCGATCGCCAACCGAGAGGCGCGTCACCATCTCTGGCAGCGACACGCCCGCCGAATAGAGCACCTCCGCACAGGTTCTCGGTACGCCCGATGCAACAAGGCGGATCCGGTCGCCCGCCTGGAGACGGGCCTTCTTGTCGGGTAGGACCACGGCAGTCGTACGGATCTTCGGTCCGGCGATGTCCATCAGCACAGTGATGTCGCGACCGGTCTCGACAGCGGCCGCGCGGGCGAAGCCAGCCATGGCGCGCCAGGCATCAGGTCCATCATGGGCGCAATTGATGCGTGCTACATCCATGCCACGACGGGCAAGATCAAGAATGAAGTCGGGGCTCTCCGCCGCCTCGCTTGGCAGTGTGACCATGATCCGCGTACGCCGATGGGCTGGCGGTTTACCGAACAGGGACGCTGACGCTTCATCAAGGCGGGCTTCGCCGCGGAAAAATTCCGCCTCCGACGGCATGGCGACCGGGCTTTTGCGGCCTGCGAGGGCCGCCAGCGCCCCGATCACTGCGTCCAACGTAGGCAAAACCCGACTTTCGAGGCGTCCGAGCGACGACAGACCGAGGGACATCAGCCGCCGCTGGAGCGGGCGGAGGTCATGATGGCGCAGACACAGATAGTGGGCCAGGTTGACAACCGCCGGGTCGACAGGCTCTCCGCCGCCGGCAAAGCTGGCGATCAACGGCACTGCAGCCTCAATGACCGCAGCGCGAAGCGCCAGCACGTCATCGAGCAAAGCGGAGGCTTGCTGTTCCTCATGACGGAATTCCTGAATGTTCATGCGCGACATCTCCTGCCCCGGGCTTATCCTGCCACGGGACCGGCACCCTGTGCGCACGGTCGGTATGGGAGTTTCGGAGCGAGCCCGTCTTCCTTTCTAACCGCTGCACTTGACCGATATGTGACGAAACTCGCACAGGTCGACCAGCCGCGAAAGAGTACTTTCTTCTACGGGCAGATGGCGCCAAGGGCAAAACCCACGCGAACTCCGTTTGGGCGCCCTCAGGATCACCCGCACCGGTCCCGCAAGCGTCAGGGTGGAACAGGTTCGCCATTCAGAGGCGCAATGCCCAGATTGTCGCATGGCGGATGGCGTCGGGAGAAGCCGACAGGCGTGCCGAGCTGACCGGCTCGAAGCCATCCACGCGCTTGGTTCCCGCGATCCGGCCACCGTCGGCGAAAACTTCGATTGATCCATAATCGAGGAAGATGCGCAGGCGCTGCACTTGTGCGCCTTCCACGATATAGCGAGGCGATGCCCGGTCGGGACTGCCATAACGCAACCAGAGTCCCGTTTCGTCCTGGACCAAGCCGAGAGCGACATGTGGATGTTCGAGCGTCAGATCGAACGCCAGGCCCGGTTCATTCAGATCGAACAGTATTTCCACCGCCCCGTTCAAGAACGTGACCACTTCACCCTTCGCCAATCGGGTGCGGTCGAGAATATGGCTCCTCAGGCTTTCGGCCGCACCGATCGGCGGGGTCAACAATTGCCCGTCCTCGAGCTTCAGTGTGCGTGGCAAGGTCATGGCCGAGGGGAAATCAACCGCGGGGCCGGTATCGGCCCAATTGCCGAGCCAGCCGATGCCGACCGGTATGGCTCCATCGACAAAGGCCTGGAAGGCATAGTTGTCGGTGATGAAATCGAGCTCGCGGCTAAACTCCCGGGAAAAGCTCCGACCGTCAAACCAGCCGACTTCCACCATCGTCAGGTTGCGACGTCCCGTTCGCTCGTCTGTACTGTTCATCAAGCCGTAGATCAGCGCCCAGCGGGCCGCAGGGTCCGTCGTTTCGCCATCAAGCGGCAGCAGACACGGGCACTCGATCGCTGTTGTCCGGTGGCGGGTCTCGATCAAGAGCTTGCCGACATAGGTCCAGCCGCCGGCCGCCTGCGGGTCCTCCGTCTCGTAGAGCAGGATCACCCCACCCTCGTCGCTCTGACTGCCGAGCAACATTTTCCACCGGCCGTCCGGCCCCTTGAAAACGTAAGGGTCGCGAAAATCGAGCGTCAGTCCCTCATCTTGCGGACGGTGCGGCAGGATTACCGTCGCCTCGCCGGCGGTGAAGAGATCGGCGGAAACCGCCGACATCTGGATCTCCTGTTCAGGCTGACGCCCGCTCACCTTGTCGGTGAAGAAGACCCGGATACCCGGTCCGCTGGGCAAAGGGATGGCCGAGCCGGAGAAGGCGCCGCCGCGTTTATCGGGACGGGCAGAGAGATCTTCCGAGGGGAAGAGAAAGACCGGCAGATGCCGCCAGCGCAAGTAATCAGACGAAACCGCATGGCCCCAATGCATGTTGTTCCACATCCGACCATGGGAATAATGCTGATAAAACAAATGGGGCCGTCCGCCGAAACGGCCGAAACCATTCGGATCGTTCATCCAACCGAAGGGCGGGCGGAAATGATAGGAGGCCGGCAGGTCCGGCGCAGCGTTGACCGGATTGGTATGAAGGACTGTGATCCCCGTTTCCAACACATCGGCCGGCGTGAACCAGTAGGCGACCGAGACGGAGGTGACTGCCGTGTCATAGCGAAGTTCGAGGTGGCCACCGCCGAACACATGATAGATGCGGAAGGAATTCTCCTCGGCATTGACCGCATGCACCTCGCCGAACTTGCCGCCATCACTGTGGAGCGAAACGGAACCGGCCGTGCCCGGCTCAACCGCCTTCAGCCAAAGATGCAGTGTTGCGTTCACCGGAAGATCGGCGGGAATGACCTTGAGCGTCGCAGGCTCCGCAGTCGAATTGCTGTCCATGGTCAATGACGCTCCTATTTGCTCTGGAAATCAGCGACACGCTGCTTCATCGGGATATGCCCTCTCGCTGGATCTTGATGATCCCCGCAGCCAGGTCGCGCGCGGGTCCACTTGCGGGTTCTTGAGGGCGCGCAAAGCCGAGATCGGGAACATCGGTTTGCCTCCGTTTGAGGGGACTATCTGGCTAACGCTCCGGTCTCCGATCTGGTTCCCATTTACATGCCAAGCCGCAAGGTCTCGCCGATCCGGAGAACAGACGCCCGCGCCTGCCCGTGAGTTGCGGCCAGAAAGCGTTCGGCCGGTGCGCGCAGCGGCTCGGGCGACAGGGCAAACGTACCCCAGTGAATCCCAATGCCGACGGAGGCATGCACGTCGCGCAGGATATCGGCGGCATGTTCCGGTGTCGAGTGCATGTCGGCCACCAGCGGCAAGGGCTCGAAGGCACCGATCGGCACCAGCGCCAGATCATAGGGGCCATGCGTCCGGCCGATCTCGTTGAAGACGGGGCCATAGGCGCTGTCGCCAACAAAGAGTGCAGCGCGACCAGCGACGCGGATGTCCCAGGAATAAGCGTCACCGTCGAGCTTGGCGAGAAGGTTGCGGCGCGTGCCGTGCACGGCGGGGAGCGCGGTGATCCGCGCCCGGCCGGCGACAAGCGTCGCACCGATCACCGGGTGTTCCACACTGGCGAAACCGGCATCCTGTCCATAGCGTTCCAGCCCGTCCGGAAGAACTATCCGCGCTTTCGGAAACCGCTTGGCCAGCGCCTTCAGCGACGGCGTATGCAGGTGGTCGTAATCACCGTGGGAGATGACGACGATGTCGATCGGCGGCAGGTCGTCCAGTCCAATCGGCGGGGCGGCGTGGCGGTGCGGCAGGGGACTTGTCAGCGAGAAACCGACAGGGAAAACGGGGTCGGTCAGGATCGCAACGCCGCCGAACCGCAGCAGCACGGTCGAATGACCAAGCCAGGTGACGGTGTCCCCACGGGTGTGCAGGCCCGCCAGCGCCTGTTTCCGGTCGAGCACCAGGCCTTCGGCGGCTTCGGCGCGGCGGACATAGAGGCCAGTCGCTATGCCCAGATGGTGAAGCGCCAGACCGGCGGAACGCAGGCCCGGCGGCAGGAGACCGGGGGGATCGCCTTCGCTGGAGGCTGTGCCATGGCAGGCCGACAGCATCACGGCGAGCAGGCCGGCGGCGAGGAAACGCGGCAAGAGGCATGGCAGAAGGCGCATCGCGAGGGACGCCGGGCGGTGCTGCCTGCCGGTGGCGCATCGCGCGCCGACGGCACGCTTCCCCCACTGTCTCATGTCGCCCCCGCAAGCCAAGTCCGGTCCCGCCCCATTGAGCCGGATCGCCGGGCGGTTTGCAAGCGCCAACACGTTGCGGCGGGCCTGTCGCCTTCATGGATCCGTCACCATTTGTTCATCAGCCTGTGATGACACGGATCTATCGCGGTCGAAGGAAACCTACCGACCAGGAACCACCATGCGCCTGACCGCCCCGATCCTTGCCGCGTTTTTCGCTCTCTTCCCCCTCCTGCCCTCCGACGCCTCTATCCCCCAAGCCGACCATGCCGGGCTGGTCCGCGCGCGGCTGATGGACGCCAACCGGTGGCGCGACCATGTCATGGTGGTGGCGCATCGGGCCGGATGGAAGGAAGGCGGCCAGGAGGTGCGGGCGGAAAACTCGAAGGCGGCGATCGATCATGCCGCGGCGATCGGGGTGGAGATGGTCGAACTCGACGTGCGCCGCACCAGAGACGGCGCGCTGGTGGTGATGCATGACGCGACGCTGGAGCGGACGACGACCTGCCGGGGTGCGGTCGCCGATTTCATGCTCGACGCGCTCAAGGCCTGCCGGCTTGTCGTCGAGGGCACGGGGATCGTCACCGACGAGCCGGTGCCGACGCTGGTCGACATGCTGTCCCATGCGAAGGGCCGGATTCTCGTCAATATCGACAACAAGCTCGAGCCGGAGGACCTGGTCGAGATCGTTGCGACCGCGCGCGGGCTTGGCATGGCGGACGGCATTCTGATCAAGACGCCGATCTGGAACGACGAGCGGCTGGCGCGGGCGCGGACCGTGCTCGACCGGATCGGCCCGGACGTCGCCTTCATGCCGATCCTGGCCGACGACGCGGTGCGCGATGCCGGTTTCGTCGACAAGGTAGCCAGGGCCTTTGGCCCGAGTGCGGCCGAAATGATCCACTGGCACCGGCAGGCCTCCGAGCCGTTGACCGGGGCCGGCGGGCCGCTTTTCTCGGCCCAGTCGCGGGCGGCGGCCGTGCGCGGCAATTTCCACATGTGGATCAACACCTATCAGATCACCGATCGACCCGAGGGCATGGTCGCCGGCGGGCGCGGCGACGGGCTGGCCTTTGCCGGCGGCGATCCGCAGGCGGTCTACGGCTTCTGGATCGATCGCGGCGCGACCATCATCCAGACCGACGAGCCCAAGGCGGTGATCGACTGGCTGGCCCGCAACGGCTATCGCCGCGGCTATGGCGCCGGGAGCTGAAACGCCGTCCATCTGCGGGGAAATCCCCCCGTCCTCTCTCCGCCCTCTCCCTCCCCGGCATGGGCCTCGCCGGCATCGGGCGTGGCCTGCCCCGGCATCACTTCCCCGGCAACACTGGCCTTCGGCATGACCGGCCTTGCGCCTTGGCGCACCTGCGGCATCCGCCGCCATGCCCGCGTGCGTCACACCGCGTCGTCCTCTTCTTCGGGCAGATGCTTGTGCATCCAGGTGATCAAGCGCTGGTATTTGTTTTCCTGGCCATGGCAGCATGGCGGGCGCACGAGCTCGGTCAGGCTGGGCTCGTCCTTCGGCCAGTATTCGGCCAGGCATTTCCGGTGGCGGCGGCAGACGGGAAAGGGGCAATCGCGCCAATAGCCGAACAGGCTGGCGCCGACGGACAGCCAGGTCCAGCGCAGGAAGTCCGCGCGGATCTGCCCCGGCGCGTCTTCGAGCGGCAGGTGATCGCACCCGCCGCCGTCCAGATAGGCCTTCCACGCATCCGACGGCAGGCCGTTGACCGTCGGCACCACGCGCGCCTTGCGGCGCTTCTTTCTGGTCTTGCGTCCGGCCATGCCCTGTCTCCATAGCGTTGCCGCCCGGCCTGCCTGCGGCACCCGGGTTTTTCGTCAGATCGGAGGGCCCACGCAAAGGCGGTACCGCTCTAGTGAATAACAAGGCACCGCCTTTGCGTGGCCTTCGGCGTTCTCAGGGGCTTTCACCCCATCAGACGGCATGCTCGCTCCGCTGCGGCCAGACTTGCGCCCGGCCCTCCATGGACGACCCAAACCGGACTTGCGCCCGGGGGGAGCTTGAGGCGCGGACCAAAGGCCCGCCCCGCCAACCGCCTCTCCGGCCCCGGCTGCACGTTACAACCCGAACCCGAAGCACCGGCCCCCGCCTGTCCCGCAACGTCTCGCGCAACATCCGGCGACGGAGGCAACGCAGATTGTAGCCGCAAAGGATACGGGCGGGGAAAACAAGGGGTGTTTTTTGGCTAAGGGATTGGGATCGTTATGATTCGGGTGGGGAAATTTTTTTTATTTTTTTGCAGAATGGTGGTCGCGGAGGGAGCGCCCACCATCGCTCAAAAGCCTTAGAAACCGGCTTTCAGGGATGGCTAGGGGGACACGATGTCCCCCTTTTGTGTGCCTTCTTCGCATAGAGCCGAAGACTGTTCAAGGACGGCAATGGCTTCGAAACGGTTGAACTGGTAGGCTGTCCTAGGACGTTGCTGGCATCCGCTGCATCGCCCTCCTTGCCTTCAAGGTCCAGTTGAATAAGATGCAACTATTAATATGTCGCGAGTCTACCGCTATGTGGAAACGCATGCCTGAAATGAATGTGAAACTATGAGCGAGATCGCATGCATTGACCTGTTCTGCGGTGCAGGTGGATTGACTCACGGGCTAAAACTAGAGGGCGTGAACGTCGTTGCGGGCATTGATGTTGAGGAAGCCTGTCGGCACCCCTTCGAGGCGAACAATGAGGCGACTTTCATCAATGGTGATGTCTCCAAACTAAGCTCCGAGTTTGTAGGTGGTCTTTTTGGTGATGCGGACGTACGCATACTTGCAGGTTGTGCGCCCTGTCAGCCCTTTTCCACATATTCGCATCGCTACGAGACCGCTGGTACTCCTCGGTGGGGCCTGCTGTATCATTTTAGCAGATTGATTAGGGACACGCGTCCTGAGCTGGTTACCATGGAGAACGTCCCGTCGGTTGCGAAGCACAGCGTCTTTTCGCATTTCGTCGAGGCATTACAAGAGCTCGGATACCACATTAGCCAGCAGATCATCGATTGCACCCACTACGGTCTGCCTCAGAGCAGGAAGCGTATGGTGCTACTGGCGTCGAAATACGAGCCTATTGCAATCGTTGCCCCAACGCATTCTCGTGCGACAACAGTAAGAGAAGCAATCGGCGCCCTTCCGGAAATCGAGCATGGGGCAAGCAGCGAGATTGATCTGCTTCATACAGCTTCTCGGCTTTCGGAATTGAATTTGGAAAGAATACGGGCTTCCCGGCCAGGAGGAACTTGGCGGGATTGGCCCGAGCATCTTGTTGCTGCATGCCACAGGCGCGATACTGGAAGGACGTTTCCGGGTGTGTACGGGCGAATGGTCTGGGATACGCCATCACCTACGTTGACGACACAATTCTTCGGCTTCGGAAACGGAAGATTTGGCCATCCGGAACAAGATCGTGCTTTGTCACTTCGCGAAGGTGCAATCTTGCAGGGCTTCCCACAGACTTATTCGTTCGTCCCGAAAGGGCAACCGGTGGGCTTCAAGGGCCTAGGACGAATGATCGGTAATGCTGTGCCTGTAACTCTTGGCGAGGTTATCGGTAAAAGTATCAGGTCGCATTTGGACTGTGTGTTTGGTTCTGTCGAGGAGGCTACAACTGAAGAACGTCATTCCCGCGTCGCCTGAGGTAGGGCTGCGTATGGCAAGAGTCAGGCAAAAAGGGACTACAGCAGAACTCAATTTGCGGAAAGCCTTGCATTCTAGAGGGCTCCGATATTCGCTGCATGTGCCACTACTGAGCAAGCCGAGGCGAGTAGCTGACGTCGTGTTTCCGAGGATCCAGGTGGCCGTATTTGTAGATGGATGTTTCTGGCATGGGTGCCCAATCCATGGCTCGTGGCCCAAGAACAACGCGGATTTCTGGCGAGCCAAAATAGAAGCAAATCGTGCCAGAGATGCGGACACCGATCAACGTCTGGCAAGCATTGGCTGGACTGTGTTGAGGGTCTGGGAACACGAGAACCCTCAAGAGGCCGCTGACAAGATTGCCGATATTGTACGCTTGCGAAGAGAAGCCATGCGGCGAGATGGACACTGAGCTGAATGTCTAACAGGCTGACAAACTTGCCTACAATTGCTTAAGTTGTGGCGAGTAAAATTTCTTTTTTGAATTGTGTTTGGATGGGGTAGAATGGACGAGAATGTAACTGATAACGCGATAACCGAAGCTGCGGTGGCAATTCCCACGAAGCAGTTCTTCGTGTCGATGCTAACACGCGACATTACTTTGGCAGATGCCATTCTCGATTTGCTTGATAACTGCCTAGACGGAGCGCTGCGGCTCGCAAACGGTGGTGATGTAGACTACTCCCGCCACTTCGTAAAAATCACGCTGAGCAAAGACAGTTTCCAGATTGAAGACAACTGTGGCGGCATTCCTCGGGACGTAGCAAAGAACTACGCGTTCAAAATGGGGCGTGAGCCCGATGATAAGCGCGATACCGATACCGAGACAATCGGTATGTACGGCGTTGGGATGAAGCGCGCGATCTTCAAAATGGGGCGTTCCGCAAAGGTGAACACACGCCATCTTGAGGATGCGTTTGAGGTGCCGATCACGTCTGACTGGTTGGATGACAAAGGTTGGGAGCCCCTGCCCATCCTAGATATGACCGGGGCCGATCGCTTGAACGAGCCGGGGACGAAGGTCAGCGTTACAACCCTGTATGCGGGTGTCTCACGTCATTTCATGAACGATGGGTTCCTCAACGAACTGCGTATCTCGATTGCTGAGCACTTCACGTTGTTTCTACAGCGAGGCCTTAAGGTCGAAGTCAACGGTACAGAGGTGGAAGCTGTGCATGTTGAGCTACTGGTTTCGACGGATAAGGATGGACCCGCACCGTTCGTGTTTCAGAAAACGATTGATGATGTTGTCGTATCAATCGCTGTAGGTCTCAACACTGGGCGGGGTTTGGCTTCGGACGAGGATGACGGACAAGATTTTGAACGCGACAGATCTGTATCTACAGCAGGTTGGACGGTGTTCTGTAACGATCGAGCTGTCATTGTTGGTGATAAGAGCCGTCTCACTGGTTGGGGCGATGGTATCCCCCTTTATCACTACCAGTTCTCTATCTTGACAGGCATCGTAGAGTTCAGATCCAAACATGCTGAAAAGCTGCCGGTGACAACAACAAAGCGCGCCCTCGATACGTCTTCAGACGTTTGGCTTCAGGCCCTCGTAAAGATGAAAGAGGGAATGCGCATCTGGATCAGCTACACCAATAATTGGAAGAACCATCCTAGATCCGATCAGACAAAGTTCTGGAAGGGCGCTATCCCTATGCCATTGAAGGGGACTGTCGATGTGGTGGCCGAGCGAGCCACAGCGAAGAAGGCTGACGGGCACATTGAATACAACCCACAGAAGAAGGGGGTTATCCCGAAGCCTGAGACGCTGAAGCCCTCTTCGCGGCGGGTTGTATTCTCACGGCCCATTGAGGAGATCCGGTTGGTGTCAAAGGCTCTCTTTGATACCCCTGACGAAGCGCCTGGGGTTGTGGGGGACAAGTGCTTCGAACTCGCTCTGCAAAATGCAGATGCCAGCGAAGAGGGCGGCAATGAGTAAGGGTGCCTCTCTGCCTTATCGATTGAGGCCAAACAAAGCCGTTGACCGCGAGCTGTTTCTTGGCCTGCTTTCTCGTCTTGCGCCATCCATGGAATTGGAAGACTACCGCTACGTTGGTTTAGGTGGGCCTTTCCTCGAAGACTTTCGCCTCTTGCATGCGCGGCTGGGCATTAACGATCTGGTCAGTGTTGAGATGGAAGAGAGTGTCCATCTAAGGCAAAATTTCAACCGTCCTATTGATCGTATCGAATGCGTTCACAGTACGCTCGAAGATTACATCGACGAAACTGACTTTGATAAGCCAGTTATCATTTGGTTTGACTATACCGTTCCGCTGGATGTGACTGAACAAATCGAGAGATTTGCCAGGACCGTTGTTGAAGTGCCGCTCAATAGCATTTTGCGTATCACCCTGAATGCCAACCCAGAAAGCTTAGGAAAGCCGGAAGCCGGAGAGATTGCCGTGCAATTGGCTGGTGTTAAGTCGTCAACTCAGAAAACGTTACAAGAGTGGCGTCTTGATCGGTTGCGTGAGCGCTTGGGAACATTATTTCCGAGCGACCTTAAACCTGAGGATATGACGCGCAAGCGCTACGGAAATAGCCTACTAAAGACGTTACACATCGCTGTTGAGAAGGAGGTTCTCAACTTTACAGACAGGCGGGCCGCTTGGGTGCTTGCGACGCATTACGCTGACGGGCAGCCAATGGTGACTGCAACTATCGTGGTCGCTCCCAAGAACGATATGTCAATCGAGCCTTTGCTTGAGAAATGGGAGTATAGCTCAACACCAGACGTGCCGCTCGTCGTGGATATGCCAGCCCTGTCTACGCTTGAGCGACTGACCATGGAGTCATGTGAAAATCCTCAGGAGAAGCTAGGGTTTAAGCTGCCTAAGTCAGACATGGGCGAAGACCCATATCAGTCATTCAAGCGTTTCTACCGGTTCTTCCCACACTTCTCCCGCGTGGAGTTGTGAAGCACCATAGAGCTTTTGGTTGATGTACTGACGTTCCTATCCCAGCTCCATTGCTTGGGCTACTGGAAATCAAAGTCAAATTTTGAAACCGGCGAATTTTTACGAGGGGGTATCTATACCCCTTGTCCAGCGAGACGTGACCCCTGCCTTCAAAAAAAACCGGCACCTGACGCTGGGCCAGATGCCGGCTATGTCTCGCAAATGAGAGCTTACGCTCGCCCCCTCATCCGCCATTTGGGCACCTCCCCCGCTTGCGGGGAGAAGGGCACCTGACGCCTTACGCCGCCTTTGCGCTTTCCGCGTAGGGATTGAACCGGCCGTAGAAGGTTTCGCCCTTTTCGGCCATTTCCTTCAGCAACGGGGTCGGCTTGAAGTGGTCGCCGTAGGCAGCGGCCAGTTTCTCGCAGAGTTCCACGAAGGTCCTGACGCCTATGCCGTCGATGTAGGACAGCGTGCCGCCGGTGTAGGGGGCAAAGCCGAAGCCGAGGATGGAGCCGACGTCGGCTTCGCGCGGATCGGTGACGATGCCTTCTTCCATGGTGCGGGCCGCCTCAAGCGCGATGGTGACGAGCAGGCGCTGCTGGATCACCTTCACGTCGACGTCGTCGGCCTTCTTCTGGGCGAAGAGATCCTTCAGACCCGGCCAGAGGAATTTTTTGGCGGGCTTGGCTGGATATTCATAGAAGCCCTTGCCGTTCTTGCGGCCGCGACGGTCGAGCTCGTCGACCATCTTGTTGATCAGGGTCATATGGCCCGGAACGACGGCGGCTTCGCCGAGATCGGCGATCGAGGCCTTCATGATCTTCTGGGAAAGATCGACGGCGACCTCGTCGTTGAGCGACAGCGGGCCGACCGGCATGCCAGCCATCTTGGCGGCATTCTCGATCATCACCGCCGGCACGCCTTCGATCAGCATGTCATAGGCTTCGTTGATATAACGGAAGACGCAGCGGTTGACATAGAAGCCGCGCGTGTCGTTGACGACGATCGGGGTCTTGCGGATCGCGGCGACATAGTCGAGGGCGACCGCGATCGCCTTGTCGCCGGTTTCCTTGCCGAGGATCACTTCCGTCAGCATCATCTTCTCGACCGGCGAGAAGAAATGCACGCCGATGAACTGGGCCGGACGCTTGGAGTTCTTGGCAAGGCCTGTGATCGGCAGGGTCGAGGTGTTGGAGGCGAAGATCGAGCCTTCCGGGAGCACGGCTTCGACCGCCTCGATGACGGCCTTCTTGACGTCGCGGTCCTCGAACACGGCCTCGACGACGAGGTCGGCATCGGAGAGCGAGGCGTAGTCGGCCGAGGGCGTGATGAGGGAGAGCAGCTTTTCGCCTTCTTCCCTGGACATTTTGCCCTTGCCGACGGCGCCGGCGACCAGACTTTCGGAATGGGTCTTGCCCTTGGTGGCAGCTTCGATGTCACGGTCGATCAGCACGACCGGGATGCCGGCAGCGGCCGTCACATAGGCGATCGAGGCACCCATGAAACCGGCGCCGACGACGCCGACCTTGTTGAACTCGGACTTCGGCACGCCTGCCGGGCGACGGGCGCCCTTGCCGAGCTCCTGCATGGAAACGAACAGCGAGCGGATCATCGAGAAGGCTTCGGTGGTCTGGACGATCTCGGTGAAATAGCGCTGTTCAATGCGAAGGCCGGTCTCGAAGGGAACCTGCAGGCCTTCATAGACGCTTTTCAGGATGGCGAGTGCGGCTGGATAATTGCCGGCGGTCTCGCGGCGCAGGATGGCGGAAGCGGCCGGCCAGAGCTGGGCCGCGGCCGGGGTCCAGATGCCACCGCCGGGGACCTTGAAACCCTTTTCGTCCCAGGGAGCGACGGGCTTGAGGCCGTCCTTGATCATCTGCTTGGCGGCCGGGATCAGCTGGTCGGGCTCGACCACCTGATGCACGAGGTTCATCGCCTTGGCGCGCGAGGCGGTCAGCGACTGGCCGGTGGTCATCATCTGCAGAGCGTCCTGCGTGCCGGCAAGGCGCGAAACGCGCTGGGTGCCGCCGGCGCCGGGGAAGATACCGACCTTGACTTCCGGCAGGGCCATCTTGACCGACTTGGCATTGGAGGCGACGCGGCCGTGGCAGGAGAGCGACAGCTCGAAGGCGCCGCCCATGCAGGTGCCGTTGATCGCGGCAACCCAGGGCTTGCCGTTGGTCTCGATCTTGCGCCACAGCCAGGACATGCGGCCGGCGGCGTCGAACAGCTTCTTGATGGCATTGTCCGGATCGCGGGCCTTCTCCTCGTCGATCATCGAGAACATGCCCTTGATCATGGTGAGATCGGCGCCACCGGAGAAGGTCGACTTGCCGGAGGTGAAGACGACACCCTTGACGGCTTCGTCAGCGACGGTCTGGTCGACGATCTTCTCGATCTCGTCCATCACCTCGAGAGTGAAGACGTTCATCGACTTGTCGGGCATATTCCAGGTGACCAGCGCAATGCCGTCAGCGTCGGTCTCTACGGTGAAGTTCTTGTAGGTCATTGTTCTTCCTCCCGAAATCAGACGCGTTCGATGATGGTGGCGGTGCCCATGCCGGCGCCGATGCACAGCGTGACGAGGGCGGTGTTGAGATCGCGGCGTTCCAGCTCGTCGAGCACGGTGCCGAGGATCATGGCGCCGGTGGCACCGAGCGGATGACCCATGGCAATCGCGCCGCCGGCGACGTTCATGATGTCGTGGCTGACGTTGAAATGCTGCATGAAGCGCAGGACGACGGCGGCAAACGCCTCGTTCAGCTCGAACAGGTCGATGTCGGAGATCTTCATGCCGGAACGCTTCAGCAGCTTTTCCGTGACGTCGACCGGGCCGGTCAGCATCAGCGCCGGATCGGAGCCGATGTTGGTGAAGGCACGGATGCGGGCGCGCGGCTTGATGCCCATGCTCTCGCCGCCGGCCTTGGAGCCGACCAGCACAGCGGCGGCGCCATCGACGATGCCCGAGGAATTGCCGGCGTGGTGAACGTAACGGATCTTCTCGATTTCCGGATGGGCCTGGATGCCGACGGCCTCGAAGCCGCCCATTTCACCCGGCATCTGGAACGACGGGTTGAGGCCTGCCAGCGACTGCATGTCGGTGCCGGGGCGCATGTGCTCGTCGCGATCGAGGATGGTCAGGCCGTTCTGGTCCTTCACCGGAATGACCGACTTGGCGAAATGGCCCTTTTCCCAGGAGGCGGCGGAGCGCTTCTGGCTCTCGACGGCATAGGCGTCGACGTCGTCACGGGTGAAGCCGTATTTGGTGGCGATCAGGTCGGCCGACACACCCTGCGGCATGAAATAGGACGGGAAGTTGACCGAGGGATCCATGTACCAGGCACCGCCGGACATGCCCATGCCGATGCGCGACATGCACTCCACCCCGCCCGCGACGACGATGTCATCGGAGCCGGCCATGACCTTGCCGGCGGCGAAGTTGATGGCGTCGAGGCCGGAGGCGCAGAAGCGCGAGATCTGGATGCCAGGCGCGGAGAAGGCATAGCCAGCCTCGAAGGCGGCGGCCTTGGGGATGACGGCGCCGGCTTCCATGACCGGGTCGACGCAGCCGAAGATGATGTCGTCGACGGTGGAGGTGTCGAGGCCGTTGCGGTCACGCAGCGCTTCGAGCACCTTGGCGGCCAGGCGGGGCGTTGGCACCTCGTGCAGCGATCCGTCCTTCTTGCCACGGCCGCGCGGAGTGCGCACGTGGTCGTAGATGAATACGTCGGTCATTCTCTCTCTCCCTTCTTACGGCTTCAGCCTCACGGTCGCCGCTGGAAAATAAATATGGAATATGCGCGAGGGGGCTGAACGCCCCCTCGACTGAAAAATCAGAATGCCTCGGCGGCCATTTCCATCAGGCTGTCGGCGCCAGACTCGATACGCACCTTGCGCAGCGCGGTCTCCGGCATGATCTTCTCCATGAAGAAGCGGCCAGTCAGCAGCTTGTTCTTGAAGTAGTCGGCGTCGCCGGTGCCGGCGGCCAGGTTTTCGTTGGCGGCCTTGGCCATCTTCGCCCACATGTAGCCAAGCACGACGAGGCCGAAGAGGTGCATATAGTCGGTCGAACCGGCGCCGGCATTGTCGGGCTTGGCCATGGCATTCTGCATGAACCACATGGTCGAGGCCTGGAGGTCGTTCAGCCCCTTCTTCAGCGACTTTGTGAAGAAGGCCAGGTTTTCGTCACCACGGTTCTCCTCGCAGAAATCGCCGATTTCCTTGAACATCGCCATGACGGCGCGACCGCCGTTCATGCCGAGCTTGCGGCCGACGAGGTCGAGCGCCTGGATGCCGTTGGCACCTTCGTAGATCATCGCGATGCGGGCATCGCGGACATACTGGCTCATGCCATGCTCTTCGATGTAGCCGTGGCCACCGAAGACCTGCTGGGCCATGACGGCGTGGTCGAAGCCCTTGTCAGTCAGCACACCCTTGAGGATCGGGGTCGCCAGACCCAGCAGATCGTCGGCCGTCTGCTTTTCGGTCGCATCACCCGAACGATGGGCGATGTCGGATTTCAGCGCCGTCCATAGCGTGAAGGCGCGGCCGGCTTCGGTGAAGGACTTGATGGTCAAGAGCGCACGACGAATGTCCGGGTGGACGATGATCGGATCGGCCTTCTTGTCCGGCGCCTTGACGCCCGACAGCGAGCGGCCCTGGATGCGCTCGCGCGCATAGTTCACGGCGTTCTGGTAGGCGACTTCGGCGATCGACAGGCCCTGGAGACCGACGCCGAGGCGCGCCTCGTTCATCATGACGAACATGGCGGCAAGGCCCTTGTTTTCGGCGCCGAGCAAATAGCCTGTCGCCTCGTCATAATTCATCACGCAGGTCGAGTTGCCGTGAATGCCCATCTTGTGCTCGATCGCGCCGCAGGAAACGGTGTTGCGCGCACCGACCGAACCGTCTTCGTTGACCATGAACTTCGGAACGATGAAGAGCGAAATGCCCTTGGTGCCCTCCGGAGCGCCCTCGATGCGGGCGATCACCAGATGAATGATGTTGTCGGTCATGCCGTGTTCGCCGGCCGAGATGAAGATCTTCTGGCCGGAAATCTTGTAGGATCCATCGGCCTGCGGAACGGCCTTCGTGCGCAGCAGGCCGAGGTCGGTGCCGCAATGGGGTTCGGTCAGGTTCATGGTGCCGGACCAGGTGCCCTCGACCATCTTCGGCAGATAGGTCTGCTTCTGCGCGTCCGAACCGTGCACCAGAATGGCGGCGATCGCGCCCTGGGTCAGGCCCGGATACATCATCAACGCCATGTTGGCGGACGACATGTATTCGCCGACGGCGGCGTGCAGCGTGTAGGGCAGGCCCTGGCCGCCGAACTCCTGTGGTACGGCGAGACCGATCCAGCCGCCCTGGCAATAGGCGTCATAGGCCTCCTTGAAGCCCTTCGGCACTGTGACGGTCGCATCGTCGTTGCGCTTGCAACCTTCCTGGTCTCCCGACAGGTTGAGCGGGAAGAGCTGTTCCTCGGCCAGCTTGGCGGCTTCGCCGACGATCGCCTCGATCATGTCCGGGGTCGCATCCTCGAAACCGGGCAAATTATGATAGCGGTCGAGACCGAGCACGTCGTTCAGAATGAAAAGGGTATCGTTTACCGGGGCCTTGTAGACAGGCATTGATCATCTTCCTCCGAGACTGGATGCCGGACGGGGTCCGGATGGGTTCAGGTATATACAAAATATTGACGTTTGCGTAAACGTCAATATCCGCGCGGCCAAGGATTTTTTTATGCGCCGTCATCGAGGACCTCCCTCCCCGACCACATCCACGGCTCGTCCAGCTTCATGTTATTTCAGAAAACGTTAAAAGTTTTTTCAGTCCGGTTAACGGCTTGTTTACCACGTTTCGTGAATTGTTGCGGTGACAAGGTGATGGTCCGTATTGCGTCGCGGCGGCGTCCGGTTTTCCCGGCCACGCTCTTGCGCAATCTGCGTTCCGGGCAGGCCCGTCTGGACGGTCGTCACCGAGCCTTACACTACCCGCGACATCCGGTCCGGGACGACCAGAATCGAAGCGAGCAAGACCATGAACGGATCGCGATCCACTCCTTCCCGCCCCGGCGGCGCCTCGTCGCTCGATGCGCTGAACCGCACGATCGAGGGCCTGGAGGCACGCATCGAAGGCCTCATGGGAACGACGGCGCGGCCGCGCCTGCTGCCGGAAGAGCCCAGACGCGAAGGAGTGCGTGAGCGCGTCGAGGAGCGCCTTTCACGATCCGAGCGCGATCAGCGCACCGATCCCCTTGCCGAGATTCGCCAACGCCAGCGCCTCCTCGAGGAAAGCCGCTCGCGGCCTGTGGAGCGGCCGGCCTCGCCGGCGCGCAGCACCAGTCGCCTTGCAGATCGCATTTCCGACCGGATCGCCGAACGCTCCGAGCCCCACGCCACCGCGCCGCAGCCACGCGCCGCCGCGCCGCAAGCGCCAGCCGCAGCCCAGGCGGAAACGATCACGCGCGAGATCACCCAGGCCCTGCTGGGCCTTCGCCAGGAACTGAAGCAGGACATTTCCGAGGGCCTGGCACGCGAGATCAGCGGCCTGCGCACCGAGATGCGCGGCATCCGCAGCCTTGCCGAACAGCATCGCCCATCGGAGGACTTGCGCGAGGACATCGCCCGTCTCGCCGACAGCATTCACCATCTAGGTGAGGCCAAGGCGCCGGGCGCCGACGGCCTGCGCACCGAATTCGAGGAACTGCGTTCCCTGATGGACGGCCTGGCGCGCGAAGATTCGGTACGCCACATGGAAAGCCGATGGGAGCAGATCGAAGAGCGGCTGGATAACGTCGATCCGGAAGCGCTGCGCGACGAACTCGTGCGGCTCGCCGACAGGCTCGACGATATCAAGGCCCACCTTGGAGAGATGGGCGACAATCGCGCCATCCACGCGCTCGAGGACAAGCTGGTCACGCTCGCCGCCGCACTCGAACATATCGGCGCCCATATCGATCCGAACGAGCGGATGATGCAGGAGCAGTTCGCCGGCATCGACATGCGCCTCGACGAGATCACCCGCGCGATTGCCGCCGGCAGCCGCCTGGCCGCCAGCAGCCCCGACAATACCAGTTTCCAGCGCATCGAGGACCGCATCGGCGGCCTGGCCCGGCAGATCGAACTGCTGGCGGAGCAGCCGTATGCGGATGAAGATCCGGGTGAACACCTTGGCGATCGGATCGAATCGCTTGCCGCGCGCATTGAGGAACTGACCGCCGAACAGGCAGCCGGCCGA
Source organism: Paenirhizobium naphthalenivorans (assembly GCF_007992095.1). Taxonomy (GTDB): domain Bacteria; phylum Pseudomonadota; class Alphaproteobacteria; order Rhizobiales; family Rhizobiaceae; genus Allorhizobium; species Allorhizobium naphthalenivorans. The sequence continues at coordinate 83,747 of NZ_BJZP01000002.1, forward strand.
CTGGAAGAACGACTGGATCATCTCCAGCAACTGCTGGAACGGGCACAAAATCCTGTGCCGCAGCCGGAACTGACAAGCTATCTTGCCGACATTTCCCGCAAGATCGACGCGCTGGACCAAGGCGCAGTCAACGACCGGCTGGCCGACAGGTTGGACGCGCTGGCACGCCGCATCGAGGAGATCGATGTCGCGGAACCCATGCCGGGACGCATCGACGACAGCGTGCTTCGCCATTTTGAAGAACGGCTCAATGCAGTCGTCGACCGGATCGAGGAGACAAGCGTCGCCCCGGCTGGCGACCATTCCAGTCTGCGCAACCTCGAGGAACAGATTGCACATCTCTCTGCATTGATCGGCACCCCCAGCGCGGCCCCCGATTCCGGCAATCAGTTCGCCGGCCGCATTTCGGCACTCGAAGATTATATGGCGACCAGCGATGAGTATATCATCGAAGCAGCGCGCCAGGCGGCCGAGACGGTCATGGAAAGCTATGCTCGACATGCTCCTTCACAGGGTACGAACACCGCGGATGTCGCAGCCTTCTCCGCCCTGTCGGACCATCTGCGTCATCTCGAGGACTTCAGTCGCAACTCGGAAGAACGCACCCACCGCACCTTCGAGGCCTTGCATGACACGCTGGTGCAGATCGCCGGGCGGCTTGACCAGCTCGGCGAAAGCGCTCAACCGCCGGCAGCGCCGGAAAATCCCGCTCCAACGCGTCCGATAACGCAGTCGGCCCGCGAGGTCGTCGCAGAACCAGTTTCGCCGATGGTGGAGCCTCCTCTGTTGAACGAGCACGCCGCCGTGCGCGCGCAGGCCGACACGCTTGCGACCGCCGCGCCGGCGATCGAGAGCCCCCGCGCAGAGAAGAAGACCGAAAAACCGGGCCTGCTCGCCGGCCTCGGCAAGCGCCTGCTGCCCGGTCAGAAAAAGGACGAACAAGCCGTCAGCGGTCGCCGCCATATCGACCAGGCTCCCTCCATCGACGCCACCGATGTCCTGCCGCCGGAAGAGGCCAACGAGCTGCTTGAGCCGGGCTCCGGCGCGCCGGACGTTCGCAAGATCCTGGAGCGCGTCAGGGCGAGCCAAGCCAGCCAGCGTGCCGACACGGGCACATCCTCAAACAACGGCGACCGGTCCGATTATATCGCGGCCGCACGCCGCGCCGCACAGGCTGCCGCGCTGGAGATGGAGCAGACGCCGAGAACCGTCTCTGCCGGGCCGGTGGACGCAAGCGAGAAGGCCTCCGCCTTCGCCCGCTATCGCCGTCCAATCTTCATGGCGGTCGGTGCGATCCTGCTTGCCGCCATGGCAATGCCGCTCGTCAACACGCTGAGCCGCGGCGAAAAATCACCGGCTGCTATCGAAGCGTCGAAGCCGGCAGAGCGCAGCCTTGCTCCCACTGGCGACCAGGAAGATGCCGCCAACGACGTTACCCTCGCAAGGGCGCCGGACCCCACGACGCAGACGGCGGACGCCGATGCGTCAGAGATCAACCGCCAGAACGCCGGCTCTGCGTCGGCACCCGCCGCCGCACTTGTCGAGCGGGCGCCGCTTGATGCCGGTGATCCGGGGCACCTGGAACCCGCCGGCTCCAACCAGACGACGCAACAGACTGACGGTTTCGCAATCGCGCCGAGTGCGACAGCGAAGAGTGAGACTCCTGCCGTGGCCGCAGCCGACAGTGAAGCTACCGTCTCGCCGACCGGCCCTGCCGAGATCGTCGTGCCGGCTGAAATTACACCGCCGTCGCTGGTGTTGGCCGCCAAGCAGGGTGATCCACTGGCCCTCTTCGAGATTGGTTCGCGCTATACCGATGGTCGCGGCGTGCCGGGCGATTTCGCCGAAGCGGCCAAGTGGTACAAGCTGGCGGCCGACAAGGGATTTGCCCTCGCCCAGTATCGCCTCGCCAATCTTTATGAAAAAGGCACCGGCGTTCCGCGCGACATCGCGACGGCCATGGCGCTTTACATCAAGGCCGCGACTGCCGGCAATGCGAGCGCCATGCACAATCTCGCTGTTCTCTACGCCTCCGGCGGCGACGGTGCGCAGGATTACGCCAAGGCGGCTGAATGGTTCGGCAAGGCCGCCGAGCTGGGTGTTTCCGACAGTCAGTTCAACCTCGCCATCCTCTACGCCCGCGGTAACGGCGTGCCACAGGACCTTGAAGGCTCCTACAAGTGGTTCGCGATCGTCGCCAAGAACGGTGACAAGGACGCGACACAAAAGCGCGACGAAGTGGCGAATGCGATGAAGCCGGACCAGCTCGAGCGCGCGCGCGCCGAGGTCGACCTGTGGAAGGCGAAGCCCCTCAACGTCGATGCCAATTCGGCCAACGTACCGGACGAATGGGTCGGCAAAGGACTCAAGACCGCAAGCGTCGACATGAAAAAGGCGATCCGGAACATTCAGGCCATCCTGAACAGGAATGGCTTCGAGGCCGGTACTCCGGATGGCGTGATGGGAGCGAAGACTGTCTCGGCGATCAAGGCCTTCCAGACCTCGATCGGTCACGAAGCCACCGGCCAGGTGACGGACGAGCTGGTCAATGAGCTTCTGGCGCGTAACAAATGACGCCAGACGTCATAAAAATGGAAAAAAGCCAGCGTATGGCAGGCTCCAGAATTGACTCGTCCAGTCTGCGGGCGCAAGAAAGAGATGACATAGGTCAAGTCCATTCAAGGGCTTGAGCCTGTTTCGCTTTCTGCCGAACACAGGCGGCACCCCCGATTTGACCACCTATTAGAACCCGCTCCGGCGGGCCGGCGCATTTGAGGTCCGAGCGTGACGATCTACCTGCCGATCGCAGAATTGTCGGTGAACATCTTTATCGTTTTAGGGATGGGCGCGGCCGTCGGTTTTCTATCAGGCATGTTTGGCGTCGGCGGCGGCTTTCTCATCACGCCGCTGCTGATGTTCTACAATATCCCGCCGGTCGTGGCAGTGGCCACCGGGGCGAACCAGGTGGTCGCCTCCTCAGTTTCCGGCGCAATCACGCACTTCCGCCGCGGCACGCTCGACATCAAGCTGGGTCTCGTCCTTCTCGCCGGCGGTCTGGCCGGTGCGTCGATCGGTGTCCTGATCTTTTCCTGGCTGAGGCGACAGGGGCAGCTCGACCTGGTGATCTCGCTGCTCTACGTCGTCTTTCTCGGAACCGTCGGCGCCCTGATGCTGATGGAAAGCCTGAATGCCATGCGACGCGCGGCGAGGAACGAGCCCGCGAACCTCAAACGACCGGGGCAGCACAACTGGGTGCATCGCCTGCCGTTCAAGATGCGGTTCAAGAAATCGAAGATCTATCTCAGCGTCCTGCCGATAATCGCGCTCGGGTTCGCCATCGGCATCCTGACATCGGTGATGGGCGTGGGCGGCGGCTTCATCATGGTGCCGGCGATGATCTACCTGCTGCGCATCCCGACCAACGTCGTCGTCGGTACCTCGCTGTTCCAGATCATCTTTACAACCGCCTACACAACCATCGTCCAGGCCGCGACCAACTATTCGGTCGACATCGTGCTGGCCTTCATCCTGATGCTGGCCGGTGTTATCGGCGCACAATATGGCGTTCGGGTCGGCCAAAAGCTGCGCGGTGAGCAATTGCGGGCTCTGCTCGGCCTTCTGGTTCTGGCCGTTGGTCTCAGACTGGCGGTCGAGCTGGTGATCACGCCAGACGACCTCTTCTCGATCGCGATCGGAGGCTGATGATGCGCGGCCTCCTCTATGCCAGCTCGATGGTGACGGCGCTTCTCCTGGCCGGCCTTGCACAGGCACAGGTGCCTCTGGCGAACGACATGACCGGCAAGGAGGGGCTGGAAATCGGCACCTCGACCAGTGAAATCGCCATCACCTCTGATTTTCGCGGCGCCGACCTCACCATCTTCGGATCCGTCACCAACAGCGACGCGCTACTGCTCGCCATCGGCCAATACGACGTGGTGGTGGCGCTGGAAGGTCCGCGCGACGATACCACGGTACGCCGCAAGGACCGTTTGTTCGGCATCTGGGTCAACCGCACCTCGATGACCTTCGAGAGCATGCCGACCTCCTATTCGCTGGCGAGCACGCGGGTGCTTTCACAGATCGCCAAGCCGCAAACGCTGACCGAACTCGGCATCGGCGTCGACCACCTGGCGCTGACCCCGACCGGGTACCTGAGCAATGCCGCCAATCTGAAGGATTTCCGCGAGGCATTCCGGCGTCTGAAGCAGACCGGCGGCCTTTACCAGGGCGAGGATGCCGGCGTGCGGTTCGTCAGTCCCAGCCTGTTCAAGGCAACGCTCAGGCTTCCCGCCAACATTCCCGACGGGGTGCATGTCGTGCATGCCTACCTGTTCAAGACCGGCGATTTCATCGCCGAGCAGAAGCTGCCACTCAGAGTGATCAAGACCGGGCTTGAGGACTCGATCTCCAGGGCCGCCCACGAGAGCCCGCTGACCTACGGCCTGTTTGCGGTCCTGCTGGCACTAATCACCGGCTGGGTCGCGAGCCTGATGTTCCGGCGGGATTGACCCGGACAATCTCCAAACAGCTCGGGGGGGACGGCGACCAGCGCGGCATGTGGGCGAAATGTCACGCGTCTGTCACGCACCCGTCATGCGGCGGGTCTAGAGGGTGAGCGCATTCCATTTACCCTTTTGGAGACAGTCCATGCGCACCCTCATTGCAACACTGATTGCCTCGACGGCTCTCATTTCCAGCGTCAACGCCGCAACCATTTACCCGCTCGACCGCGCCACCATTCTCTCGGGCTCGCCGTTCGACTTCAAGGTCGAACTGGAAACGGTCGTCAAGCCGGAAGACGTGAAGATCACCGTCAACGGCCAGGATTACAAGTCGGTGCTGGGCGCCGAGGCCGAATTCGTCGCAGAGGAGAAGGGCAAGGAGGACAAGGTCCTTGGTTCAGCCCTGATCCTGCGCGGCGTTTCGCTGGCGGAAGGTTCCTACACGGTCGAAGTCGCCGCTGGCGACGAGAAGAAGTCGGTCACCTGGGACGTCTACAACACGCCGTCCACGCCGGTCGCCAAGAATGTGATCTTCTTCCTCGGCGACGGCCTTTCGGTCGCGCATCGCACCGCCGCCCGCATCATGTCCAAGGGGATGACCGAAGGTAAGGCCAACGGGCGCCTTGCCATGGACGATCTCGACCGCATGGCCTTCATCGGCACCTCGGCCACCAATTCGATCGACACGGACTCGGCCAACACGATGTCGGCCTATATGACCGGTCACAAGACCGCAATCAACGCGCTCGGCGTCTATGCCGACCGTACTCCGCCGACCCAGGACGACCCGAAGGTCGAGACCATCGCCGAGGCGCTGCGTCGTCAAACGAAGAAGTCGATCGGCGTCGTTTCCACCGCCGAAATCGAAGACGCCACCCCTGCAGCGGTTGTTGCCCACACGCGCAAGCGTGACGACAAGGCCGATATCGTCGGCATGATCCTTGACGTAAAGCCGGAAGTTGTTCTCGGCGGCGGCTCGGCCTACTTCCTGTCGAAGGATATTCCTGGCTCCAAGCGCAAGGACGACAAGGACTACATCAAGCTGTTCCAGGAAGCCGGCTACGCGCTCGCGACCTCCAAGACCGAGCTTGACGCCGCTGCCGGCACCAACACCGGCAAAATCCTCGGCCTTTTCCACACCGGCAACATGGACACGAAACTGGACCGCAGTTTCCTCAAGCAGGGCACGGTCAGCAAGTTCCCTGACCAGCCGGGTCTGGTCGACATGACCAATGTCGCGCTCAACGAGCTCTCCAAGAACCAGGACGGTTTCTTTCTGGTGGTCGAAGGCGCTTCGATCGACAAGATGAGCCATCCGCTCGACATGGAGCGCGCCGTCGTCGACACCATCGAGTTCGACGAGGCGATCGCCGCTGCCCGCGAGTTCCAGAAGTCCCATCCGGACACGATGATCGTCGTCACTGGCGACCACACCCACGGTGTCTCGCTGCTCGGCATGATCGACAACTCCAAGGGTGAGGTTGGTCGCGACAGCGTGAAGGTCAGTTCGGCCGCCGGGTTCCCGACCTACACCGACGCAGACAAGGACGGCTACCCGGACAAGATCGATGCCGATCGTCGCCTCGCGCTGTTCGTCTCGAACTATCCGGACCACTATGAGACCTTCTCGCCGAAGATGGACGGCCCCTACGAGCCCGCCATCAAGAACGAGAAGGGCGAATATGTCGCCAACGAGAAGTACAAGGACCTGCCGGGCGCGATGTTCGTCGAAGGCAACCTGCCGAAGGACGAATCGACTGGCCAGCACACGGTCGATGACGTCGTGTTGCAGGCTGCCGGCCCAGGCGCCGAAGGCTTCAAGGGCTACATGGAAGAAAGCGACGTCTACAAGGTTCTCGCCGACGTCATGGCTCTTGGCACCACACAGACCAAGTAAGCCTATTTCAAGGATCGGACCCGGGCGCTTTTCGCCCGGGTTCTCCAACCGGCCACTCGGCAGTCGCGTGCCAACCGGAGACTGGTTTTCATGAGACCTATACCGAAAGACATTTTCGTCAGTCGCCGAAGCCTCATGTCGGGCTTGGCGGCTAGTTTTTTTCTGCGCGGCAGCGGCGATGCGCTGGCCGGCTCAGTCCTGACCTTCGACGAACTCTACGGCAAGGTCAGCGTGCTCGGGCTGGAATTCTCCGACAAAGTGAAGCAGCTCACCGGACAAACGGTGTCGATGCGTGGCTTCATGGCGCCGCCGCTGAAGGCGGAGGCGGCCTTCTTCGTCCTGACCGAAGTGCCAATGGCGCTTTGCCCTTTCTGCTCGTCAGATTCCGACTGGCCCGACAATATCGTCGTGGTCTACCTCGACGCAAAGCAGACATTCGTCCAGCCGAGTTCGCAGATCGAAGTGACTGGGACGCTTGAGATGGGCTCCTGGACCGATCCGGAGACCGGTTTTGTCAGTCTGCTCAGGCTGCGCAACGCCTCCTACGAAGTGGTTTGACCATGACGCTTGCTCTGGAATCCGTGGAAGTCCGCTTCGCCGGCCTGCCGACCCCGGTGCTGTCGATCGACCGGCTCGACATCGAAAATGGCGAGCGAATTGCCGTCACCGGTGCCTCCGGCTCCGGAAAGAGCACACTCGTCAATCTATTGAGCGGGCTGGAACGGCTGCGCCGCGGCAAAATCGCGTGGGATGGCACGGATCTCGCCGGCCTTTCGGAAGGCGCCCGCGACCGCTGGCGAGCCGAGCACGTAGGGCTGGTTATGCAAGATTTCCATCTTTTCCCCGGCCTTTCGGCGATCGAAAACGTATTGCTGCCGGCTCGGCTTGCCGGCGCAGGCACGCGCGAGCGGGTCGAGCGCGGCCATTTCCTGCTCGAACGCTTCGGCCTTGCCCGACCCAACCAGTCGATCGAGACCATGTCGCGCGGAGAAATGCAGCGCGTTGCCGTGGCGCGGGCGCTGCTGCGCAAACCGGCGATCCTGATCGCCGACGAACCAACCGCCAGTCTCGACAGCGAGGCGGGCGCGGCCGTCGGCGACCTGCTCGTCGCAGCAGCGCGAGAGGAAAACAGCACGCTGATCGTCGTCTCGCATGATCCGCATCTGATCGAGCGTCTCGACCGGCGCATGGCACTGGCGGCGGGCCGCATCGTTTCCGACAGTCCGAGCGGAGTACAGCCATGATCCGCTTCATCCTCTCCGATCTCCGCCGACTGTGGGCCGGTTCGCTGACGGTCTGTCTGCTGGTCGCACTATCGACCGCGCTGGTGATGACTGTGACGCTGCAGGAACGCGCGCTCCGCCTCGGAAGCGCTCGCGCCGCCGACAAATTCGACCTCGTCATCGGGGCAGCCGGCAGCGAGACGCAACTGGTGCTCTCCTCCGTCTTCCTGCAACCGGCACCTTTGCCGCTTGCCTCCGGCAAGGTGCTGGCTGACCTTCTGGCAGATCCGCGCGTCGCCTGGGCGGCACCGGTCGCCTTCGGCGACAGTTTCGCCGGGTATCCGGTCGTCGGCACGACGCGCGTGCTGATCGAGAACACAACGCCCGGCTTTGCCGAGGGACTAATGTTTTCGCATGAAGGCGAAGCGGTGGTCGGTTCGGGCGTCAAGCTGAAGCTCGGCGACGAGGTGAAGCCGATGCATGGCACCGCTGACGAGGGCGGCCATACCCATACCGAACTTGCCTACAAGGTGACTGGCAAGCTGAAGGCGACCGGCACCGCATGGGACCGCGCCATCCTCGTTCCGGTGCAGGCCGTCTGGCACATTCACGGCCTGGAAGAGCACGAACATGAAGAGGCCGATGCACACCACGACGATGCTCAGCGCGATGCGCCGCAGGCGGCAGGGACCGTTGTGGCCGCGCGTGACGAGACGGGCCACGAGCATGGCTCTATCGACGCGGATGCGCCCATCGACGACGACTTCAGCGCGAACGCACCGGGATTGCCGGCAATCCTGGTAAAGCCGAGAAGCGTCGGGGATGCCTACAAGCTGCGGCAGGATTATCGCAAGGGCGACACGGTCGGGGTGTTTCCCGGCGAGGTCCTGACCCAACTCTATTCGACGCTCGGCGATGCCAAGCTGGTGCTGTCTGCCGTGGCAATCGGGGCTCAAATCCTGGTAGCCTGTGCACTACTGATGGTGACGGTCATCCATATCGGCCAGCGGCGCCGGCAGATCGGCGCGCTCAGGGCCTTCGGCGCGCCGCGACTCTCGGTCTCGCTGATCGTCTGGGCGGAACTGATGCTGGTGATCGCGGCAGGCATTGCCGTCGGCACGGGCCTCGGCTTTCTCGCAGCACGCTGGATCTCCGGCACTATCGCCACCAAGAACGGCTTCGCGTTACCGGTCGAATTCGCCCGGCAGGATCTCTGGCAGATCGGCGGCATGGTCGTCTTCGCGGCAGTTCTCTCGGCACTGCCGGCCCTGCTCGCCTATCGCCAGTCACCGGCGCAGGCCTTGAGGGCCTGAGGATAGGCCGGATCGGCTGGGGTGCGAGCCTGATCTTCCGCCGCGACTAAGCCCGTTCGGCCCTCTCCATCTTCGCCTTGACCTCGAGATAGGCCGCGGTCAGCAGGGCCAGCGCCGACGGCGTGCCGGCGGGCATGGGCGTGCCGATATGGAGTGCCCGGAGCTCGGCCATGAAATCCCGCCAGAGGTCTCGCCCACCTTGTTCCAGAAGTTCGGCGCGGATCGCCAGGTCCTCTGACACGTCGAGATATTTGCGGCCCCAGGCGCCCATTTCGGCGAACAGCGGCACAAGATCGATCGACATGTCGGTCAGGCTGTAGATAGCCTTCTGCTTGTGGCTCGGATCGTCGGCACGGCTGAGCAGTCCCCTCTCGACCAGCTTTTTTAGGCGGTCGGCGAGAATATTGGAGGCGATCCCCTCCTCGGAATTCTGCAAAAGCTCGCGGAAGTGACGGCGGTTGCCGAACATGACGTCGCGGATGACGATCAGGCTCCAGCGATCGCCGAGAACCTCGAGCGTCAGATTGATCGGGCATCCCGAGCGGTGGGGTTCGGACATGGCGTCTCCTCTCGACCAGTTGCGATCTGCCATCAGTTGAGCTAAAAGACAACCGCTTTCATATTGCAATCAGTTTTGAGATTCAAAGGGAGGACCCCATGCGCAAACTGATCATCTGGAACCTGATGACGCTCGACGGCTATTTCGAGGGCAAGTCACCCTGGGACCTCGGCTATCATCAACTCGCCTGGGGCGAGGAATTGAGGGCCTATTCACTGGAGATCGGCCGGCAGGCGGACCTGCTCGTCTTCGGCCGCAATACCTATGAGGGCATGGCGGCCTATTGGATCGACGCAACCGAAGAACTGGAGATCAAGGACTACATGAACGCGATCGCCAAGATCGTCGCCAGCCGCAGCCTCGACAGGGCGGACTGGAACAATACCCGCATCGTGCGCGACATCGTCGGCGAACTCACCGCGCTCAAGGCGCAGCCGGGCAAGGACATCTTCGTCTTCGGAAGCGCGGAGCTCTCGGACAGCCTGCTCAAGGCCGGGCTGGTGGACGAGATCCGGCTGTGCATCGTGCCGGTCGTGCTCGGCGGCGGCAATCCGCATTTCAAGCCGGCCGAGACGCCGAGGGTGTTCACGCTGCTCGAGACCCGGCCGCTGAAGACCGGCGGGGTGATCCTGCGCTATGCGCCTGCGCCGGCGGGTTGACCTCAGCCGATGAGGTTGGCGAAGCGGACCGAATAGACCCGGTCGCGGCCCAGCAGGTGGGCGACCAGGGCCGAGCGATCAAAGAAGCCGGTGAACGCCTTATGGCGCAGGTCCAGCCCCCCGGTCAGAACGCCGAAGGCCGGCATCACCAAGCGCGTGCCGTCGCTGGCGAAACAGGGCCGGCGAACGGATTTCTCCCGGCGGCGTACAGTGGCACAGGGATGCAAATGGCCGGCCACCTCGCCCCGGCCGGCGGCAAGACTCGGCTCGTGGCGGAAGATCAAACCACCATAGGCGAGTTCGTCGACCGACAAGCCGGGCAGGTTGGACGTGCCGTCTGGATCGTGGTTACCGTTGATCCAGATCCATTCTCGGCCTGCGGTCATGAGCGCTATGCGATCGCGAAAGGCCTCGGGCATCAGTACGGAACCGACCGGGTCATGGAAATTGTCGCCAAGGCTGACGACGATCTTTGGATCATGGCGAGCGATCACCGCTTCCAGGATCTTCAGCGTCGCCAGCGTATCATAGGGCGGCAGGAACTGCCCTCGGCGGGCGAAGGCGGCACCCTTTTCAAGATGGAGATCGGAAACGACCACCATCTGCAAGTCAGGCAGGACGAGCGCACCGGACGGATCGGCCATTGCCTCGACGCCGTGCACGATGAAGCGAACCGAGCATTGGGCGTGGGTGGCGGAGGGATCCTGTAGGCGGGACAGGCGGTTCATGCGGTCAGTTTTCCTTCAGGCCATTCCTCTAGGCCATGGCCTCGGCGATCAAGTCGTCAGCGGCCTCCGCCAGCACATGTTCCTGGGCCTCGCCTGTGACCGGCTCGCGGCCGATTTCCAGCATCACCGGAACGGCAAGCGGCGAAATATGATCCAGCCGCTTGTGGGTGATGTTACCCTTGATTCTCTTTAGCATATCAGCAAGCCGGGCAATATCGAGAAGACCAGCGGCGGCATCCTGTCGCGTCGCCTGCATCAGGATGTGGTCGGGTTCGTGGCTGCGCAGCACGTCGTAGATCAGGTCGGCCGAGACCGTCACCTGGCGGCCACTCTTCTCCTTACCCGGATGCCGCTTCTCGATCAGGCCGGCGATCACCGCGCAGGTGCGGAAGGTGCGCTTCAGCATCCAGGATTCGGCGAGCCAGGCTTCCAGATCATCGCCCAGCATGTCCTCGTCGAACAGGTCGGAAAGGCTGAGGCGCGCCGAGGCGATCATCGTGCCCATGTCCTCCAGCCCCCAGACGGCGAGCGAATAGTCGGTGGCGACGAACCCGAGCGGTTTGGCGCCCATGCGCTCCAGGCGCCGGGTCAGCAGCATGCCGAGGGTCTGATGCGCCAGGCGCCCCTCGAACGGATAGGCGACGAGGAAGAAGCGGTTGCCGCGTGGGAAACTCTCGACCAGCAGCTCGCCGCGCTTCGGGAGGATCGACTTTTCACGCTGGATCTCCAGCCAATCGCGCACCTGATCGGGCAGGCCCCTGCGGCGCTGCGGATCGTCCAGCATGGCGCGGACCTGCTCGGCAAGATAGGTCGAGAGCGGGAACTTACCGCCGGCATAGGCGGGAATTTTCGGATCCTGCGAGAAAGCGCTGGAGACGAGGCACTCATTGTCGCGCAGGGCCTCGAAGCGCAGCACCTTGCCGGAGAAAAGGAAGGTATCGCCCGGGCTCAGCTGTTCGAAGAAATATTCCTCGACCTTGCCGAGCATCATGCCGCCACGGCCGAGCGAGCCCAGATGGTTGCGCTTGACGAGGCGGACGTTGAGCATCGGCATTTCAACAATGGTGCCGAGGTTGAGGCGATATTGCTGGATGACCTGCGGATTGGAGACCCGCCAGCGGCCGTCCTTGGTCAGGCGGATGCGGGCATAGCGCTCATAGGTCCGCAACGCATAGCCACCGGTCGCGACAAAGTCGACGATGCGGTCGAAGGTGTTTCGCTGCAGGCCGGCATAGGGCGAGGCGCTAATCACTTCGGCATAGAGTTCGTCAGCCAGAAAGGGACCGGCGCAGGCCATGCCGAGCACATGTTGGGCGAGCACATCGAGCGATCCCTCGCCGACCGACGGGGTATCCTGGGCGCCGATATAGTTGGCATCGAGGGCGGCCTGGCATTCCATGACCTCAAAACGGTTGGCCGGCACGAGGATCGCCCTGCTCGGCTCGTCCATGCGGTGGTTGGCGCGGCCGATACGCTGGGCAAGACGCGAGGCACCCTTTGGCGCACCGACGTGGACGACGAGATCGACATCGCCCCAGTCGATGCCGAGATCGAGCGTCGAGGTGGCGACCACCGCCCGCAGTCTGTTGTCGGCCATGGCCGCTTCGACCTTGCGGCGCTGGGAGACGTCCAGCGAGCCGTGATGCAGGGCGATCGGCAGGTTGTCGTCGTTGATCGTCCAGAGCTCCTGAAACAGCATCTCGGCCTGGGAGCGAGTGTTGACGAAGATCAGCGTCGTCTGGAAGTCCTTCAGCACGGCATAGAGTTCCGGCATGGCATAGCGGGCGGAATGGCCGGACCAGGGAATGCGCTCCTCGGTCGTCAGGATGGTGATGTCGGGCCTGGCGCCGCCCTCGACCGTGATCAGGCCAGCCTGACGCTCGTCGGGTGCCGCCTGGCCGACCAGCCAGCGCCGCAGGTCCATCGGCGCTGCGACGGTCGCCGAGAGGCCGATGGTCTTGAGGGCGGGCGCGAGTTTTCTCAGGCGTGCAAGACCGAGCGAGAGGAGATGACCGCGCTTCGAGGTGACCAGCGAGTGCAGCTCATCGAAGATGACATAGCGCAGGTCCTTGAAAAAACGCTCGGCGTCATTGGCCGAGATCAGCAGGGCGAGCTGTTCCGGCGTTGTGAGCAGGATGTCGGGCGGGTTGAGCTTCTGGCGCTGGCGCTTTCCGCTTGGCGTGTCCCCGGTGCGGTTCTCGATCGAAATCGGCAGGCCCATCTCGGTGACGGGCTTCATCAGGTTACGTTCGATGTCGACGGCGAGCGCCTTCAAAGGCGAGATGTAGAGCGTGTGGATACCGGTAAAGGGCGAGCCCGGCGCCGGACGGCGGCGCTCCGCAAGTTCGGTCAGCGATGGCAGGAAGCCGGCCAGCGTCTTGCCGGCGCCGGTCGGGGCGATCAGGAGCAGGCTTTCTCCGCCGCGCGCACGGGCCAGCAGTTCCAGCTGATGGGCACGCGGCTGCCAGCCCTTTTCCGCGAACCAGCGAAGGAAGGGCTTGGGTAGCGTGATTACGGCCTCGCCAGGCTTGATGGAATCAGATGTCAGCACGCCTTGAAGGTAGCGAAGCCGGACGGGAAGAAAAGGGCGGTCGGCAAAAGCTCATGCTGGCGCCGCCGCCGGCCCGCGCCGCCTTGCGCGCGGCACGCCCCCCCCGAAAGGAGGGCGCGTTCAATACGACCCTATCCGCTCATCACATCGCGATGTAGCGGTCCTTGCGGTGGTTGATGGCCAACGTCAGATTGAGCACGACAGCACCGATGATCGAGCAGGCGATGATGTAGGGCGTGGCGACAAAAAAGGAGAAGAGCACGACGGTGCCGTCGAGCACCAGTTGCACGAGGCCGGCGCGCCAGCCGAAACGGTCCTGCAGATAGAGCGCGAGAATGCCAAAGCCGCCAAGACTTGCCCTGTGGCGAAAGAGCGCCAAAAGACCGGCACCGATGACCAGCCCGCCGAAAATCGCTGCGACCAGCGGGTCGATGTGCGCAATTCCGATGGCCTTCGGCACCACCTCCGTCAGGAAGGAGGTGAAGGCGACGGCGGCGAATGTCTTCAACGAAAAGCCGAGCCCAAACTGACGGAATGCCAGCCAGTAGAACGGCAGGTTGATGACGAAAAAGATCAGGCCGAAGGCATAGCCGGTGGCGTAGTGCAGGAGAAAGGCGACACCGGTGGTACCACCGGTGAGCAGCCCGGCACTCGACAGGAGAAGAACCCCCAGAGACGCCATCATCGATCCGGCCGCCAGCCCCTGCACGTCGTCGACAAGCGAGTGACGCTCGGGGCTTGATGTCAGCAGTGTCGCAAAGCTCGTCCTTGCCTCGGTCATTCCCTATTCCCGCCTGTCATTGAACCTGTCTTGCATGCACTCCATAGCCTCAGCGCCGGGGTGTCATCAAGCCAGGAATGCTCGTGAAGAACAGCGGGAGACCGGATCAGGGAACCTCGTCCTCGCCGGGCGTGCCGCCTTCACCTTCCCATCCCAGAAGCTGCCCGGTCTCCTGAGCGTTGAATTTCAACCGAAGGCCTGGACCCGCATCGTCCGCAGGGAGGAATTCCACGCCGAAATGCTCGATCGCCTTGAGCAACTCATCGCGCGCGGCCGGGTCGAGGTCCGAAAGACCATCCTCGAAGCCTGCCAGCGCACCGACCTCCAGCCCGGCCTTCGCGGCCAATCGCTCACGATCGATTTTCGCCAGGGCGCGCGCGGCACCCACAAGTGACGGGGTCAAATCCATGGTGGTTGTCTCCTCTGTCGCCAGTTGTTCCGAGGAGCTTACATCAGGCGCCGGATTCGCACTAGCGCAGCGCGATGTATCGATCGGAGCGGTGATTGATGGCGAGGAAGAGATTCAAAACGACGGCGCCGAGCACCGAAAATGCCACCACCTGCGGGCTAACCACGGCAAAAGCAGCGGCCATGACGATCAGGTCGAAGGACAGCTGGACAAGGCCGGCTCGGATACCGAAGCGATCCTGCACATAGATAGCGAGAATGCCGATCCCGCCGAGACTGGCCCGATGACGGTAGAGCGCAAGCAGGCCGTAGCCGAGCAAAAGACCGCCCAAAATGGCAGCCCAGACCGGAGAAATACTCTCTATCACCAGAAACCGGCTCTCGATTTCGACAAGGAATGAGGTAAGCCCGACCGCAGCAAAGGTCTTCACGGTAAAATCGAGACCGACGCTGCGTAGTGACAAGAGGTAGAAGGGCAAGTTCAGAACGAAGAAAAGCAGACCGAAGCTCAAGCCGCTCCAATAATGCAGAACAAAGGCAAGACCCGCCATGCCACCCGTCAGCAGGCCGACTTTAGCAAGGAGATAGAGGCCGAGCGCGGCGATCATGCTCCCCGAGAGCAGACCCTGCAGATCCTCAGCCGCAGTATGGCGGGTCGGATTGGAATTCCAGATGCCCAGCATGCTCGTCAAATGCGCCATGACACGTCTCCGAAAAAGGCCTCCCGCAACGCAAAGAGTACCCCAGAAACCCGCGAGCGCAAGAGCGATAGGTAAGGTAGGCTGACCTATCGCGCAGTTCGCAACTTTCATTCCGATCACGCGGTCCGGATCGCAATAAACAGGATGCCGAAGACCGGTTTTCCGCCATCCATGCGAATGGTCGTGCGCTCGATGTCAAGCGTTTCAAAACCCTCTGCGGCAAGGGCACCGCGGACATAGTGTTCCGAATGCGCATAGCGCAACGAGGGGGCGAGATGAAAACCGTCCGGCGTAGCGGCATCCTCGACCGAAAAGGCGAAGAGCGCGGCCGGAGAGGCAAGCGCGGCGGCGAGCGCGAAAGCGTTCGACAGGTCGCCGAGATACATCAGGACGTCGGCGGCGGCGACAAGATCGGCACGTCCGCGCGCAAGGCCGCCGGCGAAGACACCCGACAGATCGACATCAACCGACAGGTCCGATCGCGCCAGCAAATCATAAATACCCTTTTCCTCGGCCTTGGCGAGCATGTTGGTCGACAGATCGAAGCCTTCCAACCGCTTGACCATGCCGCGGATCTCGATGCCCAGCAGTCCCGTGCCGCACCCCAGATCAACCGCGCAGTCGAACGCACCACCCTCGTCCCGCACTCTTCGCACCAATGCCGCGAGCTTGCCGGGAACGGAATAGTCGAGCCGCTCGACCAGAACCTCCTCGAACCGATCGGCATAGTCGTCGAACAGGGCTTCGACATAGCGACTCGGCGGCTTGTCGGGTGTTTCGGCCGCGCCGAGAAGAGCCAGTTTCAAGCTGGCCCCGAATATGTCTTCCGGATCGAGCGCCAGCACCCGCTCAAGGGCCACCGCCGCCTCTCCGTCAAGACCGGCCTTTTCGCGGTACTCGCCAAGACGCAGCCAGCCTGCCGCCCAGGTGGGGGCCAGCTCCAGCGCCTGTTCCATCAATTCGGCCGCCGCCGCAGGATCGCCACTTTCAGCAAGCATGCGGGCATAGTCGGCCCGACGGTCGGCAATGACGTCACCGGAAGAGAACTGGGTCGGTTGCATGATAAAATCCCTTGGATCACGCGGCTCTTGACCGAAGGGACGAAAAAACACAAGAGCTAAGTTGTCCGGCGCGAGCGACCGCGATTGCGGGCCTCGCTTGCGAGAAACGGCGCCTCTTCCTATGTGAAGAAAAACAGGAGATTGCCATGACCGAACGGGTCAACAGATTTCTCGGCGACACCCCGGGCCGCACGCTGATCAAACTTGTCGTCGTATCGCTGATCGTCGGCTTTATCATGACCATATTCGGCATCTATCCGGTCGACATCATCGAGGGCATCCGCCACTTTTTCATCGAGATCTGGTATCGCGGCTTCGCGGCGCTCGGTCGGGTCGGTGATTACCTGCTGCTCGGCGCGACCGTCGTCGTTCCGGTGTTCATCGTGCTGAGGCTGATCAGTGCACGGAACTGACATGCTGAAACCCGTGCCGCGGCGCCGGCTGATCGTTCTGGCAGGCACAGGCCTGCTGGCCGCACTTGCCGGCTGCCGCAGCACCGACATCCTGCCGACCGGTGACGATCTCGCAGAAGTCGAGACCGAGGGCGCTCTGCCGATCGTCAATGACCTGCGAGCCAGCCAGGGGCTTTCGACACTTTCAAAGAGCCCGGCTGCCGAAACGGCGGCGCTGGCGCAGGCGAAGCGCATGGCAAAGGCCGGGAAGATGTCACACCTTATCGGCTTCAACGACAGCTTCCTCGAGCGCATGAAGGCGACCGCCGTGCCACTGCCCGCCGCCGAGAATATCGCGACCGGCCAGGACAGCGTCGAGCGCGCCGTCCAGGCCTGGATCGATTCCAGGAAGCATCTCGAAAACATGCTCGGCGGTTATCAGGGCCTCGGCGTCGCCGTTGCGCGCGATCCCTCTTCCGCCAACCGCCCTTATTGGGCCATGGTGCTGTCGGCCTGAGCGATTCCCGCCCCGGCGTGAACCTGGATGATGGCTGCGCAATGGATACGAGAAGCGAGACGACTGTGAGGGATGGCAGGCGCACGGGCGTTGGCTTCGCCGTAACGCATCGGCTGGTGCTCTCGATCGCAATCCCGATGACCATCGGCTTCGTGACAACGCCGCTGCTCGGCCTGACCGACACGGCGGTGGTCGGCCGCACCGGATCGGCGGAGGCGCTCGCCGGGCTCGCCATCGGCGCCGTGCTGTTCGATCTGCTGTTCGGCAGCCTCAACTTTCTGCGTGCCTCGACAACGGCGCTTGTCGCCCAAGCCTTCGGGCGCGGCGACCAGTGTGAACAGCAGGCGGTGTTCTGGCGCTCCTTCCTGCTGGCCATCGCCTTCGGCCTCGTCATCGTTCTCGCCTCGCCGCTTCTCCTGTCGGCTGGCCTCGCGCTTTTGGGACCGGAAGGCCGAGTGGCGGAAGCGACCGTCACCTATTTTTCGATCCGCATTCTCGCCGGGCCTTTTTCACTGATCAACTTTACCCTGCTTGGCTTCGTGCTCGGGCGCGGACGCGGCACGACCGGGCTCTTCCTCCAGGCGCTGCTCAACGGCACCAATATCGCGCTGTCGGTCTATCTCGGACTGATGCTTGGCTGGGGGATTGCCGGCGTCGCCTGGGGCACGGTGATCGGCGAAGGCGTCGCGGTTGTGGTCGGCCTTGCGATCGTGGTCCTTGGTTTCGACCGCGAAAAGGCGCCTCGGATCGCGGCGATATTCGCGCGATCCCGGCTGATCGCCCTGATCGCCATCAATCGCGACCTGCTGATCCGCACCTTCGTCTTGCTCGGGGCCTTCACCCTTCTGACCCGGATCGGCAACGGCTTTGGCCCGGTGGCGCTCGCCGCCAACGCCGTGCTGATGAATTTTTTCATGGTGGCGAGCTTCTATCTCGATGGCATGGCCAATGCCGCCGAACAGATCGCCGGCCGCGCCATCGGCGCCGGCGACCGACAGGCTTTCGACCGGGCGGTGAAATTGACAGCCCTGTGGTCGTTCGGCCTGGCGCTCGTCACCGCCGTGCTGTTCCTTGTCTTCGGACATGCGGCGATCGCCGTCCTGACGACAGCCAAGGAGGTCCGGACCCTTGCCGGCGAATACCTTCCCTGGGCGGCGCTGACGGCAGTCACCGGGGCGCTCGCTTTCCAGATGGATGGCATCTTCATCGGCGCCACCTGGTCGCGCGAGATGCGCAACATGATGCTCGCAGCCTTCGGCGGCTATCTGGTGGCGCTGGCGGCACTCGTCCCGCCGTTGGGCAATCACGGCCTGTGGCTGGCGCTCAACCTGTTTCTCGCCTTGCGCGGTCTGCTACTGGTGTCGCTCTTGCGGGGCAAGCGCGATCAGACCTTTGCCGCCAGCCAATAATCAAGACGGCTGTCCCGGAGCTCGCGGATCGACGCGACCTTCTCTCGATCGAGCAGGCTCGACAGACCCCGAACGATGCGACCCGGCAGGCTTGGGCCTTCATAGACCATGCAGGAATAGAGCTGCACGAGATCGGCGCCGGCACGGATCTTTTCGAGCGCCGTTTCAGCTGACGAGATACCGCCGACGCCGATAATCGGCATGGTGGGGCCGACCCGCTTGCGCATACGCGCCAGCACCGCTGTCGACTTGTCGAACAGCGGTCGGCCGGACAAGCCGCCAGCCTCTCCGGCAAGGCGAGCATCAGACAGGCCGCCTCGGGACAGAGTGGTGTTGGAGACGATCAGTCCGTCAAGGTTGTGAGCGAGCGCTTCTGCGGCGATATCGTCCATGCCTTCCTCAGTAAGATCCGGCGCGATCTTCAAAAAGACCGGACGGCGTACACCGGTCGCCGCGGCAATTTCATCGCGCGCGGCAAGGACCGCCGACAGCAGCGTCGACAGGCTCTCGCGTGCCTGCAGGTCGCGCAGGCCCGGCGTATTGGGCGAGGATATGTTGGCGGTGAAGTAGGAGGCGACCCCGGCGAAGCGGCGGATGCCCTCGACATAGTCGGCGATCCGGTCGGCGCTGTCCTTGTTGGCGCCGATGTTGACGCCGACGAGCCCCTCCGGCCGGCGCGCGAGAAGACGGGCAAGGGCTGCGGCATGACCTTCATTGTTGAAGCCGAGGCGATTGATCACCGCCATGTCCTTTTCCAGCCGGAAGATGCGCGGCTTGGGGTTGCCCGCCTGCGGCTTCGGCGTCAGCGTGCCGACCTCGGCGAAGCCGAAGCCGAGGCGCAGAAGCGCATCAGGGACTTCCGCATTCTTGTCATAGCCGGCTGCCGTGCCGAGCGGATTGGGGAAGGCCAGTCCCGCCACCATGACCGCGAGACGTGGATCGACTTTCAGCCGGCAGGCCGGCACAAGGCCGGATTTCAGTGCGGCGATCGATATGCCATGGGCGGTTTCGGCGTCGAACAGAAAAAGCCCGCGACGGGCAATCGTCTTGAAGGCATCGATCATCGTTCCATCTCCGGAAAGATATGCAGGCCGTCGGCGCCGAGCGGCAGGGGTTTTTCCCAGACAACGGCATCGAGCGGCAGATTGGCATAGAGGTGCGGGAAGAGATCGCCGCCGCGCGACGGTTCGAAGCGCAATGCCTCGCCCAATGCCGCCGCCTCGACGGCGACCAGCAGCAGATTATCGATACCGGCGAAATGCCGCCCGGCCGTCTCGATCGCCTGGCCCGCGGTGGAGAAATGGATATAGCCGTCCTGAAGATCGATCGTCGCCCCGCGAAATACACCCTCACGGCGCGCCTCCTGCCATAATTCGCGCGGCACAATCTTGTATATGATCCGATCCAAGGCCTCGTCCTTCCGTCAGCAATACCGTCGTGCTGGCGGTTTGCCGCAAACCGGGCGGCTTGTCCACGGTTGATGCAGGGACGGCGCATATCGGCTCTGGGCGGGGATCAGGCCGCGACGAATTCGAGGAGAGTGCAATGCGACCGATGACGACCACCGTTTGCTTCATTGTTATGGCAGGATTTGCCGCGCCCCTTGCCGACCCCCTCGCCGCGCGGGCGCAGGATGCCGACCTTGCGCGCTTCACCCTTGAAAAGACCGAAAATGGCTTCGTGCGGCTCGACCGCAAGACGGGCGCGCTTACGCTTTGCCGGGAAAAGGACGGAACGCTCACCTGCCGGATGGCCGCTGACGAGCGCGCGGCCTACGAAGAGGAACTCGACCGACTGGAAAAGCGCGTCGATGCGCTCGAGCACGCGATGGCCACCGGCCAGCCGCTGTTGAAGCCGGAGCCTCTGCCCAGTGATGAGGAAGTCGAGCGTTCGATCGGCATAATGGAACGCTTCATGCGCAGCTTCTTCGGACTGGTCGAGGAATTCAAACAGAAGGACGAAGGCACCTCGCCCGACAAAACATAGACTATTGTAGATATTCGCCGTAGTCGCTAAATAGATAAGAAACCGCGGATGCGGCACAAAAAGGCATCGCTCTTGGGAGGGGGCTTCGACATGACGCTATCAACCTTCATCATTGCAGACGACCATCCACTCTTTCGCGGAGCCTTGCGTCAAGCCGTCAGCGGCATCGACGGAGAGAAAGCAATCATTGAGGCGGGCGATTTCGAAGCCGCGCGCAAGGCGGCGAGTGCCCATAACGACGCCGATCTGATGCTGCTCGACCTCTCCATGCCGGGCGTTTCCGGTTTCTCAGGTCTGATGGCACTGCGAGCCGAATTCGCCAGCCTGCCGATCGTCATCATCTCCGCCAGTGACGACCCCACGACCATCCGTCGCGCGCTTGAACTGGGCGCCTCGGGCTTCATCTCCAAGTCGTCCGGCATCGACGACATTCGCGCCGCCATCCAGTCGGTGCTTGAGGGCGACATATGGACGCCGAAATTCTACCAGGGGGGCCAGGAACAGGATCCAGACGTCGCCGACCTGCTCAACCGTCTGAGGACGCTCACCCCGCAACAGAGCCGCGTGCTCGGCATGCTGGGCGAAGGCCTGCTCAACAAGCAGATCGCCTATGAGCTCGGCGTATCGGAAGCGACGATCAAGGCACATGTCTCGGCGATCCTACTGAAGCTCAAGGTCGATAGCCGCACCCAGGCGGTGATTCAGCTCGGCAAGATCAATATGGCCATGGTCGCCTGACATCCGCCGGCTGGAAAAAGACACCCGGAACAAGGATTTTATTCCTTTTCACCTTTACGGATCGGACCAGATTCGCTAATGTTCCGCCATATTGCCGGGGCAAGGCATCAATTGCCGTCGTCGCCGGCCCTGGAGCATGAGCGACGATGCTTTCGCATGACAAGATCTGGGCCGCGATCGACAGGCTCGCTGAGCGTCACCAGCTCACCCCGTCAGGTCTGGCGCGGCGAGCGGGGCTCGACCCGACATCGTTCAACAAGTCGAAGCGGACCGGGCCTGACGGACGCATGCGCTGGCCTTCGACGGAATCCATTTCCAAGGTGCTCGAGGCAACTGGCACCGGCATCGACCAATTCATGGATCTGATCGAGCCCGGCGCCGGCTATGCCGGATCGAATGGTGCGTTTCAGCAGCAGAGCGGATCGATCCCATTGCTTGGCTTCGCCCAGGCGGGTGCGGGGGGCTTCTTCGATGACGGCGGCTTTCCCGCCGGTCAAGGCTGGGACGTGGTCGAGTTTCCGGCCTCACCGGCCCAGAAGTCGGGTGTCTATGCCCTGGAGGTGCAGGGCGACAGCATGAAGCCGCTCTATCGCGACGGCGACATATTGCTTGTCGAGCCCGGCGCCCAGGTAAGGCGCGGTGATCGGGTGGTGGTCAAGACGCGCGAGGGTGAGGTCATGGCCAAGGTCCTGGCCCGCCAATCGGCCAAGTCGATCGAACTGATTTCTCTCAATCCGGAGCATCCGAACCGCAGCTTCGACATGGCAGATGTCGAGTGGATCGCGCGGATCATCTGGGCCAGCCAGTAGGAAAATCGGCCTATGCGCCCTTTGGGAACCCTCGTCACCGGACTGGCCGGCCTTGCGCTCTGGGCCGCATTGCTCAGCGTTGCCGGCCGCAATATCGGCACGCGCGAGAGCGACACGTTCGAGATCGATGATATGTCGACGGAATGGGCCGAACCCGCTGACATAACCGATGCCACACCGGCCCTCGAACCGGCACCCGCCGCGATACCGTCCGAGGCATTGAAACCGCTCGACCTGTCGGGCGACGGCGATGGTACCGAAACCGGTGTACCGGCGGAAGCTGCTGCCGGCACCACCACAGCAACGCAGGGCAGCAATCGCGGCGTCCGCGCGGTCAATCCGGAGCTCTTCGCATCACCGTTGACGGAAGCGCTGGGTCCGCTAGAGCGGGTCGCGCCGCTCGAGACCAAGACCCCGGCGCCGCAGCGGGTGAAACTCGTTCTACTGCCTCGGCCGGAATCCGTCGAGGCCGGGCTGATCGCCTTCGGTTTACGCAATCTCAAGCTCGCCGACATTACCAGCACCGACCGCATGCGGGTTTGCCCGACGGCAAGCGGCGGCAACTGGCCGTGCGGCATGGTGGCGCGTACCCAACAGCGGATGTTCCTACGCAACCGGACGATCGCTTGCGATGCCGATAAAGCCGACTGGGAGGGGACGATAGAAGCCCATTGCCAAGTCGGTGAAATCGACATCGCGACGTGGCTCGCCGAGAACGGGTGGGTCGAAACGCCGCCCGGCTCGCCGCTCGGCTCATTGAGCGAAAGGGCGCGCAGCGAGCGCCGCGGCATTTTCGGCGATGACCAAAGGTAGCCCAGCCCGGCTTGAAAGCGTGGCTGACACCCCATAGAATTCAGAAAATCAACGAGGAATATCCGACAGATGACTACGCCCGTAACGCCGCACGACGCCCTTGTCTTCGTCATGGTCATGGCTTCCGCCGTCGACAATTCGATGAACGAAAAGGAATTGCGCCGCATCGGCCAACTGACCGACGCCCTGCCGATCTTTGACGACTTCGATAAGGACCGCCTGATCGAAATTTCACAGCGCTGCGCCGATATTCTGGCCGGACCGGAAGGTCTCGACATCGCGCTCGAGGTCATTCGCGATGCCCTGCCGGCGCGCGCCTACGACACGGCCTATGCGATGGCGGTCGAAGTGATGGCAGTCGACCTGGCCGTCAAGCCCGAGGAAATCCGGCTGTTGCAACTGTTGCGCGACCGACTGAACCTCGACAAGCTGACCTGCGCAGCAATCGAGCGTAGCGCCATCGCCCGCTATCGTCCAATCTGAATGGGAAATCTCTTGCGCCGGCCTTCGCCGGCGCAAGGACTAACGGAACAGGTCGTAGGGAAAATAGCTCAGGTAGATCTCCTGCAATTGGCCATTCCGCGACAAAGCAGCCAAGGCGCTGTCGAAAGCGGCGACCAATGTCGAGTCGTCCTGCCGCACCATGATCGTCAGCCCCTCGCCAAGGAAGCGCTCGGAAACATAGGCCTCACCGAACAACGCGCAACAGCCGCCCGACGCCTCGCCGGCCGTCCAGAAGGACAAGCGCAGGGAATCAGTAAATACCGCATCGATCTTCTTTGCCTTCAAATCGGCCAGCATCGCGTCGCGGTCTGCAAAGCCGACCGGCTGTATGTCCGGAAAGAAAGCTTTCAACATCGCCTCATGGGCAGTGCCGCTGACCACGCCGACGGGGCGGCCGAACAGCGCATCGGCATTCTGCCCGCCAAGGACCGCCTCCTTGTTGCGCGCGAAGCGCGCGGGCAACAACATATAGGGCCGGCTGAACAAGAACCGATCGCGTAGCTCTTCGGTCACAGCAACACCCGCCAGCACCGCATCACCCTGGCCACTATCAAGGGCGGCCTCGAGCTCGGTATAGGGCAAAGCCTGGATCTGGCACTTTGCCTCTATTCTGAGCTCGGCGCAGATGGCCCTTGCCAACTCGACGTGGAAACCGGCCAGCCGACCCGTTTGATCGGCGAAGTTGAAGGGGGGGAAATCCGTCGTCGTCAGAAAGCGCAACCGCAGCAGGCTGGTCAGGTCGGGCCGCGGCAGACGCTCCCGGGCGTCGAACAGCACTGGCAAATCGCCGGCCTGAGACGAGCGCGGATAGAATGCGCCGGCAAGAAAAGCACAAGCTGACACAACTAAAACGCGCAGCCCCTTCAAATACAGGGATGAAACTCGCTTGCGTATCATTATGATCCATTTCCGGGGACAGCTGGGACGTCATCATCCGATGACGGTGTAACAGAGTCATGCAAATCGGGGAATATGGTGCTCGCACGCAAGCGAGTACCGGGGAAGCCAGTGCTGCATCATATGGAGAACCTGTCCCCGGGAAACCCGACGAGGACGGTGCCCGCGTTGATGCGTTGCGCGCTGAAGCGCTCGTGTTGAAATCACTCGGGTTCTCAAAGCCGCTGATCGCCCACATGGCAAAACGAGCCGCGGCCTCCGGCACGACGCTCGAGGCGGAGTTGCTGGCGAGCGGCCAGGTCGAGGAGGACGCCTATTACGGCGCCTTGGCGCGATTGGCGGGCCTTGCCTTTCTCAAGGAAATTCCGGAGGGCTCGGTGGTTGACGGTCCGGGGCTGGACAGCCAGCTGACCCGCCCCTGCTCCCTCAGACTCCACGACAGGAACCAGCCACCGCTTACCGTTATCGCACCAGAGGCGAGACGCATTGATCAGCTGCTCTCAAGCCTCGATCGCCATGAGTGTCTGCGCCAGTCGATCGCCATCGCCTCACCGACGACTATTCGGCAGGCAGCCTGGCGAGCGGGAGCGGAGCGACGGGTGCGCGCGACGGTCCGCCATCTTGTCGAGGAGCGTCCCGATCATTCGGCCCACAGAGTACTCACAGCACACCAGGGTTTCTGGGCCGGGAGCGCTGCGACCGGCTCAGTCGCGCTAATCGCAGTAGCTCCGACGCTCACAGCACTGTGGCTCCATGTGGCGCTTTCCCTGCTCTATCTCGCCGCGCTCGCTTTGCGCCTAGTCGCGCTGACCTATGGGAGACGCGCCCGACAGGCGAATTCGCCAGATCCACTGGCCATGATCGCGACGGAAGACGCTCTGCCAGTCTACACAGTGATGGTCGCGCTCTATCGCGAGGCGGAGGTCGTACCGCAGTTGCTTGCCTCACTCGAACGGCTCGACTGGCCGCGCACGCGGCTTGATGTCAAGCTGGTCTGCGAGGCCGACGATGTCGAGACACTGGCTTCGATCCGGGCGCTCACGCCGCAGCGGCACATCGAGATCATCGAGGTTCCGCCAATGATGCCGCGAACCAAACCAAAGGCTCTCAGCTACGCGCTTGCGGGTGCGCGCGGCGATTATCTCACGATCTTCGACGCCGAGGACAGACCTCACCCAGGCCAGTTGAGGGAGGCTTACGGTGCCTTTTGCTCCGCGCCCGCCGACCTCGCCTGCCTGCAGGCGCCGCTGATCATCGCCAACATGCATCAATCCTGGACCAGCGCGCTGTTCGCGCTCGAATATGCCGCCCTCTTCCGCCGCATGCTGCCAGTGCTCGCCCGTTTCCGCATGCCGCTACCGCTCGGCGGCACGTCAAACCATTTCCGTATGGGCCCACTGAAGGAGGTCGGCGGCTGGGACCCCCACAATGTGACGGAGGGTGCCGATCTTGGCATGCGCCTCTACCGAATGGGTTATCGTTCGGCGACGATCCGGCGCCAGACGCTGGAGGACGCGCCTACGACGACCCGCGTCTGGTTGGGGCAGCGGACGCGCTGGTTCAAGGGCTGGCTCCAGACATGGCTGGTAATCATGCGCGATCCGGCCCGGACGATCGACGAAATGGGACTGGTGGCCTTTGCAACTTTCCAATTGCTGATTGGCGGCATGCTGGTCTCGGCACTCAGCCATCCTCTCATTCTGGTCTTCCTCGTATCCTCATGTGTGGCGATGCTGCAAAAGCCAGCCGAGGCGATCGGGGCCCTGGAGACCCTGCTCTTCGCGGTCGACATCACCAATATCCTGGGTAGCTACGCCGCCTTCGTCGCGCTCGGCTTGACGAGTGTCACCACCTATGAGCGAGAGCGGATCGGTCGACGCTGGATGGGCGTTCCGCTCTACTGGATGATGACCTCGTATGCTGCCTGGAAAGCGGTCAGCGAACTCCGTTACAGCCCTTTCTTCTGGAACAAGACACCGCATCAGCCGCGCCAAGCCGGTGACGCGACAAAGATGGAGACGCCGCAGGCATGTGAGCTATGCGCCTCCGGCACGGCCCCACCTTGACCCCGGTCGGGAGAAGGGGCACTGCTTTCACAACAGGCAACGGACTACGCGTTCAATTGCCAAGGTGATGCAGCACCAGAACATTGAGGAGACGCACATTGGTTCGGAAAGAGGAGCCGGACGGGACAGCCAACTGGCTGAGGCTCCCCGGCGCGATCTGGGCGATCGGCTTCGTTTCGTTGTTCATGGATATTTCCTCCGAAATGATCCACGCTATCCTGCCCCTCTACCTCGTGACAGTGCTCGGCACGTCGACACTCACAGTCGGCATCATTGAAGGTATCGCCGAAGCGACCGCAGCGATCACCAAGGTCTTTTCAGGCGCGCTAAGCGACTGGCTGGGAAAACGCAAACTCCTTGCGGCGCTCGGCTACGGGCTTGCCGCCCTCACCAAGCCGATATTCCCGCTGGCACCGGGCGTCACCTGGTTGATCACCGCCCGCTTCATCGATCGGATCGGCAAGGGCATACGCGGCGCACCACGCGACGCATTGGTCGCCGACATCTCACCGCCGGATCTGCGCGGCGCGAGCTTCGGACTTCGGCAATCGCTCGATACCCTCGGCGCACTGCTCGGCCCGCTGCTTGCCATCGTTTTCATGTGGGCCTTCAGCAACGATTTCACCCTCGTTTTCTGGATCGCCGTCATCCCCGCCTTCGTCTCGGTCGGACTGATCATGTTCGCAGTGAAGGAGCCCAAGCGCGACGCACCGGTCCGCAAGGTGCGCATGCCGCTCAGCCGGAGTGAGCTTCGTCGGCTGAGTACCGACTACTGGTGGGTGGTCGCTGTCGCCTCCGCATTTACGCTGGCGCGGTTCAGCGAGGCCTTCCTTGTGCTCAAAGGACAGGACATCGGTCTGCCGACCGCGCTTGTACCTGCGGTGATGGTGGTGATGAATGTCGCCTATTTTCTCTCCGCCTACCCGGTGGGCGCACTCTCGGACAGGATGAGCCGGACAAAACTGCTCGTCATCGGCCTCGTCCTGCTGCTGGCGGCCGATCTCGTGCTCGCCTTTTCCTCCGGGACGCTTGGCCTGGCGCTTGGTGCCTCGTTCTGGGGCCTACACATGGGCTTCACCCAGGGACTGCTGTCGACGCTCATCGCCGACACCGCGCCAGCGGAACTGCGCGGCACGGCGTTTGGCATGTTCAATCTGATCACTGGCATGGCGCTGCTCGCGGCGAGCATCATCGCCGGACTGCTGTGGGATGCGACCGGACCTTCCGGCACATTTCTCGGAGGCGCGGGCTTTACGGTGATCACCCTCTTCGGCCTCCTCCTACTCGAAGCCAGACGACGGCGAAGCGCATCCGCGAAATGAGCGGCCTGCTTTTCTAATATCCATGGAGGCTGGAGCGGGTGAAGGGAATCGAACCCTCGTATTCAGCTTGGGAAGCTGCTGCTCTACCATTGAGCTACACCCGCGCGCGGCCCGCACAATTCCAACAGATGAGACGCCATGTCAAGGCTGAAAGCCCGCCGGCAGCAAGGAAGATGTTAACCTCCACTTCGCACAATGCCGGGATATTTCCCGCCATTGTCTCCCGGTCTCTCACCATGCATCCTCTGCGCCAGCTTATTGAATCGCAACGTTTCGAAACCGCCATCACCTTATTGATCCTCGCCAATGCCGTCACCCTCGGCCTCGAGACCTCTCCGGTGATCATGCAGCATTTCGGCCTGACACTTCACATCGCGGATCAGGCCCTACTCGGCGTATTCGTTCTCGAACTGCTGGCAAAGCTCTATATCTACCGCCGGGATTTCTTCCGCGAGCCATGGCGCGCTTTCGATCTGGTGGTAATCGCCATCTCTGTAGTGCCGAGCACCGAGAGCATTTCAATCCTGCGCGCCTTACGCGTGATCCGGCTATTCAGGCTGATCTCGGCAGTTCCATCGATGCGGCGGGTCGTCGGCGGATTGTTCTCCGCGCTGCCCGGCATGGGATCGATATTCCTGCTCTTGAGCCTGGTCTTCTACGTTTCCTCGGTTGCAGCGACCAAGCTATTCGCCGCCGATTTTCCCGAGCTGTTCGGGACGATCGCCGCCTCGGCTTTCACTCTGTTCCAGGTCATGACGCTCGAAGGCTGGACTGGGGAAGTGGTACGGCCGATCATGGCAATCCACCCGCTCGCCTGGGTGTTCTTTATCCCCTTCATCATTGCTACGTCATTCACTGTGCTCAACCTATTCATCGGAATCATCGTCTCGTCGATGCAGTTCGAGCATGAAATTCCGACGCAGGTCGGACAGGACGAGATCATCGAGGAACAGCGGAAGGTCCTGGCCGAGTTGCGGGAACTCCGGCGAGAACTCGCGGCCATCCGCCGCGAGCGCGGCTCAGCCGAGCCGGAAATGCTTTGACAGCTTGAGGCCCTGCGCCTGGTAATTGGAGCCGAGGCCGGAGCCGTAAAGGCCTTGCGGGCGCTCTTGCATGTGTTCGTAGACCAGACGGCCGATGACCTGGCCATGTTCAAGGATGAAGGGCACCTCGTGGCTGCGCACTTCAAGCACGGCGCGGCTTCCCGCGCCACCTGCCGCGGCATGGCCAAAACCCGGGTCGAAGAAGCCGGCATAATGCACGCGAAACTCGCCGACCAGCGGATCATAGGGTGTCATTTCCGCCGCATAGAGCGGAGGAACATGCACGGCCTCGTTGGAGACGAGAATGTAGAATTCATCCGGGTCGAGGATCAGTTCGTTTCGGCCACGACTGTAGATCGGTTCCCAGAAATCGAGCACGTCGTGGGCGGCTTTCTTGTCGACGTCGATGACCGAGGTGTGGTGCTTGCCACGGTAACCGATCAGGCCATCCTCACCGGTCCCCTTGAGATCGATCGACAGGGCGATGCCGCCGCCCGACACATTAGGGTCCTCGCTGGCGACCAGCGTTTCGGCGGCGTGCAGGTCGAGGAGTTCGCGTTCGCCGAGCAGCGCCTGGCCGACACGGAAACGGATCTGCGACAGGCGCGAACCACGTCGCACGATGACCGGGAAGGTGCGCGGGGATATTTCCAAATAAAGCGGCCCCTTGTAGCCAGCCGGGATTTTGTCGAACTCCTGCGCGTGGTCGACCATGACGCGAGTGAAAATGTCGAGGCGGCCGGTCGAACTCTTCGGGTTGGCCGAGGCCGACATCTCTGTTGGCAGGTCGAGACTCTCCATCAGCGGCACGATGTAGACACAGCCGGTTTCGAGCACAGCACCATTCTCCAGGTCGATCTCGTGCAGTGTCAGCCGTTCGAGCTTCTCCGCCACCGTATGGGCGCGGCCAGGCATGAAGCTCGCGCGCACGCGCAGCGCCTTGGCGCCCAAGCGAAGATCAAGGCTTGCCGGCTGGATCTGGTCATGATCGAGCATCATCTCGCTCATCAGCCGCCCGTCGCCGAAAAGCGTTCCGATGGCTCTGTCGGAGAGAATGCCGGTGGTCCTGATCATGTCGTTTCTTCCTATTTGGGTCCGACAAAACCAAAGTCGAGGAATTGACGCAAGGGCCCGACAAGCGTAAGGGAGGCTTATCCCGTGGTGATTTGGCCGGTCGGCTTGCAGCCACGTTAAACAAATGGCTAAAAAGACCGGGTGCTAGAAACCGGTCCGATATCGCGACCGGTTTTTTTGTGTTCAAAAGGCTGAGTGGCATGAGCAAGAACTGGCGCCCCGCAACCCAACTGGTCCATGGCGGAACCCTCCGTTCACCCTACGGCGAAACGTCCGAGGCAATCTATCTCACACAGGGCTTCGTCTATGAGAGCTCCGAGGCCGCCGAGGCTCGTTTCAAAGGCGAGACCGAGGGCTATATCTATGCTCGCTATGGCAGCCCGACCAACGACATGTTCGAGAAGCGCATGTGCCTGCTCGAGGGCGCGGAAGACGCCCGCGCCGTGGCCTCAGGCATGGCAGCGGTTGCCGCCGCCGTGCTCTGTCAGGTGAAGGCCGGCGACCATATCGTCGCTGCCCGCGCGCTGTTCGGGTCGTGCCGCTACGTGGTCGAAACGCTTGCTCCGCGCTATGGCGTAGAGTGCACGCTGGTCGATGGTCGCGATCTCAAGAACTGGGAAGCGGCAATCCGGCCGAACACCAAGGTGATGTTCCTCGAAAGCCCGACCAATCCGACGCTGGAGGTGGTCGATATCGCCGGCGTCGCCAAGCTTGCCGATCAAGCCGGCGCCACGCTGATCGTCGACAATGTCTTTGCCACCCCCCTCTTCCAGAAGCCGCTCGAACTCGGCGCCCATGTGGTCGTCTATTCGGCCACCAAGCACATCGACGGACAGGGCCGTTGCCTCGGTGGCGTCGTGCTCTCGTCGAAGGAGTGGATCGCCGAGAACCTGCAGGACTATTTCCGCCATACCGGCCCGGCCATGTCACCCTTCAACGCATGGACGCTGTTGAAGGGGATCGAGACGCTGCCGCTGCGCGTCAAGCAGCAGACGGCGAATGCCGCGGCGATCGCCGACTTCCTGGCCGAACAGCAGCAGGTCGCCAAGGTGATCTATCCGGGCCGTGCCGACCATCCGCAGGCCGACATCGTCGCCAAGCAGATGACCGGCGGGTCGACGCTGGTCGCCTTCGAGATGAAGGGCGGCAAAGACGCGGCCTTCAAGCTGCAGAACGCGCTGGAGATCGTCAAGATTTCCAACAATCTCGGCGACGCCAAGAGCCTGATCACCCATCCGGCCACCACGACGCACAAGAACCTGACCGACGAGGCACGCGCCGAACTCGGCATGTCCGGGGGCACGGTGCGCCTTTCCTGCGGCATCGAGGACACCCAGGACCTGCTGGAAGACTTCGCTCGCGCCATCGCAAACGTCGGCGCCTGACCCTTTCCAGGAGTATCAAGGACCAAGAAGTCCGGGCATGCCGTGTACATGCCCGGACTGGGCCTTAACCTCAACGGTTAGCTTTAACAGCAAAATGTGCATATGACCGGGCGCTTTGGCGGGCGGGCGCGCTTGTATTTTTTCCTCATCGCGCCATGCTGCAGCCGATAATTAGCGAAGCTTCAAAAAAGGTCCCGTGCATGTACCGCGCCGTGACACGCGGCATCGAAGTCGGTGTCGAACCCTATTACCTGGAAGAGCAATCCGATCCGGAAGACAGCCGCTATGTCTGGGGCTATCGCATTGTGATCGCCAACCATTCCTCTGTAGCGGTGCGGCTCATGCAGCGTTACTGGCATATCACCGACCAGAACGGCCAAGTGGACGAGGTAACCGGACCGGGAGTCGTCGGCGAGCAGCCCCACCTCAGACCTGGTGACACCTACGAGTACTCCTCAGGCTGCCCGCTCGACACGCCGTCCGGGCTGATGTTCGGCCACTATCAGATGGAAACCGATGACGGCGAGACATTCGACGTCTCCATCCCCGCCTTTTCCCTCGACGCTCCGGGAATGCTCAGGATCCTGAACTGAAAGCGGCAAAATCACTGATCCTGCCGCCTCGCCCGCCCCTTTGCCATGATCAGCCGGCGGTGATTTCCGTTGCTTCGAAGCGGTAGCTTGCCGAACAGAACTCGCAGGTGACTGTGATCGCACCCTCTGTCTGGCTTTCCTCCAGCTCTTCCTGTGAAAAGCCCTGGAGGACACCCTTGATCTTGTCGCGCGAGCAGCTGCACCGATCATAGACCGCGTGCGGGTCGTAGACGCGGACGCCGCGTTCGTGGAACAGCCGGAACAGCAGACGCTCCGCGCCGATTTGAGGGTCTGTCAGCTCATCAGCATCAACGGTATCAACAAGCATGCGCGCTTCCGCCCAAGCGTCGTCTTCCGAATGTGGATGCTCACCGCTGTCACCGTCACCACCATGTAGGTCGGAATGGCGAATGCGTTCCGGAGCCTCGGGCAAGAACTGGGCAATCAACCCACCGGCACGCCAGCTGCGGCGCGGGCGCCCCTCTTCGTCGCGATCGAAGAACTCGGCGGCGCCGAGGCGGACACGCGTCGGGATCTGCTCGGACTGGCGAAAATAAACGCCGGCGATATCCTCCAGCGAGGCACCGTCAAGCGGTACGATGCCCTGATAAGGCTGCATAAAATTGCCTTGGTCAATCGTGAGCGCCAATACGCCCGCGCCGAGCAGCTGCTCGGGCGACGTGCGGCCGGCAGCGACGGCCTCGGCCAATCGCTCCTCGTCGAAGCGGGCATAGGCGCGAACATTCTCCGGAGAGGCGAAATCGGCGACCAACAAATCAACCGGACCGTCGCTCTTTGTCTGGACCGTGAACTTGCCCTCGAATTTCAGCGAGGTGCCGATTAGCACCGTCAGCACGATGGCCTCAGCCAACAGCCGGGCGACCGGCTCGGGATAGTCGTGACGAGAAAGAATGGAATTCAGCAGGGGACCTATCTGCACAGCGCGACCGCGCACGTCGAGCCCTTCTACCTGGAAGGGCACAACCCGATCATCGCCGGCGAAACCAAATTCGCCCAGCTCGGCAGGTTTGTTCGTCATAATTGTACTCCTGGCGCCTCAGCGCTTGAACGTAGCGAGGCGCGACGCCTCTTTGTCACAGGCACAAATGGGAACCGGGCGACAAAAGATCAAGCGAGCCAGAGACCTGCCTCGCCGCTCGTTCCACGCCCCATTCCGACATTCGTCAGATCGATCAGATCGCGCCCAAGCACCAGGCCAGGATCGATTTCTGCGCATGAAGCCGGTTCTCGGCCTCATCGAACACGACCGACTGGGGACCGTCGATCACCTCATCGGTGACCTCCTCGCCTCGATGGGCGGGCAGACAATGCATGAACAGCGCGTTCGGCTCAGCCAGTTTCATCAGTGCGGCATTGACCTGGAAAGGCTGGAAGACATTGTGGCCGCGCGCCTTGTGCTCCTGGTTCATCGAAATCCAGGTATCTGTCACCACCGCATCGGCACCGGCCACAGCCCGCTCCGCCTCGTGGCAAAGCATGACGTCGCCGCCGTTGTTGCGGGCCCAATTGAGAAACTGCGCATCCGGCTCAGAGCCTAGCGGAACGGCCATGTTCATGCGGTAGCCGAAGCGGGCGGAGCCCTCGACCAGCGAATGCAGGACGTTGTTGCCGTCGCCGGTCCAAGCCACCGTCTTTCCCTCGATCGGGCCGCGATGCTCCTCGAAGGTCATCACGTCGGCCATGATCTGGCAGGGATGGGTGCTGTCGGTCAGCGCGTTGATGACCGGAACGGTAGCGTGTTCGGCCAATTCCAAGAGCCGCGTGTGATCGGTTGTGCGGATCATGATCGCATCGACATAGCGCGACAGGACCTTGGCCGTATCGCCGATGGTCTCGGCGCGGCCGAGTTGCATTTCAGTGCCGGACAAAAACAGTGTTTCGCCGCCGAGTTGGCGCATGCCGACGTCGAAGGAGACACGTGTGCGGGTCGAGGGCTTCTCGAAGATCATCGCCAGCATCTTGCCGGCCAGCGGTTTGTCGGCGTGACCGGCCTTGGTCGCCTGCTTGCGCGTCTTGGCGTCTTCCAACATCAGGCGGAGGTCGGGCGCCGTAACAGCGGAGAGATCGAGAAAATGCTTCGGGGATGCCATTTCTTGCTTACCTGCCTTAGTTCGATGATGCAGCCGCGAGCTTGCCACGCAGGTGCTCGGCCGCCTGTTCGATACGCTTCAACCCTTCCCGCGCTTCATCGACGGTAACGATAAGCGGCGGCAAGAGACGGATGACATTGTCGC
Organism: Paenirhizobium naphthalenivorans; assembly: GCF_007992095.1. Taxonomy (GTDB): domain Bacteria; phylum Pseudomonadota; class Alphaproteobacteria; order Rhizobiales; family Rhizobiaceae; genus Allorhizobium; species Allorhizobium naphthalenivorans. Next base: position 117,933 of record NZ_BJZP01000002.1, read on the forward strand.
CGGCTGGAACGCCGAGGACATGCTCCTCGCGCATCGCCATCAACAGGTCGACGTTGGGCACCTTGGCCTTGATGCCAAGCATCAGGCCTTCGCCGCGGATCTCCTCGATGATGTCAGGATAGCGGTCCGCGAGCGAGGCCAGCCCCTGACGGAAGATCAGCGCGACGTCACGTGCGTGCTCAAGGAAGCCATCAGCCAGAACAACGTCGAGAACCGCATTGCCGACCGCCATGGCAAGCGGATTGCCGCCATAGGTCGAACCGTGCGTGCCGGCCTTCATGCCGCTGGCCGCCTCCTCGGTGGCAAGGCATGCACCAAGCGGGAAACCACCGCCGATACCCTTTGCAACCGCCATGATGTCTGGCGTGATACCCGCCCATTCGTGAGCGAACAGCTTGCCAGTGCGGCCGACGCCGCATTGGACTTCGTCGAGGACGAGCAACAGGCCGTTGTCATCGCAGATCTTGCGCAACTCCCGCAGAAACTCGTTGGAGGCGACCCTCAATCCGCCCTCGCCCTGAACCGGTTCGATCAGGATCGCCGCCGTCTCCTCGGTGATCGCTGCCTTCACGGCCTCCAGATCACCGAAAGGCACTTGGTCGAAGCCCGGCGCTTTCGGACCGAAGCCCTCCAGATATTTTTCCTGACCACCTGCGGCGATGGTAGCGATCGTCCGCCCATGGAAAGCGCCCTCGAACGTGATGATATGGAAGCGCTCTGGGTGGCCCTTGGCAAACTGATAGCGACGCGCCGTCTTGATCGCGCATTCCAGCGCTTCGGCTCCCGAATTGGTGAAGAAGACACGATCGGCGAAGGTCGCCTCGGTCAAACGGTTGGAGAGAGTTTCCTGGCCCGGTACGTCATAGAGATTGGAAAGGTGCCAGACTTTGCCGGCTTGCGTCGTCAACGCCTCGATCAGATGTGGATGAGAATGACCAAGCGCATTGACCGCGACACCGGCGGCGAAATCGAGATAGCGCTCGCCACCCTCGGTGATCAGCCACACGCCCTCGCCTCGCTCGAACCGCAAGGGCGCGCGCATATAGGTCTGATAGAGGTGCGAGGCTTCTGCCATGACGAAAACACTCCTTCTGGAGAGCTTGGAGGGACAACGAACGTTCAGGGTTTCCGCCTTCTCGGCGGCCTGAAAAATCAAAAATGCCGCCTTTCGGCGGCGGTGGCACTATCGACATTTCGCTCCAGCCTGTCAACGAAACAGCGCAGAACGCTTGCATTTTCAGCCATCCCGGTAACACCGCGACGTTTTTCCGCACCCCACGCCGAAAACGCGGAAAGGTAGCAAGTTGGGGAAAACCTCGAAATCGATTCGTGATGATTCGCCCGACTCTTGTCACGGAGTCAGCCCGGCACTAGGTTAACACTCAATAAAGAAACTGCATGCGGCGGAAATAGTCACCGACAGTATCGAGGCGGATTTGTTTCGGATCTTTCCGAAGCAACGGTGAGCGATTCTGCCATCACATATCGCGAGCGGCGGAGAGATAACGGCATGAACTGGACTGATGAGCGCGTCGAAAAACTGAAACGGCTTTGGTCGGAAGGATTGAGCGCGAGCCAGATCGCGGCCCAACTGGGCGGCGTCAGCCGCAATGCCGTGATCGGCAAGGTTCACCGATTGAACCTGCCGGGCCGCGCCAAGGCGGGCGGCAACACGACGGCGACGCGAGCGGCCAAGCGCCCGGCGGCAGCGCCGCCGCGGACAGCGAGCTTTGCTCCGCGCGCCGCGACCCGGACGGTTGTCCGCGCCGTGGGAGCCAACATGCTCAAGGAAGAGGTTGAGATCGACGGCCTCGAGGAGATCGAAGTCGCTCCGAACGGTCGTTTCATCCTGCCGATTTCTCGCAAGCTCGCCCTGACCGAACTAACCGAACGGACCTGCAAATGGCCAATCGGCGATCCGATGAAAGACGACTTCCACTTCTGCGGTTGCGAATCCGCTGAGACATCGCCCTATTGCAGCTATCATGCCAAGCTGGCCTACCAGCCGGTCGGCGAACGCCGCAAGGCGGCCAACTCCGCGCCGCGCTGAGAGCTTCTTGGTAGGCATCTGCCGCAACTAAAAAACGGGCCATACGGCCCGTTTTTTAGTTGACCACGAGGAGCGCGCGCCGTCAGGCCTCCATAGAGTAGCCGGCACCGCGGACCGTGCGGATGACATCCTGCAGGCTGGAGAAATTGAGGGCCTTGCGCAGCCGGCCGACATGCACATCGACGGTGCGCTCATCCACATAGATGTCATGCCCCCAGACGCCGTCCAGCAATTGCGAGCGCGAGAACACCCGACCGGGCGAGGACATAAGGAACTCCAGCAGTCGGAATTCGGTCGGCCCAAGACGCACTTCGCGGCTCTTGCGGTGGACACGATGGGTCTCCCGGTCGAGCTCTATATCGCCGCACCGCAATACGCTGGACAACACTTCCGGGCGGGCACGCCGCAGCATGGCCTTGACGCGCGCCATCAGCTCCGGCGTCGAGAAGGGCTTGACGACGTAGTCGTCCGCCCCGGTCGCAAGACCGCGGACACGCTCGCTTTCCTCCCCGCGCGCCGTCAGCATGATGATCGGCAGGCGCTCGGTTTCGGGGCGCATGCGCAACCGACGGCAAAGCTCGATTCCGGAAACGCCCGGCAGCATCCAGTCAAGGATAAGGAGGTCCGGCACGCGCTCCTGCAAGCGAAGCTCGGCCTCGTCGCCACGCAGGATGGTTTCAACCTCGTAGCCCTCGGCCTCGAGGTTGTAGCGCAGCAGGACGCTCAGGGCTTCCTCGTCCTCGACGACAGCTATCTTTGGCAGCATCAGTGTCGATAACCTTTCGAATGCGGTCGTGTTATTCGGTGACGGCGCCGACGGAGGAGGTCAAGTCATCCTTCGGTCGTTCGCCTTCGGGCTGGGCGCCCGTGGCCATGTAGTAGATTGTTTCGGCGATGTTGGTCGCATGGTCGCCAATGCGCTCAATGTTCTTGGCGCAGAACAGCAGATGCGTGCAGCTCGTAATGTTGCGCGGATCCTCCATCATGTAGGTCAGGAGTTCGCGGAACAGCGAGGTGTACATCGCGTCGATCTCCTCGTCGCGATCACGGATCGACTTGGCCTTTTCCGCCGAGCGGGTGGTGTAGACATCAAGAACTTCCTTGAGCTGAATGAGAGCCAGCTCGCTCAAGTGTTCAAGCCCGCGAGCGAGCTTGCGTGGCACACCCGTCGCCTGGATGGCCATGACGCGCTTGGCATTGCTCTTGCCCAGATCGCCGACACGCTCCAGATCGTTGGCGATGCGCAATGCACCGATGATCTCGCGCAGGTCGGCGGCGACCGGCTGGCGACGCGCAATGGTAATGATCGCCTTGTCGCCGATCTCGCGTTCCGCGGCATCCATGACGACATCATCGGAGATGACCTTTTGGGCCAGAGCAGCGTCGGAATTGACCAGAGCGCGGACGCTATCGCCGACCATCTGTTCGGCAAGGCCACCCATCTCGGTGATGCGACGCATCAGATATTTCAGTTCTTCGTCATAGGCCGTGTAGATATGCGATGGCGACATGTTGGTTGTCCTTGAAATTGATATCCGCCCTGAAGGATAGGCCAGCTTAGCCGAAACGGCCCATGATGTAGTCTTGGGTGCGCTGGTCATCCGGATTAGTGAACATCTTGTCCGTGTCGTTTTCCTCGACCAGCAGACCAAGATGGAACATCGCGGTGCGCTGCGACACACGCGCCGCCTGCTGCATCGAGTGGGTCACGATCACGATGGTAAAATTGGCGCGTAACTCGTGGATCAACTCTTCGACCTTGGCGGTCGCGATCGGGTCGAGTGCAGAGCACGGCTCGTCCATCAGGATCACTTCAGGGCTGACGGCGACGGCGCGTGCAATGCACAGACGCTGCTGCTGGCCGCCGGAGAGACCGGTGCCCGATTCCTGCAGACGATCCTTGACCTCATTCCACAGGCCGGCCTTTTGAAGGCTCGTCTCCACGACCTGGTCCAGATCGGCCTTGGATCTGGCAAGACCGTGAATGCGCGGTCCGTAGGCGATGTTTTCGTAGATCGACTTCGGGAACGGGTTGGGTTTCTGGAACACCATGCCAACACGGGCGCGCAGTTCCACAACATCGATGTCCGGATCGTAGATGTCCATCTCATCGAGCGTGATCTTGCCAGTAACCCTACAGCTGTCGATGGTATCGTTCATGCGATTGAGGCAACGCAGAAAGGTCGACTTGCCACAGCCCGACGGACCGATCAGGGCCGTCACGGTATGTTCCCGGACATTGAGGTTCACGTCAAAAAGCGCACGCTTCTCACCGTAGTAGACCGACACATCCTTGCCGATCATCTTGTACTTCATCTCAGTCATCTTCTGATCCAGCGCCTTTTCAACTGCTGTTTCCGACATCATGTTCATGTCTTTACCCCTTTTACCAACGACGTTCAAAGCGACGTCGAAGTAGAATTGCGCCTACATTCATGACGAGAAGGAACAGGAGAAGAATGATGATCGCGCCAGACGTCCGCTCAACAAAGGCACGCTCGGCTTCATTCGCCCACATATAGATCTGAACCGGCAAGGCGGTTGCGGGGTTGAGCGGCGTTGTCGGATAATCAGCCACAAATGCCACCATGCCGATCAGCAGAAGCGGCGCGGTTTCGCCCAAAGCCTGAGCCAGACCAATGATCGTACCCGTCAAGATTCCCGGCATCGCCAGGGGGAGTACGTGGTGGAACACCATTTGCATTTTCGAAGCACCGAGACCCAAGGCCGCACTGCGAATGGATGGTGGAACAGCCTTCAGGGCGGCGCGAGTCGCAATGATGATGGTCGGCAATGTCATCAAAGTCAGTACCAACCCGCCAACCAGCGACGCAGATCGCGGCAGTCCGGCGAAACCGATGAAGACTGCCAGACCCAAGAGGCCGTAGACGATCGAGGGCACGGCGGCGAGGTTGTTGATATTGACCTCGATCAGGTCGGTGAACCGGTTCTTCGGTGCAAACTCCTCAAGATAGATTGAAGCGGCCACGCCGATGGGCAAAGCGAGAACCAGCACAATCAGCATCATGTAGGCCGAACCGATCAGCGCCACGCCAACGCCTGCCGCCTCTGGTCGGCTCGATGCCCCGTTGACGAAGAGGCCAGTATTGAACTGCTTCTTCAGAGCACCGCTATCGGCCAAAGTGTTCATCCAGCCAAGCTGTTCGTTGGAGACCTTACGGTTGCTCTCATCCACGGACAGGTCAATCTGGCCCTTGAAGGCAGAGTCGATGTTCGCATTGGCAAGGAGCGAAACCTCGACCGTCTTGCCGATGATCGACGGATCCTGCATGACCATGTCACGCAACTGAACCCGCGCGCTGTCAGAGATCATTTCTCCGACAGCCTTTAACCCGGCGCGGTCGGCAGGATCCACATTCAAGATCCCGGCCAGGGCATTGCGTGCCAGCACCGGATAGTTTGCCATGATCAACACGTTCGGATTGCTTTGGCGCTTGCCGGTGGGATCAATGACTTTTTCCGAGAATTCAACCGGTATGTTGATATGCGTCTGCTGGAACGCCGTATAGCCGGTCGACACCACGGTGTAGAGCAACATGAAGAGAAAGAAGATCCCCATGGCGATCGCGGCAATGCCGTAGGCGCGGAAGCGACGCTCGGCGGCGTAGCGGCGTTTAATGCCGATATCGCGCTTTGGCATGCTCTTCAGGGAACCCGCAAGGCCGGCCGTTGAACCTGTCATATCGGTCATTCGTACTGCTCCCGGTATTTGCGAACGATATAGAGCGCGTAAACATTCAGTCCCAAGGTCAAGACGAACAGCGTCATGCCGAGCGCAAAGGCGACCAGGGTTTGTGGCGAAGTGAATTCAAGGTCACCCGTCAACTGGTTGACGATTTTGACCGTGACCGTCGTCATGGGCTCAAACGGGCTGATCTGCATGCGCGCAGCCACGCCGGCCGCCAGAACCACGATCATCGTCTCACCGATGGCCCGCGATGCCGTCAGCAACAAGGCTCCGACAATACCCGGCAAGGCAGCCGGCATGATGACCCGCTTCATGGTTTCCGAGCGCGTTGCGCCCAGCCCCAGAGAGCCGTCCCGCATCGCCTTTGGAACAGCGGTGATGATGTCATCCGAGAGCGACGAGACGAAGGGGATCAGCATGATGCCCATCACGATACCGGCCGTCAAAACGCTCTGGCTCTGGATGAAATTCTGGTAGTTTCCGGTCACAAGGCCATTGATGTTCGCCGAGATATCGCGAAGGAACGGACCAACCGTCACAAGAGCGAAAAAGCCGTAGACGATCGTCGGAATGCCGGCGAGAATCTCCAGCAGTGGCTTGGCCGTCGATCTTAGTTTCGGTCCGGCATATTCAGCCATGTAAATCGCTGCAAAGAGCCCGACTGGCACGGCAAACAACATCGCAACCGTTGCGATATAGAGCGTCCCGGCCAGGAGCGGTATCAAGCCGAACTGCCCGCCCGATGATGTCGACCCTGCGCTGGCAAAACGCGGATCCCACACTGTGCCGAAGAAGAATTCATATGCAGGGACAGCACGGAAAAAGGCAATCGTCTCAGACAACATCGAAAACACGATGCCGACCGTTGTCAAAATGGCGATGGATGAGGCCAGGATGAGACCGGACAACATGACCTGTTCAACACGATTTCTGGCGCGAAAGCGCGGCGAGATCGCACGAAGCCCCAGCAGGGCACCAATAAACGCAACGACCAGAACGACGACCGTCAGGGCCGCATTGTCCGCATCCTTCGCAGCCATCAACGACTTGGCCGCCGTCATCATGTAGGGCTGCGGATCATCGGCGAGCGGCACACCATTCTGGGCCAGCAAGGTACGCACATCGGCTGGCGCCATACCTTCGATGGCCCCAAGGTCCGCATCGCCCAGCAAGCGCAATCCGTTGGAGATCGAGTTGATCATGCCATAATTTAGATTGAGCGTTGCGGCTGGCAGGGCTTTCACATCATCTGGAAAGTCGCTGCGAATCTTCGTTTCAATAATGGATGACGATACAGCCAGCCACACAGCCATCAGCAAGACAGCCGGCAGGATGGCACTGATGGCGGCAAAGGCACCGTGATAACCATAGCGAGAATGCAGATTTGAGGGCTTGCCCGCGGCCAGACCACTGGCGCGCGACGCTCCCAGGATATAGGCGACCATTCCGATCGCGAAAATGATCAGGAGCAATATTGACGTACTCATCCGAACTTCCCCCGGCATGACAGGCTCATAATGAACCGCCTCATTTACCCGTCTCGCAAAGACTTTCACTCTTGAAAAGCTTGATTGTCACAACCAGCGGGGAAAGATGTGCAGATCCCACAACGCAATGACCCCCATAAGCGTCACAAAGAGAAACTGGCGCGACAGATTTGCCGCGCCAGTCTTGAGCCTTACTTGCCAGCTTCGAAGTTGGCGCGGGTTGCTTCACGCTCTGCATCAGGAGCAGGAACGAGACCGTAGGCAGCCAGCGGGCCGTCCGGGCCAACCATCTGGTCGTCGATGAAGAATTCGACGTATTCCTTCAGGCCCGGGATGACGCCGAGGTGAGCCTTCTTCACATAGAAGTACAGCGGACGGGAAACCGGGTATTCACCCTTGGCAACGGTCTCAACAGAAGGAACGACGCCGGAAACGGTCGCAACCTTCAGCTTGTCAGCGTTGTTTTCGTAGAAGGACAGGCCGAATACGCCCAGACCGGTCTTGTTGGCATCGATACGAGCGAGCGTTTCGGTGTAGTCGCCGTCGATATCAACAGCCTTGCCGTCCTTGCGGACTGCAACACACTTGGAGAAGAGCGCCTTGTCGTCAGCACCCGAAGCCTTGATCACTTCAGCAGCGCCGGTGTCCTTGCAACCCTGCTCGAGAACCTTGGTTTCGAACACTTCGCGGGTGCCGTGCTTTTCGCCCGGGATGTAGGCGGCGATTTCCGAGTCCGGCAGGTCCTTGTTGACTTCCGACCACTTTGTGTAGGGATTGGCAACGAGCTTGCCATCGACAACAACTTCAGCAGCCAGAGCCTTGTAGAGGTCCGAAGGAACCAGAGCCAGGTCAGGCATGGAAGCGTCGGCAGCGAAGACGATACCATCGTAGCCGAACTGAACCTGCTGAATCTCGGTTACGCCAGCAGCCTTACAAGCCTCTACTTCCGAGTCCTTGATCTTGCGCGAAGCATTGGCGATGTCGATGGTTTCAGGGCCTACGCCCTTGCAGAACTCCTTCAGACCAGCCGAGGAGCCGCCAGACTCAACAACCGGGGTCTTGAAGTTGGTGAAGGTCTCGCCAAAGGTTTCAGCAACGATCTTCGCGTAAGGCAGAACGGTGGAGGAGCCAGCGATCTGTACCTGATCACGCGCAGCAGCCGCGCCAGCGAAGGCAACAGAGGCTACCAGGGCAGCTACCGAAAGTTTCAAAGTGTTCATGTAAATTCTCCCGTTAATGGGCTTGTGGGTCGATGCGACCAAAACCGGCGTTCGTTGCCGAAGATCAGCACGCCGTTCTTAGCGGCCGATCCCCCATGCTTTTATGTCGGATCGATGAAACATTTATGACAGATTAAATTATTGAATATTAATGGCTATTTTGAATTTCCGCGAAACGGTCAGCGTTTTATGTCAAAAACGCACGGTAAACTCGGTCCCCTGGTCGATTTCCGACTTCACGACAAGCCTCGCGCGATGGCGGGTGAGGATGTGCTTGACGATGGCCAACCCCAATCCGGTGCCTTTCTTTGACCGGCTGTCGGTCACGCTCACCCGGTAGAAACGCTCCGTCAGACGCGGCACATGCTCGGCGGGAATGCCCGGTCCATGGTCGACGATACTGACCTCCACCGAGCCCCCGGCGGGATTGCGCACATAGATGTCCACGACCTCACCTTCCTGGCCATACTTGCAGGCGTTCTCGATGAGATTTTCGAACACCTGGACCAGTTCGTCGCGATCCCCCAGAACTTCGACCTTCTCTTCAGGCACATGCAGGCGAATCTCCACATGCAACTCGGAGGCGAGGGGCGCCAGGCTGTCGCGCACATGGCCTATGACCGGCACGAGATCGACCATCTGGTCGGGCGCGATGTGAGCCTTCAACTCCAGTCGTGAAAGCGACAACAGGTCGTCGACGAGGCGGCTCATGCGGTTCGCCTGATCCAGCATGATACCAAGAAAGCGCTCCTGCGCCTTTGGGTCGTTGCGGGCCGGTCCCTGCATGGTCTCGATGAAACCACGTAGCGAGGCGAGCGGCGTTCGCAGTTCATGGCTGGCATTGGCGACGAAATCGCTGCGCATCCGGTCGATCCGGCGCAATTCGGATATATCCTTGAACGAGACGAGGAAAAGATCCTCCGTCCCACCACCCAGGCGCATCGGCGCAATGCGCACAATGTAAACGCGCTCGGACGGCAACCGTTCCGAATGTTCGATCTGGTTCGGCTCTCCGGTCGCAATTGTCTCGCGTACCATGTCCAGGATGCTTGGCGAACGGAATCGCGCCGAAATATGCAAACCGGCTTCCAGCGCGCCGAACGCCTTCTCGGCAGCGCGGTTCTGCTCTTGCAACGCCCCTTGCCTATCGAGGACGAAAAGCGGCAGATCGATTGCACCGAGAACGCCGGAAACAATCAGCCCAGTTCCCTCAACCTTCTCCTTGGCATCGGAAACGGCAGCAACCTCAGGACTGACGGCCGGCGCTTCATCACCGGCACGCAACAGGATGGCCAGCATCGACAGAGCAAACAGAATGGCCGCAAATGCCGGTTGCGCTCCCGACAGATAGGCCGCGAGCGAGACCAGCACGGCGGCGGCAAAATAGGCCCAACCAGCCGCCAGACGCCGCATCACTGCTCGCCAACCCATCATTTTCCCGCTCAAGACGCCCGCACCCTTCTGTCCGTGACTGATTGTCAAACCGCCTTCTTAGCTATGTTTCATGACAGATGTTTGCGAGCCGCACCACTGCTCGCCGGTGTTTTTCCGCATCGAACGGCGTGGGGCAAAATCAGCAAAAGCTTGAATTCACGTTGCAAATATGGCCTGACTAGCCTTGCGCGGCACTCGCCGCGGCGATCGGGAGAAAAGCGATGAATACAAAACCAGAGAGCCGGGCTATCGAACTGAAGCTTGACGGAGAGAAACGCGTCTTCGACATCGACGATCCCCAACTGCCGAAATGGGTCGCTGACAAGTCGCTCGCCTCGGATGGCTTCCCCTACGACAAGAAGATGGACGAGAAGGACTACGCGGACCAACTCAAGAAGGTTCAGATCGAACTGGTCAAGCTGCAATTCTGGCTTCAACAGACCGGCCATCGCCTCATGGCACTTTTCGAAGGCAGGGACGCCGCCGGCAAGGGCGGCACGATCAAGAACATTCTCACCTACATGAACCCCCGCTACGCCCGCGACGTCGCGCTGTCAAAACCGACTGAGACAGAACGTGGCCAATGGTACTTCCAGCGCTATATCAATCATTTTCCGACCGCCGGCGAATTCGTTCTGTTCGACCGATCCTGGTACAACCGCGCCGTCGTCGAACCCGTCAACGGCTTTTGCACGCCAGAACAGTATGAACGGTTCCTGGCCGAGGTTCCGCGCTTCGAACGGTTGATCGAACAGGACGGCATTCACTTCTTCAAGTTCTGGCTGAACATCGGCCAGGAAATGCAGATCGAGCGCTTCCACGACCGCCGGCACGACCCGCTGAAGGTCTGGAAGTTGTCACCCATCGACATCGTCGCTCTTGGCAAATGGAACGATTACACCGAGAAGCGCGATCGCATGCTGACGGAAACCCACACAGCCTACGCGCCCTGGACGGTCGTGAAGGCCAACGACAAACGTCGCGCCAGACTCAACGTCGTGCGCCACATCCTGCGCTCCATGGAATACGACGGCAAGGACGACAGCAATGTCGGCGAACTCGACCCGAAGATCAGCGGGTCGGGGCCGGATTTCCTGAAACAGGATTGAGCCATCAACCGGCGGACTATTCGCCCGGCAGGATGCGCACGGAGTAGAGGTTCACGCCGCGGCCCGTGCCACCGAGATCGCCATTCAGCAGCAGCCGGCCAGGTGTGCCCGGCGCCATGGCCCGCTCGAAGGATACACGAAAGAGGGCGTCCGACTTCTCCGGATTGGCCGTGAAGCGGTGGCGGGCGCAATCACCAAGACGACCAAAGTCGCAGGAGACCGAAATCTGCACCGGCTTCTCGTCAGCCGACTGCAAGGTAAGGGCGATGGTCGAGGCCCTACCAGCCATCTCCCGCAAAACCTCGGAGGGAACCGCAATTTCGACGCTGCCATCGGAATCAGCGCTGCGCGAGACAATTTGCAGGGCCGTGCCATCACTGGCAGAAATCACGTCGACGAGCGCATTGGCATGCGGACGGACCGCAGAAATCTGCTTCGGCTCGAACACCTCGATCCAACTGTCGGAGAAGCCGCTCAGGCTATCGAGCGTCCGGGGCTCCGCCGTCGCTTCGGCCGCCGGATCGCGCGGCTCCCGCGCGGTTTGTTCGGATCCGGTGAAGTCTTCCGCCTCGGCCCGCGGCGGCGGATTGGGTACGCTGGTGTCGCGCTCCGAGGCAGACAGCAGCATCCCGGTCGAATAGATCCACCAAGCGCCGGCTCCGAGGCTGGCGAAAAGAATGACAAAGACGAAAATCCGCGAATAGAGACCGCGCCGGGGCTTGCGCGGGCGCATTGGCGTCTCAGCGCGAATCTCCAGCGCGTGGTCAACCTCTTCACCGCGCGGATGACCATCCGGCCGGGCAGCGGTCGGCGTCACCCGATCGTGGCGGGAAGCAGTCAAACGCTCGCCGCCTTCACTCAGCGGTGCCGGCACATGGCCATCATCGCCAAGATACGGAGCGGTACGCGACGAGGGGACGACAGGCGGAGTGACATCCGGAACCGGGCCAGCATCAGAGGTCGTCTCTGTGGAGACCGGGCCCGGTGCCTCAACCGGAGCGACGTCACGGTCCAAGTACGCCCGCTCCTCCTGCTCGATGGCGTGGATCAGGGTCTCGAGGCGATGGCGCTGATGGGCAACCGCCTCGGGGTCATTGATGCCCTGCTTGCGCATCCCGCTTTCCAGCGCCTGACGCGCGGACTGGTAGATGCGCGCGCGGGTCTCCGCATTGGTGCGATCCGAGCGCTCGAGAGCGTTTCTGATTGCCGTTTCCAATCCGTTCAAGGGCGATCTTGCTCCTACCGGCGGAGGTTGCCCCGCCCTCTAGCTGTGCTTTTAACGATTCGGTAACGGCTGGAGACGCGATCCGCAAGCCCCGCCGATGCGCTTGTTCCGGATACACAGAAGAAAGTGGCGAGCGGGAAGAGCGCAAGCGACACAAGACACCTTGCGCGGCGAGCAGGAATAGCAAACCAAGGAAGGGACCAAAGCGCCGTTTGGCGTCATCGTCGGTCTTCCCCTCACCCGCCTCTTCTGCTAAAAAATTGACGTTCCCGTAAACGTAACATGCAGCGAGGTTTCTAATGGCTCTTCCGCCGATCCTTTCCGATCACCTCAGGCTTCCGGTGGTAGCCTCACCGCTGTTCATCATCTCCCACCCCCAACTGACGCTCGCCCAGTGCAAGGCCGGCATCATCGGTGCTTTCCCGGCGTTGAACGCACGCCCCGAGGCCCAGTTGGACGAATGGCTGGCGCAGATCACCGAAGAACTGGCGAGTTACAATGCCGAAAATCCGGAGCGCCCGGCAGCACCCTTCGCCGTCAACCAGATCGTCCACACCTCCAACAAGAGGCTGGAGCATGATCTGATGATGTGCGTGAAATACAAGGTGCCGATCGTCATTTCCTCGCTCGGCGCGGTACCGGAGGTCAATGCCGCGGTGCATTCCTATGGCGGTATCGTGCTGCATGACGTGATCAACAATCGTCACGCCAATTCGGCGATCCGCAAGGGGGCCGACGGCTTAATCGCGGTGGCGACCGGTGCCGGCGGCCATGCCGGCACACTCTCGCCCTTCGCACTTATCCAGGAAATCCGCGAATGGTTCGATGGGCCGCTGTTGCTGGCCGGCTCGATCTCGACCGGCGGCGCCATTCTCGCCGCCCAGGCCATGGGTGCCGACATGGCCTATATCGGCTCGCCCTTCATCGCCACGACCGAGGCGCGCGCGTCGGACGCCTACAAGCAGGCGATCGTCGAGGCCCACGCCAACGATATCGTCTATTCGAACTATTTCACCGGCATCCATGGCAATTACCTGAAGTCGTCGATCGCTGCCGCCGGCCTGGACCCCGACCACCTCCCGGTTGCCGATCCGTCGAAGATGGATTTCGACAAGGCGACCACCGGCGCCAAGGCCTGGAAAGACATCTGGGGCTGCGGCCAGGGCGTCGGCGCGGTCAAGGCCGTCGAGCCGGTCGCGACCGTTGTCGACCGGCTGGAGGCGGAATACAGAGCGGCCCGCGCGCGCCTGGCCCTTTAGGTTGGTTTCGGGGGACGAAAGGCCCCCGAAGCGGGAAAACCACAAGAGCCGAAATTCCCGGCTTGAAATTCCGGCGCGATGCCTGTATCAGCGCCGACAGATCAACGAACCGCGCCAGACGCGGTTCGCGTTGGCCGCTTTAGCTCAGGTGGTAGAGCACATCATTCGTAATGATGGGGTCGCAGGTTCGAGTCCTGCAAGCGGCACCATTCTCTCCTTAAATTAACAGCTTAAAGCATGGCGGGCACAAGCCGGACGTCTTGAAGACACAGACGTTGTTTGGTTTTAACGCCCCCCGAAAAAAATGACATTCTCCATCTGAGCGCCCCATTTAAAGCGGACGCACGAATGACGCTCTTCTCGATCCGGCGAACGTGAGGTTGGAGCATAACAGCACGATCGACACGCCGCGCAAAATGCCGGGCAAGCCAAAACATCCGGGAAACATGCCGTCAAAAATTTGCGCGGGCGTAAGCCGCAGGCCACCGCTCAGTCGGCGCGCCCGACGCTCTCATAGACAAAACCAAACTTGCGCACGTCATCCGGCTTGTAGATGTTGCGCAGATCGACGAGAACCGGCGACTTCATCACGCTCTTCAACCGGGTAAAGTCGAGCGAACGATACTGCTTCCACTCGGTGATGATAACCAACGCGTCGGCCTCAGCCGCCACCGCCTCGACATTATCCTGGTAATCGAGCTCGGGCATGACCTGACGAGCCGCCGGCATACCCTCGGGGTCGTGAGCCTTCAGCTTGGCCCCCTTGTCGAGCAGCGCCTGAATGATCGACAGGGCTGGAGATTCGCGGATATCGTCGGTATCCGGCTTGAAAGTCAGACCGAGAATGCCAATCGTCTTTCCGCGCAATTCGCCACCAACAGCGTGCTCAACCTTGCGAGCCATGGCGCGCTTGCGGGTCTCATTGATGCCAACAATCGTCTCGATCAGGCGGATCGGGGCGTTGTGATCCTGCGCGGTCTTGACCAGCGCCAGGGTATCCTTCGGAAAGCAGGAGCCGCCATAGCCCGGCCCGGCGTTCAAGAACTTCAAGCCGATGCGGCTGTCGAGCCCCATGCCGCGTGATACGTCCTGCACGTTGGCTCCGACCTGCTCACACAGGTCGGCAATCTCGTTGATATAGGCAAGCTTCAGCGCCAGGAAGGCATTGGCGGCATACTTGGTCAGTTCAGCAGTGCGCCGCGAGGTGAAGACCACCGGATACTTGGCCGGATCGAGAGCACCATAGACCTCAGCCATGACGGAGCGGGCGCGGCCATCATCCATGCCAACGACAACACGGTCGGGCGCCATGAAATCGTCGATGGCAGCCCCTTCGCGCAGAAACTCCGGATTAGAAACCACCGCCACATCGGCTTGCGGATTGGCCTCACGAATGATGCGATCCAACTGGTCGCCGGTTCCAACCGGAACCGTGGACTTGGTGACGATCACGGTAAAGCCACGCACGGCCTGGGCGACCTCGCGCGCCGCAGCGAAGACATAGGTCAGATCGGCGTGGCCGTCACTCTTGCGCGACGGCGTACCAACCGCGAGAAACACGACATCGGCACCAGCCACCGGCTCGGCAATATCGGTGGAGAAATGCAGGCGCCCGGCCGCAACATTCTTGCCAATCAAATCATCCAGGCCCGGCTCGAAGATAGGAACCTCGCCGGCGTTCAATTGCGAGATCTTGTCCGCAGCCTTGTCGATGCACACGACGTCATGGCCGAATTCCGACAAGCACACCCCGGATACCAACCCGACATACCCCGTACCAATGATCGCAATACGCACAGCGAGACTCCATCCAGCCGATTTTATCGGAATATCTTCTCTCGACCCCACGCGGATCTACACAAGTGCAACTAGTCGATAAAGATCAATAATTCCAGAATTCTAAACCGTAATTTAGACCTATTGATTTCGAGAAAGTACTTATCGCATGGCAAAACGGAATCCAAGAGCAACCGGCCGCAATCCGCCTCCGCCAGACCGCCCTCCCTTCAAAGCCAAAGCCCCGCCGTTATAAGGAGCGAGACATGCGGAGTGCGGCCCCTCAAATCCGGAAGGACAGGACGTTGCGATAGTCATAGGCGTTTCAGCTGCCCCGATGCCGGCGTATCATGCTCAAGCCGACCGCCCCATCACACACCACCCCTGCAGGACGGAAAGATAAAGCACAGGCCGGCCCTCCGTGGATTATTGACGCTTACGTCAAGGTTATATAGAGCTTGGACACTTGCACCGGAATGCCAATCGCATAAGCTCGCGCAAAGCATCTGGGAGGATCGCAGGTCCGCCGCACGCGGCGAGCATGTCGCAATGGACGTCAGGAGGGGAGATTACATGACGGACGCAACAGGCCGCCTTAGCGGCAGGGCAGCTGAAAAGATTTGGCTTGCCTCATATCCTTCGGTGGTTCCAGCAGACATCGCTCCCCTTGCCCACACATCCCTGGGCGCCCTGTTTGAAGCCAGCTGCGCCACCTATTCCGATCGCCTGGCATTCTCCAGCATGGGTCGAGCCATGACCTTCCGCGAACTTGAAGAAGAATCGCGCAAGGTCGGTGCCTGGCTTCAGTCGAAAGGCTTGGAGAAGGGCGACCGGGTCGCGGTCATGACACCGAACATCCTGCAGAACCCAGTCACGGTCTACGGTGTCCTTCGCGCCGGCTTCGTCGTGGTCAACGTCAACCCGCTCTACACGCCGCGCGAACTGGAACACCAGTTGAAGGATGCCGGCGCCAAGGCGATCATCGTATTGGAGAACTTCGCCAGTACGGTTCAACAGGTTCTGCCCAGAACGCCGATCAAGCATGTCATTGTCGCCACCATGGGCGACATGCTGGGCCTCAAGGGACACATCGTCAATTTCGTCGTCCGCAAAGTGAAGAAACTCGTTCCAGCCTGGTCCATTCCCGGGCACATAAGCTTCAAACGGGTTATTGCCGAAGGTGGCCGTCAAACGCTCAAGCCCGTGGAAGTCTCCGGCAGCGATGTCGCCTTCCTTCAGTATACCGGCGGCACCACCGGCGTTTCGAAGGGCGCGACGTTGACCCATGCAAACCTGCTGGCCAACAAGCAGCAGATCGCCATGTGGCTGGAAGCCGCCTTCTTGGTCAAGGGCCGGCCCGATGTGATGACCTTCATCTGCGCGTTGCCGCTCTACCATATCTTCGCGTTGACCGTGAACTCACTGATGGGCATCGCCACCGGCAGCCACAACGTGATGATCGCCAACCCGCGCGACATCCCCGCCTTCATCAAGGAATTGCAGAACCACAAGGCGCATATTTTCCCAGGCCTCAACACGCTGTTCAACGCATTGATGAACAATCCGGACTTCAAGAACCTCGATTTTTCCTCACTGCTGCTGGTTCTCGGTGGCGGCATGGCCGTACAGCGCCCGGTGGCCGAGCGCTGGTATGAGATGACCGGTTGCCCGATCACCGAAGGCTACGGCCTGTCGGAAACCTCGCCGGTCGCCACCGTCAATCGTCTGGACAGCACCGAATTCAGCGGCATGATCGGCCTGCCCCTACCCTCGACCGATATCGAAATCCGTGACGAGGATGGCGCCACTCTGCCGGTCGGCGACGTGGGTGAGATCTGCATCCGCGGACCGCAGGTCATGGCCGGCTATTGGCAGCGTCCGGAAGAGACCGCCAAGGTCATGACCGATGACGGTTTCTTCCGCTCAGGTGATATGGGCATGATGAACGAGGGCGGCTACGTCAAGATCGTCGACCGCAAGAAGGACATGATTCTGGTCTCGGGCTTCAATGTCTATCCGAACGAGATTGAAGAAGTAGCCGTCATGCATCCGGGCGTACTCGAATGCGCGGCAATCGGGGTCCCCGACGCCCACTCCGGCGAAGCCGTGAAGCTCTTCATCGTCAAAAAGGACCCGGCGCTAACCGAGGCCGACGTGAAGGCCCATTGCGCCGCCAATCTGACGAACTACAAGCGGCCGCGCTACATCGAATTCCGCAACGAGCTGCCAAAATCGAACGTCGGCAAGATCCTGCGCCGCGAACTGCGCGACAGCGAACCTGCCAAATAGACAATCGTTACAGACTGCCATTTGCAAACGCCCGGACTTCGACCAACGAAATCCGGGCGTTTGCGTGCGCTTGATCGCTTGCGCTCCCCAGAATAGTGTCGCATCCACGTCCGCCACACAGGAAACCGAAGATGCAGGCAATCATCGACAAGCTCACGAGCACCGCCGCGGCCACGCGCGCCGAGGATCTGCGCGCCGCCTTTGCCGCTGACACTCACCGGTTCACCCATTTCAGCGCCGCGCTCGATGATCTGCTGATGGATTATTCGAAATGCGCCGTGAACGAAGAGATCATGACCCTGCTCGATGAACTCTGCTCGACCGCAGGCGTCGCGGAAAAGCGCGATGCGATGTTCGCCGGCAAGGCCATCAACTTCACCGAGGGCCGCGCCGTCCTGCATACGGCGCTACGCAACCGCACCAATACCCCGGTGCTGGTCGAGGGGCGCGATGTCATGCCCGACGTCAATGCGGTGCTTGCGGCCACGGGTCGATTTGCCGAGGGCATACGCACAGGCAAGCTTAAGGGCGCGACCGGAAAGTCGATTACCGATGTCGTCAATATCGGGATCGGCGGTTCCGATCTCGGGCCGGCAATGACGACATTGGCGCTCGCCCCCTTCCATGACGGCCCGCGTCTGCACTTCGTCTCCAATGTCGATGGAGCCCATATTGCCGACACGCTGAAGCCCCTGTCGGCCGAGACGACGCTGTTCGTCGTCGCGTCGAAAACCTTCACCACGATCGAGACGATGACCAATGCGCAAACGGCACGCCGCTTCGTCGCCGACACGCTCGGCGAGGGGGCCGTTGGAAAGCACTTTGCTGCGGTGTCGACCGCGCTCGACAAAGTCGCGGCCTTCGGAATCGATTCCGAGCGCGTGTTCGGCTTCTGGGACTGGGTCGGCGGACGCTATTCGATCTGGTCCGCGATCGGCCTGCCCTTGATGATTGCCATCGGCGAGCAGAATTTCGGTCGCTTCCTCGATGGCGGCCACGCCATGGACCAACATTTCCGTAGCGCGCCGTTCCGGAAGAACCTGCCGATGCTGCTCGGTTCGATCGGCGCCTATCACCGCAACGTGCTCAACTACCAGACCCGAGCGATCCTGCCCTACGACCAGCGACTTGTTCGTTTCCCGGCCTACCTGCAACAACTCGACATGGAATCGAACGGCAAAAGCGTGACGGTCGATGGCAAGCCCGTCTCCGGCAGTTCCGGTCCGGTCGTCTGGGGCGAGCCCGGAACCAACGGTCAGCACGCCTTCTATCAGCTGATCCATCAGGGAACGAGCATCATTCCCACGGAATTCCTGATCGCCGCGCGTGGCTTCGAGTCGCATCTGAGGCACCAGCACGAACTGCTGATCGCCAACTGCCTCGCCCAGTCGGAGGCCCTGATGAAGGGGCGGACGCTCGCCGAGGCCAAGGCCCAGTTGACGGCCAGCGGCATGGACGAGGCGCAGGCCGATTTCATCGCCCCGCATCGCGTCTTCTCCGGCAATCGCCCCTCAATCACCTTTGTTTACGACCAATTGACGCCCTATGCGCTCGGCCGCCTGATCGCGCTCTATGAGCATAGGGTATTCGTCGAGGGTGTGATCTTCCGGATCAATTCCTTTGACCAATGGGGCGTGGAGCTAGGTAAGGAACTGGCTACCGGCCTTCTTCCGGTTGTCGAGGGCAAGCTCGCTGCGACCGGCCACGACAGCTCGACCGCCGGCCTCGTCGCAACGCTGCTATCGCGCGCGAAATAGTCACGAAGGACAAGAAAGGCCGCGACTGGCGGCCCTTCCTTTTGCATTTTTTCTTGTCTCTTATTGAGCCGCGTAGGCCCCATCCACCAGGTGGTAACTGCCGGTGATGAAAGACGCCCTGTCCGAAAGCAGAAACAGTGTGAGGTTTGCGACCTCGTCTGCGCGGCCGAGACGGCCGATCGGATGCAGCCCCACCAGCGCCTTGAGGCTCTCCTCGTCCAGGCTGTTTTCGACAAGTGGCGTGTGGATATAGCCCGGCGCGACCGCATTGATGCGAACACCTTGAGCCGAATAGGCGATAGCCGCCGATTTGGTCATGCCGACGAGCGCATGCTTGGCCGACACATAGGCGGGGGCTGCCGCGATGCCGTTGGTGCCCAGAATAGACGACATGTTGACGATCGAGCCCTTGCCATTGGGCAGCATCGCCTGCAACTCATACTTCATGCAATAAAAGACCGAATTCTGGTTTACGTCGATGACATGCCTCCACTCATCGATCTCATATTCAGCGATCGGCTTCAGCGGGCCGCCGATACCGGCATTATTGACCGCGCAATCCAGACCGCCAAAGGTCGTAACGGTGAAATCCACC
Source organism: Paenirhizobium naphthalenivorans (assembly GCF_007992095.1). Classification (GTDB taxonomy): domain Bacteria; phylum Pseudomonadota; class Alphaproteobacteria; order Rhizobiales; family Rhizobiaceae; genus Allorhizobium; species Allorhizobium naphthalenivorans. The sequence continues at coordinate 137,843 of NZ_BJZP01000002.1, forward strand.
ATAGCCGCGACCGCCACCGGATCGCTGACGTCGATCTGGTAGGAAGCAGCCTCGCCGCCCGCCGCCTTGATCGTCTCGACCACCTGCTGCGCGCCCTCGAGATGCATGTCGGCGACAACCACTTTGGCGCCCTCGTCGGCGAGCTGCCTTGCGCAAGCCGCACCAATACCCGATCCACCACCTGTAACCAGCGCGACTTTTCCAGCAAATTCCTTGGTCATCTATATCTCCTCGCTCTATCGGCCAATAAAAGCCTGACGGAAAACGTCGCCGACTGCGCTCAAGCGCAAAGCTCTTATAGCACGGAGCGAGTGACAGCTTCTTGCGCTTGATCAAGCAGAACCCAACGGTTCGCCTTCTCAGGAAAAGCCAATTTCAGAGGCGAACGGCGGGTTGGCGCCGGCGCGGGAAACCGTAACGGCGGCCGCCCGGGCGCCAAGTTCCAGTGCCGTGCGGACTGCAGTCTCCTCAAGGGTCGCGACCTTCGCCTTGGTCAGCAGGTCCTGGCGCTTCAGCGAGGCGAGGATACCGGCATCGAAGGTATCGCCCGCGCCGACCGTATCGACCACTTCGACCCGCTGGCTCGGCACCGAAACCTTGAAGCGGCCGGTATAGCCGGTCGCACCGTCGGCACCGCGGGTAATCACCACGAGCTTGGCACCATGCTTCAGCCAATGGTCAGCTAGATCATCATGGCTGCCGGAAAGGCCGAACCATTCAAGATCTTCGTCGGAGAACTTGACGATGTCGGATTTGGCCGCCATGCGGTTAATCCGTGCCATGTGGGCGGCCTTGTCCTTGATGAAGCCCGGGCGGATGTTCGGATCGAGCGAGATGACACGCTTGCCATGCTCCCGGATCAGCAGTGCCTCATAGGTCGAGCCACAAGGTTCAGAAATGAGGCTGATCGCACCGAAATGCAGGGCTTCGCAATCATCACCGAGCGCCGGCAGGTCGCTCTGCGAGAGCATTCGACCTGCTGTGTTTTCATCATAGAACGCGTATGTTGCGTGACCATTGACCAGCTTGACGAAAGCGATCGTCGTCGGGCGCGAGAGGGTGGCGCTGAACGAATAATCGACGCCGCTCGAGGTCAAGGTTTCGCGCAGGATGTCCCCCATCATATCGTCGGATAGACCGGTGAAGAAGCCGGTCGATATGCCGAGACGACCCAATGCGATCGCGGTGTTGAAGATGGCACCGCCGGCATAGGGCGCAAAGGCCCGCTCGCCACGCACCGATTCCCGCGGCAGCATGTCGATCAGCGCTTCTCCGCAACACAAGATCATACGATCCTCCTCACGATATCCCGTCGACGCTCAGGTCGCCTTTCAATCGATTTAATCCATCGCGCCTGAAAAGGCCAGAGCCGCCTCAGAGCGAAGAGACCCCACCGTTGCGGCCCGACCAGGCGAGTGGCGCATCGAGGAAGGCCTCGACTTCGAACAGCGTCTTATCATCGAACAACTTCTGTTCGCGCGCGACGGCCAGCACGTTGCGCCAAGTGGCGATATGGTGCAGCGTGACATTCCCGTTGGTGAAGCGCTCCTCGGCTTCCGGGAAAATGCCATAGTAGAAAAGCGCGATGCCGTGATCGACGGTGCCGCCAGCCGCCCTGATGGCATCGATGAACTTGAACATGCTGCCACCTGCCGTGGTCAGGTCCTCGATCACCAAGACGCGCGCACCTTCCGGCATATGGCCCTCGATCTGCGCATTGCGGCCGTGCCCCTTTGGCGCCTTGCGGACGTAAATCATCGGCAGACCAAGACGTTCGGCGAGGAAGGCTGCAAAGGGAATGCCGGCCGTCTCGCCACCGGCCACGACGTCGAACTGCTCAAAGCCGGCGTTACGCATCACAGTCGCCGCAGCGAAGTCCATGATCGCCGAGCGGATACGCGGATAGGAGATCAGCTTGCGGCAGTCGATATAGACCGGGCTCATCATGCCGGAAGAGAGTTTGTAGGGCTTGTCGGCAGCGAAGTGCACCGCCTTGATCTCCCACAACATCTTCGCCATCAGTTCCGCCATGACGGCAGGTTCGGGAAAGCTCGTGGTGGTCATCGGCGGATCCTCATGTTCGCGTTACCCTGGTTCAGTCGCTTAAGCTCTCGGGACAACGGGGCAAAAATCAAGCAACTTCTACCGCGCGGCTTAGCAGCAAGATGTGCCGGTTTCCAGACATTCGACATCGAAAACGCCGCGTTTCACTCCCGTTTTCCTCACTATGAAACCGAAGGGGGCCGCCCCCTGCCCAATAAGCGAGACTTTCCGGGCAATCGTAAAACGCGAACCATTTCTGGATTACCGCGATTTAATCTGCTGTCCATCTGTTTGATATGATTTTCCATATATATCCAGGTCGACAACAAGTCACAAATTGGGCCGGGCCAAGCGTCCTCGGCACGTCGCTTAAGCCAAGGGGGTATTCATGTTCAGCAGGTTCTTTACTTGTCTCATGCCCTCCCTCGGCCGGCGAGGTCGTAACCGCAATCGGTCGCAAGGCCGGCTGCGAGGGCACAGCGGACGCTGATCATGGCATCCCTGCAATCGCAGGAACACTGAAAGAGAGAGACATGTCCAGAATGATCCTATCGGTCGTCGCAGTCGGCCTGCTGGCAACGGCGGCAATCGGCACAGTCGCCAAGGCGGCCACGCTTTCGGCTGGTGCGCGTAGCGCAGTCGAGGCTGCGATCGATGATGAATACCGCGCCGAGGCTTTTTATGCGGCAGTCATTGCAGAATTCGGACAGGTTCGCCCGTTCAGCAACATCATTCGGGCCGAGCAGATGCACGCGTCTGAACTTGGCGCGATAATGGCGAAATATGGGCTAAAGAAGCCAGCAAATCCCTATCTCGCTGACCCCGCGATCACCGCGTCGGTTCCCGAAACGCTTGCTGAGGCCTGCAAGATGGGCGTCGACGCAGAAGTGTTGAACCGCAACCTCTACGACAAGAGGCTAATGCCAGCCGTTCAAGACTATCCGGACATCCAGATTGTGTTCAGTGCTCTCAGGGACGCCTCGGAATTCAAACACCTGCAGGCTTTCGAACATTGCGGCGGTCAGGGCCAAGGTCAGGGGCGCGGTATGAGAATGGGACAGGGCAAGTGGATAGGTCAGGGTCTGAACGTGCCGAAGCCGTAATCCCCAACGCGAGGGAATACGCGATGCCGACCGGCTGGCTGGTATAGCTGGCCGACCTCGTTCGCCGAAAGGATCAAGCCGTCGGCTGCGGACCGAAGCGATTGTCACCCGGCTGGCTCGGCTGAATGTTGAAGTAGAGCAGCACGATCCAGCCGATCACAGGGACCAAAGCCAGAAGCAGCCACCAGCCGCTGCGGTCGATGTCATGCAGACGGCGAACGCCGACGGCAAGCTGCGGCACCAGCAAAGCCAACCCCGCCAGCGTGTTGAGCACCTGCCCACCGAAAACAGCGCTGTCGATGAAACCAGTGGCGATATTGACCAGCAAGACAAACAGCGCGAACCACCAGAATTCCGAGCGTGCAGCCCGACCGGTGAACGTGGCGTATTTAGACAGAACGGTGCGAACGGATCCCTGAAAGTCCATGTGGCTTTAGCCCCGCGTAGACGAACAACAATAGAATTCCGTTTAGGTTAGATATGGATCCGCGACAATACAATGATGTGATGACGTCAGAATTGGTCGATCACACCGTTACTCCACGTCCCAGAACAATGGAAACATCGGATCGAACACAGTCACGGACCCGGCCTCTGTCTCGATTTTTCCCGGGAAGGAAATGGCCTCTTCGCGCCTCACCAGCGTGATTGTCTCCTCGTTCGGCGCAAGCCCGTACCAGACCGGACCGTTGAGCGAGACGAAAGCCTCGAGCCTGTCCAGCGCATTCTCCTGCTCGAACACATGGGCCAGGCAGCTCATCGTGTTGATCGAAGTGTAGATGCCGGCGCAGCCACAGGCACATTCCTTCGAGGGATCGACATGTGGTGCAGAATCGGTGCCGAGGAAGAACCGGGGATCGCCGGAAGTCGCCGCCGCGCGCAGGGCCAGACGATGGCTCTCGCGCTTGGCGACCGGTAGGCAATAATAGTGCGGCTTGATCCCGCCGACCAGGATCGCGTTACGATTGATGATCAGGTGATGGGTGGTGATTGAGCCGGCGATGTTCTGCCCGGCCGCACGGATATAGTCGATGCCGTCGGAGGTGGTGACGTGCTCCATCGTCACCTTGAGTTCCGGCAGGCGCCGGCGCAGTGGATCGAGCACCGTGTCGATGAAGACCTTCTCGCGGTCGAAGATGTCAACCTCCGGCGTCGTCACCTCTCCGTGGACACAAAGCGGCAGACCGATCTTGGCCATCCGCTCCAGCACCGGCATGGCCTTGTTCATGTCGCGCACGCCGCCATGTGAGTTGGTGGTCGCCCCGGCCGGATAGAGCTTCACGGCGGTGATGAGGCCGCTCTTCTGGCCCTCCTCCACATCGTCCGGGTTCGTATCCTCTGTGAGATAGAGGGTCATCAGCGGCTGGAAGCGACCCCCTTTCGGCAACGCCGCCATGATACGCTCGCGGTAAGCGCCGGCGTCCGCAGTCGTGACGACGGGCGGCACGAGGTTGGGCATGATGATGGCACGGGCAAAATGCCGGCTGGTGTCGCCGATCACACCTTCGAGCATCGCGCCGTCGCGCAGATGCAGATGCCAGTCGTCGGGACGGCGGATGGTGAGCGAACGCATGGCGGAACCTCCGGGCAATGGGTCTTCAGCCCGCAGATAGCACGTTCCATGCGACCGTCAAACCTGCCTTTAGGCGACCTGGCTCGAAAGGGTTGCGAGAGTCTTTTCCGCTTCCTCCAACTGCTCCCGGCGATCGTTGATCATGATCGCCTGTATTGTCGGCAGGGCCCGTTCGAAGGCGGCTACGCAGTCCGGATCGAACTGGGTTCCAGAACGGCCGAGGATATGCTCGACCGTGCGCTCGAACGACCATGCCGGCTTGTAAGGCCGTTCCGTCGTCAGAGCGTCGAAATTGTCGGCGATGCACACGACGCGGCCAGAGATGGGGATCGCCGTCGCGGCGAGGCGATTGGGATAGCCTTGCCCGTCCCAACGCTCGTGATGGCTGGCCGCGATCTCGGAGGCGAGCTGGAGCAGCGAGGAATGCGACCGAGCGAGAATGTCGCTACCGATCTGCGCATGGGCCTGCATCTGCCGGTATTCCGCCTCGGTCAATCGGCCCTGCTTGAGGAGCACGGTGTCGGGCATCGCCACCTTGCCGATGTCATGCATGGGCGCGGCAAGACGGATATCGTTGCAGAGCTGCTCGGGCAGGCCGAGTTCCAGCGCGATCGCCTCGGAATAGGCCGCAACGCGCAGGGTGTGGCGCGAGGTTTCCGGGTCTTTGTAGCCGGCGGCGAGTGTCAGGCGGTGGATGATTTCCTGCTCGCGCTGGCGCAATTCGATTACGGCCCGATCCACCTCGCGGCGCAGCCATTCGGCCTGATCGGCCAATTGCCGGCGGGCGCGGGCGAGCGACACGATATTCTGCACGCGCGCCTGAAATTCGACCGGATTGATTGGCTTCGTCAGAAAATCGATGGCACCGGCATTGAGTGCCGCCATGCGCGTCGTCATGTCCTTGTCAGCGGTAACGAAGATCACCGGAACCTGAGCGTATTTGTCGAAACGTACGATCTCGGTAAAGAGTTCGACACCATTGTAGACCGGCATCTGATAGTCGATGATCGCAATGTCGAATTCGAGTTCAGGAAGCGCGGACAGGACCGCATCAGGGCTTGAGAAGGCGAGGGCCTCGCAGTTCTCCAGCTTGCCGACGAGTTTCGTCAAAAGCTTCAGGTTGGTGCTGTTGTCATCGACCAGCAATATACGCATAGACGCCTCCTTCACTCTCAAGCTACCAGTTTGAATTTCAGGGTTTCGATTTCCCCGCTCAGTCTGTCGACGTCTGCGGCCGATGGTCTTACGTTACGAAGCGCATGAGCCCTGTCAGCGATGTCATTCAGTCCGACATTGACCGCCGCGCCCTTGATCGTGTGCAGAGCACGATCGATCTTTTCAGGATCATGATTGGCTAGCGCGACATGCAGGTCCTGGATCAGGCCCGTCGCGTCATTGAAGAAGGATTCGACGAGCTCGCGGAACACGTCCTCTCCCAGGGCATCGACAAGCTCGGATTGACGCGCCTCGTCGAGGCCGTCGATCGCCAGCGCGGGAAAATCCACATTATCGATGATGATCGGCTCCGGCAGGCCGATGTCGTCTGCGGTCGCCCCACCTTGAACAGCGGCGGGTCCTTCCACGATTGCCACGATCACGTTGCGCAGCCTTTCCATGGTCACGGGTTTTGATTCAAAGCCCGCCATGCCGGCCTCGATGCAACGGCGGCGGTCGTCGTCAGAAGCATTTGCCGTCATGGCGATGATCGGGGTAGCTGCGCACCGACCGCCTTCGGCTATGATACGGCGCGTCGCCTCGATCCCGTCCATGACCGGCATCTGCATGTCCATCAAGATGGCATCGAAATCCTGTTCCTTGGCAATCGACACAGCCTCCGCCCCATGCTTGGCGACGACCACATCCTGCCCCAGCCGATCGAGGAAACGAGTCGCCACCAGTTGGTTGACGTGGTTGTCCTCGACCAGCAGGATCTTGAGCCGTGGTAACGGCGTGTTGTCCTGGCCACCCAGCTGGCGACGGACTTCGTCCTTGCCCACGGCGACGACGCAAAGCTCGAACCAGAAGATGCTGCCGACGCCGACCGTGCTGCTCATCCCGAGTTCGCCGCCGAGCTTCTCGACGATCTGCTTGCAAATGGTGAGGCCGAGCCCCGTGCCGCCGTACTTGCGGGTGATCGAGGCGTCGACCTGTGAAAATGGCTTGAACAGCTTGGCCAGCCCGGCCTCGTCGATACCGATGCCCGTATCCTCGACCTCGAAGCGCAGCATCAGTTTGCCATGCCGGTAGAATTCGCGAAGGCGAAGGGTCACGGTACCCTTGTTGGTGAACTTGACCGCATTCGACAGGAGATTGAGCAGAACCTGACGCAGGCGCGTAGGGTCGGTGCGCACATAGAGGGCGTCGAGCGAATCGGGAATGTCGAGCACGATGATGTTGCCGTGGTCATCGGCGCGGCCGCGGATGATGCTGACAGTCGTCTCCGCCAGCGCGCAAATATCCACGGCGCGCTCCTCAAGCTCCAGCTTGCCGTGCTCAATCTTGGAATAGTCGAGGATCTCGTTGATGACCTCCAGCAGCGCTTCTCCCGAGGACCGAATGGTCTTGACACTGGAAAGCGCATCGTCTGGGAGCTGGGAGAATTCCAGGATTTCCGACATGCCGAGGATCGCATTGAGCGGGGTGCGGATCTCGTGACCCATTGTCGCCATGAACTGGGACTTGGCCCTGTTACCGGCATCTGCGGCCTCGTAGGCTTCCGTCAGGCGCTGAGCCATACCCTCGAGTTCGAGGCCGGTCTTACGAACCGATTTCAGCTGCCGACGTAAAGTCACAACGAGGAAGACCACCGAGACCATGAGAAGAGCGAGCATGATTGCCGAGGTGCGCTCGAGCTCCAGAATGGTCGCGCGTGTGTCAGCCCTTTCGGCGCTAAGCCGCATGTTGGTGTGGACGAGTAGGTCCTCGGTCGTCTTGGAGAGCACTCCCAGCGCAGCATCAAGACTATCGAGCTCGGTTGTGTTCGGCATGCGTCCGGCAGCATAGGCGTCGAAGGTCGGCTGATAGCCTGCAACGATCGCCTCGATCTCGCCGAGCAACCGTAGGACTTTCGGATCGTCGGAGAAGTAATCGCCGAATTTCGTCTCCCTCGCCAACCGGGTGCGAGAGTAAAGGATGTCGTAACGTAACGAAAATTCGTCGAGCAGCGTCTTGCTCGGTGCCTGGCGGCGCAACTCGGCGAGGCTGTAGTCGAGCGCACGTGCCTCACGATCGAGCTGGTAAACCGACCAGACAGCGTTCTCACGAATACCGTCCTGCAGAGAGCGAAACTGGCGCGAGATGCCGACGAAGAGCACGATCAGCACGAACAGCAGAAGAGCCGACAACACCTGCAGGATCAGGGTGGTGCTCCCCGCCTTTCGCATCATACCGTCATTTCCGCTCAAACCTGTCACCGGATGACCTCGATTTCCTTGATCTGCCAGACCGAACGGCTGAAGTATCTCTCGCTGTAGAGGGTCGGATCCTGGTCGAAGGGATAGACCAGCATGGACGGCCCCTTCGTGCGCACGGTCATCACTTTTCCGTCGAGACGGGTGGCGAGGATGCTGTCAAGATCGCTGGCGTCGGAGAAAGGTACTTCGGCGGAATAGCCGTTGAGCGCGCGGATGATCAGGCGGCTGCCTTTGGCGCCGGCGGCTTTCAGCACCGCACGCAGAAACGGGCCGGAAAACTCGACTTTCCCTTGGGTCCAGGGGGTATCCATAAGCGCCTTTCGACCTTCGAGCCTGTCGAGCATCGACAGATCGAATTCGGCACGATTGTCGCCATTCGGTTCGGTGACGGCGCCGACCACCGTCAGGATGACGGGACCTCGTGGCATCTCCAGAGCCCGCAGCGGAGCGGCTCCGGGCATCGCGGCCAGCAGAACAAGGGAGAGACATTTGACGCGTGTGATCACGATCGACGCCTCAGCTGGCCCTGGCAGAAGGCTGCGCCTGCTGGCCCAGATAGGACGAAAGGAGCGAACGGAAGGCAACGGCCTCCACAGGTTTGGTGAGGAAGTCCGTCACGCCTCCTGCCCGGGCGGCATCGCGCAGGCCAGGTTCCTGGTCGGCAGTGACCATAACGACGGGGATCTTGTCATAGCGCGCCATCATGCGGATGGCCTTGACAAATTGCAGCCCCGTCATGCCCGGCAGCATATGATCGACGATTAGCATGCTGAAGAGCGTGTTGTGACAGACCTTCAACGCCGCAGACGCATCTGCCTCGATCCTGATCTCCTCCTCAGTCACCTTCTTGGCGAGATGCTTGAGAATCATCGCGTTCGTCGGATTGTCTTCCACGATCAGGATGGTCATATCCGCTCTTCCTTCACTGCAAACCGCTTACCCTGCAACAGTTTTTAGCAAAGGGAGCCTGAAATAGGCTGAACCATTTCGAATCAATTTTACCGACGGCGGCTTTAAATCCCTCTTAATTTTTAGCGGGGGCTAAAGCAGTTCACCACGGCGTCTTTGGGAAAGCCCATGCGCGTCTCGACTGGCGATCTTGCAGATCAGCCTTCAAGCGCGCGCGAGATGCGGCGCGACAGCTCGACCGGGTCCTTTAGGACGATGGCGCGGCTGGTGCGCTCGATCAGCTGCTCCCGGATGAGCCGCGACATTTCCCGCGACACAGTCTCGCGGCTCGAGCCGATGTGCTCGGCAAGCTCGGCATGGACAAGCGGCGGGGAGATGATCCGCTCGCCCTCACCATCAGCGCGCAGACGCGAGAGGCGCAGCAGCGCGTTATAGAGACGGTGCTTGGTGTCGAGGAAAGACAGTTCAGAGACACGCTCGTTCATCGACCGGATACGACGCGACAGAAGCTGCATGAGGGACAGGCAGACCCCTCTGCGCGACTTCAGGATGTCGTGGAAAACGGCATAGGGAATAACGGTGACGATCGCGTCGCTGACGGCCATCAGGCTCGCAGAGCGGGCCATTTCGTCGATCGCCGACAACTCACCCAGCAGATCTCCGCGCCGAAAGGTGCCAAGAATTGCTTCCTTGCCAACGGCAAAGCGCAAGACGGCACGAATCTCGCCACTCTGCACGATGAATACGTCCTTTGACGTGTCCTCGTAGTCGACCAACGTCTCGCCGGCGCATAGATTACGCATATGACAACGCGCTAACCAGTCATTATCTTCGGCAACGCTCAGGCTGGAGAATATCGAAGTGCCGCGCAGCGTGGAAAGACTGTGGGCGTTATTCTGCGGATTGGCTCCCACGGACAAATGATGTTTCACTTTTCTTGTTCTTGCGACAATGATGGCGAGGTGAATACGATCGCTTCTTAAGCCGTGAACTATGAAAAGAGCAAGCCGGGTGCAGCCAAGAAACCTGCCGATGTATTACCGGCAGGTTAACGCCGAACCGCAAAATGAATCTATTATCCGATCGAACCTGCCGACGGCCCCCACACGTCGGTAAGGGCAAAGCCATCCGCCAACGGATCGAAGGGGTCGAGCGCCACCTGGTGCAGGCCGAAGGTGAAACCGCGGCCGCTGATCGTCGGGATGACGGCGGGGCGCCCTGCTACCTGCGTTACCTCCTTTAGCCCCACCTCGAATTCGGAGCCAATGATCGAACGCGATTTCAGCACGTCTCCGACCTTCGCCTTGCCACGGGCGTGCAGGGTCGCAAGGTTGGCCGAATTGCCGGTCCCGCAGGGCGAGCGGTCGACGCGGCCGGGCCACATCGTGGTGCAGGTGCGGATCGCGCCATCCGGATCGACGTCGCGGAACATCACATAGGCGACGCCGGAGATCGCCGGAATTTCCGGGTGGACGACGGGAATGCGTCGATTGATCTCCTCCTTCAGGATCATACCCGCTTCGACCAGCCCACGGGCATTGGCCTTGTCTATCGAAAGTCCGACCTGACTGACATCGACCAGAGCGTAAAAGATGCCGCCATAGCTCAGGTCGAACGTAATTCGGCCCCATAGCTCGGTCTCGAGGCTGACGTCCAGCTCATGCACGAACGAGGGCACCATAGTGAGCTTGACCCGCTCGCAGCGGCCATCATGGCAAGTCGCTGTCGCGGTTACGAGACCGGCGGCGGTGTCGAGAACAACCGTGGTTTCCGGCTCGTTCATCTCGACGATACCGCTTTCGAGCAGCGCCGTCGTGATGCAGATCGAGTTCGACCCGGAGCTGGCGTGGGCCTGATCCGGCTGGAGAATGACGAAGCCGGCATCGGCCTTCGGATTCTTGGCTGGCAGAAGCAGGTTGACCGATCCGATCGGAGCACCGCGCGGCTCGAGGACAAGAAAGCGGCGCAGCTCTTGGCCCTTGGGGTCGTTATTCAGCCAATGCAGCTGCTCGGCGATCGTCTCACCCGGGATTTTCGGCACACCGCCGACAGCCACCTTGCCGATCTCGCCCTCGCAATGGACATCGATCAGCTGGAGGGTACGTTTCCATCTCATGGTCTTGCTCCGTCAGTCAGGAATTCAGTTCTCGGTGCACCGTAGCGCATCCAGAAGCTCGGATTTCGCGGCATCCTTGCGGGCGAGCGCGGCAGAGGCGGCGGCGCGGTCAATCATCGAGCGCTGCGCTCTCAGCGCGGCCACCGCATCCTTGCGGCTCACCTGAGTGAAGCGCAACCGGCTGCCGACCGCCGCCTGGCCAAGTCGCCAAAGGTCGGCCTCGATGACGTGGGCGATCTTCGGATAGCCACCACAGGTATTGGCCTCGGCCAGCTGGATGATCGGCTGGCCCGACGGCGGCACCTGTACGGTGCCAGGCATGATGCCATGCGAATGCAGTTCAAGCCTTTGCATGAGCTTGAGTTCGGGTCCTGACAGCCGGTAGCCTTGGCGATTGGCATCCTCGGTAACCTGCCATGCGGCAGCTTCCAGGGCCGCGACCGCTGCCTCATTGAAGAACTCATATTCCGCGCCCGGCAATACACGGATCGGCGCATCCTCATCCACATCTCCCGCAGCACGGCCGAGTTCCTGCGGATCGAGGCCGAAGCCACTCGGCAGGTCTGCCAGAGCCGCTGGACCAAAGCCGGTCTCCAGCCGGTCTCCGCGGCGCAGCCCCCTGCCCTCCAACCCGCCCCAACGGCTCTTGAGGTCTGTGGAAGCCGAGCCGAGCACGGTTTGGACAAGGATGCCGCCGGCAATGGAAAGATAGGCACGAGCGCCCCGACGCGGCAGGCCGAGTTCCAGCACATCGCCGGAGCGGACAGGCAGCGCCCACCAGGACGGATAGCAAACACCATTGACCGTCATCTGAACATCGGCACCGGTAACGGCCACCAAAGCTGCGCGCTCGAAACGCAGCCGGAACGGAAAGATCGCCACTTCGATCGCGGCGGCGCCAGGATCATTGCCGACCATCCGATTGGCAAGTTCAAGGGCGGGGCCATCCATTGCACCGGAGCGAGAGACACCGGCATCAAGATAGCCGAGACGGCCCACATCCTGCACGGAATTGGCCGCGCCTGTGGTCAGGATCTCGATCATATGTTGATCTCCTTGACGACGAAGCGGACACGATCACCGGCGTGCAGAGCGGCCGGCGGCTGCCGCATCGGATCGAAAAGTCGAAAATCCGTATGGCCAAGAATGTGCCAGCCGGAGGGCGCGGTGAGTGGCATGATGCCGGCTTGCGTGCCGCCGATAATGACTGAGCCCTCGGGTACGCCCATGCGCGGTACGGCGCGCCGCGGCAGCGCGAGCACCGGATCCAGCCCGGAGAGATAGACGAAACCAGGCATCGCGCCTACGGCGGCGACAGAATAGACAGGTGCGGAATGCATCGCGACGAGGCGCTCGATCGTTAGGCCCTTCTCGGCCGCGACCTCGGCAAGATCCCCCCCCTCGTTGCCATAGACGACGGGGACCTCGACCAGACGGCCGGTCGCCGGCGCTGCGAGCGTCGCTTTCCACTCCGTGACGAGATGGGCCTCGAGCCTGTCCGGATCGAGACGCAGAGGATCGAACACGACCATCAGGTTGTTCATGCCAGGCGCGGTCTCATCGACACCAGGGAACGTCTTCAGCTTTTCGGCAAAGACCCAGATGCGCTCCTGCACGAACGGATCGAAAACCGGGCCGGCCACGTCAAAGAGAAGCGCTCCCGCCCCCTCCGCGCTGATCCTCGGATTATCGCCGTGCTTGAACATGCCTGCCTTCATCACTGTCGTTCGCACCGTGATATATCAGAATGCGATGGAGACCCAAAGCATTTCTTCGCCCGACCATTGTGCATAGGCTTCGCCTAGACCTACAATCCGGTCGAACGGAAGCATAGGGAGAATAAGCGGCATGGCACTCAGCGTCGACCTCAATTCCGATATGGCCGAAGGCTTTGGCGCCTACCGCATGGGCGATGACGACGCCATGCTGTCGATCGTCAGTTCGGCCAATATCGCCTGCGGCCTGCATGCCGGCGACCCCGAGATCATGGCTTCCACCTTCGCCGTCGCCAGGTCGAAGGGCGTCGCCGTCGGTGCCCATCCGGGCTTCCCGGACCTGTGGGGCTTCGGACGGCGCAATATTCCCTTCTCTGCCGGCGAGATCGAGCGGCTGGTCGCCTATCAGATCGGTGCTGCGCAGGCGCTTTCCACCTATGCCGGCCATCCAATCACCCATGTGAAGGCGCATGGCGCGCTGGGCAACCTGACCCAGCAGGACGAAGGCGTAGCGCAAGCCGTCAATAATGCCATCAAGGCGGTCGACCCGTCTCTCGTCTGCCTGACCATCGCACTTGGGCATCAGGAACGGCTGGCGCGCGAAATGGGCCTAACCTGCCGTTCGGAGATCTTTGCCGACCGGGCCTACACCGATGAAGGCTTCCTCGTCCATCGCAGCAAACCCGGCGCCGTGATCCACGATGCGGCCGAGGCCGCCGCCCGCGTCGTGCGCATGGTGAAGAACGGTGCGATCGAGACAGTCACCGGGCGACTGATCGTCACCTCGGTTGACTCGATCTGCGTCCACAGCGACACACCTTCGGCCGTCAGCATCGCCCGGACCATCCGCGATGCTCTGGAAGCCGAGGGTGTCACCATTGCCAATTTCCTGCGCTGAAGGGTGCAATATGGATCTCGCGACGATCGAACGATTGATGCAAATGCTGGAAAATTCCTCACTCAACGAGATTGAGGTGAGCGAAGATGGCGTGCGTATCCGTCTCGCCAAAACTGCCGGCCGAGGTGCCGGGGCGCCAACACCCGTATCGAGGAACGAGACGCCGGAGGAAATGGCTGCTGCGGAAATCGCTACACTGATGGCGCTGCCGGAGATTGCCGAAACCGACCAAGCGGTGATTGTCTCCGGCCTGTCGGGCACGTTCTATCGGGCGCCTGCCCCCGGGGCGCGCCCCTATGTCAAAGAAGGAGATCTGATCGAGGAGGGCCAGACGCTTGCGTTGGTCGAGGCGATGAAGATGCTCAATCCGGTGGAGGCGACGCGTGGCGGTCGCATCGAATCGATCCTCGTGGCCGATGGTGAGCCGGTCACACCCGGCATGCCGCTCATCCTGCTCGCCTCGGATTGACGCTCATGTTCGACAGCGTTCTGATCGCTAATCGCGGGGAGATCGCTCTCAGGATTCTGAGGGCCTGTCGGGATATTGGGATCAAGACCATCGCCATCCACTCGGATGTCGACCGCGATCTGCGTCATGTCGCCCTTGCCGACCAGGCCCTGTGTATCGGGCCGGCTCCCGCAGCACGTAGCTATCTCGACAGTCATGAGATCCTGCTCGCCGCTCAGTTGACCGGCGCCGGCGCCATCCACCCCGGCTATGGCTTCCTGTCGGAAAATGCTGACTTCGCCGACATGGTCGAGCGGGCCGGCATCGTTTTCGTCGGGCCACCGTCCTCGGCGATCCGCACCATGGGCGACAAGGTCGCCGCCAAACGGGCGATGATCGCGGCCGGCGTCCCTTGCGTACCGGGACCGGACAGCACCCTGCCACAGGACGCGGCGCAAATCGTGTCGATCGGTGCGGAGACCGGCTATCCACTGATCGTCAAGGCATCAGGCGGCGGCGGCGGCCGGGGCATGCGGATCGTCCGCGATCCAGCAAACCTGGCAAGCGCGGTGCAGATGGCGCGCGAGGAAGCGGGCCGGGCTTTCGGCAATCCGGAGGTCTATGTCGAACGCTTCCTCGAATTTCCCCGCCATGTCGAGATCCAGGTGCTCGCTGACAACCACGGCAATGCCATCCATCTCGGTGCGCGCGACTGCTCGATCCAGCGCCGCAACCAGAAACTGATCGAGGAGGCGCCGCCGCCGGGGATTGATCCCGCCGCGATCGACGCAATCGGCCGGCGCTGTGCAGCCGCATGCTTGGCAATCGGCTATCGCGGGGCAGGTACGTTTGAATTCCTTTACGAGGATGGAGAATTCCACTTCATCGAGATGAACACCCGCGTCCAGGTCGAACATCCGGTCACAGAGGAGATCACCGGCGTCGACATCGTGCGTGAACAACTGCGCATAGCCATGGGCGAGAAGCTCGCATTCGCGCAGGATGCCGTACGCTTAGACGGCCATGCAATGGAATGTCGCATTAACGCGGAACATGCTTTCAACTTCACGCCGTCTCCCGGAAAGGTCACGCGCTTCATCGCTCCGGGCGGTCCGGGCGTGCGGCTCGATACCCATCTCTATCCCGGCTACGAGATCCCGCCGAACTACGATTCGCTGATTGGCAAGCTGATCACTCACGGGCCGTCGCGCGCAGACGCGGTCGCCCGTATGCGCCGGGCGCTCAGCGAATTGACGATCGAGGGCGTGGAGACGTCGAGCACGCTTCACCTAGCGCTGCTGGACGAACCGGGCTTTGCCGCCGGTGGTATCGACATCCATCATCTTGAGCGGCTAATGGCTAACGGTTTCGGGAGGGCATGATGGGGAACGAGTGGATCGAAGCCATTCTGGACCTGATGCAACGCCACGGCATCGCCGAGTTCGAATATGAGGATGCCGATCGGCATATCATCACCAGCGCGGGCGTGGCTGCCGAAGCGACCCGATCGCCCCGACGACCAACGCCTCCGCCGCAAGCTTGCGAGACGCTTGTGGCGCCGCATATCGGGATCTTTCAAGCGGCCCATCCACGGGACGGCGAAGACGCTGCCCTGCCCCGCCTCGTCCGGTGTGGCGAGATTGTCGGATACCTCAAGGCCGGCCCTCTACTGCGCCCCGCACCTTCGCCGTCGGACGGCGTGCTGTCGCGTCGCCTCGTCGACGACGGCGTGTTGGTCGGCTACGGCACTCCACTTTTCGAGTTCCACCGGTCCCAATCCTAGCGCCTCCTCAGCGGGCTAGCACCCGGCGATGGAGAAGCCCCTAAGGTCTGGACGGGATGAATATGGTCCCGGCCGCTCCAATTGTGTTGGTGGCAGAGCTCCCGAGCAGTTGCCACTGTTGGCTATAGCTGCGCCGGGTGCGCGGATCGAAAAGCGAGATCGGCGCACTGATGACCGTGCTGGCCGCCTGCCCGACGGTATTGCCTGCACCGATCGCCACCGCGCCCAGACTCTCGCCGAGCCCGACCGATGAATCGGTCACGGCCTGTCCGGCGATCAGACGCTCGCCGATCAGGCGAACGACCTCAGGGCTCTCGGCAAATTTGCCGTGGTTCAGCGGATCACCCGATTTCAGCTTGGTGAGATCGAGTACCGTAATGCCCGCCGCTTCCAGCTGTGTGCGATAGGGCTCGACGGTCGGATCGATATGGCCCAGACGCTCGACATTGCCGGATATGCGCTTTGACAGGGTGAGTGCCCGGTCGTCGCGCGAGACGAACAGGGTGAACTTCGGCGCCTTGCCGCCAAAGCTCTGGTATTGCTGGGCGAAGACATCGACGTCAAGATCGGGCGAGGCGAGGATGACATTGCTGATCTTCGGATCGACCCGACCGTGGCGGATCGCCATCTGACGCAGCGATTCCACTGCAAGCCAGGTGCCCATCGAATGCGCCATGACGGTTACTTCGCCGACGGCCGGATTTCGCGCGATCTGCGTCAGCAGATCCTCCAGCGCATCTCGGGAATAGTTGGTGCTTTCCTTATCATAATTGTAGTCGAAGACCGAACCGCGCGAGGGCCAAGTGAAGACCACCGGCACCACATCTGCCTTGGAATCATGAACGATCTGCGCAAAACGATAGACGGCTTCCTCGTAGAGATTGTTGAAGCCGTGCACGAACACAAGGACCCGTCGGCTCTTGCGCACATGGCTCTGAAGCCAGGCCTCGCCTTCCTTTTTACTAGCGATCGGATCGACCGCTACCGTGGTGAATGCGCGATGCGGATCGGCCGGCAGGCGCTTGGGCCACTGAACCTGGCCGATTTCGCGATCGGCATCGGGTGGAATGGAGATTGTAACCGCGTCGAGCATCAGACCGGAACCCCGCTCGCCAGTGAACAGGATGGCCTTGTCGACCGCCGGCGCCCGAGTGGTCGCGGCGATCATCTCGACCTTTGTCGTACCGTTTGCCGTGTGATTGGTCGGCTCCATGACACCGATCGGTCGACCGCCACAAGCCGAAAGAACCAGCAACAGACCAGCAAACACCGCTGAACGCGCAAGCGTCGCTGATGCCGGGAGGGAAAACCGGCGCGATCCGGCGGTGTCGATGCGGTTCGGATGCACGGCTACTCCAATGCCCGGACGATGACAGTCACTGCTGGCGTCATACCGGGCTTACCACGCGCTTTCCAGCTCTTTCGACCAAAGCCGGCGCCACGAACCTCAGGCCGAGGCAAGTTGCGCGCGCGCCCAGTCGACGATCTGACGCGCCGACATGGCCCCGGAGACCCGGCCGACTTCGCGACCGTCCTTATAGAGCAGCATGGTCGGGATGCCGCGGATGCCGAGCTTGGAGGAGATCTGCGGCTCGTTTTCCGAGTTCAGCTTGATCAGCCGAACCTCGGGTTCGAGCACACCGGCGGCCTCTGCGAAAGCCGGTGCCATCATCCGGCACGGACCGCACCACGGCGCCCAAACGTCGACGAGAACCGGGATATCATTGCGACTGATATGCTTCTCGAACGATGCTCCATCCGCATCGACGGGGTGCGCGTCGAACATCGCGTGACCACATTTGCCGCAGCGCGCCTCGGAAACCGGACGTTCAGCCGCCAGGCGATTGACGGCAAAACACTGAGGACAAACAATCTTTCTGTCTTTTTGCATCTTGCATACTCCCACGAGTTCACGCCCATAGATCCGGGGCAGCCAGCTTGACAATATATTCGGAATAACGTAGATACGCAAGAATGAAAGTTGACCCCGATACCATGCAGGATGCCGCCGACGACGCCAGCGAGTTGCTGAAAGCGCTTGCCAATCGTCATCGTTTGCTCATTCTCTGTCAGTTGATCGATGGCGAACGCTCGGTCGGTCAGCTCGCGGAATTCCTCGGAATTCGCGACTCGACGGTGTCGCAGCATCTGGCGCTTCTGCGCCGCGACCGGATCATCTCCGGCCGCCGTGACGGCCAGACCATTTGGTATCACATCGAAAGCGAACCGGCGCGCAACGTCATCACCGCGCTCTACGGCAGCTTCTGCTCCGTCTAGACCACGACGGCCCGTCTGATCACCCGGACATCATAGGCCTTGACCCGCCTCAGGCGGGTCTCATCGTTCCCTTCTCGCGCAGGTTCACATGCCAGGAGAGCGCCTCTTCGAGCACGTGCGGCGTATGCCCGCCACGCTTGACCGCACGGTCATAATAGTCCTGCAACGGATCGCGATAATCTTTGTCGACACAATTGGCGATGACCACTGCCGCCCGTTCACGCGGGGCCAGGCCTCTCAGGTCGGCAAGACCGACTTCCGTCACCAGAATATCGACATCATGCTCGGTATGATCGACATGGCTGACCATCGGCACGACCGATGAGATCGCACCGTTCTTGGCGGTCGATTTGGTGACGAAGATCGACATGAAGGCATTGCGGGCGAAATCGCCCGAGCCGCCGATACCGTTCATCATGTGCGTACCGCCGACGTGGGTGGAGTTGACATTGCCGTAGATGTCGAACTCCAGCGCCGTGTTGATGCAAATCAGACCGAGGCGACGGATCACCTCGGGATGGTTGCTGATTTCCTGTGGGCGCAGAATAAGCTGATGCTTGTATTCGGAGAGCCGCGGCAGGACTTTCTGGTACATTTCTGCCGACAGCGTAATCGACGACCCCGAAGCAAAGGTCAGCTTGCCGGAATCGAACAGCTCGAAGGTCGAATCCTGCAAAACCTCGGAATACATCTTCAAGTCATGGAACGGTGTATCGATGAAGCCATGCAGAACGGCATTGGCGATCGTACCGATACCGGCCTGTAGCGGCTGCAACTCGTAGCCCAGACGGCCCTGTTTGACTTCATTCAGCAGGAAATCGCTGAGATGACCGGCGATTGCGCGGGTATCGTCGTCCGGCGGCAGAATCGTGGCGGAACTGTCTTGCTTTTCCGAGACGACGACGGCGACGATCTTCTCCGGCGGGATCGGAATAAAAGGCAGACCCACGCGGCTTTCCGTCGTCACGATCGGGATCGGCATCCGGGTCGGACGGCGCGACGGAATGTAGATGTCGTGCAGGCCCTCGAGGGAGGCGGGCTGCGAAAGATTCAGCTCGACGATGACCTTGTCGGCCAGGATGGCGAAACTCGCCGAATTTCCGACGGAGGTCGTCGGCACGATTCCGCCGGTCTCGGTGATGGCAACAGCCTCGATGACGGCGATGTCCACCGGCTTGATCTGGTGGGTCCGCAATTGCTCCACCGTCTCGGACAGGTGTTGGTCAATGAACATGACCTCCCCGGCATTGATCGCCTTGCGCAAGCCCGGATCCGACTGAAAGGGCAGGCGGCGCGCCAACACATGCGCTTCGGCCAGAGTCTTATCCAGATCATTACCGAGCGACGCGCCAGTCATAAGGGTGATTTTCAGTGGGTCCGTCTTGGCCCGCTCCGCCAGAGCCAGGGGCACAGCCTTGGCCTCGCCCGCGCGGGTGAAGCCGCTCATGCCGACCGTCATACCGTCCTTGATGAAGCTTGCGGCCTCTTCAGCGCTGACCAGTTTGTCGAGCAGGGGCTTAAATCGAATCCGATCACGCAGCATAATCTATCCTCTAAGACAACGCGCTCATCGGACAGGTTTCCGACAGGCAGGGCCATGGCTTAAATGCCAGCGGAGAGGAAACGCAATCATCCTTCCGTCGCATTGCGCGCTTAGCTGCCATGCCTTTTGCACATAGCTTGTTAATTCACGTCGATTGAATGAAAAAACACGCGATCCACTGGAAAGCAAGGACATTTCGGAGGAAGGGGAAGTGGCGCACCCGAAGAGATTCGAACTCCTGACCCCCAGATTCGTAGTCTGGTGCTCTATCCAGCTGAGCTACGGGTGCGTGCCAGTCCGACTGTCGTCGGCGGCGTGGCGATCCTCTAAAACGTGCCGCGAAGGATTGCAAGCACCTTTCGGAAAAAAGAGTCATTTTGCCGTCACATCAATGCTGGAAGCCCGGAATTGCGGCAATTCTTTTTTTCACGCACGCACCCGCCAGTCACCCAACGCCACAGGACGATCAGGGATCTCGATTCGAAACAGGGTACCGGGACCCGGTTTTTCCACGAGGGCGATGGTTCCGCCATGGGCGAGCACGAGTTCGCGCGCGATCGCCAAGCCGAGGCCGATGCCACCGGAACGGGCCGAACCACGGAAGGCGGTAAACAGGTTTTCCCGCGCCTTGGGCGCCAAGCCGGGGCCGGTGTCGTCGATCGCGATAGCGACCACGCTGCCGATGCGCTGCGCCGACAGCGTGATGCGGCGCAGCGCCCCTGGATCGTCGAGGCGGTGATTCGCCAACGCCTGGACCGCATTGCGACAAATATTGTGAACGACCCGAAAAAGCTGCTCGCTGTCGGCATCGACCTCGATGTCGGCAGCGACCGAGTCGACGAAGTCGATGCCGCTGTCCGGCGCGATGGCCAGGATGTCACGCACCTCCTGACAGAGCTCGGCCAGACGGAAGCGCCGGCGCTTGGGCTCAGCCTCGGATGCCTGTCCGTAAGCTAACACCTCGCTGGTGTAGCCAACGGCCCGATCGATGGTACGCACCAGCTTCGGCGCAAAGCCCTTCACCATGGGGTCGTCGACATCAACGAGACGGTCGGACATCAATTGCGCGGAGGCGAGAATATTGCGCATATCGTGATTGATCTTCGAGACGGCGAGGCCAAGGTCGGCAAGGTTGCGCTGCTGCTTCAGCGTCTTCTGCAACTGCTCCTGCATCAGGGCAAGGTGACGCCCGGCCAGCGCGATCTCGTCGTTGCCGGGCGCTGGAGGCAGGATGCGAGCCGGGTCCTCGGGATTTTCGGCGAATACCTGCATGCTATGCGTCAGGCGTCGCATCGGCCGGATCATCATACGGTTGATCGCAATGTAGATCAGCGAGGCAGTGATAAGAGAGATCATCAGCGACACGGAAAAGACACTCTGAGCATAGGCCAGCATCGCCTGGCGCAAGCCCTTTTCCTCCATGACCAGTTCGATGATCATATCGCTGTCGCCGATCGGACCATAAACGCGCAACATGCGATCGCCGCCGAACAGCAGCGTGTAGAGCGCGTCGCCGATCGACTGGAACGCAGGCACGTCGGAGAGATCGTATTTGGCGTCGACCTGCGGCGGCATGTGGTCGGCCGCCAGCAATCGCGAGGTGCCGTCCTTGCGCAGTGCGATGGCCTTCGTACCGGTCGCCATGAGTGTATCGTCCTGCACCGCCCGCGGCAATTCTGCCGGCTGGAGCCCATCGATTACCACGCCTGCGGCCGCCGCCGTATTCAAGCGGTCCTCAAGCCAACGCAAGCGCATCGAGGCGACCGACGGCACGAAGATCAGCACCTCCGCCAGCATCACGAAGGCCATCGTCAGCCAGAGAAGCTTGCCTGACAGCCCGCGCAAGCGATGCTGCATGACTGAACCTGCCCCCGTATCGGTTTGCCAACCGGCCTGGCTCTGTTGCCACATGGGCTGCTCCCATCATCATTCCGAGGACATCCGGCCACCTGCGGTCAGCCGGATCGGCTTTTATATTAGCGCACGGGCGCGAATTGGCCAATGCCACGCCTCGACGGAGAGGAGGCGCCAGCAAGGACGGTCTGTGCTGAAAAAGACGACGCAAGCACCCCTTTCGCTCGTTGGAACATCCAATATTGAGCATCACATCGCGATCGCCCATTCTTGCGGATCCCGCACGTCCGGACAGCTTTCCATCACTCGGCAAGAGGCCAATGATGAAATGGAGTTTCGCTCACCCGGCCCCCGCATGCTCGGCTCTATCGAGCCAAATCACCCGGACAATTGACTCTCGAGCCCTTGATCCGTATAAGCCGCGCACGTCCGGACCGAAAACCCGCAATGACGGGTGGATAGCCGTGCGCAAATCCAACGCTCTTGCAGAAATGCAAACCCAAGAAGGGCCGCACACCGCGGTATTAAATAAATGACGAAGCGTACCTTTCAACCTTCCAAGCTTGTTCGCAAGCGTCGCCACGGCTTCCGTGCGCGTATGGCCACCAAGGGCGGCCGCAAGGTTCTTGTTGCCCGCCGCGCCCGCGGTCGCAACCGCCTCTCGGCCTAAAGGCCGGGCTTGCCCGAGACCGGGCGAATGAATGCAGATAAAGAGAAACAAACTGTCGGGCGGCTGAAAAGCCGGCCGCAGTTTCTTGCCGTTCGCGCCGGCGAAAAGCGCAGGGGCAGCCTGTTCCTCCTCGAGGTTCTCGATCGAAAGGCGCCCGAGACCGAACCCCGGGTTGGTTTCACGGTCACCAAGAAGCATGGCAACGCCGTCGAGCGCAATCGCATGCGCCGCCGCCTCAAAGAGGCCGTTCGACTGAATGCGGCGTTTGCAATGCAGCCCGGACACGACTATGTCATTGTCGCCCGCAGGGATGTGCTCGATGCACCCTTTGCGCGGCTTGCCGCGCAACTGGCCGACCGGATCAAGGCCAGACCGAAAAACGCACGGTCCCCCGCGACCGATTCCAGGAAAGTCTGATGCAAAACAACCGCAATTACTTCATCGCGATTGCCCTGTCTGTGCTGATCGTTCTCGGCTGGCAGTACTTCATCATGAGTCCGCGGATCGAAGCGCAGCGGCAGGCCGAAGAAGCTCGCCTTGCCCAGGAAGCCACGACGACGCAACCGAACGCCGCGGCACCGGCCGCCGGGACCATCGCTGGCAGCTTGCCGGGCAGCACCGCCCAGGCCGCCGCCGAAGCAAACCGCGACGAAGCGATCGCCAAGACAGCCCGCGTGGCGATCGACACACCGGCGCTTGTCGGCTCGATCAATCTGACCGGCGCCCGGTTTGACGACCTGAAACTCAAGGAATACCGGGAGACCGTCGACCCGACGAGCCCGATCATCACACTGTTCAACCCGGCCGACACCACGGACGGCTACTTCACCGAACTCGGCTACATTGCCGGCGAAAATGCCGGCACGGCTCCCGGTCCAGCTACGGTCTGGACGCTGGCCAGCGGCGACAAGCTGACCCAGGCGACACCGGTGACGCTCTCCTTCACCAACGACGCGGGACTGACATTCCTGCGCAAGATCTCCGTCGATGAGCATTATATGTTCACCGTCGAAGACACGATCAGCAATACCGGAACGGCCGCTGCCTCGATTGCACCTTACGGCCGCATCACGCGGTACAACAAGCCAACGACGGCATCTGTCTACGTCCTGCACGAGGGCTTTCTCGGTGTTATTGGCAAGGAAGGCGGCCTGGTCGAAGAAAAGTACAGCGCCATCGAGAAGGAATCGATGACCAACGCCAAGGCGACCGGCGGCTGGATGGGCATCACCGACAAGTATTGGGCGGCAGCACTCGTACCGCCGCAGGCGATCGCCTATGATTCCCGCTTCTCCCACTTCACCGATGGGCAGCCGCGTTTCCAGGCAGACTACAAGAACGACGCCGTTTCCATTGCGCCAGGCCAGTCCACAAGCCTCAAGACGCTTGTCTTCGCCGGCGCCAAGGAAGTGCCCGTCGTTGACGGGTATGCACGTGACAATTCCTGGTTCGGCAAGGTTTTCGCGAACCTGGTTGGCGGCAAGACGGAAACCGTAACGAATTACGAAGTGCCTCGCTTCGACCTCCTGATCGATTGGGGCTGGTTCTACTTCTTCACCAAGCCGATGTTCATGCTGATGGATTTCTTCTTCCGTCTGGTTGGCAACTTCGGCATCGCCATCCTGCTGACCACCATCGTCGTCAAGGCTATCTTCTTCCCGCTCGCCAGCAAGCAGTATGCCTCCATGGCAAACATGAAGCGCATGCAGCCGAAAATGGAAGAGCTGAAGGCCAAGTATGGCGACGACAAGATGGCGCTTCAGAAGGCGATGATGGAGCTCTATAAGACCGAGAAGATCAATCCGGTCGCCGGCTGCTGGCCGGTGCTGTTGCAGATCCCGGTCTTCTTCTCGCTCTACAAGGTGATCTACGTCACGATCGAAATGCGCCATGCGCCGTTCTTCGGCTGGATCCAGGACCTTTCGGCCCCCGATCCGACGACGTTCATCAATCTCTTCGGCCTGCTGCCGTTCGAGGCCCCGAGCTTCCTGCATCTCGGCATCTGGCCGATCATCATGGGTGTCACCATGTGGCTTCAGATGCGTATGAACCCGACACCGCCGGACCCGACCCAGGCGATGCTGTTCAACTGGATGCCGCTGATCTTCACCTTCATGCTCGGCTCCTTTCCGGCCGGTCTGGTCATCTACTGGGCCTGGAACAACACGCTTTCGATCACGCAGCAGTCGATCATCATGAAGCGTCACGGCGCCAAGATCGAGTTGATCGACAACATCAAGCGTATGTTCCGGCGAAAGCCCACTGAGACGAAGTAACCAGATAAGCCCCGGTTAGCCGGGGCTTATTTCTTTGCCCCCGCGTGACCCTCGGATTGCGGGGCAAGACCATGCTCTTGACATCCAGTGGCAAAATGGCCGGGATGGCCGAGCCAAACGACAAAGGACCACAGCATGACAGCGACACGGCCGGATGGCGATAAGCCCCTGTTCGGACGTCCGTGGATTTTCATCCGCGGCGTGCCGTCGATGGACTTCCTACCGCCGGAAGGCCCACTCGAAGTGGCCTTCGCCGGCCGCTCCAATGTCGGCAAGTCATCGCTGATCAATGCGCTGGTCGGGCAGAGGGGACTCGCCCGTACATCGAATACGCCCGGCCGCACGCAGGAACTCAATTATTTCGTTCCAGACGGTTACTCCGGCGCAGCCGGCGACCTGCCTCCGATGGCGCTGGTGGACATGCCCGGCTATGGCTATGCCCAGGCGCCAAAGGAACATGTCGACGCCTGGACAAGACTGGTGTTCGATTATCTGCGCGGCCGGGCGACGCTGAAACGCGTCTACGTGCTGATCGACAGCCGTCACGGCATCAAGAAGAACGATGACGAGGTGCTCGACCTGCTGGACAAGGCCGCGGTCTCCTACCAGATCGTGCTGACCAAGACCGACAAGATCAAAGAGGCTGGCGTGCCGCGGCTAATTGCCGAAACGCTTGAGAAGATCAAGAAGCGCCCGGCTGCCTATCCCTTCATCATCGCCACCTCCTCGGAAAAAGGGAATGGCCTCGACGATCTGCGCGCGGCAATCCTCGAGACCATCAGCCAGTCTAACTGACCCATTGCGCCACATTCTGTAATGGGCCGCCCCGCCGATGACGGGGCAGCCCTGTGGTTCAGGCCTTCGGCAGCAGAACCTTGTCGATGACATGGATCACGCCGTTCGACTGCTTGACGTCGGCGATGGTCACAATCGCCACACCGCCATTCTCGTCGGTCAGGGTGATCTTGTCCCCGTCCATCTTCGCCTGAAGCATGCAGCCGCCAACGGTCTTGACCGGATGGCTACCGCCGTCATCAGCAATCATCTTGCCAATCGCGCCGGACATGACATCGGCCGCCACGACGTGGCAGGTCAGCACCTTGGTCAACTGATCTTTGTTTTCAGGCTTCAGCAGTGTGTCGACGGTCCCGGCCGGCAGTGCGTCGAAGGCCGCATTGACCGGGGCGAAAACGGTGAACGGCCCCTCGCCCGAAAGGGTCTCGACCAGACCCGCAGCCTTGACGGCGGCGACCAGCGTGGTGTGGTCCTTGGAATTGACGGCATTTTCGACGATATTCTTGTCTTCATACATGGCGGCACCGCCGACCATCGGGTTTTCGGCATGGGCAGCGGCAGTGCCAGCTGCGAGTGCGACGGCAAGGGTAAGCGGGCGAAGGGTGGTCTTGAACATTTCGGTTTCCTCTGTCCTGGTGTTCTCGATGCGTCCTCGGCGGCGTGATTGCCGTCCGGGATGGTTGTTTCGATCCCTTGCGGGGAACATCAACAAGGACGAGAGCGGGACAAGAGAAGTTTCAGTTAGGCCGCAGAAAATCTAAGAAAGTCTATTTTATTGATTTTGCTGACTTCAATTGAGTTGCGCGCACCAAATACATGCGCCGTTCAAAGATGTGTCGGGCCAAGTGCGATTACCGGACCGGTCGCCTGCCCGGTCGGGGAGCCGCCGAAGGGCTCGAGGCTGACAGCAAGGATTGCACCTTCGGTAAAGAGAGAGCGCATCTCGTTGGGAACGACGAGTTCCCCTTCCCCGGTCTGTGGCAAGACCCCAAGCGAACGCGGTGCCGCGTCGTCCTCGATCAGCCAGAGTTCGAGCGATTTTTGCCGCTGTTCGCCGGTTGCGACGGGGGTGAGCTGCAGGCGGCCGGAACCCTGGTCATAGCGCGCAACGAGACTGATTACGCTGTCCTTGCCGGCAAGCTCTGCGACGAGCGGCGGGGGCCCGGCCGGGCGGCCCAGCAAGCCTGTCTCTCCTCCCGAGAGAACGACGACTGCGGCGGCACAGGCAAAGGCGAGCCCTCGCCAGAACGCCAGCGAGGCCCATAAGTTGCCAAGCGGCGCCCAGGGCGAAGCCTGCGGAAGCGGCGGAAAGATCCGGTTTTCTATCCTGGAAAACAGCGCTTCCGGCGGATGCTCATGGCCGTAGTCGTCATTGAACTGAGAAAGATTGTCTTCCCAACGCCGGACAATGATCCCGAAGGACCGGTCCTGGCGCAGCCGTTCCTCTACCTGCTTGCGCTCCTCGACACCGAGTACACCGAGCACATATTCTCCGGCGAGCACTTCGTCCCGCGACCGGTCACCCTTGCTCTGGTCTGGCGTCGTCATTCATGCACTCTCTCAATTTCAACAGGCTGCGGCGCAACCATGTGCGCATCGTATTCAGGGGAACCTCGAACCGATCAGCCAGCTCCTGATAAGACAAGCCCTCCACATAGGCATGCCTGACGGCACGTGCGCGATCAGGATCCAACTCTTGCAGACAGCTGTCAATCCGCTTTCCTTCCGAGCGCAGCACAGCACTCTGTTCCGGATTGGCGGCACTGTCGGTAAGGTCGGCCACGGCCTCCAGTTCCTGCGTCGGCGCACGTCTGGCCCGCAGCCGATCGATGCAATGATAGCGGGCGATTGCCGCAAGCCATCCCATCCCACCGTTTCCCGAGGCGGCAAAACTCTCAGCGCGCTGCCATATCTTGACGAACACGTCCTGCAACGCCTCCTCCGCATCGGCCCTGTCTCGCAAGATACGCAGGCAGATGACAAAAAGTTTCGGCGACAGGCGATTATAGAGCAAGGAGAAGGCCGAGCGATCCTTCAGAGCCACCCGACTCAACAGCATGGAAATTTCGTCGCTTGGCATCGGCCTTCGGACCCTCTCCTCCAGACAGCCCCTAGCCCGGGCGCCATTTCCGTTATGTCTTTGATAAACACTACGCCCTCCAGGCGATGACGGATCATCAGCCGCGCTTATCTTTACCCCGGATTATTCCATCCCGGCCAATCTTGCGCTAAAAGGCCGCGAACCAACGACGAGGGCACCCCATGACGGCTTCCGAGAGTGAAATCCAGGCGCGGCTTCTTGCGCAGGCTCTGCCTTTCATGCAGCGCTATGAAAACAAGACCATCGTCGTGAAATACGGTGGACACGCCATGGGCGATTCCGAACTCGGTAAGGCCTTCGCCGCTGACATCGCGCTTCTCAAGCAGTCGGGCGTCAACCCTATTGTCGTGCATGGCGGCGGGCCGCAGATCGGTGCCATGCTCGCCAAGATGGGCATCGAATCTAAGTTCGAAGGCGGCCTGCGCGTTACCGACGAAAGAACCGTCGAGATCGTTGAAATGGTTTTGGCCGGCTCGATCAACAAGGAGATCGTCGCCCTCATCAACCAGACCGGCGAATGGGCGATCGGCCTGTGCGGCAAAGACGGTAACATGGTCTTCGCTGAAAAGGCCAAGAAGACAGTCATCGATCCCGATTCCAACATCGAGCGCGCGCTCGATCTTGGCTTCGTCGGCGAGGTGGTCGAAGTCGATCGCACGCTGCTCGACCTACTTGCCAAGTCGGAAATGATCCCGGTCATTGCCCCGGTTGCGCCAGGCCGCGACGGCCACACATACAACATCAATGCCGACACTTTCGCCGGCGCGATTGCCGGAGCCCTGCGCGCCACCCGCCTGCTGTTTCTTACCGATGTTCCAGGTGTCCTCAACAAGAACGGCGAGCTGATCAAGGAGCTTTCGGTCGCCGAGGCCCGCGCGTTGATCAAGAACGGCACGATCTCCGGCGGCATGATCCCCAAGGTTGAAACCTGCATCGAGGCCATCCAAGCCGGCGTGCAGGGCGTGGTCATCCTGAACGGAAAGGTCTCGCATGCGGTCCTGCTCGAGATTTTCACCGAAGGTGGAGCCGGCACGCTGATTGTTCCCTGACAGCTAAAAGCCAAGCCGGTTTCAAAGGGCAAAGAGCCCGACCGGCCGCATCTGCCCTTCGTGGCGCAGGAGCCATTTCTTGCGCCACAACCCGCCACCATATCCGGTCAGCGTGCCGTCAGAGCCGATGCAACGGTGGCATGGGATGATGACGATCGGATTTGCGCCGTTGGCCTTGCCAACCGCCCGCACTGTTTCCATGCCGCCGACATTCCTCGCGATATCGCCATAGGAGCAGGTTTCGCCAAGCGGCACGCTGAGGAGTTCCGCCCAGACCTTCCGCTCGAATTCACTACCGGACGGCGCGAGCGGCACGGTAAAGTCTAAGAGTTCGCCGGCGAAATAGGCTTTCAACTGCCTGCCTGTCGCCGCCGTGATCGCATTGCCGCCAGGCATGACATCCAGGCCGAGGTGGCGGCGTTGCCGTTCCAGCCGTTCGTCCGGTGACCCGTCACCCTCGAAACCCAAAACAAGCAGATGCGTGGCACTGGCGACCGCGACCAGGTCACCGACCGGCGTATCGAACCACTCGCAACACAGCACCTCCGTCACGCTCCTCATGCTTCCCGCCTGCCGCCAAGACAGATGATATTACCCTCTATCGATCGCCGCAACCGGAGCGCACCATCGGTAGACGGATGGCCATCAGACGACGAGCAGCAGCAGGACCCCGGCAACGATCAACAAGCAGCCAGCCACTTCCAGACGATTGATCGTCTCCTTGAAGAAGAAGACCGAGGAGGCGAAGGTGAAGAGCATTTCGACCTGGGCCAGCGCCTTGACCACAGCCACCTGCTGCAGGGTCATCGCCGTGAACCAGCCGAAAGAGGCGGTTGCGCCGACGAAGCCAACTGCAATGCCGATTTTCCAGGCGGCGCCGATGCGTCGAAGCTCCGCCCGATCGCGCCAGAGCATCCAAATGAGCATGGCAAAAGTCTGCACCAGGATGACGACGACCAGAGTAAAGCTGGCCTGCATGACGCTGTCGGGTGCCGGCAGGCTGGGCTGGAGCGCCAACGAGGCCGAGCGGTAGGAAATGCCCGAAACACCGAAGAACAGGCCGGAAAGCAGGCCGAGGAGCGCGGTTCGGCTGACGACCGACGTGAAGAGCGCCGAGAGGCTGAGCGCCGTGCGCGCCACCGAGATCAGCATCACCCCAAACACGGAGACAAGGATGGCCATCACGGTCGGCAAAGTGATCGTCTCGCCGAATAGCACCAGAGCGATCAGCGCTGCCTGAGCGGGTTCTGTACGAGAATAGGCTGTGCCGACGGCGAAATTACGAAACGAGAAGAGATGTACCAGCAGGAAGGTCGCCGAGATCTGGGCAAAGGCGCCGATCACCGCCCAGAAGGCGAAGGCACTGTTCGGCACCGGCAGCGGTCGCCCGAGGCCGAGGTGCAACACCGCCAGATAGGCAAGCGCGAAGGGCACGCCATAGCCGAAGCGAACGAAGGTCGCTCCCGTCGTGCCCATCCGGCCCTTCAGGTATTTTTGCAGAACGGAGCGCATATTTTGCAGAAATGCGCTGGCGAAAGTGATGAGGATCCAGGCGGGCATGGGGTGCTGTTAGCACCCAGCGGCGGGGAGCGAAAGCCGGCGATGTTCAGGAAGGCGACGAAACGTTCAGAAACGTTGCGGTGAAAAGGTCGTGGGCGCGAGCCCGGCCCGGGCAAAGTCCTCCGGCGCCTCGCTTGCGGTCAAAAGGGCCGCCGCCAGTGCGCCCAGCGCCGGCGAACTCAGGATACCGTAGCCACCCTGCCCGGCCAGCCAGAAGAAGCGCGCATGGTCTTTGGCAAACCCCACCACCGGCAGGCGATCCGGCGCGAAGCTGCGCATCCCTGCCCAGCTCTTGGCGACCCGCCTGACGTCCATCGTTGTTGACGTTTCAAGATGGTGCACCGCCCAGGCGACATCCAGCTCTTCCGGCTGGACATCCCCAGGTTCACAGGGCGTCTCATCGGCGGGAGACACCAGCAGCCTGCCCGCATCCGGCTTGATGTAGAACTCGTCATCCAGCTCGTTGATCTCCGGCATTGTGCGGGCGTCGACGCCATCCGGCAGGTCAACCAGGATCGCGGTGCGTCGATGCGGTATGATGCCGAGTGGCGCCAGACCGAAGAGGCGCGCCGTCGGATCCACCCAGCCGCCTGTCGCATTGACCACGATCCGGGCCGCGACCGAGCCAATTTCGGTGTCGATCCGCCAGTGCCGGCCATCATCACGGGCAGCGTTCACGCCGGCTTTCTGACGGATCTCGACGCCGGCACGGCGGACGCCCTTGCCATAGCCCTGCAAGAGGCATTCAACCTCGATGTCCCAGAATTCGGGGTCGTAGTAAGCATCGGCGACATAGGCAGGATCAAGGATCGGCATCATCGTCACGGCCTCATCGACCGACAGCCGCTGCAGGCCGTCTGTCTTCATTTGCTCTGCGGCGAAATGCGCCTCGAAGCGCTCGCGTTTCTCCACATTGGCGATCATCAATCCGCCGCGCGGGGAAAGCAGGGGGACATCGCTAAAACCCGCCGGCGGATGATCGAAGAAATCGCGGCTAATGGCTGCAAGCTTGCAGACTTCTGGACTATTGTAGCGCAAGACGAATTCCGCGGCAGACCGTCCGGTCGAGTGATAGCCGAGGCTTTCCTCGCGTTCGAGCACCACCACCGAGCGGTCGGCACCAAGGAAATAGGCGAGAGAAAGTCCGGCGATGCCGCCGCCGATAATGGCAATGTCATAGGTCTGCATGCATATCTTCCTGAACGAAGGCGCATGCTAGCCACCAAGGCGACCTGCATTCAAATTTATAACGACAAATATTGCCATCAATTAGATTGATGTTTCTGCGAATCCTCGAAGAGGTCGAGCCCCTCCATCATCGTGACGAACGCCTGCTCCGCCGGATTGAGCATGGCGTTGGGGTTAGAGATCAAGAAGACCTCGCTGACCGGCAGACTGTCATAGGGGGGCAATTGCCAGAGCTTGCCGGCATCGACAAAGGGGCCGGCAAGATGGGCGGGCAACATGCCAACGCCGATATTGGCGGCGACCATGCGGATCACCTCCTCGACATGACTGGAAACCGCCCGCACCTCCTGGCCGAAGGAGCCGATCGCGCGAACCGCCGTCACCGCATTCATGTGCTTGCCTCCCAGAACATCGGCGGTGAAGGCTATATAGGGGTCCCCGCGCAGGTCATTGAGCGATGCGCCCTCCACACCGAACAGACGGTGACCCCTTCCGCAATAGAGCGCATAGCGCTCGAGCTTGTAGGGAACCTTGGTGAGATGATCGGGGATGATGCCATCGCAGATGCCGATGCTGGCAATCCCGCGTTCGACCGAGCTGATCACGTCCGCCGTTGTCTCAATCGTCACATTCATCGTGACCTTCGGATGGGCCGTGAAGAAACGGCTGGACCTTTCATCCCAGCCGGGATGGTGCACATGCGAAACGGCATGGACCGAGACATGGCCGGCGATATCGGCACCGGCCCCTTCCAGGGTATCGGGCAGACGGATCACAGCGGCGAATATATCGCGCGCCTGCCGATAGAGCCGTTCGCCAGCCTCGGTCATTTCAAACCGTCCGGGGCGGCGATCGATCAACCGGTGGCCGGCTGTCTCCTCGAGCCGCTTGAGCGCCATGGAAACGGCCGGCTGCTGCAACAACAGGCGACTGGCGGCGGCCGTGATCGAGCCCTCCTCCACCACCACGGCGAAGGTCCGCAGCAGGTTCCAGTCGAGATTGTGGGCGAAGCGTTCGAGCCGTTTGTTGGCCATGGGCATCCCGTTGAAAGTCCGAGAGAGAATAAATCACGTTGATATTGACTATTGCAACTATCTATTTCGCTGATGCCACGGCGCTGCATAGACTGGCCGGCAAGGCATCGCAACAGGTGTCAAAAACAAGGGGAACGACCATGAAGAACACCATTCTGGCTCTGGCCTTCACCGCCCTCACCGCCTTTTCGGCACAGGCTGCCGACAAGCTGGTTATCGGCACCGAGGGCGCCTATCCACCCTTCAATTTCGTCGATTCGGCAGGTAAGGTCGGCGGTTTCGACGTCGAAATCGGCATGGCGCTCTGCGCCGAGATGAAGGTCGAGTGCGACGTCGTCACTCAGGACTGGGATGGCATCATCCCGGCATTGCAGGCCAAGAAATTCGATTTCATGATCGCCTCGATGTTCATCACGCCGGAACGCGCCGAAAAGGTCGCGTTCACCAAGTCCTACTACAAGGCGCCGATGACCCATATCGCCCAGAAGGGGGCGAACATCACGGATTTCTCCAACGAGGGCCTGAAGGGCAAGGTGATCGGCGCGCAGTCGGGCACCACGCAGGCCGAATATGCCACCGCCACCTATCCTGACCTCGAGATCAAGCTCTATCCGACCCAGGACGAGGTCAACATGGACATGATCAACGGTCGCCTCGACATCCAGATCGGCGACATGCTCCCGATGATGGACTGGCTGTCCAAGGGCGACGGCGCCAAGTGCTGCGAACTGGTCGGCGCGCCGATCGCCGATCCCAAGTTCATCGGCGAAGGCGCCGGTATTGCGGTCCGCAAGGAAGACGCCGAGCTGCTGGGCAAGCTGAACGCGGCCATCGACGCGATCCGTGCCAACGGCAAATATGCCGAGATTAACAAAAAGTACTTCCCGATCGACATCTACGAAATGAAGTGATCGCCCGGCCTTGATCGGTCGAGATCATTCCCTCTCGCGGCCGGAGCTGCGAGGGGCTTCTCTCGTTGGACAGGTCAACCTGTATGTCGGCAACTGATTGCGGCCTGTTCCGCCCTTGCGGAAATCAGTCATGGTAGTCATAACGCCATTATGACCGACAAAGCTCTTGGCCCGCACAAAGACGATTTCGCCCATGTCCGCGACTGGGTGTTCGATCTCGACAACACGCTCTACCCGCATCACATAAACCTCTTCGCCCAGATCGACCGCAATATGACCGCCTATGTGGCGCAACTGCTGCAGATGGACCCGGCCGAAGCAAAGGCCTTGCAGAAGAAATATTACCACGACCACGGCACGACGCTTGCCGGACTGATGCAGCATCACGGCGTCGACCCAAACGATTTCCTCGAGAAGGCCCACGCGATCGACTATTCGGCGCTCTTGCCCGACGATAACCTCGGAGCGGCGATCAAGGCACTGCCGGGCCGCAAGTTCATCTTCACCAACGGCACCGTGGCACATGCCGAGGCTGCCGCCAGGGCGCTCGGCATTCTCGATCATTTCGACGATATCTTCGACATCGTTGCCGCCGATTACCAGCCGAAACCGGCCGGCAGCACCTACGACAAATTCACCAGCCTCAACCGCATCGACACCCGCCAGGCGGCCATGTTCGAGGACCTGCCGCGCAATTTGATGGTCCCGAAAACACTGGGAATGAAGACGGTCCTGCTGGTGCCTCGCAATCTCGGCGATGTCGTTCTGGAAAGCTGGGAACTGGCGGACAATAGCGATCCGGCAAGCATCGATTTCGTAACCGACGACCTTTCCGGCTTCCTCGGCCGTCTGATCGACGCAGCGGCTTGACGGAATTCGAACATTACCAAAGCTTCACCCAGCTTACCGATGTTTAAGTAGGCTCTCGCCATGCCGCGTCCTAAATTCCTTTTATCAACAAGGATGAAAGGACACACCAATGACCGGCAAGACCCTCACGCTCGCGGCCCTGGTCGGCAGCCTCCTGATCGGCACTTCGGCAACAACGGTGCTCGCCCAGCAAGACATGGACCGTGGCCCTGGCGCGGCGATGTTCGTGCACATGTTACAGGAATTCGACACCAACAAGGATGGCAAGATTTCCAAGGACGAAGCCATCGCCGCGCGTGACAAGATGTTCGCGACCGTCGACGCCA
The DNA here is from genome assembly GCF_007992095.1 of Paenirhizobium naphthalenivorans. Classification (GTDB taxonomy): domain Bacteria; phylum Pseudomonadota; class Alphaproteobacteria; order Rhizobiales; family Rhizobiaceae; genus Allorhizobium; species Allorhizobium naphthalenivorans. The sequence goes on from NZ_BJZP01000002.1 coordinate 172,298, forward strand.
ACAACGACGGCGTCCTGACACCCGGTGAGTTCCGCAAGCAACGCGAGGCGATGCGCGCCGCGCGTCAGGCGGAAATGCAAGCCAACGCGCCTGTCCAGAGCGGTCAGGGTCAGGGCAACGGCCCCGGCGCCGGCCAGGGACAAGGCCCGCAGGATGGCACAGGTCCGATGAATGCGGAGCCGCCACGTGATGCCACCGGAAACCAGTTCGGCTGGAACCGGAACAGCGACCGCGGTCCGCGCGGTGATTGTGATGGTCCTCGGTACGGCATGGGGCGCGGCTGGGGCGATGACGATGGTCCGCGCCAGGGCAGGCACCACGGCATGCGCGACGACAATCGTGGCCCCGGCATGGAACGTGACGGTCCGAGGGGCGAACGCATGGGTGGCATGGGACCGCGCGGCATGATGCAGATGGCCGATACCGATGAAAACGGTCAGATCAGCAAGGACGAGGCTGCAGCTTTCGCCGACAAGATGTTCACGCAGATGGACACCAACAAGGACGGCGCAATCACTGCCGACGATCTGCCACAGCGCGGCTTGTGGGGCCGCTAAAGCTCAGAAAGCGTCAGAGACAGCAAGGCCCGCGGCACCGTCGCGGGCCTTTTTCATTCAGTGCTCGTAGTGGTCGGCGATGATCTTCCAGGCCTGATCCGCCGTTTCGACGAAATGCAGCAATTGCACATCTTCGGGGGCGATGGTGCCGAATTCCGCCAGCGCCTCAAAATCGATGATGCGCCGCCAGAACGCCTCGCCGAACAGGATCAACGGGATCGGCGCCATGCGCTTGGTCTGGATCAGCGTTACCGATTCAAACAGTTCGTCGAGCGTGCCGAAACCGCCTGGAAAGATGACGATCGCCTTCGCTCGCATCAGGAAATGCATCTTGCGAATGGCGAAATAGTGAAAGTTAAAGCTGAGCTCTGGCGTGACGAAGGGGTTCGGCGCCTGCTCGTGCGGTAAGACGATATTGAGGCCAATAGTCGGCGCACCGGCTTCGGCAGCACCGCGGTTGCCGGCCTCCATCACGCCCGGACCGCCACCTGTCGCCACGACATATTCGTGATGATCGTGGGTGGCCGCATACTCGGCGCAGAGCCGGGCGAATTTGCGCGCCTCCTCATAGTAGACGGAGGCGGCCATGAGGTTGGCGCGCTGCGTCTCGTTGCGTGCCGCCCAGGCATCCTTTCCGGGAGCGGGAATCCGCGCGCCGCCGAACATGACGACGGTCGATTTTATACCGCGCTCGGTCAGCATCAAATCGGCCTTCAGCAGTTCCAACTGCAGCCGCACCGGGCGCAGCTCCTCGCGCATCATGAAATCGTCGTCGGCATAGGCGAGTCGATAGGACGGCGATTCCGACTGCGGCGTGCGAGGCACTTCGGCGGCACGCCTGCGATCGGTCTGGCTGTCCTTGAGTGCGCCCCAAGACCCGCCCTTTCTGCGTTCCCGACCGTTGGATGATTTTGCCATATGCCATGCCTTTCTTTGCCGCGATCGGACGGGCCGAATGCGCCTGCGGCTGTTTTCAACCCCGGACGAATGCGCTAGAGCAGTCTCCAGTTTCCGATTGCAAATGCGGATATCGTCCGGTTCAACGATAGACAACGAAGTTTAAGGATTTCAGATGAACGCCACGGATCTCAGCGCCCTCGAACACGTCATCGAAGCGGCTTTCGAAGACCGCGATATGGTCACGGCCACGACACGCGGAGAAATCCGCGATGCGGTCGAAACGGCACTCAACCTGCTCGACAGCGGCAAGGCGCGCGTCGCGTCGCGCGGCGACGACGGCAATTGGACCGTGCATCAGTGGTTGAAGAAGGCGGTGCTCCTGTCCTTCCGTCTCAACGCGATGGAAGTGGTCAGCGGCGGTCCGGGCGGTTCGACATGGTGGGACAAGGTTCCCTCCAAGTTCGACGGCTGGAGCACCAATGAATTCGAGCGCGCCGGGTTCCGCGCCGTGCCGAACGCGGTCGTCCGCCGCTCGGCCTTTATCGCCCCGAACGCGATCCTCATGCCCTCCTTCGTCAACCTCGGCGCCTATGTCGGCGAAGGCACAATGGTCGACACCTGGGCGACCGTTGGCTCCTGCGCCCAGATCGGCAAGCACGTCCACCTGTCCGGCGGTGTCGGCATCGGCGGCGTTCTGGAGCCGATGCAGGCCGGCCCGACCATCATCGAGGACAATTGCTTCATCGGCGCGCGCTCGGAGGTGGTCGAGGGCTGCATCATCCGCGAAGGTTCCGTGCTCGGCATGGGCGTGTTCATCGGCAAGTCGACCAAGATCGTCGACCGCGCTACCGGCGAGATTTCCTATGGCGAGGTCCCACCCTACTCCGTCGTCGTTGCCGGCTCTCTCGCCTCAGACAAAACGATGGGTAACGGCCAGCCGGCTCCCAATCTCTACTGCGCGGTGATCGTCAAGCGCGTCGACGCACAGACCCGCTCGAAAACCGGCATCAACGAGCTTCTCCGGGACTGACCTGGATGCAAGCGCCCACCCGGCGGCCGACCGTCAACTGGCTACTCTTCAGCCCTTCCGGTCGCGCCGGACGGCAAGTGTTCATCCTCGGCTGGCTGTTTTGGCTGGCGATCAACAGCTATACTGTCGCCTCGCTTGCCCTCCATCAGGAGGACGAAGAGCTGTTCCGTTTCTTCAGCCTGTTGTTCTTCGCCGGTCTCGCGGCCTCGTCTGCCTCAACTATCATGCTCAGCATCAAGCGGCTGCATGACATGGGTCTTCCGGGCCTGCTGGTCTTCGTCCTGTTCATCCCGGCCGTTTCCTTGGTCATGCTCTTTGTGCTGTGTCTCTGGCCATCCCAGTCAGGTGCCAACTCGTATGGGCCCGCACCCGACTGGCCGCAGACCTGATCCCTCCCGCCACGTGACAGGTGCCGGCCGATCGGCTAAACCTGCACCACCCCAGACGGTCACGGCAGCGCCAAAAACTGCCGGACCTCATTCAGTGTCCGAGACCATGAACAGCACCAATCCCGCCGACGTCCTTCAGGCCCTCATCCGCTGCCCATCCGTGACGCCCGCCGAAGGCGGCGCGCTCACCGCGCTTCAGGCGCTTGTCGAACCGCTCGGCTTTAAGGTCGAACGGGTCACCATGCACGAGTCCGGCACGCCGGACATCGAGAACCTATATGCCCGGATCGGCGACAGCGGACCGCACCTGATGTTCGCCGGTCATACCGATGTAGTTCCGGTCGGCAATGAAGCAGACTGGAGCCACCCGCCCTTCGCGGCGGAGATCGCAAACGGCATGCTCTTTGGTCGCGGTGCGGTGGACATGAAGGGTGGGATTGCCTGCTTCATCGCCGCGATGGCTCGACTGGTCGAGGAAAAGGGAGCACCGAAAGGTTCCGTTTCCCTGCTGATCACCGGAGACGAAGAGGGACCGGCCGTCAACGGCACGGTCAAGCTGCTCGAATGGGCAAAGGCAAAGGGCGAACACTGGGACGCCTGCCTGGTCGGCGAGCCGACCAATCCGGACAAGCTCGGCGACATGATCAAGATCGGCCGGCGCGGCTCGATCTCGGCGACAGTCACCGTGCGCGGCGTGCAGGGCCATGCGGCCTATCCGCACCTCGCCGACAACCCGGTACGCGGCGCCGTCCGCCTTTCCGACGCGCTGATGCACCCACCCTTCGACCATGGCACGGATAATTTCCAGCCGTCCAACCTAGAGGTCACTTCGATTGATGTCGGCAATCCGGCGACCAACGTCATTCCGGCTGCGGCAAATTTCAAATTCAATATCCGTTTCAACGATCTGTGGTCGGCGGAAAGCGTGCAGGCCGAGATCCTGCATCGACTGGACACAGCTGCAGCGGAAAGCCATCTACGGCCCGGTCGCGAACCTATCGCCTACGACATCGTCTGGTCGGAACGGCCAAGCCACGTCTTCCTCACCCGCAACAACGCACTGATCGACTCCCTGTCGGGCGCCATCGCGACCGTGACGGGCGCCACACCGCAGCTGTCGACCACCGGCGGCACCTCGGACGCGCGTTTTATCAAGGACTATTGTCCGGTCGTGGAATTCGGCCTGGTCGGCCAGACCATGCACATGGTCGACGAAAGGGTTTCTGTCGAGGATCTGGAAACGCTGACCCGGATCTACAAGACCTTCATCGAACAGTGGTTTGCGAATGCCGACGCTTAAAGAGGTCGAGATCTATCTCACCGGCCTTTGGTTATTGTTTAAACAGGATCCGAAAGGCCTCGCCCATCTCGATTTCTCCGATAGGGGCGCATTGCGCTCCTTCTGGGCGGCATTCTTCGCCCTGCCGACGATGCTTCTCACCTTTGCTTGGTGGCGCGAACTCTATCTCCAGATCCTGCCCGAGGGTACGCAGATTGGCTTCCTGTTCTTCTTCCGCCTTGGATTGGTCGAGATCGCCAACTGGATCGTCCCGCTGGTTCTCGTCGGACTGGTGTGCTGGATGGTTGGGATCGGCGCACGGTTTTCCGCCATCGTGGTCATTGCCAACTGGCTGACCTTGCCGGTCTCCTATGCCTACGCCGTCGTTCTGCTCGTGATGATGCTCATGCCTGGGCTGGCCGGGCTCGCCGTCCTGTTGTCCTTTGCGCTGGCCCTAGCGCTGGTCATCGCGCTGTTCCGCATCCTGCGCATGGTGCTTGGCGGCCACAGTCTGACCATCGCGACAGTCGCGATGGTACTGCTCGTTCCGACGATGATCCTCTCGGAAGTGCTAGAACGGTATCTCGGCGTCTATCCGGGCTGAAAGTCTCAGATCGAGCGCTGGTTGACCCGCTTCGACAATTCCACCGCCGTCTCAACGCGCTCGGAATAGCGTTCGACAAGATAGTCGGAGCGCTCACGCAAAAGCAGCGTGAATTTGACCAGTTCCTCCATCACGTCGACGACACGGTCGTAGTAGGACGAGGGTCTCATTCGTCCCGCCTCATCGAACTCACTGAAGGCTTTCGGCACGGAAGACTGGTTTGGGATAGTGAACATCCGCATCCAGCGGCCGAGCACGCGCATCTGATTGACGGTGTTGAAGCTCTGCGAGCCGCCGCAGACCTGCATCACAGCAAGGGTGCGTCCCTGCGTCGGACGAATCGCCCCCATAGACAGTGGCAGCCAGTCGATCTGCGTCTTCATCGCTCCGGACATGGAGCCATGGCGTTCGGGCGAGCACCAGACCTGGCCTTCCGACCAGAGCGACAGGTCACGCAGTTCCTGCACCTTCGGATGGGCCGCCTCGACCTCGTCGGCGAGTGGCAAGCCATGCGGATCGAAGATGCGGACCTCGGCGCCATAACGGCGCAGAATGCGAGCCGCCTCCTCCGTCAGCAAACGGGAAAAGGAGCGCTCCCGCAGAGAGCCGTAGAGCATCAGGATGCGCGGCGGATGGATCATGCGCTCGGGCTGAAAGAGACGCGCCTCGTCAACCAGGCGAAACTGGCTGTCGTCGATGTTCGGGGTATCGGTGTCCTCGACGCTCATTCGGCAGTGCCGCCCGCCTTTACGACATCCCCGTCTTCTTTGGTGAAGACGCTTACCGGATTGTCCAGAATGTCCAGCACCGCTTCCGAGGGACGGCACAGCCGCGTACCCTTGTCCGTCTCCACGATCGGTCGATTAATCAGGATGGGGTGGGCCATCATCGCGTCGATCAGCCGGTCGTCGGAGAGGTTCTTGTCATCCAGGCCGAGCTCTTCGTAGGGCGTGCCCTTCTTGCGCAGCAGTTCACGTGCCGAAATACCCATCTTGCCGATCAGTTCGACCAGCCGCTCGCGGCTCGGCGGGGTCTTCAGATATTCGACCACGACCGGATCCTCGCCCGATTGGCGGATCATTGCGAGCGTGTTGCGGGACGTGCCGCAGGCGGGATTGTGATAAATGGTGACAGCCACAGAACTCTCCACATTTCTAGATTTCTTGAAATGTGGATATGTTATTTCACTGCGGCTGGCAAGTGCCACTCAAGCGACGAAACCATCCTCAGCCTTGCTCGTCACCGGGGTAATCCACCCGCATGAAGAACAAACCTTGCGGCGGCGCTACCGGACCGCAAGCCGTGCGGGCGCGCGCCTCCAGAGCGGACTGCACCTCGTCCGGTGTCATCTTGCCTTCGCCGGCGAGCTTCAGCGTGCCGGCAAAGGAGCGGATCTGGTTGTGCAGGAAGCTCTGAGCCGTGGCACGGATTTCGATCAGGTCGCCGGTTCTCGACACGTCCAGCCGGTCGAGAGTTCGCATCGGGCTCTTGGCCTGACAATGGACTGAACGGAAGGTGGTGAAGTCATGGTGGCCAACCAGCCGCTGCGCGGCAGCGTGCATGACCTCGTGATCGAGTGGCTTTGACACCCACCAGGCACGTTCGGCTTCCAGCGCAAGGCGCGCCGGCCGGGTGATGATCCGGTAGAGATAGTGCCGGCGGATGGCGGAAAAGCGGGCGTCGAAGCTCTCAGCGACGGCTTGTACGTCCAAAACCGCGACGCGCTCTCCCGCGAGCGCCAGATGGGCGTTCAGCGCGTTGCGGAGCTTGTGGGGGATCCAGTCGCGGGAAAGATCGACATGGGTTACCTGTCCCTTGGCGTGCACGCCGGAATCGGTGCGCCCGGCCCCTCGTATCGACACGGTCTCGCCGGTCAGAGACAGGACGGCATTTTCCAAGGCACCCTGTACCGAGGCTCCATTGGTCTGGCGCTGCCAGCCGACATAGGGCGAACCGTCATATTCGACGGTCATGCGGAAACGCGGCATCAGCGCAGGACCGTTGTGGGCACGACCGGCATGCCGCGCAGGAAATCCGCCGCGTCAAGCGGCTTGCCGCCGGCCTTCTGGAGGCGGGTCAGCCGAACGGCGCCACCGCCGCAGGCGATGGTCAGTGCATCATCCAGAACTTCGCCGGCCCTGCCTTCGCCGTCGGCCAGCGTCGCGCCGAGAACCTTGACCCGTTCCGGCTTGCCATTCACCTCAAGCTCGAACCATGCACCAGGGAAGGGCGACAGGCCGCGGATATGATTGTGGACGTGCGCTGCGTCGCGGGAGAAATCGATACGCGTTTCCGCCTTGTCGATCTTCGCCGCATAGAGCACGCCCTCTTCGGCCTGCGGCACCGTCTCAAGGATCCCGGCCTCAAGCGCGGACATGGCCTCGACCATGGCCTCAGCACCCACCGTACTCAGGCGATCATGCAATTCACCGGCGGTCATGTCCGGCCCGATCGGAACCGTACGGGCCAGCGCCACGGGGCCGGTGTCGAGCCCCTTGTCCATCTTCATCACCATCATTCCGGTCTCGGCGTCGCCGGCCATGATGGCACGCTGGATCGGAGCGGCACCGCGCCAGCGCGGCAGGAGCGAAGCATGGCCGTTATAGGCTCCGAGTCGCGTGCCGCTGAGGATCGCCTCCGGCAATAGCAGCCCGTAAGCGACAACGACGGCAACATCAGCGCCAAAGGCCTGAAAGCGCACGCGATCTTCCTGCGCGCGGAAATTGAGCGGATGAAGAACCGGCAGGCCGAGCCGCTCGGCAGCGAGGTGAATGGGGGATTTCTGCAGATCGAGACCGCGTCGCCCGCCCGGGCGCGGCGGCTGGGTATAGACGGCGACGACCTCGTGGCCAGCAGCAACCAGGGCCTCAAGCGTGGCAACGGAGAATTCCGGCGTGCCCATGAAGATGATGCGAAGTGCCATGATGGAATTCACCCCTTCTGCGAAGCACGCCTCGTTCTGCCGGCGAGAACCGCCGGCCAATGATCAGAGCACCTTCGCCTTTGCGGCTTTGGTGAACTTCTTGATCACCATCTCGCGTTTCAGCCGGGAAATATGATCGATGAACAAGATGCCGTTCAGATGGTCGATCTCGTGCTGCAGGCAGGTAGCGAGAAGCCCGTCGGCCTTGGTCAACTGCTCCTTGCCCTCGCGATCCAACGACTTGACCGTGACAAAGGCCGGGCGCTCGACCTCAGCATAATAATCCGGAATCGACAGGCAGCCCTCCTCGTAGACCGAACGTTCGTCGGACGACGTGATGATCTCCGGATTGATGAAGACCTGCGGGCGCTTGCCCTCCCCCTCCTTGGCCACGTCAATGACCAGCAGCCGGCGCGCGACACCGACCTGGATGGCGGCAAGACCGATGCCCGGCGCCTCATACATGGTTTCGAGCATATCGTCGGCAAGCTTTTGAAGCTCCGCATCGACGCGTTCGATCGGTGCGGACACCTGACGCAGCAGGGGATCGGGAAGAATGATAAGAGGCTTGATCGTCATGCGGCTCCCATAACGCATCTTTTCCGGCGATGGAATCGAAAAACGCGGACAAGGTCCGCGTTTCCGACAAGTCGCCAGCCGAGTGGCAGATCACGCAGCTTGTCTGGATGATTTAGAGCTATGATCGGTGACAAATCTCGCGTCGGCGTTCGTGCGCGTGTTCAATTGAGTGAGGAGTTGCACCAGACCAACGACCTCGCTGCGCAGCCGCTGCGTCTCGGCAGAAGTCTGCTCCACCATCGCAGAATTCTGGTGGGTGAGCGTATCCATGCTCTGGGTGGCCTGGTTGACCTCCTTGAGGCCGGTCGCCTGATCCTTGGCCGCGGTGGCGATCTCGGAGACGATGGCGTGGATCGTGTCGATGCGACTGATCATGTCAGTCAGTGCCGTGCCGGTATTCGAGACCAGCCCAACACCCTCATTGACCTGATTGCTGCTCTGGGAAATCAGTCGCTTGATTTCCTTGGCCGCATCCGCGCTGCGCTGGGCGAGCTGGCGAACTTCTTGGGCAACCACAGCGAAGCCCTTGCCAGCGTCTCCGGCACGCGCCGCCTCGACGCCGGCATTGAGTGCCAAGAGGTTCGTCTGGAAGGCGATCTCGTCGATGACACCGATGATCTTGGAAATCTCGGTCGACGATTTTTCAATTTCCGCCATCGCGGCAATTGCGCGTGACACGACATCGCCCGAACTGCGAGCCTGCTGCTGAGTGTCCTGCACCGCCTGCGAGGCACGCTCCGCATTGCTCGCCGTCTGGCCGACGCTCACCGAAAGTTGCTGGAGGGCGGACGAGCTCTCCTGCACGCCGGCCGCCTGCTTGGCTGTGCTGATGGCGATGTCGTCGGACGCCTTGGCGATCATCTCGGTCCCATCGAGGATCTCTTCCGACGCCCGGCGGATCGAAGAGAAAGACTCGCTCAACCGTACAACCGTCTCGTTATAGTCGACGGCCATCTGCTTGAAATTATCCGGAAGATCAGTCGACATCTTGCTTTCGAAGTCGCCAAGGGCAAGCGCTTCAAGACCACGGCGCAGGTGCTCCATGGCGACCCGCTGATCCGCCTCGATACGAATGCGCTCCTCCTCCATGTCCCTGCGCCGCTGCTCGAGAGCGTCGAGATAAACCGAGATGGAATAGTCCATATCAAGCATGGAGGCCTTAATGAGCGCATTGAGCTTTTCACCCAGCGCCTCCGCGTGATGCTTGCCGAAAGGGAAAGGCCAATGCTTGACGAGTACACCGGCGACCAGTTCGGTCATCAACTTGGAATAGCCGCCAATGTACCAGCGCGGCTCAAGACCGATGCGGGCGTGGGCCTTGCCGATCGCGGTAACGCCCTTGACGTAGTCCGGATCGAAGGTCCCCTTGGAAACCCGGTCCCAATGGTTCATCTGCGCCTGCTTCGCGCCCGCCATATGTTCCTTGCTGCTGAAGAAGCGAGCGAGTTGCGGCGTGGAACCGACTTTAGCGTAGAACTTGTCGAGCGTGCCGCCAAGAATCTCGCCAAGGGTCGGCCGCAGCGAGTTCAACGTTTTGGAAGTCTGCTGGTCGATTTCAAGAAACGCCAGACGTTCGCTCAGGTTCTTGTCAGCTTCGGCACTCATGCTCTCGCAATTCCCCCAGGGAGACTCACGCGAGTCCCCGATACTATCATTAGTAGGGGAGTATCAATTCTTGAAATTCCTAAACGGAACATGAACTTCCATTGCTAGATTTGGCAGCGCCTTGGCCCAGTTTGCAACAAGGGGCCAAGGCGCACGTCGGGCTAGATTGTCGTTTCAACCGGCACGGCGATGGTTCTGTGTGGGATCTTGCATGTGACGTTCGTGAAAAGACGCATTCATGCTCGCTGTGTTTCCCGTCTTGAACCCGCTCAGCGCATTCACCAGGCGCTCGACCTCGTCCCGCAGGGTCAACGTCTGCGCAGAGGTCTCTTCGACCATAGCGGCATTCTGCTGCGTAATCGTGTCCATGCTGGCCACCGCCGCATTCACCTCGCGCAAACCGACGGACTGGTCCGATGCGGCGCTGGCTATACCGGTGACGATACCATTGATCTCGCCGATGCGACTGATGATCTGATCGAGTGCCTCGCCAGCATTATTCACAAGGCCGACCCCGGCCTGCACCTGTCCAGAACTCTGCGAAATCAGGGCCTTGATCTCCCGCGCCGCACTGGCACAGCGTTGCGCCAACTCACGCACCTCCTGCGCAACGACAGCAAAGCCTCGGCCGGCCTCACCCGCACGGGCCGCCTCAACTCCGGCGTTCAAGGCCAACAGGTTGGTCTGGAAGGCAATTTCGTCGATGACGCCAATTATCTTGGAGATCTCGTCGGAAGATTTCTCAATTGCGCCCATGGCGGTCACCGCGCGCATTACCACTTCGCCTGATACCCGGGCCTCGCCGAGGGCAACACTGACCACATTGGCCGCTCGATGAGCACCGTCCGCAGTCAGCGCGACGTTCTGCGTCAACTCGTGCACAGCGGCCGTACTCTCCTCAAGCCCGGCCGCCTGTTGCTCCGTGCGCTGGGCAAGATGATTGGACGCCTCTGAGATGGCGGTGGTCGAGCGTAGAATTTCCTCGGCAGCGCTGCGGACCGTGCCGATCGTCCCACGCAGCGTCTCGACCGAGGAATTGTAGTCGTGTGCCATGCCGACGAAGTTTTCCGGCTGCTCGGGAGAAAGCTTCGCTTCGAGGTCGCCACCGGACAGTCTATTGAGAACGTCGCTCAGCGCCGCAAGTGCGACCGCCTGCTCTTGCTCGGCCTTGGCGCGGGCGTCTTCGGCCGCCTTGCGCTCGGCGGCCAGAATGTCGAGATAGACGGTAATGGAATAGTCCATGTCCAGCAGGGCAGCCTTGACCAACACCCCGATTTCCTCACCCAGAACCTTACCTTCCTTTCGGGCAAAGCGAGACGGCCAGCGTTCCCGCACAACGGCGTGAATCAATTGCTCAACGAGGAGGGCGTAGCCGCCAATGTACCAGCGGGGCTCCAGTCCGATACGTGCATGCGCTTTGCCGACGGCTGTCACGCCTTCGACATAGCGCTCATCGAACTGCGCAGTCGTCACGACGCCCCAGTGACTCTCCTGCCGTTTTTTGGCCCCCTGGATGTGGTCCTCATTGCGGAAGAACGCTGCCGTTTGCGGGGTGCTACGGACTTTCTTGTAGAAGACCTCGAGTGCCGCGCCGATATTCTTGCTGACTGATGGCGCGAGCGCCCGCAGCATCCGCTTTCCCTTCTCATCGAGCCCAAGAAAGTCAAGGCGGGCACCAAGCTCGCTCTTTTCATCGTGATGTGTCATTGGCCCCCGCGCATTGAGATCGTGACTGTACTTAGCTTTCGCGACGCACTAATTAGTGCATGATAATCTTCGAAAAAGCGTAAATATTTCATTTAACTAATTTTAAAATTACGCCTATTTCAGATCATGGGGAGTTGGTTGTGCCACATACGCCAAAGGGTATTGGACAAATTGTCGGACCGCCCGCCGCTCGTTTTCCTACATGCTCTACGAAACATACTGGCGTGGTGCCGCCTCGTTGAGGCGACGAAGCCATGTTCCTGATTTGATCTATCGCGAACAAGCGAATCTGCTAGTCTCCGACACCATGAACAGCACCGACCTCATAGCGCTCATCACCGGCAAGCTGGGCCTCTCCGCGATCGCCCTTGCCAGCATCTTCGGCGCGGCGCTGCTCGTCGCACTTGCCCTCATTCTACTTTCAATCCGCCGCGCCAGCCGGATCCGCGCCCAGTTCGAAATGGAGGCGGCACGCCGCGAGACGATGGCGGAGGCGCGGCTTGCCGAATTGCTGAAGGCGCAGGCGGAAATGCACGGACGTCTCGCGGCGATGTCCGATGTCTTCGGCAAACGCCAATCAGAGCTCAACCAGACAATCAATCAACGGCTTGACGGACTGACCCACCGCCTTGGAACAACGATCAGCGAGCAAACGAAGTCGACCCACGAGAACCTGCGCCACCTACAGGAACGGTTAGCGGTGATCGATGCCGCGCAGAACAATATCCAGTCGCTGGCGAAGGACGTGGTCGGCCTGCAGGCGATCCTGTCGAACAAGCAGACGCGTGGGGCCTTCGGCCAGTCGCGAATGGAGACGATTGTCGCCGACGGGCTGCCAATGGGCGCCTATACTTTCCAGTCGACCCTGTCGAACGGTATGCGCCCGGACTGCACGATCCGCATGCCGAATGGTTCGCCGCCGCTGGTGATCGATGCCAAATTCCCGCTTGAGGCATGGAACGCCATCCGTGACGCCCAAACGGCGGAGGAGAAAAAGATCGCCGGCCAGAACTTCCGCCGCGATATAGAGGTCCATATCCGCGACATCGCGGGGAAATACTTGATCGCCGGGGAGACACAAGACATGGCCTTCCTGTTCGTTCCGTCGGAATCGATTTTCGCGGAAATCCACGAGCATTTCGAGGCAATCGTGCAAAAGGCCCACCGCCTGCGGGTGGTGATCGTCTCGCCCTCCCTGCTGATGTTGTCGATCCAGGTCATCCAGGCGGTATTGAAGGACCAGCGCATGCGAGAACAGGCGCACCTGATTCAAAGCGAAGTGGTCCACCTGATGGAAGACCTCGTCCGCCTCGATGACCGGACGCGCAAACTGCAAGGCCACTTCCTTGCCGCCCAGAAAGATGTGGACATGATCCTGACCTCAGCCGACAAGCTGACGAGACGCGGGGCCAAGATCGAAGCGCTCGAGTTCCAGACGGCTGCGGAGCCGCCTGACGAGGGAGAGAAAGTGGTCGAGAGCCGGACGGGGCTGCTGAAGCTCAGGATCGTCGACGAGGATTGAGAGAGGGCCGGATGGTCCAGATCAAGGATGGAATTTCGCATGATTACTGTTTTCGGCTCCATTAACATGGACCTCATCGCCACGACAGCGCGGCTGCCGAAGCCCGGAGAGACCGTGGCAGGGACCGACTTCACCACTGCGGCCGGAGGCAAGGGGGCCAATCAGGCACTCGCGGCGCGTTGTGCCGGATCAAACGTACGCATGGTCGGAGCCGTGGGGCGCGATGAATTTGCTGCGCCCGCCCTTGCGCTGCTGGCAGACGCAGGCACTGATCTTTCCGCTGTGCGCCATGTCGCAGGGCCGACCGGTACAGCACTCATCCTGGTCGGCGGCGATGGCGAGAACATGATCACTGTCGTGGCGGGCGCCAACGGTACAATCGACGATGGCGACGCCGGCGTAAGCCTCGCCGCCATGCAGCCGGGAGACGTGCTGATGCTGCAGCTCGAGGTCCCGTCCGCGGCGGTCGAGCGCGCGCTAACCGATGCCAAGGCTCGCGGCGTAACGACCATTCTCAATATTGCGCCTCTGACGGATGACGCCGCCCGCCTCGGGCGGATGGCGGATATCGTTATCGCCAATGAAACCGAGTTCGAGCGCCTCGCCGGCCATGACGGCATGGGCACATCCGAGCGTGAGCAAGCACTGATGCAGTTGCACAAGGAAACGGGGCAGACGCTGATCGTCACGCTCGGCGCAGATGGCGTGATTGCCGCGCGGAATTCACGAATCTTCCGAACCGAAGGCTTGGCGATTGAACCCGTCGATACCGTCGGCGCGGGCGACACATTCTGCGGCTACCTGGCAGCAAGCCTGGACCAGGGAATAGCCTTCGAGCAGGCACTTCGACGCGCTGCCGTAGCCGGCTCGCTCGCCTGCCTGAAGCCAGGTGCTCAACCTTCGATTCCGACTGCGGATGAGGTGGAACGCCGCATTTAGGACAGGCATAATTCGCCCTGCGACAGTCGCACCAGAAGCGTTACTGGAAGCACGCTAGAAACAGCGCGGCGGCTTCAAATCTCGTTAAACCTTAGGCCCCATATTGGCGTTAATTGGCGTACACCCTCTGCACGAAACTGGGGATGTACTGACGCACCATGATGGCGCGGATCGCCCGATTGCATCCCTTGCCCTCCTCTATGGCCCATGCGTTTCGAGGTTTTCATGTTGAAGTTTATTTCGCGCTCCATCGCGGCGAAGCTGCTCGTCGTGACAGGCGTGGCGATCGCCTTCGTCCTTATGCTCTCCAATGTCTTTCTCATCTTTGAGACACGCGACCGCGTCCAGGCGCTGACCATGCAGCAGGCTACGGCAGAGGCGGCAGCCATCGCCGAGGAAATCGCAGGCGATATCGGTGAGCTGGCAAGCGCCGCGCGAACAATGTCAGGCGTCTTGAGCCGCGGTCATGAAGGAAAGTCGTTCGATCGCAAAGGCGCGATGAACCTTCTCAAGGCCAATCTCGAGCAGAATCCGTTCGCCTTCGGCAGTTGGTTCGCCGAAGAAGAAAAGGCCTTCGATGGGCGTAAGGACGACATCATCAACAACATCGAACTGGGCGCCAATGCCAACGGCGTGTTCACACCCTATTGGTCGAAGGACCGCAATGGCGAGATCCAGTTCTCCACCTTCAACAATGATTATACCGCCGAATGGTACGCGCTTGTCGCCAAGAGCGGCAAGGGCGCGATCACCGCTCCCTATCTCGCAGACGGCACCGATGTCCCGACCACAATGAGCTCGATCGCCTATCCGGTCGTCTCGGGTGGCAAGATGATCGGTGTGACGGGGGTAGACATCTCGCTCGCTTCGCTGTCGGAGAAGCTGAAGGCCCTTCGGCCCTTCGAGACAGGCCGCGTCATGCTCGTGGCGGAAAACAGCCAATGGCTGGTCGCCCCTTCGGACGACCTGTTGATGAAGCCCTATGAGGCGGCTGGCGCAGACGCCCTGAAGACGGCACTTTCCAACCGCAAGAGCAGCCTCGTCAGGGATCTTGAAGAGAAAGACGGCAGTGGCTTCGATCGTCTGCTTTTCCCCTTCGAGGTACCGGGCGTGAACGCCACCTGGTCCGTCATCGTCGATATTCCCCATAGCGCGACCGGGGCCGCGGTCGAAGCCCAGACGATGCTCATGATCATCGCCGGCCTGATCGTTCTCGGCGCCGTGATGGCCAGCCTGTTCTTCGCGGTCCGCGCCTTTGCCCAGAAGCCCCTGCAAGCCTTGCTGAACGATGTCGGCCAACTCAGCGAGGGAAATTACGAAACCGCAGTCAAGGGTCAGGAACGCAGCGACGAGCTTGGGCGCGTTGCCCAGGCACTTGAGGAGTTCCGCCATCGGCTGTCCAATAGCCGCGCGCTGGAGAGGGAGGCCGAACAGCAACGCAACGCAGCCGATGCCGAACGTCGTCGTTCGGAGCAGGAACGCAGTGAGTCGCTCGGAGTTCAACAGCATGTCGTCAGCGTACTCGGCGCCGGCCTGGCGCAACTGTCGCAGGGCAATCTCGGCTACCGCATCTCCGACGACTTCTCGGGCGAATATGCCGCACTCAAGCGCGACTTCAATGAAGCGCTCGCAAGCCTCGAGTCGACGATCACAGCGGTCAATTCTAGCGTGGTCAATATCGGCGCCGGCAGCGGCGAGATTGCCGACAGCGCCGCCGACCTGTCAAAGCGCACCGAACAACAGGCGGCGAGCCTTGAGGAGACTGCCGCCGCCCTCAATGAGCTGACAGAGCAGGTAAACGCCAGCGCCGACAACGCCAACACTGCGGCCGCGACCGTCAACCTCGCCTGTCAGGATGCGGAGAAGTCCGGTGAAGTGGTGAAGAAGGCGGTCGCCTCCATGCACGGCATTGCCCAGTCATCACAGGAAATCTCGCGGATCATCGGCGTCATCGACGAGATCGCTTTCCAGACCAACTTGCTGGCGCTGAATGCCGGCGTCGAGGCGGCGCGGGCGGGCGAGGCCGGTAAAGGCTTTGCCGTCGTCGCCCAGGAGGTTCGTGAACTGGCTCAGCGTTCCGCCAATGCCGCGAAGGAGATCAAGACATTGATCAACACCTCGGGCGCACAGGTCAAGGATGGCGTCGAACTGGTTGGTCAGGCCGGCCAGACGCTGCACAAGATCGCCGACCAGGTCATGCAGATCAATGATCTGATCCGACAGATCTCCGCCTCGGCCAGCGAGCAGGCTTCAGGGCTGAAGGAGATCAATTCGGCCGTCAACCAAATGGACCAGGTGACTCAGCAGAACGCCGCCATGGTCGAGGAAACCACCGCTGCCAGCATGACGCTTCGCAACGAGTCCGAAAACCTGAAGGGGCTGGTGTCGCAATTCAGCACGTCAGGGGCGAATGTTCACAAGGCCATCTCCCCGGCATCGGCATCGGCTTCGCCGCTTGCCGCAGTCGCCCGCACCATGCGCTCAGCCGCTCCGGGCCCGGTCACCACACCCCGACCGGCATTGAAACGAGCGGCCGCTGGCGGCGCCGCTCCAGCCGTCGACGACTGGCAGGAATTCTGAGTAGTCCCGAAAGACGCAGTGCAAAGGCCGTCGGAGCGATCCGGCGGCCTTTGCACTTTCCACCTTCAGAGACGGGCGAAACGCTCAATCAGAAGATCAAAGAAACCGTCCGCATCCACGTGGCGCATCACACGGGTGTTCGGCGCGCGCTTCGACACCCGCCACCAGTCGACCACCGTCATGCCGACCGTCAACTCCGACTGCGTCTCGATCTCAACATTGCAGTGGCGACCGGAGAAGAGCTCCGGCTTAAGCAAATAGGCGATAACCGTCGGGTCGTGCAGCGGCCCGCCATCGGAGCCGTATTTCTCCTCGTCGAAACGCTCGAAGAATGCCAGCCAGTCAACCATAACCATGGCCGGGCGACTGCCGATAGCGGCAAGCCGCGAGACACGCGCCTTGGTGGTCATCAACTGATGGGTGACATCGAGCGGCATCATGATAAGCGGGATGCCGGCGCGAAACACGATGTCGGCAGCCTGCGGGTCGACATAGATGTTGAATTCGGCCGCCGGCGTAATATTGCCGCCTTCGAAGAAGCCGCCGCCCATCAGCACCAGTTCGCGGATACGCGGTGCGATGTCCGGCGCCTTCGTGAGCGCCATGCCGATATTGGTCAATGGTCCGAGCGTGCAGAGCGTGACACTGCCTTCCGGCTCGCGGCGCAACGTCTCGATGATAAAATCGACGGCATGCTGGGGCATGACCTTCATTGTCGGTTCGTCGAGCACCGCGCCGTCGAGTCCAGTCTTGCCGTGCACGTGCTCGGCGGTCACCAGCTGCCGCTTGATCGGCCGGTCGGCTCCCTCATAAACTGAAATGTCCGTGCGGTTGCACAGTTCGCAGATGATCCGCGCATTGCGGCTGGTGAGCTTTAACGGCACGTTGCCCGCAACGGTGCAGATACCGAGGATTTCCACTTCGTCCGGGCTGGCGAAAGCGAGCATCAAGGCTGCCGCATCGTCCTGCCCCGGATCAGTGTCGATGATAATTTTTCTGCGTTCCGTCATGCCTGCCGTCCTGTTCAAAGAGCGGGTCAGTTGAGCTTGCCGGCACCTTTTGTCAAGCATCCGCCTGCTTGCAGGAGCAGCCCGGCGATCCCATATTTCAGTCGATACAATCGCGCCGCCGTCCCGTGGACCGGCCATGCGACAGGACCATTCGATGCGAAACAGCAAGACGCCTGGCTTCCCTTTGCCTGTCGGTTTAGACAAGGCAGATCCAGCGCCCGGCCGGCATCCCCGGCCGAATGACGGTTACCCTCCGTTCAATATCGAGCGTTTTTTCGCCATCGGCTCCGGGGAAAACGACCGCCTGCGCATCACCCTTGCGGTGGCAGGTTTCGACGAAGGCGAACTCGACGTGTCGGTGGAGGGAGAACAGCTCGTCGTTCGTGGTCGCCAGGCCGCGCGCGTTGAACCCGAGTTCCTTTTTCGTGGTATCGCGGCGCGCCAGTTTCAGCGTGTCTTTCTTCTGGAAAAAGGCATGGACGTTCTCTGCGCAAGCCTGCGCAATGGCCTTCTTTCGATCGACCTGATCCGTCCTCAATCGGCGCAAGTGGTGAGAAAAATTAACATTTCCGCTGCACAGTAGAGTTAACGGCATGATCATGCCGCAGCTCCCTCACTGGTGGAGGACCGGAATGTTGATGAGAGAAGTGACTTCGCGACTTACCCAATCCGAACTGGCACATCTTGGCGCCGGGGAGGTCGGATATATCCGAAAAATGCGCTCAGACGAAGTGTCGCGCTGCTTTCCCGAGGCCCCGGATGTTAATCCCAACCTTGATCTCTGGGCCCTGTTTGCGGCTGACGGCACGCCGATCCTCTTGACCGACAACCGTTCCAGCACCTTCTACAAGGCGGCCGAGGACGAGCTCAAGACGGTCAGCTTGCACTGACCAACGTCATTATCGCTTGCGGAATGTAAGATAGGCGGAGGACCGGCCTTCGCGCTTCGCCTTCGCCTCATAGCGCGTGCCCGGCCAACCGTCGAACGGCGTCAGCCAGTCGGCCGCATTGAGCGCCGTCCACTCGAACCCGCCATGCTGGCCGCAGTGTTGCAGCGTCCAGTTCACATAGGTGTCGATGTCGGATGCGAAGCAAAACAGTCCGCCGGGCTTCAGCACGCGGTGGAAGCGGTCGAGATTGACCTGCGAGACGAAGCGCCGTTTCCAGTGTTTTTTCTTGGGCCAGGGATCAGGGTAGAGCAGTTCGATCTGATCAATCGATGCCTCCGGAAGCCAATCCAGCAATTGCGTGGCGTCATCGTCATGGACACGAATATTCCTCAAGCCCTCCGCCTCGACCACAGCCAGTAGCTTGGCCATGGAATTGACGAAGGGCTCGACGCCGATAAACCCTGTTTCGGGATTGGTACGAGCGCGATGGACCAGATGCTCGCCGCCGCCGAAGCCAATTTCGAGACGGACCCTATCCACAGGCAAGGGAAAGAGCGTCTTGATGTCACCGGGCGCTTCGGATGCCAGATCGATCTTCAACTCGGGCAGGAGGGTTTCCATGCGCTCGACCTGCTGGTCGCGCAAAGGCTTTCCCTTACGCCGACCGAAGAAAGCCTCGGTCGACCGTGTCCTGCGTTCCGCTTCCGTCATTCAATCAAGCCTTGAGAGCATCCTTGAGCGGCTTGACCAGATCGAGTTTTTCCCACGAGAAAGACCCGTCACGGCCAGCCTTCCGGCCGAAATGGCCGTAAGCCGACGTTTTAGCATAGATCGGTTTGTTCAGGTCAAGATGGCGGCGGATGCCCGATGGCGAAAGATCCATGACCTTGCGGATCGCGGCCTCGACCGCGTCCTCGGTGACCTTGCCGGTATCGTGCAGGTCGACATAGATCGACAGCGGCTGCGCAATGCCGATAGCGTAGGAAATCTGTATGGTGCAGCGATCGGCGAGTCCGGCAGCAACAACGTTCTTGGCGAGATAGCGAGCGGCATAAGCAGCGGAACGGTCGACCTTGGTCGTATCCTTGCCGGAGAAGGCACCGCCGCCGTGCGGTGCCGCCCCGCCATAGGTGTCGACGATGATCTTGCGACCGGTCAAACCCGCATCACCGTCAGGGCCGCCGATAACGAACTTGCCTGTCGGATTGACGTACCACTTGCAATCGTCAGCGATCTTCAAATCGCCGAGTGCCTCGCGAATATAGGGCTCAACGACAGAACGAACCTTATTTGAATCCCAGCTCTCGTCGAGGTGCTGGGTCGACAGAACGATCGAGACCACTTCAAAGGGCTTTCCGTCGACATAGCGCACGGTCACCTGGCTCTTGGCGTCAGGCCCAAGCTTGGCGGCCTCACCCTCACCCTTCTTGCGAGCGGCGGCAAGCAGTTGAAGAATACGATGAGCGTAGTAGATCGGCGCCGGCATGAGATCCGGCGTTTCCCGGCACGCGTAGCCGAACATGATGCCCTGATCGCCTGCGCCTTCACTGTTGTTGTGGTCGGCGGCATTATCAACGCCCTGGGCGATGTGCGCCGACTGCGAATGCAGCAAAACATCAATTTTGCAGGTTTTCCAGTGAAAGCCGTCCTGCTCATAGCCGATATCACGGATTGCCTTGCGGGCGGCTGACTTGAATTTCGAGGGATTAATGACCTTATTGCCGTTCTTGTCGACCTTCATCAGGCTATCGGGCAAGCGAACCTCGCCGGCAATCACGACACGATTAGTGGTCGCCAGCGTTTCGCAGGCGATGCGCACGTTCCAGGGATCCTCTCCAGTCTTCGCTGCCTCGCGGTAGACCAAGTCGACGATTTCGTCGGAGATTCGGTCACAGACTTTGTCCGGGTGACCTTCGGACACAGATTCGCTGGTGAAAAGATAGTTCGCGCGCATGCGGGATTCCCCTCAAAGAACAGGCCTCGCCCTTGTTAGTCAGTTCACATAAAAAAGACAAGCAGACAACGACATAAATATATCTTTATGTCGGCATTTCATCCTTACTCAGAACAGAAAAAAAGCGGCCGAAGCCGCTTTTCCCCCTGGCACCCAATAGGGAAGGTCAATCAGCGTCGGCTTCCGCAGCCAGCGCCTTCACCAGGTCCACCAGTTTGCGGCGGACCTTGGGATCAGTGATCTTGACGAAAGCACGGTTGAGCTGAAGCCCTTCCGATGAGGACAGGAAGTCGACGACATAGTTGGAACTCGACGCCTCGGCCATGCCCGACGCACCCGAAGCCTGATCGCCCGGTGCATCTTCGAAGAAGAATGAGACAGGGACATTCAGAATGCTTGATATGTTCTGCAGACGGCTGGCTCCAACGCGGTTGGTGCCCTTTTCGTATTTCTGGATTTGCTGAAAGGTGATGCCCAGGCTCTCGCCCAGCTTCTCCTGACTCATACCCAGCATGGTGCGGCGAAGGCGAATCCGGCTACCGACATGAATGTCAATCGGGTTCGGCTTCTTCTTATTCTCGATCATGTTGCGATCCTGACAAGTGTTGGCAATTCCACCATAACCCTCCGCTCCGCACGGACCATAACGTGGCGTTGCACACGCCATTCAGGAACTTTAAGCATACCGACGGACCTATGGTTCATTCCACTATGCAATTTTAGGGGTTTTTGGTCAATTCTTCCTGAAAATAAAACCCATGCGTGAAATCAGCGCAGCCAATACGACGACAAGCATAACCAACCAGAAGTTTAGCTTCCGATCCGAATTGTTCCATTTTGATACACGAATAATATCCATGGTTGCATCAACGACCCCTTGGGCATTCAAAGACAAACCAGAAATAATTCGCCCGCGAACATCGACCAGGGCGGAAATGCCATTGTTGGCGCCACGAATGAGGGGCAGACCGGCCTCCACCGCACGAATTCGTGCCTGGAGAAAGTGCTGATAGGGACCGGGCGTCATTCCGAACCAAGCGTCGTTCGTGAGATTGACAATCGCATTTGCCTGACTGGGGATCTGGATCTCGTCGGGAAATATCGCCTCGTAGCAAATCAACGGATAAAAGCCCATGCCAGACGGCAGGGACAGAAGTGTACGCTGCGCAGCCGGGGAAAACCCGCCCGGCAGGCTGATAAGGTTATCAAAACCAATCCGCCGCAGCACCCCTTCATAGGGCACGTATTCACCGAAGGGAGTGAGATGGACCTTGTCCGAGGCCGAGATGATCTGCCCCTTGTCATCGATCACGTAAATCGAATTGTAGTAGCGCGGCGGCTGGCCGGCTCCCTGCTCCTCGGCGCGCACCGCGCCTGTCACCAGGACCTGACCGTCCTTCAGCACATCGGCAATTCTTGCCAGCGCATCCGGATAGTCGGTCAGAATGAAGGGAATGGAGGTCTCCGGCCAGACGATGATGTCGGGCTCGGGCTTGCCGGGTTCGACCGGCTGCGCCGACAGCGCCAGATGATGATTGAAGATCTCGATACGGTCGGAATTTTCAAGCTTGCGGGCCTCGTCGATGGCGGGCTGTACGAGCCGCACCGTCAGCGTCTTTCCACCGGCCGGCAAAGGCTCCACAAGCTTCAGGGCGCCATAGCCAAGATGGGCGACAATCAGTAGCCCTGCAAGCGCGAACCCGGAAACCATTCCCTTGCGTGTTCCGAGAAGGGCGGGCATGGCGAAGACGAGTACCGCAAGCGTGCTGACGCCAAACAGGCCGAGTGGCGCGGCCGACTGCATCATCAACGGGATCGGCATGGCTCCATAGCCGATCGCGTTCCAGGGGAAGCCTGTGGCAACGAAGCTGCGCAGCCATTCAACAAGACCGAAGCCGGCAGCCAGCGCCGCGATACGGGAAAGGCCATCCGACCAGAACAGCCGGGCGAGCATCGTCGCCAGGCCATAGAAGAGGGCGAGCACGGCCGGCAGTCCCAGCACCGCAAGCGGTAACGCCCAGGCGAACTGATCGGCCTCGAACAGCAGCGCGTTGCCAATCCACCAAAGCCCTGCGGTAAAATAGCCGAAGCCGAACAACCAACCGATAAAGAAGGCCGAACGTAGGCCGAGGGTATGACTTCTGTCAGGGTTTCCAGCAATTCCGTCCAGAAGCCAGACAAGTATGGGAAAGGATACGAAAAACACGGCAAAAAAACCGAAAGGCGGCAACCCGAACGCGCCCAACGCCCCAGCCAGGAAGGCTAGACATGCGCGCCTCGCGCGCCCGAGCAGCATGATCCTACCGGCCAGCCGTTCCATCCAAGTCCCCTTCCCGCTCCGCGAATCAATTCGACAGCACTGTCCCAAAAAACACCGTGCTTGTCGTGCGGTTAGGAAAGGAACTGACGGGACGGAAGTTCAGGGGCTGCCGTCGATATCCGTCGCGGCGATTTCGTCGGCGACAACGGGCGCGACCGGCGGCGTCGACCGCATTTTTGCGGCATTGACCGGCGTCTCTGCTTCGCCCTTTGCCGCGCGGCGACGTGCCGGCGGCCGCTTACGCACGATACGCACCCGCTTAATGCGTCGGGGATCGGCATCGAGAATATGGAATTCAAAACCGGGCAGCGCCTGCACCACTTCACCGCGCGCAGGAATGCGCCCAAGCGCTGCGAAGATCAAGCCGCCGAGTGTATCGACGTCCTCCAGTTTCTCCGCAATATCGAAATCGGGGCCGATCGCCTCGGCGATCTCCTCGAGTTCGACGCGGGCATCCGCCACCAGAACGTCGTCCGACATTCTGGTGAACATTGCCTCTTCATCGTCGTGCTCGTCCTCAATATCGCCGATGACCATTTCCACCACGTCCTCGTGCGAAACCAGGCCATCAGTACCGCCATATTCGTCGATCACCAGCGCGATCTGGGTTCGCGCCGCTTGCATTCGGCTGAGAAGATCTGAGGCGAGCATCGACGGCGGCACGAAAAGGATCGAACGCACAATACCGCACTCAGCGACCGTTTTCGACAGATCTACCCGACTGAGATCGAAATCCGTCTTGGCTGCCCGCGCGGGCTTTTCCGCCTTTTGTGCCTTGTCCGCAGCAGCCTGGGATGCACGCGACCCGCTGCGCCGCTTGTTGCGCGCCTGCTTGGTCACATAAGAAAGTAGATCGCGGATATGGACCATGCCGCGCGGATCATCAAGTGTCTCGCAATAGACCGGCATGCGGGAGCGGCCGGACTCCTCGAACAACACCATCAACTCGCCTATGCTGATGCTCTGGTCGACCGCCTCGATGTCAACGCGGGGCACCATCACGTCTTCCACCCTGACTTCGCGGAAGCGCAGGATATTGTGCAACATCGCGCGTTCTTCGGGGGTGAACACCTCACTCGTGCCGGCATCGGCCTTCAAGGCGTCGTGCAGATCCTCGCGCAGGCTCGATGTCTGCGGCGGCCGCAGGATTCGGGCGGCCCGCGCCCACAAGGAGGTGTGTGTTCGGCCGGAACTCTCCGGCCTAGCAGAACTTCCGCCTTCTTCCGAAGAGGAACCTTCCGATCCCTCATTGGCCTCCGAGGCCACTCTCGTCGCAAAATCGCTCATTATTCCAAACTGTCAAACCGGGTCCTAGCCCGCATAGGGATCAGATAAGCCAAGTGAGGCCAAAATACGAGTCTCAAGGCTCTCCATTCTTTCGGCTTCCTCGACCACCATATGATCATAACCGAAGAGATGCAGAAAACCATGGACCATAAGATGGGTCAGATGATCCGTGAAACTCTTGTCGAGTTCTGCCGCTTCACGCTCCACCGTCTCGCGCGCCACGATAATATCGCCTAGCATCGGCCCGGGCTTTCCGCCGGGCACGAGCGGAAAAGCCGGGAAGGATAGCACATTGGTCGGCTTATCCTGCCCGCGCCATTCGGCATTAATCGCACGCACCTGCTCATCGTCGGAAAAAACCAGTGAGACCTCGATCGGCATACCGGGAAAGGGCTGATCTTCCTCTCTGCGCAAATATTCGGCCGCGGCTTCGAGCACGCGCCCTGCCAAGTGTTCGAGTTCGTCTTCACCTGCCCAGCCTTCGGCTTCGACGGCGATCTGTATGTCGAGCTTCTGTATCATTCGTCGTTCCGGCCTAGCGGTCGGTCTGCTCGCTTTCATCCTGCACCGCATATTGCGAATCGTAGGCCTTAACGATCCGCCCGACCAACGGATGGCGAACGACGTCGACATCCTTGAATCGCACGAACGAAACACCGTCCACGCCCTTCAGGATCTGCAAGGCCTCGACCAAGCCGGATTTGACCCCGCGCGGCAGGTCGACCTGGCTTGGGTCACCAGTGACGATCATCCGGGCGTTTTCGCCGAGACGGGTGAGGAACATCTTCATCTGCATCGACGTGGTGTTTTGCGCCTCGTCGAGGATGACCGCGGCATTGGCAAGCGTGCGCCCACGCATGAAGGCAAGCGGCGCGATCTCGATAACGCCTGCGGTAATGGCCCGCTCGACCTTGTCGCCCGGGATCATATCATAGAGCGCGTCATAGAGGGGCCGGAGATAGGGGTCGACCTTCTCCTTCATGTCACCGGGAAGGAAGCCGAGGCGTTCGCCGGCCTCGACGGCCGGGCGAGACAGAATGATACGATCAACCGCTCCGCGCTCTAACAGCTGCGCCGCGTGGGCAACCGCCAGATAGGTCTTGCCAGTACCAGCAGGGCCTACGCCGAAGACCAGTTCGGAACGTTCCAACGCCCGCATGTAAACATCCTGCGTCGGCGTACGGGCCGAGATCGTTTTCTTGCGCGTGGCGATCTGCGCCATCGACAGCTTGCCCTTGCGCTCCATTGTCGGCAGCGTCAGCTGATCGTCCGCAGCAACCGCCATACGGATCGCACCTTCGACGTCAGAGGCTTCCACCGAACCGCCGCTCTGCAACCGCGCATAGAGGAAATCCAAGGCGCGGCGCGCCTGATTGGTGGCGAGAAGCTCGCCGGAAATGGAAACGGAATTGCCACGAGCCCGCGCCTCGATCTGCAGGCGGTCTTCAAGGAGCTTGAGGTTCTGGTCGAACTGGCCGAAAAGCTCGCGGGCGAACCGATTGTTCTCAAACGTCAAGATGAAGTGATTGGCGTCGGTCACGGGGGCGCTAAGGTTGTTGCGCGAGGATGAAGTAACCACGTCTTGTGCGTTCAAGCGATCAGGCTCCTGTTCGATCAGGTTATGGCCCTCACTCTAACCCTCTGCCACCTCGGCAAACAAGCTGTTCGGGCCGGCTGCGGTGATTCGTACATTGATAATGTCACCGATTTTCGAGTCGTTTGCATCAACATTCACAGACTGCAACCAAGGAGACCGTCCGATCAATTGACCGGGCATGCGACCGGGCTTTTCCAGAAGTAAGTCGATTTCGCGTCCGATCAAGGAGCGGGAAAAGTTCTGCTGCTGTTTCAGCAACAATTCCTGGAGCCGCGCGAGGCGCTCAACCTTGACCTCCTCGGCCACGTGACCGGGCAAATCGGCGCCCGGCGTACCGGGACGGGTCGAATATTTGAACGAATAGGCCTGAGCGTAGCCAACAGTCGCGACGAGGTCCATGGTCGCCTGGAAATCCGCCTCCGTCTCGCCGGGAAAGCCGACGATGAAGTCTCCCGACAGGGCGATATCGGGGCGGGCCGCGCGGATACGCTCGACCAGCGCGATATACTCCGAGGCCTTGTGGCGGCGGTTCATCGCTTTCAGGATCCGGTCCGAACCGGCCTGCACCGGAAGGTGCAGGTAGGGCATCAACATCTTAAGATCGCGATGTGCCTCGATCAATCGGTCGTCCATGTCGCGCGGATGACTGGTCGTATAGCGCAGCCGCGCCAAGCCCCGGATTTCGGCCAACCGATACAAAAGTTCACCGAGACCGATGGCCTGTCCTGTCCCGTCAACGCCATGCCAGGCGTTCACATTCTGCCCGAGCAAGGTGATTTCCCGCACGCCGTCGGCGACCAGTTTTTCCGCCTCCGAGACGATCTGCGCCAGAGGACGCGAGACTTCCGAGCCACGGGTATAGGGCACAACGCAGAAGGTGCAGAACTTGTCGCACCCTTCCTGAACAGTGAGGAAAGCGGTCACGCTGCGTACTCTGCCCTTGACCTTGGTCGGGTCGGGCAGATGCTCGAACTTGTCTTCGAGTGCGTATTCCGTGTCGACGACCCGTTCACCGGTTCGCGCACGGCGAAGCGCCTGCGGCAGGCGATGGTAGGTCTGCGGGCCGATCACCACGTCGACCGCCGGCTCGCGTCGGGCGATTTCGTCTCCCTCGGCCTGAGCTACGCAGCCGGCGACGCCGATCATGAATTCGCGGCCTTCCGCGGCACGCGCCTTCTTCGTTTCACGCAATCGGCCGAGCGCGGAATAGACCTTTTCCGCCGCCTTCTCGCGAATATGGCAGGTGTTCAACAGAACGAGGTCGGCATCGTCCATATCCTCGGTCGTTACATAACCGTCGGCGGCCAGCGCATCGGACATGCGACCGGAATCATAAACGTTCATCTGGCAGCCATAGGTCTTGATGAAGACCTTGCGCTGGGCAGCGGCGCCTTCCGGGAGGTCCGTGGCGGCAAGAGGTGCGGTGTCCTGTGTCATGCGGGCTGTTTAGTGGTTTTTCCCGGCAGATTAAACCGAAAAATGCCGCGCACGGCTAGCTCCAGAGCCGGCCGCGAAGATGGTCGAGCAACATGCAGCGCATGCGCTTCTCGACCTGCCCCGCAACTTGCTTGCGATTGCTCCCTTCGCGGTACTCTACGGCCTCGCCGAAACTGACGTCGACATCGATCGCGCCGGCCTGCAGCACCCCCAGGAGATGCGGCACCATGCCAACATCACCGGGCCACCCGGCGATCGGCCGGTGATAGCGCCCCATCGGCATACCATGCACCCTCGTATAGGCGATCGCCACCGGCTGCACATAGACGACACCCTGCGGCGCCAGCGGCAGGGCAGCAGCTGCGGCACCGAAGAGCGAGGTCTTGACGTCGAGAACGCGATTGCCATCAGAGGTCGTACCTTCGGGAAAGAGAACGACGATCTCGCCATCGGCCATGCGTTCGGCAATCTCGCTCACCTGATCGCCAGTACGACGCCTCTGCTCACGCATCACGAAAATGCTCTTCTGCAATCTGGCGAGCAATCCGAAAACCGGCCAACTGGCCACTTCAGTCTTGGCGATGAACACGACATCGGCCAATGCGCCAAGTACCAGAATGTCTTTCCATGAAGCGTGGTTGGCGGCGATCATCAACGGACGATGACTCTCGAGACGGCCATGCGAGCGGATCCGGATCCCAATCAGACGACAGGCGGCGCTGTGCCAGACCCGAGGTAACCGACGGCGGAGCCGCCAGTCGAAACGGAGAGCCAAGAGTTGAAGCGGAGCAAGGAACAGCGTCATGATCGCGATGGCGAGCAGGACAAGCGCCACCCTCAACCAATTGATCACGCACTCGCTCCCGAAGACGGACGCATGGATCAGCCTTTGTCCTTAGTAAGCGGGACACCATAAAGCTCAAGACGATGGTCAACGAGACGGAAGCCGTGCTCACGGGCGATACGCTCCTGCAGCGCCTCGATTTCAGGTGAATGGAACTCGATCACCGCGCCGGTCTTCAGGTCGATCAGGTGGTCGTGATGCTCTTCGGGCACGGTCTCATATCGCGAGCGGCCATCGCGAAAATCATGGCGCTCGATGATGCCAGCGTCCTCGAATAGTTTAACCGTACGATAGACAGTGCTGATCGAGATCTTCGCATCCACCGTCACCGAACGGCGATAGAGTTCCTCGACATCCGGATGATCGGCAGATTCCTCAAGAATCCGCGCAATGATGCGTCGCTGCTCTGTCATGCGCATACCGCGCTCGACGCACAATTCTTCCAGCGATTTGGGTGCTTCGCTCATGACCAGAGTATTCCCGCGCGTGTCGGTCTTATGACAGAGGCAACTATCGAAGATCGCGACGCATGACAAGCGCCGAGGAACGACGGCCGCTGGCGTCAGTATAATAGGCCGGCCGCTCGCCTGCTTTCTGGAAGCCAAGCTTGCGATAAAGGCCGAGGGCTGCCGTGTTGCCATCATCGACCTCGAGGAACATGGCTTCACCGCCGCGGCCACCGGCCTCGCGCATCGCCGCCTGCATCAGCCGCCAGCCGAGACCGAAGCGGCCGAACTTCTCGCCGACGGCAATGGTGAGGATTTCCGCCTCCCCTGCCATCTCACGTGCCAAAACGAAACCAGCGAGCGGCGACCTGAAGATCAGCGTATTGGTCTGCCAGACGACGAAACCAAAGGAGTTCGGTTGAAGCAGCAGGCTCAGGAACTCGCCGTCGTTCCAGGCCTTGGAGAACCGCTGGGCATGCAATTCAGCCACTGGCGCGCAATGCTCGCCCGCCATCGGCACGATCTCGAATTCTGGCTTGCGCTTGAGATAGGTATCCAGCATCGACTTTCACGCTCGGGAAACGGCAAAGCCCGTCTGCGGCTTGGCATCGGGCCCGCGAAGATATAGCGGCTTCGGCTTGCCCGCAGCTTTCGCTTCCGCGCCGAGCTTGGCAACAACTGCGATCGCGAAGCGGTCCGTCTCCGTCGCGGCGCCCGGATCGGACAATAACTGCCGGGCCGAGCCGGTGACCTGCCACGCCCCCGAAGCGGCAAGCACCTTGAAATCATCAAGGGTGCCCATCTCGGCTGTGGAAAGGGGCTCCCGCGCCGCAGAAAAGCGCTGCAAATAGATTTCTCCACGCTTAGCGTCCATGGCCGCGAGCAAAGGGGCTCCCTCGTCCGCCGCCATGTGAGCGAGAACTGGAAGCGTTGAGATGCCAACTGCCTCTATGCCCAACGACAGAGCCAAGCCGCGAGCCGCAGCAACGCCGACGCGGATGCCGGTGAAGGAGCCGGGGCCAACGGTCACCGCGATGCGATCCACAGCCGCGAGATCGATACTCGCCGCGTCGAGAGCCGCATCGATCGTCGCCATCAGCTTTTCCGCATGACCACGACCGATCATTTCCGAGCATTCGCCGAGCAACCGCCCGGCGGTTCCGTCATAAACCGCCGCGGAACAATCGACTCCGGCCGTATCGATCGCCAGTACGATCATTCCCTGCTCCCTGCACGACCAGCTTCAGACCGCTTCAACTTCCTGGACCTCGGGGACGAAATGGCGCAGCAGATTCTGCACACCATGCTTCAATGTCGCGGTCGAGGACGGGCAACCGGCGCAGGCGCCCTTCATGTTGAGGTAGACCTTGCCGTTCTTGAAGCCGCGGAAGGTGATGTCGCCGCCGTCCTGGGCGACGGCCGGGCGTACGCGGGTCTCCAGCAACTCCTTGATGGTCGCGACGATGGTTTCATCGCCATCCTCGTAGAACTCCTCGTCCCCATCTTCGTCATTGGCCGTAGCGGCCGAACCCATGACCTTTGCGCCGCTCATGAAATGCTCCATGATCGTGCCGAGGATCGCCGGCTTCAGGTGCTGCCATTCAGGACCGTCCTTGGTGACGGTGATGAAGTCGTAGCCAAAAAAGACGCTGGTCACGCCGGGGATCGTGAAGAGGCGGGCAGCCAGCGGGGAGACTTCCGCGGTGTCGGCATCTCGAAACTCGGCGGTGCCGGTTTCCATGACCACCTTACCGGGCAGGAACTTCAGGGTCGCCGGGTTCGGCGTGGCTTCGGTCTGAATGAACATGGGAACCTCCGAACAGCGATCTGGCCGCTGCCGCTTGATTTAGAATTCTTCCAAAATAGGCGCGAAAGCAGGCACCTTCAAGCCGTCATTGATATTCGACGTCTGTATCGATCAGCAGAGCGCGTCGATTTCCTCATTGGTAAGCGAATCCGGCAAGACCGTCACAGGGATCGGGAAGGCCGCGCCGCGACCGGCAATCATCGAAACCAGCGGTCCAGGGCCCTCTTTGGTGGACGAACCCGCTGCCAAAACGAGAATGGCGATGTCGCGGTCCTCCTCGATCAGTCCATTGATAGCGGCATTGGCGTTGCCTTCGCGAATGACAATCTCCGGCTCGATACCAATCGTCTCACGCACGGTCTGCGCAGCCTTGGCCATCACGGCCTCCGCCTCTTCGCGTGCCTCGGCACGCATAATCTCCTCGACGCCCAGCCACTGCTGAAAATCGCCTTCCGGGATGACATAGATTAGCACGAGGCCACCGTTGGAATTCTTGGCGCGCCGTCCGGCATAGTGTACCGCGCGCGAACACTCGGGCGTATTGTCGATCACCGCCATGAACTTGCGACGGTGACCCTCAAGACGTGACAGGCGTGTTGAAACCATAGGTACCCCGCCGCAGGATGGTTGATCTTAGCCGCATTCGCGGCCGGATTGCTGTTCCAGCCGAACGAACGGCCGCGACTTTACTGCACGAAGCCGATAATGTCGCGGACTTCCTTCATGGTTTTCTCGGCACGAACCCGCGCTCTCTTACCACCGTCACGCAGCACCGCATCGATATAGCCTGGGTCATCCATCAAACGGCGCATCTCGCCATTGACGGGAGCCAGACTAGACACAACGAGTTCGACTAGTGCAGGCTTGAAGACGGAAAACTGCTGACCGCCGAACTCCCTGAGCACCTCGGCCTTTGTCTTGTCGGAAAGGGCCGCGAAGATGCCGACAAGATTGTCGGCTTCGGGCCGCCCCTTCAGCCCTTCGACTTCGCTTGGCAGCGCATCGGGGTCTGTCTTCGCCTTCCTGATCTTCTTTGACATCGCATCGGAATCGTCCATGAGATTGATGCGAGAAAGATCCGATGGGTCGGATTTCGACATTTTCTTGGTGCCGTCACGCAGGGACATGATGCGCGGAGCCGGCCCGTCAATCAACGGTTCGACCATCGGGAAATAGGCATGAACAGGTTCGTCGCCCACCGTGACATCGACCCCGAGGCCTGCCTTACGGATGTGGCCGCCAAAGTCGATGTTGAACTTTTGGGCTATATCACGCGTCAGCTCCAAATGCTGCTTCTGGTCGTCACCAACGGGCACGTGGGTCGCGCGGTAGACGAGGATGTCGGCAGCCATCAAGCTCGGATAGGCGAGCAGACCCAATGACACCTGCTCGGCATTTTTGCTGCCTGACTTGTCCTTGAATTGCGTCATGCGCTCCATCCAGCCGATGCGGGCGACACAGTTGAAAATCCATGCCAGCTCAGCATGCTGCGGCACCGCCGACTGGTTGAATACGATATGCTTACTCGGATCGATACCGGCCGCCAGAAACGCCGCGGTTATCGAGCGGATCTGAGCCGGCATGTCCTCGTGTACGAGCTGGGCTGTGAGCGCGTGGAGATCAACGACACAGTAGATACAATCGTTGTTTTCCTGCAGCGCCACGAACTTCTTGATCGCACCGAGATAATTGCCGAGATGAAGGTTGCCGGTCGGCTGAACGCCGGAAAAAACCAGTGGCTTGAACTCACCCATGTTTGTCCTCAACAGGCTGGTGGAGGGCACGATCTGTCGATCGAAATATGCCAGCGGCTTATGCACCCCGGATCATCGACAATCAAGGGCCAGTTTACCGTCCCGGTACACGGCGTACGGGTCGGAGGCGCACCGTGGAGCAAACCATGCCACCTGCCACGGCTAATCCAAATTAGGCATCAACGCCGCAGAAATCCCACTCCATAGCGAAGGTCATATTATTGAGCACCGCCCGCATTCGGGCGCATCACAGCACAGCGACGGCTATGCGTCGATATTAGCACGTCGGGCACCGGCGGCAGTGGGGTCGCTTGCAACGGCCTTTCCGCACTGACATCGCCCCCCCCCCCGAGCGGATCTGGAGCCATTGTTAATGATGCTTACCCTTTGGGCTTGCGTTTGAGGTTCCGGCGCAGCATGCCGAGATCGGCGCCGCCGATCGCAAAGGCGATGCCGAAGTAGGTGACCATGGCGATAGCGACCAGGCCGCCAAGCGCCGTCAACTGGCGAAGAAGCGGCGCCTGCGGCGTCAGCCAGGACGACCAGTGGTCCGACAGATAAACGAGCATCACCGCCATGATCCCCGCCGCCGCCATCAGGCGCAGCGTACGGCTGAACAGGCCCCAATCCCAATCGAGATGACCGCGGCGATGCAGCGTGGCGAAAAGCAGAACCGTATTCACCCAACCGGCCGTCGCTTCGGCAAGCGCGATGCCTCGCTCGGCAAGAACCGGAAATAGCGATATCGCCAGCGCCGAATTGATCACCACGGAAATGCCCGTGAAGCGCATCGGCGTGCGGGTATCCTCGCGGGCATAAAAGCCCGGCTGCAACGCCTTGATCATCACGAAGCCGGGCAGGCCGATTCCATAAATGGCGAGGATCGACGCGACGACACCGGTATTCTGCTCGGAGAAGGCGCCGCGCTCGTAGAGCACACGGATGATCTCGTCGGACAGAACCCAGAGAGCTGCGGCGGCCGGCAGCGTCAGGAACAGCACGAATTCAATCGAGCGGTTCTGGATGGTGCCCGCCTCCTTCATATGATTGGCCTTGAGCGCACGGGCGAGTTCGGGCAGCAGCACGACGGCGACAGCGACGCCGACAACACCGAGCGGCAACTGGTAAATACGGTCGGCATATTGAAGTGCCGCGATGGCGCCTTCCTTGCCCGAGGCGATCGCTTGACCGATCAACTGGTTGATCTGGGTGATCCCCCCCGTCACCGCCGCCGGGATGGCGAGAACGAGCAGGCGCTTAACATTCGGCGTGAAGCGCGGAAACTTGAAGGAGAGGCTCATTCCGGCATGGCGCACGCCAGCGTAGACGACAGCCATTTGCAGCACACCAGCTGCGAGAACCGACCACGACAGATACCAGGCCGTGGTTGCCGGATCGGCGCCGCTATAGAGCGCCCAAAACAGCGCGCCGATCATCAGCACGTTGAGAAAGACCGGGGCAATCGCGGCGGCAAAGAAATGGTGCAGCGAATTCAGCATGCCGGACAGCATCGCCGTCAGCGACATGCACATCAGATAGGGGAACATCACCGTGGCGAGCCGCACCGTCAGCGAGTATTTGACGGGGTCATCCGAGAAGCCCGGCGCGATCACCCATTGCACAATGAGCGGCATAGCGAGTTCCATGACGATGGTGATCAGCACCAGCACCGAAAACAGAACGCCGAAGACTTCCTCCGAAAACCGCTTGGCGCCGTCGACACCATTCGCCTCGATCTCCTTGGCAAACAGCGGCACGAAGGCGGCGTTGAAGGCTCCCTCGGCAAAGAGCCGGCGAAAGAGGTTGGGAAAGCGGAAGGCGGCGTAGAAGACGTCGGCCATCGGTCCCGTACCAAGCGCGGCGGCCATCAGCGTTTCGCGGGCAAAGCCGAAGACGCGGCTGCCGAGCGTCGCACCGCCGACGGTGACGAACTTCTTCATCAGCCCCATGGTCAGACCTTGGCCTTCTTCTGGGCCGACACGGAACGCTGAACCTGCGGCGCGATGATTCCCGACGGCATCCGATCGCGCAGTTCGTCCCCCTGCTCGGCCATCACACCCTTCAACTGAGTGGCGACGCTTGCCTGACGGTTCTCATTGGTCACCTTCTGGCCGACCAGGTCGGTGACATAGAAGGTGTCGATGACCTTCTCGCCGAAGGTGGTGATGCGGGCCGAATGAATGTCGAGCGACAGGTCGGACAGTACAGCGGTGATCTCGGCAAGCAGACCGATACGGTCGAGGCATTCGACCTCAATGACGGTGAACTTATTGGACAGGGTGTTCGAGATCGTCACATGCGGTTGGACCGGGAAGGTCTTGTTCTTCTTCTTGCCTTTGCTGCGCGTGGCGATCACTTCCGGCAGACGCCTGTGGCCCGACAGGACGTCCTCGATCATCTTGCTGATGGTCGCGGCGCGGCGCATCTCGTCCTCGTCTATAGGGAACTCGCGATTGACCAGGATCGTGTCGAGCGCCCGGCCATCGGAGGTCGTGAAGATCTGCGCATCGGCGATATTGGCACCGGCAGCAGCGCAGGCCCCGGCAATGATCGACAAAAGGCGCGGATGGTCGGGCGAGAGCACGGTGATCTCGGTGATCGCATGGAAGGAATGGGTCCGCACCATGGTCGCCAGCGCCTTGCCGGCCTTGTCTGCCTCGCGGATGAAGTGGGCGTGGCGCACCTGATCCTCAAGTGGCACAGAGAGCAGGTAGGGCTCATAGTGCAACCTCACATAGGCCTTCTGGTCCTTCTGGCTCCAGTCTCCGAGCGCCTCAGTCAGCATTTCGGCGGCGCGCTTGGCGCGATCCTTACGCGACACTTCGGAGAAGCCGCCGGACAGCAACAACTCTGTTTCGTAATAGAGCGTGCGCAGCAATTGGCCCTTCCAGCCATTCCACACCCCAGGCCCCACGGCACGAATGTCGCAGACGGTGAGGACCAGCAGCATCTTCAGCCGGTCGAGCGACTGCACCTTCTCGGCGAAGTCGGTGATCGTCTTTCGGTCGTGCAGGTCGCGCGTCTGGGCGACCATGGACATCAGCAAGTGCTGCTCGATAAGCCAGGCGACCAATTCGGTCTGCTTGGCGTTGAGACCGAAGCGCGGGCAGAGCTTGCGCGCCACCTTGGCCCCGGCAATCGAATGGTCCTCCTGGCGTCCCTTGGCAACGTCGTGCAGCAATACTGCCACATAGAGCGCCTGGCGATCTTCGATACCCGGCAGCACCTTGGCCGCAAGCGGATGAATGTCTTCGGCCTTGCCCTTGTCGATTTCGGCCAGCACTTCCACCGTGCGGATCAGGTGCTCATCGACCGTATAGTGATGATACATGTTGAACTGCATCATCGAGACGATCTTGCCGAACTCGGGAACGAAACGGCCAAGCACACCAGCCTCGTTCATCCGCCTGAGAACGAAGCCCGGATCGCGTCTTGAGGTCAGGATGGCGAGGAACAGGCGGTTCGCCTCCTCGCTCTCACGGAACTCGTGGTTGATCAGCGACAGCGAGCGCGTCACCGCCTTCAGAGCGTCTGGATGGTATTCCAGCCCCTTGAGGTCGGCGACGTGGAAAAGACGCATGATCGAGACCGGATCGCGTTTGAAGACCTCCGGATCAGCGAGAGCGATGCGACCACGATCCTCGATGAATTCTGGCGCACCGGAGATCTTCTTCGGCCGGTTGGCGAAACGGCCTATGACGCCACTCAAACCAGGCGCCGCTTTCGCCTGTTGATCCTCAAGCTCCGCGCAGAAAATGCGTGTCAGGTCGCCGACATCCTTGGCCACCAGGAAATAGTGCTTCATGAAGCGCTCGACGGCGGAAAGGCCGGGACGTGGCTGGTAGCCCAGATTGCGGGCGATTTCCGGCTGAATGTCAAAATAGAGCCGCTCTTCCGGCTTTCCGGTCAGATAGTGCATGTGGCAGCGTACGGCCCAGAGGAAGTCGTCCGCCTTCTCGAACAAGCGCCATTCCTGGCGCGACAGCACGCCAAGACGAACCAGATCACTGGCTTCCCTGACATGGTACTTGTACTTGGCGATCCAGAACAACGTCTGCAGGTCGCGCAAGCCGCCCTTGCCTTCCTTGACGTTGGGCTCGACCAGATAACGGCTATCGCCGGCCTTGCGATGGCGCTCGTCACGCTCGGCAAGCTTGGCGGCGATGAATTCCGGCGCTGTGTTGTTGGTCACCTCCTGATCGAAGCGGTGCTGCAACTCGGTAACGAGCTCCTCCTGGCCGCAGACGAAACGCGTTTCGAGGATGGCGGTGCGGATCGTCATGTCGTCCTTCGACAGGCGCATGCACTCATCGACCGTACGGGTCGCGTGACCAACCTTGAAGCCGATGTCCCACAGCAGGTAGAGCATGAACTCAACAGCCTTGTGCATGTCGGAGGTCAACTTGGGCGGCGTCAGGAACAATAGGTCAATGTCCGAACCCGGCGCCAGCGTGCCGCGGCCGTAGCCACCGACGGCAGAAACCGCGATCCTGTCGGCTTTGTCCCGATAAGCATGACGGACGACGAGATCGAAGACCACCGAGATTATTTGATCCTGGATCCAGGAAATCCGCCGCGCGCAGTTGATACCACTACCATCGGCGAAGAGCTTGACCCTGGCCAGTTCGCGTCCGTCGGCGCTAGCCTTTTTCAGGATCGGCAAGAGATTGGTGCGGATGTCGAGCAACTGGCCGGAATGCGCCAAAGCGACGGCCTCGCAGTCAGCCTTGAGGGCGGCAACATCGAGTAGTTCGCCGTATTCGAGTTCGGTCATGGCCATTGTTGCGGCATGCTTTCCTGGCTTGTCGGGTCGCCCAGAGACCACCGACGGATGGCGCTATAACGCCTTTCAGGCGCCTTGGACAAGGATATTAGCGGTCAAGACTTGCCAAGTTGTTTCCTCAGGTCATAGAGCGCGTCGAGTGCCTGACGCGGCGTCATGTCATCAAGATCGAGACTTTTCAACATTTCCTCGACCTTCGACGGCCCCGCCTTCTTCGCCTCTTCACGACGAACAGCAACCTGGAACAGCGGCAGATCATCGATCAGCGAGCTTGCCGGATTCTTGCGGTCGGCATCCTCCAATAGGCTCAACACATCACGCGCCCGGGCCACGACGGAGGCCGGCAGGCCAGCGAGACGGGCCACCTGAATGCCGTAGGACCGGTCGGCCGCGCCGGGCCCAACCTCGTGCAGGAAGATGACATCGTTGTCCCATTCCTTGACCCGCATGGTGACATTGGAAAGACGGTCAAGCTTCTCCGAAAGCACGGTCAGCTCATGGAAATGCGTGGCGAACAACGACCGGCAGCGGTTGACCTCGTGCAGGTGTTCGACGGCAGCCCAGGCGATCGACAAGCCATCAAAAGTCGCCGTGCCGCGGCCAATCTCGTCGAGGATGACGAGAGAATGCTCGGTCGCCTGATTGAGGATGGCCGCCGTCTCGACCATTTCGACCATAAAGGTGGAGCGTCCGCGGGCCAGATCATCGGAGGCACCGACGCGCGAGAACAGGCGGTCGACCACCCCGATATGGGCCGAACCCGCCGGCACGAAGGAGCCCATTTGCGCCAGGATGGCAATCAGCGCGTTCTGCCGCAGGAAGGTCGATTTGCCGCCCATGTTCGGACCGGTCAAAAGCCAGATCGCTCCGTCGGTTCCAGCCTCGGACGGCGAAAGGTCGCAGTCGTTGGCGATGAAGGGGCTGGCCGCCTGGCGGCGCAGTGCCTGCTCGACCACCGGATGGCGGCCGGCAACGATTGAAAACATGCAGCTGTCATCAACCAGCGGCCGGCAGTAACCCTGTTCCTCGGCAAGGGCGCCAAGCCCCGACGCGACATCGATCATCGCCAGAGCCCGCGCTGCGGCCTTGATCGGCTCGGCATTCGACACAACCTCGGCCGTCATACGCTCGAAGGCCTCGAGCTCGATCGCCAGAGCCTGACCGGCGGCATTGGCGATGCGTGTTTCGAGGTCGGCCAGTTCGGTCGTGGTGAAGCGCATCGCGCTTGCCATGGTCTGGCGATGGATGAAGCGGGACTTGGCCACCTCCCCCTCGGTCATCGTGCCGGAGTTTCCCGCCGTCACCTCAATGAAATAACCGAGCACATTGTTGTGCTTGATCTTCAGCGACTTGATACCGGTTTCCTCGGCATATTGCAGCTGAAGCCCGGCGATCACCCGGCGCGACTGGTCGCGAAGTGCCCGAACTTCATCGAGTTCGGGAGAGGCACCTTGCTTGAGAAATCCGCCATCGCGTTTCAATAGAGGGAGGTCTTCCGCCAGCATCGTGCCGAGGAGATCGGCCACGCCCCCCGGCAGGGCCGAAAGATCGGAAACGGCCTTGGCCAGTTCCTCGGGCAGCGCCGTAGCGCCCAGCAGAGCAGCGACTTCGCCGGCAGTGGCGATTCCCTGCAGGATGGCGCCGAGGTCGCGCGGACCGCCCCGATCGAGAGCCAGGCGCGAAAGGGCGCGCGGCATGTCGGGCACCCGTTTCAACGCATCGCGCAACCGGTCGGAGAGCGAAGCTTCGGACAACATGAAGGCAACAGAGTCCTGACGCCGCGCGATCGCTTCCGGATCGGTCAGCGGCGACATCAGCCATTCAGCCAAGAGACGGGCGCCGCCACCGGTGACGGTGCGGTCGATCGCCTTAAGAAGAGAACCGTTGCGGTCGCCCGAAAGCGTCTTCACCAGCTCGAGATTGGCGCGCGTTGCCGGGTCGATGAAAAGCGTCGAGGCCGCACTCTGGCGCTCGGGAAGCCCGAGCGGCGGGCGCTCGGAGATCTGTGTCTTCTCGACATAGGCCACAGCCGCCGCCGCCGCCGCGATCTCGGCTCGGTTGAATGTTCCGAAACCGTCGAGCGTATTGACGCCGAAATAGCGGGCAATGCGCCCCTCGGCGGTCGCGCTGTCGAACAGCACCGCCGGCTGTGGCACGACGACACGGCCCAGCACGTCGAAGATGGGTTTCAGCTCCGGATCAAAGAAAAGCGCATCGGCGACAATCAGCTCTCGCGGTTCGATCCGAAGGATGTCGGCAAGCAACCGCCCCTCCTCCGTTTCGGCGAGACGAAAGATGCCGGTCGAAATGTCGATCCAGGCGAGCGCCAGCTGTGGCGTGGCGCCACCGCGGATGCGGGCGAGCGCCATCAGGTAATTGGATTCCGAAGGCGAGAGCAGCTTCTCCTCGGTCAGCGTCCCGGGGGTGACGAGACGCACGACATCGCGGCGCACGACGGACTTCGAGCCGCGCTTCTTCGCTTCTGCCGGATCCTCGATCTGTTCGCAGACGGCCACGCGAAAGCCGAGCGAGATCAGCCTTTGCAGATAGTCGTCAGCGGCATGGACCGGCACGCCGCACATCGGGATGTCATGACCGAGATGCTGACCGCGCTTGGTCAGCGTGATACCGAGTGCGCGAGAGGCTTCGACCGCGTCCTCGAAAAACAACTCATAGAAGTCGCCCATCCGG
The DNA here is from genome assembly GCF_007992095.1 of Paenirhizobium naphthalenivorans. GTDB lineage: Bacteria > Pseudomonadota > Alphaproteobacteria > Rhizobiales > Rhizobiaceae > Allorhizobium > Allorhizobium naphthalenivorans. The sequence continues at coordinate 211,732 of NZ_BJZP01000002.1, forward strand.
TAAAATAATAGACTGCCCGGATTGTTGGCCTTGATCTCGATATACTGTTCCATCATCGGCGTCGCCGATGCGCGGCTTTCCTCCGAGGCAAGCTCGGCGGCATTCAGGACCTCGTTCATGGGGGCGCTGCTTACTGTCACTGTCTAGTGTTTTCTTGAAAAAGAAGTCGTGCAACACTAACGACTTATGCCAAACAAAAACAACCACGAAGGACGGCCAAGCGACGGCTGCCCACAACTAGGTCGAGGGAACATGGCAGGCAAGGACCACAACGAGCGCAGCAAAACCTCCGTTACCGAGCAGGAAGCGCTCGATTTCCACTCCAAAGGGCGTCCCGGCAAGCTGGAAATCACCCCGACCAAGGCCATGGCTACCCAGCGCGATCTCTCGCTGGCCTACTCGCCCGGCGTTGCCGTGCCGGTCAAAGCGATCGCCGCCAACCCGGCGATGGCCTACGAATACACGACCCGTGGCAATATGGTCGCCGTCATCACCAATGGAACAGCGATCCTCGGCCTCGGCAATCTCGGGGCGCTCGCCGCAAAGCCGGTGATGGAAGGCAAGTCGGTGCTGTTCAAACGCTTCGCCGACGTCGATTCGATCGACCTTGAGGTGGACACCGAGAATGTTGAGGAATTCATCAACTGCGTGCGCTATCTCGGCCCCTCGTTCGGCGGGATCAACCTTGAGGACATCAAGGCGCCCGAGTGCTTCATCATCGAAAGCCGCCTGCGTGAGATCATGGACATCCCGGTTTTCCACGATGACCAGCATGGCACCGCCATCATCGCCGCAGCCGGCCTGCTCAATGCACTCGAGTTGACGGGACGCGACCTCAAATCGACCAAACTGGTCTGCAACGGCGCAGGTGCGGCGGCCATCGCCTGCATCGAACTGATCAAGGCCATGGGCTTCAATCCGGCCAATGTCATTCTATGCGACACCAAGGGCGTCATCTACCAAGGGCGCACCGAAGGCATGAACCAGTGGAAATCGGCGCACGCAGTCAAGAGCGACCACCGCACGCTGGAGGAAGCCATGAAGGGAGCCGACGTCGTGCTCGGCCTGTCGCAGAAGGGCGCCTTCTCCGCCGACATGATCCGCTCGATGGCGGCCAATCCAATCATCTTCGCCATGGCCAATCCGGATCCGGAAATCACCCCGGAGGAGGTCGCCGAGATCCGCGACGACGCGATCATGGCAACGGGGCGCTCGGACTATCCGAACCAGGTCAACAATGTGCTCGGCTTCCCCTATATCTTCCGCGGCGCGCTCGACGTGCGCGCCTCGCAGATCAACGACGCGATGAAGATCGCCGCCGTGCGGGCGCTCGCGAGCCTCGCCCGCGAAGACGTGCCGGATGATGTCGCCGCCGCCTATCAGGGCAATCGTCCGCGCTTCGGGCCGGAATATATCATTCCCGTCCCCTTCGACCCGCGTCTGATCTCGGCCATTCCTGTGGCCGTCGCCAGGGCCGCGATGGAAACCGGCGTGGCTCGCAAGGCAATCGACGATCTCGATGCCTACAGCCGCGAGCTTTCCGCCCGCCGCGATCCGATCGCCGCCACGACACAGAGGCTTTACGAGCGCGTCCGGCAGAACCCGAAACGCGTCGTCTTCGCCGAAGGCGAGGAGGAGCAAGTCATGCGGGCGGCAATCTCCTTCGTCAATCAGGGGCTCGGCACCGCAATCCTGCTCGGCCGCGACGCGCCGCTGAAGGAAACCGCGGAACGCGCCGGCATCGACCTCGATCGCCCCGGTATCGAAGTGGTCAACGCCCGTGTCTCGACCCGCGTCGAGGCCTATACCGAATATCTTTACTCCCGACTGCAGCGCAAAGGCTACCTGCTGCGCGACTGCCAGCGGCTCGTCAATACCGACCGCAACCATTTCGCCGCATGCATGGTGGCGCTCGGCGATGCCGACGCCATGGTCACGGGCACGACCCGCAACTATTCGACCGCGCTCGAAGACGTACGCCGTTGCATCGATCCGCAGCCGGGCCACCGAGTGATTGGCGTATCACTGGCTCTGACCCGTGGCCGCACGGTTCTCGTCGCCGACACCGCCGTGCACGATATGCCGACAGCGGAAGAACTTGCCGACATCGCGGAGGAGGCCGCAGGCCTTGCCCGCCGCCTCGGATATGAACCGCGCGTGGCGCTGCTCGCCTACTCGACTTTCGGCCACCCGACCGGCGAGCGCTCTGAACGCCTGCGTGAGGCCGTGAAGATCCTCGACAAGCGCCGCGTCGATTTCGAATACGATGGAGAAATGGGCGCCGACGTCGCTCTCAACGCGCACCGGATGGAACAATATCCGTTCTGCCGACTGTCCGGCACCGCCAATGTGCTCGTCATGCCGGCGATCCACTCCGCCTCGATCTCGACCAAAATGCTGCAGGAACTCGGCGGCTCGACGGTCATCGGGCCAATGCTGGTTGGGCTGGAAAAATCAGTGCAGATCGCCCAATACGGCGCCAAGGATACCGACATCGTCAACATGGCGGCAATCGCTGCCTACAATGCCGGCGAGTAAGCCAAAAGATTAAGGCGCCAGCACCCAAAAAAGAGCCCCCGGACCGGAAGGACGGGGGCTTCGTTCTTGCGTCACGCATCCGAGACGCAAATATCAGCTGGCGAAACGGCCAGCGTCCGCACCGTAATAATTACGATAACGATCAGAAATGCTGGATATCGGCAGGACGATCAGCGCGTCGGTCGTGTTGAATGCGTGATCGACGACGGCACCTTCGCCAATCATCGCGCCAACCCGCAGATAGCCCTTGATCAACGGTGGCATGGCGGCGAGCGCCTTGCGCGGGTTGATCGCCTCCACCGGCATCAAATCCATTTCACGGTAGAGTTCCGGAAGCGCCCGGACCGCCCATTCACCACGGGCAACGGCATTGTGATAGAGAAAGGAGAGCGCCAGCGCATGCTCTTCCGGTCGGATGCCCGGGAACGAGCCGCAGCCGAACATGGCATCGACGCGATTGGCCAACGCATAGGCCCAGCAGCCCTGCCACAGCAGTTCGACGGTACGCTTGGTGCGATACTCAGGCAACACGCAGGACCGGCCGAGCTCCATGAAACGCTTTTCCGGATGGCGCGCCATCAACGCTTCGACATCGAACTCGGTCGCCGAGTAGAAACCGCCACTCACCCGTGCCACATCGTGCCTCAGCAGTCGGTAAGTGCCGACGATCTGGTCCTCCGGGTCGCCCTCGACCGAGCGGTCGAACACGAGCAGATGATCGCAGATCACGTCCCAAGCATCGATGTCGCGCTTGCGCCGTGTCGCCTCCGGGGCAATCCGTGCACCCATCTCCTCGACAAACACTCGATAACGAACCGCCTGCGCGGCGTCGACTTCGCGCTCGTTACGGGCGATCCGTGTCTCGAAATTGCCGATACGGCCGAGCAGGCCTTGCGTCGAACGCCCCGCAGCCGCAGTGGACTGCGCGCCGCCATCGACAGAGGACACTCGATCCAAAAGTTCAATGCTCATAGCGACTCGTCCGGTTGCGTTTCAGGGCCATAAACCATGGCTGTGCGACAAGAAAGTGACAGATCACGCAGCAGCCGCAGCACGCATGCGGCAAATTCCACCCCTCTCAAGGGCGCCATTCAGCATCCAGTCTGCGGCATATAATAGTTTACGCTTTCGAAGCCCGATGCGCCAGTATCTCGTCGATGAAGATCAAACCCGCCCCTATGGTGATGAGACTATCCGCGAGGTTGAAAACGGCAAAGGACCAAGTCTGGGTGTAGAAAAGGACGTAGTCGACGACGTGGCCGTAGACGAAGCGGTCTATGATATTGCCGAGAGCGCCGGCAATGATCATGGCGAAGCCGAGATGGGCAATATGGTGGCCAGGCCCCGTGCGTCGCCAGAGCCAAAGAACGAATGCGACGATCGCGATCCTGAGCCCGACGATGAACCAGCCATGAGCATCGGCGAGCATCGAGAAGGCCACGCCGAGATTATGGGTGCGATAGAGCGCCAGCATGGGCGTCAACGGGACGATCTCATGCAGCGGCAGATAGAGCTCGACCGCGAGCTTGATCACCTGATCGAGCACAAGGGCCACGACAATGAACAGGGCGGCCGGAAGAGGGCGACTGAAGGGGGAAAGGAATTCACTCATTTGGGGGCGTCTAGGCTCAGCAAATGCCGACGCACTTCGAACAGCATGACACCGGTCGCGACAGCGAGATTGAGGGAATCGGCCCGACCCACCTGCGGAATGCGGGCGAGCGCATCGGCTGCACCCGCCAATTCATCCGGCAGGCCGGATTGCTCGTTACCCATCATCAGGATAACGGGCTTGCTGCGATAGTCGATCGTGCGATAGTCGACCGCACCCGCAAGATGGGTCGCGATAAGGCGCGCGTCGCAATCCTTCTTCCAGCGCAGGAAGTCGGCGGGTGTGGCCTTGACCAAGGGTACGGCGAAAAGCGAGCCCATGGTCGCACGCACGGTCTCGAGCGAGAACGGATCAGTGCAGTCTCCGACAAGGATCACGCCGGACGCGCCTGCCGCATCGGCGGTGCGGATGATGGTGCCGAGATTGCCGGGATCACGGACCCGATCAAGCGCCACCCAGGTCTCTACTCCGGCTGGATGGACATCTTTCAGCGTGGTCCATCGCTGTTCGAAGACCCCTGCGACCATCTGCGGATTGTCGCGCCGGGTGATCGACGACATGACCTTTTCGCTAACCTCGAGAACGAGGCCGCCGGAGGCGACGGTACGGGCAGCGACCTTCTCGACCATCGGCTTGCCCTTGGCTGCCTTGGAGTAGACCAGCGTGCGGATCGTCCAGCCAAGCTCGAGCGCGTCGATGACGAGCTTCAGGCCTTCCGCCATGAAGCTCTTCGTCGCATCGCGCCCCTTCTTCAGCGTGAGCGCCTTGATGTCCTTGATGATCGGATTGGCGAGGCTGGTGATCTCCTTCACCTGCCCGACTCGGCGCGGGCCGTCGTTGCGGAGTTCGTCGTTCATTTCGGCACCCAGCGACTGAAGAGAGAGGTGGAAAGTGCCCGGCCGGGCGTCTTGCCGTCAAGACCGGCCTCACGGATCACCAGTTCGCCTGATTCGACCAGCCCGCCTTTGCCGCGCATCGTCTCCCGCATCAGCTCGTGGATCGAATAGAAGCTTGCGCGGATCGAATAAGCGGTAAGCACCAGGCCAAGCGCTTTCGGCGCCAACAGTTCGCGGCAGATGTCGAGCATCAGCGGCAGGTGCTCGAACAATTGCCAGACCTCACCATTCGGGCCACGGCCGAATTTCGGCGGATCGGTCAGAATGATGTCATAGCGATGCCCGCGGCGTTCCTCGCGCTGGATAAACTTCATCGCGTCATCACAGATCCAACGGATCGGCGCCTTGTCGAGGCGGCTCAGCGACTGGTTTTCACGAGCCCAGCCGATGGCCTTCTTCGAGGCATCGACATGCGTGACTTCGGCTCCGGCCGCGGCCGCGACCAACGAGGCAACGCCAGTGTAGCCAAAGAGGTTCAGCACCTTGAGCGGGCGACCTGCGGTCTCGACACACTCCTTCATCCAACTCCAATGGGCGATCTGCTCCGGGAACACGCCGACATGACGAAAAGAGGTGAAGCGGCCGAGGAAATCCACGCCGAGCAGCGATAGCGGCCAGGTTTCACCGAGCGCCTCACGTGGGAACTTCCAGCGACCCATGCCATCCTCGTCGGTATCGCCGGTGAAGATCGCATCCGCCTTCTCCCAGACATGCGCCGGCAGAGCTTTCGGCCAGAGCGCCTGAGCTTCAGGGCGGACGACCCTATACGGACCATACTGCTCGAGCTTTTCGCCCGCACCACTGTCGATAAGATGAAAATCGCCGGCGCCCTGGGACTCGAGGATGAGTGGGACGCGCTCGGCCGGTCGCTCGCCGGTCCGTACAATCAGCGTACGCTGCGGCTCAATGGGAGCGCGCGCGCTGTCGTCCGGCGAAGGCGCTTCGGTCGCTCGTGGCGTTTGAGCCGCGCCTTCAGACCGGCGACTACCGCGCGGTTTGTAGGGCGCCGCCCTGTCCGCTTCGCGGGGCCCCGCCTTGACGGGTTTCGTCACCTTCCCGGCCTTTCCGGCGGATGCCTTCTGCATCGGCCGGCGTTCCTTGTTCTTCACGCGCTGATCCTGCTTATCGGTCCTGAAACTGAGCGAAACGCCTTAGCACCCCCGCACTGCAGGGAAAAGCGCTTTCACAAAGCGGCCACCCCTTTGCGCTTGACGCGCCTCACTTCGCCGAAATCTGTGGCTGGCTACTGCCGGCGAGTTGCTCGGCGCGGCTCTTGTGACGATCGGCTTCCGCCTGCCAGCGTACCACTTGGCGAGATTCAGCGCGCGCCTTCTTGCGATGCTTGCCCTGGGCGAGCCATGTCGCGGCCGAGCCCAGTAGCAGTCCGAGGATCAACGACAGAAACAGGAAAACGAAAAATGGCGCAGACAACGACAGCAGCGCGTCGTCCGGCTTGAAGGGATTGAGCGCCAGCGTCACGATCTGCCGATTGGCGACAGACAGCACGATCAGTACGATTGCCAGAGGCACGAAAACAACCAGGCTGACGACTCTCTTGATCATAGCGCACTACTCCTCGGCGGCTCGTCGCCCTGCATCCGCCCAACTCATCGGATGCATTCACAAATTATTCCCGCCCGCGGGCGTTTCAAACGCACGCGGATAGCCAATTTCACTCGTCGCCTTCGTCGCCCATGCCCGGATTGAGTCGCTCACGCAACTCCTTGCCGGTCTTGAAGAACGGCACCCATTTTTCCTCGACGAAGACCGTCTCGCCGGTGCGCGGGTTACGCCCCGACCGGGACGGTCGGTTCTTTACCGAAAAGGCGCCGAAACCACGCAGTTCGACGCGATTGCCCGCCGCCAGAGCGTCGGTGATCTCGTCCAGAACCGCATTGACGATGTTTTCCACGTCACGATGATAGAGATGCGGATTGCGCGCCGCGACAATCTGCACCAGTTCCGATTTGATCACGCGCGCCCCCTGAATGATTGAAGGAAACCTTGACCGCTCCAAACGTGCCAAACCAAAAAAGCACCGTCAAGAAACAACTTAGCCAGCACGAGGCATTGCACCCGGCCGTCGGTAAAACACCACAATGTGGCGCGATAATCAACCTGTACCGGCTTTGGCGTTCAATCCGAAGCGGAAAGGCGAGGGGGAGCGCCAATTGGACACCCCTGCCCCATGCAGGAACCCCTGCTTGTATTCGCATGCGCAATTTCCATATTGGCAAGCGAATGCAATAATGCGAGATGTCGGCCGGATTGCCCCCAAAGCGTTTCCGGGCGGGCAAACACCAACAGGCCCCATTTATGCTGAATCGCGTGGATAATGGTACGATGACCGCTGACAACCCGCCGGGCGGCGATGCCTATCGCCTGGCTGTCAGCCATTCAGCGCGCGTTAAGCGACTGAAAGTCCTGTTACCCGTCATTGCTTTCGTCATCTCCCTTGCCTTCGCCGGCGTGTCGGTGGTGCGGGCCTATTTGCCGGAAAACCTCCAGATCGCCTCCGCCAAGATCGAGAACGGCAAGGTCGTGATGGAAAAGCCGGCGATTGCCGGGCGCAACGGAGACGGCATCAGCTATTCGATGCGAGCCGAGCGAGCACTTCAGGACATAAAGAACCCGAACATCATCGCGCTTGAGACCATCACCGCCGCCGTGCCGCTAAACGAGAAGACCATCGCGCGGGTCGAGGCACTAAGCGGTGTGTTCGACCGGTCTTCCGACCTCCTCGACATGGACAAGCCTTTCACCATCAAGCTGTCGACCGGGATTGAGGCGAGCTTTCAGTCAGCCCATCTCGACATCAAAGGCGGCAAGATGGAGTCGACCGAGCCAGTCGCCATAAAAGCGCAAGAGGCGTCCATTGTTGCGCAGTCCCTCAAGATAACGGATAAGGGACGCATCATTACTTTTGAGGGGGCCGTTCGAGTGAACATCGAACCGTCCGCCATTCGCAAAACGGGCAATTGAGAGCCAGGCCAGTCATGAACTTCGAACGCCGCATATCGCATTTGAAAGCCGGCCTGCTGGTCGCAACCGGCCTTATGTTGCTGACCGGATCTCCAGTAGCGCTCGCGCAGGCAACCAAGAGCAACCTGAACGGCCTGAAGCTGTCGAATGACCAGCCGATCCAGATCGAGAGTGATGCGCTGGAGATCCGCGAGCAGGACAAGACCGCGCTGTTTTCCGGCAATGTCAAGGTTGTCCAGGGCACGACCACGTTGCAGTCCGGCAATATGACCGTGCACTATCGCGGAGAAGGAACCAGCGTCACTAACGGCAATGCCGATATCGAGAAGATCGATGTGACGGACAAGGTGTTCCTGTCTTCGGGAACCCAGCAGGCGACTGCGGACAAAGGCACATTCAATCTCGATTCCCAGATCTTCGTCCTTGAAGGCGACCGGGTCGTCCTCTCCGAAGGGCAAAACGTCTTCGTCGGCTGCAAGCTGACGGTGCAGATGAATTCCGGAGAGGCCAAGCTCGACAGCTGCGGCGGACGGGTGCAAATCCAGCTAGACCCGAAGTCGCAGAAGAAATAACAGCATCGGCCGTAACGTGAAGATTCCCTTCGTCTCAAAACTGATCGGTGCGAAACGCGCGCCGGAGCTTCCAGCTGCGGAGGCGCGCCTTGACAAGACGCGCTACGAAGGCACGCTGATTGCTCACGGCTTGACCAAGAGCTATGATACCAAGCGCGTGGTCAACGGCGTGTCGCTGGTTGTTCGCCGCGGCGAGGCCGTAGGCCTACTGGGACCGAATGGTGCCGGCAAGACGACCTGCTTCTATATGATCACCGGCCTCGTTCCGGTCGATGCCGGCACGATCGCCATCAACGGCAATGAAGTTACCAGCATGCCCATGTATCGGCGCGCGCGTCTCGGCGTGGGTTACCTGCCGCAGGAAGCCTCTATCTTCCGGGGCTTGACGGTCGAAGACAACATCCGTGCCGTGCTTGAGCTGCACCAGAGCGACCGCAAGAAGCGCGAGGCCAAACTCGACGAACTGCTCGACGAGTTCCACATCGAAAAACTGCGCAAATCGCCTGCGGTGGCACTTTCGGGCGGCGAACGTCGTCGCCTGGAAATTGCCCGCGCACTCGCCACCGATCCGACCTTCATGCTACTTGACGAGCCCTTTGCCGGCGTCGACCCGATCTCGGTTTCCGATATCCAAAACCTCGTACGCCACCTGACGGCCCGCGGCATCGGCGTGTTGATCACCGACCATAACGTCCGGGAAACACTGGGCCTGATCGATCGCGCCTATATCATCCATGCCGGCGAGGTGCTGACCCACGGGCGCGCCAACGACATCGTCAACAATCCCGACGTGCGCCGCCTCTACCTGGGCGACAAGTTCAGCCTCTGACACCCTGATTTCAAGAAATTCACCGCATCCCACGGTTCGACTTGACCAAATCCTTCAAAAAAGCAATTTTTGGGCCAAGTGGAGTTCCGCGACCTTTTTCGGCGCCATCGCGCCGGGACGGCCCTGGAGAATGTAGGGAGTATAGCGTCCGCCATGGCTTTATCGGCCAACCTGTTCCTGCGCCAGAATCAGTCCCTGGTCATGACGCCGCAACTGATGCAGTCCATACAGTTGCTGCAAATGACCCATCTCGAATTGATTAGCTTCATCTCGCAGGAGGTGGAGAAGAACCCGCTTCTGGAAATGGCGTCGGATGACAGTGAACCCATGGCAGAGCCGCGGGCAGGCGGCAGCGAGGAGACATTCGCTGGCGCCCAGACGGAAGGCAATACGGCCGATGAAGGGGAGCATCCGAGCGCCTCACTTGACAGCGAGTGGTACGAGCCCGGCCATGGAGACGGCCTCAACGAGCGCCTCGACACCAATTTCGACACAGCCCTATCCGACGAAGGGACCGCCAGCCGTGCGGACGCGCCGGAACTGCTCGGCCAGTGGAAGTCGATGCCGGGCGGCGGAGCGGAAACGGGAGAGGGCTACGATCTTGACGATTTCGTCGCGGGTCAGGTCAGCATTCGCGACCATCTCGATCAGCAGATCCCCTTCGCCTTTTCCAAACCCTCCGATCGGTTGATCGCTGCGGTCCTGACCGACCACCTCGATGAGGCGGGCTATCTGCGTGCCGATCTCGCCGAGATTGCCGAACGTCTGGGGGAAACGGCTGAACGCGTCTTGAGCGTGCTGGAGACATTGCAGGCCCTGGATCCTCCCGGTATATTTGCGCGTTCGTTGAGCGAATGCCTGTCAATTCAGCTCAGACAGCGTGATCGGCTCGACCCTGCAATGCAGAGCCTGGTCGACAATCTGGAACTGCTCGCCAAGCGCGATTTCAACATGCTCAAAAAGCTCTGTGGCGTCGATGAAGAAGACTTGGTCGACATGTTGGCCGAGATCCGCAAGCTTAACCCGAAGCCTGGCAGCGGATACGAAAATACCATCTTGGAATCGATCATTCCCGACGTCGTCGTGCGTCCGGCGCCGGACGGAGGCTGGCGCCTCGAACTCAATCCGGACGCCCTGCCCCGCGTACTGGTCAACCAGGATTACGTGACGGCAGTCGGCAAAGGCAGCAAGGCCTCGGATAAGGACCAAGCCTTCCTGTCGGAATGCCTACAGAATGCCAACTGGCTGACCCGAAGCCTCGACCAGAGGGCGCGAACGATCGTCAAGGTCGCGAGCGAAATCGTGAGGCAGCAGGACGCCTTTCTAAAGCACGGCGTCGATCACCTCAGACCGCTCAATCTCAAGACCGTGGCTGATGCGATCAAGATGCATGAATCGACTGTCAGCCGCGTGACCTCCAACAAATACATGCTGACGCCGCGCGGCCTCTTCGAGCTCAAGTATTTCTTCAGCGTCTCGATCGGCTCCGCGGAAGGCGGCGACAATCATTCGGCGGAGGCAGTCCGCCATCGCATCCGCATGATGATCGCCCAAGAGAGCCCCGATGCCGTTTTGTCCGACGACGATATCGTTCACACGCTGAAATCCACAGGCGTGGATCTCGCTCGCCGGACTGTTGCAAAGTACCGCGAGGCGATGAATATCCCCTCTTCTGTCCAACGCCGCCGCGAAAAGCGGGCGCGGGCCAAAATCCCTGCAATTTAGGATCGCCCATATAGCTGCAGGTTGAGGAAACCTTAAGAAACCGTTGACTTTTGCGGGCGGCAGGGCTAGAAGCCCGCGCCGATCGACACAGGTTCACAGACGTTCCGACTTATCCCCAGACGACGCCAGGCACAGAGGAATCGAACCGACATTAGCGCTCGAAAAGCTTGGATGCGGGAAGGGCTTGGCGTAAACTGCTATTCGCCAACCAATGATAAGAAGGGAAACGCCATGAGTGTTCGTGTAGCCGGCAAACATATGGAAATCGGCGACGCTTTCCGGCAGAAGATCGGTGAGCGGGTCGAAGAGGCCGTCACGAAGTACTTCGACGGAGGGTATTCAGGGCAGGTTACGGTTACGAAGTCGGCGGCTGCTGACGCGTCATTTGTCGCCGATTGCATGGTGCACCTGGACGCAGGAACCAATTTGCAGGCGACTGGTTCTGCCAACGATCCGCAGATCGCCTTCGACATGGCTGCCGACCGGATCGAGAAGCGCCTGCGCCGCTACAAGCGCAAGCTCAAGGACCACCATGCAAACGATCAGGCAAGTGCGTCGATCGAGATCGCCTATACGGTCATGGACGCGGTCCCGGACGAACATGAGGAAGTGCCGGAGGACTTTGCTCCGACAATCGTTGCGGAAAGCACCAAGTGGCTGCGTACCATGTCGGTAGCCAATGCCGTCATGGCACTCGACATGACGGACGAGCCGGTGCTTTTGTTCCGCAGCCCCGGCAACCAAGAAGTCAACATCGTCTATCGTCGTAATGACGGTAACATCGGATGGATCGATCCCGCCAATATCAAGGGCTGACACGTCCAACGGCGCGCGGCGGTCCGCCGCCGCTCGCCCCACCTTTGTCTCGGCGGAATGAAGGATTTTGAAATGGCCTTGGCAGATTTACTGCAACAAGATGCGGTCGTTCCCGCCCTTCGGGTGAACTCCAAGAAGCAGCTATTGCAGGAACTGGCGGTCAAGGCCGCCAAGCTGACAGGAATTCCGGAACGGGAAATCTTCGACGTCATCCTGCAGCGCGAGCGGCTGGGATCCACCGGCGTCGGTAACGGCATCGCCATTCCGCACGGCAAGCTCAATCGAATCGATTCCATAACCGGGATCTTCGCCCGACTGGAAACACCGGTCGATTTCGAAGCTCTCGACGATCAACCGGTCGATCTGGTTTTTCTGCTGCTGGCCCCCGAGGGCGCCGGCGCCGACCATCTGAAGGCGTTGTCGCGCATCGCCCGCATCCTACGCGATCAGGAACTGGTGGCTAAGTTGCGGGCAACTGATTCGGCCTCGGCCATCTATGCCTTCCTTAACGAGGAACAGGCATCGAACGCCGCATGACGGCAGCGTAAGTCAGCCAAAGGAAAAGCGCCCATCGGGCGCTTTTTTTTGTTCGATTACTAAGCGAGCGGCGTCTCAGGTCTTATTTCCATCCGTGGCATCGCCATTGGCCTCTGTCTTCGGCCCGCCCTTGGCGACGCCGACCATGGCCGGACGCAAAACTCGGTCACCGATCGCGTAACCGGCCTGCACCACTTGAACCACGGTATTGTTCGGTACCTCCGAATTGGGGATCTCAAACATGGCCTGATGGAAATTCGGGTCGAACTTCTGGCCTTCCGCGTCGATCTTGCGGACGCCATGACGCTCAAGCGTCGAAAGCATACCACGTTCGGTCATCTCCACCCCCTCGATCAGAGCCGAAAGCCCGGCATCAGCCGCGCCACGCGCTTCATCCGGAAGGGCTTCAAGCGCACGGCGCAGATTGTCCGAAACCGACAGCATGTCGCGGGCAAAACCGGTGACGGCATAGGTCTTGGCATCCTTGAGCTCGCGCTCGGTACGGCGACGCAGGTTGTCCATCTCCGCGGCAAGCCGCAGGAAACGATCGCGCAGTTCAGCATTTTCCGCTTTCAGCGCCTCCAACTGGTCGACCAACGCTTCGGTCGCGACATCTGCTGAATTCTGCTCCGCATCGCTGGCAGCAGTATCGCCAGCCGTTGCGTCAGGTCCGTTGTTGTTGGCTTCGTCGGTCATGACGTCCTCCGAGTGACAGTGTTGGGAATTCGTGCCCGATATCAGGGTTTGAAGTGGAAAAATCAAGGCTTGAGCAAAAGAAGTCTCGTGCCACAGCCTACCTAAAGCCCGGAACGCGAAAGCCGCGCCATGAGTTGCGCAGTATAGTCGACCATCGGCACGATGCGGGAATAGTTGAGCCGGGTGGGACCGATCACTCCCACGGCCCCGACGATACGGTCCTCGCCGTCGCGATAAGGCGCGACAATCAGCGACGAGCCCGAGAGCGAAAAGAGCTTGTTCTCCGAGCCGATGAAAATACGCACGCCCGGACCACTCTCGGCCAGATTGAGGATTTCAATCAGGCTCTCCTTACGCTCCAGGTCGTCGAACAGCAGTCGCAGCCGATCGACGTCTTCGGAGCCGGCCAAACCCTCGAGCAGATTGGCGCGACCGCGCACAATCAACCGGGTGGGCTTATGCTCCTCACTGCCGCCCGACCAGACGGCAAGACCGCGCTCGACCAGATCCTGTGACAGCGTATCCAACTCGCCGGCGACCTGTTGTTTTAGCTTTACCAACTGGGTGCGCAGTTCCGGCAGGGTCTGGCCGGTCATATTGGCGTTGAGGAAATTGGCGGCCTCGGTCAGTTGCGAGGCAGTGATTCCGGCCGGCAGGTCAATGATGCGGTTTTCGACCTGGTTATGTTCGCCGACCAGCACGGCCAACGCCTTGGTCGGCTCCAGCCGTATAAACTCGACATGCTTGAGGATGGGATCGCTCTTGGCGGAAATCACCAGGCCTGCGCCGCGCGACAGGCCTGACAGCATACGGCTTGCCTCGGTCAAGAGGCTTTCCATCGGCTGAGCCGGTCCTGGCGGGCGGATCTGCCTGTCGATGCTGCCGCGCTCCTCTTCGGAAAGGTTACCCACCTGCATGAAGGCATCGACAAAGAACCGCAGACCCTGCTGTGTCGGCAGGCGGCCCGCGCTGACATGCGGCGCATAAATCAGCCCGAGATCCTCGAGATCGGCCATGACATTGCGCACCGACGCGGGCGACAACGACATCGGCAGCAGGCGCGAGAGGTTGCGCGAACCAAGCGGGTCACCGGATTCCAGATAGGTCTCGACGATTCGCCGAAACACCTCGCTGGAACGATCATCCAGCGAGGTGGCGACGTCGTTCAACAGTGACTTGGGCTCTTTCATACGTCGCACAGGCATAGTTTGTCTGTCATTGGGATGAAATATAATCACTCCACCACCGATCACCAAAGGGAATCTCGCCAAGTCTCCTGCTAACGACCGGCCAAAATGGTTTTTCTTTGCAAATCGTACTCATGAACCGTAGAAGGCCTCTAACAATTCCAGGAGCGGACTATGCGGCCATCAGGCAGAAAAACCGACCAAATGCGCAAGGTGTCCTTCGAGCGCAATTTCTCCAAGCACGCCGAGGGTTCCTGCCTCGTCAAGTTCGGCGACACCCATGTGCTGTGCACGGCGAGCCTTGAGGAAAAAACCCCGCCGTGGCTGCGCAACAGCGGCAAGGGCTGGGTCACGGCGGAATACGGCATGCTGCCACGCGCCACGGGCGACCGTATGAGGCGCGAAGCTGCAGCCGGCAAGCAGAGCGGACGCACCCAGGAAATCCAGAGACTGATCGGCCGCTCACTACGCGCCATCGTCGATCTAGAGGCGCTCGGCGAGCGCCAGATCACCATCGACTGCGACGTCATCCAGGCCGACGGCGGCACCCGTACGGCGTCGATAACGGGTGCATGGATCGCGCTGCATGATTGCCTGAAATGGATGGAAGCGCGCAGCATGGTAAAGGTCGAGAAGGTCCTCAAGGACCATGTCGCCGCAATTTCCTGCGGCATCTTCGCCAACCAGCCGGTCATCGACCTCGACTACCTGGAAGACTCCGCCGCCGAGACCGACGCCAATTTCGTCATGACCGGTTCTGGCGCGATCGTCGAAGTGCAGGGCACGGCCGAAGGCGCCCCCTTCTCCGAGGAGGAGTTCCTGACGCTGATGCGACTTGCCCGCAATGGTATCGGCGAACTCGTCCAGATGCAGAAACAGGCATTGCTCTAAGCGAGGCAGCACAGGGGAACAGGAGAAGTGACGCAAGTCCTGGAGGGCATCCTTGAGACCGCACTCTACGCCGCCGATCTCAATGCGGCAGAAGGCTTCTACGGGGGCGTGCTTAACCTCGAAAAAGTGAGCCGCCAAGGCAACCGGCATCTCTTCTATCGCTGCGGTGCCGGCATGCTCCTGATCTTCAACCCCGCAGAGACGGCGCAACCTGTAGCAGCCGGGGCCCTGCCGGTGCCAAACCATGGCGCCACCGGTCCGGGCCATGCCTGCTTCCGGGTCTGCGGCGCGGCTCTGGACGGCTTGGTCGAACGGCTGCGTCAGGCGAATGTTACAATCGAAGCGGACTTTCTGTGGCCGAACGGGGCGCGCTCGATCTACTTCCGTGACCCGGCCGGCAATAGCCTGGAATGCGCGGAGCCTCGGCTCTGGAACATCGAATAGGATTTGACCGCATGCGCAAGCTTGATACCCGCACCATCATCGTCGCCAGCCATAACGCTGGCAAGATCGCCGAGATCGCCGACCTGATCGGTCCGTTCGGCTTTTCGGCCAAGAGCGCCGCCGAACTAAAATTCGCCGAGCCGGACGAAACGGGCACGACCTTCGAGGAGAATGCCGCGATCAAGGCGCTGGCATCTGCCCGCGCCTCCGGCCTGCCGGCGCTCTCTGATGATTCCGGCCTCGTCGTTGACGCACTCGATGGCGCACCCGGCGTCTATACCGCCAACTGGGCCGAGCTCGAAGACGGTAGCCGTGATTTCGCCATGGCCATGGAGAAGGTCGAAAAGGCGCTTTCTGAGCAGGGCGCGACGACGCCCGAGCAGCGTAGCGGCCGTTTCGTCAGCGTGCTTTGCCTGGCCTGGCCCGATGGCCACACCGAGTTCTTCCGCGGTGAAATCGACGGCACGATCGTCTGGCCGCCACGCGGCACCTCCGGTTTCGGCTATGATCCGGTGTTCCAGCCGGAGGGCTTCAAGACTACCTTCGGCGAGATGACTTCCGAAGAAAAACATGGCTGGAAGCCAGGAGACCCCGAGGCTCTTTCGCACCGGGCCCGTGCCTTCAAGAAGTTCGTCGAAACCTGTCTGGAGGCCTGAGCTGCCGATGCAAGAGGCCTCGCCGCTTCTCCTTCCCGATACCGGCGAACCGGGGTTCGGCGTCTATGTGCATTGGCCCTTCTGCGCGGCCAAATGCCCATATTGCGACTTCAACAGCCATGTCCGCCATCAGCCGGTCGACCAGCCGCGTTTCGTCTCCGCCTTTCTGCGTGAGATGGAAGAGATGCGGCAGCTGAGCGGCCCGAAGACCGTCACCAGTATCTTTCTCGGCGGCGGCACGCCGTCGCTGATGGATCCGGCGACCGTCGGCGCGATCCTCGAAGGCATCGCCCGCCAATGGCACGTGCCGGACGGTATCGAGATCACCATGGAGGCCAATCCCTCAAGCGTCGAGGCCACCCGCTTTCGTGGCTATCGGTCGGCAGGCGTGAACCGGGCATCGCTGGGCGTCCAGGCACTCAACGATCCAGACCTGAAGTTCCTCGGCCGCCTGCACGACGTCGAGGACGCGCTGAAAGCGATCCGACTGGCGCGCGAAATCTTCCCGCGCATGTCCTTCGACCTGATCTACGCCCGGCCCCACCAGACGGTCGAGGCCTGGGAGAAGGAACTGCGCCTGGCGATCTCCTACGCTGTTGACCACCTCTCGCTTTACCAACTGACCATCGAGGAAGGGACGGCCTTCTACGGTCTGCATAAGGCCGGGAAGTTCATCGTTCCGGACGAGGAACAGTCGGCACTGCTCTATGAGGCGACGCAGGAGATCACCGCAAGCGAAGGCCTTCCGGCTTACGAGGTCTCCAACCACGCGCGGCCCGGCGCCGAAAGTCGCCATAATCTGACCTACTGGCGCTACGGCGACTATGCCGGCATCGGTCCCGGCGCGCATGGCCGGCTGACGCGCGGCCGTGACAAGCTGGCAACCGCCACTGAGCGCAATCCGGAAGGCTGGCTGGCCGCAGTCGAACGCGACGGCCACGGCATGGTCGAGCGGGAACTGCTGGGATTGGATGAGCAGGCCGACGAATTGCTGCTCATGGGGCTTCGACTACGCGAGGGCGTCGATCTCGCCCGCTGGCAGCAGCTTTCCGGCCGAGATCCAGACCCGCTGCGCGAGCAGGCTTTACTGGAACACGGATTTATCGAACGGCTGGGCAACTCGCGACTACGCTGCACGCCGAAGGGGATGCTGATCCTCGACGCGGTGGTCGCCGACCTCGCCTGCTAGTGATAAGGGGGGATGCGGATGCCGGTCGACGATGCCTTTGCCCGCTACGATATGGCCATCCTCTACGATAGTTTTAACACCCACGGAGTCGATGACGATTTTTACCTGGGCCTGAGCACAGCGCCTTGCCGCATCCTGGATCTCGGCTGCGGCACCGGCTCGCTCTCGCTGAGACTAGCCGCGCTCGGCCATTCCGTCACCGGGCTCGATCCGGCGCCCGGAATGCTCACCGTCGCCCGCGAAAAGGACAAGGCGGGGCGGGTCCGCTGGATTGCGGGAGATGCCCGCGACTTCGCGCTCGGCGAGACCTTCAATCTTATCATCATGACCGGCCATGTGTTCCAGGTCTTCCTTGAAGATGAGGAGACGCTCGCCGTGCTTGCCAACGCCCGGAAGCATCTCGCACGGGACGGGCAGCTTGTCTTCGAAAGCCGCAATCCGTTTGCTCGGGCATGGGAGTGCTGGACTGCGGAAAAGACCCGGGAACAGACCGATGTTGCCGGCGTCGGCCCCGTCGAGGTCTTCTATCATGTCAACGGGGTTTGGGACGATCTCGTTCGCTTCGACGCCGTTTTCACCCTGTTGGAGACGGGTGAACAACGGATCAGCCCAAGTACGCTGCGCTTTCCAAGCCCGGAAGCCATCGCCAAGCTGCTTACCGAGGCCGGATTTTCGTCCGTCGAATGGATGGGGGACTGGGTCGGATCGGCATTTGCTCCAGACAGTGCCGAGATCATTGCCATCGCCCGAGCGTGAGGCCGTAGCCCCGCCGACGATCCACCACGATCAATTGCGAGGCGGCTTGGGCCTCGCGACGACGTGCAGCCACTCGGTCGCGACGCCGTCAAAGCCGCCGCCGTTGACCTGTTCGATCACTGGCGCCTGGAAGCCTGCCTCCAAATAGACCCGGCTCAGCCAGCTTGAACCGGGACGGTTGTAATATCGGCCAAGGCTGTCCCGCCCTTCGCGACCGCCGGTCTTGTAGCTCGCATAGAACAATCCGGATGGATTTAGCAGCAAGGCGATCTTCGCCAGCACATCTGGAAGTTCCTTGCGCGGTACGTGCAGTAGGCAGGCGCTCGCCCAGATCCCGTCATACATCGCCGCACCGTGGAGATCCTCGAACCGCAGGGTCTCAACCGGCCGGCCGAGACGCCTTTCCGCCTCGCGCGCCATGGCCGGAGAACCGTCGGTTGGGGTGACGTCGAAGCCGGCGGCGATAAGACGCGCCGCGTCATGGCCTGCGCCGCAGCCAAGTTCGAGCACGGATGCGCCAGGCGGCAGATCCGCCATGAAACGATCAAGCCACATGCGCGCCGCGCCCGATGAACGGGCAGCGTAATCCTCGGCGTTACCCTCGTAAAAGTCGACCGACGACCGGACCAATTGCACCTCGCAGATTAATTGAAGAAGGCCGGCGTTTCCGCCGGCCCCTCATCAGGCGTTATTCTCGTTGATCAGCCGCTTCAGCAGCTCGATCTCGTGGCTGAGTTTGGTATCCCCGGACACCAGCTCCTCGATCTTGCGAACGGCATGGAGAACTGTCGTGTGATCGCGGCCGCCGAAGCGTCGGCCGATTTCCGGGAAGGAGCGCGGGGTCAGGGTCTTTGCCAGATACATGGCAATCTGGCGCGGCTTGACGATCACGCGCGTGCGACGGTTCGACACCAATTCCTGGCGCGAAACATTGTAGTGCCGCGCGACGATACGCTGGATATCCTCAATGCGGACCCGCTTCTGTTCGGATGCGCCGACCAGATGAGCAAGCAATTCGTCAACCCGTTCGACCGACAGGTTCGGCTCGAAGGAGCGTCGGAAGATCAGCTGATTGAAGGCGCCTTCCAGATCCCGGCCGCTACTAACAACGCTGCGGGCGACATGCGACAGGATTTCCAGCGGTATGTCGAGCGAGACATCATCCTTCTTGGCCGCGTCCAGCCGGCTCTTCAGCATTTCGAGGCGCATTTCGTAGTCGGGCGATTCCAGTTCAAGGGCAACACCGCCCTGAAGGCGCGAGCGCACCCGCGGATCAAGCGACTCCAGCTCCCACGGCGCACGGTCGGCAGCAACGACAACTTGCTTGGCGCTGTCAAGCAGCATGTTGAGCAGATGGCAGAATTCATGCTGGATCATCTTGCCCTGCAGGAACTGCATGTCGTCGATGATCAGAAGGTCGATGTTGCGTAGCGAATCCTTGAGCGTCAGGGCGTCGTTATCACGAATGGCGGTGGCGAAACGCCACATGAAATATTCGGCGGTCAAATAAACTACGCGGGGCGCCCGCGGGCTCTGGACCGCGGCATTTGCGATTGCCTGCAACAGGTGTGTCTTGCCGAGGCCGACGGAGGAATGGATGAACAACGGATTGAAGCGAACCGCACCGGCACCGGCCTCGGCGATCGTTTTCGCCGCAGCAAGGGCGACGCGATTGGAAGAGCCTTCAACATAGCCTTCAAAGGTGTAACGGCTATCGAGCGGCGAGCCGAAAAGCGGCCCATGGGGGGCGCTGCGGGCCGGGGCCACATTTCCGGCAGAGGCGGCAAGTTGGCCGATCGGCTGGGCGGACGGCTTGCGGGCGGGCGTAGTCGGGGCGGCATCAGTGGCGGGACGCTCGTCCGCGGCTGGCGCCTTCAGGTTGCGGCTTGCGCTGCGCACCAAGATCTCGACCTTGAGAATGGCCGGGTCTTCCTGCTGGAAAATGGAGGTAATCAGGTCAAGGTAGCGATTGTTGATCCAGGACTTCAAAAAGGTCGTCGGCACAGTCAGACGGACAAGGCTCTTCGACGCAGAATGCAGCTTCAGACGGCCGAACCAGCTGGCATAGACGTCGGCACCCACCTGCGCCTTCAGCCGCTGACTGACGCGCTCAAACAGCACATCATGTTTCATTTCGGAACCGTTCCCCGCCGCATCGGAGCACACAGCGCCCCGCGCCGTCTGCGCTTGGTCCCCGTTGCCCAGCGCACCAGCCGTCATTGTATTCATTTGCATCTTGCCGCCTTTTCACTTCTCTATCTCATCGGGCGTCGAACGTCCGATGACAAACTTATCCCCGTGCGGTGTGACGGACCGCGCCCACACAGCCGTCATCGCATGACTTGGCCCAGCCAAAAGACCCCATGCAATGCGAAACGCGGCCGCTACCTCAACAGCGACGAGCATTCCGCGCCTGCACCGCGAACTTTCATCCTCGACATGAAAGAACTCGGTGTCAGCGAGATCCCTTTCCCTTTCCTCTGCGCCGACTGATCACTGGCGCGTTTGACAAAATCCACCTCAAGCGGGAATCGTTAGATTCCCGGCACAAGACCAAAGATGTCTGAAGAAACGGAATGAGAAAATCCCGCCACAAGTGACTTGAAGCGATCCTGACACGCAATTTGCCAGTTCGGATCACCTCCGGAGCCTAACTCCGCGCCCCTTGTTGAGAAGTATTAAGGCAGGATCAAAAGTGAAGATCAACTGTGATTTTTACGTCGAATTTGGCTGCGGCCATTGACTCATGCGCACTTATCAGACCGTCACAATTGCCGTCTGGAGAATCGCTTTTGAATCAACGAGATTCAATAATGAGCGATGCCGAATGGGCAAAAATGGCCGAAAAATAAAAAATTGCTTGACTCAAATCGGGGGGCGCCTGCCGTTAAGTGAAGTCACCCTGATGCGCTAATCCTCCACTAACACATTGATATTAAATAATATTTTTTGTCATTTGCCTGACACCGAAATGTCAAACACAACCAGAACCGATATGCCCCCTTGAGCACGCAAAGAAAGCCCGGCTTCTCAGCCAGGCTTTCTAAAATGTGACAGAAATGCGGCGAAACTTAGATCGCCAGCGCCTTCACGCGGCTCGCCAGACGCGAGATCTTGCGCGAAGCGGTGTTGGCGTGAACCACACCCTTGCTGGCAGCGCGCTGCAGTTCCGGCTGGGCGGCCTTCAGCGCGTCCTTGGCGAGGACAGCATCACCGGAGGCGATGGCTTCTTCAACCTTGCGGATGAAGCCGCGAACGCGGGAACGGCGAGCCTTGTTGACTGCGGTACGGCGAGCGATCTTGCGGGTCGCCTTCTTCGCCGAAGTGGTATTGGCCATGGATGCCTCTCTTCGAATTCAAACCAAAATCCGCCATCGCCGCGTCGGGTCCTTGCGACCTGTCATCTCAGCAATTCGGGAGCTATTCTCGGAAAAGCCATCAGCTTTCCCAACCGTGGGCGGGCATATAGCCGGAAAGCGCAGGGTCGTCAACGCGCATTTTCAAGGAAATCGCGCGTTGCGAGTCCCTTAGCGGTTCTTGAACGCCGGTTTGCGCTTGTCGATGAAGGCGGCCATGCCCTCCTTCTGGTCCTCTGTGGCGAAGAGCGAATGGAAAAGACGACGCTCGAAGCGCAACCCCTCGCTCAGCGTCTGTTCGAAAGCGCGATTGACACTTTCCTTTGCCATCATCACCGCAGCCTGGGAGAAGCCGGCAATCTTCTCGGCCGCCGCGACCGCCTCCTCGAGCAGGCGCTCCTGATCAACAATGCGCGCCACCAAGCCGGCGCTTTCAGCCTCCTGCGCATCCATCATCCGACCGGTGAGGCAGAGATCCATCGCCTTGGCCTTGCCAACCGCCCGTGTCAGGCGTTGTGTACCGCCCATGCCGGGAATGACGCCGAGAGTGATTTCCGGCTGGCCGAACTTCGCGGTTTTCGTCGCGATAATAAAGTCGCACATCATGGCAAGCTCGCAACCGCCACCGAGGGCGAAGCCGGATACGGCCGCGATCAAGGGCTTTCGGAAACCGGCGATCTCTTCCCAACCACAGAAGAAATCACCAAGGAAGACGTCGACGAATTCGAGCGACTGCATTTCCTTGATGTCGGCGCCGGCGGCAAAGGCCTTTTCCGAGCCGGTCAGCACGACCGCACCGATCCCGGCATCCGCCTGCAACTCACCGAGCAATTGGCGCATTTCGATCAGTACGGTCGAATTGAGCGCATTGAGCGCCTGCGGGCGATTGAGGGTGATGATCGCGACGCGACCGCGGGTCTCCAGCAGAAGGGTTTCATAGGTCATCGGCAACTCCCGTTTCAAATCATTGTTATTTCTGGCAGCGGCGGCAATAGAATGACGAACGTCCGCCCTGCACCATACGCTCGACCGTACCGCCGCAGCCTGGGGTCCGGCAAGAATCGCCCTCGCGATCGTAGACACTGAAACTGTGCTGGAAGTAGCCAAGCGTTCCGTCGGCCTGGATATGGTCACGCAGCGACGAGCCACCGGCCGCGATCGCATCGACGATCACAGCGCGGATCGCCTCGACCAGCGCTTCGAGCTCCTTCTTCGGCCGGCCGGTGGCCGTCACCAGAGTCGCGACGGCGCGCTTGGGCGACAAATGTGATCGCCATAGCGCCTCGCACACATAGATATTGCCGAGCCCGGCGATGACCTTCTGGTCGAGCAGGGCCATCTTCAAGGGTTGCTGCTTGCCGGCGAAGCGCGCCGCAAGATAGGCGGCATCGAGCGCATTGCCGACCGGCTCGGGCCCGAGATCGCGAAAGGCCGGGTAGACATCAAGTTCGTTCCGGAATGCCAGATCCATGTAGCCGAAACGGCGTGGGTCATTATAGATGACGCGCGCCACGCCCCTGCCATACGGTCGCTGCAAATGAAAAATGACGTGATCGTGTTTTTTGTCCTTCGACCGGGCGTGATGAAACTCACCCGGCTGGTCGGACTCTTCCCCTTCCTCAATGCGGAACGATCCGGACATTCCGAGATGCGAAATCACCGTCGTTCCATCATCGAGATCGATCAGCAGATACTTGGCGCGACGGGCGAGACCGACGATCAGCCGACCAGTCAACCGTGCGACGAAATCGCGCGGCAGCGGAAAGCGCAAATCGGGCCTACGCAGCTCGATCCGTTGCACCATCGCGCCTTCCATGGTCGGCGCCAGCCCTCTTTTGACCGTCTCAACCTCTGGCAATTCCGGCATTGCACCCCATCTTTCCGTTTGAATGGCGCCTGAAACGTCTGTAGACCAGCGCGAAAGCTCTCTGGCCAGCCCAGGTCGGAGATAGCGTGCCCAGGGCGTTTTCGCTATGGTCTTTTCGACCACATGAGACATTGGAGTGATCAGATGGCCGAGAGCCGCACTTCCGCCGATGGCGGCATGGAAACCTCCTACGGCTTTCGCGAAGTCGCGGAAGGCGAGAAGCAGGTTCTGGTCAATGAGGTCTTCCACAAGGTCGCCAAGCGCTACGACATCATGAACGACGTCATGTCGGCCGGCCTGCACCGCGTCTGGAAGGATGCGATGATTGCCGCGCTCAATCCGCGCAAGGATTCGGCCTACAAGGTGCTCGACGTTGCCGGCGGTACGGGCGACATCGCCTTTCGCATCGTCGAAGCCTCCGGACGGCTGGCGCATGCCACCGTGCTCGACATCAATGGCTCGATGCTCGGCGTCGGCGCCGAGCGGGCCGAAAAAAAGGGGCTCTCGGAAAACCTCACATTCGTCGAGGCCAATGCAGAGGAATTGCCGTTCGAGGATAATAGCTTTGACGCCTATACGATCGCCTTCGGCATCCGCAACGTGCCGCGCATCGACGTGGCGCTAAGCGAGGCGTATCGCGTCCTCAAGCGCGGCGGGCGCCTTCTGGTGCTGGAGTTTTCCGAAGTCGAAATGCCGCTGCTCGACCGTTTCTATGACCAGTGGTCATTCAAGGCCATTCCGCAGTTCGGCAAAATGATCACCGGCGACGCCGAACCCTACCAGTACCTCGTGGAATCGATCCGGAAATTCCCCAACCAGCGCGACTTCGCGGCCATGATCGCCAAGGCCGGCTTCTCGCGCGTCACCTTCACCAACTACTCCGGCGGCATCGCGGCGCTTCATTCTGGCTGGAAGCTCTGATCTGCATGAGCACTGTCGGAGCATATTTCCGCCTGGCGCGGGTGGGCTGGGTGCTGGTCCGGGAAGGCGTGATTTCCGCTTTGCCCTCCGAAGATCTGCCCCCGCTGGTTAGCATCGCCAAGGGTGCCGCCGGACTCTTTGCCCGCAAGCGCGCCAAGCGCGAGCAGCGCTCCGACCGGCTGGCCCGGGCGGTCGAACGGCTCGGTCCCTCCTATGTCAAGATCGGGCAGTTCCTCGCGACGCGGCCGGATGTTGTCGGTGCCGATTTTGCCGAGGACCTTGCCGGATTGCAGGACCGCATGGCCTTCTTCCCAACGGACGCCGCCAAAGCGACCGTGACGGGCTCGCTCGGCCGCTCGATCGATGATCTTTACGCCTCGTTCGGCGAACCGATCGCCGCGGCCTCGATCGCCCAGGTCCATCCGGCGGAAGTCGACACCCCTGAGGGTCGCAGGAAGGTCGCCGTCAAGGTGATCAGACCCGGCGTGCGCAAGCGCTTTGCTGCCGACCTGGAGGCCATGTATCTCGTCTCTCATCTGCAGGAGCGTTTTCTGCCGCACACGCGCCGGCTGCGTCCAGTGGAAGTGACCCGTACGCTCGAGCAGACGACAAAGGTCGAGATGGACTTGCGGCTGGAAGCAGCGGCGCTTTCGGAGATCACCGAGAACACCAAGAACGATCCGGGCTTCCGCGTTCCGACCGTCGATTGGGAGCGCACTGGGCGCGATGTCGTCACCATGGAATGGATCGACGGCATCAAGATGTCCGACGTCGAGGCGCTGAAAGCGGCGGGCCATGATCTCGACGCACTTGCCGACACATTGATCCAGTCCTTCCTGCGCCACACGCTGCGCGACGGCTTCTTCCATGCCGACATGCATCCTGGCAACCTGTTCGTTGCCCCCGACGGCATGATCGTCGCGGTCGACATGGGGATCGCCGGGCGACTTGGCAAGAAGGAACGGCGTTTCCTCGCCGAGATTCTCTTTGGCTTCATCACACGCGACTACCTGCGAGTCGCCGAAGTGCATTTCGAGGCCGGCTATGTGCCAGCCCACCATAATGTCGCAAGCTTTGCCCAGGCGATCCGGGCGATCGGCGAGCCGATCCACGGACAGCCGGCGGAGACCATCTCCATGGGCAAGCTGCTTACCCTGCTGTTCGAGGTCACCGAGCTCTTCGACATGGAGACGCGTCCGGAACTCGTGATGCTGCAAAAGACCATGGTCGTGGTCGAGGGCGTCGCACGCATACTCAATCCGCGCTTCAACATGTGGAAGGCGTCGGATCCTGTCGTTTCCGCCTGGATCCGCGACAATCTTGGACCAAAGCGCATTGTCGGCGACCTCAAGGAGGGCATTCACGCGGTTTTCCGTCTGGCGGAAGCCTTGCCCGAGATCGCCGCCAAGACGGAACGGCTGCACGGCGAGATCGTTCAGATGAGCGCGACCGGCCTCAGGTTCGACCCCGAGACGGCCGAAGCGATTGGCCGCGCCGAAGCGCGCCACACAAGGTCCGCGCGGCTGGCGCTTTGGGTCATTGCGGTCACGCTGGTGGTCATTGCGGCTGTCCAGATCGGTTGATCCGAAGGGGACATTCCCTTACCTGTCAAAAAAAGGCCACCGGAGGGAACCAAGCCTTCCAGCAGGCGTTAACACAGAAATTGTACGTTCCGCCGGGCGGCCTGTATCTTGCGGACTCTTTCTCTACCTTCCTTGCTGGAGGTCTTTTGCACGGGAACCGACATGCGTGGTACCAACGCGAGCTTCGCCCGGATGACACTCCCGATGCTGGCGATTGGCATGTTACTGCTGATCGTAATCGTCATTTCCTCGCTCTGGCTCGTGAACCACACCCAGAATACGTTCGAGTTCATCAATGGTGAGCGACAAATCCGCAGGACTGCCGCCGATCTGATGCAGAATCTCGTGGACGCGGAGACGGGACAGCGCGGTTTCCTCCTGACCCAGGATGAGTCTTTTCTCGAACCCTACGAGGCGGCACTTTCAAAAATCCGTAGAAACCAAGCGCTGATCGCCAAACTCGTCAAAGACCGCCCTGCAAAAGAGAAGCGACTTCAGAAACTGGACGAGCTTGTCGCAGCAAAAATGGCTGAGCTCGCGAGCACGATTACGCTGGCAAAATCCGACCGTGTGGCCGACGCGATCGCGGTGGTCAAGACAGAATACGGCCGCAAGATCATGGAGGATATTCAGGAGATCCTCGAGTTTTTCAAGGATAAGTCGGACGAAAACGTGGCGATCGGCGTCTCCACGCTGTCGGAAGCTACAAACCAACTGCAATGGGTGACGGTCGGCGGCGCCATCGCCATCATCGTAGTCATGGGCGGCGCGATCGGGATCATCACGCAGCACGTGCGGGCACTGTCAAGCGCCCGTCGCGAAGTCGAATCGCTCAATGCCGGACTTGAGGAGCGCGTCAACGAGCGTACCGAAGACCTGATGCGAGCAAACCAGGAAATTCAGCGATTTGCCTATATTGTGACCCACGACCTCCGTGCGCCATTGGTCAATATCATGGGCTTCACCGCGGAACTCGACGCCTCACTCAAGGCCTTGCAGGCTTACGTGCTCGCCGATGGTGGAACGTTGAGCGAGGATCAGATCAAGGAAGCGCGGCTTGCGGCAGCGGAGGATCTGCCGGAGGCGATCGACTTCATCCGTTCTTCAACCAAGAAGATGGACGGTCTCATCAATGCGATCCTGAAGATCTCGCGAGACGGACGGCGCCAGCTGAAACCCGAACGGATCGATCTGACAGCTCTCATCGAGGCGACCAGCGCCAGCGTCCATCATCAGATCGCCGAGGGCGACGGCGAGGTGCAGGTCGATGTCCGCGTTCCCTTTATCGTTACGGACCGTTTCTCGCTCGAACAGATCTTTGGTAACCTTTTCGATAACGCCGTGAAGTATAAACAGCCGGGGAGACCGCTCACTCTAGCGGTGCGTGTGCTGCCGGAGGGCCGCAACATGGTGCGCATCG
The DNA here is from genome assembly GCF_007992095.1 of Paenirhizobium naphthalenivorans. Taxonomy (GTDB): domain Bacteria; phylum Pseudomonadota; class Alphaproteobacteria; order Rhizobiales; family Rhizobiaceae; genus Allorhizobium; species Allorhizobium naphthalenivorans. The sequence goes on from NZ_BJZP01000002.1 coordinate 239,205, forward strand.
AGGTCGAGGATAACGGTCGAGGCATTGCAGACGAAGATCACGAACGCATTTTCGAGCTTTTCCGGCGGTCAGGACAACAAGACAAGTCGGGTGAAGGCATCGGCCTTGCGCATGTACGGTCACTCGCCCGGAACCTCGGCGGAGAGATAACCGTTAGGTCAAAAATGAGATCGGGGTCCACTTTCGTGCTGCGCCTGCCATCGGATTTGGCGCGGATCATACGGAGTTGAGAGATGAAAGCCGTGGGGAAAAAAGTCACCATAGTCATGATCGAGGACGACGAGGGTCATGCTCGCCTGATCGAGAAGAATGTGCGTCGCGCCGGAGTGAACAACGAGATCATTCCGTTCACCAACGGCAATGATGCGCTCGACTACGTGCTCGGTCATGACCGGAGTGGCTTGGCCTCGACCGATCGCTATCTGCTGATCCTGCTCGACCTCAACTTGCCGGATATGTCCGGCACGGATATCCTTGAGAAAGTAAAGTCCAACCCGCATACACGTCGCCTTCCGGTCGTCATTCTGACCACAACCGACGATGAACACGAAATCCAGCGATGTTACGACCTTGGGGCGAATGTCTACATCACCAAACCTGTCGACTATGACAATTTCGCCAATGCCATCCGGCAGCTCGGGCTATTCTTCTCAGTCATGCAGATCCCCTGACGGCGGAATTTGCCGATGAGCATCCGGATACTCTATCTGGATGACGATGCGGCAATTGTCCGCCTGGTAGACAAGGCCGTGGCACGTCTGGGCTACAGACTGACCCATGCCGAAACGCCGGAGCAGGCTCTGGCCCTGCTTAACGCCGAGAGCTTCGACATCCTGGTGCTCGACCATTACCTTCAGAATGTTACCGGCCACGAGGTGTTGAGACGTCTGCGTGCACGCGATGTCATTCTGCCCGTCGTTTACGTCACCGGGTCGAACGAAGCCCAGGTTGCCATAGAGGCGATCAGGGCCGGTGCGTCGGACTATGTCATCAAGACTGTCAGTGACGATTTTATGCCGTTACTCATTAGTGCGATCGAGCATTCCGTGGCGAATGCCCAATTGCGCGCCGCTAAGGAACGAGCCGAGGAGGAGATACGGCTCGCCAAGGAGCGCGCCGAAGCGTTGCTTGGTGAGGTCAACCACCGTGTCGCCAATTCTCTGGCCCTCGTCGCCAGCCTTCTGCGCCTGCAAATCTCCAACTCCAAAAACCCGGACGTGAAATCCGAGCTTGCCGAAACGCAAGCGCGTATCACCGCGATCGCCGGCATGCACAGAAGCCTCTACACCTCGGACGACGTCAGTCGGGTGGAGCTTGACCGCTATCTGCGGAACCTCACAAGCGAGCTATCGGGTTCACTGCAGAACCCGGAGAAGCCTCTGCATCTCACACTGGACGCCGATCCGATCTCGATCACGGCCGATCGCGCCGTCTCCATCGGCATGATCGTCACGGAACTCGTCACCAATGCCTACAAGTATGCATATACTGACAAACCGACCGGAGAGATTCGCATCCGGCTGAAGCGCACCGGCGACAATGCCGCCCTGCTGCGCGTCGAGGACGACGGCGTCGGCATGCAACTGACGAGCGCGCCCACCGGCACGGGGCTCGGCAGCCGCATCGTAAAGTCTATGGCCTCAACCCTCGGCCCAGGCATCTCATATCTTGAAACTCACCATGGAACGATCGCCGAGATGCCGCTGGTGATCGCCATCGCCCAGGCACCACCGGGCTGAGTGTTTCCGCCCAGCCGCATCGACCGATTTGCCCGGCAATGAAATTGCGATAGTGTCGCCGCGACTTAAGGGAGATTCCACTGGCATGACCTTGGCGGGCAAACGCATCGTTCTCATCATTTCGGGCGGCATCGCTGCCTACAAGAGCCTGGACCTCATCCGCCGGCTGCGCGAGCGGGGCGCCTCGATCCGGCCGATCATGACACGCGGGGCGCAGGAATTCATCACACAGCTGGCGGTTGGTGCGCTGTCGGCGAGCCATGTCTACACCGAGCTCTTCTCCCGCGAGGACGAACAGGACGTCGGCCATATCCGCCTTGCCCGCGATTGCGACTTGATCGTCATCGCCCCAGCGACGGCCGATCTGATGGCCAAGATGGCCAACGGGCATGCCGACGACCTCGCCTCGACCGTCCTGCTCGCGACAGACAGGCCAGTTCTCGTCGCGCCGGCGATGAACCCGAAAATGTGGGCTCATCCGGCGACGCAGCGTAACGTCTCGACGTTGAAGGCAGACGGCATCAATCTCGTCGGGCCGATGGCGGGGGAAATGGCCGAGAGCGGAGAAAACGGCCTTGGCCGTATGACCGAACCGCTGGACATCGTCGCCGCCGTCGAGCGCTTGCTCGACGATGCCCCGAAGCCACTAGCCGGCAAGACCGCCATCGTCACCTCCGGCCCGACCCATGAGCCGATCGACCCGGTCCGCTACATTGCCAACCGCTCCTCCGGCCGCCAGGGCCATGCGATCGCCGCAGCGCTGGCCAGACTCGGCGCGGACGTCACCCTCGTCTCCGGCCCGGTGACACTCCCCGATCCGACGGGTGTGAAAACCGTGCACGTCGAACGAGCCGAGGAGATGCGTGATGCTGTCATTTCCCGCCTACCGGCCGATATCGCCGTCATGGTCGCCGCAGTCGCCGACTGGCGGACTGTCGCGCCGGCGGACCAGAAGATCAAGAAGCAACCCGGCGAGGCACCCGCACCGCTGCGGCTCACCGAGAACCCCGACATCCTGAAGACCGTCGGACACCACAAGTATCGGCCGAAGATCGTCGTCGGCTTTGCCGCCGAGACGCAGAATGTCGAGGACAACGGCCGTACCAAGCTCGAGCGCAAAGGCGCGGACCTGATCGTCGCCAATGACGTCTCGCCGGAAACAGGGATCATGGGCGGGACGCGCAACAGCGTGAAGCTCATCACGAAGACCGGCGTCGAGACATGGCCCGACCTCTCGAAGGACGAGGTTGCCGACCGTCTGGCGCAACTGATCGCCGGAAGGCTCAACGGAGGCTGAACGACATGGACCTTTTCCAACAGGTGGATTTCGACCGTTTCGTCACCGACCTTGCCGGCGTGATATTGGTCGACCAGTGGGAATCGCATGTCGCCAAGGTCGGCGACAAAGTATTCACCCTGCTCCATCGCGGCGATGAGGGCACGAACATCTGCCTCAAGTGCACGGAGGAGAGCTTCGAGATCCTGACTGCGCTCGACGGGATCGGCCAGGCACGCTATTTCGCCAAACGCAAATGGGTGTCGATTACCGACAAGGCACCGCTGTCGCCCGACGAACTCGTCCACTATGTGAAGCGATCCTACGACCTGGTTGCAGAGGGACTGACCCGCAAGCTGCGCAGCGAACTCGGAATCGTCCCGCTCGCCTGACGTGTTTTTCGGTCAAAGTGCGACGGCCGGTGCAGCCGACCGTTCGACTTTGGCCTCAGGTTCCCAGGCTGGCTCGAAGACCGCTGCATCGAGACCGTTGGCATCAAGGATCACCGCACTGCCGGCCGGGATTTCGACCCAGGTATCTGTCTCATCGTTGAGCGGTTCGGAAACAAGGCAGTACCCGCCCTTTCCGCCCATCGGTGCGGCAAACAGGGTCGGCGCGTAGGCGTCGGTGGCATAGCGTACGGCATAAAGCGTGCGGCCGTCGGAGAAGGCGGCAGTGAAGCGGACTCGAGCGGTGCCGGTCAAGTGCCGGCTGATCTGCTCAACAAAACCAACAGCCTCGGCCATGGCCGCGATCGGCCGTTCGCGCAGACCGAATTGCAGAGCCAAAAGAAAAAGCAGCTCGGAATCCGTTGTTCCTGTTCGCGCATGGAAGTTCTCGTCGTCCAGCATGGATTCCATTGGCCGACGCAGGCGGTCGAAATGGTCGATCTGACCGTTGTGCATAAACGACCAGATGCCGTTAACGAAGGGATGACAATTATCACGACGCGTCGCACCATGGGTCGCTGCCCTGACGTGCGCGAGAAACAGCGGGGATCTTATCTGCCGCGCCAGGCTCTTCAGATTGCAGTCCGACCAAGCCGGAAGCACGTCACGGAAGCGCCCCGGCTCCGGCCGATCGCCATACCAGGCGATGCCGAAACCGTCGGCATTGGTTGCGGTTTTGGCTCTGGTGGCACAGTGGGATTGCTCAATGAGCGAATGGGCGGGCGACGAGACGAGTTCCTCGAGATAGATCGATTCACCGCGATAGGCTGCCCAACGACACATGTTTTCCAAGATCTCCGATGGCCCGTCCGCGTCAGCACGGCCCTGATTTTGCAAATCCGGCAGTTCGGCCCTGCTGCCAGTCTTTGCTCGAATGGCTAATGAAATCTAAACAATCGGCCTATTGATGACAGAATTTTGACGATGACCGCAATCACTTTTTGCACTGCGGCATCGGCTTTTGTGAACACTGCGTTCCCGGGGCGCCCATCTACGTGTGCCTGCGGATCAACTATATTGGCTTCAACTTCACGTTCTGCTCGAAAGGAGCTCGACCATGTCCATACGCCCCGTCAAGCATGAAAGCCATGCCACACCCGCCATGGAGGGCGCCGGCGTGAAACTGCACCGCGTCTTCGGCTTCGGCGATCCGTCGATGACCGACCCCTTCCTGATGATGGACGATTTCCGCAACGACAATCCGTCCGACTACATCCGGGGCTTCCCCTGGCATCCGCACCGCGGCATCGAAACGATCACTTATGTGCTGGCCGGCACGGTCGAACATGGAGACAGCCTGGGGAATCGCGGCCTACTCGGCGCTGGCGACGTGCAATGGATGACGGCCGGCAGCGGCATCATGCACCAGGAAATGCCGAAGGGCGATTTTTCCGGCAAAATGCACGGCTTCCAGCTGTGGGCCAACCTGCCCTCGTCGCTGAAGATGACAGCACCGCGCTATCAGGACATCAAGGGCGCCGACATCCCCGTCGTGGTCGATGACGACGGCACCGTCGTACGTGTCATCACAGGCGACTTCTGGGGCAAGACCGGCCCCGTCGACGGCATTGCCGCCGAGCCCGTCTATCTCGATATCTCCGTGCAGCCGGGCAAGCGCAAGAGCTTTCCAGTCGACACCTACCGCTCGGCTTTCGCCTATATCTTCGCGGGTTCCGGCACATTCCGCGATGCCTCCAAGCCCTTCGGCGTCAAGGTCGAGAAGGAATATCAGGGCGAGGAGCTGAGCATCCGAGACCTCTCCGGCAACCGGACACTGGTGGTGTTCGACACGGGTGACGAAGTAACAGTGCAGGCCGGAGATGAAGGCATCCGCTTCCTGCTGGTCACCGGCAAGCCGATCAAGGAGCCGGTCGCTTGGCATGGCCCGATCGTGATGAACACGCGCGAGGAACTGATGCAGGCGATGCACGAGTTGCAGAACGGCACCTTCATCAAAGCCGACCACTGACAATCGCGGCTGAAAGCCAGAGACATGACGCCGGGCCTTGCGTCCGGCGTTTTTGTTTCTTACCCGCCTGCCATGAAACATGGCCTTTCCATCTCGGCGCCGTGCGATAGAGTGGCCACCAAACAATGGAGGCAGTCAGTTCATGTACGTACTCTACGGATCGACCGGATCGGGCAGCGCATCGGTCGAAGCGGCTCTGGCTTTGTCCGGCGCTGAATATCGCATCGTTCAGACCAGCACCGCCGAGGGCAAGCACCTCACGGAAGACTTCAAGCTGATCAACCCGCGACAGCAGGTTCCGGCCCTGCAGCTCCCCGATTCGTCCATCATGACGGAAGGCTCCGCCATGATGCTGCACCTCGCCGACGCCCTGCCTGCGGCGCAGCTTGCGCCACTCCCCGGAAGCTCGGCGCGCGCCCAGCATGATCGCTGGCTGATCTTCATGGCGGTCAACATTTACGAAGGCGAATTGCGAAAGGGCTATTCGGACCGCTACACGGACAACGCCGATGGCATAGAGGGCGTGAAAACGAGTGCCGACGCTTACGTCAAACGTCACCACGCCATTCTGGAAGAAGTGATCGTCGGCCCTTTCATCCTTGGGCAACAGATGACCATGGCTGACATCTATCTCTGGATGCTGGCCGGCTGGATGGATCAGGAGTGGTTGACCGTCCATTGCCCGAAAATTGCGGCGCTGGCCGCTGCGATCAGACAGAATCCGCTCGTCGCCCCTATTCATACGGTCCATTTCGGATAGGGCAAAACACGCTGTGGCTCGCCGCGGGGCATTACGACAAGGAATAGCAATATGGAAAAGACCGTTCTCGAGGATATCCAGGAGCGGCTCGCCGCGGTCCGCCGAGAACTTGAAGAGGAACTCGACCGGCGTATCGCAGCCCAGCGCGAGCGCTTCCGCTACCAATTGGAGCGAGGCAAGGTCCGCTTCGAAAAAGACATGCGCAAGTGGCAGGCCGAATACCGGACCGGCCTTTGGCGCTATGTCACGCGCGGCAACCTTGCCTACCTGCTGACGGCCCCCTTCATCTACGGGCTGATCATTCCAATCGTGTTGCTCGATCTCTCGGTGACGATCTATCAGCAGATCTGCTTTCGCGTTTATGACATTGAACGGGTCAAGCGCGGCAGCCATATCGTCATTGACCGCGAGCATCTCGCCTATCTGAACGGGCTGGAAAAGCTCAACTGCATCTACTGCGGCTATGCCAACGGCGTGATCGCCTATGCCCGCGAGATCGCCGGGCGCACCGAGCGCTTCTGGTGCCCAATCAAGCACGCGACGCGCGCCGCCGATCCCCATCCCTACTTCGAACAATTCCTCGAATATGGCGATGCGGAAGCCTATCATGCCTGGGTCGAAAGCTATCGCCGCAACAAGACCCTGCCGGAGGATCCGAAACCATGAAAGCCTATGCGCTCGATAAGGTTTACCAACTGATCGAACCAGGACCGGTGGTCCTGCTCACCACCGCCTTCCACGGCAAGCCGAACGTCATGACCATGTCCTGGCATATGATGATGGAGTTCACCCCGCCACGGATCGGCTGCATCGTCAGTTCCGCCGACCACAGCTTCGCCGCGCTCTCAAGGACCGGCGAATGCGTGATCTCCATCCCTTCCGCCGCGATGGCGGAAAAGGTCGTGGCGGTCGGCAATTGTTCTGGACGCGACACTGACAAATTCGCCACGATCGGGCTCACCGCGCTGCCGGCCGAAGCCGTGTCCGCGCCGCTGATCGGCGAGTGTTTCGCCAATCTCGAGTGCAAGGTGGTGGACCGCGACTTCGTCGAGCGACACAACCTCTTCGTGCTGGACGTGGTCAAGGCTTGGCATGACCCAAAACAAGTCGCGCCGAAAACCTTGCACCACAAGGGTTACGGTACCTTCGCGGTCGACGGTGAAGACATCACCCTCGACTCGAAGATGCCGTAACCTGCTTGCTCAATTGAACACCAGCCCGCCGTCGACGATCAGATTCTGTCCAGTCACCGCGCGCGCCCAGGGGCTGGCGAAGAACAGTACGGCATCGGCCAGTTCTTCGGGTGTCGTCACCCGACGCAGAGGCGTGTTGGCGGCGATCAGGTCGAACACCGATTCCGGCGTCGCACTGCTGGCATCCGTGGTGCGCAACAGGCCGCCCGAAACCATGTTGACGGTAATCCCCAAGGGCCCGAGTTCGGCGGCTGCCGTGCGCGCCAGCGACAACAGCGCGGCCTTGGCGGCGGTATAGTCGTGATAGGGCACGACCGGATTCTGGAAGAGATTGGTGCCGATCAGCACGATCCGGCCGAAGCCGCGTTCCCGCATTGAAGGTATCGCGGCCCGGATCAGGTTCAGGGCACCCTTCACCCCGGTTTCCATGTGCGCGGCGACCTCCTCCCAGCTCAGCACATCGAGCTTGGTGCGCGCATCACCGTTGAAGGAGAAATCGGCAAGCGCATTGTGGACGATCGTAGTCGGGGCACCGAGCCTCCCCGTGACATCGGCCACCATTTGCTCGATTGCGTCTCCGTCACGCACGTCGGCTCCGAAGGCAGCCGCCCTCTCGCCAAGCCGGAGCACGAGCTCTTCCGCCTGCTTCCGGCTGTTGCGATAGTTCACCGCGACGTTTGCCCCTTCGCCGGCAAAGGCTGCGGCAATCGCGGCGCCGAGGCCACGGCCGGCGCCGGTGACAAGGACTGTTTGTTGGTCGAGGGGCAGGCTCATGGGTTATTTCCTTTAGTGCTCCAGAGTGTGTGAAAATGGTGGACCGGCCCATGGCCGGAGCCAACGACAAGTGCATCGGCGCCGGCAATCGCGCCGGCGAGCCATGTCTTGGCGGCAGCAACGGCGACATGCGGGGCAAGCCCCTTGGCGAGTTCGGCGGCTATAGCGCTCGATAGCGAGCATCCCGTGCCATGGGTATTTTGGGTTTCGACACGCGGCGCCTCGAACCAGCAGGTGCCTGCGTCGGACACGAGCACGTCCGGGCTTTCCACACCGCCGAGATGGCCGCCCTTGACCAGTACAGCGGAGGGACCGAGCGCCCGCAGCCGCACAGCCTGTTCCTCCATGGTCTGGCGATCGCTTGCCTCGGCTTCGCCAAGCAGAGCTGCCACCTCCGGGAGATTGGGGGTGACGAGTGTGGCGAGCGGCAGCAGAAGGGTCGTCAGCGCCGCCACCGCCTGCGGATCGAGCAGCGAGGCGCCGCCCTTGGCAACCATTACCGGGTCCAGCACCACTGGCATGCCGCGATGCTGGACGAGTATTGCGGCCACTGCTTCGGCGATCCCGGCATTGGCAATCATGCCGATCTTCACCGCATCGACACGCACATCGGCAAAGACCATGCGAATCTGCTCGCCGACGAAGTCCGGCGGCACTGGATGGACGGCGGAGACACCTTGCGTGTTCTGGGCGGTCAATGCCGTCAGCGCTGCCATGCCGTAGACACCGCGCGCGGCGAAGGCCTTGAGATCGGCCTGGATGCCGGCACCGCCCGAGGGATCGGAACCGGCGATCGATAAAACGTTACGAATCATGATCTGGCCTTTCGGATGGCTTGGGAGAGTTTCAAGGCGGCGGTGCGCGGATCGGGCTGGCCGCATATGGCCGAAACGACGGCGAGACCTGCGGCGCCCGCAGCGAGGCTTGTCGCGACATGCTCGACCTTAAGGCCGCCAATGGCGACTGCCGGCAACGACGTCGCCGCGATCAGGCGGGCAAGGCCATCCATGCCGATAGGCGGCTTGTGGCCGGGTTTGGTGGCCGTGGTGAAAACGGGTCCGGCTCCGACATAATCAACCATCGCCGGATCGACACGCGCCGCCAGCGCCTCTGTTTCCACCGAAAGTCCGAGGATCATGTCCGGCCCGATCAACTGACGGGCCGTCTGCACCTCCATATCGTCCTGCCCGACATGCAGGCCATCCGCGCCGATCGCGACCGCCGCCTCGACGTCATCATTGACGATCAGTGACACACCACTGTCGGCCAGTGCCGCCTTCAGCGCTCTGCCCGTCTCAATCATCTGCGCCGGCGAAGCACCTTTGTCGCGCAACTGCACCATAGTTACGCCCCCGGCGACAGCCAGCCGCGCGGTTTCGACCATGCCGAGCGGCCGGCAAAGCGCTGGATCAAGCACCAGATAGAGGGAAAGGTCGAACCTTTTCACAGCCGCACCACCCGCGCGAGCTTGTCGAGCATGACGCCATCGACCTCGGCCAGCAGATCGAGGAAGCCGACAGCAAAGCTGCCCGGTCCCGGCGACTGTTTTCCAGCTTGCTCACCGGCCACGGCGAAATGGGTGAGTGCCGCCACCGTCGCACCGAACGGATCTTGCGGGCGGATCGCTGCATAGGCGCCGACAAGGCAGGTCAGCGAGCAACCCAAAGCCGTCACTTTGGGCATCAGCGGCGAACCGCCTTCGATGCGAGTGGCGCGGTTGCCATCGGTGACGAGATCGGTCGCGCCGGTGACGGCGACGATGCAGCGCTGCTTATGCGCCAGCCATCGTGCTGCCTCCTCCGCCTGCTCCACCGGATCGCGGCTGTCGACTCCCCTGGCACTGCTCACACCACCGGCAAGCGCGATGATCTCCGAAGCGTTGCCGCGCACCACGGTCGGCCCGAGCGCCAGAAGATCAGCCGTCACCTTGCGGCGAAAGCCGGTGGCGAAATGGGCGACCGGGTCGAGAACCCACGGGCGGCGAGCCGCAACCGCACCACCGATCGCTGCTTTCATCCCGTCGACCCAAGTAGGCGAGAGCGTGCCGATATTGACGGTCAACGCCCCAGCAAAACCGGCGAATTCGCCTGCTTCCTCTTGGGCGTGCACCATGGCCGGCGAGCCCCCCGCCGCCAGCAGGACATTGGCGGCGATGTTCATTGCAACGTAGTTAGTGATGCACTGCACAAGCGGCGCGGTGGCACGCATTTCGTCCAGCAGTGTTCCAAATGTCTCGGCCTTGGTCATCTTGCCCCTTTCAGCGAGGCAAGTGCTGGGGGACAAGTAGCGCGCGAACGGCGAAAAGACCCCGAGCGACTCCCTCCGCCAGCATTATCTGGTTCAGGTTCAAAGGGTGCTTCTCAGCCCATCGTTAGACGAACGCCCCTGTCTCTCAATGCCTCCGTTATAGATGCAGCGCAGCGACCTGTCACCTCCCCAGCGAACACAACATCGGCCAAGTATTCTCACCCATAACGTGTATCTATTTGCCATCTCGCGCAAAAGAGGCGAATCCGCTACGATAGCCCCGTCCGGGTGCTCCGCTTCCTGGCAGCACCCTTGATGGAGACGCCTGGCTTGGATCATCGCTTCGTCGACTTGCCGAAGAATAGCCGCGGCCGGACCGCGAAGACCTACTTCTACGCCACCAATCGAACAACGGGGAAGCGACAGGTCCTATGGAGTGACTGACTTGAGGTTGTGCCAGAACAACCCGTTGGCTGACTGGAAATTCTCTGGGGCCCGACGACCAAGAAGCCGGAAACGCTCCGCATTCCCAAAGCCCACACGACGAGCGAGCGATAGCTTGAGATCGTCTTCCTCAATATCGGCCAAGGCGATGGTGCCGTCTTGATCGCACCGAAGAAGGATCTCGGAGAGTCGACACTCTGCCGGATCCAGTTGATCACTCACTGTTCGCGGTCGGCCAGCGCCGTTTGCGGTGATCGCCAAAAGCGGCTAGTGCATTGTATTGCCTCGCCTCCCGTCCCGCTGCAAGGAGCCCCGCGATTGACCTCCGCTCAAACCACAGTCTTCGACAAACGTTATGCCGGTTTCCTGTTCGACATGGACGGAACGCTGCTGAATTCCATCGCCGCCGCCGAGCGGGTCTGGGCAAAATGGGCGGCGCGTCATGGCCTTGATGTTGAGGCCTTTCTGCCCACCATGCATGGCAAGCGCGGCATCGACACCATTCGCGGACTGGGCCTGCCGGACGTCGACGTGGAAGCCGAAGCGCTGGTCATCGAACGCGCCGAGATCGAGGATGTCGAGGGCGTGGTGGCCCTGCCCGGCGCGATCGATTTCCTGAACGCGCTCCCGTCCGACCGCTGGTCGATCGTCACCTCGGCCCCTGTTGCGTTGGCCCGCGCCCGCATTGAGGCCGCCGGCCTGCCGCAGCCGCCGAAGATCGTCACCGCCGAGGATGTGGTGATCGGCAAGCCGGATCCCGCGGGCTATCGGCTGGGCGCGCGGCATATCGGCGCTGACCCGGCCCGCTGCCTGGTGTTCGAGGATGTTCTGGCGGGCGTGCGCGCGGCCGAGGCCGCAGGGGCCGACGTGATGGTGGTCACCGCCACCCATGGCCATACGATGGAGACCCCGCATCCGACGATCGCGTCTTATGAGGGCCTTGGCGTGCACGTCGATTCGACGGGCCATTTGCAGATCGTCCGGGCGATCTGACCGGCCTTCATCTGCGGCAAAGCACGGGTTCACGCCCGGGCGTCATGCTGCGGTATATCGAGAGCGGCCAGGACGCCGCCCTGCGGAGCGGACGATCACGCCGCCTTGATGGCGTGATATTCCTTGATCGCGGCCATTTTGATCGCCGGGTAACGTTCGCTCTCATAGCGCAGGGAAAAGCCGTCCTGCGCCATGAACACCGGGTCACCGTCGAGGTCTCGGCAGATATCGCCGCGGCGCTGGCTCATGAATTTCTCCAGCTCGGCCGGTTGGTCAGCAGAAATCCATCGGCAGACCGAAAAGCGCGACATTTCAAATGAGACCGGCAGACCGTATTCGGCAGAAAGGCGCTCCTTCAGGACGTCGAGCTGAAGCGCGCCAACCACGCCGACGATCGCAGGAGAACCGTCTTCCGGAGAGAATAGCTGCACGACGCCCTCTTCGGCCATCTGCTGCAAGGCTTCCTTCAGCTTCTTGGCCTTCATCGCATCCTCAAGTCGCACACGGCGCAGGATTTCCGGCGAAAAATTCGGCACGCCCTGGAAGACCAGAGGCTCGCCTTCAGTCAACGTATCGCCGATACGGAGCGTGCCATGGTTCGGAATGCCGACCACATCACCGGCAAAGGCCGTGTCGGCCAGCTGGCGTTGCGAGGCGAAGAAGAACTGCGGCGCCGTTAAACCGATCTGCTTGCCGGTACGGGCAAGGCGGACCTTCATGCCGCGCTCCAGCTTGCCGGAGCAGATGCGGGCAAAGGCGATGCGGTCGCGATGGTTGGGGTCCATGTTGGCCTGAATCTTGAAAACGAAGGCCGTCATCTTGTCTTCATTGGCATGGACGGTGCGGGTGTCGGCCACTTGGTCGCGTGGTGGCGGGGCCATATCGCCGAGCGCATTGATCAGATCGCGCACGCCGAAGTTCTTCAGCGCCGAGCCGAAAAAGACCGGAGTCATGTGGCCTTCGAGGAAGGATTGGCGGTCAAACGGGCGGCAGGCCTCCTGGGCAAGCTCCAGCTCTTCAATGAAGGCCGCGCGTTCGTTTTCCGGTAGCTTCTCGGCAACATTGGACGGGCTGTTAACCGGCAGGCCATCGACTTGCTTGTCGGAGCCACGGAAAGTGTTTTCCACCAGGTTGTAAGAGCCACAGAAAGTCTTCGAACGCCCTACCGGCCAAGTCACCGGGGCAGTATCAAGCGCCAGCTTCTCCTCGACCTCGTCGAGGATCTCGAAGGGGTCACGGCTTTCGCGGTCCATCTTGTTGATGAAAGTAATGATCGGAATGTCGCGCATGCGGCAGACTTCGAACAGCTTCAGCGTTCGCGGCTCGATACCCTTAGCGGCATCGATGACCATGACCGCCGCATCGACCGCCGTCAGCGTGCGATAGGTATCGTCGGCGAAGTCTTCGTGGCCTGGCGTGTCGAGAATGTTGAAGACATTGCCTTCATATTCGAAGGTCATCACCGAGGTGACGACGGAGATGCCGCGCTCACGCTCGATCTTCATCCAGTCCGAGCGGGTCTGGATGCGGTCCTTCTTGGCCTTGACCTCACCGGCAAGCTGGATGGCGCCGCCGAACAACAGCAGCTTTTCGGTGAGCGTGGTTTTGCCGGCATCCGGGTGCGCGATAATCGCGAAGGTGCGGCGGCGGGAGACCGCCTCTGCAAGCGTTTCGGCCATGAAGAGAAATCCTTTTGTTGGGCGGTTATCTAGCGACTTGGGGTCGAATATGCAATTGGGAAGAGGAACGCTCCCGGAAGGAAGGATGACCGCCATGCGAGATGTTCTCGGCCCCATGCTCAATCTCGTTCGCCTGCCACACGGCGACGGCATCCCCCTGCCAGCTTACGAGACCAAGGGCGCCGCCGGCATGGACCTGCGGGCCGCCGTCGCCGAAGGCGAGCCACTCGTGCTTTCGCCGGGCGACAGAACGCTGGTGCCGACCGGCTTCGTCTTCGAGATCCCGGAAGGCTTCGAGGCGCAGATTCGGCCCCGCTCCGGCCTCGCCTTCAAGAACGGCGTCACCTGCCTCAACACGCCGGGCACGATCGACAGCGACTATCGCGGCGAGGTGAAGGTGCTGCTTGTCAATCTCGGGCACGAGCCGTTCGAGATCAGCCGCGGCATGCGGATCGCCCAAATGGTGATCGCGCCGGTCGTGCAGGCGCGTGTGGCGGAAGTCTCCAATGCCTCGCAAACCACCCGCGGCGCCGGCGGCTTCGGCTCGACGGGGGTCTGACCGTGAAGGGAAAGCTGACCTTCCGGCAGGACTATTTCGACGATCCGGTCGGTTGGGCAGCCGCCAAAACTGTGTTCCTCGACATCTTCGGGATCTAGTTGATCATCGAGGCCTTGGTCTAGGCCCTGTCGACACTCCGTTCCAGAATCCGGTCGAGATCAGTCATGCAGCGTGCGCCAGGCGGCCGATGTTCTGAAACCCTATCGCTGGGCTTCGGTCGCCATGCGAGCGGCAAGCCCGACGAGAACCGTGCCCATCAGCCAGCGCTGCACCACCATCCAGAAGGGCCGCCTGGCGAGGAAAAGCGCTATCGAGCCGGCCATCAGCGCGATCATTGCATTGACCGCGAGGCTGATGGCTATCTGGCTGCCGCCAAGCACCACCGATTGCAGGAGCACGCTGCCCAACGCCGGATCGACGAACTGCGGCAGCAGGGAGAGATAGAGAACAGCGGCCTTGGGGTTCAGCAGGTTGGTGACCAGCCCCATCATGAAGAGCTTGCGCGGGCTGTCGTTCGGCAGGTCGCGCACCTGAAATGGCGAGCGACCGCCTGGCCGGATGGCCTGCCAGGCAAGCCAGAGCAGATAGGCGGCGCCGGCGAACTTCAGCGCGTCATAGGCAAAGGGCACGGCCATGACCAGCACGGTGATGCCGAGCGCCGACATCAGCATGTAGAAGACAAAGCCGAGCGCCACGCCGCCGAGCGAAACAAGACCGGCGACCGGCCCCTGGCAGATGGAGCGTGACACGAGATAGATCATGTTCGGCCCGGGCGTCAGCACCATGCCGAGGCAGATGAGGGCGAAGGCGATCAAGGATGAGGAAGAAGGCATGGGGCGAGGCCCTTGGCTGGCATTTCTCGCGAACGTGCTAAACCGAGCCGCCCTGCCGCAGCAACGCCGTTCTTGTCACCATTGCAAGTTCGGCGGCGGCGCGCTAGCAATCAGCCGTTCACGGAGGATCTCATGACACCGGCCACGCTTCTCGCCTACAGTGGTGCACTTTTCGTCGCTGCCGTCATTCCCGGCCCCGGCATGACCGCGATCGTGGCACGCGCGCTGGGATCGGGTTTTCGCCCGACCTTCTTTATGGGGCTCGGCCTTATCCTCGGCGACCTCTGCTATCTGACCGCCGTCATCTTCGGCCTGGCGTTGGTGGCGCAGACGTTGACCACGCCCTTCGCGATCATCAAATACCTAGGCGTGCTCTATCTCGTCTACATCGCTTGGAAGCTCTGGACGACCGGACTGATCGCGCAGAATATCGAGGCCAAGCGCTCGACACATGTCGGGCTCTCCTTCCTCTCCGGCCTGCTCGTCACGCTCGGCAATCCGAAGACCATGCTGTTCTATGTCGCATTGGTTCCGACACTGATCCCGCTGGAGGCCATCGGGGCGAAGGACTATGCCGCCCTCGTCGGCATTACCTTCGTCATGCTGCTCGCCGTGCTCGTCCCCTATATCCTGCTGGCCTCACAGGCGCGGACACTGCTGAAGAAACCCAATTCACTAAAAACACTCAACCGTTCGGCGGCGACCGTTCTCGCCGGCACGGCAGCCTATATCGCCGCGCGCGCCTGAATAAAATTTCGCGACCCGCGTCGCGAAGCGTGTGATTTTTCTAATCATTCGCGAACGTCTAGGCGAAGGGTTCTGGATAGCTTCAGGCTTTCGCCCTACTGTGTCGCCAAAGCATACCCAAAGGGAGATCACCATGTCCGATATGAAGAAACCGGGCCGCGGCCGCGTCTATGCCTCAATCACCGAGACGATCGGCGATACGCCGATCGTGCGCCTTGACAAGCTGGCGAAAGAAAAGGGCGTGAAAGCCAATCTTCTCGCCAAGCTCGAGTTCTTCAATCCGATTGCCTCAGTCAAGGACCGCATCGGCGTAGCCATGATCGAGAGCCTGGAAGCTCAGGGCAAGATCACCCCCGGCAAGACCACGCTGATCGAACCGACCTCCGGCAATACCGGCATCGCGCTGGCCTTCGCTGCCGCAGCCAAGGGCTACAAGCTGATCCTCACCATGCCCGAGACCATGTCGATCGAGCGACGCAAGATGCTCGCCCTGCTCGGCGCCGAACTCGTGCTGACGGAAGGTCCGAAAGGCATGAAGGGCGCAATCGCCAAAGCCGAAGAGCTTGCCGCAACCCTTCCTGACGCGATCATTCCGCAGCAGTTCGAAAACCCGGCCAACCCGGAAATCCACCGCAAGACAACGGCCGAGGAAATCTGGAACGACACCGACGGCGGCGTTGACATCCTGGTGTCTGGCATCGGCACCGGCGGAACGATCACCGGCACCGGCCAAGTGTTGAAGGCAAAGAAGCCCTCTGTCCAGGTCATCGCCGTGGAGCCAGCCGACAGCCCGGTTCTCTCCGGCGGCAACCCTGGCCCACACAAGATCCAGGGCATCGGCGCCGGTTTCGCGCCCGGCGTCCTTGACACCAAGGTCTATGACGAGATCGTCACCGTCACCAATGAAGAAGCCTTCGAAAACGCCCGGCTCGTCGCCCGGCTCGAAGGTGTTCCGGTCGGCATCTCCTCGGGTGCCGCCCTCACCGCTGCCATCAAGGTCGGCCAGCGCGAGGAAAACGCCGGCAAGACCATCGTTGTCATCATCCCGTCCTTTGCCGAACGCTATCTCTCGACGGCCCTGTTTGACGGCCTCGGCGACTGAGCGGAGAACGGCTCGCCTTCGCGTGAAGGGGGGCGAGCCCCCCTTTTCTTTTCCAGGTATCTGACGGCTCGCATACCAAGAGGAGCCCCGCTTGGCCGGTATTCATCCACCCGCGCCGACATCAATGCCTCAGGCCACCGCCGACAGCCGCTCGGAGGAGATACGGTAGGAAATCGCCTCGGCCAGATGGATACGACCGAGCAGCGGAGCGCCGTCGAGATCGGCCAGCGTGCGTGCCACTTTCAGTACCCGGTGATAGCCACGGGCAGAGAACTTGAACTTGTCCGCCGCGTCGCGCAGCAATTGCAGGCCTGCCGCGTCCGGCTCCGCCAAGGTCTCGATCAGCGCCGTAGAGCAGCGAGCATTGGTGGTCACGCCGGCGACACCGGCCGCTTCGAACCGCTCGCGCTGCATGTCTCGGGCGAGTGCCACGCGCCGGGCCACGTCAGCGCTCTTCTCCGCCGCCATCGGTCGGATCAGGTCGGAGGCGGAGACCGCTGGCACGTCTATACGGATGTCAACGCGATCCATCAGCGGCCCGGAAATTCGGCCCTGATAATCCGTCATGCAGCGCGGTCCGCGCGCGCAAGTGTGGCCCGGCTCGCCTGCCATGCCGCAGCGGCAGGGGTTCATCGCCGCCACCAACTGGAACTCGGCAGGATAGGCAACCCTGTGGTTAGCACGCGCGATGATGCATTCGCCGCTCTCCAACGGCTGACGTAGCGCATCGAGCACCGGCGGGGCAAACTCCGGCAGTTCGTCGAGGAAGAGGACACCACGGTGGGCGAGCGAAGCCTCGCCCGGGCGCGCGCGCAAGCCACCGCCAACCAGCGCGGCCATCGTCGCCGAATGGTGTGGCGTGCGAAACGGCCGGCGATCGGACAGTTTGCCGCCGGAAAGCTGGCCGGCGATCGAATGAACCATAGACACTTCCAGCAATTCTGCGGCTGAAAGCGGGGGAAGGATCGACGGGAGGCGAGCGGCCAGCATGGACTTGCCCGATCCCGGTGGCCCGACCATCAGGAGGTTGTGCCCACCGGCGGCTGCGACTTCCAGCGCCCGCTTTGCGCTTTCCTGACCCTTGATGTCGGCAAGGTCCGGTAGGTTGGCGGGCAGCGCTCTGATCGCCGGTTCCGGGCGAGTGAGTACCTGGGTGCCGCGGAAATGATTGGCAAGCGCGATCAGGCTGCGCGGCGCGAGGATGTCGATGTCGGCTCCCGCCCAAGCGGCCTCGGCACCGCAATCAGCCGGGCAGATCAGCCCCTTGCCGAGCGTATTGGCACCGATCGCCGCCGGCAGCGCGCCGGCAACCGATGCGATCGTGCCGTCGAGATTAAGCTCGCCGATCACCACATAATTGGAAAGTGCATCACCCGGGATGGCGCCGAGTGCCGCCATCAGGCCAAGCGCGATCGGCAGGTCGAAATGCGAACCCTCCTTCGGCAGGTCTGCAGGAGCAAGATTGATCGTGACCTTCTTGGGCGGAAGGGCGAGGCCCGAGGCATGCAGCGCCGCCTGGACCCGCTCGCGGCTTTCAGCCACCGCCTTGTCGGGCAGTCCGACAATATGCATGTTGATCTTGCCAGGCGCGACCATTACCTGGACATCAACCGGAACGCCTTCAATCCCCTGGAATGCAACCGTACTGACACGCGCTACCATTGCCCGCCCCCACGAAACCAGATCGCTCTTCACAACTACGTCTTGCGCGAGCCGTGAGTTGCAATCTGGCACGATTTCGGACAGGAGACAAGAACATTAACGGAACAAATTCGCGCAATACTCGTTTTTCGGTTGCAGTCGGTTGTGCAAATAGAACAAAAAGGGAAATGCGGAAGGAAAATACCTCAGGCGCGTTTCCTCTCGATCGCATCCCAAAGCAGCGCGGCAATATCGGCGCCGCCAAACTTCTTGACCTCGCGAATACCGGTCGGCGAGGTGACGTTGATCTCGGTCATATAGTCGCCGATGACATCGATGCCGACCAGCAGGAAGCCGCGCTCCTTCAGCGCGGGCCCGATGCGGGCGCAGATTTCCTTTTCGCGCGTCGTCAGCTCCGTTGCCTCAGCGCGCCCGCCAACGTGCATGTTGGAACGGCTGTCGGTTTCGGCCGGCACACGGTTGATCGCGCCGACCGGTTCGCCATCGACCAGAATGATCCGCTTGTCACCCTTGCGCACCGCCGGCAGATAGGCCTGCGCAATGAAGGGCTCGCGGAACATCTGATGGAACATCTCCATCAACGAAGTGAAATTGCGGTCGTCACGGGTGGAGTGGAAAACGCCGGCGCCGCCATTGCCGTAAAGCGGCTTCAGGATGATGTCGCCCATTTCCTCGCGGAACCGGGCGATCTCGCCGGCGTCGCGGGTGATCAGCGTCTGCGGCATGAGGTCGGCGAATTCGGTAACGAAAATCTTCTCCGGCGAATTGCGAACCCAGGCCGGATCGTTGACGACGAGTGTCTTCGGATGGATCCGCTCGAGCATATGCGTCGAGGTGATATAGGCCATGTCGAAGGGCGGATCCTGGCGCAGAAGCACCACGTCCATGGTCGAAAGATCGACGCGCTCGGCCTCGCCCAAAGTGAAGTGGTCACCCTTCACGTCACGAAGAGTCATCGGCTCCACGGTCGCATAGACCTTGCCATCGCGCATCGACAGTCGGTCCGGCGTATAGTGGAAAAGCTGGTAGCCGCGCGCCTGCGCTTCCAGGCTCATGGCAAACGTAGAATCTCCGCCGATAGAGATCGAGGACACGTGATCCATCTGGATCGCAACTTTGGAAATCTTGGCCATGAACCGCCCTTTCGTTTGGTCCAAAGACTTAGGTGGCCCAACGTTCAAAGGCAACGGGTCCGCGATTCAATTTTGTGAAAGCCTGCCCCAGTGAAGCCGCAGGCCCAGACTTCTGCGCCGCAAGGCATTGCCGGCGCGATAGGCAAAGGCCAACGGCGATGGCAAGGGGCGGCGGAAGAACGCTATTTTGCGAACATAGTTGTCAATACGCCAGGTAGCCCAGGTTCCACCACGGAAATAGGCGATATCACCCTTTGTCAAAAGGCGCTGTGTGCCATCCTCGGCAGTAACCAAGACGCTACCTTCCTCAATCACCACAGTCTCGTCCCAACGAAAGAACCAGCGGAACTCGCCGGCCGTGCAATCCCAAACCGCCGTCGCTGCCGCCCTGTCGTCGGCTTCCGAATGATTGGCCGCGCGTGCCCACGGCTGTCCCTGGATGACCCAAGCTGGATTAATCGGCGCAGGCTTCAAATCCAATTTTTCTTTGTGGCCGACCACCAAGGCCGGTTTTGTCGCCGGCGCTTCCCTGCGCGCCATTGCGACCAGGGCCACTGCAGCAAACATCAACTTGATCGGCATAGCTTCCCCCCACTCGTTTGATCCGACACAATGATAGCGCGACGAGTTTGGAGAAATGGTTCGCCAGAAGGCTAAAATTTTAGCCATGCAACAACTTTGACAACCAAGAGGCTCCACCTCCCGGTGATCGGGGAACTTCCCTGATTGCGTCCGGAAGAACCGGAGGAGATCGATTGCAAACCTGTTCCGGTCTGGCTGTCAGGCCGGAACAGGAGCCTTGGTGACAACCATTCCATGCGCTTCCGCAGTCCCATCCGATGCCGATTGGATGCGTCGCCCGGTCGTCTTGTCGAACATGTGCAGATCCGCAGCTGCGACCGTGAGCCGTAGCGTGTCCGGTAAAGACAGCGTTCCAGAGAGAACTACGGTCAAAACCTGGTCTCCGACAAAACCATGAACGAGACGCTGTGCCCCAAGCTCTTCGACATAATCCACCTTGAATGGCAACGCTGCAGAATCGTGATCTTCTGCCAGTTTCAGGCTCTCGGCCCGAACGCCCAGGGTGACCGCGCCTTGGGCCGAAGGAGATCTGGCGAGTTCAAGGGTTGCGCCACCGATGACAAGCTGCCTGCCATCGATAGTGGCGTCAGCGAGGTTCATGGCCGGGGAGCCAATGAAGCTGGCGACAAAAGTCGAGGCTGGCTGGTGGTAGACTTCGAGCGGCGTTCCGATCTGCTCGATTTCCCCACCGTTGAGGACCACAAGACGATCGGCAAGCGTCATCGCCTCCAACTGATCATGGGTGACATAGATGGCGGTTGTGCCCAGCCGTCGCTGCAAGCGACGGATCTCGCCGCGCATGGAGACGCGTAGCTTGGCATCAAGATTGGACAGGGGCTCGTCGAAGAGGAAAGCCGCAGGCTTACGCACGATGGCGCGCCCCATGGCGACACGCTGGCGCTGGCCGCCTGACAGTGCGCGCGGTTTGCGGTCGAGATAGGGTTCAAGCTCCAGCATCCGTGCCGCCTCGGCGACCCTAGCCGCGATCTCGGCTTTCGGTGTCTTGCGATTCTTCAGGCCATAGGCAAGATTGTTAAACACCGTCATGTGGGGATAAAGCGCATAGTTCTGGAATACCATGGCGATATCGCGGTCGGCGGGCTCGATCTTGTTTATCACGCGGCCGTCAATCGAGACGGTGCCCTCGGAAATATTTTCCAGACCCGCCACCATGCGCAACAAGGTCGACTTCCCGCAACCTGAAGGGCCAACCAGGACGACGAACTCCCCATCCCTGATGGCGATGTCGACGGCATTCACCGCCTTCACGCCGCCGCTGTAGATCTTGGAAACCTGGCTGATATCGATCGTGGCCATGGCAAACGCTCCTTATTTGTCGCTTTCGGTCAGGCCCTTGATGAACCAACTCTGGAAGACGACGACAATCAACAATGGGGGCAGAAGAGCCAGCACGGCGAGCGCGAAGGCCTCGTTATAGTCCGGGATTTGGGACCCGATCCAGACTTGCAGGATCTGCTTGATGCCGCGCATCAGGGTGTAATAGGTCTCATCAGTCGTAATCAGCAGGGGCCAGAGATACTGGTTCCAGCCATAGACAAACATGATGATGAAAACCGCCGCGATCATGGTGCGCGATATCGGCAGCAGGATGTCGATAAAGAACTTGAAGGGACCTGCGCCGTCGATGCGTGCAGCCTCGAGAAGCTCGTCGGGAACGGACTTGAAAAACTGCCGGAAGAAGAATGTACCGGTCGCGGACGCCAACAGCGGCACGATCAAACCGGAATAGCTGTTGAGCATGCCGAGTTCGCTTGCCACCTGGTAGGATGGAACAATGCGCACCTCCAGCGGGAGCAACAGCGTGGTGAAGATGATCCAGAAAGCCAGCGTGGCGAAGCGGAAGCGAAAATAGACGATCGCATAGGCCGCCAGCATCGATAATGCGATCTTGCCGACCGCAAAGCCAAGCCCGAGAATAAGCGAATTGAGCACCATGCGCGCGCCCGTGACCTGCCCGGTAAAACCGCCCTTCTTGGTAAGAACGGTCCCGTAAGTGTCCACGAAGTGTCCGCCCCAGCTCAGCATGAGGCCCTTCATGTGGATATCGGCCGCTTCATGCGTCGAGGTCATGAAGGCCACCACGACAGGGGTCAGCATGAAAAGCACGCCGGCCATAAGAACGAGATGGTCCCAGAATTTTGTCTTGTACATCTTGTCCGTCCTCAACCGTAATGAACGCGCCGCTCAATGAAGCGGAATTGAACTATGGTGAGGGCAAAGACCACCACCATCAGGATGACGGATTGCGCCGAGGACGAACCGAGATCATTGCCTCGGAAACCGTCGAGGAAGACCTTGTAGACAAGCGTGATCGGATTGTTGGCCGCCTTGTCCTTCACCATGACATCGATGACCGGGAAGGTATCGAACAGTGCATAGGTGATATTGATGATCAGCAGGAAAAACGCCGTCGGCGTCAGAAGCGGCAGAATGACTGTCCAGAAGCGCCGGCTGCCGGAGCGGCAGTCGATCGCCGCCGCCTCGCGAATAGATGCCGGAATACCCTGGAGGCCCGACAGGAAGAATATGAAGTTGTATGGGATCTGTTTCCAGACCGCGACGGTGACCATGGCAAATGCGGTATCGAAATAATTGATGCCGACCTTCATGTCCCAGCCGAGGTAGGAGGCCATGTGCACAAAGGGGCCAATGTGCTGATCGAAAAACATCATGCCGATCAAACCGGCCACCGGCGGCGCGATCGCATAAACGCAAATGAGCAGGGTTTTATAGGCGCTGCTGCCGCGGATCACAGCATCCGCCTTGACGGCGAGAAGAAGTCCTATGGAAAGCGCCAGAAACGTGACAAGCACGGTGAAGACGAGCGTGAAACGTGCGATCTTCTGATACTCGACGGAAAAGAGTGCATCCGTGTAGTTCGCGGTGCCGACAAAGGTCGAACCGAAGCCGAAGGGATCCTCGATATAGAAGGAGGACTGAATCGCCTGCACCGACGGCCAATAGAAAAAGATGACCACTACCAGCATCTGCGGCAACAGAAACAGGTAGGGAAGAACCGACGAGTTGAACTGCACGCGCTTCATCTGGAGCCCTTTTACTGAAAGGTCCGGGGGCGCTGAACCCCCGGAGCCATAATCAATTCAAGACTGGAGTAATCAGCCAGCCGTCTTGGCGAAGCGGGCGAGCAGTTCGTCGCCTTCCTTCTTGATGGTCTCCATGGCGTCCTTCGGGGTGGTCTCGCCGGAGAAGATACGGTTGTATTCGCGCTCCATCACGGAACGGATCTGGGGGTAGAAGCCAAGGCGGTAGCCCTTGTCCCACTCGCCGCCCGGCAGCGAGAGCTGCTGGATGCCGACTTCGGCAGCCGGCTTTTCCTTGTAGTAGCCTTCAGACTTGGCAAGCTCGTAGGCCGCCTTGGTGATGGCAACATAACCGGTCGACTGGTGGTAGAACTTCTGGATCTCAGGCGAGGTCAGGAAGTGGAAGAAGGAGGCCGTGCACTTGTTTTCAGCTTCCGACTTCCCGGACATGGCAAACAGGGCGGCGCCACCGATGAAGGTGTGAACACCGGTCGGATTGACCGACTTCCAGTAGGGCAGGAAGGTTGCCGAGAAAGGCATGGCAGCGGTCTTCTGGAGACCGCCGAACGAACCGGACGAGCCGATCCACAGGGCGACCTTGTTTTCTTCAAACGGCTTCTGGTTGTCGGACCAGCCGGCGCCATAGTAGCCGAAGAAGCCTTCGTCGTACCAGGCCTTCAGCTTCTCATACATCATGACGTGGTTAGGGTCGGTGACGTTGATCGTGGTGTCGACGACGCTGTCGTAACCGTTGTTGTTCGAAGCGAACTGCAGGTTATGACGTGCGAAAAAGTTCTCTGTGAACTCCCAGGTCAGCTGCGACTGGACGAGCGGGATGAAGCCGGCTTCCTTCAGCTTCGGAGCGATAGCTTCAAATTCCTCCCAGGTCTTGGGGGCTTCAACGCCAGCCTTCTTCAGGGCTTCGTCGTTGATGTACATGATCGGCGCCGACGAGTTGAACGGCATGCCGACGAATTTGCCGGTGGAGTCAGCGTAGAAATAGCGGACGCCTTCGATGAAGTCGTCGCGATTGAATTCGAAGCCGGCATTCTTGAGCAGGTCTTCCGCAGGAACCGTCGCGCCCTTGGCGTTGATGATGGTGGCGGCGCCAGCGTCAAAGACCTGCAGGATGTTCGGCTGTTCGCCCGAACGGAAAGCGGCGATGCCAGCGGCGAGAGCCTCCTCGTAGGTACCCTTGCTGACCGGAGTCAGGCTGCATTCGCCCTGGGATTCGTTGAACTTCGTAGAGAGTTCATTGATCACTTCGCCATTGCGGCCGCCCATGCCGTGCCACCAGCTGATATTGGTCGCGGCAAGCGTTGTGGAAGCGGTCATGGACAGGGCCAGCGCGGCCATTGAGAATTGCTTGAACATGGATAGATCCTCTCCACCAGAATTGGGGTGAGGAGTGCATTAGTCGCGATCTGTGACGCGGAATTGAATGTTTTATGTCATTTCGATTACAGTCTGCGGAAAACCGAAATCAAAACGAACCTAAAACGCGCCCTCAAAGTGACGTGGCAGCGTCCAGGGCCGCACCGCAACGATGTCATAGCGTAGCGTCAGCCTTGCTGCGTCGGGCTGGCGGGAAAGCCAATGATCGCCGGCGGCACGGATGCGATTCTGGCTTGCGAAGGTAACAGCGTCGATCGCCGCCATCAGATCCTGGCGGGCCTTGACCTCCACGAATGCGATGAGTTCGCCGCGCCGCGCGATGATGTCGACCTCCCCGGCCCGCACCCGGTAACGTATGGCCACGATACGATAGCCCTTCGCCATAAGGAAGAATGCCGCGCCCCATTCCGACCATCGCCCCCGACGTTCGGCCCGCTTTCTCTTTAGTGGGGAGGCAAGCCTGTTCATCCGTCGCCTTTCAGCTCTAGCAGGCGTTGATAAAGCTCCTTGCGCGGCTGGCCGGTCAGTTTCGCGACTTCCGCCGCTGCCTTGGCGGTCGGCAGGGTCTCGGCAAACTGGATGAGCATCCGGTCGACATCGCCGGACTCGGGCGCCGGCTTTTCCAGCGGTGGTCCGATCACCAGCACGACCTCGCCCTTGACCGCCTTGTCCGCATAGTGGTCAGCAAGCTCCTGAAGCGTACCCCGGCGGAATTCCTCGAAGGTCTTGGTCAGTTCGCGACAGACGCAGGCGTGGCGCTCGGCCCCAAGCTCCTGCGCGGCGGCAAGAAGGGTGTCGCCGATGCGGTGCGGGCTCTCGAAGAAAATCAGCGTGGCGGGCACGTCGATCAGCCCGGCCAGCCGCTCGTGGCGCGCCTTGTCCTTGACCGGCAAGAAGCCGGCAAAAAGGAAGGCGTCGTTGGGTAGACCGGATCCGACCAGGGCGGCGAGCGGCGCCGAGGCACCAGGGATCGGCACGACACGATGGCCGGCCTCGATCGCCAACTGCCCCAAGCGATAGCCTGGATCGGAAACGAGCGGGGTCCCGGCATCAGAGACAAGTGCCACGGATCTGCCCGCCTCGAGCGCGGCGATCAACTTCGGCCCGGCCTCGTTGGCATTATACTCATGATAGGAGAAGGGCCGGTTCTTGATACCGTAGCGGTCCAGCAGCACACGGGTCACGCGCGTATCCTCACAGGCCAGCACATCGGCACCGGCCAGGGTTTCCAGCGCCCGCAGCGTAATGTCGCCGAGATTGCCGATCGGGGTAGCGACCAGATAGAGCGCCGGCTCCTGCGGCCGCGCGGTGATCACCACGTCATTGATGCGATAGGTCCGCAGCTGTCCCGTCCCTTGCTTTACATCTTCCGTCACTCT
This sequence comes from Paenirhizobium naphthalenivorans, assembly GCF_007992095.1. Classification (GTDB taxonomy): domain Bacteria; phylum Pseudomonadota; class Alphaproteobacteria; order Rhizobiales; family Rhizobiaceae; genus Allorhizobium; species Allorhizobium naphthalenivorans. The sequence goes on from NZ_BJZP01000002.1 coordinate 265,182, forward strand.
GTCCGTCCTGTGTGCTCGCCTGCTTCCCTCCTTATCATCCAGCCCCTCCGGTTGGGCAAGGGCGGCATTCCCGACGCCTCGTTAGTCATGGCGTCAAATTGGTGCGCGACATCACAGCTACCTCTTGCTTTTCGCGCTTAATTCCTGCCATTTTGCCCGTCCCACATCATCCGGCCGCCGACGGCCGGCAAGGAACAATGCGGCGCGGCATACCGGGCCGCGACAGGTCGAAAGCGGAAGCGTCCATGCGTATTACTCTCGAACGGTCCAACCTTCTCAAGTCGCTCAACCACGTGCACAGAGTGGTCGAACGTCGCAACACGATCCCGATCCTGTCAAACGTGTTGCTGCGAGCCGAAGGCGCGAGCCTGGCAATGAAGGCCACCGACCTTGACCTCGAGATTACCGAGGCGACGCCAGCTATGGTCGAACAGGCCGGCGCGACCACCGTCCCTGCGCATCTGCTCTATGAAATCGTCCGCAAGTTGCCGGACGGTTCGGAAGTGCTACTCGCCACTACGCCCGACGGCGCCTCGATGACAATCGCATCAGGGCGCTCGAAGTTCTCGCTGCAGTGCCTTTCGGAAGCCGATTTCCCCGATCTCACCGCAGGCAATTTCACGCATTCCTTCAAGTTGAAGGCAAGCGAACTGAAGATGCTGATCGACCGCACCCAGTTCGCCATATCGACCGAAGAGACGCGCTATTATCTGAACGGCATCTTTCTGCACACGATCGAGAGCGCCGGCGCGCTCAAGCTGCGCGCGGTGGCGACCGATGGTCACCGACTGGCCCGCGCCGACGTCGAGGCGCCGGCCGGCTCGGAAGGCATGCCGGGCATCATCATCCCGCGCAAGACCGTTGGCGAATTGCAGAAGTTGGTCGACAATCCCGACCTTATTGTCACCATCGAAGTGTCGGACGCCAAAATTCGCTTCACCATCGGCGAGATCGTCATGACCTCCAAGCTGATCGACGGCACCTTCCCCGACTACCAGCGCGTCATTCCCCAGGCGAACGACAAGGAGATGCGCGTCGATTGCCAGAGCTTCGCCCGGGCTGTCGATCGCGTGTCGACCATTTCATCCGAGCGCGGCCGCGCCGTCAAGTTGGCGCTTGCCGAAGGGCACCTGACACTGACCGTCAACAACCCGGATTCCGGCAGTGCGACGGAAGAGGTCGCGGTCGGCTATGAAAACGACCCGATGGAAATTGGCTTCAACGCCAAATATCTGCTCGACATCACCGCACAATTGTCCGGCGACGACGCAATCTTTCTGCTGGCCGATGCCGGGTCTCCGACGCTGATCCGCGACACAGCCGGCGATGACGCGCTCTACGTCCTGATGCCGATGCGCGTGTGACTCCTGACGCATTCGGGGGATATTTCTCCTTGTGCGCCATTTTGTCTTGTTTTTGCGACAATCCAGCGCAACATGCGCCGGACGTGGATGAGCGCGTTTTAAGGTCTTGAGTGGAGATTAAGCCATGGTACGACGGTTGAAGCAGCGGTTCGAGAAGAAGTTCGATGAGGAGATCCGCTTCTTCAAGGGCATGATGCAAGGGCCGAAGACCGTGGGTGCCATCGCTCCGACGTCCTCTATCACCGCACGCAGGATGGCCAGCGTCGTCAATCCACACTCCAGTCTGCCGGTGCTGGAACTCGGACCCGGAACGGGCGTGATCACCAAGGCGATCCTGGCGTGCGGCGTAAGGCCGGAAAACCTCGTTTCGATCGAGTATTCCGAAGATTTCTACGACCATCTGGTTCAAACCTATCCAGGCGTCAACTTCATCCACGGAGACGCCTTCGATCTTCAGAAGACGCTCGGTCCCCGCGCCGACCAGATGTTCGACTCGGTCATCTCGGCTGTCCCCTTGCTCAACTTCCCGATGTCAGAACGCATCCGCATGTTGGAAGCGCTGCTCGACCGCCTGCCGCCGGGACGCCCCGTCATGCAGATTTCCTATGGCGCCGTCTCACCGATCATCGCCAAGCCGGAAAGCTATCACATCCAGCATTTCGACTTCGTCATGCGCAACATTCCTCCGGCGCAGTTGTGGATCTATCGTCGCGGCTGACGGCTGCAGCAAGCCGGGATGTTCGGCCTCTATATCACCCACCCCCAGGTCTGGATCGATCCGACCGTTCCCGTTCCTCAATGGGGACTGTCAGACATCGGTGCCGCTCGCGCTGAACTAGCCGCGGCACGCCCCTGGGCGAAGCAACTGGCGCGCATCGTCTCAAGCGCAGAAACAAAGGCGATCGAAACCGCGGAAATCCTCGCCAGGGCTGCCGGCATCGGCTTCGAGACCGTGGAGGCAATGCATGAGAACGACCGGTCGGCCACCGGCTTCCTGAAGCCCGACGAATTCGAAAAAGCCGCCGACTGGTTCTTCGCCCATCCGCAAGATAGCTTTCGCGGCTGGGAACGGGCAGCGGATGCGCAGGCCCGCATCGTTGCCGCCGTCGAAAAGATCCTCATCGGACACAATCCGCGCAACCCGATCGCCTTTATCGGCCATGGCGGGGTGGGAACCCTGCTCAAGTGCCATCTCGACAACCGTCCAATCGCCCGCGCCCATGATCAGGCGCCGGGCGGCGGTAATCTCTTCGCCTTCTCTCTTGCAGATCTGCGCGTCGCATGCGACTGGACCCCCATCGAAGACTGGCAGGGGATGGACCAATGACGCCACGCGAACGCCTCATCGTCGGCCTGGATGTGCCGACCGTCCGGGAAGCCGAGACCATCGTCACGACACTTGGAGACGACATCCTGTACTACAAGATCGGCTATCAGCTGGCCTTTGCCGGTGGGCTCGAGTTCGCCCGCGAACTTGCCCAGAGCGGCAAGAAGATCTTCCTCGACATGAAGCTCTTGGATATCGACAATACCGTCGCTTCCGGCGTCGAGAACATCGCCAAGATGGGCATGTCGATGCTGACACTGCATGCCTATCCCAAAGCCATGCGGGCCGCTGTCAAGGCGGCAGAGGGCTCCGGTCTCTGTCTGCTCGGCGTCACCGTGCTCACCTCAATGGACGAGCAGGATCTGGTCGATGCCGGCTATGAATATGATCCGCACACGCTCGTGCTGAAGCGTGCGGAACAGGCGCGCCTTGCCGGCATGGGCGGCATTGTCTGTTCGGCAGAAGAAGCAAGCGCCGTGCGCAAGATCATCGGTCCGGATATGGCACTGGTTACGCCCGGCATCCGCCCGGCCGGCGCCGACAAGGGTGACCAGAAGCGGGTGATGGCGCCCGCCGACGCGCTGAAGGCCGGCTCCAGCCACCTCGTCGTCGCCCGCCCGATCGTCAAAGCTCCGGATCCAAAGGCCGCCGCACTGGCGATCCTCGCGGAAATGGCCACCGCTCTCTGACGGAACGACCGCCGGCAAGAGGCGATCAGTCGTTTCCGACGATCTCGTTGGTCGGATCGGTATTGCGGATCAGTCCCTTCCAGCCGCCGAGAATACGATTATCGCGCACGACATTGAACTTGGCGAAGTCACGCGGGTCGAGGCCGCTGCCCAAAGGAAGGTCCGGGGCACTAAAGCGATGGGTGGTGCGGCCGTTACGCTGGTTCAGCCAGATCGCTGGCCGCGGCCGGATCAACGCGTCGTAGAGAAAACGATTGCCCTCAATGCGATTGTACTGCGGCGACTGGTGACGGATCGTACCGCCCTCGCCGGCATTGCGGTAGAGGAAGATGCCGCCATTGACCGCCCCCTCGAAGACATTGCCGGAAATGACATTACCCGCCGAACCGTCGATCGCGATTTGCTCGCGCCGCGTCGTCTTCACGGCAAAGCGATTGCCGGTGATGCGGTTCTCCGCGCTCTCGGCGTCGAGATATAGCGCCGTGGCCGTCGTGTCGCCTTCAAACCGCGAGCCGTTGACCGTCACTCTCGTCACGCCAGGCCCGAGATAGAGCGGCAGAGTGCCACGGGCGATGAAGACGAGATTGTCGAGGACAATGGCCGTCGGTGCGGCGGCCTGCGCCCGGGCCGTGTGACCGGGCTTCAGAGACGACAGGCGCACCGGCTCCGCCTGGCCGTTCAAGCCGAGGCCGACGAGACGCAGATTGCCGATGATCGTGCAGTTTTTCACCGTAATGTTGCGCGGCGCGCTCCATCTGCCGCCGTCGCCCTTGAGCGAGCGGATCAGGACGGTCGGACGTCGATAACTGATCGTCATATCGGACGTGCCGAGCGTTCCGCCTCGGCAGTCGAGGGTGATGCCCGAGGCCTTGGCGCCAGAAAAGGCAATCGGGCGGGCGACAACGTCTTTCGGCCCGAGTGTCAGGTCGCAGACGATCTCGACCGGATCTGCCATGGCACCGGCCGGACTACGCAACTCACTATAAACCGATGCCGGGCAGGCCCTGGCTTCAGCCGCACCAGCCGGCCAAAGGGCGGACCCACCGGCGATCAACGCCAGGGCAAGCCAGACGCGTCTCCACGACAAAATCTTCCGATCTCCAGCAGATCTGCGCATCGCTCTATTCCTGTTAACCAGCCTCGTCTCACCCCGAACTGCGGTAAGGTGAAACGCTTGACCGGGGCGTCGAATTGCGAAATGAAACCACAATAACCAACAGGAATGGGGCAAAACATGGCCAAGGGCTACTGGATCGCACGTGTCGATATTCGCGACGGTGAACGCTACAAGGATTACGTGGCGGCAGCAAAGCCCGCGTTCGAGAAATATGGCGCCAAGTTCCTTGCGCGCGGCGGTGAGTTCACCGAACTCGAAGGCAAGGCGCGCGCGCGCAACGTCGTCATTGAATTCCCGTCGCATCAGGCCGCCGTCAATTGCTATAACTCGCCGGAATACCAGATCGCCGCGAGAATCCGCCAGGAAGTGGCCGATGCGGAAATGGTCGTTGTCGAAGGCGCCTGATTAAGAACTTTTCGAGGGGCCGCCGGCACCGACAGCCCTTCCGCTCGCCTTCCGATTCGGCTAAAGACAGCAAGATCTTCAGCGCATCCTGCGCATGCCTATTCCAAGGAGCCCATCATGACCTTGTCCAACCTTCCGCCGCTCGTCACCGTGTTTGGGGGATCGGGCTTCGTCGGGCGTCATGTCGTGCGGGCGCTTGCCAAGCGCGGCTACCGCATCCGCGTCGCGGTGCGTCGTCCCGACCTCGCTTTCTTCCTTCAACCGCTTGGCAATGTCGGCCAGATCTCCTTCGTCCAGGCAAACCTGCGCTATCGCGGTTCGGTCGACAAGGCGGTGCAAGGCGCCGACCATGTCGTCAACTGCGTTGGCATTCTGTTCGAGAGCGGCCGCAATAGTTTCGACGCCGTACAGGATTTCGGTGCCCGCGCCGTCGCTGAAGCCGCCCGTGCGGTTGGCGCCAAGCTCACCCATATTTCGGCTATCGGTGCCGACGCCAAGTCGGAATCGGACTATGCTGCCTCCAAGGGGCGCGCCGAGGCTTCCGTCCAGTCGATTGTTCCGGATGCCGTCATCCTGCGCCCTTCGATTATTTTCGGCCCGGAAGACGGTTTTTTCAACAAGTTCGCCGCCATGGCCAAGATGCTGCCCGTCCTGCCGCTCGTTGGCGGTGGCAGGACCCGGCTCCAGCCGGTCCATGTAGAGGATGTCGCCGAGGCGGTAGCCCGTTCGGTCGACGGCAAGCTCGCCGGCGGCAAGATCTATGAACTCGGCGGCCGCGACGTCATGAGCTTCCGCGAATGCATGGAAACCATGCTTGCCGTGGTGGACCGCAAGCGCGCCTTCATCTCGCTTCCCTTCGCCGTCGCCTCACTGCTTGGCAGCCTTGCCTCGCTTATCCCCTTCGTCAAACCGGCGCTGACCAGCGATCAGGTCAAGCTTTTGAAGTCCGACAATGTCGTGTCGGACGCCGCCAAGGCCGAGGGACGCACCCTCGAGGGTATGGGGATCAGCCCGGCTTCCGTCGAACCGATCCTGCCGACCTATCTCGTCCAATACCGGCCACACGGTCAGTATACCGGCTCGGGCAAGGCCGCCTGAACTTCAGGTGGAACCTGATCGACCATCTCTGCGTTGCACAAAAGACGCAGGGATGGAATCCTTGCGTTAACCGCGGATTCAGCAAGATCGCCTATTGATGACCGTGCTGCCAATGCGTAAAGAAACCATCACTTCTGGCGCCGCGGATTGTCGCTGGCGACGAACAAACCATCACACCGAGGGACCTCTTCATGGGTAAGTCTATCGCACTGTTCTTTGCATGTGCGGCACTGGTCATCATCGCCGGTTCGTTCCTGGCTCCGTCCACCGTTGCTGCGCGCAAGGGCAATTGCGCACCCGCCTATGGCGTGGATCCCTGCAGCACTGCCTCGATTTCGATCACGCAGTAAAAAGACTGCTTTCCAGACAAAAAAGGTCGCCCGAGGGCGGCCTTTTTTTATCTCAGGCAGAAGTCTCAGCCACCGATCCCGAGGATCAGTCCGATGAGGCCGAGAACACCGACAACGATCCGCCACCAAGCGAAGGGGGCGTAGCCACGCTTCGAGACGAAGTCGAGAAGGCTGCGGACAACCAGCAGCGCCGAAAGGAAAGCCGCGACGAAGCCGATGGCGATGATCGCGCTATCATCAAAGCTCAGCGCATCCCGATTCTTGTAGAGGTCGAGCGCAAAGGCGCCGACCATGGTCGGCATGGCGAGAAAGAAAGAGAATTCTGCCGCCGAGCGTTTATCAGTGCCCAGCAGCAGAGCCCCGACGATCGTCGCGCCGGAACGTGAAACACCGGGGATCATCGCGACGCACTGGCACAGACCTATCTTGAAGGCGAGCGACAGGGGATACTCAGTCACTTCGGTATATTTGGGCGTGAGCTTCAGCCGATCGATCCACAGCAGAACAAAGCCGCCGAGGATCAGCATGACGCAAATCATCATCGGCTCTTCGAACAGCACCGACTTGATAAAATCATGGGCAAGCGCGCCGACCACCGCCGCCGGCAGGAAGGCCAGAAGGATCGCCGCAACGAAGTGGCGGCTTGCCGGATCTGTCGGCAGACCGATGGCCAGCAGAAAGAGCTTGCGGAAATAGACGCTGAGGATCGCCAGAATGGCGCCGAGCTGGATCAGCACGGCGAAGGTGTTTTCCGGCGATTTGAAGCCGAGAAAATGGCCCGCAAGCAAGACGTGGGCGGTCGAGGAGACAGGAATGAATTCCGTAAGCCCTTCGATGAGGCCGAGGAACAGCGCGCTTAGAATGGACTGGTCTTCCATGGAAAATCCTTGAGAGGAAGCGGGACGGGAGGATGTGCGATCTGCTTGTATTACGTCAATCAAGCTCCTATAGCTTGGAAGCCGTGGTCATGACCAGCCGCAAGTCGCGCGCCCGTGCCGGTGTCCAAGCGTCATTAAAATCCGAGTGACAATGCCAACATTGTATCATCACCCCATGTCGACCGCGTCCCGGTTCATCCGACTGGTCCTCTCCGAATATGGCTTCCAGGTTGACCTCATCGAAGAACAGACATGGGAAAAGCGTCGAGAGTTCCTTTCGCTCAATCCGGCCGGAACACTGCCTGTCTATGTCGACGACAATATGCGGGTCCTGTGCGGCCCGGCGGTCATCTCCGAATTCCTTGACGAGACTCATGGCGTCCTGAAGCGCGACCGCCGGCTGCTGGCCGAAGATCCGTTCCAACGCGCCGAAATCCGCCGTCTCACGGAATGGTTCCTACAGAAGATGGAGCAGGACGTCACCAAACCACTCGTACGCGAACGCGTTCACAAACTGCTGATCCCGAATGGCCTCGGTGGCGGCGCGCCAGATTCGAAGGTGCTGCGTACCGCCCGTGGAAATATCCGCCAGCACATGAAATATCTGAGCTGGCTGTCCGGCTCGCGCCCCTGGCTCGCCGGTGACCGGCTCAGCTATGCGGACCTCGCGGCCGCCGCGGCCATTTCTGTTCTCGACTATCTCGGCGAGATCGATTGGTCGGAATACCCCATCGCCAAGGAATGGTATCAGCGACTGAAGTCGCGTCCGTCCTTCCGCCCGCTGCTGGCCGAGCGCCTGCGCGGCCTCACACCGGTTTCTCATTACGCGGATCTGGACTTCTGACGGAACGGGGCCATGCCGGAAGCGCAGGCTATTTCCACAAGCGACAGGAAGCGTGCATCACTGACGGCCTTCATCAAGAAGGAGGCCGAGGCTCTCGGCTTCGAGCTCTGTCGCGTCGTAGCGCCCGACTCCATTCCCGATGCACCAGCGCGGCTCTCTTCCTATATCGCGGCAGGCTATCACGGCACCATGGACTGGATGCCGGAGACGCGCGAGCGCAGGGCCGATCCGCGCGTTCTGTGGAGTGAGGTACGCTCCATCGTCATGTTCGGCATGAACTATGGACCCGACCTCGACCCGCGCCACCTCCAGCAAGAGCCCGGCAAGGGAGCGATCTCGGTCTACGCTCGCAATCGCGACTACCACGACGTGATGAAAGGGCGGCTGAAGGAAATCGCTACGCGCTTTGCCGCGCGTTCCGGTGCCGACGTCAAGGTTTTCGTCGACACGGCCCCGGTGATGGAAAAACCGCTCGCCGCAGAGGCCGGACTCGGCTGGCAAGGCAAACATACCAATCTGGTCAGCCGAAAGTTTGGCTCCTGGCTCTTCCTCGGCAGCCTGTTCACCACCGCGGATCTCAATAGAGACGCCCCAGAAATCGACCACTGCGGCTCGTGCCGCGCCTGTCTCGACGCCTGCCCAACCGATGCCTTCCCTGCACCCTACAAGATTGATGCGCGGCGCTGCATTTCCTATCTGACCATTGAGCACAAGGGCAGCATCGATCCGGCGTTGCGCGCCGCCTTTGGCAACAGGATTTACGGCTGTGACGATTGCCTGTCGGTCTGCCCGTGGAATAAGTTCGCGCAAGCCGCGCGGGAGATGAAGCTTCAGGCCCGCGCCGATCTGATCGAACCGGATCTTCGCTTCCTGCTTGCTCTGGACGACCCGCACTTCCGCACCTTCTTCAGCGGTTCGCCGGTCAAGCGCATCGGCCGCAACCGTTTCGTTCGCAATTGCCTGATCGCGGCAGGGAATTCAGCCCTGCCCGAACTGATCCCCGCCTGCCAGACGCTCGTCGATGATCCCGCACCGGAGGTTCGCGGCATGGCCGTCTGGGCTCTGTCGCGGCTCATGCCGGGCCCGGAATTCGAGCGGCTGAGCAGAGAGCGCCTTCCGCTCGAGACTGATGCCGAGGTAAGACGGGAATGGATGCTATCGGAGTGAGACCATGCATGTGATGATTTTCGGTGCCGGCTATTCCGGCAAGGCGATCGGCCGCCTGCTCAGTGTCGCCGCTCACCGCGTCTCAGGCACGACGCGCAGCCTCGAGAAGACGGCTGCCCTTGGCGACTGCGGCATCGTGCCCTTCGTGTTCGATGGCAGCACACTTACGCTGGAGCTGCGCACGGAGCTGGCGACTGTCACCCATCTCGTCCAATCGATCGCTCCGGGCCGTGACGGAGATCCGCTGATCCGCCTGTTCGGCAGGGAGCGGCTTGAAACACTAATGCCGAAGCTCGAATGGGTCGCCTATCTTTCCACGGTCGGCGTCTATGGTGATCATGCCGGCGCCTGGGTGGACGAAGACACGGTGCCGAAGCCGGTGTCAGAGCGTTCGGTCGAGCGGGTCAAGGCGGAACAAGCCTGGCAGGCGCTCGCCGAAAAGAACGGCCTGCCGCTCGCCATCCTGCGCCTCTCGGGCATTTACGGCCCCGGCCGCAACGCCTTCGTCAATCTCGCCAATGGCACCGCGCGGCGTCTGGTCAAGAAAGATCAGATGTTCAACCGCATTCGTGTCGAAGACATTGCCCGTGCCGCTGTCTTCCTCGCCGAAAGGTGTGAGCCCGGCATCTTCAATGTCACCGACAATGAGCCCAGCCCGCCCCAGGACGTGGTGAGCGAAGCAGCGCGGCTGATGGGGATCGATCCGCCGCCGGAACAGGCGTTCGAGACAGCCGAGCTCTCCCCGATGGCACGCTCCTTCTACGGCGAAAACAAGCGAGTTTCGAACGCTCGCCTGCAAGCGCTGGGCTTTGCCTTCCGCCACGAGAACTATCGCCAGTCGCTGAACGATCTGTGGCTGGACGGCAGCTGGAACAAAGCTGGCGCCTAAGCGTTTTAACGTAAGAACGACATCTCCAGAGGTTTGACTCGCCGCCGTCCGCCCCCGGATTTCCACATTTCAGGCAAAAAATGTGGCGGCTTGGATTATTTTTCCGTGTTTTTTTTCGTGATTGCACCATTCCGGGATTCACCCGAAATGGAATTCTGTTTTTCACCTGAAATTAAACTGTTTTTGCGCTTTCTTACCAAATCGTAAACACGTAAATCGCACACGCCGAATCACAAATGTTACATCTCGTAATATTCCGTGATTGCCAAAGGGCACGTTTTTGCCATTTTTTCCCTCGTTTTGGCGCCGCCACGCAAAATTTGGCTCGGGTCAACGACTAGGGAAATGTAAATTGACGAATAAACGGCGCTCAACCTTCACCATTGCAACTATTGTTGCCCTCTCTGCTTTCTTGCCGCTCTCGGCCCATGCGGCCTCTTCATGCGGCGGCGCATCATGGTATGCGCTCCACTCCAAGACAGCTTCCGGTGAACGCATGAACCCGACGCTTCTCACCGCTGCCCACAAGTCGCTGAGTTTCGGCACCAAGCTGAAAGTCACCAATGCCACGAACGGCAAGAGTGTCATCGTGCGGATAAACGATCGCGGCCCCTTCATCCGCGGCCGCGTTCTCGACCTCTCCAAGGCCGCCGCCCAGAATATCGGCATGATCCGCTCTGGCCACAGCAAAGTCTGTTACGAGATCATCGGCTGACCGCGAGCCGGCGACCGTGCACACGAGTGGTCGGCAAGGCGCTTGCTCTTCAATCGGTTCGCAGCTACCACGCTCTCTTCAAATGCAGGAGAATGGAACATGCGTCTGGGCGGCCGACTTGCCGGTGCGATCGAAGTACTGGATGACATCGAAGCACGTCGTCGCCCCGTGGCAGACGCGCTGAAGGACTGGGGTCTCGCGCACCGCTTCGCCGGCTCTGGCGATCGCGCCGCGATCGGCAATATCGTCTATGACGCGCTGAGGATGAAACTCTCTCATGGCTGGCTCATGGACGACGATAGCGCTACGGCGCTCGGCTGGGCCGTGCTGTTGCGCCAATGGAATTTCACGGCGGCAGACTTGGCGTCGCAATTCGACGGCGACAATTTTGCCCCGAAGCCGCTTTCTGCGGAGCAATCGGCGGCCTTTGCCAGCCGCCGTTTGGAAGACGCTCCCCTTCACGTACAGGGTGACATTCCGGAATGGGTTCAGGCGTCCTTCGAGGCCGCCTTCGGAGAAAACTGGCTGGTGGAAGCCAAAGCGCTCGCCGGTCGGCCCACGCTCGACCTGCGTGTCAACACCCTCAAGGCCAATCGCGACAAGGTCCTGAAGGCGCTCGATCGTACCGGCGTGCAAGCCGCAAACATCGCCCGCTTCGGCATGCGGGTGCCAGCTGGCGAAGGCGCTTCGCGTCTGCCGAACGTCACCGCCGAACTCAGCTTTCAGAAGGGCTGGTTCGAGGTCCAGGATGAGGGGTCGCAAATCGTCTCCGATCTGGTCGATGCCGGTGAAGGCGATCAGGTGCTGGACTTCTGCGCCGGCGGCGGCGGCAAGACTCTGGCCCTGGCGGCAGCGATGCACAACAAAGGCCAGGTCCACGCCTATGACGCCGACCGCAAGCGGCTCGCGCCGATTATCGAAAGGCTTAAGCGCGCTGGCACGCGCAATGTTCAGGTACACGACAGCCTGCGTGGCCTCGACGGGCTGAAAGGCCATGTCGACCGGGTTCTGGTTGACGCCCCCTGCACCGGTACCGGTACCTGGCGCAGGCGCCCGGACACCAAGTGGCGGCTGACTGACCGCAACCTACAGGAACGCGTTGTGCAGCAACAGGAAGCGCTGACCGAAGCGGCCGCCTATGTGCGCCCAGGTGGAGATCTGTTTTACGTCACCTGCTCCCTCCTTCCAGAGGAGAACGATGCGCAGGTCACCGCTTTTTGCGCTGCCAATACGGAATTCTCGATCGCTCCGTCGCTCGAGACCTGGGACAAGCTATTCGGCAAGGCGTCTCCTCGCCCACTGTCGCAGAACGGCCTGACTGTGACGCTCAGCCCAGCTTCCACCGACACTGATGGATTCTTCTTCTGCCGCATGCGTCGCAAGGGCTGATTGCCGTCAGGCATCAGCACTTGGCCGAGGACAAGTCGAAAGCCGAAATCATTGTAGACTATTTGACACCAGTTTAATTTTGCGCCAAGAGAGGGTCATTCGTTTCAAGGAGAAGGCGCACCGGCGTCGAAGGAGAGACCATGTCCCGCAAATCCATTCTTGGCGCCTCGTTCGCGCTCTTGATTGCCTCGGCAAGCTTCATGGCCAGCCCGGCAGCCGCTGCCGACGAAGCGGCCGTTCTCGTCCATTATGCGGCGATGGCGGAGGCCAAGTTCGAAGATTCTCTGACCACGGCGAAGGCCCTAGATGCCGCTGTCGACGCGCTGATCGCGGCCCCGAGCGATGAAACGCTGAAGGCCGCCCGCGCGGCCTGGATCAAGGCCCGCGTGCCCTACCAGCAGTCGGAAGTCTATCGTTTCGGCAATGCCGTGGTCGATGATTGGGAGGGCAAGGTCAATTCCTGGCCGCTCGACGAGGGCCTGATCGATTATGTCGACGCCTCCTATGGCACGGAAAGCGACGACAACGCCTTGTTCGTCGCCAATGTCATTGCCAACCCAAAAATCAAGATCAACGGCAAGGACGTCGACGCCACCAATCTGACGCCGGAATTCCTCTCCGAAACGCTACATGAAGCCGGCGAGATTGAAGCCAATGTGGCGACCGGCTATCATGCCATCGAGTTCCTGCTTTGGGGTCAGGATCTTAACGGCACCGGCCCAGGCGCCGGCAACCGTCCCTATACGGATTTCGACACCAAGAGCTGCACGAACGGCAATTGCGACCGCCGCGCGGCCTACCTGAAGGCCGCCACGTCTCTGCTCGTGTCCGATCTTGAGCAAATGGTCACCGCTTGGGCACCGGAAGGCGAAGCGACGAAGACCGTAACCGCAGATCCCAAGGCCGGCATTTCCGCCATTCTGACTGGCATGGGTTCGCTCTCCTACGGCGAATTGGCTGGCGAGCGCATGAAGCTCGGCGTCCTGCTGCATGACCCGGAAGAAGAGCAGGACTGCTTCTCCGACAACACTCATGCCTCGCACCTTAACGACGCCATCGGCATCGCGTCGGCCTATACCGGCGAATACACCCGCATCGACGGCACCAAGATGACCGGTCCGTCGCTCTCCGAACTGGTCGCCGCCAAGGATGTCGCACTCGATACCGAAATGAAGGCGAAGCTGACCACGACGCTCGACGCCATGAACGCCATGGCCAAGCGCGCAGAGACGGTCGAGGCCTATGACCAGATGATCGGCGAAGGCAATGCCGAAGGCAATGCTACTATTCAGGCCGCCATCGACGGACTGATCGACCAGACCAAGACCATCGAACGCGTCATTGCCTCACTGGACATAGGTGCGGTCGAGCTTGAAGGTTCCGACAGCCTGGATAATCCTAACGCTGTGTTCCAATAAGACAAAGGCGGGCCACCGGATTGCTTCGGTGGCCCGATTTTCATGCCATGCTCCGCATAACCGCCTCCAGGACCCGACATCTTTTGCTCGCGACCATCCTGTCGTTCGCGACGCATTGCACGGCGCGGGCCGATGATGCGGCAAGACGTACGGATCTGACCCCAAAAGATCTGAAGCGCGTCGAACGGGTCACCGCACCAACGCAGGATTTCTCCAAGCCGGAGCGATTTGAGCTGATGCAGGGTGGCGCCACCACCTCCACCCATCCGTTCAATGGAGATGCCTTTTCGCATTTCTCCACCAATATCACTTTCTCCGAAGAGGAAGAGTTCAAGCTCGGCAATGCGCTGTTTCGAAAGCTGTGGGTGTCCTCGCCCTCTTCGACCCAGGCCTCGGACGGCTTGGGGCCGCTTTTCAACGCGCGCGCCTGCCAAAGCTGTCACCTGAAGGACGGTCGAGGCCATCCACCCGAAGGGTCGGCCGATTCGACCTCGATGTTTCTGCGGCTCGCCCGCCCGGCGCGCACCGAGGAGGAGCGCGAGGCACTCGCCGATCTCAAGGTCGTCAATTTTCCCGACCCGACCTATGGCGCCCAGTTGCAGGATCTCGCCGTCCCGGGGCTTGCCGCCGAGGGACGGATGGTCATCACCTATAGCGAGGAAACCGTAACGCTCGCGGGCGGCGAGACCGTCTCCCTGCGCAGGCCAAAATACGAGATCGCCGATCTTGGCTATGGTCCACTCGACCCGGAGACGACGCTGTCGCCGCGCATCGCCAATCCAATGATCGGCATGGGGCTGATCCAGGCGATCGCCGACGCAGACATCCTCGCCAAAGCCGATCCAGATGATAGAGACGGCAACGGCATTTCCGGCCGTGCGGCCCGCGCCCGCGATCATCGAACCGGTGAGTTGAGGCTCGGCCGCTTCGGCTGGAAGGCACAGAACGCCTCCGTGCGGGATCAGAATTCCGGCGCCTTCGAGGGCGACATCGGCATTTCCACCCCGGATGCGCCGCACCATTGGGGCGACTGCACGCAGGCTCAGAGGAAATGCCTGTCCTTGCCGAACGGTGTGCAGAAGCGTCTCGGCGACACCGAAGCGCCGGATCCGGTTCTCGATCTCGTGACCTTCTACTCCGAGAACCTCGCGCCACCGGCGCGTCGTGGCATCAACAATGCGATGGTGCTGAGGGGTAAGAGCATATTCTACAACTCCGGCTGCGTCGCCTGTCACACACCCAAATACGTGACCAGCCGCAATGCCGAGAACGCGGCGCACCGGTTCCAGTTGATCTGGCCCTATTCCGACTTCCTGCTGCACGATATGGGCGAGGGTCTTGCCGACGGCCAGCAGGTTGGCGATGCGACCGGAAGCGAGTGGCGCACAGCGCCGCTCTGGGGTATTGGTCTCACCAAGGAGGTGAACGGGCACACCTTCTTCCTGCATGACGGTCGCGCTAGAAGCCTTACCGAGGCAATCCTGTGGCACGGTGGAGAAGCACAGACCGCCCGCGATAGCTTTGCCGCGCTTGTATCCGATGATCGTAAGGCGCTGATAGCCTTTCTGGAGTCCCTATGAAGTCTGTTATTCTCGGCATCGTCACCGCCTTCAGCCTGACCGCAGTGGCGGTGGCGCAGGATGCCACACTGGCGCCGCCGGCTCTCCACACCGACGCAATACCAGCCGTGCTGGAAAAGGCAGTCGACGGCTTCATCCGCCCGGGGTACAGCCATTTCCGCGACGAAGCGGCAGCGCTTGAAACCGACATGCGCGCGCTTTGTGTCGCTCCGTCCGCGGTAGAACTCGACAAGGCGCGGGCCGGCTTTGACAGTACGGTCAGGGCCTGGTCGACCATTGAGATCGTTCGGGTCGGGCCAATCATCGAGAACAACCGCTTCGAACGGATCCTCTTCTATCCGGACCGCAAGAGCACGGGCCTCAAGCAGGTGCAGGCTATCCTGGCCAAGCCAGACGAAAGCGCCACAGCCGTCGAAACGTTGAAGGACAAAAGCGTAGCCATGCAAGGCCTAGGCGCGCTGGAGTTCGTGCTCTTCGGTACCGGCTCTGACGGGCTCCTTGCCGAAAAGGATAGCTTCCGCTGCCGCTACGGCGCGGCGATCGCCGGCAACCTGGTTCGGCTCGGCGGCGAACTCTCCACCGAATGGGACCGCCCGGATGGCATCCAGAATGCCTGGAAGCATCCCGGTCCTGGCAACGTAGTCTTCCGGGATGGCCGCGAAGCGGTGACCGAACTGCTCGGCATTCTGGTGCATGGCGCAGAGGCGATCCGCGACCAACGGATCGAGAACTTCTACAAGGGTGAAGAAAACAACACCTTCCCCAAGCAGGCGATCTACTGGCGTTCCGGCCAGACCTGGACCTCGATCCAAGGCAATGTCGAGGGCCTGCGCTCACTGCTCAAGGTGTCGGGCATGGATAAGCTCGTGAACGAGGATTCGCGCTCGATCGTCTCCTCGCTCGATTTTGTCGCAAAGTCGCTCATCCGCGTTGCCGGCGATATCAACCCCGACATCGAGACCGCTGTCTCCGACCCGATCGAACGAGAGAAGCTCGACTTCCTGCTCTTGAACAGCAAGGACCTGATCCTGCGCCTCAGCAATGACTATGGCGGCGCGATAGGCCTTACCGCAGGCTTCTCCTTCTCCGACGGCGACTAAGATGGTCAGAAGCGCGCTGATCGACAGGCGAGCCTTCATGAAAGCCGCCGGTGCCGCCTTTCTTGCCCCGCTTTCGCCGCGCGCCCTCTTTGCCCTGCAGCGCAGCGATGCGGTTTATGCCGCTGGCTTTCGCGACCCGGACGGCCGATTTGGCGTCGCCCTGATTGCCGAGGACGGCACCTTCATCGACCGAGTGGATCTGCCCGGCCGCATCCACGGGCTCTGCCACTGCCCCGCGACCGGCATGACGGTTGCCTTCGCCAGGCGTCCCGGAACCTTCGCAGTCGCTTTCGATAGTCGCAACCATAGCGAACCTGTCGTGATCGTCGCGCCGGAAGGCCGGCATTTCTTCGGCCACGGCCATTTCTCACCGGACGGCCGCCTGCTCTATGCCAGCCAGAACGATTTCGACGCCAATCGCGGCATGATCGGCGTCCACGATGCCTTTGACGGCTTCCGGCGGATCGGCGAATTCGAGGCGTATGGCATCGGCACCCATGACATGACGGTGAGCGACGACGGCCGTCTGCTGATCATCGCCAACGGCGGCATCGAGACCCATCCAGATTTCGGCCGCACCAAACTGAACCTCGACCACATGGAGCCATCGCTGGTGATCGCCGATGCAAAGACCGGTGCCTTGATCGAGAAGCACGCTCTGCCCGGCGAACTCTCCCGGCTGTCAACCCGCCATCTCGACGTCGGTCAAGACGGGCGGATCTGGTTTGCCTGCCAGTATGAAGGCCCGCGCAACGACACGCCTCCGCTGATCGGCTATTTCGCCAGAGGGGAGGCCCTGTCCTTTGCCGCCTTGCCCGATGAAGTCACCACCGGGCTTGCCAATTATGTCGGCGCGATCGCCGTCAACCGCAGCAGCGGAACGATCGGCATCACCTCGCCGAAGGGCGGACTCGCCGTCACCCTCGACGGCCGCAGCGGCGCGGTCGTTTCAACGGCCCGGGTCGCCGACGCCGCCGGCATAGCGCCCGCCCCATCGGGCTTTGCCGTTTCATCCTATGACGGGCATTTCAAGGGGACACGAAGCCCGGTCGCCTGGGACCAGCATATCGTCAGGATTTCATAGAGCCACCCTTGGCCTCGGAGGCTGGCGCGCTATCTCTATAGCATGCGCAAAGTCGTCATCTATTCCGTCTTCATCGCCGGCGTCGTCATCCTCGGCATCCTGTCCGGCGTGTCCAACATGCCCAGCACTTGGTATCAGTCACTTGAGAAACCATTCTTCAATCCGCCGCCGTGGGTTTTCGCGCCGGTCTGGACATTGCTCTACGTGATGATCGGGATCGCTGGCGCACGGGTCTGGCTCAAGGCGCCGGCTTCCGCCGCCATGCAGATCTGGTTTGCCCAAATCGCCCTCAACGCGCTCTGGTCATCTGTATTCTTCGGCCTTGAAGCACCGGGCCTCGCCCTTCTCGTGATCGTCGGCCTGCTCGTGACCATTCTCGGTTTCCTTTGGAAGGCCGGTCCGATCGATCGCCCCGCACGACTGCTTTTCACTCCCTATCTCGCCTGGGTCAGCTTCGCGACGTTGCTCAACGCCTCGATTTTCCTGATGAACTAACGCGGTATGTGCCCGAATCCCAGTTCGGGCCGCTTGCCGAAGCGCATGGAGCATGCCAGTTTCGCAACCGCGAGAAGGGGTGATCCATGAGTGAAATCAACAGCGACACGATCGACGATCGGATAAGGCTGAGTTTTGCCCGGCAAGGTGCCATGCGCACGCTCGGCGCCGAGCTTACACGGATCAGCCAGGGTGTCGTAGAGATTGAACTGCCCTTCAGCGAGAAGCTGACCCAGCAGCACGGCATCCTGCACGCCGGCCTGATTTCCACCACGCTTGAGACCGCCTGCACCTACAGCGCCTATACGATGATCGAGTCTGACGTCTCGCTGCTGACGATCGAGTTCAAAGTCAACCTTCTGTCGCCCGGCAAGGGCGAACGCTTCCTGTTTCGCGGCGAGATCACCAAACCCGGCTCAACCATCATTGTCGCCGATGGACGTGCCTATGCGCTGAGCGACGGCCCGGCCAAGCTCATAGCATCGATGACCAGTACGATGATGGCCGTTCGCGGCAGGGAAGGAATTTCCGGATGACCTTCGAGCTCAAATCGGTATCGAGCAAGTCCATCCTCTTCGTCATGGCGGCCGAGGCCGAATATGGCCCCTTTCTGCGCTCGCGCATTACCCCCCTGATGACCGGCATTGGCCCGGTCGAGGCGGCTGTGGCCCTCACCCGTACGCTCGCCCATCTGGACGCCGAGGGACAGCGACCGGACCTCGTCGTCTCGCTCGGCTCAGCCGGCTCCGCACGGCTGGAACAAACGGAAATCTACCAGGCCTCATCCGTTTCCTATCGCGACATGGACGCCTCGCCGCTTGGCTTCGAAAAGGGGCGCACTCCCTTTCTCGACCTGCCGGCCGCGCTGGAACTGCCCTTGCGCATTCCCGGCGTACCAATCGCCAGCCTCTCGACCGGTGCCAATATCGTGTCGGGTGCCAGTTATAAGGCGATCGACGCGGACATGGTCGACATGGAAACCTTCGCCGTATTGCGAGCCTGCCACGCATTCAGCTTACCGCTGATTGGATTACGGGGCATTTCCGATGGCAAGCAGGAACTGAAGCATGTCGACGACTGGAAGGAATATCTCCATGTCGTCGACCGCAAGCTGGCGCTCACCGTCGACACACTGTTTGAGGCGCTCGAAGACGGCGTCTTCTGGTTCTAGGCCCGAAAGGGCCTGTTTTGCGGACAATCGGCACAATTCTCCGATTGAAAGAAGCCGCAGTTTTCATTAAAGGCTCGCCATGACCCAGACAGCACATCCCGACAGCGTTCTTATCATCGATTTCGGCAGCCAGGTAACGCAGCTGATCGCACGCCGTGTGCGCGAAGCAGGCGTCTACTGCGAGATCGTCCCTTTCCAGTCCGCCGAAGACGGCTTTCACCGTCTGAAGCCCAAGGCGATCATTCTGTCGGGCAGCCCGGCTTCGACGCTTGATGAAAATAGCCCGCGCGCGCCGCAGGTCATCTTCGACAGTGGCCTGCCGATCTTCGGCATATGCTATGGCCAGCAAACGATGTGCGCCCAACTGGGCGGCAAGGTCGAAAGCGGCCACCATCGCGAATTCGGCCGCGCCTTCCTGGAGATCGACAAGGAATGCCCGCTGTTCGAGGGCCTGTGGTCCGCCGGTTCCCGCCATCAGGTATGGATGTCGCATGGTGATCGTGTCACCGCAATCCCGCCGGGCTTCAAGGTCGTCGCCACCTCGTCCAACGCGCCGTTTGCCTTCATCGCCGACGAGAAGCGCAAATATTACGCCGTTCAGTTCCATCCAGAAGTGGTGCACACGCCGGACGGCGCCAAGCTGATCCAGAACTTCGTCCACCATATCGCCGGCATCACGGGCGACTGGACGATGTCGGCCTATCGCGCCAAGGCCGTCCAGCAGATCCGCGACCAAGTCGGCAACAAGCGCGTCATCTGCGCGCTGTCCGGCGGCGTAGACTCGTCGGTTGCAGCGCTGCTGATCCATGAAGCCGTCGGCGACCAGTTGACCTGCATCCTCGTCGACCACGGCCTGATGCGCAAGAACGAGGCGGCCGACGTCGTCGCCATGTTCAAGGAACACTACAATCTGCATCTCATCCATGTGGACGCGGTCGACAAGTTCGTCGGCGAACTGGAAGGGGTCTCCGATCCGGAAACCAAGCGCAAGATCATCGGCCGCCTGTTCATCGAGACCTTCGAGGATGAGGCCAAAAAGCTTGGCGGCGCCGATTTCCTCGGTCAGGGCACACTCTACCCGGACGTGATCGAGAGCGTTTCGTTCACCGGTGGTCCTTCAGTCACGATCAAGTCGCATCACAATGTCGGTGGCCTGCCGGAACGTATGAACATGCAGCTGGTCGAACCGCTGCGTGAGCTATTCAAAGACGAGGTCCGCGTGCTCGGCAAGGAACTGGGCCTGCCGGATAGCTTCATCGGCCGTCACCCCTTCCCCGGTCCGGGTCTTGCCATCCGGTGCCCGGGTGGCATCACCCGTGAAAAGCTCGAAATCCTACGCGAAGCGGACGCCATCTACCTTGATGAGATCCGCAAGGCCGGGCTCTACGACGCGATCTGGCAGGCCTTCGCCGTGCTGCTCCCGGTCCAGACCGTGGGCGTGATGGGCGACGGGCGCACCTACGAATTCGTCTGTGCGCTCCGTGCCGTCACCTCGGTCGACGGCATGACCGCTGATTTCTACCATTACGACATGGACTTCCTCGGCCGAGCCGCCACCCGCATCATCAACGAAGTCCGCGGCATCAATCGTGTCGTCTACGACGTGACGTCGAAGCCGCCCGGCACGATTGAGTGGGAATGATCTGAGCTTCTCGCAGCTTATTACGGCCGGTAACATCGTTACCGGCCGTAATGCGTTAAAGGGTGCCAATCGCAGCCATTAGGCGGAATTCTGCGTGGCAGTTTTCAACCGAAAACAGCGCCGAGAGGCGACTAAGGCGCAAGCTGGCATGGCAACGGTCCGCCGCGTGAGGCTCTCCCTCACCCTTCATTTGCTATTCCGCAGATTGGCTGCGCGCCGGAAAAGCCGACAAAACTCTTTTAAGGAATAAGTGGTTCGCTTGGCACCTATTACGAAATATAACTTTGTGCACTTGAAAGGGATTTCCTCATGGCTCCTGTTCATCCTCACGGAGGGCCAGCGCGCCTCGAACCGGAGGTCTATCAGAAGATCGTTGCAGAGATGGACGACGGCATTGTCGCAATCGATGCGAACGGCAAGATTCTCTATTGCAATCATGCAGCGGAGATCCTGTTCCGGCAGCGCGCAACCAACCTCATCGGCGAGCCGATAGAAGCGCTGCTGCCCCCGCGATTTCGCCAAATCCACCGCCATCATCTCGCCGGCTTCATGGCGGGAGAGGAGGATGCGAAATACATGGGCAGTCGGAAATCCTTCATCATCGGTCATCGCGCAGACGGAACCGAGATCAATCTCGGCGCGACCATCCTGCGCACCCCTAGCGATGCGGGGCCGATTTTTGTCGCCGTGTTGCGCGACCTGACCGAACGCCATGGCTATCAGCACGAACTGGAACTGCTGGCCAATACCGATCCGCTCTCCGGCCTCGCCAACCGTCGCGCCTTCGCCAACCTCGCGACCCAAGAACTGGCCCGCTGCCGCGGCCAGCAACAGCCCACTTCAATTGTGCTGTTCGACCTGGACGGTTTCAAGGCGATCAATGACGGACATGGTCATGAGGTGGGTGACACGGTGATCTGCGAGTTCGCCAACATCCTCAAGTCGGTCGTTCATAGCGGCGATCTACTCGCACGCTGGGGCGGCGAGGAATTCGTGCTGATGATGCCCACGACCAGCGTCGAACGCTGTGCGGCCATTGCCGAGATGATACGCAGGAATGTCGAGAGCATGGAGTTTGCGGTTGCGGACGGCGTGCGCTTGCACTTGACCGTCAGCGCCGGCGTGGCCGCTGCGAGCACCGCCGAGGAGAGCCTGGATGCTTTGCTCCGCCGTGCCGACCATGCACTCTACGCAGCCAAGCGCGGAGGACGTAACCAGGTCATCGTCGATTCTGCCGAGCCACCCATCGCCAACTGAGCAGATGCGCGATGGATCTGTCGACTCGCAGCCGCCTTGCGGTGCTTGCGCAATGTCTACCGTTTGCTATTGCAGTTCATGCGTAACCCAGCCCATCTTACCCCACTTTGCGTCAAAGAGGACCTGTCCCATGGCCACCAGGATCTACGGCATCAAGAATTGCGACACGATGAAAAAGGCTCGCCAGTGGCTAGACGAGCATGGTGTGGCCTACGACTTCCACGACTACAAGGCGTCGGGGATCGACCGCGCCCATCTCGAACGCTGGTGCGCAGAGAAGGGATGGGAGACCGTCCTCAACCGTGCCGGCACGACCTTCAAGAAGCTGCCGGACGAGATCAAGTCGGATCTCGACAAGGAGAAGGCGATCGCCCTGATGCTCACCCAGCCATCGATGATCAAGCGGCCGGTGCTCGAAGCACATGGCAAGCTTTTGATCGGCTTCAAGCCCGATATTTATGACGCCGAACTGAAGGCCTGACGCCATGGCCAAGACAACGCGTGCGACGCAATTTCTCGAAAAGGCAGGCGTGGCCTTCACCACACACACCTACGACTACGACCCCAATGCCGAGCGCATCGGCCTGCAGGCGGCGGAAGCGATCGGCGAAGCACCGCACCGGGTGCTGAAAACGCTGATGGCCGAACTCGACGGCAAGCCGGTCTGCGTCGTCGTTCCATCGGACAAGGAGGTGAGCATGAAGAAACTGGCCGCCGCCTTCGGAGGCAAACACGCGGCGATGATGAAGCCGGCGGCGGCGGAAAAGCTCACCGGCTATGTCGTCGGTGGGATTAGCCCGTTCGGCCAGAAGAAGCTTGTTCCAACGGCGATCGAAATCGAGGCACTGGCGGAGGCTCAGGTTTACATGAACGGTGGCCAGCGCGGGCTCCAGGTGCGGCTTTCGCCCAATGGCGCGCTTCAAGCGCTCGGCGCTATTGCAGCACCATTGGTGGCATAACCCGCTCAATCCACAGTGGATTTTATTTGCCACTACACTACCGGCACTTCCCTGCGCGGATTATCCGTGATCTTGTGATCTGGAACAAGGGAGATCATAATGAAGAAGCATACGGCCATATTCACGAATTTTATCCTGCATTTTGGGAGTGATAAAGTTCTCGCCGATGGCTTCGAATCGGTCGTTATCCCGGCCTTCACCGACCCCAAACTCGTCCGCAAATACGGTGAAACACGCTACCAGTTTCATGAAGTCCAACTTCTTACCTTTGACGAAGGCAGCGAAAAGACCCTAGCAATAGCAGGCAGATTTATTCAGACGACAGTCCTCAAACGAGAGCAGGTATACGACGACATACTTGGCCTTATCCCAGACGAGGCTACGCTTGAATCGTCTCCCTCAGCATTTTTCTTGTTAATAATAAATGATCATCGCCTAGTATATTTCGGAGAGACAAACAACGCGCCAGACATAGATCGCTTCAAGCTAACAATTTATCGATTTCTGCGCGAAAAACATAGAGAATTCATAGACTTTACGCACAAGCAGTCGATAGAAAAGGGAGAGAAGAAAACAAAGAAGGCTCTTATTGCGGAGTTTGGTATACCCTATCTAGAAATACTGCCGATTATTAGCTCCAGCAACATAAGGCAGTTTGCTAGCCAATATGCTGTTCTAAAGAAGGTAGAATTCAGGCTAATACGCCCAAACGACGACCTAAGAGCTGGAGAAATTTTCGAAGATCTCAGATCAGTTCTGGAGAGCATGAAATCAAGCAATGCAAAGGTAGTCGCATCAAACCCTGATGGGCTGGATATAGATCGGTCAGTAGAGGCGATTGTCGATGCAGGCGCCGGCGACAATCAGGAGATTGTGTTGCATGGAACAGACAAAGACGGAAATAGCATACATGGCAACAACGACAACATGCAGATTCAAGTGGAGCTTTCAAACCCGCAAACTGAACCTCTATCTCTTGCAAGCCAACTACTAAGCTCCCTCAGAAATCTTCAGCAACAAGGCACAATAAGAAAGCCTACCGAAAACAAGAAAACTACCGATTTTATTAGGAGATTTCTTGATGCCAGATAGGTGGGACAGCGAACTTTTTTCCGACGAGAATTTTAGTGATCTTTTCTCAAAGAGTTCCAAAATTGCGTCATCCCGATTTAATAGAAATTTCGCCATAGCAACTTTCAATTTAGCATCTTTAATTCTTTTCGCCGTTGCGTGGTTACAACCCTCAGCAATGAGTGAGGCGAGCGTTGCCAAAGCCAGCAGCCAATTCACAAGCATATCTTTCAGCTTTATAACTTCCATACTAGGCTTCCTAGTAACAGGATTCTCAATTTTTGCCACCATCATAAGTCCAGAAACCTTAAAAATGCTGTGTTTATCCCGCTACAGGAAAAATAATAAATTCTCTAACATTCAATTTATAATGTATAATTTTATGTATGTTTTCTTTTACTACATATCATCGCTCTTATTTTTCTTATTATTGATATTTTTCACATCCGAAAACTCACCATTTATTGCTTTGAAACTGTTCTCATTTATCGATGACGATTATTTTTTCGTGTACGTTTATGGATTTATATTGTGCTTGAGCTTTTCCCTGATGAGTTACCTAATCATGCTTCTGAAGTCATTTATCTGGAACATATATCAATCTGTTTTGCTAATAGCAGCAGCACGCGTGTTATACATCGAGCATACCGAGGAAGACCGCAACCCATAATTGCTGATCATTGGATGCTTATAAGCCCGAGCCGCTATTGCGAGAACATCAACTAAAACACGTGTGATAGAGGCGGCTGGAGCGTCACTATTTTTGGCAGAAACTCACCTGATGAATCCAATGAACGCCTATACATTTTCCACCTTTGCGAACGAACGTGTGCATCTTTCCATGCGAAGGAATGCCCCATGACTCTTCCCGATCTCTCCGTCTCCATCGACCCTGCCAAGCTCGAAAAACTCGCCGAAGTCGCCGTCAAGGTCGGCCTTCGGCTGCAAGAAGGGCAGGAGCTGGTGATGACGGCGCCGCTTGCCGCCCTCCCGCTCGTGCGACTGATCACCAAGCACGCCTACAAGGCCGGGGCCGGCATCGTCACGACCTTCTACGCCGACGAGGAAACGACGCTCGCGCGCTATGCTCATGCGCCCGATGCGAGCTTCGACCAAGCGCCTGGCTGGCTCTATGACGGCATGGCCAATGCCTTCGAGAAGGGCGCCGCGCGGTTGGCGATCGCTGGCGACAATCCGATGATGCTTGCAGGTCAGGATCCGGCCAAAGTGGCGCGCGCCAACAAGGCCAATTCGATTGCCTACAAGCCGGCGCTTGAGCACGTCTCCAACTTCGACATCAACTGGAACATCTGCTCCTATCCCAACCCATCCTGGGCCAGACTCGTCTTCCCCGACCTGCCGATCGCCGAGGCTGTCGAAAAACTCGCCGAGGCGATCTTTGCTGCCTCGCGCGTCAACGACGCCGACCCGGTCGCCGCCTGGGTGGCCCACAATGCGGAGCTGCGCAAGCGGTCGAGCTGGCTGAACGGCGAACGCTTCCAGGCGCTGCATTTTACCGGCCCCGGCACCGATCTGACCGTCGGTCTCGCCGACGGCCACGAATGGCACGGCGGCGCCTCGACCGCAAAGAACGGCATCACCTGCAATCCGAACATTCCGACCGAGGAAGTCTTCACCACGCCGCATGCGCTCAAGGTTGAGGGACACGTCTCCTCAACCAAGCCGCTCTCGCACCAGGGCACGCTGATCGACAATATCCAGGTACGGTTCGAAGGCGGGCGTATCATTGAGGCCAAAGCCAGCCGGGGCGAAGAGGTGCTGCTGAAGGTGCTCGACACCGACGAGGGCGCGCGCCGGCTCGGCGAGGTGGCGTTGGTACCGCATTCGTCGCCGATTTCTGCCTCGGGCATCCTGTTCTACAACACGCTATTCGATGAGAACGCCTCGTGCCACATCGCGCTCGGCCAGTGTTATTCGAAGTGCTTCCTAAACGGCGCCTCGCTGACGCCCAACGAGATCAAGGCCCAGGGCGGCAATTCATCGCTCATCCACATCGACTGGATGATCGGTTCGGACAAGATCGATATCGACGGCATAAGCGCCGACGGCATGAAGGTGCCGGTGATGCGCAAGGGCGAATGGGCCTGAACCGACGCGGCCAGCCCTGCCGAGGCAGGACGGGCCGATCAACGAGATCTCTGGTCGACGTCAGCGGTAATAGACAATCCTGCCGCCATTGGCGGCGGTCTGGACCCAGATCACGTTGTGCAAGGCGATCTTGCGCCTTGCGATCGCCGCCTGAAGGACCGGATCGCGGGAGACTTGGGCTTGAGCCGCACGCATGCGGGCCGGGGTCTGATAAGCCGGGCCGGCGGGACCGCCCGCGCCGCGTTCCGCATGCCCTGGCGAGACGGAGACGGCTGTAACACCGTCATTATAGTTGCGGCCGAACAGGATGGCCGCCAGTTCTGCCTCACCCGCCATCGCCGGTACCGTCATGGCGGGGGCCAGCAAAAGACCCGCAAAAGCTATATTCAGAAACCGTCTTATCATGTCTTGCTCCTTGTCCCGGCGCAGGAGGCCAAATGCCCGCTGCAACGCGGGAGTGCACCGCTCCCGCGACAGCCGCTCACTCCCTCTTCAAATAGGGGATCAAATGGGGCGTTTAAATGGACGCTCCGCATTTGACCGCTGAGCCGTGGAAGATGGCGCCGGAAGTCCTGCCCGTTGCGCCAGCCACACGCTGGCGAGCACCGCTACGAAGCCGAGCATCTGCAAGGGCGGCAGACTCTGGCCGAGCAACGCCCAGCCGAGTAAGGTCGCCACCAGCGGGCTGAGAAACCCGAGCGAGGCTGCGGCCGATGGTTCGAGGCGGGAAAGCCCCCAGAACCAGAGGAGATAGGTCAGCGCACCACCAATCAAGCCCAAATGAACGAAACCGATATAGTTCCAGAACGTCAGCGTGGGTAGCGAAGGCTCCAACAGAAACGCCAGCGGCACCAGCATGATACCGCCAGCCGTCAGTTGCCAGGCGGTGAAGGTCAGACTGGAGACAGGCGGACGCCAATGGCGCGACAGAACCGTACCCGCCGCCATGGACGCGGCACCGGCCAATCCCGCCACCACACACCTAACGGGTCGAGCGCCGCCTTCGGCGTGAGCACCAGCAGTGCCACGCCGGCAAGTCCGCCGGCGGCCGCCAGCACCACAGCCCGACGCAGCGCGGTGCCTATCACGAGGCGGGCCAGGCCAATGACGATCAACGGCTGAACCGCGCCGACGGTTGCAGCAACGCCGCCCGGCAGGCGATAGGCCGAGACGAACAGCATCGCCCAGAAGAAGGTGAAGTTCAGTCCGCCGAGTATGAATACGCGCGGCCACCAACAACCGTGGGGAAGCTGTCGCACGATGGCCAGAAGCAGAAGACCGGCCGGCAGGGCGCGCAGCATGGCAACCGTCAGCGGATAGCCTTGCGGTAGCAGGTCCGTCGTGACGATATAAGTGCTTCCCCAGATCGCCGGCGCTAGCCCCGTCAGGGCGATGGTAACAAAGTTTGATTTTATCTTCATTTCAACTATCTTGTCTTCAAGGTATTTTGTCGAAATATCACCAATTATCTTGACGTCAAGTTAAATCATTCGCTAACGTGAGATATGACTCAGAACTCCCCCGATGCCGTCGACCAGATTCTCGCGCAATGGAACCGAGAGCGGCCTGACCTTGACGTATCTGCCATGGGGCCGCTTGGACGACTGGCGCGGCTGCGCACGCATTTGTCGCGGGAAATCGACGCAGTCCTTTCGACGCACGGGCTAAACAGCTCCACTTTTGACGTCCTGGCGACACTGCGTCGCTCTGGTGCACCCTTTCGCCTGTCGCCTTCCGAGCTGATGGCAACGATGATGGTCACTTCGGGCACAATGACCAACCGTATCGACCAGTTGGAGAAACAGGGGCTGGTCGAGCGACTGCCCAACCCGGAGGATCGCCGTGGCCTACTCGTGGCATTGACGCCGAAAGGTTTGACGCTCGTGGACGAGGCTGTGACCGCGCATGTCGCCAATCAGGAGCGGCTGATGGCTTCGCTCTCAGTGGAGGAGCGCCAGGCGCTCGACATCCTGCTCCGGCGACACCTCACCGCGTTCGAATAATCCAGCGACCGCTGATCCTCGTCCGCACCCGTTGACGGAACGGGCCGCGTCGACACGAGGAAGAAACGCCGATCATTCCTCAGAACAAGCTCCCCTGCCCCGCCGGCGGCTCGTTTCTTTTTGGCGGTTTGGGCGCCGCTGCCGGTCTGGCGGCGGTCGGTTGAGGTGCAGGATGTCTGGGCTCCCCGTCGTCGCTCTCAGTCACGGCCGCAACCTTGCCGTCGGCAAACTCAATCGAGATCGCCGATCCGGCAGCCAGTGCCGCAGCGCGCGAAACCGGACGATCGGCATCATCGCGGATCACTGCATAACCGCGCAGCAAGACGTTCTTGTAAGACAGCGACTGCAACATGCGCTCCTGGGCCGAAAGCGTCGCGCGGTTTGTCTTCAACTCGTTCAAAACAGCGCCGTCTGCACGGCGCATCAGACCGTCCAACCGGTCGCGGCTGCGGTCGGTCTGGGCGCGCAGGCGTGCCGGCAGATTGCGCAGCACCGCGTCGGCACCGGTTACCCGGGCCCGCAGGCGATCAATCATCCGCTCGATGATACGCTCGGCCAGCGCCGCCCGCTCGGACACCCTCTGGCGCCGTTCGCCGATACGCCGCGCCAGCATGTCGGGCCGCAGTGCCGAGGCCGAGCGCTCGAAGGTTCGGCGCTTGGCCATCGTATTGAGCTCGAGGCCCCGACCAAGCCCGGCTGCGGCCTCATCGAAGCGACGGCGCGGCAAGGCGAGCAACTGGTCGAGCGAGGGCAAGGCGCGGGTCAGCGCCCTCACACCCTGGCGTCGGATTTCCATCTGCCGCGATGTGGCGCCCGACAGCCGTGCCGCGAGGCTTGCCACCTGGGCCACCAGATCGGCTTTGACCGGCACCGCCATTTCGGCGGCACCCGTCGGCGTCGGCGCGCGCACGTCGGCGGCGTAGTCAATGAGCGTCCAGTCGGTCTCGTGGCCAACGGCCGAAATCAGCGGAATGGCGCTCGCGGCGGCGGCACGCACGACAACCTCGTCGTTGAAACCCCACAGGTCCTCGAGACTGCCGCCGCCGCGAGCGACGACCAGAACGTCGGGTCGCGGGATCACCCCACCCGGCTCCAGCGCATTGAAGCCGCTGATAGCATTCGCCACCTCCTCGCCACAGCCCTCTCCCTGGACCTTCACCGGCCAGACAAGCACATGGACCGGAAAGCGGTCGGCGATGCGGTGCAGGATGTCACGGATGACCGCGCCGGTCGGCGAGGTCACCACGCCGATCACCCGCGGCATGAAGGGCAGGAGCTGCTTGGCGGCTGGATCGAACAGGCCTTCCGCCCCCAGCTTGCGCTTGCGCTCCTCAATCAGCGCCATCAGCGCACCGGCGCCCGCCGGCTCCATCTGCTCGATGACGATCTGGTATTTCGACGAGCCGGGAAAGGTGGTGATCCGACCGGTGGCGATCACTTCCATGCCCTCTTCCGGCCGATATTTCAGCTTGGAAAACGAGCCTTTCCAGATCACAGCATCGATGCGCGATTTGTCGTCCTTGAGGCTGAAATAGGCGTGACCTGAGGAATGCGGCCCACGATAACCGGAGATCTCGCCACGCACCCGCACATGATCGAAAGCGGTCTCGATCGTGCGCTTGATGGAGCCGGACAGTTCCGAGACGGTGAGCTCGGCGAGATTGGAGCGCGAATCATCGCTGAAGAAACTGGTCATGGCTCTTCAATAGCGCAAAACCTGCAGAAGTTCAGCCGCCCCCGCAATCCTCTCCCCTTGTTTCCCCACCATGCGAACCACTACGCGGCAGGACTGGCTCCCGTGACGGCGACGACCTCCGCCCAGCTCACTGGCCGGCTGCGAACCGTGTTCGATAGAGCACCAGGCCCGACGCCGGATCCGGCGGCAGGGCTTCGAGATAGGCCGGCACCTCGCCGCGTTCGAGCGCCGCGTAGAGGCCATCCGGCTTCAGGTTGCGTATCGTTTTGGTCTGCGCATCGGTGCGGCAATAGGCAATGATGGTGGCACCGGCGCCGCGCAGGAAGGCTTCGGCCTCGTCGGGTTTCGCCAGTCCGATGTGCAATTCTGTCAGCATGCCACCCTGGTTGCGATGATAGGGGGCCGAAAGCACCCGGTGCGACGTAAAACGCAGGATTTCCGAGCCGGAGTTCGATGGCGCGACCACCGTCGCTGGCGCGAGCGCCGCAAGCTGCCTCATCGCCGTGGCCGTCTCGCAATCACCGCCGGTCGGCGCACCCACCACACTCGTCTTCATGCGTTGCGAAAGGCCGCCGGTTCCTTCGGTCGCCAATACGCCGAACATGATCCACACGCTCGGCACCGCCAACAGCGTCGACATCACAAAGACGAAGCCCGCCCCCATGTTTTCTGGATCCTCCCGCGCATTGCGACGCAGATCGGCGATGAGCAGCGACAGAGGCAGGATCGAAAGCAGATTGGCGAAAATCGCACCGCGCAACTGGATCAGCGCGATCACCCAACTGATCAAGATCAGCGGCAGGAGGATGGCGTGGGTTTCCGTCCGGTCCCGCTGGGCAATCCGAAAGATGCAGACCATAATGGCGAAGAAGCCGACGGCATAGAAGCCGCCAACGCTCGCCGGCTCAATGCGAACCTGTCCCAGGATCGACTGCGCCTCCATGACGGAATCGAGCCAGAGCTTGATTAGCAGCGGATCGAGATCATTAAGCGGGTTCTGTAGACATTGCGGCGCCAGCACAAGAGCGGCCGCAAGCACAGCCAGACCGTCCAGCGCCAGCACGGCGAAACGGATCGGGCGCGAAGCTCGGCTGGCGAACTGTGCCGACACGAAGAGCAGCAGTCCGCCCACCGCGACGATCCCATAGTAGCCGATCGACAGGCTGTCGCAGGCGACCATGGTGTAGAGGTGCGGCGGCACGGTGGCGAAGAAGAAGGCGGAGATGGCGATCGTCACGGTCAGCGCAAAGGCGCGCGCCGCCGGGGCGAAGGGCGCGCCGTGGAAGGCCCAGAGAACGGCAACGACGAGACAGGCGATGGCGACGAAGGGAGACGTCTCGGCACCGATCGTGACCGCGATTGCAGCAGCCAGACCGGCAACGGCGAAGCTCGCCGGTTTGCGATGGGGATCAACAAGCATGGCGGCAATCAGGGCCACCAGAACCAGCTGGACGTTGTGATGATCGATCGCGCCCGGCAAGAACCGGTTCGAGGTCACAGCGAGCAACGCGGCAAGGCCAAGCGCGATCGGCATGGCCGGCGCGCCGCCGATGCGGCGTGCACCGATCGCGACGGCGCTCAGCAGCGGCAGCGTCAGGAACAGCGGCCAGACCAGAAGCGCAGCGGCCTCGGCACGCTCAATCGGCAGAACCTGAGAGAAGGCAAGGATCAGTCCGGCGATCGGCAGGTCGATCAGGCGCGACCAATGCATAAGAGTGCCGCCCGCGAGGCCGAGGCGATATTGCGTCAGGTCGAACCACGACTGGCCAGCAAGTAGATCACGCACCTCGACGAGCCGCATCACGTCGTCATTGTCAGCTCCGACATAATCGGTGGCGCCCGGCAGGTTGATCAGCGCAAGAACGACGATCGTCACCACGGTATAGAAAGCGACGACAAACCAGAGGCGCGTCCAGAGCCCGGAAGACGTCTTGTCGCTCGTTGTGTGATCGGTCATGCCGTATTCCGTCCCAACCATTCCAGGCTTCCCATAGCGGCCGCGCCAAAAATAGAGCCTACCATCCGGGGGCGAAACCTAGCCTTAACCTTCTCAAGAAATAGTAAAACCAAGCCGGACATCGTTTTCTGTCGGGCATGTCTTCAGTTGTGAGTAACGATATGTCCGGGTCAGCATCCGAAAATCTCGATGTGGCGATTCTTCTGCCCTGCTACAACGAAAGCGCAACGATCGGTGCCGTGGTGCGCGGGTTCCGCGAGGTGTTGCCGCATGCGCGTATCTATGTCTACGACAACAATTCCACCGACGGCACCGCGCTTAACGCCATGCTTGCTGGCGCGACCGTCATGCGCGAGCGACGGCAGGGCAAGGGCCATGTGGTGCGCCGGATGTTCTGCGACATCGAGGCCGACGTCTACATCATGGCCGACGGCGATGGCACCTATGCGCCCGCCGATGCCGAAGAATTGATCCGCACCCTCGTCACCGAACGCACCGACATGGTCGTCGGCACACGCCGCGGCGTGCATGCCGATGCCGGTCGCAACGGTCACGCCTTCGGAAACCGGCTGTTCAACAGGCTCTACCGCTTCCTGTTCGGAAGTGACTTCACTGACATCCTGTCCGGTTACCGTGTATTCTCCCGCCGCTTCGTCAAGAGCTTTCCAGCTGTCTCCGCTGGCTTTGAGATCGAGACGGAGATGTCGGTCCATGCCTCGCGACTCAAGCTACCGGTCGCGGAACTTGAACTCGACTACGGTCGCCGGCCCGAAGGCTCACATTCCAAGCTCTCTACCTTTAAGGATGGCGCGAAGATCCTCTGGATGTTCGCCATGCTGATGAAGGAAACCCGGCCCTTCGCCTTCTTCGGACTGATCAGCGGCATGATCATGGCGGCGAGCCTCGTCTTCATGACACCGGTCCTCTACGAGTTCTTTACCACCGGCCTCGTCAGCCGCATGCCGACTTGGATCCTCGCGACTGCACTGATGATGATGTCGCTGCTGGCCTTTACCGCCGGACTGATCCTCGATTCACTCGCCCGCTCGCGCGCCGAACAGCTGCGCATCCACTATCTGACCCTGCCGGCACTGGCACATGCCAAGTCCGCCAAGGATGCGGCGCGCGGCAAGGGCAAGTCGGTGCGCACGGCAGACGCCGCATGAGGAAGCTGCTGCGTTTCGGCATCGTCGGCACGACGGGGTTCGTCATCGATGCTGCGATGCTCTGGCTGCTGCTGGCCAGCACGCCACTTGGGCCGTTTTTCGCCCGCGCCATCGCCATTGCCGTGGCCCTCGTCGCCACCTGGTATCTCAACCGCACTTTCACCTTTGGCGCGTCGCGTCGCTCCATTGCGATCGAGGGCTTTCGCTACGGCTCGGTCGGCATCACCTCAGCCGTGGTCAACTACCTGATCTATGCCGGCCTTCTGGTGTCACTGCCGATCCTCCAGCCGCTGGCGGCGCTGGTGATCGCCTCGATTGCCGCCATGGCCTTCTCCTTCTTCGGCTATTCGCGGTTCGTCTTCCGCAGCTAACGTTCGATTTCAGACAGCTTCCCAACCATCCTTTTCTCCGGCGCGATAAATCGCGTCGATGAAGCGCTGGTTGGCGCGCGAACTTTCGAGGCTGACCACCTGCGAATGGTCGCCACTCAGGACCGCACTGGCGAAAGCCTCGACCTCGCGCCGGTATTGCCGGCTGTCCTGGAAGCGAAAAACCTGCGACTGATTGTGCGACTGATTGGAAAGCTCGACCTCCTCCGCGCCCCAGCGGTCGGCATTGAAGGGTGAGCGCACCTCGATGAAGCCTTCTGTGCCATGGAACACCATGGACTGACGGTTGGCCATCTGGGTTGAGATATAGAAACTCAGCTCGAAACTGCCGAAATCGGCCTTGATGCTCGAATAGATGTCGGTGCCGAATTCCGGATCACGCTCGATGATGGCCTGAACGCGCTGCGGCTCGGCGCCGGTGGCGAACCGTGTTGCGATCGTTGGATAAACGCCGATGTCCGGCAGACCGCCGCCGCCAAGCTCGGGGATATTACGCATATTACCGGGATCACGGTTGAAATAGGTGAAGACGCCCTGCACGTGGCGCAACTTGCCGATCGCCCTGTCAGCCAACAGCGCGCGCACCTTGTGCCATACCGGCGTGTAAGCGACCATGAACGCTTCGGAGATTAGCACGCCGTTACGCTCGCGCGCACCGATCAGTTGATCTATGTCCAGTGCCTTCAGCGCGATCGGCTTTTCGCACAGCACATGCTTACCGGCATCCGCCGCCTTGATCGTCCATTCGACGTGCTGCGCGGTCGGCAGCGGAATGTAGACGGCATCGATCGTGTCGGAGGCGAGCATCTCCTCGTAGGAGCCGAAGGCATATGGAACAGAGAAGCGATCGGCCATGGCGCGAGCCTTGGTGAGATCGCGGCTGGCAACGGCGGTGACGACGCAATTCTCGGCATCCTGCATGGCCGGAACAACGAGATCGCGGCCGATCTTGGCCGTGGACAGAATTCCGAAACGCAGCATGGGGACTCCTCCTGTAACGTTGCCGCGCGACCCTAGTCAGAGATCCGCCGCTTGGCAACGGGCCACGAACCCAAGCCACGGTGGACTGAGGGACGGCTCACGATTGGCCGGAAACGTCCCTTCACCGTCCGGTGCAGAACTTTTTCCCTTTTTCCTATGCGGTATTTTCGGCTATCCCATCAACACAGAGGATGCAGAAAATGACCGCAAGCAATACAGCCCTCCTTGTCATCGACGTTCAGGAATCCTTTCGCCACCGCCCCTACTGGCGCGACGAGGACGTCGTCGATTTCCTCGCCAAGCAGCAGGCGCTGATCGATGGAGCGAAGGCCGCCGGCCATGCCGTCGTGCAGATCTTCCACACCGACGACGATGCGGAGTTCCGCCTCGACAGCGGATTCGTCACGACGCTCGCCGGACTCCGCATCGAGCCGGATGTCATCATCCACAAGACCCGGCACTCGGCCTTCGTCGGCACGCCGCTCGAAATCTGGCTGCGCCAGCGCGGCATCGGCCGGCTGATCGTCTCGGGCATCCGCACCGAGCAGTGCTGTGAGACGACGACGCGCCACGGCGCCGATCTCGGCTTTGCGGTCGACTACGTGACCGAGGCGACGCTGACCTTCCCGATGACCCATGCCTCGGGCCAGGTGTTCAGCGCGGTCGACATCAAGATCCGCACCGAACTGGTGCTTGCCGGCCGCTTTGCCCGTATCGCGACGGTCGAACAGGCGCTCGGCCAGGCCGGGCTTGCCGCATGACAGTCGCCCCCCACCCCGACCGCCGGACCATTCCCGTTTATGTCGTGCTGCCGCCGCACACGCTGTTGATGGATGTCGCCGGTCCGGTCGAGGTGCTGCGCTATGCCAACAGCGAACAGGAGGAGATCCTGTTCGACTGCCATTTCGTCGCCGCCCGAAGCGAACAGACGACCTCGATCGGGCTGACGCTTGCCAACCTAGAGCCGCTCCCGAAACGACTGCCCGAGGGCGCCTATGTCATCGTCTCAGGCAGCATAAGCAATGTCCCCGACCCGCTTGCGGTCAGGGGCGAACGCGCCGAGCTGGCGAGCTGGCTGCGGGCTGCGGTCCTGCCCGGCATCACTCTCGTCACCATCTGCTCGGGCGCCCTGCTGGCCGCCTCTGCCGGGCTACTCGATGGACACGCCTGCACGACCCATGCTGATTGCATTGAAGACCTTCGAACGCTTGCGCCGGGCGCACAGGTGCTGGAGAACCGGCTCTTCGTCGAGGGTGGCGAACGCTTTTCAAGCGCCGGAATTTCGACGGGAATTGACCTGCTGCTGCATCTTGTCGCCAAGCTCACCTCGACCTCGGTCGCGCTGTCGATTGCCCGCACCATGGTCGTCTATATGCGCCGAAGCGGCTCGGATCCGCAGCTGTCTCCTTGGCTCTCCGGCCGCAACCACATTCACCCGGCGATCCACCGGATCCAGGACGCGATCATGGGAGACCCGGCGCGAGACTGGAGCCTGGCGCAGCTGGCGGAGTTCGGCCATCTCAGCGAACGCCATATGACCCGGATATTCCGCGATCACACGGGTCTGTCCGTCACGGCTTACGTCAATCTGATGCGCGTGACCCTGGCGCGGGAAATTCTCACCCATTCCCGCCTCGACATGGAGACGGTGGCCGAGCGTGCTGGTTTTTCCTCTCCACGCCATCTGCGGCGCATCTGGGCGCAACATAATGCCCTGCCGCCCAGCCATTACCGAGTGTCCGATCAAAGAAATTGAGTGGTCGATCAGCGGCCCAGTTGCTAACCTTCAGCCTCTCGTCCCCGGCCATCTCCGGCCTCCGCCTCAAACACAGGGAGTCTTCCCATGCAGATGCGCACACTCGGCCGCACCGGCCTCTCCATCGCCCCGGTCATCTTCGGTGGTAATGTCTTCGGCTGGACCGCCGACGAGAAGACCTCGTTCGATCTGCTCGATGCCTTCTTCGACGCGGGCTACAACGCGATCGACACGGCCGACGTCTATTCCTCCTGGGTCGATGGCCACAAGGGCGGCGAGAGCGAGGAAATCATCGGCCGATGGCTGAAGCGCGGCCATGTCGCCCGCGACAAGGCGGTGATCGTCACCAAGGTCGGCTTCGACAACCAGGGGCGGAAGACCGGGCTTTCCGCCAAATGGATCGCGGAAGCGGCCGAGGCCTCGCTGAAGCGGCTCGGCACCGACTATATCGATCTCTATCTCGCCCACAAACCGGACGAGGACGTGCCGATCGAGGAGACGCTGGAGGCCTTTGCCCGGCTCAAGCAGCAGGGCAAGGTGCGGGCGATCGGCTGCTCGAACTACGAGGCCAACCAGTTACAGGCTTCGCTCGACGCGGCAGCGAAAAACAACCTGCCGCGCTATGACGTCGTGCAGCCGGAATACAATCTCTACATCCGCGACAGGTTCGAAGGGCCGCTCGCCGATCTCTGCATGCGGGAAAAGATCGGCGTCATCAGCTATTACGCGCTCGCCGCCGGCTTCCTCACCGGCAAGTATCGCAGCCTGAAGGACACAGAGGGTGCGGCGCGCAGCTATCGCGTCGGCAATTATCTCGACGACAAGGGGTTGAGGATCCTCGCCGCCCTCGACAAGGTCGCCGCCGAGACCGGTACCACGCCTGCAACCGTCGCCATCGCCTGGGTCGCCGCGCGTCCGGGCATCACCGCGCCGATCGCCTCCGCCACCAGTCTTCGCCAGCTTGACAGCCTGATCTCGGCCGGCAAACTTGAGCTCTCCCCAGCGCAGATGGCGCTACTCACCGAAGCGGGAGCGTAAGCGAGCCATGACCATCGAAATTCGCGACGCTGAGCCTGCAGACGAAGCCGCGTGGCGCCAGCTATGGGCCAGCTACCTTACCTTCTATCATGTTGACCTGCCTCCGGAGATCACCGATCATACTTGGGCGCGCGTTCTTGATCCCTCGTCCCGGGTCGCCATGCGCGTTGCCTTCGTCGATGGCGACATGGCGGGCTTCGCCATCCATCACTTCCACGATTCCACCTGGGCGCTGACGCCCGACTGTTATCTGGAGGATCTCTATCTCGACGAGAAATTCCGCGGCCAGGGCCTTGGCCGGGCGCTGATCGACGACCTGATCGAGCTTGCCAAACGGAACGGCTGGTCGCGCCTCTACTGGCACACTGACCGCGACAATGCCAAGGCCCGCAAACTCTACGACACCTATGCCAAAGAAGATGGGCATGTACGCTACAGGCTGCCACTCAAGTGATCAGCCACTGACTTTGAAGAAGTCGATGAACGCCCTCAACGCTGACCGCATCTGCCGGCGCGAGGGGTAGTAGATGAAGAAGCCTTCGAAGGGCGGGCACCAGTCCTCAAGCACGGGGATCAGCCTCCCTTCGCGAACGTCCTCGTCGACCTTGGCGTCGAACAGATAGGCAAGCCCCACCCCGTCGATGGCGGCGCGGCGCATTAGTCGCTGGTCGGATAGGACCAACGGCCCGCGCACGTCGACCGCGAGCATCTTGCCTGCCTTTTCCAGTTCCCAGCGATAAATCCGACCACTCGAAAACCGCCGCCGGATACAGCGGTGGTCGATCAGGTCGCCCGGCACTTGCGGGCGACCATGTTGCGCGAGATAGGCCGGAGACGCCACGATCAGACCACGCTGCAGGCCACTCGCCCGAACCGCGATCATGTCGGTTTCCAAGTGCTCCCCCAGCCTCAGGCCCGCGTCGAAGCCCTCCGCGACAATATCTTCGAAGCGGTCGTTGGTGACAACATCGAGCTCGATCTCCGGATAGGCATTGAGGAATGCTCCGAGGCGCGGGATGATCAGGTCCTCGGCCGCCAGCATTGGCATGGTGATACGCAGCGGTCCGGCGGGACGCCCGCGGCCCTCGGCAAGAGCCGTGAGCGCCGTATCAATATCCGAGAGAGCCGGGGCCAACGTCTCAAGCAGACGCCTCCCTTCTTCGGTGGGAGCAACGCTACGCGTGGTGCGCGCCAGAAGCCGGACGCCGAGACTCTCCTCGAGAGCGGCGACAGCATGGCTGACGGCAGACGGGGCAATGCCGAGTTCGGCAGCGGCCTTGCGGAAACTGCGGGCCTCGGCGACGGTGGCCAGGACGGCGAGTTGAGACAACTGGATCCGATTCATTGTTGCATTTAATAGAACAACTCTGTCTATTTTGCATCGATTATCTGAATGGCATGGACGACCTATATTGCCCTTGTCCCAAGACGGCCCGCCTCGTGCCCGGCCGTGGCATTCGATACACTCATTTCATCTCTCTCCGCTTCAAGGAAGACTCTCATGAAACATCGCAAACTCGGCTCCCTCGACGTTTCCGCTCTCGGTCTGGGCTGTATGGGTATGAGCCACGGCTACAGCCCATCCACTGACGAAAGCGGCTCGATCGCCACCATTCACCGCGCTGTCGAACTCGGCGTCACGCTGTTCGACACGGCCGAGGTCTACGGCCCCTACAAGAACGAAATCCTGGTCGGCAAGGCACTTAAGCCGCATCGCGACAAGGTGGTGATCGCCACCAAGTTCGGCTTCCGCATCGACGCGACCAAGTCGTCGGCGGAGATGATCAGCGGAACCGACGGTCGGCCGGAGAATGTCCGGGCCGTTGCCGAGGCTTCGCTGAAGCGGCTCGATACGGATGTCATCGATCTCTTCTACCAGCACCGCGTCGATCCGGCGGTGCCGATCGAGGAAACCGTGGGAGCCATGGCCGAACTGGTCCGTGAGGGTAAGGTCAAGGCACTTGGCCTGTCGGAAGCCAGCGCCGAAACGCTCCGCCGCGCCCACAACGTGCATCCGATCGCCGCCATTCAGAGCGAATATTCGCTGTGGACCCGCGATCCGGAGGAAAACGGCGTTCTCGATACCTGCCGCGAGCTCGGTATCGGTTTCGTACCCTTCAGCCCGCTTGGGCGCGGCGTCCTGACCGGCGCGCTGAAGAAGCTCGATGGTCTTGCCGCGGATGACTTCCGCCGCACGCTGCCGCGTTTCGAGGCGGAGAATTTCGACGTGAACCTGGCGCTTGTCTCGCTGCTTGAACAGATGGCGGCGGAGAAAGGCGTTACGGCGGGACAACTGGCGCTCGCCTGGGTGCTGGCACAAGGCGCTTTCATCGTACCGATCCCCGGAACCACCAAGATCGGAAATCTTGAGACCAATGTCGCCGCGGCCGACGTCGGGCTGACCCCTGAGGAGGTCACAAAGCTCGGCGATCTGCTGTCACCCAAGAAAGTCGCCGGTGGCCGTTACCCAGAGCGCATGGCGAAGATGGCGGGCAAGTAACCGCGATCCAGGCAGGCCTGCATTTTCCTCGTATTGAGGACCGCGGAATATCACATTCTCGCGGTCTTCAACCGATCCGGTCTCCCCGCTGCATCATCAGCAGAAAGCAACGGGGCGCGCTCCACGGCAATGCTGGATCCGTATTTACTGACCAGCGCCCCATTTTCCGCCCGGCGCTGTTGGCGTGGTGGCATAATATGCCCGCTTGTTCTCATACATCAGGTCGTCGGCCCGCTTGATCATCGATTCCATACTCTCGCCAGGCTCGCTGGTTGCCGTGCCAAGAGCGATACTAAGCGGCGCATCGGAATAGAACTGATTGTTGATTTTCAAAAGCTCGATTATGGTTTCGACCATAGCGTGCGCAGCGTTGCGATCCGCCCCCGGCATCAGCACCGCAAATTCGTCGCCGCCAATGCGGGTCGCATGGTTGGGCGTCGTTACAGCACTGTTCAGGACTTCGCCAAACCGCCTCAAGAGAGCGTCGCCCGCATCGTGGCCGAGCTGATCATTCGCCTCTTTCAAGCCGTTGAGATCGATCACGATCGCCGACACGGGGCGCAGCGACTTTCGCTCCAATCGGTTGAGTTCATCCGTATAGAACGCGCGGTTATGGAGTTTGGTTAAGACATCATGCTTGCCAAGGTATTCGAGGTAGGCCTCGGCCTTCTTGCGCGCTGTTATATCGGTCAAGGCGACCTGTACACGCGACCAATCCGCCTCGTGTCCGGGAAACACCGCGAAATTGAGAAGGATATGCCGCACCGAGCCATCGAGCGCATAGTTCACCACTTCGCGGCTATGATACAATCGGCCTTCCCAGAGATCGATAAGTTGCTCGCGAAAAGGCTTTTCCATTTCACCGCGAAAGATCTCACTCTGGTTCAGCAAGAGTGTCTGCCGGTCGGGCGCACCGAAGAGATCCAGGGTCGCCGTGTTAACGTCGAGCACCCGTATCTCCGCCATGCACTGGCGCACGAATTCCGGATGGACATCCGTGAACACGCGAAAATCAACAATCCCACGCGCCCGAACCTCCTCTATCAGGCTGTGGATGCCACTGAAGTCCTCGATCCAAAGCGAAACCGGGGAGTGTTCAAAAACGCCTTCAGCGTAGCGCCGGTTTTCCAGTTCGGCGCGCCTTGCCTCTTCCCGCTCGGTAACGTTCTCGGTCGTAATCAAAAGGCGACCGAGGGATGCTTCGTATCCGGGCATGACAGAGCCGCGCAGCTGGATGTCCAGCCTTTGGCCCGACACCGTATAGTTCACGGCACTGCCGGTGAATTCTGTCTTCCCATCCCACAATTCCGCCAGTTCGTTTACATGGGTCTCCAGCATGTCGTCACGGAAGATCTTTTCGAGATTGGCCGTAAGGTGTTCTATGGAGGTTGCCTCGAACAGCTCCAGCGTCTTGGGGTTGACCCGCAAGATCCGAATTCTTGACGAGCATTCGGCAAC
Organism: Paenirhizobium naphthalenivorans; assembly: GCF_007992095.1. Classification (GTDB taxonomy): domain Bacteria; phylum Pseudomonadota; class Alphaproteobacteria; order Rhizobiales; family Rhizobiaceae; genus Allorhizobium; species Allorhizobium naphthalenivorans. Next base: position 306,244 of record NZ_BJZP01000002.1, read on the forward strand.
GCGTGCGAGGTCTTCTTTCAAGAAGGAGCGAATGTCGCTGACACCGGCCGCGCGCCAGTTATCAAACTGCGCCTTTACGCCGCTGAAATCCTCGATCCACATCGCGGTCGGCGCGAGTTCAAAAATATCGGCGTCCAGGGAACCAGTCATCAAATACGGCCTAGCTGAAAGTTGGATCTGCCAAACAATCTTTGGCGGGCGCGATTTGCCAACAAGTTATGCGTCAATAGTTAACCGTCTCCTTATGAAAGCTAACTACGAAATGCAGCAAAACACCCAAAACATCGTGGATAGATAAAGATAAGGGCGGTGATCAGCCGCCCTTATATGCACCAACAATCAGGCCCTGAGCGTCCCACCGGTGGTCTTTTCGACATTGCCAACGATCTTCTTGGTCAGCGCGTCGAAGTCGTCATCGGTCAGCGTCTTGTCGACCGGCTGGATCAGCACTTCGATGGCCACCGATTTCTTGCCCTCGCCGACGGAAGCGCCCTCAAAGATGTCGAAGACGTTGACGCCGGTAATCAGCTTGCGGTCGGCGCTTGTCGCCGCCTTGATGATCGCACCGGCCTCAACCGTCTTCCCGACGACGAAGGCAAAGTCGCGCTTGACCATCTGGAAGGGTGAGAGATCTAGCGCTGGCTTGGTGCGTGTGGCTTTCTTCTTCGGCTCCGGCATGGCGTCGACATAGACCTCGAAGCCACAAAGGACACCAGACACGTCGAGCGCCTCAAGGGTCTTCGGATGGAATTCGCCGAAATGGCCGATCACCACCTTCGGGCCCATTTTGATCGTGCCGGAACGGCCCGGATGATACCAGGCCGGACCACCCTGCTCGACCTGGACATTCGACATAGGCAGGCCGCAGGCCTCCAGGACGGCAAGCGCATCGGCCTTGGCGTCATAGACGTCGACCGGCTTGCCGCCGCCCTTCGTCGTGTTCGACCACATGCGGCCGGCGCCAGCGAGCGAGGCCGTGCCGCGACGGATGCCGCCGGCCACGCGCCGCTGGCCTTCGGGCTTGTCGCTCTCATAAGTGCCGGAAACTTCGAAGATCGCGACATCGCCGAAGCCGCGGTCAACATTGCGTTGGGCGGCAGAGAGAAGGCCCGGCAGCAACGAGGGGCGCATGTCCGACATGTCGGCGGCGATCGGGTTTGCGAGCTTCAGCGCTCGGCTTCCGCCGCCAAACAACTTGGCTTGTTCTTCAGAGATGAAGGACCAGGTGACGGCCTCCAGCATGCCGCGCGAGGCCAGCGCCCGCTTGGCGGTGCGGGTACGGATCTGCAACGGGGTGAGAATTTTACCGTTGACGGAACCGATCGGTGCGAGCGGCGCGGGTCTGATATTGTCAACGCCATGAACGCGCATGACTTCTTCAACTAGATCGGCCTTGCCGTCGACGTCCGGACGCCAGGAGGGAACCGCGACAGAAACGGTCTCGCCATCGCCGGACACCTCGAAGCCGAGGCCGGTTAGGATCTGGCGCGCCTCGTCATTCGAAACGGTCAGGCCAGTCAGGCGCTTCACTTCCGAGAAGGGGAAGTCGACGACCTTGCGGTCAAAACCCTTGTAGCCGACGACTTTGGCCTTAGCGGCTGTGCCGCCGCACATCGAAAGCACCAGTTCGGTGGTGCGCTCGAGACCGGGCATCATGTATTCCGGGTCGACGCCACGCTCGAAACGGTAGCGCGCATCGGTGATGATGCCCTGGCTGCGACCAGTCTTGGCGATGTTGATCGGATCCCACAAGGCGGATTCGATCAGCACCTCGGTGGTATTCTCGTCGCAGCCCGAGTGCTCACCACCCATGATGCCGCCGATCGATTCCGGACCATTGTCGTCGGCGATGATGACGTTGGTCGGGTTGAGCTTGTAGGTACGGGTGTCGAGCGCCAGGATTTCCTCACCCTCGCGGGCACGACGAACGATCAGCGCGCCCTTGACTTTCTGGGCGTCGAAGACGTGCATCGGACGCCCCTGATCGAAGGTCATATAGTTGGTGACGTCGACCAGCGCCGAGATCGGACGAAGGCCGATGGCCAGCAGCCGCTGCTGCATCCAGCGCGGGCTCGGCCCGTTCTTCACGCCGCGCACCAGGCGATAGGCGAAGCCCGGGCAGAGCTTCTCGTCGTCGAGCACGATCTTCACTTCGATCGGCGTTTCGCCATCGGTCTTGAACTCGGGCGCCTTCGGCTGCCTGAGCTTGCCCAGGCCGGAGGCAGCGAGATCGCGAGCAATGCCGAAGACGCTCGTGCAATCGGGACGGTTCGGCGTCAGATTGATCTCGATGACCGGATCGTCGAGGCCGGCATAGGAGGCGAAAGGCGCTCCAACCGGCGCGTCCTCGGGCAAGTCGATGATGCCGTCGTGGTTGTCCGACATGTTGAGCTCCTTTTCGGAGCACATCATGCCGTGGCTTTCGACGCCGCGGATCTTGCCAACGGCAAGCGTGACATCGATGCCCGGAACATAGGTGCCGGGCCGGGCGAGCGCGCCGATCAGCCCAGCGCGCGCATTCGGCGCACCGCAGACGATCTGCACCGACTTGCCGTCACCGGCATCGACGGTGAGAACCTTCAGCCGGTCGGCTTCGGGGTGCTTTTCAGCGGTGAGGATCTTGGCGATGACGAAGGGTTTGTAGGCAGCCTTGTCGTCGACGTCCTCGACCTCGAGGCCGATCGCGGTCAGCCGCTCGCAAATCTCGTCGAGCGTGGCGTCGGTTTCCAAGTGATCCTTGAGCCAAGAGAGTGTGAATTTCATTTGTCTTTCCTCCTTACGCGCTCAAACCGCCGAACAGGGTCGGCACATCGAGCGGGCGGAAGCCGTAATGGCTCATCCAGCGCACATCGGCATTGAAGAAATCGCGCAGGTCCGGCATGCCGTATTTCAGCATGGCGATACGGTCGAGCCCCATGCCCCAAGCAAAACCCTGGTACTCGTCCGGATCGAGACCGCCAGCGCGCAGCACGTTCGGATGAACCATGCCGCAGCCAAGAATTTCCATCCAGTCGGAGCCTTCGCCGAACTTGACGATCGGGCCGGAGGAGCGGTCGCACTGGATGTCGACCTCGAAGCTCGGCTCCGTGAAGGGAAAGAAGGAGGGGCGGAAGCGCATCACGACATTGTCGACCTCGAAGAAGGCCTTGCAGAATTCCTCAAGGACCCAGCGCAGATGGCCGACATTCGCCGTCTTGTCGATCACCAGGCCTTCAACCTGATGGAACATCGGCGAATGGGTCGCGTCGCTGTCCTGACGATAGGTCTTGCCGGGAATGACGATGCGGATCGGCGGCTTCTGAGCCTCCATGGTACGCACCTGCACCGGCGAAGTATGGGTTCGCAGAACCTTGCGCTCACCGTTGTCATCGGGCTCTAGGAAGAAGGTGTCGTGCATCTCGCGGGCCGGATGGCCCTCGGGGAAATTCAGCGCGGTGAAATTATAGTAATCGGTCTCGATATCTGGACCTTCGGCGATCGAGAATCCCATATCGGCGAAGATCGCGGTGATCTCGTCGACGATCTGGCTAATCGGATGGATACGGCCGCGTTCGGCGGGCGAGGAGCGGACGGGCAGTGAGACATCAACGGTCTCGGCCTTCAGCCGAGCGGTGATGGCGGCGTCCTTCAGCTCGGTCTTGCGTGCGGCGATCTTCTCCGTGACATCAATCTTCAACGCATTGATCGCTGCGCCGCGCGTCTGGCGCTCTTCCGGCGTCATCGAGCCCAGCGTCTTGAGGAGTTCGGAGACCGACCCCTTCTTGCCAAGCGCTGCGACACGAACCGCCTCGATATCCGCTTCGGTGTCGGCTGCGGCGATGTCGGCGAGAAGCGCCATTTTCAAACTGTCGAGATCGGACATGTCCGTTTCCTGCCTCTAGAACCTCCGTCGGCAGTAAAGCCGCGGCATGACGACAAAATGAAAAACCCGCGCTAGCCCTGCCAGCGCGGGTTTCCCAACAATATCTTTTTACAAAAGCTTGGGAAGCGCTGGCTTACTTGACCGCGCTTTCAAACTCGTTGGCCGTACCGGCGTCCTTGAGGTAGGCCAGCGCCTTCTTGGCGGCAGCAACCAGGGAGCCGAAGGCTTCCGGCTCATGGATGGCCATGTCGGAGAGAACCTTGCGGTCAACTTCGATGCCAGCCTTGTTCAGGCCGTCGATGAAGCGGCCGTAGGTCAAGCCGTGTTCGCGAACAGCAGCGTTGATACGCTGGATCCACAGAGCGCGGAAGTTGCGCTTGTTGACCTTGCGGTCGCGATAGGCGAATGCCTTCGAACGATCAACAGCTGCCTTTGCTGCGCGGATCGTGTTCTTGCGGCGGCCGTAGAAGCCCTTGGCTGCCTTGAATACCTTGTTGTGCTTGGCGCGGGAAGTTACGCCACGTTTTACGCGTGCCATGTCATGATCTCCTTAGATGATCCAAAAAGCGAAGGGGTCTCAGAGACCGTTCGGCAGGTAGTTCTTGATGACCTTCTTGCCGTCAGCTTCGGCGAGAACCATCGTGCCGCGTGCATCGCGGATGAACTTGTTGGACCGTTTGATCATGCCGTGACGCTTGCCGGCGGCAGCCGCGAGGACTTTGCCGGTGGCAGTGATCTTGAACCGCTTTTTGGCGGAGGATTTCGTCTTCATCTTGGGCATTTTGCTACTCCATTTTTCTTGTATCGAGAACGGACAGACGACGCCCGTTTTCAAGCATAAAGAACGGCCACGGCATGCCCTGCCGGACCGTTCGGACGCGCGCTTATAACCGCAGATGGATAAAAGCGCAACGGGGGTTCGACGCGATCGACCAAAATGCAAATGCCGCCCAGTGGACGGCACAGCAGCAAAGGCCGATCAGCCTGACTTCACTTCGGTGCGAGCACCATCATCATCTGCCGACCTTCGAGCTTCGGCTCGGCCTCGACCTTGGCGATGGCGACGGTATCTTCCTTGACCTGCAGCAAGAGCTTCATACCAAGCTCCTGGTGGGCCATTTCACGGCCACGAAACTTGAGCGTCACTTTGACCTTGTCACCCTCTTCGAAGAAGCGGTTCATGGCCTTCATCTTCACCTCATAATCATGGGTGTCGATATTGGGACGCATCTTAATTTCCTTGACCTCGACGATCTTCTGCTTCCTGCGCGCTTCGGCCGCCTTCTTCTGATTGGCGAATTTCAGCTTGCCCAGGTCCAGGATCTTGCAGACCGGCGGCTCGGCATTGGGCGAAATCTCGACGAGGTCGAGACCCACCTCTTCCGCCATTCTGATAGCCTCGTCCGTCGGCACGATACCTAGGTTCTGGCCTTCGTCATTGATGAGCTGGACCCGGGGAATCCGGATTTCCCGATTGGAGCGCGGCCCTTCCTTGGTGGGGGCTTCGGCTTTGAAAGGTCTGCGAATGGTCGTATTCTCCTAAACAGTTGCACAATACAGCAACGCCCTGACGCGCCATCTCGCGCGCAAAGGCTATTTGTCTATTGCCGTTTTATAAGTCAATAACACGCTTCAGATCGAAAATCACCTGCTGTCCGTCACTTCGCGAATCTGTTTTACCAGGCGGCATAGCCAAGGGAGCCTGCCATGACCTCGATCCATTCCACACCGCTCGCCGATGAGATCACAGTCGGGCAAGGGGCCGACGCTCGCCAGATCGCCCTCCTGCTGCGACAAGCCGCCCCAGGCACTGCGACAGACAAGCCGACGCTCGTCTGGCTCGGCGGATACCGCTCCGACATGACCGGCACCAAGGCGGTCGAACTCGATGCGCTTGCCGCCAAAAAGGGGCTGGCCGCAATCCGTTTCGACTATTCAGGTCACGGCGCCTCCGGCGGCGAATTCGCCCAGGGCACAATCAGCCGCTGGTTGGAGGAAGCACTCGCGGTGCTCGATCACGTCCGCCCCGAAAGCGTCGTGCTCGTCGGCTCGTCAATGGGTGGCTGGATCGCCTTGCGCCTCGCGCAGGAATTGGCCCGTCGAGGCGGGGGACCTCGGCTGGCCGGCATGGTGCTAATCGCGCCGGCGCCGGATTTCACCGCCGAGCTCATAGAACCGAATCTTTCCGAGGCGGAACGCACCTCGCTTGCTGAGCAAGGCTATTTCGAGGAGCCGTCGGAATACAGCCCGGAGCCGAACATCTTCACTCGCGCCCTGATTGAGGACGGGCGGCAAAACCGGGTAATGACGGGCATCATCGAAACCGGCTGCCCGATACATATCCTGCAGGGCATGATCGACCCCGACGTTCCCTATACCCACGCGCTCAAGCTCATCGAGTTCCTGCCGGCCGACGATGTCGTACTGACCCTTGTGCGCGACGGCGATCATCGCTTGTCTCGCCTCGAGGATATTGAGCGGATGAAGACAGCAATCCTCGCCATGTGTGGCTAGGCCCGTGGTCGACGACGGCTACAGGATCCAATACGCGCTGTGGCATCTTAACCATAGTTGACAAATCACTAACGCTGCGCCGGCACCGCGATTGACTCCAAGCCCGCTTGGACCTTAACGTTTTGTTAAGGATTAAGAGGACGGGTTCATGATGAACGGGTCGCGCGCGCTTGCCGCGCTGGTTGTCTTGCTTGGCGTGTCAGCGCCGGCCGGCACCGCGTATACGGCGCCCAGATCGCAACTATCGATGACCACCGGCAGCGTCACCTCGCAGCCAATCGGTCATTACGAGTTCTGCCGTCTTCACCGTGACGAATGCAGCATCAAGAGCAAGCCGGCCGCCCTGCCCCGGCTCACCCCGCACGGCTGGGATGTGGTGCGCGGCATCAACCAGACCGTCAATTCCACGATCATACCTGTGACCGATGCCGAGGCCTATGGCCGCGAGGAGGTTTGGGCCTATCCAGTTGACGCCGGCGATTGCGAAGACTTCGTCCTGCTGAAGCGCAAGAAGCTGATGGAAGCAGGTTTCTCGGCCACAGACCTGCTGATCACCGTGGTGCGCAAGCCGGATGGCGAAGGCCATGCGGTGCTGACACTGCGCAGTGCACAGGGCGATTTTATTCTCGACAACCTCAATGACCAGGTCGAACTCTGGACCCAGACGCCCTACACCTACCTCAAGCGCCAGGCGAGCTTCGATACCGGTCGCTGGGTAACAATCGAGAACGGCACGACCGATGTCATGGTCGGCGCCCTCAAATAAGGTCGTACCCTAGCGTATCAGGCAGAAAACGATCATTCTTCGTCCGGAGCGATGCGCCAGAGTAGCCTTGGTGCGCCTGAAACGTAATGGAAACACTAGCGCTGCGCGTCGGTGGGCAGCGACGGCAGGCGCGAAAGCCCGATCATCGCGACAAGGCCGACAGTCCCCATTACCAGCAGACAACCAATCGCGGCGGCCACACCCAGTTGCTCATTGACGAAGATGATCGTCACCGGAGCGGCGGCCGACAGCACCATGCGAATTCCCGACAGCGTCCCCATCGTCCGGCCATAGCCGGCCGCGCCGAAATAGTGGAGCGGCAGGACGCCGCGGATAATCGAGGTCAGCCCTTGGCCAATGCCGAAGAATACGGCGAACGCGAGCGCGACGGCGACGGCGGGTACGAGTGCTGCAGCAAAGAGCAGCGACAGCGCAAGGAAAATGGCCCCGGTGGCGATCAGCCCGGTTACGGGCGGCGAAAGCACGCCTCTTCGCACATATTCCATCACGCGAGCGCCCACCTGAGAGGGACCAATGAGACTGCCGGCCAGCGTGGCGATCGCAGGCGTGTAACCGGCATCGCCTAGCAGCACCAGCAGCGAGGCACCCATTGCCGAGAGCACGAAGCCGCCTGCCGACAGGCTGACCGCCATGAGGACAAGCTGCGTCCGTCGGCTCGGACTTTCGGCCCGGGCGGTATCGCTCGCCCCCTGTTCGGCACCGGCGATCTCACGCCGATAGGACGGCCAGAGCGCGTGGACAGGAAGCGCCAGCGCCAGATTGAGTGCCGCAAGCACCAGATAGACATCCCGCCAGGTCATCATCGTCAGCAGCCACTGGATGAGCGGCCAGAACACGGTCGAGGCGAACCCCGCCACCAGCGTCACTACGGTGATCTGGCTCCGTGCCTCCTGGCCATAACGCTGTGCGAGGGCGGCGAAGCCGGCATCGTATTGCACGGCAATCGAGACGAATTCCGCCATCAGGGTAACCATCGCGAATTGCCAGCCGTTCTCGACCTTGGAGAGCAAGGCAAGGGCTGCGGCGGCGAAGATCGATCCGAAGGCAAGAACCGGGCGTGCGCCGTAATGATCGACCAGCCGTCCGATGATCGGCGCAGAAACGGCGCCACCCAGCAGGCCGACAGAAAAGACGGCGAACACAAAGCTCTGCGACCAGCCGAATTCGCGGGCGATTTCGGGCGCAAGTACGGAGAAGGAATAGTAGAGCGTCCCGTAACCGATGGTCATTGAGACGCCCAGACCGAGGGTCGAGGGGAGAGCTTTCATGATGACGCCGCTACGCTATTCGTGTTGCGGCGTCATGACAAGAATCAACCGTTGCCGATCAGGATACCGGCGGCGAGCACCAGTGAACCGCCGAGCACCACCTGCATGGCAGCGCGCAGGAAGGGTGTATCCATATACTTGTTCTGGATGAAGGCGATCGCCCAAAGTTCGAAGAAGACGATAGCGGCGGCGGTGGCCGTCGCCGTCCAGAAATGCGGAATGAGATAGGGCAGTGTGTGTCCGAGGCCACCGAGCGCGGTCATGATGCCAGACGCCAGACCCCGCTTCATCGGCGAGCCACGGCCAGACAACTTGCCATCGTCGTGTGCCGCTTCGGTAAAGCCCATGGAAATGCCGGCGCCGACGGAAGCCGAAAGACCGACGAGGAACGTCTGCCAGGTGTCACCTGTGGCGAAAGCAGCCGCGAAGATCGGCGCCAGCGTCGAGACCGAACCGTCCATTAGCCCGGCGAGGCCTGGCTGGACATAGGTCAGCACGAACTGCCGGCGCGCGCTCTCGTTTTCCTCCTCCTTCACGTCTTCCGGCGTGTGGCGTTCGATGAGCATTGAGGCGATTTCTTCGTGTCCCTGCTCGGCCAGGGCCAGATCACCCAACAGTTTGCGGGTCGAAGCATCCGAGGTTCGTTGGATCGCTTCTGTGTAGAAGCGAAACGCCCCCTGTTCCATCGTTTCCGCCTCAGCGCGGATCTGCTCAAGGCTCTGGTTGGCGCGCAACCAGTCAGGCTTACGGTCGTAGAAGCCACGGACATGCTCGCGACGGATCAACGGAATCCGCTCACCGAAACGCTGACGATGCATTTCGATCAACTGGTTGCGATGGGTGTGCTCGACCTCGGCCATGTCCTCGAACACCTTGGCCGACTTTGGATATTGCGCGCGCAATTGATCGGCATAGGCAAGATAGATACGCGCGTCGTCCTCCTCGGACGAGATGGCGAGGGCGAGGATTTCCTGCTCGCTGAGACTGAAAAACGAGCGTTTCGACGAAGAGAGCAAGCGCGCGAGCATTTTTCTACCTATTGTTTTTAGAATGGTTCTAACATTACCGAGGCGTCGTCTATGGGTCAAGCCACGCGCATCAAGGCAAAGTAATATTGCTGCATGCAGCATCGACAGGATGCGACGATACGCCTCCCTGCCCGCCATTTGACGCAAGGACCATGATCGACGACAAGTTTGATCCTGACGACAGGCAATTATTCCAAGGAGTGGACGATGCAGGACGATCTGGTCGGCCGCGCCGCACACCGGGCCGACATTACGGCGCGGGCTGAGATTCAAATGGCCGCGGTGGGCGTCGACCGCGCTTTCATTGACCGTTTGGTCGAGACTTTCTACGGTCGCATCCAGGCCCACCCTACGCTCGGCCCGGTTTTCGACAACCGTCTCGCCGGCCGCTGGCCGGAGCATTTGGCCAAGATGAAGGCCTTCTGGGGCTCGGTCGCCTTCAAGAATGGTGCCTACGGCGGCAAGCCGGTCCAGGCCCACCACGGCGTTTCCGACATCACGGAGAACCTATTTGCCGAATGGCTGGCGCTGTTTCGAAAGACGCTGACCGACGTGGGCGCGACAGAGGAGGCGCAAGCCTGGTTCATGGCGACCGCCGAGCGCATCGCTCGTAGCCTCGTCCTGGCGCTCTTCTACAACCCCGCCTTCGACGACCCGACGCTACGTGGCCAACCAAGTAACTGAGCGGACCGGGGCGAATCGACCGCCTGCGCATTTTTAGCAAGCCATGACAGCCCGAGACGTAATTTTCCGCAAGAACGGATGCCGGAACGCGCAATTCCTGCCTCCTTCGGGCTTGCAAGAGCCGGGTATCATGGCTAGACCGCCTGCCGGGGGGAGCAAGTTATAGGAAACAACCAAGGCTACAGAATCATGAATCGCCGTAAATTCTTCCAGCAGGCCGGCGCCGCCGGTTTGGGGGCCGCCGCCTCCGTAACGCTCGCTGCCCCAGCCGTCGCCCAGGAAAATCCGAAGATCACCTGGAAGCTGACCTCCTCTTTCCCGAAGAGCCTCGACATCATCTTCGGCGCCGCCGAAGAGATCGCCAGGAGTGTATCGGAAGCGACCGACGGTAACTTCACCATCCAGACCTTCGCCGCCGGTGAGATCATTCCGCCGCTACAGGCCGCCGACGCGGTGGCCGCCGGCACAGTGGAGATGGCACATACTTGCTGCTACTATTATATTGGCAAGGATCCGACCTTCGCGCTCGGCACGGCGACGCCCTTCGGTCTCAACGCTCGCATGACCAACGCCTGGTTCTCCGCTGGCGGCGGCAACGGAATGATCAACGAATTTCTCGCAGGCTACAATCTCTATGCGCTGCCGGCCGGCAATACCGGGGCCCAGATGGGAGGCTGGTATCGCAAGGAAATCAAGACGATCGACGACCTCAAGGGCCTGAAGATGCGTATCGCCGGCCTGGCTGGCGAAGTGATGAGCAAGGTCGGGGTCACCCCGCAGCAGATCGCCGGCTCGGATGTCTATGCGGCGCTGGAAAAGGGCACGATCGACGCCACCGAATTCGTCGGCCCCTATGACGATCTCAAGCTCGGTTTCTACAAGGTCGCCAAGTACTATTACTATCCGGCCTGGTGGGAAGGCGGCCCGGCCGTCCATGCCTTCTTCAACAAGGAAAAGTTCGAAGGCCTGCCGGAGAACTACAAGCGTATCCTGACCGACGCCTGCGCGGCGGCCAATGCCTCGATGCTCGCCAAGTACGACACCCAGAACGCCGCAGCGCTTCGCCAGCTCGTCGCCGAAGGCACCGAACTGCGCGCTTTCGGATCCGACATTCTTGATGTCTGCCACAAGGCGGCGCTAGAGACCTATGCCGATCTCAGCGCCAAGAACCCGGCCTTCAAAAAGATCTACGACAGCCAGAAGGCCTTCCAGAAGGATGCCTATCTGTGGGCCCAGATCGCTGAATACAGCTTCGACACCTACATGATGATCCAGCAGCGCCAGGGAACGCTATAAGCGCATATCCGCGTTCTGACGAAGACCCCACCCCGGACAGCCGTGTCCGGGGTTTTTTTGTGACCTCCGACGTCTGCGCTACCCGGTCGGCGGAGAACAGGGCCAAGGCTGTTCCCTCGGCAAGCACAATCCCGCGGAGACCTCGGACGCCGACCACGGCCAACGGCAAAAGTGTCCAGTGCCCGCCCTGGCGATGATCGCCCGTTATTTCGACGCCTGCCAGCTACCGCTGCCTCCACCCCATTTGTTGCTGCCCGACCACTGACCGGCGCCTGAAGTGCCGTCAACCCGACCGCTGACCGTGCCGTTGAACGGATAGGGCTTGGTCTCCTTGTAGAGCTTGCCCTGCAATACGCCCGTTGTCGGCGCGCTGAATGAGCCGTCAGCGTTGAGCGAACCGGAGAAACGCGCGGTGAAGCTGTCGCCTTCAAAGACACCCGAGATGGAGCCGGAGATCGACGAGCCGCTGACGACAAACGTGAGCGAACCGGATGCCTTGCCGGAGATGCGCCCATTATACTGGCCGGCGAGATCGGCTGCGGTTTGCTCGGGCTCGACGGTCATGCCGCGACCGCTTGCGACCATCTTGCGGTAGTCATTGAACTCGGCGAGCTTGTTCTTGTACTCCGGCGAGTTAATCCCGTGCACCAGGCCGGTCGATAGGAGGCTCGCCATAGCCTTGATATGATTGCCGTCATGCGGATCAAGAACGCCATCCTTATTCAGCCGGTCCCTGATCATCTGGGTGAAGCGCCCAAGATTGTAGGGATGCTCTTTCCACCAGTCCTGCCCGTATTTTCCATAGGCAGCGGTGTCGAGCGCCTTCGTCATCAGATTGGCTTCGGCCTCCGCCTCGGCGCGGGCCTTTTCCACGACAGCGGCAGACTGTTCCTTCTTCGTGCGTGCAGCAAAGGTCTGGAAGATGTCGTCGATCACTTCCGCGTCGCTGGTCTGCGTCAACCGTTCGCGAACCGCATCGCTCGGTTCAGCGGTCGCCAAGCTTATGTCATCGGCCCGCTGGTCAGCCAGCTCGATCTTGCGATCACGAATGACCGAGGAGTAGAGCGGCAGCGTTTCCAGCCGATCACGAATCGCCTCGCGGGTGTGGTCGTCGCCCTTGGCGTATTCCTGGTACAACTCCTCGATCGTACTGTCGACGAACTTGCCCTTGGCGTAGGACACCACGCCTGCCGCCGTTTCGACGGCGGTGAATGCGGCGGCGGCAGGCGTTGCAGCAATGAACGCGCGGCCAAGATATTCATAGGCCGCTTGACGATCACCACCTGCCGCCTTGCCCAGCACATCGGCGGCCTCGTTGACCTTGTCGACGTTTCCAAGAACACCAGCCATCTGCTTGCGTAGCGCCGGATCCTTGATGCCGCTCGCCAGCGTCTTGCCGAGAGCGACAGCGACTTCGTCAGTGGCGGCCTTCGCCTTTGCCGGATCACCGCTGGTCAGTGCGTCCGCGGCGTTTTCGGCGAATTTGTTGATCTCGTTGGCCGAGAGCGCGACCGTGCCGAGTTGGCGCACCAGCGCCTTGTCGGCGCCCGACTTGTAGAGTTTCTTGTAGAGCGCAACGATCGCCGCCCGCGACTGCGACTTGATCACCTCTTTCGCCTGTTCGTCGGCATAGTCGAGCGCAGCTTTCCTGGCGTCCTCCTGCCAGGTGGTGGGCGCCTGGGCGAGAGCGCCCGCCAGAGATGAAAGCGTGAGGGCAGAAGCGAGGAGAAAGGCACGCAATGTAAAGTGTGGCAAGGGGCTCATTTCGGGTCCTCCTCCAGTTCGCTGAGATCAAGACCGGCGAAAGGATCGTCACCACTCGCCGGCGCGGCTATCTCAGCCTCGCTCCCCTCAGGCGGAGCCAAGGTCTCGTCGAGGCTCGCCAGCACCATTTCGAACAGCGGAAGGCCGTCCGCCAGCGGCTCACCAAAAGCGCGGTAGGCAAGTGTCAGCCGGGCACCGCCGCCGCGCGGCTCATCGAAGAATATCTGCCGCCCGACCATGCGCCCCTGGCTCAGTTCCAGCACGGTCGCCGGCCGTCCCAGCACGACGGTGAAGTCTATCGATGCAACATCGTCGCTCGGCATCGGCAGGTCCCTAGGCCAAAATGACAGAGCGATCTGCGCTCCACCATCCGGCCGTGACATGACGATCCCGCCAGCGATACCCTCGTCCGGCTTGATCTGCCAGCCGGTCGGCACCTCTACCGAGACGCGACCGACCCACGCGCGACGTTCCTCGTCCGCCACAGCCACGTCGGCGGTTGTATCGCCATCATCCTCCCCGGCTTCAGCCGGAGCCGCATCGGGCACCGCCACCGCCTGGCTCTGCGGCATGGGCAACCCAATGGGCGCATCGCCACCGGCCTTTATCTTCATGTCCGGCGATGCCGTCGCGATCGTCAAGCTGTCGAGAATCCGGTCGAAGTCGCGATCGCCGCCGCCCAGGCGGATACCGCCGGTCGCCTCGAACAGAAAATGCAGGCGCTTCTTGTCGGCGCGGCCTTCGTCCAGTGTCACACTCAATGTCTCCACGTCCCCGATCTTGGAGTGGATCCACAGCGCCGGCTTGCCGGCCACCTTGATCTTGCGGTTGGAGACGATGTCGTCATAACCGAGCAGCGGCTCGTCCGGGAACCACCACCAAACCATCAATCCCCGCTTGTCGTCCGGGGCCCTGAGGACGAGCGTGTTGCCGTTGACAGAAGCCGTCCAATCCTGTGGCGCCTTGAGCGTAAAGCCCTCGAAAGAATGCTCTTTCCAGCCATCGGTATCTGCCTTAGCGACCGTCGTAGCGGCCCCGCCTGAGCGGACACCATCCGCGTCCGGGGCCGTGCTCGCACTCTCAACAGCCTCAGCCGAGGTGCGCAGCGACTGCGCCATGCGCGCGGCCATCGGGTCCAGCCTGGCCTTCAAACTCTTGGCATAGCTGATCTCGAAGGTGTGGATCACTGCGCCGCCGTCGCTCAGCACGACCTTTCGCAGGAAGAAGTCACCGCCGCGGAAGCCGGAATGCAAATACCAATTATCGCCCTTGCGCTGCTGGGTGACCTTTTCGTCGTCGCCGAGGCCCGCCAGATGCTCTTCGATCAACTCGTCGAGCGTACTGTCGAACACATTGTGCGTGGCAAAGACGATGAAACGTGCCGAGCCGTCCCGCGCTTCGAAACTGCGCCCGTCGTCGTTCTCCGGCGGCGGCAGCATGCGGAACATTGGCGCCGAATAGTCGATCTGTGTGCCGAAACGGTCGTTGCGATAGGTAATCCAATTGCTGGCCATGGGATCGACAGGAACATCGGCAGCATCCTGCCCGAAGGTAGCCCGATTGGTCTGCTGCACCCCGGTGGCGGGATAATCTGGCGGCACCAGACCGGGCTGACTCAAATCAGTCGGAGGCATCTCCGGCAGCGGCATGTCGGCCTGTTCCATGTCGGAATGCCCCGTATCCGGCGGCGGGCCGTCGAAGCCCCCGCCGGGTGGCGCTCCTCCAAAGATATAGGCATCATAGGCCCAGCCACGCGTACCGTCCTGCAACTGGACATTCAGCCAACGGCCGTCTCGCCCGATAACGGTAAGATAGGTTCCCGGCCCCATTGGCAGGATCATCCGGTAACCCGAACCGGGCCCGGAGCGCAGCGCCAGGAAATTGTCCCCCGCCGGATTGAGCCCCCCGACATAGTCGGCCCTTGCGGGTGTGCCCGCAAGCGATGCCACGAAAATGGTGCAGAGCCAGAATATGCGATGCCGATCCACGATGCGTCCCCCTCGACCGGATCGTTCCCCCCGCATGACATTAGTCGCAAAGGCACACCCCGGTTCATCTGACGATAACCCAGAATAACTATGCGCCTTCGCGGCGAAAGATAATTGATTGAAGTCAACTGTGGACAGCGAAAGACGGGCCGGCGCGCAAGGCACTGGCCTGCCTGAACCGTCGATTAGCCGGATACCGCGCCTTAGGCCTCAAGCCCCTTCAGCACATTGGCGACATTCAATCCGATCTCCGGCACGCCGTAGCCGCCTTCCATGACAGTGAGGACTGGCAGGCCGCTGGCGGCGATCAGTTCGCCCATGCGGATGAAGTCGGGGCTCTTGAGTTTGAAAAAGCTGATCGGGTCCTGCTCGAAGGTGTCGACACCGAGCGAAACGACGATCGCCTCGGCGCCATAGACTTTGATCCGCTTCAGCGCATCCGCGAGCGCCGCCGACCAGGCTTCCCATGGCGTGCCTGCCGGCATCGGGTAATTGGCGTTCAGCCCCTCGCCTTCGCCCTCGCCGGTCTCGTCGGCATAACCGAGGAAGTAAGGAAACGCCTCGGCCGGATCCCCGTGCAGCGAGGCGAAGAAAATATCGCCGCGATTGTAGGTAATGTCCTGGGTGCCGTTGCCGTGGTGGAAGTCGACATCAAGGATCGCCACTTTCTTCGCACCATGATCGAGAAGACGCTGGGCAGCGACCGCGGCGTTGTTGATGAAGCAATAGCCACCAAACAGGTCCATCCCGGCATGGTGGCCCGGCGGGCGGCAGAGCGAGAAGGCAAGGCGGTTGCCGGCGTTCAGCCAATCCGCACCGGAAAGCGCCACGTCCATCGAGGCGATCGCCGCCTCATAGGTGCCAGCAGTGATCGCCGTTTCGACAGAATTGGCATAATAACCAACCGCCCCGTCGATATTGTTGGGTGCCCGCATGCCGCTGCGACGATAAGCAAAGGCCGTCGGAATCGCCTCGCCGGGATAACCCGCGGCGCTCCAGCGCTCCCAGCAGGTACGCAGGAACTCGAGATAGTCGGCGCCATGCACCTTGAGCGCTGTATCGAGACCGTGCTCAGCTGGCGCGACGACATCGCTGAAGCCTGCCTCCTTCACCGCCTCCAGGATCCATTCGGCACGGAACGGCCCCTCGAACGGCTTGACCAACAGGCCGCCGTGCAACTCGGTCTTGGCGTCGCGCAGCTTGTGCTTTTCGGAATAGATGACCCGCATGTTCGTTGACGTTCCCTCGTTGTCCTTGACGATAGGTAACGCCATCCACGCCGGCTCGGCAAGACAGGCTAGCGGCAATTTTCGGTCGAATGACCAGTTTTTATCCGACCGGATACCGATCACCTGACGAGGTTGATTTCCTCGGTCTCGCCACCAGTGCAAGTGTAGCAGCAATCAGAGCAGTTTTCGGCATTGTTTGGACCGGTTCCCCAATAGGTACCCTCATCGCCGGAGATCCAAGCACCGTAGCAGATGGATTCGCCCTCCTTGCATGAGAGCGGGATTTCCTTGGTCTCGCCGTCGTCGAGATAATAGACTTCGTTGCCGCCCGGCCAGACGTGATCGCGATCCTGGCTGTAGAGTTCAACCTCGACGGCGTTCGGATGGCTGTTACGCATGACGAAGGTCACGTCGGCGGCGACGGCCGGCAGAGTGCCCCCTACAAACGTGCCGGCAAGAAAGACAAGGGCCGCCGCGCGGCGAAGGCCATGAGAAAGCAATGTCATCGGATATACCCCCAGTTCTGTCAGCCCGAGAGGCCGGACCTTGTCATTGCTAGCACGGCATTCCGGGTCCTGGGAGAGCTTGCGCACCTCAGGGTCAGACGTTTTTTGGGTCGACTGCAAGGGGTTCGCCGAGTTGCTTGTAGAAGATCGTCGTGTCGCAATAGCGTCCGTCGGGAAATAGCGCGTAGTTCGGGATCACCCCAGCACGGCTCCAGCCGAGCCGCTCGTAGATCCTCTCCGCCGGCTCACCAGTGGCGGTATCGAGCACAAGTAGTGTCCGCCCTGCCTTTGACGCCACCTCTTCGGCCGCCATCATCAACAACCGCGACAGGCCGAGCCCACGTGCGCGTCGATGCACCAAAAGCTTCATCAAGTCGCCCCGGTGCGGCTGGTTAGGCTTGGTGGCAAGCCCCACCTGCACCGTGCCGATGACCCTTGCTTGCTCGTCCTCGGCCACCAGCAGGAATAGCTCTCCATGCCCGACCGCGGTCGCCACATCCTGCCAGAAGGGAATGGCGTTCTCTGGCCGATAGGGAGACATGAAGCCGAGCGAGGCACCGCCCTCGACGCAGTCGGCAAGCACGTCGCAGAGATCCGGCAGGGCGGACAGGGCTTCTTCTTCGTTCAACAGGCGAATGGTGGTCATCGGCGGCTCCGGAAATAGCGGAAAGGACACGTTAGCGTTGGCCGAGATCAATAATCACGGCATAGCGGGCGGGCTTGTCGGTTGGGTTCCTGAACCCGTGGACATCGCCGACATTCATGAAAAGACAGTCACCGGGCAGAAGGCGGTGCGCCGTCTCGCCGACGACCAGCTCCATCTCGCCCTCGAACAACCAGACATGCTGCATCTGGTTGTGGCTCGCTTGCTGACCGGGAAAGCGCACCTCGGCAGCGGCCGGAAACTCGACCTCCACCACATCAACTCTGGAACCCGTACCTCCGGGCGAAACGACACGTCGCAGATAGCCGCTTTCGGGATCGCGCCAGACGGGCTGGTCGCCCCGCCGCGCCAGCGGCGAAGTCACCTCGCCCTCGGATGCGAAGAAAACTGAAAGAGACGTGCCGAGCGCCGAACACAGCCGCGCCAGAAGCGCCGCCGTCGGACTGGCCTCGCCACGTTCGACCCGGGAGATCATCGCCCGACTGACACCAGAGAGCTCGGCCAACTGGTCGAGCGTCAGTTTTTGATCGGAACGCAGTCGTCTGATGCGTTCACCGACGGCCTTTTCGAAGTGAAGATCAACATTTTCCATTATTAGAGATTTTCATTCCCTTATATTGGAGTCAAGCGATCAATGTAGAAAACCGCAATAGCTCCAGTCTCGGGCAAGCCAACTCGCCTTTAGCTTGTGAGCCTATAGGCCGAGGTGCGTTCGGCGGAGACCAGACACGGCGATACTCGGCTTGAGCCGTATCCGAGCCGGGGCCTCAAGCCCGAATGTACGTCGTTTCCGCAGCAAGCGTTGGCAATGTGAGTTGATTAGACAAACGTTTAGAACCAAGGGTTTTCAAGTATGACCTCGACCATTTCCTCCTTGAGTGTCAGTCAGATCAAGTCGCTTTCGACCACGGCAGTCGCCGCCTGGACGACGGAGGATGCAGCGGCGCTTTCCACCCAACAGATCAACGCACTTTCTTCGGCTCAGGTCGCAGCTCTGGACGCGGAGGATGTCGATGTCCTCAGCTCCGCACAGCTCGGCGCCATCTCGCAAACTTCGATCGTTGGCCTCACACTCGACCAATTGGCCGTTTTGGACAAATATGACATCGAAAGCTTGGGCACCAAACAAGTCGCGGCACTCACCACCAAGCAGGTCGGCGGCCTGACAACAGTTCAGGTGGAAGCCTTGAGCTCGTCTCAGGTCAGTGCCCTTAGCGCGTTGCAGTTGTCGTTCCTGAGCGCCGAGGACCTCGAAACTTTCTCGACCGCCGACATGGCGGCGATCACCGGCCGGGCCATATCAGGCCTGACCACGGACACCATTGCGGCGCTATCCACCGATCAGATCGCCGCACTTAGCACGAGTGCCATCGCAGGCCTGTCAGCTACGCAAATCGCCGCCCTTTCCCCCGAGCAGACCGAGGTACTTTCCACCGCCCAGGTAAGGGCGCTGAGCTCTAGGCAGATTGCGGCCTTGGGAGCGGACAATGTCGCCGCGTTGTCCACCGATCAGATTGCGGCCTTGAACACGACTGCGATCCCGGGCCTGACTGCCGATCAGATTACAGCCATGTCGAGCGAGCAAGTCGAGGCGCTTTCCACCACTCAGGTGAAAGTGCTGAACGCACTCCAGGTCGCGGCGCTGGGAGCGGACGACATCGCAACCTTCTCGACCGACGAAATCGCGGCGATCACCAGCCGGGCCATCGGCTCCCTGACCACGGACACCTTTGCAGCGCTATCCAGCGATCAGATCGCCGCCCTCGCGACCAGTGCCGTCGCGAGCCTGTCGACCGCACAGATCGCCATCTTGTCCGCCGACCAGACCGCAGCACTTTCCACCGCCCAGGTTAAGGCGCTGAGCTCCAGGCAGATTGCGGCGCTGGGGACGGACAATGTCGCGCTATTGTCTACCGATCAGGTTGTCGCGCTAAGCTCAAGTACGGTCGCGGGTCTGACCACTGGTCAGATAACAACCTTGTCAACCGCCCAGGTCGAAGCACTCTCGTCCGCGCAGGTGAAAGCACTGAGTTCGATCCAGCTCGCGGCCCTGGGAGTGGACGACCTCACCACCTTTTCGACAGCAGATATTGCGGCCATCACCAATCGATCTGTTAGCGCGCTGACCACCGACGCTCTTGCGGCGCTGTCCACCGATCAGATCGCAGCGCTTGGCACGAGTGCCATTGCCAGCATGACGACCAAACAGTTCGCCGCCTTGTCCTCCAGCCAGGCCGAGGCGCTGACCTCGGTCCAGATCAAGGTCATGAGCTCAGCACAGCTTGCCGCGCTTGGTGCGGACAAGATCGCAACCTTCTCGACAGCCGAGATCGCGGCCATCACCAATAGGGCCGTTTCAGGCCTGACCACGGATACTATCGCGACGCTGTCGACTGACCAAATAGCCGCCTTCAGTACGAGCGCAATCGCAAGCCTGACAACCATACAGATCGCCGCCTTGTCCACCGACCAAGCCGAGGCCCTTTCCGCCGTTCAAGTAAAAGTGCTGAGTTCGGCCCAACTTGCTGCACTTGACGAAGACGATATCGCCACATTTTCGACCACCGACATCGCAGCCATCACCAACAGGGCCGTGTCGGGGCTGAACAAATACGTCATCCAGGCGCTGTCCACGGATCAGGTTGCAGCCCTGACCACCAGTGCGATCGCCAGCATGACGACCATACAGATCGCCGCCCTATCCACCGACCAGGCTGCTGCGCTATCCCTGGCCCAGATCGGGACGCTCAACTCAGCGCAGGTCGCGGCTTTGAGCAAGGACAATATCGCGTCATTGTCCACGGCCCAGGTTGCAGCCTTGAGCACCAAGGCCATCCAGAAACTGAGCACCGACCAGATCGAAGCCATGTCCGCAGACCAGGTCGAGGCCCTCCGCTCCGGTCAGGTCGCTGCTCTCACCTCCACCCAGCTCGGCGCTTTGGGTGCAGATGATATCGCAACCTTCTCGACCTCCGATATCGCATCGATCACCTCCTCGGCCATTTCGGGACTGCGACTGGACGTCGTTACGGCGCTTTCCTCCGACCAGGTTGCAGCTTTGAGCGCCAGGACCGCAGCGAAACTGACTACGGCTCAGATCGAAGCCATGTCCAGCGCTCAGGTCCAGGCCTTCTCCTCCACACAGATCGCCGCTCTTACCTCAACGCAGCTGACCGCTCTGGATGCGGAGGACATCTCCACATTCTCGACAGCCGATATCGCTGCGATCACCTTGAGGGCAATATCGGGATTGTCCTCAGACGCCATCGCGGCACTTTCCAGCGAACAGCTTGCCGCCCTGACCACGGCGGGCATGGCTGGACTGAGCACTGATCAGATCGACACCCTGAGAACCGACCAAGTCGCTGTCTTGAGCACCAAGCAAGTCGAGGTGCTGAGTTCGAAGCAGGTCGCGGCGTTGAGCACCGAGAACATCGCGGCCCTGTCGCTGGAAAAGATTGCAGCTCTGGGCACGGCTGGCATTCTGGGACTGAACGCCGATCAGATCGCGGCCTTGAGCACCAGCCAAATCTCCTCCTTAAGCACCAAGCAAATTGCCGTTCTGACCTCCGTGCAGGTCGCCGCCTTGAGCACGGCCGATGTGGCAACCCTCTCGACCGGCCAGATCGCCGCACTGGGTACCGCTGGCGTTACGGGTCTCACCACCAAGCAGATCGACGTTTTGAACGCGGCTCAGATGGAGGCCTTGACGACCGCCCAGATCGCCGCTCTCAGCGCGATGCAGCTTGCCACCCTGAATACGGATGACATCGCAACCTTCTCGACAGCAGATCTGGCAGCGATCAGCTCGACGGGCATCTCGGGCCTGTCCAACGATGTTGTCGCGGCGCTTTCCAACGAGCAGCTCGCCGCCCTCAGCACGGCGGGCATCAAAGGCCTTTCCACCACACAAATCGGCGCCCTGAGCCCCAGCCAGGTCACGACCTTGAGCACCAAGCAGATCGCCGCACTGACCGCAACACAAGTCGCTGCCTTGGGCACTGACGACTTGGCAAGCCTATCGACCAACCAGATCGCCGCACTCAGCACCGCAGGCATCGCGGGCCTAAGCACCAAGCAGATCGACGCGTTGAACGCCGATCAGATGGAAGCCCTGACCACCGCCCAAGTGGCCGCTCTCAGCGCGGCTCAACTTGCCACCCTTGGCACAGAGGACATTGCAGCCTTCTCGACCAAGGACCTGGCAGCGCTTGGCTCGAGTGCCATCTCGAGCCTGTCCACGGCGGTTGTCGCTGCCCTCTCCACTGAGCAGATCGCAGCGCTGAGCACCGCCGGCATAGCAGGCCTCTCCACGGCACAGATCGACGCCCTGAATTCAAACCAGATCTCCGCCTTGAGCACCAAACAGATCGCAGCGCTGAGCTCTGCACAGGTCACCGCCTTGGAAACGAGCGACCTGGCAAGCCTATCGACCAACCAGATCGCCGCACTCAGCACCGCCGGTATCGCAGGCCTCAGCACCAAGCACATAGTCGCCTTGAGCGCTGATCAGATGGAGGCCCTGACGACCGCCCAGGTCGCCGCTCTCAGCGCGACACAGCTTGAAGCCCTCGACGCATCCGACATCGCAACCTTCTCGACAGCAGATCTGGCAGCAATCAGCTCTGCAACCATTTCGAGCCTGTCCACAGCGGTTGTCGCAGCCCTCTCAACAGAGCAGCTCGCAGCACTCGGTACAGCTGCCATTACGGGCCTTAGCACAGCACAGATAGAAGCCCTGAATTCCAGCCAGATCGCGGCCTTGAGCACCAAGCAGATCGCCGCCCTGAGCTCGACGCAAGTCGCGGCCTTGGATACAAGCGATCTGGCATACTTGACGACCAACCAGATCGCCGCCCTGAGCCCAACTGCCATCAAAGGCCTCAGCGCCAAACAGATCGCCGCCCTGAACTCCAGTCAGATGGAAGCCCTGACTACGAACCAGGTTGCAGCTCTCAGCGCGGCGCAGCTTGAAAGTCTGGATGCTAGCGACATCGCGACGTTCTCGACAGCGGACATCGCTGCGATCGGCGCGGCCGCCATATCGTACCTGTCTACAGCCGCTGTCGCGGCTCTCTCGAACGAGCAAATCGCCGCCCTCAGCACGGCTGGTATCTCGGGCCTTTCCACCGGACAGATCGAAGCCCTGACCACGGGCCAGCTCTCCGCCTTGAGCTCCAAACAGATCGCAGCGCTGAATTCGGAGCAGATCACCGCCCTCAGCACCGGCGATATCGCCGCACTCTCCACCAGCCAGGTCGCCGCCCTCAGCACGGCGGGCATCTCGGGCCTGAGTTCCAAACAGATCGCCGCCTTGAGCGCTGACCAAATGGAGGCCCTGACCACGGCACAGATCGCCGCGCTCAGCGCGGCGCAGCTTGAGAACCTGGCCGCCGAAGACGTAGCAACCTTCACCACAGCCGATCTGGCGGCCATCAGTTCAACGGCCATATCAAGCCTGTCGACGGCGGTTATCGCGGCCCTCTCGGCCGAGCAGATCGCCTCGTTGAGCACGGCAGGCATCGCAGGTTTGAGCACCAGGCAGATAGATGCCCTGAGCTCCAGCCAGATCGCCGCCCTGAGCACCAAACAGATTGCCGCGCTGAGTTCGGAACAGATCACGGCGCTTGGAACGAGCGACATCGCCGCGCTCTCGACCAGCCAGATCGCCGCCCTGAGCGAAACCGGCGTCCTCGGCCTGAGCACCAAGCAGATTGCGGTCTTGAACGCCGATCAGATGGAGGCCCTGACCACAACACAGGTCGCCGTTCTCAGTTCGGCCCAGCTTGCCGCCCTGGATGCGGCCGACATCGCGATGTTCTCGACCGCAGACATTGCGGCAATCGGCTCGGCGGCCATATCGAGCCTGTCAACCGCCACTCTCGCAGCCCTTTCCTCCGAGCAGATCGCCGCCCTCAGCACGGATGGCATAGCAGGCCTTTCCACCAAGCAGATCGCAGCGCTGAGCACCGGGCAGGTGGTGGCCCTGACCACCATCCAGGTCAGCGCGCTCAATTCTACACAGCTTGCGGCCCTGGGTGCCGATGACATAGCGACCTTCTCGACCAGAGACATTGCCGCGATCAACCCGGACGTGATAGCGGGCCTGACGACAGCGACGGTCGCAGCCCTCTCGTCCGAGCAGATTGCAGCCTTGACCACGGCTGGCGTTGCGGGGCTGAGCACGAAACAGATCGATGCCTTCAGTACCGACCAGATGACCGCCTTCTCCACTGTCCAGATCAACGCCCTGAGCTCAGGGCAGGTCGCTGCCTTGGGCACGGACGTCATCGCCTCCCTGTCAACCGACCAGATCGCCGCCCTCAGCACAGCGGGTATCGCGGGCCTGAGCACCACCTATATCGTGGCCTTGAACTCCGCTCAGATCGAGGCCTTGACCAAGGCACAGGTCGGCGCGCTCAGCTCCAAGCAGATCGCCGTCTTGAGCACAGAAGACATCGCGGTCTTCTCGACCGCCGATATGGCGGCAATCAGCTCGAGTGCTGCATCGGGATTATCGACCGATCTCATCGCGGCCCTGTCCGCTGACCAGATCGCCGCCTTCGGCACGGCCGGCATTGCAGGGCTATCCACCGACCAGATCAATGCCTTGAGCACCAGCCAACTCGAGGCCCTGTCAACCAAACAGATTGGCGCCCTCACCTCAAAACAGATCGCGGCCCTCGGAACGGACGATATAGCAGCTCTCTCCACCGACCAGATTGCCGCCTTGAGCACGGCTGCCATTGCGGGCCTTTCCACCGCGCAGATCGTTGTCATGGGGAGCGACCAGATCGAGGCCTTGACCACAGCGCAGATGGCTATGCTGACGTCGACGCAGGTCGCGGTACTGGACACGAACGATTTCGAAGCCCTGTCCGACTCCGATATTGCCGCTCTCGGCTCGAACGCTGTATCCGGACTATCGACTGCACTCATTGCAGCCCTGTCCACTGACCAGGTCGCAGCGTTCAGTACGGCCGGCATCTCGGGCCTCACCACCGACCAGATCAACGCCTTGAGCACCGCCCAGATCGAGGCCCTCTCGACCAACCAGATCAGCGCGCTCAGTTCCAAACAGGTCGCGGCGCTGGGAACCGACGACCTTGCAAACCTCTCGACCGATCAGATCGCAGCTTTGAGCACGGCTGGAATCAAAGTCCTGGGAACAGCCGCAATCGCAAGCTTGAGCCCCGACCAGATCGAGGCCCTGACGACGGCCCAGGTGGCCGTGCTGACGTCAACGCAGATTGCGGCCTTGGGCACGGACGATCTGGAGACCTTCTCGACCGCCGATATAGCCGCAATCAGCTCCGGTGCGATAGCGGGACTGACGACAAGCATCATCGCGACCCTTTCCGACAATCAGGTCGCCGCCTTGAGCACAGCCGGCATTGCAGGCCTTTCCACACTTCAGATCAGTGCGTTGAGCACCGACCAGATCGAAGCCCTCTCGACCAACCAGATCAGTGCTCTCAACTCGGTGCAGGTTGCAGCCCTGGGTACCGCGGGCCTGGCAACCCTCTCGACCAACCAGATCGCGGCCTTGAGTACGGCTGGCATCAAAGGCCTATCGACCAGCCAGATCGACGCCCTGAGCTTCGACAAGGTAGAGGCCCTAACCACCGCTCAGGTCGCAGCACTCAGCTCGACCCAGATCGCCGCCCTGGGAACGGATGATCTGGACGCCTTCTCGACCGCCGACATCGCGGCGATCAGCTCGACGGCCGTATCGGGACTGTCCACAGCCACGCTCGCCGCGCTTTCGACCGAGCAGATCGCCGCCTTGAGCGCGGCCGGCGTTGCTGGCCTTTCCACCGCCCAGATCAATGCCTTGAGCACCGACCAGGTCGAAGCTTTCACCACCACTCAGGTGGCTGCGCTGAGTTCAAGGCAGATTGCCGCACTCGGCGCGGACGATCTGGAGACCTTCTCGACTGCCGATATTGCTGCGATCAGCCTGAGCGCCATTGCGGGCTTGTCGACAGGCACCATTGCCGCCTTATCGACCGATCAGATTGCGATCTTGAGCACAGCTGGCATTGCGGGCCTGACCACGGCACAGATCAATGCCTTGAGCACGGACCAGATCGCCGCCTTGTCGACCGCGCAGATCAACGCCCTCGGCTCGAACCAGGTCTTGGTCCTGGGTGCCGATGACCTGGCCGCACTCTCGACCGATCAGGTTGCAGCCTTTAGCACGCTGGGCATTGCCGCGCTGACAAGCGACCAGGTCAGCGCATTGACAGCGGAACAAATCGAAGCGCTGACCACCATGCAGATTGCCGCACTGAGCAAGGAAGGGTTCGCGGGCATGACCACGGAGGATCTTGAGGGATTCTCAACCGACGAGCTCGCGGCGATCAGCTCGGATGGCATCGCGGGGCTGTCCACGGCCTTTATCGCGGCGCTTTCCACCGCCGAGGTCGCGGCTTTGGGCACCAGCGGCATTGCGGGCCTGACCAGCAGCCAGGTCAGCGCCATGAGCACCGACCAGATCCAGGCCCTTTCCACGGCCCAGATCGCCGCCTTGAGCGCGAATGGACTTGCCGGCCTGTCAATCGAGGATATGGACACCTTCTCGAGCGCAGATATCGCGGCGCTCAGTTCGACCGCCATATTCGGACTATCCACAGCCGTCATCGCCTCCCTCACCCCCAGCGAGATTGCCGGGTTGACGAGAAGCCAGATCGGTTCGCTCGGATACAATCAGGTGGCGGCGCTGAGCACGGACCAGATCGCCGCATGGTCCACGCTGCAAATCAATGCCCTGAACGCGATACAGGCGGCGGCGCTCGGAACCGACGACATTGCCCTATTCTCCACGGATTACATCGTGGCATTGAGTACGAGCGCAATCTCGGGCTTGAGCACCATGGTCATCTCCGCCTTGACGACAGAGCAGGCGGAGGCCTTGACACCGGGTCAGGTCAACGCTCTGACGTCTGCCCAGGTCGCGGCATTGACCGAAGCCGAACTGGATACCTTCTCAACGGAAGATATCGCATCCTTCAGCTCAACCGGCATCGCCGGGCTCTCCACGGAAGACATTTCAAACCTGTCCAGTGAACAGTTGAACGCTTTGATGGGATCACAGATGGGATCCTTGAACTCGGATCAGGTCGCAGCCGTCATCAGTGCATTTCTGACGGTCTGATTTATCGACCCGACCCGGTTGCCACGCGGATTGAAGGGCTCGGCTTTTGCCGAGCCCTTCAATCCGTTCGACAGTGCCTAGCGGCCGCAGGTACGGAAGCCCCGCGCAAGGACAATCTTTCCGTTCGCGCTGCTGTTCCTGCTCATTTCTTTGAAGCTACCGCTTCCGTCCACAAGCGGTTGTCATGTGGGATCGATGCATAGTCATCCCAGGCGGCCAACTTTTCCAGGTAACGCTGCCGGTAGATCTGGTCGTCCACAAACACGATATTGCTCTGAACGAGCTCGGTCCCGATTTCGTAATAGAGGTCGAGATTGCGCAGGTCCGGCACCGGCGTCTCACCGCGCTCGGATTCAGCTTGCATCTGCCAGAACACCTCCTCGAGGCGACGCGTCAGCGCCGGAATGTCGCGCAAGACGCTGGTTTCACGCCCTGCCTGCAAACTGTCCCTGATCGTCTTGAGGCTCTCGGGCGCCTTGGCAAAGCCGATCGCCCTTTCGACATAATGCTCGGGGCCATCGCACAGTAGTTCCGGAACGCCGGCGGCCGCGACGATGCTGTGACAAAACCGGGCCGCGAAGCTCTTTCCGGGGTATGTGAGCACCGGAAGCCCCATGGTCAGCGCATCTGCTGCGGTCGAATGGGCTCCATAGGGGAAAGTATCAAGGAAGAGATCAGCGAGAGCGATGCGGGCGAGATGCTTCGCGTTCGGCGTCTTTTCCGCGAAAATGAGGCGCTCAGGCGCGACGCCGGCCTTCTCAGCCAACTGGCGCAGCCGTTGATCCACAGGCTCGCTTCCAGTGAGAAGCCACAGCACGCTGCCGGGCGTCGCGTTTAAAATCGCCATCCACTGGGCAAAGGTCGCCTCGGTGATTTTCTGCATGCCGTTGAAGCAAGCAAAGACGAAGGCTTCCTCCGGAAGTCCAGCTTCTGCACGCGACGGCCTTTCGGCAATCACCCTCTTGCGGTCAAGCGGCTGGCTGCATGGGATCGTCAGGACTTTTTCCGAATAATAGATTTCGTTTCCGGGTGGGACGATGCGTTCATCCGCGATCATATATTGATGAAATGGACTGCCCATGGACCCAGGATAGCCGCAAAAATTGACGATCACGGGCGCCGGGCGGTAGGCGAAGATCTTCGTCCTTGCATGTTTGGTATACCCGTTGACGTCGATGAGGATATCAACGTCATCGGTCGCGATCTGCCTTGCCGCTTCCTCGTCGCTGAGGGTGGCAATGTCCCGCCAGCAATCGGCGGCATTTTTCATCCGCGTCTGCGTGGCATCGTTTGCGACCGGATCGCCGCAATAATAGGCGTAGATTTCCACGCTGGACTTATCGTGCAGTTCAAGCACTTCTCTGAGAGCGAAACCGACGGCGTGATCACGCAAATCCGAGGAGACATAGCCGACTCGAAGTCGCTGGCCGGTTCCCGACTTGTGCTTCACCACTTTGCGGGAAAAACCACTGGTATCGGGTCGACCGACGAAGGATTTATTGTAGCGATAGGCCCGGGCGAGTTGGAACAACGGATCGTCAGAATAACAACCGAGCGCCAGCGGCGACATGGAATCGATCAATGCCCGCATGGGTGCATGGTCCGACGGAACCAAGATCGGCCACTTGCATTGACGTTGCCTGAGGGCGCTCCAATGCTGGCCGGCCTCGGTCTTGTCCGGCCGCAATTCAATGGCCTGCCGAAGCGCCGTCTCCGCCTCGTCCAAGAGACCGGCGTTTTCCATGACGCGGCCGATATGCTGGAGCGCCATCAGGCGATGCATGACCCGGTCAGCCGTGCTTTCGCTGGTCATCTCCACAAAACTGCGCCATTGCTGAATGGCATGCGTCGCAAGGCCGCTGTCTTCAAACGCCCGGCCAAGATTGATATGCGCCTGACCGAATCGAGGGTCGAGCTTCAGACAAGCCCTGAGCGCATGGATCGATCCGGCAATATCGCCCAATTGTCGCAGGGTAACGGAATAATTGAAATAGACGAGATGCAGCAGCGGGTTGGCTTCGTTGAAGGCAATCCAGACCTTGTATATCTCGGCGGCCTCGGCTCTTAATCCGGCCGCGCTTCGGCTTTCGGCAAGCGAAAACAGATCGGTCAACGGCAGCCGTTGCATCCGCGCAAGCTCCAGAATGCCGGCGAAAGACGGCAGCGAACCTGTGTTTGATGAATTGTTGTTGGTCATGAGCATTCCACAATTTGGCGGCCTGGCAGCCCGTGTTGCAACCAGTTGCGGCGGTTTCCCCAGATTTAATTGCGCCGGCTTACCTTAGGCCTGCCATGTGATGTTCGGCGGCGGCGGAAAATCCATCTTCCGCCGAATGACGCCCGAAGGGCCTGTTCGCCCCCATCGTAATAGTCTACAACCCGAAAACGTGAGGGCGCCAGGAACGGGATTCGTTGACTCAACGCGTTCAAACTGCAGCAAAAAAACAAACAGGGCCGTCAACAAGAATACGGCCCCCAAAGGCGCATCTGGCAACACTAATGTTTGTGATGGGTTACCGTGACTGAGAAAAGAATTCTTGTTGTTGGTGGCGCTGGCTACGTCGGATCGCATTGCTGCCTTCTTCTCGCCGAACGTGGATATGAACCTGTCGTTTTCGATAATCTCTGCAATGGTCACGAGGAATTCGTGAAGTGGGGGCCACTTGAGCAGGGCGACATCCGCGACCGGCAAAGACTGGACGAAGTTTTCAAGAAATACCGGCCGGATGCCATCATGCACTTCGCGGCACTCATCGAGGTGGGGCAATCCACCAAAGATCCGGTTGGCTTCTACGAAACGAATGTTGGCGGGTCTCTTAACGTTTTGTCGGCTGCAATGGGTGCGGGCGTCGAGGCTCTGGTTTTTTCCTCGACCTGCGCAACCTATGGCCTTCCGCACCAGGTGCCGATGGACGAGACCCACGAGCAAGAACCGATCAACCCTTATGGCCGGACGAAATTCGTTATCGAGCAGGCAATCAAGGACTTCAGTGCCTATGCAGGATTGCGCGCCGTGATGCTGCGCTACTTCAATGCGGCCGGCGCCGATTTTCAGGGTCGTATCGGCGAGTGGCATACGCCGGAAACCCACGCTATCCCACTTGCCATCGAGGCGGCGCTCGGCCGTCGGCAAGGCTTTACGGTCTTCGGCAGCGATTATGAGACGCGCGACGGCACCTGTGTGCGCGACTACATCCATGTTCTTGACTTGGCAGACGCTCATATTCGGGCGCTCGAATATCTTCTGAATGGCGGCGAAACCGTTGAGCTCAACCTCGGAACCGGAACAGGGACAACCGTCAAGGAATTGCTCGCAGCCATCTCCGAGGTTTCAGGCCGGGCCTTTCCTGTTGAATACGCAGAGCGACGCGAAGGGGATTCCACCACACTCGTCGCCGACAATCACAAGGCGCAAACGGTTCTTGGCTGGACACCACAATACTCCTTGAACGACATCGTCCGCTCTGCCTGGAACTGGCATTCAAAGACCAATCGATAGCCGGCCGCGTGAACCCTTCGCAAAGCCGCCCGCGTCCCCGTTGCCTTCCGCGCGGCAAAGCGTAGTGTGCGCGTAATCGGCCCAAGGCCCGAGACGAATCACAGCCCCTCTCGCCGGCCCTTTTTCCGATGACCCAACCGCAGACCCGCGCCCCTTCTCCGTTTTCCGTCGCCAGCATCGTCGTCTCGATGACGGCGGTCGCGCTCGGCAACGGCGTCATGTCGGCCTATGTGCCCTTCGTGCTGTCCCGTTCCGGCAGCCCCTCCTGGGCCGCGGGCGCGGCTATCACGGCGGTCGCCTTCGGCGGGCTCGTCGGCTGCGTCGTCGCCGGCCCCTTGATCCGCCGCGTCGGCCATGCCCGGCTGTTTGCCTCCTCCATGGCACTGGTCATCCTCGGCGCGCTGCTGATCGCCATCGGCGTCAACCCGATCCTTTGGATCATCGGCCGCATGCTCTATGGCGCCGCCGGCAACACCAATTTCATCATCGCCCAAAGCTGGCTCAACCATGCCGCCTCGAACGCATGGCGTGGCAAGGCCATGTCCTTCTTCTATATGGCCTATGTCATTGGCCTGGGCGCCGGCGCCTTCGCCTTCGGCCAGCTGCCGGCCGAGGGCAATATCGCACCGCTCGTCACCATTTTCTTCACCGCGCTCGCCATTCTGCCGATCAGCCTGACCCGCCTGCCGACACCGCCGGCTCCGGCCCGCGCCAGCCTCGACATCAAGATGACCTGGCGCAACTCACCGGTCGGTTTCATCGGGGTTCTCGCTTCCGGGGGGCTGTCGATGATGGTACAGGGCTTCACTCCGATCTATGCCGCCGGCAACCACGTGTCGCAGGGCGATGTGGCGCTTCTGATGTTCGTCATGCAGCTCGGCATGCTGTTCATCCAGTTTCCGCTCGGCGCGCTTTCCGACCGCATGGACCGCCGCGTGGTGCTGGTCTT
Source organism: Paenirhizobium naphthalenivorans (assembly GCF_007992095.1). Classification (GTDB taxonomy): domain Bacteria; phylum Pseudomonadota; class Alphaproteobacteria; order Rhizobiales; family Rhizobiaceae; genus Allorhizobium; species Allorhizobium naphthalenivorans. The sequence continues at coordinate 337,439 of NZ_BJZP01000002.1, forward strand.
CACCTGCGCCCTGATCGCCGTCATGGCGGTCGTCGCGCTATTCGTCTCCTTCGCCAATATCCTGTTGCTGATGCTCGCCTTCGCCATCTTCGCCGGTGCGGTCGAGACCGTCTATTCGATCGCAAACGCCCATGCCAACGACCGCACGGCGCCCGAGGATTTCGTGCCGCTCGCCTCGACCCTTCTGGTCGCCTGGTCAGCGTCCGCCACCCTCGTTCCACTCACCGTCACGCTGGTCACGCCGGTGTTTGGCGAAAAGACCTTCATCTATGCCGCAATGGCGGTGGCAATAGCCTATGGCGGCTTTATCGTCGTCCGCCTGATCGGTCGTCGGCCGGTGCCGTTCGAGGAGCGCGAGAACTTCGAAATCCTCAGCGCCCAGGTGCCGAATGCCACTGTCATCACCGACCCGACAGCCGAGCATTCCGACGAGACTCACCAGCCGGGCGCCTAGCCCCGGAAATTCCCCGCATCAGGGTGAACAAATCCCTGCTTTTCCGCTTTGCTGGCCGATGCGCCACTGCTATATGCGCAACCATGAGCACAAATTCGCCCCGCACGCCCCTTGACCATATCCGCAACTTCTCGATCGTGGCGCATATCGACCACGGCAAGTCGACGCTTGCCGACCGGCTGATCCAGACCTGCGGCGGCCTGGCAGAGCGCGACATGTCGGAACAGGTCCTCGACTCGATGGATATCGAACGCGAGCGCGGCATTACCATCAAGGCCCAGACGGTGCGCCTGCACTACAAGGCCAACAATGGCGAAACCTATGTGCTCAACCTGATTGACACCCCCGGCCATGTCGATTTCGCCTATGAAGTGTCGCGCTCGCTTTCCGCCTGCGAAGGCTCATTGCTCGTCGTCGATGCATCGCAGGGCGTCGAAGCCCAGACGCTGGCAAACGTCTACCAGGCGATCGACAATGACCACGAGATCGTCACTGTTCTCAACAAGATCGACCTGCCGGCGGCCGAGCCTGAACGAATCAAAGAACAGATCGAGGAAGTGATCGGCATCGATGCCTCGCAAGCGGTGCTGATCTCGGCCAAGACCGGCCTTGGCATTCCCGATGTACTCGAAGCGATCGTCCACCAGCTGCCACCGCCGAAAAGCGAAGAGGGCGAAAAAGGCCCGCTGAAGGCACTGTTGGTCGACAGCTGGTACGACACCTATCTCGGCGTCATGGTTCTAGTGCGTATTCTCGATGGTGTGCTCTCCAAGGGCCAGACCATCCGCATGATGGGCACGGACGCAAAATACCAGGTCGAGCGCGTCGGCGTTCTGACCCCGAAAATGCTGGCCGTCGACAGCCTCGGCCCCGGCGAAATCGGTTTCTTCACTGGTTCGATCAAGGAAGTGGCCGACACCCGCGTCGGCGACACCATCACCGAAGACAAGCGCCCGACCGCCAAGATGCTGCCGGGCTTCAAGCCAGCGCAGCCGGTGGTATTCTGCGGTCTGTTCCCGGTCGATGCGGCCGACTTCGAGGACCTGCGCTCGGCCATGGGCAAGCTGCGCCTCAATGACGCGAGCTTCTCGTTTGAAATGGAATCATCGGCAGCGCTCGGGTTCGGCTTCCGCTGCGGCTTCCTTGGCCTTTTACACCTGGAAATCATCCAGGAGCGCCTTGAGCGCGAGTTCAATCTCGATCTGATCGCCACGGCCCCATCTGTTGTTTACCAGCTGACGATGACCGATGGCACCGAGCGCGAGTTGCACAACCCGGCCGATATGCCTGATGTCGTCAAAATCGCCGAGATCCGCGAGCCTTGGATCAAGGCAACGATCCTTACCCCCGACGACTATCTCGGCGGCATCCTGAAGCTCTGCCAGGACCGACGTGGTATCCAGACGGAACTCACCTATGTCGGCAAACGAGCCATGCTCACCTATGAGCTGCCGCTCAACGAAGTGGTCTTCGATTTCTACGACCGCCTGAAGTCGATCTCCAAGGGCTACGCCTCCTTCGACTACCATCTCGACACCTATCGCGAGGGCAACCTCGTCAAGATGTCGATCATGGTCAATGGTGAGCCGGTCGACGCGCTCTCGATGCTGGTCCACCGCTCAGCGGCGGAAAAGCGCGGCCGAGACATGTGCGAAAAGCTCAAGGATCTGATTCCGCGCCACATGTTCAAGATCCCGATCCAGGCAGCCATCGGCGGCAATGTCATCGCTCGCGAGACGATCTCAGCCATGCGCAAGGACGTGACCGCCAAGTGCTACGGCGGCGACGCCACCCGCAAGCGCAAGCTTCTGGACAAACAGAAGGCCGGTAAGAAGCGCATGCGCCAGTTCGGCAAGGTCGAGATCCCGCAGGAAGCGTTTATTGCCGCGCTGAAGATGAGCGACGAGTGAGGGCTTCTCCCTCCCCCCCTGCGCCACTCCGTCATTCCGATGGGGACGTGTATGAGTTCCTGCGTTCGCAAGGCGACTGCGGTCTCGCTTGACCATACGCTGGTCGCAAGGGCCATGGCCGGGTGATCAAGGCAGAGAAGGAACGCCTCCGGCGGAGGGAGAGCACCGATAGCATCAGGGCGGAGCGCGAAATGCCGAAAGGCATGGGTTACCCTTCGCCGCGTACCGGCAATTCTGATGGCGCGATTCCACGTCTATCGACCCAAAAGCGATAGCCTTCTTGCCGTGGACCTGCGGTCAGTCTTTTTCGATGATCTGGCTTCGCACGTGACAGCTCCCCTATCCCAGTCACGGATTTGACCTGGAGAATATCGGCCCTTCACTCCGCGCCTGCTTTCGCCTTCTCAAAGCGCGCCTCGAATTCGCGCCGGAGCGCCCGGCGCTCCTCGGCTGCGCGTTGGCGTCTTTTCTTCTTCGGCGTATCGGCCATGAGTGTTGGAACCGTGGTTGGCTTGCCGGCCTCATCGACGGCGACCATGGTAAAATAGCAGGAATTGGTGTGGCGGCGCTCGCCGCTGCGGATGTCTTCCGCTTCGACCCGGATACCGATTTCCATCGAGGTGCGCCCGGCATAATTGACCGAGGCGAGGAAGGTGACGAGCTCACCGACGTGGATCGGCTGGCGGAACACCACCTGGTCGACCGAAAGGGTCACGGCATACTGCTGGGAAAAGCGCGAGGCGCAGGAATAGGCGACCCGGTCGAGGATGTTCAGCAGCGCCCCGCCATGTACCTTGCCGGAGAAATTCGCCATGTCCGGCGTCATCAGCACGACCATATCGAGTTGGCTTGGGTCATGGGCGCGATCCATTCTTATGTCCTTTCAGCGGCGGGTCTGGTCCGCATCAGTCTAGGGGTGGCAGGAGTCGGTGAAAAGAGGCTGCCCCCCCGGACCGGCGGAGCGGAGAAGGGGCCGGGCACATGTTTGCCGATCTCGCGCGCCACGACGCCCGCTCAGATCAGGGCCACCCAGGCGCGGGCGATCGCCAGGCCGGCGGCATCGGCTTGCGCGCCTTGCGTGGCGGCATATTCAGGGTGCCGGGCGAGCCAACCCGGCTGCTTCCGCTCGACCAGGTCGGGGAAAAGAGCGTTCCAAGTCTCCACCACGCCACGATGCGCCTCGAAATGGAATTGCATGCCATAGGCCGCCCGCCCGACGCGGAAGGCCTGGTGACGGGCGCTCTGGTTTCCGGCGAGATGCACGGCGTCCGGCGGCAGCGAGAACGTGTCGTCGTGCCACTGGAAGGACAGGAAGGGGCGAGCCCCCGCCGCCACAAGCACCGGGTCTGCAAGGCCCGCTGCGGTGGGCTCGATCGTCTGCCAGCCGAATTCCGGAGCCGCACCGATCAGATTATCGCCGCCGAAGCCCCGCGCCAGAAGCTGACTGCCGAGGCAGATGCCGAGAACCGCCTTGTCCGCCTCGCCGTAGGCTCGCATCAAAGCGGCCAGTTGCGGCAGATAGGGATGCTTGTCGTCGTCGCGCGCATTTTGCTCACCGCCGAAGACAACAAGCGCGTCATGCGTATCAGGCGAGCCAGGCAATGCCTCGCCGGCATAGGCACGGATCACCTCTACCTGAGCGCCAGCCTCGGCGAGCGCTACGCCCACCTGCCCCGGATCCGAATAGCGGGTGTTCTCGATGATCGCGACGCGCATTGCCTGTCCCTTGCCCTCTTCTCGTTGCGCTGCGACATGATCATGTTCGGCGCCCACCTTCAAGAGCCTGCACGACGACAGGAGGCACCGCCGGCCCTATTCTCGGGACAGGCCTCAGAAGGTCTTCTTCAGCCTCGCATCCAGCGAGTGGTGGCTACCGCCGCAGACGGCGAAGAACAGGAAGATGGCGGTCCGAAGGTTGGATTTCCCGGCGCCGGAAAGACCATGGGAATAGACGGTGACCAGCCGCACGGCCGCCAGCTGCGACCGATGGGGTAAATACGCTATCATTCCTTATCTGCGTTTCCTCGCAAGTCACGCAGCCGCGCCCGCGTCGGCTCAATTGCGGTGCAGCACAAAACATGATTTTATTCGTTTACTTTTTCGAGAAAACCACCATTCACTTGGAATACGACAATGACCGAGAAGCCCCGCATCACCATCCTTTACTGCACCCAGTGCAACTGGCTGCTGCGCGCCGGCTGGATGGCCCAGGAACTGCTGCAGACCTTCGGAGAAAGCCTTGGCGAGGTCTCTCTCATCCCTGGTACCGGCGGTAATTTCGAAATCCGCATCAACGGCGACCTGATCTGGGAACGCAAGCGTGACGGCGGCTTTCCCGGCCCCAGGGAACTCAAGCAGAAAGTGCGTGACGTGATCGATCCGGAGCGCGACCTTGGCCATGCCGACCGCACGACGCCTTCCGCCGAAACCGCGGTTTGAACGGAGGCGGGCGGGGATCGCTCCCCGCCCGTCCCAATCGTCTATCCGCTCAGTTATAGGGTGAGCGGCAGACCTTGAAGTAACCGTCCGTCGACAGAAAGCGATTGGTCTGCGGATTGTACGAACGGTAGCGGTTGAGGCACCATTCGATGTGCCGACTCGACCTGCGACCACCGTAGACCGGAGGCGGAGGCGGCGGAGGCCGACGATAGATCGGTGGTGGTGGTGGACGCCGGTAGCCATCATCCCAGCCCGGTGGCGGGGGTGGACGGCGGTAGGTCGGCGGCGGTGGCGGACGACGGTAGCCGTCATCCCAGCCCGGCGGCGGGGGTGGGCGGCGGTAGATCGGCGGCGGTGGCGGACGACGGTAGCCGTCATCCCAGCCCGGTGGTGGGGGTGGGCGGCGATAGGTGTCGTAGCAGCCGTTACGGTCGCAAACGACTTCGACCTTCACCACATCCGATGCTCCGACCGGCAGCCGGGCGAATGGAGAAAGACCGGGGGCCGCCTGGGCCGGGCCGGCAAGCAAGCCGGCGAGGCCGAGCAGCGAGCCTAGCAGCATATGGACCAGTTTGTTCATGACGCTCCTTCAGGAAACGGAGCATTCGGCCTTGGCGGAGGACCACCCTCCGTTTCTGCAAAATGCCCAGCGACTTCACCTTGTCCAGCGCCGACCAGGACCGGTCCTTGCCGAACAGACGAAGCATCAGAGAATTCGGGAGCGATGATGGCTTTTCCAAGACGTGCCGTTCCGCCTTGGCAGCCGTTGGGTCTCCGCAGGTTCGAAAGTTTTTTTCATGGCGAAATCCGAGAGTTTGGGGCTTTCCGGGCGGTCTTCCGGCGATCGACACGAAAACTTCAAAAAGCCGGTTGACAGTCGGAGTCGCTGCCTTTACACGGCTCCTCGTCGCCCAGATGGCGGAATTGGTAGACGCGCCAGCTTCAGGTGCTGGTACTCGAAAGGGTGTGGAGGTTCGAGTCCTCTTCTGGGCACCAGTTTCATGTTCCGGATAGTCCCGGAAAATCCAAAAACCCCGCGAAAGCGGGGTTTTTTGTTGCCGTTTTCAGGATTTTCGTCCCTTCGCGTCCAGGGGCGACCAGTGGCATCCAAACAAATTGATGGCATTTTTGATGGCATTTTGCTGTGGTGCCATCAGTTGGCAAACAGGATGCAAGGCCATGCCTTTAAACGATGCACGCATTCGAGCGTTGAAACCATCGACCAAGCCCACCAAGCACGGGGATACCGGCGGCCTACTGCTGGTCGTCAGCCCTACGGGGAGTAAGCTCTGGCGCATGGTTTATCGCTTCGACGGGAAACAAAAGCAGCTTTCATTCGGAACGTGGCCCGATGTGTCACTCGCCGAGGCACGATCGAGACGGGATACCGCACGAAAGCTCCTCGCAGATGGCGTGGACCCTTCCGAGAAAAAGAAGGAGGAGAAGGTCGCTCGCGAACGCGTAGTAACAGACAGCTTCGCTGCTCTGGCTGAAGAGCTGCTGGTCAAGAACGAGCGGGAAGGCAAATCTGCGGCAACCCTTGGAAAAAAACGCTGGCTGGTGAGCCTTGCAACGATTGATCTCGGAGCAAAACAGATTACCGAGATTTCGGCATCGGATATCCTCGTCCCGCTCCGCCGCGTGGAGGCGCAAGGCAATTATGAAACCGCGAGGCGCCTGCGCGCCGTGATAAGTCAAGTCTTTCGTTACGCCATTGCCACCGCGCGAGCCGAGAATGATCCGACTTTCGGCCTAAGGGGTGCCATCATCGCTCCGAAAGTCACACATCAGGCGGCAGTCACGGACTGGACCGTCTTTGCCAAATTGCTGAAATCAATCTGGATCTACTCGGGTACTCAGGAAACCTGTGCGGCCTTGAAGCTGATGGCCCTGCTCTATCCGCGACCCGGTGAATTGCGGCAGGCGGAATGGAGTGAATTCGATCTCGACAACGGGGTTTGGATAATCCCCGCGGAGCGCGCAAAAATGCGGCGCCCCCACAAGAAACCGTTGCCGCCCCTGGCGATGGAGATCTTGCGGGCGCAGCGCTATCACACCGGCACTCTGCGCCTGGTCTTTCCATCCAGTACATCGACTGAGCGGCCGATCAGCGAGAACACCATGAACCTGGCACTCAGGCGAATGGGTTTCAGCAAGGACGACGCCACCTCCCACGGCTTTCGCGCGACGGCATCAACGCTGCTGAACGAGAGTGGCCTCTGGAGTGCCGACGCCATCGAGGCCGAGTTGGCCCACTTGAGCGGCAATGCGGTCCGCCGTGCCTACCATCGTGCCTCCTACTGGGACGAGCGCCTCAAAATGGCAGCCTGGTGGTCGGAGCGGATTGCGGAAATCGTGGATGGTGTGGGAACTTCGCTTCCGGCTTTGGCGGTGCAAGTCGATTCACCAGTTTAGGCACTGGCGCATCTGTCTCCGAATAGCAATGAATATACATGCCTTCAGGCGGCAAAGGTGATCAAAAGATACCAGATCTGCAAGAGTCCGAAGGCTAACCCACCTTCGAGCCCTGATCGTGAGCCTCTTTCATCTTCCGGAGAAGGGCAAGCCCTTCCTCAAAGGTTAGTTCGCTGCCCGTTTCGGGATCCCTATAGCGCGGGTAAAGAATGTAAGCGGCAGCGAAGATCTCCTCCACCGAACGGCGTTGCGTGCGGCGCGAGCAAGTCTCGCGGTCATCCGTCACCCCCCATCCCGCGTAGAAGGGCATGCCGAAGCAGGAGACCGGCAGGCCCCGTATCAGAGCTTCGAACCCGGAAAGCGAGGTCATCGTGTATACGCGGTCAATGCTCTCGAAGGCATCGGCCAGGGCTACGTCGTGATCGAGAACCATGCAGATATCACGCACGTTGTCGGGATTGGATTGCTTCGGCTTCTTGCGAATGCCCTTGAGCACCTCCGGGTGCGGTTTATAGATCACCTGGGCATCGGGATTTTCGTCAACGACCGCTCGAACGAACTCATTGTTGGTCATCTGGCGTGACATGCCCTTGATCATCGACATGTCGCCCTCGACCTGGCCGACGACAAGAATTCGAGGTTTGTTTTTTGGCCCGTAGATACCCTCGATATCGACCGCTTCGCCGCTATTGTATTTGCTGAGCCGCGACGAGACGAGAGCCGCGATCCCGCGACGCGCGCGCTCCATCAATGTGGTGTCAGCGGCGAAATCATAAGTTTCAAGAATATGTTCAAGTTCGCTTTCAGCGGTCGCATCAAAATAGAGGGCCTGCTCGGCCAAGCACAGAGATAACGGCGGCACGCGCATTGCCCCGAGCTGAACGGAGCGGAGGAAGCCATCCTCAACACGGATCTGCGGAATCGAAAAGAGTCTGCAAATGAAAGCGACAATCCGAGGCTCCTTGTAGCTCCAGACGCAGATCTTCGCTCGCTTGTCCGATACCATCCGAGGGACATGTCGCAAAAAATCGGTTAGGGCCATGGGACCGGTCGCACATCGGATGACCCGATGATCAGGGAACCAGTGGCTCATGAACGTCTTCCATGGCATAAAGCCGATTAACAAGAGGGTTGGCTTTTTGCCTTGGCGTGAAGGTCCGACATTCGCAATTTCATCCACCTAGGTGATCTCCATCCTTGTCAATTTGGCGCGCTCAGCAGTGGTCGCCGAGCGTGAATGAAATGGTCTAATGCGGCAGCGGGGTCAATGACACGACCGATACTGGCGGGAAGGTCTCGGGACTTAGCGCGTGCCACATGGGCAATACTGAACCGCACCGGCTTTGCCGTGGGCCCCTACCAGTCGTTGCTCCGATCCACACGAAGGGCACACCCGTGCTGCGCACCGAGCCAGAGGAAATCGATGCTTGGATGTCGCGCCGCGGGACGAGGCACGGCACACCTGCTCCCGGTCCCCGACGATCGGCTTAATCCTTTGCCGGTCAACGCCTGCTCATCCTTTGACATCTGGGGCTATAATGCCTTTTTGATGAGAGATTTACGGTGCCTGCCGTCCGATCCAAGTACCTCAGCTAGATACTGACCAGCAGTTTGCGCCGACGAAACTGAGAAAGCGAATCGCACCTGACTGATCTCCTCATCATCCTAAGGCGTCGGATGACCGGTCACAGTTTCGATCGTCTCCTGCACGGCGATAGCGCACACAGCGCGATAGTCTCTTCTCGTCTGCGTAACCCGCGCCGAGGACGATTGCTCTATTGTTTGTTTCGCATGCGTGCGCATATAATGAAATCCTCGCGAACGGCGGGAGTACACCTTCGCGTTCATGCGGTGCGTATCAGAAAACTCTCAACGCCCAAACGAGTCTCGTAGCAGAGAACGTGCTAAATTTAGCACATTGACGAAAAGCCTCTCGGCAATCAGAAGCTCTAATACCTTAAAGGAGCAACTTTGCCGATCTGAGGGTGCGCGAAGCGGCCCGCAGGATACACGCCCCACAAGTGGGCAATAAGAGCATCTGCCAGCGGAGTAGCAATGACGACATCTTCTTCAAAGTTCGATCGAATTGTTTTCACCTCCGACCTACTCAAGGTCGACGACCGGCTCCCAAATAAAGCGCCAAATCCGCAAACAATAAACGTTGACTGGATTTATGAGCTCTTCGCCACGTTTGTTTCAAAAGTCACCGGGCTCCCCTCGGTGAAGTACGTCCCTGACGAACAGACACGGATATCTTGGTACCACCAAATGAGCGAGAATTTCTCTTCAGCGGGTTGGGCCAAACACTATAATACCCTTGGGAATGAACGCGTAGCTCAGGAGATCAAAGATGCTCTCGCCCGATCACTTGTTGTCGGATTCGAGATGCCTGGTGGTTTGATCAAGATTCTCGACGGAGCAGGGATTACTTATATTGACCTTTCCATTCACCCCATCAGGTTCGCAAGAGATTATTTCTTTGGATGTCGCTCCAACGATAATGAACTCGCAAATAGGATAGCCAGCATGGCTGTCGGATCCGAGTATATTGACGGTTTTGTGCGAATATCTAAAGCGCGTTCCGCACGGGTTTATAGAAATCGGAAGATTGCACCAGGCTCAGCTATATTCCTCGGGCAATTAGAGATAGATAGTTCTCTTATTGAAAATGGAACGATCACTAGTTCGAGAGCTACAGAATACGCATTGCTATCGCTAGCCGCTGATTTCGGTAAGGTATATTACAAATTCCATCCACACAGAAAAGATCGAGCTGAGATTGAGACGATTTTAAAGAAGATACCATCTTGCGAGATCCTGGAAGTAAACATCTATGATCTTCTCTGGGCACCAGAGGTGTTTTGTTTCGCATCCCTCTCATCAGGCTCCTTGCACGAAGCACGGGCTTTTGGGCGCACCACAAAACGGTTCATTTCGCCCGCCGAGGATCCATATTGTCCAGAACAATACGCTCATGGCCCGACATATTTGCCAGTTCCGAGTAGCATTTTCACTGAGAGCTTTTGGCGACGCCTGCTCATTGGGGATGACACCGTTCTCCAGACTCCGGATTATGTCGATGGCGCGTTTAAGTTGTCCCTAAACCAGAAGTGGGGGCGCTGATGGCCACCATTCTTTATGACTTCACGCGACTCGTGGCCAGGCGCAACGCGGAAACTCCAACGGGCATCGATCGTGTCGACCTTCAGTACGCTTGCCACCTTCTCGCCAACTTCAGAAATGAAGTGGTGTTTGTAGCGCAGAATACAGGTAAGCTCCATTACGTTCCAGTGGACGTAGCAGAGATCTTCCTCACCCAACTGAGGGATCGGTGGTTTCACATTCATCGCAGCAGCCTCGAAATAGATCTCACAGACGAATTCAGGAAGTTTGGCGTACTCGAAAGCAAGCCGGCTACGGTCAAAGCTCCTCCGGCAAGACAGCCAGCACCAAAACAGAAACGCGAAGGCGTCACGGCTAAAGACGTTAAGGAGATGCACGAACTGTCGATATTCGGTCGATGGTCCACTCTTTGCAGGATCGAACTTCGTGGTTACCTTCCAAGGCGACTCAAGTGGTTCTCCTCGGCGCCTCGACCCCTTCAGTATGCCGTATTTGTCCCGATTTCCCTTTTCCCGTCTTTGATTTCGCCGCTCGCTCGGACGACATCCCCGCCCGGCACGTCGCAATCTCGGCCCGCATCGAAGCAAGCTGATCCAGCTGTCGCGCCTGCAGAAGACAAACGTATAGACATTACCGCTTCACCAAGTAGAATAGCAACGCCATTAGCAATTTTTCTGGCCACACAAGCCAAGAGACCCATCACATACGTGAATATGTCGCATCATGGTCTTCTGGATAGCGAATTATTCATTGAACTGAAAACCGCATATCGAGCGGAGTTCATAATATACATTCACGATATAATCCCCATTGAATATCCTGAGTATTGCCGGCCAGGATCAAAGAAAGATCATATTAGACGCATTGAAAATATAAATAAGGTTAACGCGTTCTTGATATTTAATTCTATTGACACCTCAAATCGCGTCAACACGTTTTTTGACCTTAACTTCGCGAGGAGGCCCAAATCAATTGTTTCCTATATAGGAGCCGACAATGTAGCGCACTCCGCGGGAACTCCCAAGGCTCTCTTTAGCGAACCATATTTTGTGATGGTGGGAACAATTGAAGGCCGAAAGAACCATCTTGGCCTGCTGCAAGTATGGCGCGACATCGCCATGGGTGAGAAACTGACGCCCAAGCTCATAATAATCGGCAAGAGAGGTTGGAACAACGCGTCCGTAGTGGACATGCTCGAACTGTGCGACACTATCAAGCCGCATGTTCTCGAGCTGAATGATTTGGCGGACGATCAGCTTTTTGGGATCGTCAGATCGGCAAGCGCAATGCTGTTCCCCTCCTTCTCCGAGGGTTGGGGGATGCCGCTCGTGGAGGCACTCTCCCTGGGGGTTCCCGTGATTTGTTCGGACATTCCTGTCTTTCGCGAAGCTTCTCGAGGGGTGGCCGAATATATCCACCCGCTCGATCTCCAAAAGTGGCGTACCACAATTCTGGAATATGCGGCACCGGAATCCGCGCGCCGAGCTGCTGCCGTAGCGCGTATTGCAGACTACCACCCACCGAGCTGGCAAGACATGTTCGATCAGTTCGATGCTGTGCTGGAAAAAATCGGCGACTCCTGCCCTCAAATTGAAAAGCCGGAGTCCAAACTGCACAACAGGTCATCAACTTGAGTTCGCAACATATGCATTCTGAGGAAGTCCATCGACTCCCTTTCGCTTGATATTCGACGATAACTGTTCGATTTCCTGTCGAAATAGCTCACATACGGAAAGACATTGCGAATTCGACGAAGCGCGTCCAGCGGGCTCATTTCCCGCTGCGTCGTCAAACAAAAATGATTGAACTCCAGTAAGATGAGCGGCTTGAAGCGCTGCAGAGTTCTGGCGCAACCGTCAAGAACATCGAGCTCGAAGCCTTCAACGTCGATCTTGATGAGACTAAGGCGCTTGAGGTCCATGATTGCGACAAAAGCGTCCAGCGTTACACTTTCCACCTCTATCGTGGGAAGTATACGCGAGTTTTCGGTCCCCGGGAGGATCTGAAAATTGCCGCTCGAGAATTTTGGGAGATTGCGAAAAAGCACCGGCCGACTGCTTTCACCAACTGCAAGATGAAACGCCTTGACGTTGGACATGTCGTTACGCTCGATGCCGGCAACAAGGTCTGCAAACGTGGCCGGCACCGGCTCGAAGGCGTAGACAGTTCCTTCGGGCACACACAGGGATATGTAGAATGCTGTCAGGCCAATATTGGCCCCAACATCTAAGCAAATCCCGTCTTTCGGGAGCATTTGACAGACCGGCGCGAGATGTGGGATCGAAAGCTCTGACGCCTTTTCGAAGTACTCGCTGTCACCAAAGATTGTGACGCTCCTACCACTGACCTCTATCACCCTCGATCGGCGCGTGCCCGGTTCCAAAATTGTGTTCACAACCGCCTCCTCCTGGCAACCCTTCTTAACGGTCCCTGCTAGCATAGCCGACTTCGATAGACACGCAACCGTCTGTATTGACTTCCCGTTTCGGCCATCTGGAGATTTTGCTTTCCGGCGCTCCGCAAGCTTCGAATACCTCAAAGGAGCACTCAAGGTCAGCCCTGGTGACTGCGGGAAGGCATTGCGACTTGACCATCAGGGGCGGGTAAACTAGCCGTCTTGCTACTTGGAACGGGTTGACCACAAGGAGTAACGATGTCCGCGAAACTGCTCACCGTCATCATCACCATGCGAGCGGCAACGCACTACGACATGGTTTCCCGCCTCAGATACAGGCTTCTTGACACCAGTGTCCCCGATACGGTGGCGTTTCTGGTTGTCGATGACGGGTCAGACGCCGCCGCGGCCATCCGGACGACGTGCGACGAGCTCGGCTTTTCCTACGTGCGGCATGAGAGTGGGAAGAAACACTTCTGCGCACCATCTGCCCGAAACGTCGGAGCACAATCCGCCAGCACCCGCTTCATCATGCACGAGGATGTGGATCTCTTCCCCTACCCTGGTTTTTACGGCGACATACTTGAGGAGATCCGCGTCAACGGCCTCAACGAGCATTCGAACCGCTTCCTGACGGTTCCGTGCTGCTATCTGAGCGAACAGGCGACCGAGTTAGCGATGGCCGGCGAGATTTCCAAGAGCGACATTCTACAATCGCATCTGCTTGGGACAGGTATGGTGACAACCTATCTGCCGGCCAGTTCCGTAATCGTCGTTGACCGCTACTATTTCCTGTCGATCGGTGGCTACAACGAGAAATTCAACGGCTGGGGCCTTGAGGATCTCGAATACGCCTACCGGCTCACCCAGCGCGCCGACCAATTCGAAACACCGCTAGACCCCTCGCACCTGGTCGAGGGCGGATACGCCAACTATTCAGCCTATCGCGGGTGGCGTAGTCAATTCCGCCTCCATGGCGATCTTCTCGCCCGCAAAGGAATTGTAATATTCCACGCTCACCATCCAAAAGACACGGACTGGCGCAACCTTGATGCGCATGGGAAGAACAAGGCGCTGTTCAAGGCTGAAACCGCCCGCTTCGATCTTGACCGAGATAGCCTTCCGTCGTTGACAGACCCACAATGCGGGCGATCACTGATCTTCGGTCACGGCACGTTTGCCTACAACCCGGCGCTGCTTCCTCTATGGGGCTCGCTGGAGGTCAAGGGCTATCAGGCATTCGCGGACATGGACATCGTGGACTATTGCCGCGTAAACGGCATAAGCCGCGTGATCTTCACCAACCCCTATGCATCGGAGCAGCGGTTGCGGGTCTATCGCCAGGTCCGCGCGGCTAATATTCCTTTCGTGGTTGTGGAGCGCGGCGCGCTGCCAGATTCGATGTTTATCGACGACACCGGCTTTTGTTGCGAGAGCACGCGCTACCGTCGTGAACACTGGCCGTCGGAGCTGGATGCCGACCGCCTCGCACGTGTCACCGACTACATCGCCGACCAGACATCAGGCGGTTTTGCACTGGAGCGACAGGGGGAGCGGATGGGAAAGCGGGCCGCGCTTCATTCCCTTGGTATCCCGGACACCAAAAAGGTATTGTTCGTCCCATTCCAGTCGAGGTCCGACACGACCGTCAATTTCTTCGCCGGCCCGATCGGTTCGTTCGACAACTTCGTATCGCTGGTGCGCGAGGTAACAACCAGGGTTCCCAAAGACTGGACGGTCATCTTCAAGAAGCACCCGCTTTCCTCGGTCAAGGAGGAGGTGCCCGGGGCAATTGACGTCGGCGACATGCACATCAATGATGCGCTGGAGATCGCGGATTATGTGCTGCTCATGAACTCTGGCGTAGGGGTCCTTTCCGTCTTGTTTGGCAAACCGGTGATACATACGGCTCAAGCATTTTATTCCGATGAGGGCCTGAACCGATCGGCATCTACGGCTGACGAGGTTCTTGCGCTTCTGGCCCAGGGCTTCGCTGTCGATGGCGATGCGCGCTTTCGGTTCATTTCCTACTTGCTCGAGGATTTCTATTCATTCGGCAAATTCACTGTGAAGGAACGCCGGCATACGGAAAATGCCATGCTGACAATCACAGAGCGCATTGATTACTATCGCGTCAATTTTTTGGGGCGGAGACTCCTGGATCTGCCGGGGTCGCCAAAGGTCGCCAATCCGCAAGCACCGATCTACGACATATTCCGCGAGTGGATTAAAAGGTCTGCAGTATGGCCACCTGCCGTTGCGAAACCGCTTGCTTTCTATCGACGCCCGCTAGTCCCGATTGTCCGGCCTTTCGTGATCGGGAAAGGCTCCAAGAAAGATGTAGAAAAATTTAACGCCGATCCAGCCGGGTTCTTCGCAAATCTAACGAACCCGTGGTATCGCGCCGCTGGTCGAATACTGTTTCCGACCGGACGGGGATGAGGCGTGCTGAGGAACTCGATCACCATCAACCCAACCGTGATTTGGCCTTCCACCCGTTGCAAGAGCTGACGGCGGCGCCACAGCCGACGTCTTTCATTGTCAATGTGGCCTATTTCCCGTTCGCCTTTCGGCACGATCGAAGCACGACTCTACTGACTGCTGCCGAGGTTTCTCATAATCCGACAGAGCCGTACTCGCCCCTGATCCGGAAATGTGATGCGCAGCGGGTACTCTAGTCCCGGGAAACTGGAATAGGGTCCTATTGGGACGGCGACGTGAACTGAT
>NZ_BJZP01000003.1 GCF_007992095.1 Paenirhizobium naphthalenivorans
GCTGAATCTGAGCCACGCCCGATCCAATAGAAAAGACCCGCGCAACGCCCATGCGCGGGTCTTTTCTATTTCGCCCCTGCCACTTCTCACTCCGGCAGCGGAACCTCCGGAATTTCCCATAGAGACCACCGGTATGGAGCGCCGGAGGCGCTACCGTCTCGCCATCGACATTGAAAGCCGCGCCAACGCGATCGTCACCCCTCGATCAGCGCCAGCCATTCGTCCTCGGTCATGACCGTCACACCCAGCTCACGAGCCTTGGCAAGCTTTGAACCGGCGTCCGCACCGGCCACGACATAGTCGGTCTTCTTCGACACCGAACCCGCCACCTTGGCACCCAGGCTCTCGGCCCTTGCCTTGGCCTCGTCGCGTGTGAATCTCTCCAGCGAGCCGGTGAAGACAAGCGTCTTTCCCGATAACGAGATATCGCCATTCTTAGGTGCTTGGTTGGCGTTAGACACACGGCCACCAGTGCTGCATTCTGAAGCGGCAATAGCCCGCGCCCAATCCCCACTGATGCCACGCTCATGGCGTTCATTCATAAACAGAATGGCAGGAACCGTTCTGAACGAAGTGAGAATGTTGAGGTTACCGTCAAGTAGATCGTCAGGAACTCCATCTAGAAGAGCCTTAACGTGCCGGCACAAGCGATGCATTACCGCTGCCCGACAGCTGCACGACGCGTTGAGCATACCGGCGTCTATCCAAAATTCCAAAGCATATATTCCGGACTTTCCCTTGACCGTATAGCGACCTACAACTCTTTTCTCCCCTCCCGGTTCAAATTCAACTTCGGACATGCTGACCCTACATCTCAGAGTAGATCAAAAAGAGCATAGCAGTACTTATCCGATAAGAGCCAACCAATCGTTTTCAGAAATGATCTTCACTCCGTATTTCTGAGCATCAGCCATTTTTGATCCGGCTCCGGGTCCGGCAATGACAAGGTCAGTCTTCGATGATACTGAACTCGACACTTTCGCCCCAAGACGCTCGGCGGTAGCCTTTGCCTCGCTGCGCGTCATCTTTTCGAGATTACCTGTAAAGACTACAATTTTTCCTGAAATCTCTGTGCTGACAGCAATTGGCACCTCATAGAAAACGTCCAAATAGGACAGGAGATCATTCAGAGCTTCTTCATTATGCCGTTCTGCCAAGAACTCAATTAGCGACTCTGTAGCTACTTCGCCGACATCTTTGACGCCGGAAAAATCCCTGTACGCGACACTCGGAGACGCTCGCTTTGCTTCACAAACCGCATCATATAGCGAATCAACATCGCCAAAGCGCGCAACAAGCTTCTCCTTCTGACGCTTATTGAGGCCAATACTCGCCAACCAAGCTTTTCGCGACAGTGCCAACCCCGGTCGAGTATCAGGCCCCACTGAGCCCAAGAGCTTGTCCAAAGCGACCTCACCAATCCCATCTACGGAGAACAGAGCGTACCAATCATGTCCCGGCCGGCCCCGCGCAGCCAAGAAAACAGCGTCAATCAACGCTTTTGGTGTCACGTAGCGCCTAGCTAGCGCTTTAGCTGTCACCTCGCCGATGTTCCGAATACCTAGCGCATATATGAGCCTATCCAACGAAACTCGTCGCGCTCGTTCAATTGCAGAGAACAACTTCTCCATTCCCTCGAAAGAGCGATCTTGCTCCGCGGAGATTTTTTTCCGCGCTTTGCCCGTTCGCTCTTCACGCTCTTTCTGAAGCTTCTCACGATATTCCAACACTACCCTTTTTATGGTGTCAGCGTGAAGATGCAACCTGAAAATGTCAGCAGGCGTCCTCAGCAATCCGGCATTGAAGAACAGTTCGACGTACTGCTCTCCGAAACCTTCGATATCTAAGGCATCTCTAGACACAAAATGGCGAAACCGCTCGATCTGCTGGGCAGAGCAGATGAGTCCGCCTGTGCATCTCCATACTGTCTCTCCCTCCTCCCGCGCTGCATGGCTGCCACAGACCGGGCATTTGGTCGGGAACTCGTAAGGGACTGCTGTCGCCGGGCGCTTCTCCAGCACAACGTCGAGCACCTGCGGAATGACGTCGCCGGCCCGCTGCACGATGACCGTATCGCCGACCCGGATATCGTGATCCACCGGCCTTATCCGCTCACCGGAATTGCCGATGCCGTTGATGTAGTCGGCATTGTGCAGCGTCGCATTGGTCACCACCACGCCGCCGACCGTGATCGGCTCCAGCCTCGCCACGGGGGTAAGCGCGCCGGTACGACCGACCTGGATGTCGATAGCCTCGACCGTGGTGAAGGCCTGTTCGGCCGGGAACTTGTGGGCCGTCGCCCAGCGTGGCGAGCGGGAGCGAAAACCGAGGCGTTCCTGAAGGTCGAGCTGGTCGACCTTATAGACGACGCCATCGATGTCATAGTCGAGATCGGCGCGCATCAGGCCGATCTGGCGGTAGTGGTCGAGCAGTTCGGCAGTGCTGTTCAACCGCTTCATCAGCGGATTGACCGGGAAGCCCCACTCGCGGAACGTCTCCACCATGCCCATCTGCGTGTCGGCCGGCATGTCCGACATCTCGCCCCAGGCGTAGGCGAAGAACCTCAGATTGCGACTGGCCGTCACCTTCGGGTCAAGCTGGCGGAGCGACCCCGACGCGGTATTGCGCGGATTGACGTAGGTCGGCTTGCCTTCCGATTCCATCTGGGCGTTGAGTGCGAGGAAGTCGCTCTTGGCCATATAGACCTCGCCGCGCACCTCCACCACAGCCGGAACGCCCGCTGGCAGCTGCTGCGGGATTTCCTTGATGGTGCGAATGTTGGCGGTGACGTTCTCGCCGGTCGTGCCGTCGCCACGGGTCGCCGCGTTGACGAGACGGCCATTCTCATACCGCAGGGACATCGACAGCCCGTCGATCTTCGGCTCGGCGGTAAAGGCGATCGAATCATCCGGCAAACGACCGAGGAAGCGATAGACCGAAGCGACGAAATCGGCGACGTCCTCATCGGAAAAGGTGTTGTCGAGCGATAGCATCGGCCGGGCATGGACGACCTGCTGGAAGGTCTCGGAGGGCGCAGCGCCGACGCGATGCGACGGGCTCTCAGGCAGGATGAGTGAAGGGAACCGCGCTTCTATCGCGTCGTTGCGCCGTTTCAGCGCGTCATAGTCGGCGTCCGAGATCTCCGGTCTGTCCTTGCCGTGATAGAGCGCGTCATGACGGGCGATCTCCGAGGCCAGTCGAGCGAGTTCTGCCCTGGCCTGCTCCTCGGTCAAATCCTCGACTGCAATAGAATGTTCTGCCATGGCGCCTGCTCCGAAATAGACCGGACGGTCTTAGCCGAATTTTGCCAAATGAAAAGCGTTCCGTCGGCGGCAACTGCCAACGGCCAACGGTCAACCCAGACTGCCGGCGCCGAGATCGATCTTGGCCAGAAGCGGCAGGTGATCGGAGGCCTTGCGGGCAAGCGGCGTATCGTGCACCGCCATTTCGGCGATCAGGTCGGCGCGGTTGGCCATGATCCGGTCGAGCGATAAGACGGGCATGCCGGCCGGATAGCTGGGGATCGGCGCCGGCAACGGACCGAACACCGATTCAAGTCGGGTGAGTGCGGAACCGGGACCGAGCCGCCATTCGTTGAAATCGCCCATCAATAGTGTGGGTCGCTCCTCGCGACGGCCGATGATATCCAGGATCGTATCGGCCTGCTGGCGGCGCGCCCAGCGCAAGAGCCCCAGATGGGCGGCGATGATTCGCAGCCCCTCACGCGCCTCGAGGTCGATTTCGGCAACCAGCGCGCCGCGCGGCTCGAGCCCCGGCAACGCGATCTGGTGGACGTCGCGCACAACGCCCTCCTTGAACAGCAGCACATTGCCGCGCCAGCCATGCGATTTCGGCTTGTGCAGCACCGGCACTGGCATCAACCCAGTCTCAAGCCTGAGCCGTGGCAGGTCCAGCAGTCCCGAGCGCTCGCCGAAACGTTGGTCGGCCTCCTGCAAGGCGATCACATCGGGATCGATCTCGCGGATGACCTCGATGATCCGTTCTGGATCGAAGCGGCCATCGGTACCGACGCATTTATGCACATTGTAGGAGGCGACCAACATGGAGCCGTCCCGCTCTTCCCGCATCAGCGGGTTATGAATGCGGTTGGACCGGTTTTTGATCGCGGCGATCGCCGCCGAAGCGAGATTATTCCTGGTCATGTCACATCCGTGCGCCCCGCCCCATCGCCGCTTTGCGCTGAAGCACAGGAGATGAACAGGCGAATCTTACGCCTGTTCGGCGATGGTGACAGGAGTTCAATAGCACAGGTCTCCGTCACAGATAGGGCGAACCGAGCCAAAGGATACGGTTGAACAGACGAAAAACGAACGGACGCTGCGACAGCTCCTTGAGCGAGACCGCTTCGGCACCTTCGAGGGCGCCATCGATGCGTCGATCAATCATCGCGGCGAAGTCGGTGTCGAAGACTTCCATGTCGATCTCAAAATTAAGCCTGAGCGAACGCGAATCGAGATTGGAAGAGCCAACGAAGGCCCACCGGCCATCGACGGTGATGAGTTTGGAATGATCGAACCGCCCCTGCGCCCTGAAGATCCGACTGCCATCCCTGACGACTTGGTCGAATTGGGCCGCCATGGCGTGGCCGACAATCGCGAGATTGTTGCGGGCCGGCACGACAACATCGACAGTCACACCCCGTCGCGCGGCCGTGGCCAGCGCGCCAAGCAAGATATTGTCCGGCAGGAAATAGGGCGACATGATACGGATCGACCTTTCCGCCACCGAAAACGCCCCCATCAGTATCTTGTGGTTTGTTTCGAGATTGCTGTCCGGACCCGAAACCACGGTTCGCACAAAGCTCGGCGTGCCGGATTCGGCAGAGAACGGGGCTATATTCCAGACCTCCCCGTTGAGGATCTCGCCCATCTCGAAATGCCAATCCTCGGCGGCCACGGCAAAGATGTCGGCTACAGCCGGGCCGCTCAGACGGAAATGCGTATCGCGCGCCGCCGCATCGCCTTCGAACGCGGCACGAATGTTCATACCGCCGAGAAAGGCCATGGTACCATCGACCACCAGGATCTTGCGGTGGGTTCGCAGGTTGGCATACGGCAACCTCAGCCCCGCAACGACCTTGCCGTTGAAGGCAGCGACTGTGACGCCACCGTTGGCGAGGTAACCGAGGATGCTCGGTACGCTATAGCGAGCGCCGACGGCGTCGACCAGAACCCGCACGGTCACGCCGCGTTTCCTGGCTGCGATCAGGCAGTCGGCCACCCGCTCGCCCGCCGCATCCCGATCGAAAATATAGGTTTCAAGAATGATACTGCGCTCAGCTGCGTCGATCGCCGCGCAGAAGGCCGCATAGGCTTCCGTTCCCGAGCCAAGCAGGTCGATCCGATTGCCGGAAGACAGCGCGTGCTTGGCGACCCGGTCGCCGAGGATCTTCAAGCCGGCCATACGGTTGCCAAATTGTGCCTCAACTTCATCGCGCGACACTTCATAATGAGACAGTGTCCGCCAAAGCTCGTCGAGATGCAGCGACCGCCGGGAGATCAATGACTTGCGGCGGATGCGATTGACGCCGGCAATCGCGTAGATCAGCGCGCCGAGCAGTGGCGACAGCACGATAACGCCGACCCAGCCCAGAGCGGAGCGGACCTCGCGCTTTGTCATGGCGGCATGGATCGCCGCCACAGTCCCCATCGTCACCGACAGGATAGCGAGAATATGGGGCCAATAGGAGGACAGGATTTCAAACATCGTGCACCGAGGGAAACAGGTTTCGGCCCTGAATGCAATCGTGCGGTGAAAGGTTCGCCGAGCCTCAGTTTTCTCCGGACAGCAGGCGGGCCGCAGCAGCCCGCGCCTCATCCGTGACCGAGGCGCCGGCAAGCATGCGGGCGATTTCCTCGCGCCGGTGTTCCGGTTCCATCGTCGCCACGCGGGTGGCGATCTTCTCGCCGCCCTCACCGGTTGGCCCCTTGGAGATGAGGAAATGCGTCGCGGCGCGCGCGGCAACCTGCGGCGCATGGGTGACGGAGAGCACCTGCACCTTGGCGGAGAGCCGCTTGAGACGCTGGCCGATCGCATCGGCCACGGCACCACCAACACCGGTGTCGATTTCATCGAAGACCAGCGTCGGTGCCGAGCCGCGGTCGGCAAGCGCCACCTTGAGCGCCAGAAGGAAGCGCGACAGCTCGCCGCCCGATGCGACCTTCATGATCGGACCCGGCCGCGTGCCGGGGTTCGTCTGGACATGGAACTCGACGGTATCGATCCCTTCAGCGGTCGCGGCAGTCGGATCGCTGGTTACCTCGACCATAAACCGTGCCCGCTCCAGCTTCAGCGCCGGGAGTTCGGCCATGACCGCGTCCGAGAGCACAGAAGCCGCGTTCTGCCGCTTCGCCGACAACGCACGGGCGAGCTGATCGAAATGAGCCCTGGCCTCGACGACCGCCGCCTCCAGCACACCGAGCTTCTCCTCACCGGCGTCGAGATCGGCCAGATCAGCAATCATCTTCTCGGCCAGCGCCGGCAGTTCGGCGACGGGAACAGAATACTTACGGCCGGCGGCCCGCAGGCCGAACAGCCGCTCCTCGACCCGCTCCAGTTCGTTCGGATCGAACTCTGTGCGCCTGAGCGCCGCCTCGACTTCCATCTGCGCGTTGGACAGGTTGTCGAGCGCGCTATCGAGCAGCTGCACGGTATCCTCGAGTAGCCCAGGCGCCTCGTGGCTCTTGCGCTCCAGCCGGCGCACCAGCGAAGCTATCAGCGGCACCGGCGAGGCATGGCCGTTGAGAAATTCGGAGGCCTCGGCGATGTCGCCGGCGATCCGCTCCGATTTCTGCATGACCGCGCGGCGCTCAGCGAGATCGTCCTCCTCGCCGTCACGGGGCGAGAGTTTTTCCAGCTCCTCGACCGAGGCTCGCAGATAGTCCGCTTCGCGCGCCGCCGCCTCGACCCGCGCGCGGTGGGCCTTGAGAACGCGGTCCGCCTCGCGCCAGCGCCGATAGCTCTCGCCAAGGCCGACCGCCTCATCGGACAGGCCGGCGAAGGCATCAAGCAACATGCGATGCGCGTCGGTGTCGACCAGAGCCCGGTCGTCGTGCTGGCCATGTATCTCGACGAGCAATTGGCCGGCCTGACGCATCAGTTGCACCGAGACCGGCTGGTCGTTGATATAGGCACGCGTGCGGCCATCGGCGGACTGAAGGCGGCGAAAAATCAGGTCGCCATCATCATCGACACCATTGCCACGAAGAAGGGTCCGGGCCGGATGGCTCATGGCCACGTCGAACACGGCCGTCACCTGACCCTTGTCCTCGCCATGGCGCACGAGCGAACCATCGCCGCGACCGCCGAGCGCCAGTGAAAGGCTGTCGAGCAGGATCGACTTGCCCGCGCCGGTCTCGCCCGTCAGCACGGAAAGCCCGGCCTCAAAAGCAAGATCCAGCCGCTCGATCAGAACAATATCGCGGATCGACAGCTGGACCAGCATAGGCAACTCATCTCGCGTCTAAGAAAGAAGGCTCAGCTCCCGACAAGAAGCTTCTTGCCGGCCCTTGCGATCCACGAACCGGAATTCTCGCGCGGCTCGAGACCGCCCGACTTCAGGAGCTTGTAGGAATCAGCATACCACTGGCTGTCGGGGTAGTTGTGACCCAATACGGCCGCGGCGGTCTGGGCTTCCTGCACCACGCCCATAGCGAAGTAGGCCTCGACGAGTCGCGCCAGCGCTTCTTCGATCTGGTTGGTGTTCGGGTATTTCTCGACCACCGCGCGGAAGCGGGTAATGGCGGCGAGATATTCCTTGCGTTCCAGATAATAGCGGCCGACCTGCATTTCCTTGCCAGCCAGCTGGTCGCGGGCGAAGCGGATCTTGGCCTGCGCGTCGTCGACATATTCCGAGTCCGGGAAGTCGTTGACCACCTTTTGCATGGCTTCGATCGTCTGCATCGACGCTTTCTGGTCCTGCGTCACATTGGCGATCTGCTTCCAGTACGAAAGGCCGACGAGATACTGCACATAAGCCGAATCCTCGGCACGCGGGTAAAGATTGAGATAGCGTTTGCCCGCTGTCACGGCGTCCGTATAACGCGCCAGACGGTACTTGGTGAAGGTGCTCATCACCAAGGCCTTTTGCGACCAGTCCGAGAAAGGATGCTGCGCATCGATCGCATCGAATTTGCGCGCAGCCTCAGCCATGTTACCGGCCTTGATATTGGCCAGGCCCTGATTGTAGAGCGTTTCCGGCGGATCAGTCTCGATGCCGAGCTTGGTGATATCGATGTCCGGATCGGATTGGCACGCCGTCAGCAACGCCCCGGATACAGTCATCATCACACATATACTGGCAATACGCGCGGCTTTATTCACAACGACCGACCCTAGATGACTCATTCGACAGTTCCCGATTGCAGCGGCGCTAGAAAACCGGCGCTTTCAACACGCGTTTCTAGCCATAAAAGCAGTACGAGAGCAACGCAATGATGGCGATTTAACGCATTTTTGTGGCGGCCGTCAGACTTTGCGAGAAATAGCCACAAAGCCCGAGCGCCGGCAAACACCGCGAAGACCACACGGCACAAAAAAAGGCCGAGGTTTCGACGCCCCGGCCCTAGCTTGGAGGTAATTCGACGATCACGCCGACCAGGGCGCGAATTCCGGCACATTGACCGCCACGAATTCGCGCGGGCGCACCTTGAGGCTGCGCGCCGGTGCTTCAACGACCTCATAGGCGGTCGGGTCGCTGAGCAGAGCCTTAAGCGCGTTGGCGTTCATCTTGTGGCCGCCGCGATAGGAGCGATAGCAACCGATGAACTGTGCCCCGGCAAGAGCAAGATCACCCACCGCGTCGAGCGTCTTGTGGCGAACGAACTCGTCCTTCTCGTAACGCAAACCTTCGACATTGATGACCGTGTTGTCGTCCGAGATGACGACCGAATTCTCCAACGACGAACCAAGAGCGAAGCCGGCCGCCCATAGACGCTCCACATCACGCATGAAGCCGAAGGTGCGTGCGCGCGAAAGCTCTGCCTTGAAGGTCGAAGCCGTGAGGTCGCCTTCCCACTTCTGGCGGCCGATCAGCGGCGTATCGAAGTCGATCTCGACCTCGAAGCGCGTACCGTCATAGGGACGGAACTCCGACCAGGAAGCCCCAGCTTCGATCCGGACCGGCTTGATCACACGAATATAGCGACGCTTGACGCCGAGATTGACGATGCCGACCTGCTCGATCGCTTCGATGAAGGCTTCTGAACTGCCGTCCATGATCGGCATTTCGGCCCCATCGACCTCAATCACCAGATTGTCGAGGCCGAGCGCATAAAGAGCCGCCATGACATGCTCCACGGTGGCGACAGAGCGGGCCGGCGAAAAGCCGAGGACCGTGCACAGATCCGTATTGCCGACCTGCGAGGATACCGCCTTGAACTCGCTCGTACTGCCATCGTCGTGCTGGCGCACGAAGACGATCCCGGTTCCAGCATCGGCCGGCAGCATGTTGATGGTGACGGAGCGTCCGGAATGAACGCCGATACCCGTCAGGCTGAGGGGAGCTGCGATGGTGGTCTGGAAACCCAGCAATGCGATTGCCATAAAAACTGCCTTTATCGGTGCAGCGCGCCACGGCCTATACGCCGAATTATGATGCCACTGCTCTTGTCATATGCGCGGCGGAGAATCATGCGGCCCTGACCGCCTTTCCCGCTTTCGAGCCCATACATACGGACCGGTCGCCGTCCTGCCAAATCACTGTTCGTTTCGCAATGTAACGAAAAAACCCCGTTGAAAACGCACACGAAACCGTCGGCTGCGCAGCTCTTTGAAACACAAAGGGCCCGGGTCGCAAGACCCGGGCCCTTGATCACTGAAAGCGCTCGATCAGTTGGATTGGCGGCGAAGGAAGGCCGGGATTTCCAGCTGGTCGTCCTCGTTGCTCGAACGCGACGGGGGCGTGGCGCGACCCTGGTCGTCGAGCTGGCCGCGACGCGGCGCATAGAGGCTGGCTTCCGGCGAAAGAGCGCGTCGCTGCGGTGCGGCCGCAGCCGGTGCAGAAGCGGTCATGTCGGCGGCAGGTTCTTCGTCCTGATGGCGGCCAAGCGAGTTGGTGATCCGCTTCAGGAGGCCCATCGGACCACGCTCGTCCTGGGCAGCTGGAGCCGCAGGATGAGTACGATGATCGATTTCGGCACGCAGTACCGGGGGGAAGTCTTCCACCTTCGGCATGCGCACCGGCTCGGCCGCCTGACGGACAACGGGAGCAACGGCTTCATGACGAACCGGGGCCGGAGCGACCGGAGCGTGCATTGCCGCAGGTGCTGCCTGCATGGTTGGAGCGGGACGGGTCATCGCCGGAGCGGGAGCCGGCTCGACCGGAGTACGGACGGCAGGCTGCGCTTCGGCAACAGCCGGCGTTGCAAACAGCCGGCTCTGCGGACGGAATTCCGGCTCAGCAGCAGGCTGCTGTGCGACGGCCGGCTGGCGAGCGATGGCGATTTCGAGTTCACGTTCCATTTCAGCTTCGGCCGAACGGATGGTTTCTGCCACCGGGTCGATGGTCTTGGGTGCCTGCGTCATTGCAGGCTGCACTGCGGCCGGAGCAGAAGCCACGGCCGCGGAGGAACGGACAATCGGCTTTGCCGACGAAACGGAGTCACGCGCAGCCATGGCACCGGCGGCGCGATCGATACCGGTGGCGACAACCGACACGCGGATGAGGCCTTCGAGCGCTTCGTCGAAGGTGGCGCCAAGGATGATGTTGGCGTCCGGATCGACTTCCTCGCGGATACGGGTCGCGGCTTCGTCGACTTCGAAGAGCGTCATGTCGCGACCGCCGGTGATCGAGATCAGCAGGCCCTGCGCACCCTTCATCGAGGTTTCATCGAGCAGCGGGTTGGCGATAGCCGCTTCCGCAGCCTGCATCGCGCGACCTTCGCCAGAAGCCTCGCCAGTGCCCATCATCGCACGGCCCATCTCGCGCATGACGGAACGGACGTCGGCGAAGTCGAGGTTGATCAGGCCTTCCTTGACCATCAGGTCAGTGATGCAGGCGACACCCGAGTAGAGAACCTGGTCGGCCATAGCGAAGGCGTCAGCGAACGTCGTCTTGTCATTGGCGATACGGAAGAGGTTCTGGTTCGGAATAACGATCAGCGTGTCGACGGACTTCTGCAGTTCCTCGATGCCGGCCTCGGCGAGACGCATGCGGCGCGCGCCTTCGAAGTGGAACGGCTTGGTGACCACGCCGACAGTCAGGATGCCCTTGTTGCGTGCAGCCTGGGCGACGACCGGAGCCGCACCCGTACCGGTGCCACCGCCCATGCCGGCGGTGACGAAGCACATGTGAGTACCGTTCAGGTGATCGATGATCTCGTCGATGCACTCTTCAGCGGCGGCGCGGCCGACCTCCGGCTGCGAGCCGGCGCCAAGGCCTTCGGTGACGCTGACGCCGAGCTGGATGATGCGCTCGGCCTTGGTCATGGTCAGGGCCTGCGCGTCGGTGTTGGCGACGACGAAATCGACCCCCTCCAGACCGGCGGTGATCATGTTGTTGACAGCGTTGCCGCCGCCGCCGCCGACGCCGAATACGGTAATCCGAGGCTTCAGCTCGGTGATGTCTGGCTTTTGCAGCTTGATGGTCATTTCAGACTTCCTTCTTTCTCCGGCCACAGCGCCACGCCGGCCATTGTCATTTCAACTGTCGCGCCCCAGGCTCAACCGAAAGCGGCAGGCCTGGACGCAATTCAAAAACTTTCCTTCAGCCATTGACCCATGCGGGCTATCCGGCTGTTTCCGTTGCCGAAAGGCGAGAACAAACCGCCCTGCCCAGCATGCGTTTCCTGATCGGCGACCTGCGGATAAATCATCAATCCGACTGCGGTCGAAAAAGCGGGACCCTTGGCCGCGGCCGGGAGGCCGGCGACACCCATTGGGCGCCCGATTCGCACGTTGCGTGCCAGAATACGGCGAGCCGCTTCAGACATGCCGGTCAGCTGGCTGGCGCCGCCCGTAAGGACGACTCGCTTGCCGACAACGGGCGAGAAGCCGGACTTCTGAATCCGATCGCGCAACAGTTCAAGAGTCTCTTCGATGCGAGCGCGAATAATTCGCGTCAGCAGCGCCTTTGATACCTGCAGCGGCTGATCCTGTTCGTCCTCACCGATCGGCGGAACCGAAACCACGTCGCGTTCATCGGCACCATTGGCGAGCGCCGAACCGTGCACGACCTTCAGCCGCTCGGCATCCTCGATGCGGGTCGAAAGACCACGTGCCAGATCGGTCGTCACGTGATGGCCGCCGATGCTGATCGCATCCGTATGGATGAGCTTGCCTTCGGCAAAGACCGAGATCGTCGTCATGCCGCCGCCCATGTCGATGGCGGCACAGCCAAGTTCGACCTCATCATCGACCAAGGCGGCAAGTCCACTGGCGTAAGGCGTGGCAACCACACCTTCGACGCTCAGATGAGCCCGATTGATGCAAAGCTCCAGATTGCGCAGAGCTGCCCGCTCGGCGGTCACCACATGCATGTCGACGCCGAGGACATCCCCGAACATGCCCAGTGGATCGCGAATTCCGCGCTCGCCGTCGAGTGAAAAGCCTGTCGGCAGCGAGTGCAGCACAGCGCGATCATTGCCCTGGGACTGCTGGCCGGCGGCGACGAGGACCTTCTTCAGGTCGCCAGCTTCGACTTCCTGCCCACCCAGGTCGATGGAGGCAGTATAAACGTCGGAAGCGATACGTCCGGCTGACACGTTGACGATCAGGCTCTCGACGGTAAGGCCAGCCATCCGCTCCGCTGCATCCACTGCAAGCCGCACGACGCTTTCGACCGCATCGAGATCGGAAATCACGCCCGACTTGATACCGCGCGAGCGCTGATGACCAATACCGATAACCTCGACATTGTGGGTTCGCCCCGGCAAAACCGAGCTTTCCCTGCACGGGGTCAAACGGCCAATCATGCAAACGACCTTGGTCGAGCCGATGTCGAGCACGGAAACCACGTGCGTGCGCTTCGACGAAAGCGGCTTCATGCGCGGCAGGCCGAAATGGGAGCTTCCGAACAGGCTCATATGTTCACCCCGGCCTTTTTCAGCATCTTCCGACGCTCTTCGAGCTTCACCAGACGGCGCGCCTGCGCTTCCGGCGTCAGCTGGATGGCGGTGCGGTCGGGCAGACGAAGATCGACGGCGGTAATGTCACGCGACAGAAGTTGCTCCTCCGCATCGAGACGCGAGAGCTTTTCGAGCGCGACCGCGATACCTTCTTCAGGCAGCTTTACGACAACGCCGTTGTCGAGATGGATATCCCACCGACGTCCGGCGATCCGCACGAAGGCCTTCACCCGCGAAGCGATCTGCGGAAACTTCGAAAAGTCGGCCTCGACGGCGGCCGCAGCGGTCTCGGCGTCGCGGCCAACAAAAAGCGGCAGCGATGAATATTTATTGTCGCGCAGCGGCGCGATGACACTGCCGGACTTTTCGATCAGAGAGAGCTCGGTGCCATGCTGCCAGATGCCGTAGGCCTGCCGCTCACGCAGCACCACCTCGACTGCACGTGGATAAACCTTGCGAACTTCGGCCGATTCAACCCAAGGAAGACCCGCGAGCGCCGCACGGGCCGAGGCAATATCAAGACCGAGCAGACTGGTCGAACCATCGAGACCGAGAAGCTGAAGAATATCGATCTCCGAGGTATGCTCATTGCCGGAGACATGAATATCTTCGACCGCGAAACCCGCACCGGTCGTCACCGCCTGGACGACAGCCGGACCATGACCGCCAACAACGATGCCGCAGAGCGCGACAGCCGAGTAGAATCCAGCCAACGAGAGCTTTCCAGCATGCGCCGGAATGGCGACCCGGCCGGAACACAGACTAACCACGAAACGCACGACGCGACGCATCGGCCGAGGCAGAACACGCCCCTCACCGGCAGAAGCGGAGACAGCACCGAAGCGCGCCCCCATATCCGCAGATCTATCGCCGTTCACCGCAAACAAGACGCGTCCTCCACCATCCACCGAAGAAACTCACCAAAAGCAAAGCCGGCATGAGCGGCCATTTCAGGCACCAGAGAGGTCGGAGTCATGCCCGGCTGGGTGTTGATCTCCAACCAGACAAGTTCACCATCCTCGGAGAAACGATCGTCGTAACGGAAGTCCGAACGACTCACTCCGCGACACCCGATCGCCTCATGGGCCTTAAGGGCCAATGATTGTATTTTTTGGTAAATTTTCGGTGAAATTTCCGCCGGAAGCACATGCGAAGAGCCACCCGCGACATATTTGGAATCATAATCATAGAAGCTGTGCCCCTGAGGCACGATCTCGGTCACACCGAGCGCCTTGTCGCCCATGACGCCACAGGTCAGCTCGCGACCTGCCACATAGTGCTCGACCATGACGCGATCACCATAGCGCCAGTCGTTCGAGGCCAGAGACTGCGGTGGGTGAGCCATATCCTCACGCACAATCACAACACCGAAGCTCGAACCCTCGCGGACCGGTTTCACAACATACGGGGGCGAGATCGGGTGCTCATTGCCGATGTCAAAACGCGACATGACCTTGGCCTCAGCGACCGGCACACCAGCATTGGCGGCAACGATCTTCGCCTGCCCCTTATCCATGGCAAGAGCCGAAGCAAGCACACCGGAATGCGTGTAGGGGATCTGGAGATACTCCAGCACACCCTGAATGGTGCCATCCTCACCGAACGGCCCATGGAGAGCATTGAAAGCGACATCGGGACGAAGCTCAGCAAGCACCCGGCCGACATTGCGATCGACGTCGATACGCGTGACGCGATACCCAATCGCCTCAAGGGCCTCCGCACACGCCCCCCCGGAGGAAAGCGACACCGGCCGCTCAGACGAAAGCCCACCCATCAGGACAGCTACATGCTTGCCACTCATCAACGCCCCCGCACATCGCGAACCGACTACCGGACACTGGCGCCGACGAACTCATCCAGAGAGGCGCTGTCCTTTGCATCAGTTAGACGACATTAAGGTTAATGAAGTGTTTACTTTTATTAACCGGGCGCGTCAGCCGACGGATTTTTTGACGGAAACGGCGAGAAACTCTCCGCGTAAAGCCCTGAGACGAATAGACTTTATGGCTTTTCTGCGGCAAGAGCCTTAGCCGGCAAGCCGAGCGCCTGCAGAGAGGACGAGAGCCTTCGGCATGACGATCTCACCATTCGCCAGCGAGTCGATGTCGCGGTGGCGCACAATCCTGTCGCGCCCGCTCGCCTTGGCGACATAGAGTGCGCGATCGGCTTCGGAGAAGATCTCATTGAAGCTGCGGCCGTGGGGCAAATCAGCGATCCCACCCGAGATGGTCACACTCACACGCTTCGCCCCACACGGGATTTCAAGTGCTGCGACCCGTTCACGCACTTGCTCGACACGTTCGGCGATGCTTTCCACCCTTGCGCTCGACCACAGTACGGCGAACTCCTCCCCGCCAATGCGGGCGCAGACCTCATCTTGCGTAAAGCCCGCCCGGATGACGTCGGCCACCGCGGCAATGACGTCATCCCCAACCGAATGGCCAAAGGTGTCGTTGATCGCCTTGAAACGGTCTATGTCGAAAAGAACGAGCGAAGCATCGCCGCCTGCATCGTTGAACGCCCGCTGGAATGCCCGGCGGTTGAGCAAGCCGGACAACATGTCGATCCGGCTGATCCGTTCGAACTCGGCGCGAGAGACTGCAAGATCATAGACCGCGAAACCGACTACGGAATAGGCTACAACTGCAACCATGAATGAAACCGGCGGAGTCAGCACTGTGGCGATGACCAGAGCGGGCCAAAGATCGTAGGGGAGCAGACCGAGGGAAACCAGACCAAGGTGGGCACAGATGTTCATGCCATAGGCCAGCATGGCGATCTTCGCCGCCATCCAAACGGCGCGAGAAACCACCGCGCGGCGGCTGGAGAACTCGCCGAGCGTCAACTGGCGGACAATCCAGTTCTTCGTTGCATCTCTCATAAGCGTCTCCGGAAACCCGCAAAATCATAGGCGGAGTCGCTTAACAATTTGACATGCGTTCAAGTCGCGAGCGGTTTGCACCGCGACGGTCATCCAAACGCAAGGACTACTGTATGGAAACGAAAAGAAGCGGGTCTTGCCCGCTTCCTCTCAACCCTATTCGGTCGTCACTCCGAGGAACGGCTTGACCTCGCGACCGGGCATGAAGATACCGAGACGCTTGATTTCCCAATCGAGCTTGATCCCGGAATGTTCAAATACGCGCTGGCGTACGGTTTCGCCAAGATATTCGAGATCATAGGCTGTGGCATGGCCAATATTGATCATGAAATTGCAGTGCAAGGACGACATCTGCGCGCCCCCGATCATCAGACCACGGCAGCCGGCCTGGTCAATCAGTTCCCAGGCCGAATGGCCCGCCGGGTTCTTGAATGTCGAGCCGCCAGTCTTTTCCTTGACCGGCTGTACAGTCTCGCGATGGTGCCGCACGGCGTCCATATCAGTGCGAATCTGAGCCTTGTCGCCAGCATAGCCCTCAAACAGAGCACTGGTGAAAATCAGTCCTTCCGGCGCGGACGAATGGCGGTAGCTGTAACCCATATCCGCCTTGGTCAATACATGGATATTGCCCTTGCGGTCGACGGCCTCGACCTCCACCAGCCGTTCGGCGGTTTCGCCGCCATTGGCGCCGGCATTCATGCGCACCGCGCCACCGATCGAACCGGGAATGCCGTAGTAGAAGTGGAAGCCACCGATATTATGATCCATCGCCATGGCGGCGATATGCTTGTCCGGGCAAATCGCGCCGGCGCGGATCCGGTTTTCGCCGGCAAGCTCGACCTGACCAAACCCCTTGGCAGAAAGGCGCACGACAACGCCCGGAATACCACCATCGCGGACGAGTAGATTGGAGCCGACGCCGACCACGGTCAACGGCACCTCCTCGGGCAGAAGCTTCAGAAAAGTGACGAGATCGTCCGTGTCATGCGGCTGGAACATCAGCTCTGCAAGACCGCCCGCCTGGAACCATGTCACCCGGTCCATCGGCGCATTGGGCGTCAGACGTCCGCGCAACTGATCTACACCCGGCCCCAGCGAGGCCAGTAGCTTTTCCCCATCCACTTGCTTCATTACGACTTTCCCGACAATGCTTCCAATTCCCGCGGCAAGGCTGCCGCCCATTGGGTAATGTTACCCGCACCCAACA
The DNA here is from genome assembly GCF_007992095.1 of Paenirhizobium naphthalenivorans. Lineage (GTDB taxonomy): Bacteria > Pseudomonadota > Alphaproteobacteria > Rhizobiales > Rhizobiaceae > Allorhizobium > Allorhizobium naphthalenivorans. Next base: position 17,174 of record NZ_BJZP01000003.1, read on the forward strand.
GAATCACAAAATCGCCCGGTTGGGCAATGCCCGCAACGATCGGTGCAAGCTGATCGGGCGATGCCAGATAACGCGCATCGCGGTGTCCGCCGGAGCGAATCCGCTCGACCAGGGCCTCGGCGTTGGCGCCCTCGATCGGATCCTCGCCCGCCGCATAGACCGGCGCGAGCATCAGCGTGTCGGCATCATTGAAGCAGTTGGCGAAATCCTCAAACAGGCTCGAAAGTCGAGAATAGCGGTGCGGCTGGTGGACAGCGATAATCCGCCCCTTGCATGCCTCGCGCGCCGCCTTCAACACCGCCTTGATCTCAACCGGATGATGACCGTAATCGTCAAATATCTGCACGCCATTCCACTCACCAGTAAGGGTGAAACGACGCTTGACGCCACCAAAGGACGAAAGTCCCTTGCGGATCGCCTCCTCGGCAATATCGAGGCGGTTGGCGACTGCGATCGCGGCGCAGGCGTTGGCGATATTGTGACGACCAGGCATGGGCAGCCTCAGGTCCTTGAAATTGAACACCCGACCGGTGCGGCGGCGGCGGATCTCCACGTCGAAGATCGAATGCGTGCCCTCGAGGCGGACATTCGAATAGCGTACGTCCGCCTGGGGGTTCTCGCCATAGGTGATGACCTTACGGTCCTCGATCCGACCGACCAGCGCCTGCACTTCGGGATGGTCGAGGCACATCACGCCGAATCCGTAGAACGGCACGTTCTCGACGAATTGGCGGAAAGCGGCGCGGACCGCGTCGAAATTACCGTAATGGTCGAGATGTTCGGGGTCGATATTGGTGACAATCGCCACTTCGGCCGGAAGTTTGAGGAAGGTGCCGTCCGACTCATCAGCCTCGACCACCATCCACTCGCCCTCACCCATGCGCGCATTGGTGCCGTAGGCGTTGATGATGCCGCCATTGATGACGGTCGGGTCGAGACCGCCGGCGTCCAGTAGCGCCGCGACCATCGAGGTGGTCGTCGTCTTGCCGTGCGTGCCGCCAATGGCGATCGCGTTGCGGAAGCGCATCAGCTCGGCGAGCATTTCGGCCCGGCGCACGATCGGCAACAGCTTCTCGCGGGCAGCGACCAGCTCCGGATTGCCCTTCTTGATCGCGGTGGAAACCACGACGACCTCGGCTTCGCCAAGGTTCTCGGCCTTGTGGCCAACGAAAACCTCAATGCCCTTGGCACGCAAGCGCTGAACATTGGCGCCATCGGCCTGGTCCGAACCCTGGACCCGATGGCCGAGATTGTGCAGCACTTCGGCAATGCCACTCATCCCGATCCCACCGATACCGATGAAATGGACGAGCCCGATGGACGTCGGCATTTTCATGAATTGGTTCCCTTCGCGTGAGCAATATCCTTGCCTGCGGCAATAGCCTCAACGAGATCGGCGAGCAAGCGTGTTGCATCCGGCCTTCCGGCTGTTTTGGCCGCCGATGCAATCGTGGCAAGCCTATCCGGCTCCTGCATGGCGCTGCTCAACAGCTGCGCCAATCGTTCGGGCGAAAGCTCCGACTGGGCAATGACGCTCGCGCCACCCGCCGCCGCAAGGGCCGCCGCATTGGCCGCCTGATCGTGGTCGAGGGCGTAGGGATAAGGCACGAGGATCGAAGGCCGACCGATCACGGACAGTTCGGACACAGTCGAGGCGCCGGAGCGGCAAATCACCAGATGAGCGGCCGCGATGCGCGCCGCCATATCGTTGAAGAAGGGGGAGACTTCGGCCGGAACCCCTAGCTTCTCGTAAAGGTCCTTGACCTTCCGCTCGTCCTCCGGCCGCGCCTGCTGTGTAACCGACAGGCGGCGCCTCAGTGCCTTGTCCATCAGCGCGATGGCATCAGGCAGCGCGGAGGAGAAGAACTGCGCACCCTGGCTGCCGCCGAACACGACAAGTCGGAACGGATGACCCGGCTGCGAAGGCGCATAGGGCACGGATGAGGCCGCAATCACGGCGGGGCGTACGGGATTGCCGGTCACCACCGTCTTGTCGGCAAAGGTCCCGCCTTCGGGCAGGAAGCCGCCGACGATCGCCTTGACCCGCGAGGCCAGCGCCTTGTTGGCACGGCCCATCACCGCATTCTGTTCGTGCACCAGCGTCGGCACACCAAGCCCGGCGGCGGCCCACAATGGCGGCAGCGTGGGATAGCCGCCGAAACCGACCACCGCCATCGGCTTCAACTGGCGGATCAACTGCTTTGCCTGACGATAGCCTTTCCACAGCGCAAGCAGCGCCTTGGAGACAGCGATCGGGCTCTTCGAGCCGATGGTCGCGGAAGCGACCGTGTGGATCGCATCGGCCGGGAACATGCCGGCATAACGCTCGGCGCGGCTGTCTGTCACCAGATGCACGGCATAGCCGCGCTCGGCGAGCAGGTGACCCAGCGCCTCGGCCGGAAAGAGATGGCCGCCGGTACCACCGGCAGCCAGCAGGATAACGCCTTTGGCCATGATCTCTTACTCCGCCGGAACGCTGTGGGCGGCACGAAACAAACTGCGTTCCTGGGCTCGTTTTTCAGGCCGCCGACGCGTCAGGGCCAGGATGAAACCAGCGGTCACACAGATCGCGATCATTGATGAGCCGCCGTAGGAGATCAGCGGCAGCGTCATGCCTTTGGCCGGCAGCAACTCAAGATTGACGCCGATATTGATCATCGACTGGATGCCGATCAGCAGCACCAGACCAGCCACAGCAAAACGGTTGAAGTCGTTGCGCTCCTTGTAGGCGTGGCTCAGGCCGCGGATGACCAGGAAAGCGAAGATCGACACCAGAACCATGCAGAAGAAGATGCCGAATTCCTCCGCAGCGACGGAGAAGATGAAGTCAGTATGACTATCGGGAATGATCCGTTTGACGATCCCCTCGCCCGGCCCCTGGCCGAACCAGTCGCCGCGGATGATCGCCTGACGGGCGGTATCGACCTGGAAGGTGTCCCCCTCCCCGGTCAGGAAGCGGTCGATACGGCCGGCGACGTGCGGCAAGGTCAGATATGCACCGAACACGCCTGCGACACCGATGCCACCGAGCAGGGTGATCCACAGCCAAGGCATGCCCGCCATGAAGAACATCCCACCCCAGACGGCGGAGGTCAGAATGGTCTGCCCCAAGTCAGGCTGCGAGACGAGCAGAGCCGCGACGATCCCAAACAGGATGATGGCGAAGAGATTACCGGGAATTTCCGGCTGGCGCGCATGTTCGGCGAACAACCAGGCGCAGATCACGACGAAGGCCGGCTTCATGAATTCCGACGGCTGGATCGAAAGTCCGGCGATGGTGATCCAGCGCCGGGCGCCCTTGACCTCCACACCAAAAAACAGTGCGGCCACCATCATTAGCAGCGAAACCGCCAGGATGACCATGGCCGTACGGCGCACCTGACGCGGTGTCAGAAAGGAAAGCCCGATCATCACGCCAAGCGCCGGCAGCATGAAAGCCGCGTGGCGCTTGACGAAATGGAAACTGTCGAGATTGAGGCGCTCAGCAACGGCGGGCGAGGCCGCGAAGGAGAGCATGAAGCCGATCCCCATCAGAAGGATGAAGGTGATCATGAATACGCGGTCGATCGTCCAGAACCAGTCGGCGACCGGGCCTCTCTCCACACGGCTTACCATGTCAGTTGCCTCCTGTTGGCACGTCGACCAGCATCGTTACACCGTCGAGGGCCGCGACGTGACCAACGAAGGCATCACCTCTGACTTCAAAGTTCTTGTACTGGTCGAAGCTTGCGCAAGCCGGGGATAGCATCACGGCAACCGGATTTTCTTCCGCTGCCGTATCGGCTGCTGCGTGAGCCACGGCCTGGGCGAGCGTACCCGAGATCTCGTAAGGCACGGCAGTGCCCAGCGTCGCGGCGAAGGCGGACGCCGCCTCACCGATCAGATAGGCCTTGACGATCCGCGGGAAAAGAGGCGCAAGGCTTGCGATCCCGCCTTCCTTCGGAAGGCCGCCGGCAATCCAGTAAATCCGCTCGTAGCTCGACAGCGCAGGCGCCGCCGCCTCGGCATTGGTCGCCTTCGAATCGTTGACGAACACGACGTTGCCACGCCTGCCGACCGGCTGCATCCGGTGCTTGAGGCCGGCGAAGGATTTCAACCCGGCCCTCACCTCATCCGGCGAAACGCCAACGGTGAGGCACGCGGCAATCGCCGCCGCCGCGTTCTGCGCATTGTGCGCGCCGCGCAAGGTCTGGATACCGTTGAGATCGGCAATGACCGATGCCCCTCCGCCATGGGCCTCGATGATCCGATGTCCGTCGTTATAAAAACCGTCAGCGAGCGGCTGGCGCTTGGAGATGCGCGTAACCGTACCGCCGGCCCGCTCCACGCGGTCGGCAATCAGTTCCGAGTAGCTGTCGTCCACGCCGATGACGGCCGTGCCGCTGCCGGCGACCAGCCGCTCCTTGACGTCGGCATAGTGCTGGATGGTGCCGTGGCGATCGAGATGGTCGGGCGTCACGTTGAGCAGGATGCCAGCGGTCGGATCAAGCGTCGGCGACAGGTCGATCTGGTAGGACGAGCACTCGACGACGAAGAAACGGCCGGCCTTCGGCGGATCCAGCGTCAGCACGGCCCGGCCTATATTGCCGCCAAGCTGCGTGTCACGGCCGGACGACTGAAGAATGTGGGCGATCAATGCCGTCGTGGTCGACTTGCCGTTGGTGCCGGTAATGGCAATGAACGGGCAATCAGGCGCATGCGCCCGACGTTCGCGCGCGAAGATCTCGACATCACCGATAACCTCTATGCCTTCGGCCTTCGCCAGATCGACAGACCAGTGCGGTTTCGGGTGAGTGAGCGGCACGCCCGGCGAAAGCACCAGCGTCGAGACAGACTTCCAGTCGATGCCACGCAGGTCTTGGGTCGAAATGCCCTCAGCCCTGGCCTTGGCGACGCTGTCGGGATTATCGTCCCAGCAGACCACGTCGGCACCGCCGGCCACCAGCGATTTCGCGGTGGCGAGGCCCGAGCCGCCGAGACCGAATAACGCGACCTGTTTGCCTTTGAAGGTGGTTGCCGGAATCATCTCCCCCTCACCTCAACTTGAGTGTCGAAAGGCCGAGCATGGCGAGGCCAACCGCGATGATCCAGAAACGGATCACCACCTGGCTTTCGGTCCAGCCGAGCTTTTCGAAATGGTGATGGATCGGCGCCATCAGGAAAACGCGCTTGCCGGTCAGCTTGAAATAGCCGACCTGGATGATGACCGACAGCGTCTCGGCGACAAACAGGCCGCCGATGATCGCCATGACGATCTCATGCTTGGTGGCGACGGCAACGGAACCGATAAGCCCACCGAGCGCCAGCGACCCGGTGTCGCCCATGAAGATGGCGGCCGGCGGGGCGTTGAACCACAGGAATCCAAGGCCGGCCCCGATCACCGCCCCTAGCACCACTGCCAGTTCGCCTGTGCCGGGAACGAAATTGATCTGCAGGTAGTTGGAGAAGACCGCGTTACCGGTGAGGTAGGCGATGATGCCGAAAGAAGCGGCCGCGATCATCACCGGCACGATGGCAAGCCCGTCGAGACCGTCCGTCAGATTGACCGCATTGCCGGCAGCAACGATGACGAAACCGCCGAAGACGATGAAGAACAATCCGAGGTCGATCGAGAAGTCCTTCAAGAAGGGAAAGGCAATCGACGAGCCGAACGTCGAACCCTGTGGTCCCGAGTTGAGCGCCGTCGTCATCATGAAATAGACGGCAATACCGGCGATGACGAACTCGAGGCCGAGGCGCGCCTTGCCCGAGAAACCCTTATCCGTCTGTTTGGTGACCTTGAGGTAGTCGTCATAGAAGCCAATCGCACCGAAACCGAGGGTAACGAGCAAGGTCGAGACAACATAGATGCTGGAGAGATCGGCCCATAAGAGCGACGACACGACGATACCGGCGAGGATCATCAACCCGCCCATCGTCGGCGTTCCCGCTTTCTTGAAATGGGTCTGAGGCCCATCGGCACGGATCGGTTGTCCCTTGCCCTGACGGACGCGGAGCGAAGCGATCATCGCCGGGCCGAAGAGGAAAACGACCAGAGCGGAGGTAAGGAGCGCAGCTCCCGTGCGGAACGTGATGTAACGGAACAAATTGAAGAACTGAAATTTGTCCGCAAGTTCCACAAGCCAGATCAGCATTGGAGCCCTTTCCAAAAGCCCGGATTAAATTTGGCGCCCCGTGTCGGGGAATGCCGGATACTTGTCAAGAAGAGCCGAAACGATCTTGCCGAAGCCCAGGCCCAGTGAAGACTTGACCATGACCACATCTCCAGCCTTGACCGCACCGGTAACGAACTCAACAAGCTCATCGGTCGTCGCGCGATACTCGACGTGCACGCTATCGGGCAAAGCATCGCGCAGCGCCGACATTTCCGAACCGGCGAGCCAGACATGCTCGATACCGGCTGCCAGCAGCGGACTTGCCAGATCAGCGTGGACCTCGGCCGCGAACGTCCCCATTTCCAGCATATCGCCGAGCACGGCGATCCGACGGCCCTCGCCGTCCGGCTGGGCGGCGGCGAGCACTGCAATCGCCGCCCGCATTGAAGCCGGATTGGCATTGTAGCTCTCGTCGATCAGCGTGAAGCTTCCGCCGCCGATCGCAAGGCGGTGACGCGCGCCGCGGCCCTTGACGGCGGATAGGCCGGCAAGGGCCTCGATTGCCGCGTCAAGATCCGCGCCAACCAGCGACACAGTGCCAAGTACCGCCATCGCGTTTTCCGCGATGTGCCGGCCCGGCGCACCGATGACCACTTCACGGGTGTCATCGCCGTGGGAGAACCAGACCGTCGACCGTTCGGCCGCTCCGTCGAATTCATCAAGCCGGAACTCCGCCTTGGCGTGCTGACCAAAACTGTGGATATGTTCGATCCCGACAGCCAGTGCGGCCCGCTCGAGGAAATCAAACTGGCTGTTGTCGCGATTGAGGATGACGTCCCCACCGGGTGCGACGCCCTCGAAGATCTCCGCCTTGGCTGCGGCGATCTCCTCGATATTATTGAAATTACCGAGATGAGCCCCCGCGATCGTCGTGATGATCGCCACGTCCGGGCGGACCATCCGTGACAGCGGCGCAATTTCGCCGGGATGGTTCATGCCGATCTCGAACACGCCATAGCGCGTGTCGACCGGCATCCGGGCGAGCGTCAACGGCACGCCCCAGTGATTGTTGAACGAGGCGACGGCAGCATGCACCTTGCCGGACGGCGCAAGCGCCAGCCGCAGCATTTCCTTAGTCGTCGTCTTGCCCACCGAACCGGTGACCGCAATGATCGTCGCGGAACAGCGGTCACGGGCCGCGAGCGCCAGCTTCTGCAACGCGCCGAGCACATCATCGACGACGATCATCGGCACGGTCAGCCTACCAAGCGCCGGAAGTTTTGATTCCGACACGATCAACAGCGAGGCGCCGTTGGCGATCGCGAGACTGGCAAAGTCATGACCATCCACCCGATCACCCTTGATGGCAAAGAAAGCCTCGCCCGGTGCGATCGTCCGGCTGTCGATCGATATGCCGGTGATCCCGGCGGGCAGTGTGCCGAAAGGCCGCCCCGCCATGGCCTCGATCATCTCCGACGCCGTCCAAAGAAAGGTCAATGTTCGAACTCCTCCAAAGCCTTGCGCAATTCGGTATGATCCGAGAACGGAAGCGTAACGCTCCCAACCGTCTGGCCCTCCTCATGCCCCTTGCCGGCCACGATCAGCGTGTCTCCCGATGACAGCATGGCCACAGCGGCGCGGATTGCCTGCGCCCGGTCGCCGATCTCGATGCCTTTGGGTGCCGCTGCCATGATCTCCGAACGGATAACCGCCGGAACCTCCGAGCGCGGGTTGTCGTCGGTGACGATGACGATGTCAGCGAGCCGGCAGGCGATCTCGCCCATGATCGGACGTTTGCCCTTGTCACGATCACCACCGCAACCGAAGACAACGATAACGCGGCCGGTGGTGAAGGGCCGGACCGAGGTCAGGACGTTTTCCAACGCATCCGGTTTATGGGCATAGTCGACATAGGCAAGCGCCCCGGCCTTCGATTGACCCACCAGTTCGAGACGGCCGGACGCCCCCTGAAGCGTCTCCAACGCCTTCATCGCCGCTGCAGCCGGCACACCGGTGGCGATGGTGAGGCCTGCGGCGACCAGCGCGTTAGCGACCTGGAAATCGCCGGCGAGCGGAATATGCACCTCAAAGATCTCGTCGCCAAAGTGCACTTCGGCGACCTGCTTGTGACGGAAATGCTCGACCCGTTTCAATGTGAGGAAGGCGCCGTTACGGCCGACAGTCAGCACCTTGTGTCCGGCCTCGGTTGCGACGCGGACCGCCTCGGCCGACCAGGGATCGTCAGCGAAGATCACCGCCGGCGCCCCCTTGGGCAGCAGTGTGTCGAACAGCCGCATCTTGGCGGCCATGTAGGCTTCGACCGTCGGATGGTAGTCCATGTGGTCACGGCCGAGATTGGTGAATGCGGCGGCAGCGAGCTTCACGCCGTCAAGCCGGCTTTGGTCGAGGCCGTGGCTGGAGGCTTCCATGGCCGCATGGGTCACGCCTTCGTCGGCAAGCTCAGCAAGCAGGCGGTGCAGACCGACTGGATCGGGTGTGGTGAGTGAACCGTAATCGTTGCGCGTCGGCGAAATGACGCCGGTCGTGCCGATCTGGGCTGCGGCATAGCCCGCCCCCGCCCAGATCTGCCGCGTGAACGAGGCGACGGACGTCTTGCCGGCCGTTCCGGTCACAGCGACCATTGTCTCCGGCTGGCGGCCGAAGAAATTCGCCGCAGCAAGGGCAAGAAAGCGACGCGGATTGCCGACCACGATCACTGGTGCAGAAACTTCAACCGCATGACTGGCAACGACGGCGGCAGCACCACGTGCGACAGCATCGGCGACATAGGCGGCTCCATCGGCCTTGGTGCCGGCCAGCGCGACGAACAACATGCCCTTTTCGATCTTGCGGCTATCGGCAGAAAGGCCAGAAATGTCGATGGCGCCGACCTCGGCTCCGAGCTTGTCTATCTGATCCTGAAACTCCGCGCCGGCCAGTTCCCGCAACAACATCGGTCATTCATCCACTGCTGGGTGGCGGTTCTCACGAATCGCCGCCTGAATTGAAATTCGTTCAATAAGAAACGAGCAAGGCTGAACCGTCTTCCCCGTATTTTGGTTCTACACCGAGAATTGCGGCGCTTCTGCGGATAATGTCACCCGCCATGGGCGCGGCCGAGGTGCCGGCCAGTGCGGCGCCGTTACCTTTTTCGGTCTTGGGCTCATCGATGAAGGTGAGCACCACATATTTCGGATCATCAATCGGGAAAGCGGCGAGGAAGGCGTTGAAGTTCTTATCGCGGACGTAGCGACCGTTGACCACCTTGTCGGCGGTGCCGGTCTTGCCGCCGACGTTGAAGCCTTCGACGCGCGCATTACGGCCGGAGCCTTTGACGCCGTTAACCTCAAACAGATAGCGCATGTTCTTGCTCGTGGCGGGCTGGATGACCTGCTTGGCGACCAGATCGGCTTGTTCGCGGGTGCGCGGCAGAAAGGTCGGCTCGATGAGCTTGCCGCCGTTGACCATGGCACTCCCCGCAACCGCGGTTTGGAACGGCGTGGTCGACACGCCGTGTCCGAAGGAAATGGTGATCGAGTTGATCTTCTTCCATTCGCGTGGCTGCGACGGCATTGCCACTTCCGGCAGTTCAGTCTGCACCTTGGTGAGGAGGCCGAGCCGAGTGAGAAATTCCTTGTGGTTTTCGGTTCCGACGAGATCCGCGACCTTGGCGGTGCCGATGTTCGAAGAATACTGGAAGATCTCAGGAATCGTCAGAAACCGGTTCTTGCCGTGGAAATCCTTGATGGTGAAGCCACCGATGCGGATTGGATAGCGGGCGTCGATGCTGTCGTTGATCGACACCTTGCCCTCGTCCAGGCCCATCGCAAGAGTAAAGGTCTTGAAGGTTGACCCCATTTCGAACGTGCCGTTCGTCATGCGGTTGAGCCAGCCTTCCTGCGCGCTCGCAGCCGGATTGTTGGGGTCGAAGTCCGGCAACGACCCCAAGGCCAGCACTTCACCGGTGTGGACATCGAGCACCACAGCCCCGGCACCGAGCGCCTTGAACTTGTCAAGCGCCTGCACCAGAACGTCACGGACGATGTTCTGAACACGCAGATCGATCGACAGCCTGACTGGTTCGAGCGGCGTGTCGCTCGTCATGCCGAGGGCGCGCAGGTCCGCAAGGCCCTGGTTATCGATATATTTCTCCATCCCGGTCATGCCGCGATTGTCGATGTTCACATAGCCGACGATGTGCGAAGCGGTCGTGCCGCCGGGATAGAAGCGACGCTTCTCCGGCCTGAAGCCGATCCCCGGAATGCCAAGCGCCAGCACCTGACTCTGCTGCTTGGGGGTAAGCTGGCGGCGCAGCCACTGGAAATGCGAATTGGGGTTGGAGAGCTTCTTGTATGTACCCTTGATGTCGAGATCGGTGAGCACGGTCGCCAGTTTCTCGACCGCCTCGTCCGGATCGACGATCTTGTGCGGTTCGGCAAACAGCGAGACGGTGCGGATGTCGGTCGCAAGAACCTCGCCGTTACGATCCAGGATGTCTGGACGCGACGCCATCAGTCGATCGGCCGGCAGAATGCTCGATGTCACTTCCGGCTGGGCATAACCGTATTGCACGAGACGACCGCCAATGACGGCATAGGCCACGACGAAACCGGCGATCATCATGCCGACACGCTTGCGGGCGAGTTCCGCCTTGCGCTTGCCGGTCCCCGTGAAGGCGGCACCGTTGATCGTCGCCCCGCCGCGCTGCACATCGGTCGAGAAATGCGCCCGGCTCTTCAACACCATGATTCGTGACAGGAAAGTCATCAGCGCCTCACCGATCCGGTTGTGATGAGATCCTTGACGGGATCCTTGCCCTGCCCACCCTCAGCCACTTCCGGCTTCGGCAGCTGATCCTTCCGCATCGGCAATTCGACCGGACGCACCAACTGTTCGGGAGCGGTGGGCTGGAGCTGCAATTCTTCGCCATAGACATTGATCAGGCGCTGCAACCGGTTAGGCTGGGTCAACAGCGCCCAGTCAGCCTTGAGCAGGTCGATCGTATCCTTCTCGAGCTTGATCTCGGCTTCGAGGCGCCGGACCTCCTCGAGTCTGTTATCGGTGTGATGTTTGATCTGGTAGGTAACGGCCGCAGCTGCGGCCATGGAACCAATCAGCAAAAAATCGAAGGGCCTAATCATCGGTCAAACTCCGATCTTTTCGAGGCTTGCGAGATCCGGCAGATCGAAGATCGACATGTCGGGGCGCTCGGCCGGCGCGATGGTTCGCAATCCCGCCCGCAATTTGGCCGAGCGCGCCCGCGGATTGATCTCCGCTTCTGCCTCGCTCGCAACGACCATCGGCTTGCCAATCGGCTCGAAGGTTGCCGCCCGCTCGTGTACCATCGGCAGATGCCTGGAGCCGGCGGCCTTGCCGGAACGCTCGGAGAAGAATTTCTTGACAATCCTGTCCTCCAGCGAATGGAAGGTGACAACCACCAGCCGCCCGCCGGGCTTCAACGACTGTTCGGCAGCGAAAAGCGCCTGCGCAAGCTCGCCGAGTTCGTCATTGACAAAGACCCGCAGCGCCTGAAAGACGCGGGTCGCCGGATGAATCTTGTCCTTGGCCTTACGCGGAGTGACGATTTCGATCAGCCCGGCGAGATCGCGCGTGGTCTGGAAAGGCTCCTTGGCCCGCCGCTTCTCAATGGCGCGAGCGATACGCCCGGCCTGCTTCTCTTCGCCAAGAAAGCCGAAAATGCGGATGAGATCGCCGACCTTGGCGCGATTGACCACATCGGCGGCGGAAACACCGGTACCTGACATGCGCATGTCGAGCGGCCCGTTCTTCTGAAAGGAAAAGCCGCGTTCGGCCTCATCGATTTGCATGGAGGACACACCGATATCGAGCACGACACCATCAAGCCCGCCTTCCGGGGCGTAGTCCGCCAGATGAGAAAACTGCGTGTGATGGAGCGTCAGATGGCCACCATGCGCCGCGACAAGCGCCTGCCCAGCGGCAATAGCGGTCGGATCGCGGTCAAGCGCGACGACATCAGCACCCGCCCTCAGGATCGCCGTCGTGTAACCGCCGGCACCAAAAGTACCATCGAGAATAACCTTGCCCGCACCCGGTTCGAGCGCCGCCAGAACCTCGGCAAGGAGGACCGGAATGTGGCGAACCGGTCCGCCACCGGCATCAGAAGAACCTCCGCCTGGATTCGCCACCATTCCGTTTCCCCGTATTATGAAGTTTGCAGGCCCCGTAGCCTGCGCCCTTCCCTTGCCGCCGCCTGCGCCTCGTGAAACGCCTGCGGCTGCCAAAGCTGAAAATGATCCGATCGCCCGACGAAGCAGACCTCCGTCGTGATACCGGTGAAGCCCCGAACAAAATCCGTAACCATAAGACGCCCCTCGGCGTCGAGCTTCATGAAGACGCCGCCACCATGAACCAGCAGCGACATCTCGTTGCCCTCGCGCGCAAACGGATCTTCCACCGAAATCTGCCGCTCGTAGCGCTCCAGCAACTCCGGCCCACCGATACTGATGGCCGGAAAGACGAAATCCTGGATGCAGTAGAGCTCCTGAATATCGCGCTGAGCAAGAACAGCACGGAACGCCGCAGGTACGGAAACCCGCCCCTTCGCATCGATCCTGTTTATCGCATTGGACAGGAAGCGGCTCATGACAATCGACCGCACTCCCTTCTGCCAGAAGGCGTCCCGACCGCCTCCGCGAACTCAACGCCACTCGTACTGCCGAACCGACACCGAGAACCGAAAGCCACACCTGAGCCCCGGCGACCGATCCGCTTTCGACTGCGATTTCCGGAGCCTTGATCGACCCCTCAACGGTACGATTATGGGATAACATGGGAATATATGGGCGTCAATGGGACAGAGGCTTCACAACCCCGCAAGGGATTCGAATATTGATAAGCGGTTAGGCTTAACGAATGGTTAGAAACGCCTGTCGCATCAACGCCTTCTCACGCTCGAACCGAAGCGAATCCGAACGCCGGCGATCCGCGATTGCGGCGCCTTTTCAAAGGATTGCGCTTTTCGCTGAACAAGGCGGCGCACAGCACCGAGCCTCGAAGAAAAAACGCCAGTTGGCCTGTAAGCCGGGTTCTGTATGGCCCCGGTTTCCCGGAACGTGGCAGCCATTCATCTGGGACAGCGTTTGCACGCTGCCTCACGCAACCCACCCGGATGACTGGCCCGGAAACAGGCTGTGGCCGCGCTTGCGCGCGACCCGCGTCATCCCTATTCGGTCTTGCTCCCGGTGGGGTTTACCGTGCCGTCCCTGTCGCCAGCGACGCGGTGGGCTCTTACCCCACCCTTTCACCCTTACCTCGCAAGCGAGGCGGTTTGCTTTCTGTGGCACTTTCCCTGAGGTCACCCCCGCCGGACGTTATCCGGCACCGTGTTTCCGTGGAGCCCGGACTTTCCTCACCCTACCGCCTTTCGGCATTGGTAAAGCGCGGCTGCCCGGCCAACTGGCACCGCGTGCATAAACGAGACACCCGGCGATTGCCACAAAAAACGGGTGCGCCACGAAAGGCCATTCGCGGATGGTGAACGATCAGCGGAAGGCGGGCTCGAACACCGCACCGTAGACATCGCTTTCAAGGTCTCCTCCGAGCAGCAGTTCGGCGCCCAATCGGCCGATCTCGTCGGAACTCTTGGCCGCAGCGCCGCAGCCGCCCGTTAGCACCGCGACGCGGTCACTGGCAAAGCCGATGGCAGGATAACCGGTCGGCGTAAACGTTGTGACGCAAGCCGCCATGCTGAGCGGAGCGGCGGCAAGGGCGGGAATAAGTCCCCCAATGATTCGCTTGAGGTGATCTCGCGTACCCTGCCGCCCCCCGCTTCTGAACCAGGCGCGGATCTCGGGCTCGCTGGCCAGCCGATAGTCGTCCGGATCGCCACCGATCTTGAGATAGATCTTGCCGTCCGGATAGCGGACCGGCGGCAGCAGGTAGATATGGTCAAGCGGTTCGTCGGGTTGGTGAATCAGCGAGGGCATCCCGGCATAGCGAACGAGTTCATCGTCCGCGATCTCGAAGAAGGCGACGGTGCGTGCAAAGACCGACAGATCGACAGGTTTCGGCAAGAGATTCTCCGCAATGGAAAATCCACCCGCCGCCACCAGAACCTTATCGGCGATGACCTCCCGCCCCTCGGAGGTCGCCACCAGCACGCCATCGGCCATCTCACGCATACTGACGACAGTCTCGGAAATCACCTTCGCGCCAGCCTTGCGCGCCAGCACCGATTGCGCCTCGACCAGACGACGCGGATTGACATAGCCGGCGCCGGCCGCCTCGTAGACGCCCTCGCAGCCGGTACCCAGGGAGAAATAAGGGAAACGGTCGGCCAGCTCGGCTGCACCGAGCAGTGCGACATCGGCCCCCACCCGCTCGGCCGCATCGCAGATGTCAGCGACATAGGGATCACCCCCTCCACGCTTCGGTCCGACCATCAGGCAACCGGTCTCGTCAAAGAAGTCTATGCCGCTGTCCTTGGCGATCGCGCCGTAACGGGCGATCGAGCGCTTGGCGAGCAGCGCCCAGACTGGATCACTATCAATCGTGCGGGTAATTCTGGCCTCGTCGTAATGACTGGCGAACACGCCTGTATGCCGGGCGAGATCCTTCGGTTCGTCAGGACCGATCAGTGCCACACCGTCCGATTTCCCGGCAAGGTGGCGGGTCGCCGCCGCTCCCATCATGCCTCGGCCGATAATGATGTACCTGTACCTCTCAGCCATACCTGTCCCCTGTCGCAGCGCCGACGATAGGTTTTCCAGATCAAGGCCTTGTCGACAAGTACGGAATCACTCTCTGAAGGGCGCCCGACGTGAATTCCATCGCAAGATCGGCACCAGGCCGTTCACCTTCGACAAACCCGCACTCACGGAGGTCATCGGATTCACTTGAACATCCTGAAGCGTCCCAGCTGCCTTGTCCGCGCCGCAACGTACCGCCGGCCTGTGAAAGGGCGGCCGGAAAACACAACACTCCCGGCCCGCCTTGAGACTACGAGGCGATCAGCGCCAGCACCTTGCCGCAATAGCGCTTGGAGACCGGGTTCATACGCTTGGCCGCATGACCAGCATTGTACTTGAGGATGGTGGTGCAGGTTTTTCCGTTACCCAGCTCATGCGCCATCGACAGGTACTTCATGCCGTAGCGAATATTGGTCTCCGGATCGTAGAGTCCTTTGGCCGAACCGGAATAGCCCATCATCCGTGCCGTTGACGGCTTGATCTGCATCAGACCGATCTCGCCGGCACTGCCATGGGCCTTGGGATTGAAATTGCTCTCGACCCGCACGACTGCATGGGCAAGCGCCACCGGCACACCGTAGGACTTCGCGTATTTGGAGATGATCTGTGTATAGGGGCTTTTCGAGAAGGAGGGAGCCACGGGATATCCCGCCTCGCGCTCCACAGTCTTCAGCTTGGCCCTGAAAGTGGTCGCCTCCCCGCCGGCAGACACGCCGATCGTCGAGGACAAAAGAATACCTAGGCATGCCGCAGCAGCAACAATTCGCTTCATCATAAAAAAGTCAGTCTCCGAACCAGTAGGGCATGGCGGACGTCCTTGAAGGACGCAAATCTTCTCCGTTCGCCCACCGCTTACCGGTCAGGCGCCGCACCTGCGCTCATCGTTGATATTTGCGATCACCGCCCGCAAAACAGGCTGTTGTGCCGCCGTTCAGTGGGTTCTTTAGAGCCGTGAAATTGGGAATTGATGTGGCAATGCAACAAATTGCGGTTTCGCGCGTTATAGCGGCCGCCCAAAAGGCGATCGCTTTGCCCCCTGATTTCAGGCGTATCGCGGCAGCGTTGATAGCAGGCGATGCAGGGTCTCGATGGTCGACATGTCGGCGATCCCATCGACCCGCTCAGGGCGAAAATGACGCTGGAAAGCCGCCACGGCTCCCTCGGTTTTTTCGGAATATTCTCCGGTAATATCAACATCGTAGCCGTAGAGCGACAACATCGACTGCAGGGCTTCTACCGGCTGACCATGGTCGCCCTTGTGAAAGAACCGCCCTCCCTGCACCGGCACTGGCTCGACCCAATGGCCGACGCCCGCCGAATGGAGCCGTCCCCAAGGGAAATTTTCACCCGGATCGACCTTGCGGATCGGAGCCACATCGGAGTGCGCCAACACCCGTTCCGGAGCGATTTCGAGCCTGCGGCCGCAATCGCGACACAATTCGATGACCGCTTCGATCTGCCGATCAGGAAAAACCGGCAATCCGGCCGGATGGCCCGCATTAGCGATCTCGATACCGATTGAACGGGAATTGATGTCGTTCTCGCCCGCCCAGAAGCTCTTTCCCGCATGCCAGGCGCGCCGCTCCTCCGGCACCATCTGAACGACGCGACCATCCTCGTGAACGAAATAGTGACTTGAGACCTGACTCTCCGGATTGCAAAGCCAGGCGAGCGCGCCGTCATGCTCGGCCATTCCGGTATAGTGCAGAATTATCATGTCGGGCCGACATCCGCCGACGCGCTCGCCATGATTGGGCGATGGCCGGACGTCGGCGCCGGCGAAATCGGCGATGAATGGCTTCATGCGGCGCGGCGCTCTTTCTCGATCGCCGAATAAGCGGCATTAAGCTTGGCCATACGGTGATGAGCGACCGCATGGAATTCCGACGGCACGCCACGGGCGTGCAGCCGGTCTGGATGATGCTCTGCCGCAAGCGCGCGATAGCGCTTGCGGATCGTGGCGAAATCATCGGAGCGCTGAACGCCCAGTACCCCGTAGGGATCGCCGTCCAGATGGACGTGCCGCTCGATGATCGCCTGGAAACGCTCCTCGGATATGCCGAAGATCTCCGCGATACGCGACAGGAAGTCCATTTCCTTCTCATGCACCAGACCGTCGGCCTTGGCGATGTGGAACAGCGCATCAATGATGTCTTCCAGCACCGGACAGTAACTGTCGCAAGTGCGGCATAGCCTGGCAAGCTTCTCGGCATAGGCTTCGAAACCGGCGACATCCTGGCGCGCGAGGTTATAGAGGCGAGCAACGTTTTTCGCCTCGGCTTCAGGAAAATCGAAAATGCTGCGGAAGGCATCGACCTCAGCCGTGGTCACCACACCGTCCGCCTTCGCCATCTTGGCGGAGAGAGCGATGATTGCCACGGAAAAAGAAACACGACGCCGCGTTTCCGGGTCACCTTCGAAGACGGTGCGCACCGCCTCGACCATACCCGACAGGACACTGCCCGCCGCATCGCCGATAGCGCCCAGCAGACGATCCCACAACGACGAAATCTGTTCGCAGGCGAAATCGAAAATCATGAAAGAGCTTGACCAAATATCGCTGCGAAAAGCAAGCCGAGCCGGCCTCCTGCGACATTAAACTTTCTTCACCTTCGGTTGCGAAATGCTGAATCCGCAAGGGGAATGACCATACCGGCGGCATCGGCGCCCATCGGCCATCTCTCGGATTGATTTGGACTATTCCTGTCGCTCATGCGACCACCGGCGCCCTTACTCCCAGCGGAGCCCGCATGAAACCGGCAATCTCCTCACCCGCGCTCGGGCTCATTCTCGGCGCTATCGGCGTCACCATCTTCGGGCTCACCCTGCCGATGACGCGGATCGCGCTCACCGGATTCTCCCCGCTGTTCATCACCTTCGGGCGCGCGGTCATCGCCTCGGCCGTAGCCGGAATGACTCTGTTCGCGCTCGGCAAGCGCTGGCCCAAAGGCGCCTTTCCGGCTCTTTTCCTGGCTGGCCTCTGTCTTGTCTTCGGCTTTCCGATCTTCTCCTCCATCGCCATGCAGAGCCTGCCGGCCGCCCATGGCGGGGTTGTGCTCGGCCTGCTGCCCCTCTTGACCTCCATCTTCGCCATCATCGTCGACGGCGAACGGCCGAGCCCGTTATTCTGGTTCTGCGGCATCGCCGGAGCGGCGCTGGTGGTCGCCTTCTCCGCCCGCCAGAGCGGCTTTCAGATCGGGAGCGGCGATCTGTGGCTTGTCGCCTCCGTCATCTCCGCTTCGCTCGGCTACGTGCTCTCCGCCCGGCTCACACGCCGGCTGTCGGGCCGGGAGGTCATTTCCTGGGCCCTGGTCATCATGATGCCCCTGTCACTCACCGGCGCGGCACTGACCTTCTCAATCGGGGTGACATCCCCGAGCCATGCGGCGATCGGCGCCCTCGCCTATCACGGCCTGCTGTCGATGTTCGGCGGCTTCGTCTTCTGGAATGCCGGGCTGGCGATCGGCGGGATTTCACGCGTCGCGCAAATCCAGTTGATGCAGACTTTCGTCACGCTTCTCTTTTCCACAATCCTGCTCGGCGAACATATCGGCATTGAAACGATTATATTCGCCGTTGCCGTGGCATTCGTTGTGTGGCTGGGGCGAAAGGCCCGTATTTCCTGAACTTTTCGCTTTACACCCTCCTCCGACTGTCGCATCCATTCGCCCGGAAAAGCTGAATGACAACGGTGCCCGAGGCGGTGCCGAAGGAGGATCGATGGCCAAACAGAAAGTTGCAATGTTGACCGCCGGAGGCCTGGCGCCCTGCCTTTCGTCCGCTGTTGGCGGACTGATCGAGCGCTATACCGACATCGCGCCCGAGATCGAAATGATAGCCTATCGCTCCGGCTATCAGGGCGTGCTGCTCGGCGATAGCATCGAGATCACCAAGGAGATGCGCGAGAAGGCCCACCTCCTGCACCGCTACGGCGGCTCCCCGATTGGCAACAGCCGTGTCAAGCTGACCAATGCCGCCGACTGCGCCAAGCGCGGTCTGACGAAGGAAGGCGACAATCCGCTGCGGATTGCAGCCGAGCGCCTGGCCGAGGACGGGGTCACCATCCTCCATACTATTGGTGGCGACGATACCAACACGACAGCGGCTGACCTTGCAGCCTACCTTGGCGCCAACGGTTACAACCTGACCGTCGTCGGCCTGCCGAAAACCGTCGACAATGACGTTGTGCCGATCAAGCAGACCCTCGGTGCCTGGACGGCCGCCGAAGTCGGCGCCCGCTTCTTCGACCACGTCTCCAACGAGCAGAGCGCCGCACCGCGCACGCTGGTCATCCATGAAGTCATGGGCCGCCATTGCGGCTGGCTGACCGCCGCAACCGCTCGCGCCTACATCAACCGCACTCGCAACAATGAATATGTCGAGGGCTTGATGATGAACACCGAACTCAAGAACATCGACGGCCTCTACCTGCCGGAAACCCATTTCGACCTCGAAGCCGAGGCCGATCGACTGAAGGAAATCATGGACAAGAGCGGCTACGTGACGCTTTTCGTCTCGGAAGGCGCCTGCCTCCAGGAAATCGTCGCCGACCGGGAAGCCGCCGGCGAGGAAGTCAAGCGCGACGCCTTCGGCCATGTGAAAATCGACACGATCAATGTCGGCAGCTGGTTCCAGAAGCACTTTGCCAAGCTTTTGAAGGCTGACCGTTCGATGGTGCAGAAGTCGGGCTATTATGCCCGCTCCGCCCCGGCCAACTACGAGGATCTGCGCCTGATCCAGAGCATGGTCGATCTGGCCGTCGAAAGCGGCCTCAACAAGGTGTCCGGCGTCACTGGGCATGACGAGGACCAGGGCGGCAGGCTGCGCACGATCGAGTTCCCGCGCATCAAGGGCGGAAAGGCCTTCGATCTCAACACCCCGTGGTTCCATGAGGTCATGGACTACATGGGCCAGAAATTCCACCCGGCCAATTGACGCCACGGGCGAAAGCTGGCTTGCTACTTCAGGTGGAGGAGTAGGACCGATGTCAATTGAGACCTGGCTGGCTTTCGCCGCTGTTTCGGTGGTATTTCTGGCGTCGCCGAACCGCCTGACAATGCTTGTCGTGCGTTACGCACGGGGACAGGGCCGAAAATCGGTGCTGGCCACGCTACCCGCGTTGATCTTCGGTGTACTTGTCGTCATGGGCGCGGCGCTGCTGGCGCTGACCGTCTTGGACGACATTGTCCCGGAGATTCTCGATCCGGTGCGCTGGGTCGGCCCCGCCTACCTCCTCTTTGTGCTGATCCGCCTCTGGCGTAGCCCTGGCAGCCGTGCGCCCGTGGCGGACAACGACAACCTGCCGGAGGACAAGCCGCTGCGAATCATGCGCCATGCCTTCGCGGCAAGCGCGCTCGATCGGTGGAATTATGTTCTCGCCGTCGCCGTGTTGACACAATTCATGCCCTTGCCCGCCCCTGCGCTTGACCATGCGCTGTGGCTTGTCGGGGTGTTCCTTGCTCTCGCTGTTTCCATCTGGATCCTCGCGGCACTTGCCGCTCCGCGCATCCACAGCCATATGCGCCGGCGCATTCCAAAGGGCGTAACCAGCCCGCGTCACCATCCAGTGCTGATCGCGTCGGGCTCGGTGACTGCGGGCTATCGCAAGATTGCCGCCTGACACCCTGGTCAGCTTGCCGCAATTTAGCCCATCCATTATGACAGTTGAATGTTCATGGAGGGCGCCCGCTTCGCTTGTCGCCTTGGGATAAATCGGAAGAATCGGCATGATCGCGAAAAGAGACCACGGATTGCACCTCGGCCTCGCAGCCGTCCTCCTTGCCACCCTGGCCGGCTGCACCAGCGGCATGGAAGATGCAGCGAAGCAGGAGCTGAAGGCCAATCCGGTCGCTGGCACTGCCGTCCAGACGCAGCAACAGCAACAGGCAGCGATTGCGGCAAGCACACTTCCGGCCCCTGTTGACCCTAATGCTCCTGTCGTTCCTGCGCCAATCATTCCTGGAACAACCACCGTCGCCCCGATTCCAACCTTCAAGGCAGTCGCGCTTGCAGCATCCGGGGCGACGCCTGCCGCGATGGCGATGGCCGCTGGCCAGGAGAACGTCGCCATCCAGACCGCGGCCATGCCTGCATCCGGGAATGCCGTGACGACGCTGCCAATGTCGACGGATACGGCCGACCCCGCAGTCCTGCCAGCCGAGGTGACCGCACAACAGGCGATTGTTCCGCTGGCCAAACCGGGCACCGATGCGCTGGCCTATGCCGCCCCTTCCGCCGCCACATCGCTGTCCGCCCTCGACAGCCAGTTCGACGTCACCTCGCCCCGCCCGGTCCCGGGAATCAACCCGATCCAGCCTGCGACCTCAGGTCCGACCGTCATCAACGCGCTCATCAAGAAATACGCCGCGATCTATCAGGTGCCGGAAGCCCTGATCCACCGCGTCGTCAATCGCGAAAGCACCTACAAGCCGACAGCCTATAACAACGGCCATTACGGGCTGATGCAGATCAAGTACGCGACAGCCAAATCGATGGGTTACGAAGGCCCGGCGTCTGGTTTGTTCGATGCCGAAACCAATCTGAAATATGCGATCAAATACCTGAAGGGCGCCTGGCTCGTCGCCGACAAGGACCATGACGGCGCGGTGCGCCATTATGCCCGCGGTTTCTATTACGACGCAAAGCGCAAAGGCATGCTGCACGTACTCCAGCCCGGCTTCATGTAAGCCCCTCTGCCGATGATCGTGACGCAAAGCTTCGCCATACGGGTCGCTCAGCGCAGCGCGTCAGCAAGCGCCTTCACCAGTTTTTGCGGCCGATAGCCGAGCTTTGAAGGCGTGAGGCCCATGCGCACCACGACCAGCCGCTCGGATGGCATGACCGCGACGACCTGTCCGTCGTGCCCCTGAAGCCAGAAAGTATCGGGATTCAGGCCAAACCGCTCGTCCGGCTCGTCGCCCGGCCCGACATCCCAAGCCTGGATCTCCGTATAGCGTCCACCGGAAGCGACGGTCGGCCGTCGTATCGCCGCGACAAAGCCTTCCGGCAGCAGCCGTTTTCCGTTCCACACACCGTCTTCGACCAGAAATTGCCCGAACCGCGCCCAGTCCCGCGCGGTCGCGTAGAGGTAGGAACTGCCAACGAAAGTACCAACGGAATCGGCCTCGAGCACGGCGCTTCTCATGCCGAGCGGGTCAAACAGCGCCGCGCGGGGATAGGCCAGCGCGGCGGCCTTGTCAGGGAGCCTGCTCATCCATATCCGCGACAAGAGAACGCTTGAGCCGGAGGAATAGTTGAAAGTCTCGCCCGGCTTAGCCACGATCGGCTTGTCCATACTGAAAGCCGCCATGTCCGGCTCGAGATAGAGCATACGGGTCACGTCGGTGACATCACCATAGTCCTCGTTGAACTCAAGGCCGCTCTCCATCGCCAGCAGATCGCGCAAACGGATTGCCGCATGCGGCCCCTCACTCCATTGCGGCAGAAGCCGATCATCGTCGAGGCCGAGCCGGCCATCCACCACGAGATGACCGATGATCGCGCCCGTGACCGTCTTGGCCATCGACCAGCCGAGCAGCGGCGTCGAGGCGGAGAACCCCTCCCCATAGACCTCACCAACGATCCGCCCATCCTTAACAGCGACAACAGCACGCATGCCAGGACCGACGAGGGCCGGATCGGCCAGCAGCGCGGCAATTCGTCTGTCAGCCGCATCAACCGCCTCCCCTTGTGGCCAGGGGCTGGCGGGATCGACCTGGGATGAAGTCGGGACTGTCGGCACACCGACCGCCATCGCCGCCCTTACGTCTCCATCCGGCACGCTGGCGCAACCGAGACCTTCGCGATAGACAGCGATGCTTGGGGCGAAGACGCCGAGCATCCGCGCAGTCACCGTATGGTCGGCCGTATCGACCACAACACCAACCAGCCGGAGCAACGGATGGCCGGGCGCCTGAACGTCGAGCGCCAGCACCTCCTGCGGATCACGCCCGGCGAGAAAGGCATTGGAACAGACCATTTTCGCAGCGTAGCCTGTGCCAACGCGCAGCAGGTCCGGGGGAGCAATCAGGAGCCAGCCGCTGGCTCCCGCCAGCACCACGACGACGGCTAGCGCCAGCCCCTTCAGTATCTTCCTCAGCAATCGCATTTGGCTCCCCTCCATCGAACTGCCGGCCATGCAAGCAAAAATTGTCGGCAAGCGAAAGCCAGAAAGCCTCGGGCCTTAGCGCCTGCACACCGCTTTATCCACCGCACGCTGGAGGCTGAGCGCCGTTCGCCGGGTTCTACCAACGCCCGCGCGCGTACGAACAGGCCGCGTCATCAAACTGTAGCAGTGCCCGGCTACACGCCATCAACGTTCAATGGATGGCTGACAAAGATGACCGATGTTGCCCCTGATGCCGGCTTTCGCAAGAACCACAAGCTGAAGAATGCCCTGTTGCAGCACAAGCCGTTGAGCCGCGACGGCCTGTCGGAAAGGTTGTTTGAACTGCTGTTTTCCGGACTTGTCTATGCGCAGATCTGGGAGGACCCGGAAGTCGACATGGAAGCCATGGAGCTGGCCGAGGGCCATTCGATCGTGACGATCGGCTCCGGCGGCTGCAACATGCTCGCCTACCTCACCCGCCATCCGTCACACATCGACGTGGTCGACCTCAATCCCAATCATGTTGCCCTGAATCGGCTCAAACTCGCCGCCTTCCGCCATCTGCCGGATCACGAAACGGTCGTGCGTAAGTTCGCCGGCGAAAGGAACCGCACCAACAGCCGCAACTTCGACCGCTATATCGCCCCCAATCTGGACGCCTCCACGCGCGCCTATTGGAACCGACGCCGCATCGACGGCAAACGCCGGATCGCCGCCTTCGACGGCAATTTCTGCCGCACCGGCCTGCTAGGCCGCTTCATCGGCGCGGGTCATCTGATGGCGCGCCTGCATGGCGTCGATCTGACCGAGATCGTCGAGACGAAATCCCTGCGCGATCAGCGCCACTTCTTCGATACGCGCATTGCGCCGCTGTTTGAAAAGCCGCTGGTCCGCTGGATGACCAGTCGCAAAAGTTCGCTCTTCGGCCTGGGCATTCCACCACAGCAATATGACGAACTGGCCAGCCTTTCGGGAGGCGGCACGATCGCCCCGGTGCTTCGTCATCGGCTGGAAAAGCTGACCTGCCACTTTCCGCTGAAGGAAAACTATTTCGCCTGGCAGGCCTTTGTCCGACGCTATCCGCAGCCGCACGAGGGTTTGCTGCCGACCTATCTGCAGGAGAAAAACTATCCGGCGATCCGCGCCAACGCCGACCGCGTGACCGTCCACCACGCAAACTTCACCGAGCTTCTGAAGGTGAAGCCCGCCGAAAGCGTCGATCGCTACATCCTGCTGGACGCGCAGGACTGGATGAATGACGCGCAACTCAACGACCTATGGGGCGAAATCACCCGGACAGCGGCCCCTGACGCACGCGTCATCTTCCGCACCGCCGCTGAAAAGAGCGTGCTCGACGGCCGTCTCTCCGACGCGCTGCTTGACCAGTGGACCTACCATGCCGGGCGCTCCGAGGAACTGAACAAGCGTGACCGCTCGGCGATCTACGGCGGCTTCCACATATACGAAAGGAAGGCCTGATGGCCCTCGGTTCGACCGAGCCGCAGCTCGACCGCGACCATGCCGCGCGCATGGACGGCATGTATCGCTACCAGCGCCACATCTACGACCTGACGCGGAAATACTATCTGTTCGGCCGCGACCGGATGATTGCGCGCCTTGATGTGCCGCGCGACGGCTCCCTGTTGGAAGTCGGCTGCGGCACTGGCCGCAATCTGTTGCTGGCCCACCGGATCTATCCAACGGCCCGGCTTCACGGCCTCGACATATCCGCGGAGATGCTAGTCTCGGCCAGGGCCAATTTTCGTGGCATGCCGGTCATGCCGAAGCTGGAGGTGGCCGACGCCACGGCCTTTACCCCGACCGTGTTCGGCGTCGAGGGTTTTGACCGCGTCATGATCTCCTATGCGCTCTCGATGATCCCCGATTGGGAGAAAGCGATCGACGCATCGCTTGCGGCCCTGAGACCCGGTGGATCGCTGCACATCGTCGATTTTGGCCAGCAGGAAGGCCTTCCAGGCTGGTCACGCCGCATGCTGCAAGGTTGGCTCGCCCGATTCCACGTGACCCCGCGCGCGACGCTTCAGGCGGTACTCGGGGCCAAGGCCGAGATGGTCAAGGGGAGTCTGGAGTTCGAGCCGATCGGGCGTGGCTACGCCTGGCATGCGGTGATTCGCATCTGAATTGCATAAGGCCAGTTGAAAATAACCGATAATTAAGGATGATGGACGCACAAAGAGGTTTGCGCCTCTCTTGTAACTTGTGCGCGCGCCGCATCAGGGGCTTAAACCCAGAATTCGTTTTTATGGATATTCCATGCGGTGGCTTATTCTCTCGCTCCTGCCGATCACGCTCACCTTCAGCGGCTGCACCTCTGCCAGCTATGACCTGATGGAAACGGCGTCGATCCAGACGCCGCGCTTCCAGGACACGGATCCGCAGGATTTCGACGGCAAGACCCCACAAAAGCACAAGATACATGGCATCGACGTATCGAAATGGAACGGCGATGTCGACTGGGTAAAGGTGAGCAAGTCCGGCGTCGCTTTCGCTTTCATCAAGGCGACCGAGGGTAAAGACAGGGTCGACCCGCGCTTCGACGAATACTGGCGCAAGGCCGCAGCCGCCGGCATCCCGCAAGCGCCCTACCATTTCTACTATTTCTGCTCTACCGCGGACGAACAGGCCGACTGGTTCATCAGCAACGTGCCGAAAGCCTCCATGCATCTGCCGCCGGTGCTCGATGTCGAATGGAACCATTCGTCCAAGACCTGCAACTATCGCCCGAGCGCTATGACGGTCCGAGCAGAGATGAAGCGCTTCATGGACAGGATCGAGGCCTATTACGGCAAACGGCCGATCATCTATACCTCGGTCGATTTCCATCGCGACAATCTGCAGGGCAGCTTCCAAAACTATCATTTCTGGGTCCGTGCCGTCGCCCAGCATCCGGAGGAAATCTATCCGGAGCGCCGCTGGGCCTTCTGGCAATATACGTCGACCGGCGTTGTCCCGGGCATCAAGGGCGAGACGGACATCAACGTCTTTGCCGGCACCGAGAAGAACTGGAAGAACTGGGTCGCGGCCGTTTCGAAGCGCTGACGGAAGGTGTCACACCCGCACACACCGGATTGGCGTGTTTTCCGAGGTCCACCTCGCTTTCGTCAAAAAGTCAGCCAATATCGCTTCGATACGGTTCGGCCCGGCCGCCTCAGGCGACCGGGCGAATTTCATCTAGCCTTTCACGGCGCCGTCACGTTCGGGGTATCTCCTCGCGTGGCACGCCGGAACATCACCGAAACTTGCAAGGATGACTCATGAAGACCGCCACCCGCATCGCTCTTGCCCTCACCGCCCTTCTCGCCACCTCCTCGCTGGCCTCCGCGCAGCAGTGTGGAGGCGATCTCGGAGCCTTTCTCGATGGCGTGAAGGCTGAGGCGATCTCCGCCGGCGCCTCCGCTGCGGCTGCCAATGCCGCACTCGCCGGCGCGCAGATCGACCAGAAGGTTCTCTCCCGCGACCGTTCGCAGGGCGTATTCAAGCAGACCTTCCTTGAATTCTCCCAGCGCACCGTCAGCCAGTCACGGCTCGACATCGGCCGTCAGAAGATGAAGCAGTTTTCCGACGCCTTTGCCCGTGCGGAGCGCGAATACGGTGTACCGGCCGGCGTCATTACCGCCTTCTGGGCGATGGAGACCGACTTTGGCGCGGTACAGGGCGACTTCAACACACGCAATGCGCTCGTCACGCTGGCCCATGACTGCCGCCGTCCGGAACTCTTCCGTCCGCAGCTCCTCAACCTGATCACCATGGTCCAGCACGGCGACCTCGATCCGGCGACCAATACGGGCGCCTGGGCCGGCGAAATCGGCCAGGTCCAGATGCTTCCCAAGGACATCGTCGCCTTCGGTGTCGATGGTGACGGCGACGGGCACATCAATGTCAAGAAGAGCTCGCCCGACGCCATTCTGACCGCGGCGAAGTTCATC
Source organism: Paenirhizobium naphthalenivorans (assembly GCF_007992095.1). Classification (GTDB taxonomy): domain Bacteria; phylum Pseudomonadota; class Alphaproteobacteria; order Rhizobiales; family Rhizobiaceae; genus Allorhizobium; species Allorhizobium naphthalenivorans. The sequence continues at coordinate 44,052 of NZ_BJZP01000003.1, forward strand.
GAGCATCTCGGCTTCCGCCGCGGCGAACCCTGGATCCAGGAGGTCGTCCTGCCGGAAAATCTGCCTTGGGAAAAGACCGGCCTCGGCAGTACCATGACGGCATCGGACTGGTTCGCCCTGGGCGTCAAGCCACGCGACGGTGACACCCGATTCGGCGCTCTGCCCGCATCCGTCGTGCTGCCGCAGGGGCGCAAGGGGCCAGCCTTCATCACCTATCCGAATTTCAACATCTATCTCGAGTGGAACCAGTCGTTCATCTACACGACGTCGGCCGCCTATTTCGCCACCCGCCTGATGGGCGCGGCACCCTACCAGAAGGGCAATCCGGAGCCGGGTCTCGCCGACGCGGAGATGAAGGCACTGCAGACCAAACTGAATACCATCGGCCACGACGTCGGCAAGATCGATGGCATCCTCGGCTCCGGCACGCGAATCGCGATCCAGAAGGAACAGCAGCGCCTCGGCATGCCGGCCGACGGATGGGCCACTCCAGCGCTTCTCAACGCGCTCTGACGCCCCTTCGCCACTTGTCTGCGGGCGGCGCTTTCTGCCGCCGCCCGCAGGCAGATCAAGGGAATCCACAAGCACCGTCGCTGCGAAAGAGTCGGAATTGTCCGGGTGGCGTTTTTCGGGTGGTCAGCCGAACACGCCGCGCTTATGTCTCGCTGCACGTCTTCGAGCTGGAGCCCACGAATGCCAACCACCACACAGCAACGCCTGAACGTCACGACCTGGTCGCTGCTTGCCCTTCTCGGACTAATCTGGGGTGGATCGTTTTTCTTCGGCCGGGTCGCCGTGCCCTATGTGCCGCCACTGACGCTTGCCTTTCTGCGCCTGTCAATCGCAGCCCTGGCGCTACACCTCTATCTGCACGGCCGGATGGACCTTTATCGCTCGTTGCGGCAGCGCTGGGCACCCTTCCTGCTGCTCGGGCTGATCAATAATGCCATTCCGCACACGCTGATCCTCTTTGGCCAGACTCAGATCGGCGCCGGTCTCGCCGCCATCCTCAATGCCACGACGCCGATCTGGACGATGCTGATCGCCAACCGTCTCACGGCGGACGAGAAGCTCTCGCCGGCCAAACTCGGCGGCACTTTGCTCGGGCTTGCCGGAACCGCGGTTTTGGTCGGGCCAAGCGCTTTTCAGGCAAGTGACATACCGCTTTGGGCGATGATCCTGCCGGTCATGGCCGCAATATCCTACGGCTTCGCCGCGACTTACGGCAAACGGTTCCGCGACCTGCCGGCACCGGTCACCGCCACCGGCCAGTTGACGGCATCCGCGCTGATCATGCTGCCGACCGCACTCATCGTCGATCAGTCCTGGCAGATCCCCTTCCCACCCCTGAATGCCGTCGCCGCCATATTGGCGCTCGCCCTCCTTTCCACTGCCTTCGGCTATATTCTATTTTTTCGTATCATGGCCCTTGCCGGCGCGACCAACACTTCCCTCGTCACTCTCCTGGTTCCACCAAGCGCCATCCTGCTTGGCGCACTGTTCCTCGGTGAGACTCTGACCCTGACGGATCTGGCCGGCATGCTTTTGATCGCCGTCGCGCTGCTCGTCCTCGATGGGAGGGTTCGCTGGCCACAACGCAGCGCGGTATGAACCACCTCTCGAGGCCGGCATGTATTGATCAGGACCGGCCAAGCCTCCACTTGATCACGCTTGTTAAACAACATTAACAACCGCTGATTTTCAGCAAGCGGTTGATTTTTCTACAAATCAACGGGGGTGCGACAAGTTTTCCACCATCTTCAACGGCGGTGCAGCACATTAATCGCTTTCCTTGCGACACAAATCCGACATATTATCTAACAGTCAACACAAGGAGGCAGATATGGGACTTACAAACTCTCTCAATGTCCTGATCGTCGGTGCGGCGTTTGTGTTTATCGCAACGATGCTGTTCATCTAACCGAAATGAGTTGAACAAGAGGCCTTGAAGGATCCGCAAGCGATCAGGCCCGAATAAGCCATCAGAGCTTTCCAGTTTGAAGAAAAAAGGCGCATCGTCCGATTGGAGATGCGCCTTTTTCATTGCATGGATGGTCGCTGTATCAGGCCGCTGCGCCGGCTCCATCATCCGCCAAAGCCCTAGGGCGCAGACCCAGATTGCCAAGCGTTGCTGTCACGAGTGCAGAACGATTCATCGTGTAGAGATGGAAATCGCTGATACCACGTCGCGCAAGATCCTCGATCTGTTCGGCAGCGACCGCCGCAGCAACCTCGGCGCGGGCCTTCGGCTGGTCGTCCAGACCGGCAAAACGGTCATCGAGGAAACCCGGTATGGTCGCGCCGCACATCGAAGCGAAACGCTTGAGCTGGGTGAGGTTCTGGATCGGCATGATGCCGGGAACGATCGGGACGGAAATCCCGGCGGCCCTGACCCGCTCGAGGTAGCGCTCGAAAACATCATTGTCGAAGAAGAACTGGGTGAGCGCCCGGCAGGCGCCATTGTCGACCTTGCGCTTCAGCATATCGATGTCAGCCGCGACGTCGGGGCTTTCGGGGTGTTTTTCCGGATAGGCCGAAACGGAAATCTCGAAACCACCCATCTCCCGCAGACCAGCGACCAGTTCTGCCGCATTGGAATAGCCGCCCGGATAGGGTTGATAAGCACTCCCCATGCCCCCTTGCGGATCGCCGCGCAATGCGACGAAATGCTTGACGCCCACAGAGCGGAACTGCTCGACCACTTGCCGCACCTCATCCTTCGTCGCCCCGACACAGGTCAGGTGCGACGCGGTCGGCAGCGCCGTCTCGCTAATGAGCCTCTTCACGGTCGAGAGAGTCGGCTCGCGGGTCGTACCGCCCGCGCCATAGGTGACGGACACGAAATCCGGGGTCCACAGCGACAACGCCTCGACCGTCTTCCATAGCTGGTCGGCCATATCTTCCGACTTCGGCGGAAAGAACTCGAAGGAAAAGCGCAGGCGCCTGGTAGTCACGCTCTCTTGCTCCTCAGTCGCCATTTTCCTGCTCCCCCTTCACTACACTCGTATCGCTGATCTGCTCCGCGGTAATCTCGCCGCCCTGGCGGGCCAACCAGATGGTCACCGTCAATCCTTTGCTCGCCGCATCGTCCGGCGGCAGGTCGACAGTCTGCTCGACTGTCAGACCGTATTTGGCCAGCCACTCGGCCATGGTCTGGCGCGAAAAGCCCAGCCGCACATGAGCGTGCTCGTCGCGCAGATATTCGAGGGCGTGCGGGGCGAGATCGATGATCACCAGCCGACCGCCCGGCTTCAGCATGCGGCTCGCCTCGGCCAGAGCCAGTTCAGGCTGGACGAGGAAGTGCAGCACCTGATGGATAATGACGACGTCGTACTCGTTGGCATCGAGCGGCAGATTAAGAATGTCGCCGTGGCGGACCGAGGCTTTGAGCACGCCCGCCTTGTCCAGATTGGCGCGCGCCACGGCCAGCATGTCGCGGCTGGCGTCGATGCCGGTGGCACGGCGATAGCTGTTCTGCAAAAGCTGGAGAATACGGCCGGTGCCGGTGCCGAGATCGAGCAAAGCATCGACCACCTTCGGACCAACCAGTTCAAGCAGCTTGGTCTCGACGGCGGTGTCATCGACATGCAGGCGGCGCAGTTCGTCCCATTCAGACGCATTGCGCTTGAAATACTCCTGCGCGCGTTCGGCACGAGCACGCTTCACCGCAGCCAGACGCTCGCTGTCGCGCAGGAGCACGGCATCGTTCTCGTTCGTGGCAGCCAGCAGAGTATTGACGAGCCCCGCAGCGTCACCGTCCCGCTTCAGACGAAAATAGGCCCATGCCCCCTCTTGATAGCGGTCGATCAGACCGGCCTCGGTGAGTAGCTTCAAGTGGCGGGAAATACGTGGCTGCGACTGTCCAAGGATGTCGGTGAGGTCCGTCACAGTCAGATCGCCGGCAGCAAGCAGCGCCAGGAGTCGAAGGCGCGTCGGTTCACCCGCCGCCTTGAGCAGCTCCACCAGTGCATCGACTCCAAATTTCATGCCGTCAGCCATAGCAAACCCAATCAAGATATAAAGATGTCTTTATGTCAATTGAGCCATCTATGCAAGAGCAAATCATTCGCCGCTGGCAATGGTAAATGCAGCAGAAGATCTGCACCTAGGTTTCCGGCCACAAAAAAAGGCGGCCGCGCATGACGGCCGCCTTTCAGAAATGATCAGTGAGGATGGATTGTCAGAACTCCTGCCAATCCTCGCCCTGCTGGGCCAGCGCCGCATTACCCTGGCTGGCGAACACGGGGCGGGCTCGGCTCGGCACCGGTCGCGCAGCTTCGGGGGCCGCCCGCGAGGTGGGGCGAGCGGCAGCGGCACCAGCAACCTGAACGGTTCGCTGCAGGACATGACCGGTACGAAAGCGCGACAGAAGCTCGACCAACCTCCCGCTTTCCTGGGCAAGGCTTGCACCAGCCGCATTCATCTCCTCAACCATCGCCGCATTCTGTTGCGTCGCCTGGTCCATGTGATTGACGGCGGTGTTGACTTCGCCGAGACCGACGGACTGTTCCTGCGCTGCCGTCGAGATCGCTCCCATGTGACTGTTGATCGACAGGACGAGTTCGGCAATGGATGAAAGTCCCTCACCCGTATCGTTGACCAGGCGAACGCCTTCACTGACAGCGGCTTCGGAACTGCTGATCAGCGCCTTGATCTCCTTAGCCGCATTGGCCGAGCGTTGCGCCAGTTCGCGCACTTCCTGGGCGACAACAGCAAAGCCCTTGCCCGCGTCACCGGCACGCGCCGCCTCGACACCAGCGTTCAGCGCCAGAAGGTTCGTCTGGAAGGCGATCTCGTCGATCACACCGATGATCTGCCCGATCTGGCGGGACGAATGCTCGATGCGCCCCATGGCCGAGACGGCATTGTTGACAACCTCGCCGGACTTTTCCGCTCTCTGGCGGGTGGTTTCGACCAGATCACGGGCCTCCGCCGTACGTTTCGACGTGGACACGACATTGGCGGTGATCTCTTCCAGAGCAGCGGCAGTCTGCTCAAGCGAGGCAGCCTGCTGCTCGGTGCGCTTGGCGAGGCTGTCCGACGCCTGCGAGACTTCGCCTGATCCGCTGGTCACGGTGCCAGCAACCTGGCCGACACTCTGCATGACCTCGCGCAACTGGCGTAGCGATGTGTTGAAATCATGGCGCAAGGCCTCGAACTGAGGCGCAAACTCCTCCTCAATCTCGGTCAAGAGATCACCAGCGGCGAGCCGCTGCAAACCAGCAGCCAACGAGCCAGTCGCACGGCTCAGACGCTCCTCGGCCTCCGCCTCTGCCCGGGCCTGCATCTCTGCACGCTCGCGCTCGGCGACCATGCGATTCTGCTCGGCGCTTGCTTCCAGCTCGGCGTTGCGAATCGCAGCCTGGCGGAACACTTCGACCGAGCGTGCCATGCCACCAATTTCGTCGCGGCGGTCGGCATAGGGGATCGCGCTCTGTGTATCGCCTTCGGCCAGCGACTTCATTCGTTCACCGATACGGTTGATCGAACCGGACAGAACCCGGGCAATGACCACGGCAAGGCCGATGACGACCAGCACCGCAGCAGCCACTCCGGCCAGCAGAATCATCAAGCGCGTCTGGGCTGCGGCCGATTTCTCATCGATCAACTGCGTCATCCGTTCGCCAGTCTTGGCAATCAAATCGGAGACGAAGGCACGCCTGTCGTCATGTGCGGCAATCCAGGCTTCTAGTTCGCCCTCCGATGCCGTGTAGGGCTCATTCTTCAGCATCGCTTGGCGCAGCGTTTCGATCCGCTTGCCAGTCGGCTGTTCGAAGTAAGCCCGGTGGCTCGAAACAAGATCGGCCGGCACGGCTTCATCAACCACCTTGCCAAAAGTCTTGAGCAGCATGTCGCTGCGCTGGACCATGGCAAAAGCCGGCGGCTCCAGTGTGCCCGCCTTGAGATAGGCCTGACCGAGACGATTGAGCACCTGGTAGGCATCGCTCACCTGCATAAAGGCGAAATAGCCGGAGATCGCAGCCGAAAGTTCATGATCCTCGGAAAGGGTGGCGGCGCGACGGGTCAGTTCAGAGCTTGACGCAACGATCGGCTGCACGATCTCAAGAGCGAGCAGCGGCGGCGCAGTGCCGTCATCCGTCTTGGCGCGAAACTCCGCCAGCCGCGACAGCTTTTCGTCGTACAGCCGCTTGAGCGACTGCAGGCCCGGATCGTCGTAGCCCTGGGCCAGAACCTCGCGATAACTGGCCTCGATCGCGGCCGCCACCGCGTCTGTCCGGGCACGGTACTCCGCCCGCTGGGCCACAGCGGCACCGGTCTCGGCCGGCCCGGCCAGCCCCATAGCAATGCCACTCTCGGCAAGGTCGGCAAGCCGCGTAGCCCGATGCAGTTCATCGCTTTCGCGATAGGAAATCAGGCTCAACCAACCACCGAGTACGAGTACGGCCAGCAAGGGCACTGCCGCAAGGCTGGTCAGAAGAGCGCGGAAAGACAGGGTTCCAAGTAAAGTGCGCATCCAAATCCTCTTGATAATATTTCCAGGTCGTCATGACGGTGGCGAGTGACCGGAAAAGGGACATGGCACTCCGATCGGAAGCATGCTGCGCAAACCTTGAAATAGTCTTTATGCGACAGTGCAATCCGCAGATGAAACAACCAGCCGGATACCCTTGGCGACGCAAGGCAACAAAAAACCCCGGTAAACCGGGGTTTTTCTGTCTTTGTTATATTCAACGCGTCAGGCGTTTGTAACTCATCCGAGTCGGGTTAAGCGCGTCCGCGCCCAGGCGACGAACCTTGTCCTTCTCGTAATCCTCGAAGTTGCCCTCGAACCATTCGACGTGACCATCCCCTTCAAAGGCGAGCATGTGCGTCGCCAGACGGTCGAGGAACATGCGGTCATGCGAGATAATGATCGCACAACCGGCGAAGTTCTCGAGTGCGCTTTCCAGTGCGCCGAGCGTTTCGGTGTCAAGGTCGTTGGTCGGTTCGTCGAGCAGCAGCACGTTGCCGCCAGCCTTCAACATCTTGGCCAGATGGACGCGGTTGCGCTGGCCACCGGACAGGTTGCCAACCTTCTGCTGCTGGTCGCCACCCTTGAAGTTGAAGGCGCCGCAATAAGCACGCGAGTTCATGTCGAACTTACCGAGCTTGATGATTTCGGCACCGCCGGAGATTTCCTCCCAGACCGTCTTGTTGCCATCCAGAGCGTCGCGGCTCTGGTCGACATAACCAAGGTGGACGCTGTCGCCGATGCGTATGGTGCCGGAATCGGGTTTTTCCTGGCCGGTAATCATGCGGAACAGCGTCGTCTTGCCGGCACCATTCGGACCGATAACGCCAACGATGCCACCCGGCGGCAGCTTCAGCGTCAGATCGTCGATGAGGACGCGGTCACCATAGCCCTTGGTGATTCCCTCCATCTCGATGACCACCTGGCCGAGACGCTCACTGACCGGAATGATGATCTGCGCATCGCCGGGACGGACATTCTCGGCGGCTTCGACCAACTGTTCGTAGGATTTGATACGGGCCTTGGACTTGGCCTGGCGTGCCTTGGGGCTGGATGCGATCCATTCCTGCTCGCGGGAAATCGCCTTCTGGCGCGAAGCGTCTTCGCGGGCTTCCTGCTGCATACGCTTGGCCTTGGCCTGCAGGTAAGCGGAGTAATTGCCTTCATAGGGAATGCCGCGGCCACGGTCGAGCTCAAGGATCCAGCCCGTGACGTTGTCGAGGAAGTAGCGGTCGTGGGTGATCATCAGCACGGCGCCGGGATATTCGCGCAGGTGCTTTTCCAGCCATCCGATCGTCTCGGCGTCGAGATGGTTGGTCGGTTCGTCGAGAAGCAACAGGTCGGGCTGCGAGAGCAACAGCTTGCAGAGCGCCACGCGGCGGCGCTCACCGCCGGACAGGCTCGTGACATCGGCATCGCCGGGCGGGCAGCGCAAGGCGTCCATCGCCATTTCGACCTGGTTTTCCAGGTCCCACAGGTTCTGGCTGTCGATGACGTCCTGGAGCTTGGCGCCCTCATCGGCCGTCTCGTCGGAATAGTTCATCATCAGTTCGTTGTAGCGCTCGAGGATCGCCGTCTTCTTGGCTACGCCTTCCATCACGTTTTCGAACACAGTCTTGGTCGGGTCGAGATGCGGCTCCTGCTCGAGATAGCCGAGCGTCGCGCCTTCGGCGAGCCATGCTTCGCCGGTGTATTCCTTGTCGAGACCGGCGATGATCTTGAGAACCGTCGACTTACCGGCACCGTTCGGTCCAAGGATACCGATCTTGGCATCCGGATAGAAGGACAGGTTGACGTTTTCGAGGATCTTCTTGGCGCCGAAGGCCTTGTTGAGGCCGGCCATGTGATAGATGAACTGACGTGCCATCGTGTTGCATTGCTCCGCGGGCGTGAAGGGAATTTGCCGCTATGTAGGCGAAAGCGCCGGCCGGGGCAATGCAGCAGGCTGTGAAACAAGGCTCTTTTCTGGTTTGCGCGAGCTTCGCCCGGCCTATTTCAGCGCCGCGTGATCGATCCGGTAGAGTTGCAATCGCGTCGCGGTGGAAACCGGTATCGGCACAAGCCCCGGCCAAGGCTGTCCGGTGGCCAGTGCGGCAAAGAGCGAGACATCGTTACTGGCTGGATCGAGCGGGAATCGGCATACCGCGACATAGTCGAAAGGCGCAAGCACCTGGCGACGCACGGCGGGGTCGCGCGTCGTGAAGGCGAGCAGGCTTTTCGTCACGTCTGCATTCGTGCCGCTCATGAAATCCGTCCCTTTTGGTATCGGGCGCATTCTGAATGATCGGTCTAAATATTTCCTTTGCGGCCAGCGCTGAAGCCATCTAACCCTTGAAGCGGGCTCGGGAGGACGGATATGGCATTCGAAACCAGCAGGCGGCTCGTCGCAGTGACGGGCGCTGAACTCAGCTACCACCATGAGGTGGCATCCGGCCGGGCAAGAGGCATTGTCGTCGTCTGTCATGGGCTTGCCGAGCATTCGCGCCGCTACCGTCGTTTTGCCGAGGCTCTTTCAAGCCCGGGCTATCACGTCTTCGCCCATGACCATCGTGGCCATGGAGAAACGACAGCTGTCGATGCCCCGATCGGCCGCTTCGCCAGACGCGAGGGTTGGAAGGTGGTAATTGCCGATACCTTGGCCATGCGCGACTTCGCGGCCGAGCAGTATCCAGGACTGCCGGTGATCCTTTTTGGCCATTCCATGGGTGGTCTCATCGCGCTCAATACTGCGACCGACCATCCGCGTGCCTTCGACGGCCTAGCCGTCTGGAACTCCAATTTCCACCCCGGACCAGCCGGACGCTTTGCCCAAGGGGTGCTGGCGCTCGAGCGTATGCTCAAGGGCTCCGACGTGCCGAGCCTCATCCTGCCTCGCGCGACCTTCCTTGCCTGGGGCAGGCAGATCCCAAATCGCCGGACCGATGCCGACTGGCTCTCCCATGATCCGGCAGAAGTCGATGCCTATGTAAACGACCCGCTGTGCGGCTTCGATGCCAGCGTCTCGCTATGGAGCGACGTCTTCACGCTGACATTCCGCGGCGCCACTCCCGAGCAACTGGACCGGCTGCCGAGGAACATGCCGATCCATCTCGTCGGCGGCGCCGAAGACCCTGCGACCGAAAAGGCCAGGGCGATGCAATGGCTGGGCAGGCGGTTGGCTAAGGCAGGTTTCGCCGCTGTCACGACGCGGATCTACCCCGGCATGCGGCACGAAACGCTGAACGAGACAGGCAGAAATGAAGCCACGCAAGACTTCATCCACTGGTGCGATGCGGTATCAGCACGCCCCACCGCCACTGGCTCGCAAGCGGTTGGCGATGCCGAAACGGAATGATCCCATGAGAGAAATTCAAGTGCGTGCGGCAGGGGCCGAAGCTATAGATAGAACAACAGAATCCTGTTCGTAAGAAACGCGAGCGCACGGCCGTCGGCGTTCCGCACCGCAGAAGAGCGAAGCCCGCGATGACCACCCCACAAGGACGCCCCGCGCCGGCCCTGCCCGCCCCGTCCGCGGATGTAACGGTCGGCCTGTTGCTGATGGTGACAGCGGTGCTGATCGCGCCGTTCATCGACATCTTCTCCAAGCTCGCCACCGAGACCACGTCACCGATGCAGATCACCGCGGTGCGGTTCTTCTTCCAGATGGTCTTCATGTTGCCGATTTTCGTCTGGCGGCGAACAGTTCCGCGTTTTTCGCGAACCAATACTCATTTTCACGTCGCGCGCGGCGGACTCATTGCCCTCTCCGTGGTCTGCTATGTCACGGCACTTTCGGTCATGTCGGTTGCCGACGCGGTGGCGATCTTCTTCATCGAACCGATAATCCTGACCGTGCTTTCCAGCATTTTTCTCAAGGAGACCATCGGTTGGCGCCGCTATACCGCCTGCGCCGTGGGTTTTGGCGGGTCCCTTCTGATCATCCAGCCGAGCTTCGAGCAGGTCGGCTTCATCGCGCTCCTTCCGGCCGTCTCGGCCCTGTGTGTCGCCGTCTTCGCCATACTCACCCGCAAGCTCGCCCATCGCGAGGATCCCTGGTCAATGCAGATCGAGACCGGCTTCTGGGGTATGCTTATCTCGCTGGCAGCGATCGGGCTGTTCGGCTGGAGCGCACCGGCGATATTCGCGGCGAGCCTGCCGGATGTGACGAGCATGGCATGGATGACCTGCGTTGGCCTTGCGGCGGCGATTTCCGGCATTTTCAGCGTCTACGCCTATCGCACCGCCCCCGCATCGACGCTCGCGCCACTGCAGTATCTTGAGATCGTCACCACGACGATCTTTGGATGGCTGGTCTTCCGCGACTTCCCCGATCCGATCAAATGGCTCGGCATCGCCATCATCATCGGTTCCGGCCTCTTCATCATCTGGCGGGAACGCCGCTTCACCTCGAAGCCAGTCTCCGACAACGCCACGCTTGCGCCATGACAGGACATTCAATGACCGATACGCAGTCGAAAAAACCGCCGCTTGCCGGCATCCGCGTTCTCGAACTGGCCCGGGTGCTTGCAGGCCCGTGGGCCGGACAGATGCTCGCCGACATGGGCGCCGACGTAATCAAGGTGGAGAACCCCGAGGGCGGCGACGACACGCGCGCCTGGGGCCCCCCCTTCGTCGAGGGCAAGGACGGTGAAAACCTCTCGGCAGCCTATTACCACTCGACCAACCGCAACAAGCGCTCGATCGCCGTAGACCTGAAGACCGAGGAAGGCCAGGACATCGTCCGTCGGCTCGCGGCGACCTCCGACGTGGTGATCGAGAACTTCAAGCTCGGCGGCCTGAAGAAATACGGCCTCGACTACGAGAGCCTGAGGAAGATCAATCCAAAGCTGATCTACTGCTCGATCACCGGCTTTGGCCAGAACGGGCCCTACGCCGAATTTGCCGGCTACGACTACATCGTCCAGGGCATGTCAGGTTTCATGTCGATCACCGGCGAGCCGGACGGCCAGCCGATGAAGGCGGGTGTGGCGATTGCCGACATCTTCACCGGCATTTATGCCGTGACCGCCATCCAAGCGGCACTGATCCATGCGATGAGAACCGGCGAAGGCCAATTCGTCGACATGGCGCTGCTCGACGTGATGTCGGGCGTACTCGCAAACCAGAATCTCAACTACCTGATCTCCGGCAAGGCGCCGGTCCGGCTCGGCAACGCCCATCCGAACATCAGCCCCTACGAGGTGGTCCCGACCGCCGACGGCCACCTGATCCTCGCGGTCGGCAATGATGGCCAGTTCAAGCGGCTTTGCGCAATTCTCGGAATCGAGCCTGTGGCCGAAGACCAGCGCTTCGCCACCAACAAGGCCCGCGTCGCCAACAAGGTCGAGGTCCGCCGCATCGTTACGACCGAGACGGTGAAGTGGGCCAAGCGCGACCTGCTGACCGCCTGCGAAAGCAATGCCGTGCCGGCCGGCCCGATCAACTCGATCGCCGAAATGTTCGACGACCCGCAGGTCAAGGCGCGAGGCCTGCGGATCGAACTGGATGATGCCGACGGCAACGTCATTCCGGGCGTACGCACGCCCATCGTCCTTTCCGAGACACCGCTGCGCTACGAGCGCCCGAGCCCGCGAGTCGGGGAGCACCAGCAAGAAATTCTCGCCGAACTGGCAGAGATCGAAAGGGAGAGAGACACATGAAAAAGACCGGCGGACAACTGATCGTCGACGCCCTGAAGGCCAATGGAGTCGAACGGGTTTCCTGCGTGCCCGGCGAAAGCTATCTGGCGGTACTCGACGCGCTGCGCGACAGCGGCATCGAGACCATGGTCTGCCGCCAGGAAGGTGGCGCAGCGATGATGGCCGACACCTGGGGACGGCTGACAGGCCAGCCAGGCATCTGCATGGTCACGCGCGGTCCGGGGGCCACGAACGCCAGCGCCGGCCTGCACATCGCCAAGCAGGATTCGATCCCGATGATCCTCTTCATCGGCCAGGTCGGGCGCGACATGCGCGAGCGCGAGGCCTTCCAGGAAGTCGAATACCGCCGCGCCTTCACCGAATTCGCCAAATGGGTCGGCGAGATCGACGACGCGCGACGCATTCCGGAATTTGTCACCCGCGCCTTTGCCGTCGCCACCTCCGGCCGCCCCGGCCCCGTCGTGCTGTCTTTGCCGGAGGACATGCTGTTGGATGAGGTGGAGGCACCGGCAGCAAAACCCGCCTCACCCGTGGAAGCGCATCCCGGCCCATCGCAGATCGCCAGACTCGACGAAATGCTATCCTCCGCCAAGCGGCCGATCGCCATTCTTGGCGGCACGCGCTGGACCAAGCAGGCCGTCACCGAATTCGAGGATTTCGCCAACCGATGGAAGCTGCCGGTCGGTTGCTCTTTCCGCCGCCAGATGCTGTTCGACCACCTGAACGCCTCCTATGCCGGCGATGTCGGCATCGGCATCAATCCGGCACTTGCCAAGGAAATCAAGGCGGCCGACCTCGTGCTGTTGATCGGCGGCCGTTTCTCCGAAATGCCGTCATCGAGCTACACGCTGCTTGATGTCCCCTATCCGTCGCAGACACTCGTCCATGTCTTTCCGGACCCGTCCGAACTCGGCCGTGTCTATCGCCCGGATCTCGCCATCTGCGCCGCTCCGGTTGAATTCACCACGGCGCTGGAGTCGCTGAAGGCCCCGGAAAATCCTGTCTGGGCCACGCGCACGGAGGCCATGCACGCCGCCTATCTCTCATGGTCCACCCCGCCGACGCAGGGCCCCGGCCCGGTCCGCATGGGGCCGATCATGGACTGGATTGAGGCCAACACGGCCGAGGACACGATCTTCACCAATGGCGCCGGCAATTACGCCACCTGGGTTCACCGCTTCCATCGTTTTCGCGACTTCGCTACGCAGGCCGCCCCGACGTCGGGCTCGATGGGCTATGGCCTGCCGGCCGCGGTTGCCGCCAAGGCGCTGCATCCGGACCGCGAAGTCATCTGCTTTGCCGGTGACGGCTGCTTCATGATGCACGGCCAGGAATTCGCCACCGCGATTCGCTACAACCTGCCGATCATCGTCTGCCTAGTGAACAACGGCATCTACGGCACGATCCGCATGCATCAGGAGCGCGAATACCCCGGCCGCGTCAGCGCCACCGACCTGACCAACCCCGATTTCGCCGCCTTCGCCCGCGCCTATGGCGGGCATGGCGAGACGGTCGAGGAGACCTCACAGTTCGCCGCGGCCTTTGAGCGCGCCCGCGCCTCCGGCAAGCCATCGATCATCGAAATCAAGCTCGATCCGGAAGCCATCACGCCAATGAAGACTCTGACTCAAATTCGCGAAAAATCCTGATAGAGCCTTCAAACAAAAAGAGAAAAGGCCAGGAGCAATCCCGGCCTTTTCTTGATTCAGAACATGAAGTGCCGCTTACAGAGCGGCGGTGACGACGAACTCGACCTTGTAGTCCGGGGTCGCGAGCGCGGCCTGGCTGGTGGCGCGGGCCGGCGGGTTCTTCGGGTCGATCCACGCTTCCCAGACGGCATTCATTTCGCCGAAGGTCGACATGTCGGAAATGTAGATGATCGTCTGCAGGATCTTCGACTTGTCGGTGCCGGCGGCGGCCAGCAGACGGTCGACTTCAGCGAGCGCCGACTTCGACTGCTCGGTGACGGAAACGCCTTCACCAACCTGGCCGGCGAGATAGACGGTGTTGCCGTGGACGACGGCGCCGCTCATGCGGGCGCCCGGCTCGATACGCTTGATGGTCATGGAAAATACTCCTGTTACAAGGGATGGGATGGAAAAAGGGACTGGCGAGCGACAGTCGCGACGGCTTGTCAGCCGCGCAGGTGCTGGCTCTTCTGGTAGGTCGCGGTCGAACGCGCGCCTGACCGGCAATAGCCGAGCATCGGCCGATCGAAATCGTCAAGCGCATCGACCATGCCGGAAATGGCGTCGGGAGTGACACCCATCGGACCAACCGGTACATGGGCTATCTGAATGCCGAGTTCTTGCGCGCGGGCGGCAACCTCAGCAAAGGTCGGCTGGCCGGCCTCTTCCCCGTCGGGGCGATGGCAGACAATGGATTTGAAGCCGAGTGCCTTGATCGTGTCGAGATCTGCGACCGAGATCTGGCCGGTCACGGAATATTCGTCGTTGATCTGCGAAATGTTCATGGCGCGCTCCCTGCTTGCGAGGGGCAAACATCTACGATGGGCTTGCGCGGGCGTCAATCGCCAAGCCCCCGTTCCAACCGCCGTTTTCGGATCAGACGAAGGCGAAGCTCAGACCGTACGCGCGGCTCTCGCCGGGCGCGAGTACGACCATCTCACCACGTTCCACCAGCTTGGCTCGCGGTTCCCAGCGGTGCGAGACGGGCTCGATCCCGAACACATGCGCGGGAGCGGCCTGATTGCGCCACACCTGGAGGAAGGGCAACGTGTCAGTACGGAAACGCACCTTGAGCGTCTTGCCGCCGGCAGCAGCGATCGGCCCGAGCCGAACTTCCGCCCAGCCGCCCTTGCCGGCCGGCACGCAGAACACGCCGCCGTCGCCCTCGCCAAAGGCCCAGTGAAAACCGCCGCCGTCCAGCATGGCGCCTTCGAGCCGAACGTCGTCATCGAAATGCTTGGCGCCGAGGTTCATATGATACATCAGAAAAGTCTGGCAGGACTTATCGCCGGTATTAATGACGGTATCGGCAAGGCTCACCTCGCCGGTCTCGCCGCTGATCCGCCAGCGGCGCTCCAACCGCGCGCTTCCGCCATCGGCCAGCCGAAGGTCGACGACGGCTTGGCATTCGACATCACCCCCCTCCTCCGAAAACACGACGTCACGCGCCGCATGGGATGAAAAGGAACCGTGCAGCGGAAATCTGCCGGCTTTGCCGTCGCCGAGCGGTTCTGGATGGCGAATATGGTCCGGGCCGCAGGTGAAGAGGAAGCCCTCGAGCGAATGATCGATGCGCGGATCCCCGTCATCCGGGATCGCCCTGCCGGGCGCCAGGTCGACGCCACCGACGATGCAGCCACCAATATCCAGAACGGAGCCCTCATCCAGCATGAGAGCCGGACCACTCCGCCCCTTGAATTCCATCATTCCACAGGCTCCTCGCTCAGCGATCGCAACTGCCCGCTGGCGATCATCATCTCCACGCCCGACAGTCCCTCGACCATGGCCTTGAGATATGGCGTATCGATAGCCCCTTCAAGCCAGACCTGATAATCCAGCGCGCGCCTCTTGAGCTGGGCGTAAGCCTCCACGCCTGCGGCCGTGGGCGCCAGAAGCTCGAACCGGCGATCATCCCGATCGCGATGGCGCTCCAGCCAGCGGCGGTCCTCAAGCGCCTTGACGGCACGGCTGATCTTCGTTTTGCTCAAACCCGAATGACCGCAAATGGCCTTGGCGGTCGTATGGACCCGCTCCCCCAGCGACCAGAGCACTTGCCATTCGGCCCAGCTGATCTCCACGCCCTCGCCACAGAAGCGCATGAAATGCGCGCTCAACCGTTCGGCCACCCGGTCGAGCCGAAATGGCAAGAAGCCGTCAATATCGAATCTGTCCTGCATCGTTCCCCCTACGATATTCAGGCAAGCCACCCCATCAGGACGGCTCCCTACTCCGCCTCTCCCCAAGAGACGGATTTAAAACAATTTTCACCATGAATTCACCTTTTCCACACTAGTGTCAAATTTGCCGCGTTGTAGGAGCAGGCAACAAGAAGGAGTGAATCGTGGTCGATATGCTGAAAGCGGGAATGATTGTGGCCTCCGTCGCGGCCCTAATGACCGGCGTGGCCACCCCTGTATTCGCAAACGACCCCTACGGTTATCGCGACAGCCCTGTTCTGCTGGTTTCGCCGGAAGGCGACCTGCTCGACTATACGCCAGAGCGGGGTGAGGTGGTGATCAGCCGCGACCGCCTGGGCCGGCGCATCCTGCTCGACCGGGGCGGCAACCTCATTGCAACCGAAGTCCCAGCCGAGAGCTATTTCCCGCGCCAGCGCGAAGCCCGTGCTCCGGTTCCCTACGACGATTACGGCGCGCCCCGGCCCGGCTGGCAGGACGATGGCATCGTGACGGGCACGATCCCCGGCCCCGGTGTGATTGATCGTCAGCCACTCAACGAGCCACTCCCCGACATGCCTTCCGGCGGGCCGGACATGGCGCCCCCTGTCGATCAGGCTCCGACCCGCACCGTCACCCCCAAGATACCTGTGAAGAGTAACCTCTCCCAGCTGGAAATCACGGCACTTCAGGCCTTTCTCGACCGCGAGGGCGCCTCGCCCGGCGTCATCGACGGCAAGATGGGCCAAAACGTCAACAAGGCCCTGGTCGCCTGGCAGCAGATGACCGGCGAAACCATAGACCCGAACAACGCCGAGGATATTCTGGAGCGCCTGCGGCTCTCCGGTGGTCTGGCGATCACCGCGTATACCATCACACCCGGCGACGCCGCCGGCCCCTATGTCGCGGCGATCCCCGAGGACTATGCCCACAAGGCGCAACTCCCGGCACTGTCCTACACCTCGACCGCAGAAATGCTGGCCGAGAAATTCCATATGGACGAGGCCTATCTGCGCGCGCTCAACCCGGGTGTCGACTTCACCATCCCCGGCACGATCATCAAGGTCGTTGCCCCCGGACAGCCGAAGAAGGGCGAGGTCGCGAGGATCGTCGCCAACAAGGGGCTGAAGCAGGTCTTTGCCTATGCGGCCGACGGCGCCCTGATCGCGGCCTATCCGGCCAGCATCGGCTCGTCCGACACGCCCTCCCCGTCCGGCACAGTAACCGTCGAGCGTATCGCCCTGAATCCGGGCTATACCTACAACCCCAAGATCAACTTCCAGCAGGGTACAAACGACAAGATCCTGGCGATTCCGCCGGGACCGAATGGCCCGGTCGGTACAGTGTGGATGGCGCTATCCAAGCCAACGTACGGCATACACGGAACCCCGGAACCGTCCAAGATCGGCCGAACCCAGAGCCATGGCTGCATCCGCCTGACCAACTGGGATGCGACGGAACTCGCGAAAATGACAAAACCAGGCGTCACCGTCGAATTCGTCGACTGACCAGGGGCAACCGAAACTATGGTTTCATCCAACGAGAAAGCCGCCAGAAGTGATTCTGGCGGCTTTCTCATTGCTAGGCTCGGGAGGCTTGGGAGAATCAAGCCGCGTCGCGGACGACGCGGAACAGACGGCGCGGCTCCTGGCTGCGAATGACCTTGGTCGGCAACAGGCGGCGAACCTCGCCGGCAAATGCCTGGGCATTCTCGCAAGCCTTGTCGAGATTGCTGATCTTCGCCGGATCCATCTTGTAGAGCGTGCCGCCACAGTCGAAGATCTCGCGGAAGGCGGTCCGCTCGACGATCGGTGTATCGATGACATTGACACCACGAGCGGAGAGAAGCCCCTTGATGGCCAGAAGCGCCCGGGTCGTCACCATGGAAGTCACCCGCGTCAGAACCACCGAATGAGCGATCTTCAGGCGTCCTGTGTCCTCCATCAGCTTGATCAGATCAAGAATTTGCGCCGCGCCTTTGGCATCCATGGCACAACCCTGGACCGGGATCATCACATGATCGGAAAGCCCGATCGCGGTGGTCACTATGGCGTCACGGGCGCCGGCAAGATCGATGATGGTGTAGTCCGACGTACGCGACAGTTCACGCAAATGCCCTTGGATCGAGGCGACGGAAACTTCCGAGATCACCTCAATGTTGCGCTGAGGTCCGGAGATTTCGTACCACTGGGTAATCCAGCGCTGCGGATCGGCATCGAGGATGGCGACACGATAACCTTGGTGAGCGAGTTCGGTCGCAAGCAGCAGGGCGGCAGTGGTCTTGCCGGCGCCGCCCTTGGCATTGGCAAACGAGATAACTGGCATGCTTATTCCTCGAAGGGTATGGACCGAGCGCTTCATCGCTCTCGTAGGCACCCTTGGCTCATGGGTGCCGGTAAATCCATCATTGCTAAACATGGTTAATGAAGTCATAAAGACGCGACGCAAGCGCCTCCCCAAAAATGGCTAGTCTCCCCCGCATCTCGCTGATCCGCATAACAAAAAAGCCCGCGGGAGTATCCCCGCGGGCGTTAATGCTTGCAGCTTCGCCAAATCTCAGAAGCAGTCGAGGAACAATTGCTTGGTATTGTCCAGCGTCATCTCGACCGGGTTCCCGCCGCAGCTCGGATCTTCGATGGCCATGGCGGCCAACTCGTCGATGCGGTCGCTCTTGATCCCCATGGCGGTCAGGTTCTCCGGAACACCGAGCTCGGCGCGAAGCGACAGCACATAGTCATAGAACCCGTCGAAGCCTCCGGAAATGCCGAGATAGGCTGCAGCGCGGGCGATCTTCTCTTCGATCGCTACCCGGTTGAAACGCAACACCGGCGGCATAACCACGGCATTGGTCATGCCGTGATGGGTATTGTAGACGGCTCCAATCGGATGCGACAACGCGTGGATCGCACCAAGGCCCTTCTGGAAGGCGACGGCGCCCATGGCGGCGGCCGACATCATGTTGGTACGGGCTTCGATATCCGTACCATCCTTGTAGGCGCGCGGCAGGAACTCCTTGACGAGACGCATGCCTTCAAGCGCGATGCCCTGCGACATCGGGTGGTAGAAGGGCGAGGAATAGGCCTCGAGGCAATGGGCGAATGCGTCCATGCCGGTGCCCGCCGTTATCATCTTCGGCATGCCGACGGTCAATTCCGGGTCGGCGATGACGACACCGGGCAAGAATTTCGGATGGAAGATGATTTTCTTCACATGGGTCTGCGAGTTGGTGATGACCGAGGCGCGGCCGACTTCGGAACCGGTGCCTGCGGTGGTGGGAACAGCGACGATCGGCGCGATGCCATCCGAATTGGCCCTAGTCCACCAGTCACCGATGTCCTCGAAGTCCCAAACCGGGCGCGTCTGTCCGACCATGAAGGCGACGCACTTGCCAAGGTCGAGGCCCGATCCGCCGCCGAAGGCGACGACACCGTCATGACCGCCGTCCTTGTAGGCTTTGATGCCGGCCTCGAGATTGATCTCATTCGGATTCGGATCGACGTCGGCGAAGATCGCCCGGCCGAGGCCGGCCTCTTCCAGGACGTCGAGTGCGCCCTGGGTGATGGCCATGCTGGCAAGCCCCCGGTCCGTGACCAGCAGCGGCTTTTTCATACCGAGCGACTTGCAGGCGTCCGCCAGTTCCTTGATGCGGCCGCGTCCCATCTTGATGACGGTGGGATAGCTCCAGTTTGCGACGATATTCATTTCGTGACTTTCTTGAGGTGGTAGGATTTCGGGCGGGTGAGGTTCTGGAAGCCAAGGACCGAGAGCGAGCCGCCCTTGCCGGTCTCCTTGCAGCCGGTCCAGCAGAGCGCCGGGTCGAGATAGTCGGCACGGTTCATGAACACGGTTCCGGTCTCGATGTCGCGGCCGATGCGCGCGGCCCGCTCGGCATCCTGCGTCCACAGCGATGCGGTCAGGCCATAGGGGCTGTCGTTCATCAGCGCGAGCGCTTCCTCATCGTTCTTGACCTTCATGATCCCGACGGCAGGGCCGAAGGTCTCGTCCTTCATGAACGACATGGAATGATCGACGTTCACCAGGATCTGCGGCATCAGATAAGCGTGGCCGTCGTCCTGCGGGAAGAGCTTCGGATCAACCAGCGTCTTGGCGCCCTTGGCGACGGCGGCGGCGATCTGCTCGCGCACATGCGCGGCGAAACGACGGTGCGCCATCGGGCCGAGCGTGGTTTCCGGATCGAGCGGATTGCCGAGCTTGTAGTTCGAGACCCAGGCGACCGACTTCTCGACGAAGGCGTCGTAGAGGTTCTCGTTCACATAGATGCGCTCGATGCCGCAACAGCATTGTCCGGAATTATAGGTGGCGGCATCCATCAGCGTGTCGACGGCGGCATCGAGATCGGCGTCCTCCATCACATAGCCCGGATCCTTGCCTCCGAGCTCCAGTCCCAACCCGGCAAAAGTGCCGGCGGCGGCGCGCTCGATCGACCGGCCGCCTTCGACCGAACCGGTGAAGTTGATGAAGTCGAAACTGCCGGTGGCGATCAGCGCGGAGGTGGTCGCGTGGTCGAGGAAAAGGTTGACGAAAACGTCATCGGGAATGCCGGCCTCGACGAAGGCACGCACCATGCGCTCACCGACCAGAAGGGTCTGCGTGGCGTGCTTGATGACAACGGTATTACCGGCCATCAGGGCGGGCGCCACCGTGTTGATTGCCGTCATATAGGGATAGTTCCACGGCGCGATGACAAAGACCACGCCCTGCGGCTCGCGCTCGATGCGGCGCTCAAACGAGGCACTCTCTTCGATGACGAGCGGCTTCAGCGCATCAGCGGCGATAGAGGCCACGTAGTTGGAGCGCTCGTTGAATCCCTTGAATTCACCGCCATAGCGGACCGGGCGGCCCATCATGTGGGCGAGTTCCGGCACGACCTCATCAGACATCTCGTTGAGACGGGCAACGCCCTTCATCACGAGTTGGACACGCTCTTCCAGCGGGCGGCGCGCCCAGGCCTTCTGCGCCTTGCGGGCACGGCCGATGGCCTCGGCCGCTGCGTCCAGCGACATGGCCGGGCGCTCGGCGTACACCGATTGATCAATCGGCGAAATACATTGGATCATCGTCATTCTCAATCACTCCTTCAGCCCTTGGGCCAGTACTTCGGCACGATCCGCTGCGCCGGCCGATAGTGCCCGGCGGCGGATGATGCGAAAATCCTCTCGCGAGTGGGGACGCATCAAGGCCCCCGCTTCAGCGCAACCGCCCGAAACTCGCGATTTCGGGAGGCTCCGCGCCATTCTATTGTGGTT
Source organism: Paenirhizobium naphthalenivorans (assembly GCF_007992095.1). Taxonomy (GTDB): domain Bacteria; phylum Pseudomonadota; class Alphaproteobacteria; order Rhizobiales; family Rhizobiaceae; genus Allorhizobium; species Allorhizobium naphthalenivorans. The sequence goes on from NZ_BJZP01000003.1 coordinate 65,292, forward strand.
TCCGCAGCTCGCCTATGGCCCGACCGGTTCCCAACCACTTTCTTGCCGCGACCTTGTGAAGCGGCGCCAAGCTGGCTCAAGCCCGTTCGAACCCTCTCGCCACCTCCCAGTCGGTAATCTTGCGGTCGTATTCCTCCTGCTCCCATTCGGCGGCCCGTACATAGTGATCGACGACGTCGTTGCCGAAGGCCTCACGCAGCATGGCCGAACCGCTCAGCGCGACGGCGGCCGAACGCAGCGTGCGCGGGATCTCGCGGACCTCGCGGGCGCCATAGGCGTCACCGACGAAGGCCGGCTCCAGTTCCAGCTTGCGCTCGATGCCGCCGATACCGGCGGCGATCAGCGCCGCCATGGCGAGATAAGGATTGAGATCGGAGCCACCGACGCGGCATTCGACACGAATGGCCTTGCTGTTTTCACCGCACAGCCGGTAGCCGGCGGTGCGATTGTCCTTAGACCAGATCGCCTTGGTCGGCGCGAAAGTACCTGCCATGAAGCGCTTGTAGGAGTTGATATAAGGTGCGAGGAAATAGGTGATCTCGCTGGCATGCGCCAGCAAGCCGGCCATGTAGTGTTTCATCGTCACCGACATGCCGTGGTCGCCGTTTTCATCGAAGAACAGCGGCGTCCCGCCATCGGCCGACCACAGCGACTGGTGGATGTGCGATGAGGAGCCGGAGGCGTCATAGTGCCACTTGGCAAGGAAGGTGATCGCCTTTCCGCGCTGCCAGGCGATTTCCTTGCAGGCGTTCTTGATGATCACATGGCGGTCGGCCATGGTCAGCGCGTCGGCATAGCGCACATTGACCTCGGCCTGACCGGCTGAGGCCTCGCCCTTGGTGTTCTCGACAGGAATGCCCGCCCCCTGCAGCCCGTTGCGGATCGCCCGCATCACGTCCTCTTCCTTGGTCGTCTGGAAGATGTGGTAGTCCTCGTTATAGCCGGAGGAGAGCTGCAGGTCGCGATAGCCCGAGGCACGCGCATCGTCATAGGTCTGGTCGAACAGGAAGAACTCCAGTTCTGTGGCCATGAAGGCCTTCAGGCCCATCGCCTCCAGCCGCTTCACCTGTTTCTTCAGGATGGCGCGCGGCGAATGGGGAATGTCTTCGTGGGTGTGGTGGTCAAGCACGTCGCAAAGCACCAGTGCCGTGCCCTCAAGCCACGGCACGCGGCGCAACGTCGAAAGGTCGGGCTTCAAGGCATAGTCGCCGTAGCCCTTTTCCCAACTCGTCGCCTTGTAGCCAGGCACAGTCTCCATCTCCATGTCGGTCGCCAGCAGATAGTTGCAGCTATGCGTTTCCTTGTAGCCGCTATCGACAAAGAACTGCGCATGGAACCGCTTGCCCATGAGGCGGCCCTGCATGTCGACCATGCAAGCCAGAACGGTGTCGATGCGGCCTTCGGCAACATCCTTCTTGAGTTCGTCAAATGTATAGTGCGCAGACATCGGTCTATCCTGACAGGCAGCGTTTCGAGCCCTATGATTTTTTAAGAGACTGTCCGGGACGCCAAGAGGGCGCCCCGGACCGCTTATTCAGACTGCTACCAGTCCATCGGATCAACGGTAAGGCGAACCCGCCTTTTCCATGACCGCCTGATAGTCCTTCAGGATCTTGACGACCTTGGCATTGCGCTCGCTCTGGGCGGCGATTTCATCCCAGAACGCGTAGGCCTTCTCTTCAACCGTCTTCCACTCTTCCGCGGGAATGGTGGTCAGCTCCAGCGAACTGCCGCCGGCGCGAAGGGATGCTTCACCGCCCCAATACCAATGCAGGCGACGATAATGCGACGAATCCATGCAGACTCTCCACAGCTGCTGCAGGTGCTCAGGCACCTCCTTCCAGCGATCGCCATTGGCAAAGAACGAACCGCACCACCCGCCGGAAATATTATTGGTCAGGAAGTACTTCGTCACTTCTTCCCAGCCCGAGGTTTTCATTTCGGTGATGCCGGACCAGGCAATCGCATCGATTTCGCCGGTCTGCATCGCCACCGGCACATCCTCGAATGGAATTGTCACCGGCACAACGCCGAACTGCGTCAGGAACTTGCCGGCGGTCGGGAACGTGAAGACGCGCAGGCCTTTGAGGTCTTCCAGGCTCTTGATCGGCTTGTTGGTCGAGAAATTGCACGGATCCCATGCGCCAGCCGAAAGCCACTTCACACCAACTTCATCATATGCCTCCTCCCAGATCTTATCGAGACCGTACTGGTAGAAAAGCGTCGGCACATCGAGGCTGAAGCGCGAGGCGAAGGGGAAGTAGCCGCCGAACACCTTGATATCGACCGGCGAGTTCATCGAGTCATCATCCGATTGAACGGCATCGATCGTGCCGGCCTGCATGGCGCGAAACAATTCGCCCGTCGGCACAAGCTGGTCGGCGGTGTAGAGCTCGATTTCCATCTCGCCATTGGCGGCCTTGTTGAAGGCATTGACGCATGGCCGCACGACTTCCTCGGCAAGTGCGGCGCCGGCATAGGTCTGCAAACGCCAGGTAATCTTCTTGTCCTGCGCCTTGACGTAAGGTGCTGCGAGCATTGCCGGGCCAGCGGCTGCAGCCGCAATGCCGGCATTCTTCAGGAAATTTCTTCTGTTGGTCATGTTCGTTTCCCTCTTTCCGTTGGTTCTTTGCGACGCTCCCCGACGACCACATCGTCATCGGCGGGAAACCTCCATTTTCCGGGTCCGTATGGCGAACCTCGTTTTCAATTGTCGTTCTGCTAACCCTTCACATAGACATGCGCGGGCAACCACGTCGCGATCTCAGGAAATGCCATGATGATGGCGAGGCCAACCAGCATGATCGCTACGAAGGGCACGATGGAACGGTAGATATCGACCAGCGTGATTTCCGGCGGCGCCATGGCCCGCATCAGGAAAAGATTATAGCCGAAGGGCGGCGTCATATAGGCGACCTGGCAGGTGATCGTGTAGAGCACGCCGTACCAGATCAGGTCGAAGCCGAGCTTGCCGACCAGCGGGATATAGAGCGGCGCGACGATCACCAGCATGGCCGTGTCATCAAGGAAAGTGCCCATGATCAGATAGGAGATCTGCATCATGATCAGGATCTGCCAGGGACTCATCCCCAGTTCGTCAACCAGCAGGTGCTCGATCGCCTTGACGGCGCCGAGCCCGTCGAACACCGCGCCAAAGCAGAGCGCAGCCAGAATGATCCACATGAACATGCAGGAGATGCCGAGCGTTTGTTCGAGCACGCGGTTCCACATCGCCCAGTTCAGCCGCCCCTTGATCGCAGCCGCCGCCAGTGCCGACAGCGCTCCGACGGCCGAGCTCTCGACCAGGCTGGTGACGCCCATGACGAAGAGCCCCATCATCAGGAAGAAGATCACGAACGGCAGGATGCCGGCACGCAGCAGCTTCAACTTCTCGACCAAAGGCATATTACGCTCTTCCTTCGGTAGAGCCGGCCCCAGGGAAGGATTGATCTTGCAGCGAATGACGATGTAGACAACGAACAAGAAGGCGAGCAGCAATCCCGGAAACACCCCGGCGATCCAGAGCTTGCCGACCGGCTGTCGGGCAATCATGCCATAGAGCACCAACACGACACTGGGCGGCACCAGGATGCCGAGCGAGCTGCCCGCCTGGATAACACCGGACACCATGATCTTGTCGTAGCCGCGCTTGAGCAATTCAGGCAGCGCGATCGTGGCGCCGATGGCCATGCCCGCGACGGACAGTCCGTTCATCGCCGAAATCACCACCATCAGACCGATGGTGCCGACGGCCAGCCCGCCCGGCAAACCACCCATCCAGACGTGGAAGGCCTTATAGAGATCCTCGGCGATGCCGGATTCCGACAGCATGTAGCCCATGAAGATGAACAGCGGCAGCGTCAGCAGCGGATACCACTTCATCAGCTTCATGCCGGCCGAGAAGCCAAGCTCGAAGCCGCCATTGCCCCAGAGAACGGCAGCCGCCACGACGCCGACGAATCCGATCGCGGCAAACACCCGCTGCCCCGTCAGCATCGACATCATCATCGACGAGAACATCAAAAGGGCGATCATTTCATAGCTCATGCAAGCGGCCTCCCCATGGCGACGGCAAGGTCCTTGAAGAATATGGAGGTCGCCTGCAGGAAGGTGAGCGCAATGCCGATCACCATGACGATCTTGACCGGCGCCATATAGGGCGACCAGGAGGAATAGCTGGTCTCTGTATATTGCAGCGCATAGGCCGTGCTCGAGATGCCACCATATAGAAGGAAAAACAGATAGACGAAGAGCATCATGATGGTCACGGCATCGACCGCCGCCTTGGTCCGAGGCGACCAGCGACCATAGATCAGATCCATGCGCACATGGCTGTCCAGTTGCAGCGAATAGGCGCCGCCGAGGAGATAATAACCGGCCATGACGAACTGCGCCATTTCAAGCGTCCAATGCGCAGGAAGGAACATCGTCTTCGAGATCGACGAATAGAGCAGGATGCCCATCATCACGAAAATACCGTACATGACGATACGGCCGACGCGACGATTGAAGGCGTCGACCACGTGCACGTAAGTCTTGATCGCATCAGGCATGTCTGCCGCCTCCGTCGGTCATGCACGCCATCGCAGAACAATGCGGCGCAACTTTCCTGTTTCGTCGTATCGGCATGCGTTCCCCTTTTTATGTAGCCGTGCCCCGCTCCGGCACTGTGACCTTCAGGACGAAAGCGCCTCCAAACCAGCTCGCAGCAGCCCCGCCAGATAATCGGCCACCGCCCGCTCGCCATTCTCGTCCCGTATGAGATCGTTCCTGACCTCGATCATCACGTTCAAGTGCCCGCCGGGCAAGGCGTGCAGCCGCAGACTATGGGTAACGCCGTCTTCCGGTCCATAGGGCTCGTTGCGCGCTGCCCGAAAAGGCCCGCCGCCGGCGGCCGACAGCATCTCATCGGCCAGACGGCTGTCCGCGTCATGCAGGATACCAATCTCGACCTCGCGCTGCTTTCCCATATAAATCGGGGTAAAGCTGTGCACTGTGACGACGACGGTCTTCCGGCCCTGCGCCTGCCGCTCGGCAAGAATGCCGGAGATCCGGTCATGAAACGGTATGTAGAGTGCCGCAGTGCGGGCATAACGCTCGGCGGGCGAAAGGTCACGATTGCCCGGAATGTCGTAGATCTCACTTTTGTCCGGCATGGCGGCCGGCGATTCCGGAGGACGATTGCAGTCGTAGACGAGCCGGGAAAAACACTGGTGCACCAGCGTTCCGTCGAGCAGCGCGCTGAGCCGCCGCGCCACGGCGAGCGCGCCCGGATCCCAGACGATGTGACTGACCAGCGCATCGGCATCAAGGCCGAGATTGCCGGCTCGCTCAGGCATGCGATGCGACGCGTGCTCGCAGACGAAGAGGCAGGTACCTCCCCCCTCCGGATTGTCGACGGCAACGGCTTTGCCGTCCGCCTCAGTCAGTATGTCCGACCTCAACAGCATGCGGAACTCCCCCCGCGCCTTTTACGGCAGCTTATGTCATTGCGAAGAGAATTCTTCACGATGAAGAGACTGTCAACCGGGTTGTGAAAGTTTCTCTTCAATTTGCGCATTGACAGAATTGTGACAGCCAAGTTTAAATTCGGCATAGACCGGCAAAAGATCGGTCCAAGGGGAAAATCAGATCTTGAACAATACGCCGAAGACAGTGTCGGACGTGATCCGCGCCCATTTCGATGGGTTGACGCGCGCTGAGCGCCAGCTCGCGGAGAGTTTGCTCGACAATTATCCGGTCTCCGGCCTTGGCTCTATCACCACTGTCGCAGAAAATGCTGGCGTATCGACACCGACAGTCGCGCGTATGGTCCAGAAACTCGGCTACAAGGGCTATGCGGAATTCCAGGCGCATCTTCACCACGAGCTTGAGGCCACCCTGTCGAACCCGATCGCCAAGCACGACCGCTGGGCTTCGAATGCTCCTGGGACCCATATTCTCAACCGCTTCGCCGAAGCGGTAATGAACAACATGCGCCAGACGCTGAGCGCGCTGGACCCGCAATCCTTCGATGGCGCAGCACGGTTGCTGTCGGATCGCAAGCGCAGCGTCTACTTCGTCGGCGGACGCATTACCGGCGCGCTGGCCGAGTATTTCTTCACCCACATGCAGGTCATTCGGCCGAAGACGGCCCTTATGTCGTCAAACACCAGCGCCTGGCCGCAGAATGTTCTCAACATGAGTGCCGGCGACGTGCTGGTAATCTTCGATATTCGTCGCTACGAAGCCGATATGGAGACCCTGGCGGAAGTGGCCAGGGCCGGTGGTGTCGAGATTATCCTTTTCACCGACCCGTGGAGCTCGCCCGTGGCAAAGCATGCCAGCCACTGTTTCAGGGTCGACATCGAGGCGCCTTCCGCCTGGGACAGTTCGGTCGTCACGCTGTTTGTCGTCGAAGCCCTGATCGAAGCCGTGCAGAGTTCGGCCTGGGACGAAACCCGCGAACGCATGAACACGCTGGAAGGGCTCTTCGAACAGGCCCGGCTGTTCCGCAAGCCGCGGGGACAAAAAACGAGGGAGAGAGGAGAACAGGCAAGAACAAAGCCGGACGAACCAGCTGCGACCGACGATGTCGCGGAAGGTTGCCAACCGGCGCCGTCACATAAGTATCATGTAAGCTGAATAACAGTCCGCATCGGTGCAATAGAACCAACAAGGAGAATTCCAGTGACCACGAATCTTCGTCGTATGCTCTCGCTGTCGACCGCAATGGTCGTCGCTTCCACCTCGCTCGCCTTTGCCGAGCCGGGCGCCGAACTGATCGCAGCCGCCAAGAAGGAAGGCGCACTGACCACGGTCGCCCTGCCCCATAGCTGGTGCGGCTATGGCGACGTGATCGCCGGCTTCAAGGCAAAGTACCCGGAAATCCAGGTCAACGAACTGAACCCGGATGCCGGATCGGCCGACGAAGTCGAAGCCATCAAGGCCAACAAGGACAACAAGGGTCCGCAGGCTCCGGACGTCGTCGACGTCGGCCTCGCTTTCGGCCCGCAGATGAAGTCGGAAGGCCTGCTGCAGCCTTACAAGGTCTCCACCTGGGACGAAATCCCGGCAACCATCAAGGATGAGGAAGGCTATTGGTACGGCGACTATTACGGCGTTCTGTCGTTCATCGTGAACAAGGACCTCGTCGCCAACACCCCGACCGACTGGGCAGATCTTCTGAAGCCGGAATATGCCGGTCAGGTCGCGCTCGCTGGTGATCCACGCGCCTCCAACCAGGCAATCCTCGGCGTTCTCGCCGCTGGCCTGCACAAGGGTGCGAAGGCCGGTGAGGAAACCGGCAAGGCTGGTCTCGAATACTTCGCCGAACTGAACAAGGCCGGCAACTTCGTTCCGGTCATCGCCAAGGCGGGCACCATTGCCCAGGGCGCGACCCCGATTGCCGTTGCATGGGACTACAACGTTCTGGCATGGCGTGATGAACTGGCCGGCAACCCGCCGGTCGAGATCGTCGTTCCGAAGACCGGCGTTCTCGCCGGCGTCTACGTCCAGGGCATTTCGGCTTACGCGCCGCATCCGAACGCTGCGAAGCTGTGGATGGAATACCTCTACTCGGACGAAGGCCAGAACCTGTGGCTGAAGGGCTATTGCCACCCGGCTCGCTTCAACGCCATGGCCAAGGCCGGCAGCATCCAGAAGGAACTGCTCGACGCCCTGCCGCCGGCGGCAAGCTACGAAGCCGCTGTCTTCCCGACGGTCGAAGAGCAGAATGCCAACAAGGCTGTTGTGACCAGCGGCTGGGATAGCGTCGTCGGCGCCAACGTACAGTAACAAGCCCAAAGCCTTTGGCCCCGGCCCGAGATATTCGGGTCGGGGCTTGCCATCTTTCAAGCACCGACCATACTTGCCGGTGCTGTATTCACGCCCTTTAGCGAAGATCCGCGAACATGAACCAAGCCCCTAACGCGCGCCGTCTGCGCCTTCCGCTCACTTGGTTGGGTCTGTTGCCCTTCGTGACCTTTGTGGTGCTGTTCCTGGTCTTGCCGACGATGCATATCGTCATCGGCGCCTTCCAGACCCGGGAGGGCGCGTTCACCCTGCAGAACATCATCGACCTGAACTCCGGCACAATCCCGTCCAGCTATTGGATTTCGATCAAGATCTCCGTCGCCTCGGCATCGCTCGGCTGCCTGATTGGCTTTGCCATGGCCGCGGCGGTTGTCTTCGGGACTGTACCGCGCTGGATCAAGTCACCGCTCATGACCTTCTCCGGGGTCGCCTCGAACTTCGCCGGCGTTCCACTCGCCTTCGCCTTCCTGGCGACCTTCGGGCCGGTCGGCCTCGTAACCATTTTCCTGCGCAATAATTTCGGTATCGTCCTGCAGCGGGATCTTGGCTTCAGCATCCTGAGCTTCTGGGGCCTGACGATCACCTACCTGTTCTTCCAGATCCCCCTCATGATCCTGATCATCACGCCCGCACTTGAGGGTCTGCGGCGCGAGTGGCGCGAGGCAGCCGAGGTTCTGGGCGCGACCGCCTTGCAGTACTGGCGCATGGTCGCCCTGCCGATCCTGGCACCCTCGATCCTCGGGACCTTCGCGCTGCTGTTCGCCAATGCCTTCGGCGCCGTCGCGACCGCCATCGCGCTGACCGGCTCAAGCCTCAACATCGTACCGATCCAGCTTTACGCCCAGATCCGTGGCGACGTGCTCGGAAACCCGCATCTCGGCTATGCCATGGCGTTTGGCATGATCGTCATAACCGCCATCGCCAACATCCTCTACATCTGGCTGCGCGTGCGCGCTGAAAGGTGGCTGAAATGAGCTTCTGGGCACGCATCACCGGCTGGGCCGCCCTGATTTTTGGTCTGCTCTACTTCTTTGTGCCGCTCGGCGGTCTGTTCGAATTCTCGATGAAAGCGCGGCGCGGCGTCTACTCGTTCGACGCCTACACCAAGGTGCTCGCCGATCCGCAGTTCCAGCAAACCTTCACCTATTCGGTGGTCATGGCGCTGGTGACCATCGCGATAGGCGTGCTGCTCGTCGTGCCGACCGCCTTCTGGGTTCGCCTCAAAATGCCCTGGGCCCGTCCCTATGTCGAATTCCTGACGCTTCTGCCGCTGGTCATCCCGGCCATCGTCATCGTGTTCGGCTATATCCGGCTCTACAATACCTCCAGCTGGCTGCCGCTGACCGGCTCTGTTCTGGGCACCAACCTTCTGCTTGCCTTCGGCTACACGATCCTCGCCCTGCCCTATATGTATCGGGCCGTCGACACCGGACTGCGGACGATCGACGTCGCCACCCTCACAGAGGCGGCACAAAGCCTTGGGGCCGGCTGGGTCACCATTCTCGGCAGGGTCATCCTGCCCAACGTCATTCCCGCCGTCCTTTCCGGCGCCTTTCTGACCTTTGCCATCGTCATCGGCGAATTCACCCTCGCCGCTCTGCTCGATCGGCCCGCCTTCGGCCCCTATCTGCAACGCATCGGGGCCAACAAGGCTTACGAACCCTTCGCGCTGTCGGTTATCGCCTTCGGTATTACCTGGGGCTGCCTCGCGCTGATCCAGCTCGTCTCGCGCTTCCAGAAGACCACGCAACGCCCCGCCTGAGGATAGATTTATGACATTCCTGACCCTGACGAATATTCAGAAGTCCTTCGGGGCGGTCAAAGTCGTCCATGATTTCAACATGTCGATCAACAAGGGCGAGTTCGTCTCCTTCCTCGGTCCGTCCGGTTGCGGCAAAACGACGATCCTGCGTATGGTCGCCGGCTTCGAGGACCCAACTGGCGGCACTATCGTCATCGATGACAAGGACCAGTCGCGCCTCAAGTCGAACCAGCGCAATATCGGCATGGTTTTCCAGGCCTATGCACTGTTTCCCAACATGAACGTGTTCGACAACGTCGCCTTCGGGCTGAAAGTCGCGGGCAAACCCAAGGACGAAATCCACGCGCGGGTCATGGAGATGCTGAAGCTCATCCACCTCGAGCATCTCGCCGACCGCTATCCCTATCAGATGTCGGGTGGTCAGCAGCAACGCGTTGCGCTTGCCAGGGCTCTCGCCCCCAAGCCGCAGGTGTTGCTTCTCGACGAGCCGCTCTCCGCGCTCGACGCCAAGATCCGCGTGTCACTACGCGAGGAGATCCGCCAGATCCAGCGCCAGCTCGGCATCACCACGATTTTCGTCACCCACGACCAGGAGGAGGCCCTGTCGATTTCCGACCGCGTCGTGGTGATGAATGCCGGCCGCGCCGATCAGATCGGCACGCCGTTCGAAATCTACAATCGTCCCGCCACCCGTTTCGTCGCCTCTTTCGTCGGCACGCTGAACCTGATCGAAGCAAAAGTGGTCGATCCGCAAAGCCGCACCGTCGCCATAGGCGACCTGTCCGTCGCGCTGAAGGAGGAGATCAAGCTTCCCGCTGGCAGCACTGTCCAGCTTGCCATGCGTCCGGAAGCCGGATCGATCATCGACGGCGCCAAGGGCGACACCACCCTCGTCGGGCAGGTCCTCTCCAGCCACTTCCTTGGCTCGGTCATCCGCACACGGATCGACGTCGCCGGCAACACAGTCTCCTTCGACATGTTCAACGACCCGAGCATCACGCCACCGGCGATCGGCGACACGGTTTCCCTGAAGATCGATTCCGCCGATCTCCTCATCCTTCAGGCATGAGGAGATCGGCCCCAATGCGCTGGTAGTCACCGCGCGAGGGCCGACCTGCAGAGAGCCACAGACGTCCCGCGCGGAAATCTGCCGGATGATCCATTTTCTTTACGGAATCATGGAAACATCAGGACCGGATTGATTGGAAGCGTGAGGGCCAATGAATGTGGAAGCATGTCAAACATGATCTGCCGCCCACTCCCCGCAGGTTCATGGACGAATTCATGCGACTGAAGCGCGGGTCAGTGAGCCGCCGGCATTTCCTCGGTGTCACAGGCCTGGGACTTGCCGCCACGGTGCTAGGCGGTGGCACCCACCCCTTTTCCTCTTCGGCTCTCGCACAGGATCTCCGGGGGCGGGTGCGACTGAACTCTTGGCCAAACTATCACGCAGCAGAAACCTTCGAAGCCTTTACCGAGGCGACCGGCGTCACCGTCGAGTTGAGCGTCACGAATTCCAACGAAGAAATGCTGCAGAAGATCCGGACCGGCATGGCCGAATGGGATCTGATCGTGCCGACAAACTACGCGATTTCGACCTATGTCGGCCTGGGTTTAATCGACGAACTTGAGCTGCAAAAGCTGCGAAACTATAACGCGACCAGCCAAAATCTGCTCTTCACCTGGGCCGGTCAGGTATCGGGACGGACCTATGCGCTACCGAAGAACTGGGGTACGACAGGAATGGCCGTCAATACCCGCCGGATCGAAACGGCTATCACCAGCTGGAAGCAGTTCTTTGCCACCGCCATGGGGGAAGCCAGCGGCAAGACCATCGTGCATGACTACCAGCTGACGACGATCGGCAGCGCATTGGTTTCGCTTGGCTATTCGTTCAACTCTGTAGCGCCGCTGGAACTCGCCGCAGCGGAAGAATTACTGCTGGAGGTGAAGCCGCATCTCCTGGCGATCGACAGTGACTACCAGCCGGCCATGCGCGCCCAAGACGCCTGGCTCACCATGTGCTGGGTCAGCGACGGCTTGCAACTCAACCGTGATATGCCGGAAATCACCTATGCGCTGGGCACGGATGGCGGAGAGATCTGGACCGACTATTACGCCATTCTGAAGGCCGCACCGAACAAGCCGGCTGCCTATGCCCTGCTAGACTTTCTGATGGATCCCGCAGTGGCGGTGAGAGAGCACGCCATCTCGGGCGCTCCGGCCACTGACCGTCGTGTGCTCGCCCTCCTGCCCGAGGAAATTCGAGGCAACAAGATCGCCTACCCGGACGAGGCAGCCCTCACGCCGCTGGAGTTCGGTGCGGCGGTGACGCTGACCGACCCCGGGCGCTCGGAGCTGATGGCGCGCTTCAAGGCAGCCTGACGGGCACCATCCTACGGATTGCCCCCGTTCCTATGGGACCGACAGCGCGTGCTCTCGTTGATCGCATCCTGCCGACATCCAAAATATCGGACATGACGCCGAGCCGAGCGGCTCGTCTGCACCCGCTTGCGCGAAGAGCCTTTGTGATTCAGCATCAACACCTTGCGGCCAGAAACTGATTCAATTCGCCAACGACATGAATCGGCCTCTAAGCAAGCTGAATTGAAACATGAGGCACGCGGGACGTGGACCGCCAAGTCGGCATGCCCCACGCCACACCATCCCAAGATCGCTAGTACCATTCCATCCTCTGGACACCTCGCACGGCACTCTCCTCTGCACGCACGGCACCCAGGCGCCATCATCGTTGATCCGCCGAATACACCGCAGCTTGACAGGCTTTAGCCAACTCTGTACCTATCAGTAAACATCGTAACAAAAGGTACAAACAATGCAAGCCTACCTGCGCCGCCATCAGCAGCCTGTTGCCGCCAGCCGTTGGCTCGTCTCCGGGATCGGCGGCCTCATCGCCATCGCCCTGGCCGGTGCGCTCAGCCATTATGCAGGCACACCATTCCTGATGGCGCCGTTCGGTGCGACCTGCGTCCTGATCTTCTCGGCTGCGGCAAGCCCCTTCTCCCAGCCCGTAAATGTCGTCGGCGGCCATTTGGTCTCGACGTTAATCGGCCTTATACTTCGTTCGGCACTGCCCAACGAATGGTGGGCAGTCGCGCTGGCCGTCGGCCTGTCGATCGCCGCCATGTCGGCGCTGAGGATCACCCATCCGCCGGCCGGTGCCGATCCGATCGTCGTCTTCGCCGCCGATCCGGGCTTCGATTACCTGCTCTTCCCCGTCCTGTCCGGATCGCTGTGTCTCGTCGCGGTCGGCGCGCTGTTCCACCGCGCCACCCGCACGCCCTATCCGCTGAAGGCAGGTTGACCATGGCCCGTCTCGTCGCCGAACGCCACGACGTCATTCCGCAGATCGCCGAAATCTTCCGCGAGCAAGGTTACGAAGGAACGAGCCTGAAAATCATCACGGAGCGGACTGGGCTCGGAAAGGGAAGCCTCTACCACTTCTTTCCCGGTGGAAAACAGGAGATGGCGGAGGCAGTGCTCGATGACGTCGATGGCTGGTTCCGCACGCATATCTTCGCCCCCTTGCGCGAGGCAAAGGACCCAAACGAGGCGCTCGACACGATGTTCGCCAATGTCGAGACGTATTTCCGCTCCGGTCACCGGGCCTGCCTGATGGGCGTCATCGCCTCAAGCGGAGCCATCGACATCTTTGCCGAGCGTGTCCAGAGCTATTTCGCCGACTGGAGGCGCGACCTTGCCGCAACATTGGCGCGCGCTGGATTTACCGACGGCGAGGCTGGCGCCCTTGCCGAAGAAGTGCTGGCTGGCATCCAAGGCGCACTGATCCTTGCCCGCGGACTGGAGGACACCTCAGCCTTCACGCGCGTTCTGGCACGCCTGAAAACCCGTTGCCGCCCCGCCTTGTCTCGATAGCGCCGAGGCTCACGCCAACTCGTCGCCGGGAGCCGCCGGCACATAGTTGAGCACCGGGCCGAGCCAGCGCTCGACCTCGCGGATCGCCATGCCCTTGCGAAGAGCATAATCCTCGACCTGATCACGCTCGACCTTGGCCACGCCAAAGTAGTAACTCTCCGGCTGGCCGATATAGAGGCCCGAAACCGACGAGCCGGGCCACATGGCCATACCCTCGGTGAGCTTCACACCCGTCTTTGCCTCGGCGTCGAGTAGGCGAAACAGCGTGACCTTCTCCGTATGGTCTGGCTGGGCCGGATAGCCGGGTGCCGGACGGATACCGGGATATGTCTCCGCCACAAGCTGCTCCGGCGTAAAGTTCTCATCCGGCGTATAGCCCCAGAACTCACGGCGCACCCGCTCGTGCATACGCTCGGCGAAGGCCTCCGCGAAGCGGTCGGCGAGCGCCTTGACCAGGATCGAGGAATAGTCGTCATTGGCCCGCTCGAACCGCTCGGCGATCGCTATCTCCTCGAAACCGGCCGTCACGACGAAACCGCCGATATAATCCTCGACACCACTGTCGGCCGGGCCGACGAAATCGGAAAGCGCCACGTTCGGCCGCCCATCACGCTTCGACAACTGCTGGCGCAGCGTGAAGAAGGTTGCCAACTCGTCCTTGCGGGTTTCATCGGTGAACAGCCGGATGTCGTCGCCCACCGAATTGGCCGGCCAGAAGCCGATGACCGCGCGCGGGCGAAACCACTTCTCGGCGATAATCTTGGCCAGCATGGCCTGTGCATCGGCAAACAGCTGCCGCGCCGCCTCGCCCTGCTTCTCGTCTTGGAGGATCGCCGGATAGCGACCCTTCATTTCCCACGTCTGGAAGAACGGCGTCCAGTCGATATAGCGGGACAGTTCTTCGAGGTCATAATCCTCGAACACCTTCGTCCCGAGGAAGCTCGGTTTGACCGGCTTGTAGGCGGACCAGTCGAGCTTGAGAGCATTTCCACGGGCACGCGCCAACGGCAGACGTTGCTTCTCCGCCTCCGCGCGCGCATGGGCTTCAGCGACCTTCAGATATTCGGCGCGGATGCCCTTAGCGTAAGCCTCCTTGCTGTCCGGCGACAACAACGAGGAGACGACACCGACGGCGCGGCTTGCGTCCGTCACATAGACCGCCTGCCCGGCGCTGTATTGCGGCGCGACTTTGACGGCGGTGTGAACACGGCTGGTCGTCGCGCCGCCGATCAGCAGCGGCACGGAGAAGCCCTGCCGCTCCATTTCCGAGGCGACATGCACCATTTCATCCAGCGAAGGCGTGATCAGCCCGGACAGGCCGATGATGTCGACCTTCTGCTCGCGCGCCACCTCGAGAATCTTGGTCGCCGGAACCATGACGCCAAGATCAATGATCTCGTAATTGTTGCAGGCGAGAACCACGCCGACGATGTTCTTGCCGATGTCGTGCACATCGCCCTTGACGGTCGCCATCAGAACCTTGCCGGCAGCCTCCCGCTCGCCCGAGCCGCCATTGGCGCGCTTTTCCTCTTCCATATAAGGGAGCAGCACTGCGACGGCCTGCTTCATCACGCGGGCGGACTTGACCACCTGCGGAAGGAACATCTTACCAGCGCCAAACAGATCGCCGACCACGTTCATGCCGGCCATCAGCGGCCCTTCGATCACATGCAGCGGCCGCTGCGCCAACTGGCGCGCCTCTTCCGTGTCCCCTTCGATGAATTCGGTGATGCCGTTGACCAAAGCGTGCTCAAGGCGCTTGTCGACTGGCAGCTCGCGCCAGGACATGTCTTGCACGCGGGCCTTGGCCTCGCCCGTGCCGCGATAACGCTCAGCAATCTCCAGCAGACGCTCGGTCGCGTCCGCACGACGATTGAGCACGACGTCCTCGCAGGCCTCGCGCAGCTCAGCGTCAATGCTCTCGTAGACCGCCAACTGACCGGCATTGACGATGCCCATGTCCATGCCCGCCTGAATGGCGTGGTAGAGGAAGACCGCATGCATGGCTTCGCGCACCGGCTCGTTGCCGCGAAACGAGAACGAGAGGTTCGATACGCCGCCGGAAATGTGCACGAGCGGCATCTTCTGCCGAATGGTCCGCGTCGCCTCGATGAAGTCGACGCCGTAATTGTTGTGCTCCTCGATACCGGTTGCCACCGCGAAGACATTCGGGTCGAAGATAATATCCTCGGGTGCGAATCCGACCTGCTCCGTCAAGATCTTGTAGGCCCGCTCGCAGATCTCGACCTTGCGTTCATAGCTGTCGGCCTGGCCCTGCTCGTCAAAGGCCATGACGACGACGGCGGCGCCGTAGTTACGAATGAGCTTGCCTTGGGCGATGAAATTCTCCTCGCCCTCCTTCATCGAGATGGAATTGACCACCGCCTTGCCCTGAACGCATTTCAGGCCGGCCTCTATGATCGGAAACTTGGAGGAATCGATCATCACCGGGACGCGGGCGATGTCCGGCTCGGCGGCGATCAGGTTAAGAAACTCGACCATAGCCTTTTCACTGTCGATCAGGCCCTCGTCCATGTTGATGTCGATGATCTGCGCGCCGTTCTCCACCTGGTCACGCGCGACCACCAGAGCCGCCGTATAGTCCCCGGCGGTGATCAGCTTGCGGAACTTCGCCGAGCCGGTGACATTCGTGCGCTCGCCGACATTGACGAAGGGAATGTCCTTGGTGAGCACGAAGGGCTCAAGCCCCGACAACGCCATGAACGGCCGGTGCTCCGCCGGACGGCGTGGCACCTTGCCCGCGACGGCCTCGGCTATCGCCCGGATATGCTCAGGCGTCGAACCGCAGCAGCCGCCGACCACATTGACCAGTCCCTCATCGGCGAAGCCGGCGATCTGACGGGCCATATCTTCCGGGCTCTCGTCATATTGACCGAACTCGTTCGGCAGGCCGGCATTGGGATAGGCGCAGATGAAGGTATCGGCGACGCCCGACAGTTCCTGCAGATGCGGTCGCATGGCGTCCGCGCCGAGCGCGCAGTTGAGACCGATGGTGAAAGGATTGGCGTGACGCACCGAATACCAGAAGGCGGACGGTGTCTGGCCCGACAGCGTGCGGCCGGACAAATCGGTGATCGTACCGGAGATCATCACCGGCAGACGGATGCCCTTGGCGAGAAAACGCTCCTCGCAGGCGAAAATCGCCGCCTTGGCGTTCAGCGTATCGAAGATCGTTTCGATCAGGATGATGTCGGCGCCGCCGTCGATCAGCCCGTCGATCTGCTCGCCATAGGCGATGCGCAGGTCGTCGAAGGATACAGCGCGATAGCCCGGATTGTTGACATCCGGCGAAATCGACGCGGTGCGATTGGTCGGACCGATGGCGCCTGCGACGAAGCGACGCTTGCCGTCCTCACGCTCCGCCCGGATCGCCGCACGGCGGGCGACGATCGCCCCGTCACGATTGAGGTCGTAGACGGCCTCTTCCATCTGGTAGTCTGCCTGGGCGATCCGCGTCGAGGAGAAGGTATTGGTCTCGATGATGTCGGCGCCCGCCATGGCATAACGGAAATGAATGTCCTCGATAGCGTTCGGCTGGCTGAGGATCAGCAGATCGTTATTGCCCTGCTGATGACAGGCGCAGCCAAGGAAACGCGCGCCCCGAAAGGCATCCTCGTCGTAGCCGAGGCCCTGGATCTGCGTGCCCATCGCGCCGTCGAGAATAAGAATCCGTTCGCTGGCGGCCTGCCGTAGGGCGCGCATGATCTCGGCTCCATCCCGATTGGCGCTTTCCCGGCCGAACAATGAATCGAGCATGAGCGAACTCCCTTATTGAAACGCGACACGGTCAGTTCACATAAAGATATGTTTATGTCAACATACAATGGGATTTGCTGGACATTTACCCTATACGGCGGCAGCCGTGGACAAACCCCTCGCCACGGTGACACGCGAGGCGATTGCCGGTAAGAATTTCAACCGATTAGAGTTTCTCTGGGAGGATTGTCATGTCAGCATACACCACGGCTTCGACTTTGGCACAAAACTGGACCAACCGCCCCTACCACCGCAAATGGCTGCTGGATCAGGCCAATGGCCTGTTCGACTTCTTCCAGTATACGAGCGTCAATCCCAAGGGCGGCTTTTACGACCTGGCACGCGACGGCAAGCCTCTTTCCATCGACAATCCGGTGCGCGGCATCCATGCCAGCGCCCGCATGGTCCACTGCTTTGCCATCGGCGACCTTTTGGGACGTCCGGGCGCCGCCGACCTCGTCGACCACGGCATAGAATTTCTCTGGAACCACCATCGCGACGAGACCCATGGCGGCTACTTCTGGCAGGTTGATGACAATGGCGCCGTCGACGCCTCGAAGCAGGGTTACGGCCACGCCTTCGTGTTGCTTGCAGCCGCTTCCGCCAAGACCATCGGCCACCCCCTCGCCGACCGCATGCTCGCGGATATCAGCGAGGTGCTGGAGAAGCGGTTCTGGGAGAACAAGCACGGCGCGATCGCCGAGGAATTTTCCGCCGACTGGCAGCCGGTGCCGGGCTATCGCGGCCAGAATTCCAATATGCACCTGACCGAGGCGCTGATGGCCGCCTTCGAGGCGACCGGCGAACGCCATTACCTCGACAAGGCGATCAGCATCGCCGACCTCTTGATCCGCCGCCGCGCGGCGGAGCAAGGTTACCGTGTGCCGGAGCATTTCGACGAGAACTGGACGCTCGATCGCATCTACTACCACCAGAACGAAATGTTCCGTCCTGCCGGCACCACGCCCGGGCACTGGCTCGAATGGGCCCGCCTCGTGCTGCAACTCTGGGTGCTTGGCGGCAAGACGCACGACTGGATGCCGGAAGCGGCTCGCGGCCTGTTCTTCCAGTCCATGTCGCTCGGCTGGGACAAGGAAAATGGCGGCTTCTTCTATACGCTCGACTGGGAAAACGTGCCCGACAAGAAGATGAAACTGTGGTGGCCGCTCTGCGAAGGGGCCGCGGCCGCCCATTTCCTCAACCAGCATGTGCCCACTGATTTCCACGAGGAAAGCTACCGCAGGATCTGGAGTTTCATCGCCAATCACAGCCTCGATCATGCCCATGGCGGCTGGCATGAGGAACTGACCGAGGATCTCAAGCCCTCGAATACTCTCTTCCCCGGCAAGGGCGACATCTATCATGCCCTGCAGGCCTGTCTGATCCCGCTCTTTCCGGCAACGGGAAGCTTGCCCCGCGTCATCCAGGAGACCGGCGGGACATTCTAACGGGCTATTGCTTCGGCGGCTTTCCGTTCGAGCGGAAAGTCGCGGCGAAAATCTCGCCCTGCGGTGTCCGGCCCTTGCAGCGAACAGTCACCGGCCCTTTGTAAGGATTTCCGTAAGCGCAGGAGCCGCTCGCCGGCACAACCCTCGGCATCGCCGCGCCGGTGCCGTCATTGTATACGACGCGGTCAAGTCCATAGGTGTTGCGATCGCGCGCCTTGCCAAAGCCCGAAAAGGTCAGGATCCTGTTGTCCGAGAGCAGGAAGTAGAAGCCGGTGCGCCCGTCGGCATAGCTGATAATGCCGAGCTTGGAGTTGCAGCCGGCGGTCAGATCCTCGTCGCCGGCCACGACCCGAACGCACTTGCCCTCGAGCGCCTTGAACCCAACAGGCGCCGGCGGGCCTCCGGCAAACGCCATCGCCATTGGCCAAAGCAAGGCGAGAGCCGTCCCGCTGATCATTCTCGTCACCCGCATTCCCTCGCTTTCCATTGCACTCGTCAGACAATCTGCCCCCGCCACCGGTCTGGATCAAGCGGGACGGAATCCCCCGTCTACTCCGGCCGCTCCTCGACCAGCGTTCCGTCGATGATCATATCGCTGGGATGCAGGATAACGCGGTCGCCCTCGGCAAGCCCGCCGAGAAGTTCAGCCGCCTCGTCGTTCATGTGGCCGATCTCGACCGCCACCTGCCGCGCCCGGCCGGCACGGATGACGAACACGCTCCACTGCCTGCCGTTCCGGAAAAGCGCGCTGATCGGCAAATGCAATACGTCGTCACCCTGCCACAGCGTCAGGCGCGCATAGACACGGAAGCCGTGGCCAAGCCGCAGATCGCTTTCGGAGAGGTCGAGCACAAGATTGACCCGCTGCTCCTCGATACCGAGCGCCGAAACCTTGGTGAAGCCCGCCGGATCAATCCGCCGCACCGTGGCGGCCAGCGACTTGTCACCGCCCCAGTCGAAGATCTCGGCCTTCGCGCCGGGCTTGATACGCACGGCATCGGAAGACAAAAGATCAACAGTTACCTCAAGGTCGGAGGGATCGCCGATCTCGGCGATCTTGGAGCCGACCGCGACCGGCTGCTCGCTTTTGGCGAAGACGGACAGAACGACCCCGTCGACCGGTGCCGTCAGATAGACACAGCAGCGGCTGTCGGTCTGTCTGTTCGGATCGCCCGCCGGGATGAGGCGCGCCTCGGCGCTGGCAAACTCCGCCTTGCGCAGTTCGATCGCCGCCTCAGCCGAACCGATCTGCGCCTCGAGCACCTCGACGTCGGTGCCGGCCTTTTCCAGAGCGCTCTGGGAGATGAATTTCGTCTTGGCAAGCGTCTCGGCCCGCCTCAGGGTATCACGGGCCAACTGAAGGTCGGATTGCAGGCGCCCAAGGTCGATTTCAGCCATGGTGACTGCGGCCCGCGCCGCGTCGCGCGCCGCAACCAGTTCGGCCCGACTGCGGCTGTCGATCAGCGGTGGATCAAGCGGATGAATGGCCGCGACCACGGTGACCCCGGCCTTGACCGCATCTCCCTCGTCAAGCACGGTGCGGGCAAGATGACCGGCGATCGGCGAGGAGACCGAATAGACTTCCCTCACCCGCGTCACACCCTCCTGCGAAACCGTGACGCGCATGCCCCCCCGCGTAACCGCTCCCACGTCCACCAATTGCGGCCTTTCCCTCAGCGCATAGGCGAAACCGGCGACCATCGCGCCGACCGCAGCGACACCGATGGCGCGCTTGATCCATTTCCCCTGCATCGGGCTACTCCCTGGATTTCAAAACGGCGATGAGGTCGAGCTCATCGATGCGCCGGCGCACGATCAACGCCGAGGCCAGCGATGCACCAAGAACCACAAGGCTCGCTATGGCAAATGTCGATTGATTAATAAAGAAGGGGATACGGAACAGATCGCTCTCGATTCCCTCAGTCACAAGCTTGGAGAAGGCATAGCCAAGCACCCAGCCGAGCGGCTGAGCCGCAAGGATCACCACGGCCAACTCCGTCATCAGCACCCGGGACACCTCCGCAGGAGTAAACCCGAGCACCCGCAGGCTCGCCAGTTCGCGCGCCCGCTCGGACAGCTGAATGCGCGCCGAATTGTAGATCAGGCCGAAGGCGACGATGACCGCGAGCGTCATGTAGACAATCTGGATCATCAATATGTTCTCCTCGATGGTCGCCCGGAAACGCTCACGCGACAAGCCGATCAACATGACGAAGGCAAGCGCCGGCGTGTTCTTCACCTCAGCAAACAGAGCGTCCCTTTGCAACGCATCGAGCGAGACGCGGGCACCGGAAATACGGCGCCCGTCCCCGACCAGACGGTCCAGCGCCTCGATATGCATGTAGGCGTCGGTGCCGACAAGGCTCTGGCTGATACCGGTCACCGGCACCATCACCTTCCTGTGGTCGCGCTCGACCAGTTCGACCTCGACCATATCGCCGACCTTGAGGCCCAGCGCATCGGCGACGCGTCCGATCAGCAGAATTCCGTTCGGCGGCGGTGGGATGGGTCGCATGTCGGCATCCATGATCCGCCCAAGGTCGGTCTCTGCCTCAACGCCGAAGATCGTCAGGTCCTTTTCACTGTGCCGGTTGCGCAGGGTCACCGAGATGGCGCGGAACGGCTCGGCCCTGAGCACGCCCGGCAATTGCCGCACGGAATCAAGCGCAGCGATCGGCCGGTCCTGATCAAAATGCAGGCTGGCATCCTGCCGTTCCATGCGAAAGAATATCTCCTCGACCATATGGCTCACGGCATCGCCCGAGAACATCGAGACGACAAGCAGCGCCACGGAAAAGGACACGCCGAGCGAGGTCAGCGCGGCGCGCACGGGCGCCCGGACGATCTGGCGAAAGGCCATGATAGTGAGTTGTGACAGGAATTTCGGTCCCCGCCTGTACCCCTTGAACAGCGAGCGGAACCGCAAGGGCGCCGGCGGCAGCATGGCGACGGCCGCCGGCAGCGCGACCACCGACCAGATCGCCCGAATTGCCCCGGCGAACGCAGCGGCAAGACAGATCCCTGCCGACATCGCATAGAGGTCGAAGCTCTCGCGGAAGATCAGGAAGGGAAAGGAAAAAAAGCGGGCATAGAGACGCGTCATTTCCCGTCCGGTCCAGTTGCCGGCCAGAAAGCCAATCGCGACGCCGATCAAGGCGATGACAGCCGTCAATTTGATATAGTGCCAGGCGACCTCCGTGTCGCGATAGCCAAGCGCCTTGAGCAGACCGATCTGCTCACGTTCCAAAGTGATCAACCGTGTCAGGATCATGTTGACGAGAAAGGCGGCGACGAACAGGAAGATGGGTGGAATGACCGCCGCCATCGCCCGCAACTCGTCGAGTTCGTTGGCTAGGAAGGTGTCGGAGATCTGATCTTCGCGACCATAGGCGCCGCGTCCGCCATACGGCTCGAGCAGAGCGTCGACCGCGGCCTTGATCACCTCCGGATTGGTGCCGCGCAACGTTGAGAGAACGACATTGTTGAAGGCATCACCCATGTCAAACATGCCTTCGAGCGCCTTGCGCGACATGTAGAACACTCCGAAACGCCGCGGGTCTGGCACCATATCGCCCGGCCCGATGGTGTAGATATATTCCGGCGACAACACGATGCCGGTCACCGTCAGCATCTGCTTGCGGCCGTTCATCACGGCGGCAAACCTGCTGCCCTCCCTCAGTCGATGCGCCTTGGCAAAGCTCTCCAGCACCGCTGCCTCGTCGCCTCTTCCTGGTTCAGGCAAGCGGCCGCTGCGGATGTAGAGACGATTGACACCCGGCTGTCCGCTGTCCGGCAACGAGACGGCCACACCGGTTGCCGGCTCGACCATGCCCTCGATGTCGAGCATCACATATTTGACGATGCGAAGCTCCAGTCCACCGATCCCCTCGATCGAAGCGATCCGGTCGCGCAGGTGAAGCGGCGCCCGATTGGCCTCGGCGAAGAGATTGGCGAAACGATAGCGCTCGTAGAAGACGTCGCGCGTCTCCTCGAGCGACCGGTAAGAACCGATGGCGATGATGATTGTCGCAACCCCGCAAGCCATGACCAGCGCCACGGCAAGCACCTGGGCCCAGAGGCGCAGGAGGTCGCGGTAGAGCTTGCGGTCGAGCATCGACATGGCGCTACCAGCTCACGGCGGACGGCGGCAGCCGCACCGCATTGGTGGAGGATTCCTCGATCCGGCCGTCGCGGAAGGAAAAGACCCGATGGGCGATCTGGCGGATCGCGGCATTGTGGGTGATGATCGCCATGGTCGTGTTGAACTCGGCATTGACCCGGCACAGGACATCGAGAACGAGCACGCCGGTCTTGGAATCCAGCGCCCCCGTCGGTTCGTCACAGAGCAGCACATCCGGCCGCTTGACGATGGCACGGGCGATAGCGACGCGCTGCTGCTCGCCGCCGGAAAGCTGCGCCGGGAAATGGTCCATGCGATCCTTCAGCCCGACCATATCGAGCGCTTCGCCGGCGTCCATGGGATTGCTGGCGATTTCCGTCACCAAGGCGACATTCTCATAGGCCGTCAGGCTCGGGATGAGATTGTAGAACTGGAAGACGAAGCCGATATGGTCGCGGCGGAACTGTGTGAGCTGGCGCTCGCTGAAGCCGGTCAGTTCATGGTCGGCGCAGCGAACGGACCCCGCCGTGGCGCGATCGAGCCCGCCCATGATGTTGAGTAGCGTCGACTTGCCGCTGCCCGAGGGCCCAAGCAGCACCGCCATCTCGCCGCGCTCCAGGCTCAGATCGACGCCACGCAAGGCCCAGACCTCCACATCGCCGGTGCGATAGGTCTTCGTCACACCATCAACCTGAAAGAGAACCTCTGCCATCCCGCATCCTTGCCATATTGACTTAACGATAAGCACTGCATCCAAGCCCGGCCTTGACCAAAGTCAAACCTGATCCGCCAAACGGGCCTCCCCCGCCTGCAAACGCCTCCAGCTCACCGCTCTGTCGCGGCGCCCCGAAAGCCGTAAGGGCCATGAGGATGTCCAGGCTCTCAACAGCGCCGATAGGCACCGGTCACCGTGTCGATGACATCGCGGTCGTCTCCGCCCCGCGCAAGATCTGCGCAACGATCGACTCCGGCGTCGCCAACGTACTCCTCACGCGGAGCACCGGCTTCTGATTACGCAGCTGGTTCCCCCTCACAGCGCTCCCTCTCGCGAACAGGTACCGCGTCCGTTGGTGCCCTGACGAGTTTGGGCAGCCTTGCCCCCAACCGGAGCGCCAGACTGGAGAGTGCGCTGCGGCCAGAGACCAGAACGTCGCCGACCGCTATCGCTTGGCGGTATTCCGGCCACACCCCGCTCGCATTCGGATCTGCCGCGCAGCCACCGCTCCCATCCCTTTACCACGACAATTTCAGAGGAGGACAGCCGTTGCAATTGGCGCTAGAGTGATGACTTCCGGGGAACAATCACCCCTTGTGGAAATCTCCGGTGGATCGCAGCCTTTTGCCCTTGGAGGGACCATGAAGCCCGTTCTGTTCGCCGCTTTCGCCGTAATCGCCGCCCCGTCCCTTGCCGCTGCCCAGTCGCCCGGCATGGAAGAAATCTGCGCGACCGTCGCCCGCAATTTCGAAATGGTCAAGGCGGTGAAAATCGGCGTCGTCCAGTCCTTCCCGGAACTCAAGCCGCCGGGCGCGCGACTGACCTATTCGACCAAGATGGCCGCTGAAGACACTGACATCCGCGACACGATCGAATGCCAGTTCGAAACGGCAAGCGCCCCATACAAACTGCTGGAGTTCTGTCTCGGCCGAACCTGCTACTCGGCCGACGAGAAGGACCCGGTACGCCGCCGCCGCTTCGAGGAAGCCAGATCGCTGCTCGACAGGCAAAAATAGATGTACATCTCTTTCGCATAGCATTCACCAGGCGCTTGCTTGGCATTCCTGTGCATGACGCGGGCCGCGTGCGAGGATTGGAAGCGGGTTTCCAATGAGAAGACACCACACCCGAAGACGGAAATGGTGGGCCCGGAGGTTGGAACATAATTAAGCGTTTTCAGATGGTTAAGTGCCCCGCACCTGCAAAAATCCACCATTGATTTCGTTTTTGAATATCTAGCGTACCCCGCACCACTCTCGAGAAAGGCTCGAGGGTGACTTACAGACTAGCTCCCGCCGCGAACCATCGGTTTGCACAATCACGCCAACTAGCCCAGCGACTTGAGCAAGTCGGTGCCGACGTATTCGTCTCGGATAGAGATCGATATCTCGTTCTGCTGCAGGATGCTCCTGGTGAGATCATCGAACTCGGGCGACCCACCCGTGGATCGCGGATGTTCAAGGCAAATGCACGCCGCAGGAACGTCCCAGTGGTGCGCGACTTTGAAGCGTTCGCGGCTGATATAGGGCTTCAGGATTGTGTATTCTGGTGTGTCGGCATCCCCAGCGCCAAGGTGAGCTCAGAGGCTCTGGAAGCCGGTCTCAAAGCGTTCAACTCCCTTTTGAATATCCACCTAAGCGAACTTAGGAAACGATGCTCTTTCGAGCTTCTCCTTCTCACGATTCATCCGCGCTTCGATCCCGTCAGCGGGCTTTTTGACCTCCATGCGCACTTCATAGCACGCATACCGCCTGTTGCGCGGGAAACTGCAAAACGTCGGCTGACTGCCAAGTTTTCAAAGGTGGACTTGCCTGATTACCCTATACGCAAGGCCGGTGCGGTAGCTACCTATATGCTCTGGGGCATATGGCGAGAAAGCGAGATGCTTGGGTGGCCAGATGACGCGCTTGCTGCAGCGTGGGAACTGAGCCGCAAGCGCTGCCGCTTGTTTCGGGCAGGCGGAGGTTTCGCCCGATGGAGAGCGGCGGTCCGTTCAATTGCATCGAAGGCGAATTTGAAGCCCTCTGCGGAAATCGTAGCTGCTAACAGGAAGGAGACGGCGCACTCACCCCGCTGTGAACCGACGACTGACCGGATACTAGCTAAGGTACTCGTTCGGTACGGCAGCCGCCGCGTCGCGGCATTGCTATGCGAGAACCGCACAACGGCAGGCACAGAAGCTGGATGCCCATCCGCTATTCGCGCCGATGAATATTCTTCAGCGAATAGCGTCGTAACTCAGGAACGGAAACTGCTCAGAACCTATTTGTCAGGCCTGCGTGCACAGCAAGGAGAAATCGACGGTCGCGGTACTGGCGAGATAGCATCACCAAACAGAAGGCTGTGCCGCGCATTTCGGGCTTTGGCAAGGATTCGAGGACCTCCATCATCTCGGCGATTCCTTGCTGCGTACGACGAAATTAAAAGTGGCATGAAACATTTTTGCGTGCGGAGTGACTGACGAGGCTCCAGAAGGTATAAAATGCCAATCAAGCCCCAAATGCTCGCATCTGCGCGGTCCAAACGGACGACTGCTTGCTATCTCACCGCAAGGATTCAATTTGGGCTCCCTGCGGAGTCAGAAGTTGGCACGCATCGCCGGATGCTCAGCGTTATTTTTCAATGGCTGTCCAAATGCTTCACCAAGAAATACGCGGCGAAGGCCGTCGGTTCTCCGGCTGATCCAGCGACCTCGAATCCTTCATCAGTTCAGCCTTCAAATCAAAACGTAGGCTTCAACCTTGAGGAATTCTGTTCCAATCCTTGATGCCCTCAAGGACTAAAAAAATAGACAAATCAATATCTTGCTTCATCATTAAGCGGCCTCCGATGACGACGGAAGCGGATCGGGCATCATGCCCAAATATGATTGGAGTAACCGTGAATAGCGACAGCCTCTTCTTCAATACGTACCTCAATAGCCTCGCCATCGCCAGCCACGAGGCTGATGCGGATGAGACAGAAACCTCCTTTTCCGCCGTAAACAAACTGCTCGAAAAGGAGCTTTCTCTTGGAAAAGCTTACGCTGACAGAAACCCGTATTCAGAAGCGCTCGAAGAACGCCGCTACTGGGCTGGGCTCGTAAAGCGTCTGCCGCGACACTCCCAATTCCCGGCATAGCTCAGCAACAACAGTTCCTTGCTTTGCCATTGCCGCCTGCGCCAGCCGAAGTTTTGCGCCGGTCATTTTTGGCTTTCGGCCACCTACCCGCCCTCTGGCGCGGGCTGCCTTCAGTCCCGCCATAGTTCGCTCGCGGATAAGCTCTCGTTCGAATTCGGCTAAGCTGGCAAAGATGCCGAACATCAGCTTGCCCTGCGCGGTGCCTGTATCCACGGGCATTTGCCCAGCAAGCACGCGCAAACCTACCCCGCGCTTCGACAGGTCATCGACGGTGTCGACCAGATGCCGCATGTCGCGCCCAAGGCGATCAAGCTTCCAGACCACGAGAGTGTCGCCTGAGCGCAAAGCCTTGAGACAGGCATGAAGGCCGGGCCTATCGTCTCGTTTACCGGAAGCGAAATCTTCGTAGATCCGGTCGGCATCAACTCCTGCTCGCAGGAGCTCATCTTTTTGAAGGTCGAGCGTTTGGCTACCGTCTGATTTTGAAACCCGCGCATATCCAATCACCACCCCCATCATTCCCTCCAGTCCCGAAAACGGTCGTTTGTGATGCATTAGCTTTGCTGACAAAAAGATCGGCCACAAGCTGTCTTAAAAATCATCATTTTTTCAATGTTTGGAAAACGTTAGATCGTATGCAAATTCACAAACAGGAAGAAGGAATGTGCCGTGATGAATACTAAAAGCTGGTGCGACAAGGAAATGTCGGGGTATCTGTGGTGGGAAAAAACGGTTGAATACGCCTTTCTTGAGCAATTTCTGGCTGAATCAAATTTAACAAAAATCACGCCTCTTGCAGGTCCAATTGAGAGAGATCTTGGTGACGCGGTACTCAACGACGCCGATTTTTGGGGGGTCGTTGAATTCAAGCGTTGCAAGGCTGACTCTAGTTCGGAAATAGACAAGTTTGACAAGGAATTTACTAAAAGGAACGGAATAAAGTCTTATACGGATTACTATATCCACTTATGCAATCTTTATGAGGAAGATGGAGTTGCTGGCGGAGAGCCGCATATAATTGTATATGGAGCTATTGCAGGCAATAATATTCAGCCTATAGCAATGGATTACTGGCAAAGAAATGATAAGAAATTAGAAAACGTATGTTGGCATGACATGCCCATGCTTTCTCGAGATCAGTTCAGGGATTATGTCAGGGTTCTTTCACATTTTAGAGAGCCCTCAGCAAACGGAGAATTCCGCGGAGGAATTATGCTTGGTTTCGATGGCGGCGGGAACTTCGTTAGGGCTATCGATTTAGGGTACCTGCTTGATGTTCTTAAAAGAGAACCCGAAAAAAGCATGCGCTATAAGTCTAGCCAAGAACCAAAAGATCCCGAGGTTACGCTAAAACAGCCTTGGGAATGGTGAGGAGACTGTTCGCAGCCTGAGGTCCAACCTTATTGTTCGTGCTGCATCGGGTTAGGGCAGAAGTTCACATCCACCGAGCCAACGCGGGCCACTAACTGTTATTCGGCGCTCTCTGGCATAGCTGCTGGTCTCGGCTTGCAACCCTCCAAAGGGCATCACCTAGTCGAGGCTTGAGTTTGGTAACGGCGGAGGGGAGTGTAAGGAGATGCGCGTCCCCTCGTCCTTTACGTCATCGACCTCCGGCAAATTATCTAGCTGGGCCTGAAAATGTTCGGCTAAGCCCTCCGCTAACCCCCGAAATGCTCTGAGACGCTGCAATCGATCTTCGAGATCTTTGCGCAGCCCTTCGTTGACTTTGTCTCGCACAACATAGTCGTAGGTTAGCTCTGCGCAGCGTGCGAAGCCGAATCCGCGTGAACTGTGGGAATGAGCAAATGGCAGAGCCCCTTGCTCGCCAACTCATTTGCAATTTGTACCAAACCGTCCTTGTGCCGGTGGCGATAGCCGGATGCATTACGATATTGGCCGTTTCCAAAACAATCGTAGACAATGCAATTCGAGCCGCTAGGGAGACTGGCTGCAATTCTGTTCGCGAAGATCGTCTTGCCGATACCGCCAGGCGCATGAATCACCACTGGGCCTTTCGCTGAGACAATTTCGGCGATGAGGGCAAGCTCTTGATCCCGAGCCAGCGAGCCATCTAATCTTTCAATGAGGTTCGGAGCCGGAAAAAGGGCGCTCTCATCGGTAGTAGTCAGCCCTGACGGCTGCGTTCTCGGAGCACTGCACCGTCTGGCTGCAGAACGCAAATCGGCGATTAACATCTTGATGGAGAAGGTGAATGAACAAAGAGATACCAATCGAACAGGCCATTCTAAAGGACACCAGAGCTATCCGCCGCCTCCTGGAAGCGGACGAGGCGGCGAAAGGACCCGAACTTCTGATCTCGCTTCAGGAAAAAATGCTGGAAGCCATCGAACAGACCCAAGCTCAGATCACGCAGATGCACCAACTCCTGAGCAGCAGCAGGCGGAACCCAACAATCAGTTCACGCGAATAGCGCTCACGACAGAGCAGGGCCTTCAGGTTCAGAGGCTACATGCCAAGGCATGTGAGTTAGCGAAGCCTAATCTGCTACGCGTTTCTGACGAATTGAACCGCTTAGAGGTTTCCGCCAGAGCCGATTTGGCTTCTATGCTCCCAAAGAGACGCTATACGCCGGAGGTCATCGCAGCAAAGGCTGATGCCGAAAGAGCCAGAGCTGATGTTGATAGCGCTTTTGATCGACGGTGGCAGTTGGCCGAGAGCATACGGAACGCACCAAAGGTGTCTTGGTGGACATACCTTATTGGCTTAGCCGGTGCTCGCAGCAGGAGAATCGAAGAGTTGCAAAGACAACTTGCGTCCGCAGACGATCATTTGTGGCAATGCCGGACTTATGCCGGACAGTGTGAGGCGCGGCAGGTGAACGCAGAGCGACGAGCTGATCAACAGTATAGAATGGCGGCAGGAGCCGTGGCAGCAAGGCACGAGGCTGCGGAGGCGACCTTAGGGAGAGTGGCAAGGGCGCGCGTGTTCTTAGCTTCATTTCCGGAAGCTGCCGAGTCTGGGCTTGATCACGTTTTCCGTCGATCAACGCCAGCATCGGAGGATAAAGCTATCTCTCCGACACCTGCTCTTGTTCCGAGACGAACGCGATAGGGTAATTGCCTTAGGCTGTCCGCTACTTCCCTAACGAAGTTCCCTAAGGACTAGGGAGTCTGGCTAGTGGATTGTTTTTCATTAATTTTTCTGTTGCCACACGATTTTTTCTGCGTCAGCATTTTCGTGTAACGAGAGTGGCAGGTCGAAGTGGTGAGAAAATCGGAAAAGGTATCGAAAGCTGATTTGAAGAGGGCGGCAGATGTCGCCCGAAGTGAAAACGTCACTGTGGAGATTGAAATCGATGGGCGGGTCTTTAGGATCAGCCCAATCGTTTCTGGGGGTCCATCATTCGGGCCCGTTGCATCCAGCGGGGGCGTGGTTCTCTAATGAGCACCATGCCAAAGCCCCTACCTCTCTACGTCGTAAAAGAGAAATCGCGCCATGGACGCACAAAGCTCTTCTTCCGGATCGGAAAGGGGCCGAGAATTCGGTTGCCCGACGATCCCTCAAGCAAAGCGTTCAAGGTGGCCTATAAAGCTGCCGTGGCTGGTCAGCATGTCGAAACGACAATTATTGTTGAACGTGTCCGGTCGCTTCGATGGTTGGTTCAGCGATACATGGAAAGCGCTGAATGGTCGGGGTTAGCTATAGCAACGCGGAAGCAGAGAGGCCTGTTCTATAGACAGGTCGTCGACGTGAGCGGCAATGTAGACTGCCGGACGGTTGCCCCAAGAGACATCCGCAACGCCTTGGAACGTCGAAAGACAACACCAGCACTAGCAAACAATTTTCTTAAATCAATGTCAGCGCTCTTCAAGTGGGCATTGGCACACGAGCATGTAGGGGTTGATCCCACAATCGGCGTAAAGAGGCTCAAGAACAAGTCGGACGGCTTTCCAGCGTGGACTGACGAGGATGTGAAGCGATTTACCAGCCACTGGCCAATTGGAAGTCGGGAACGCCTCGCCTTTGAGCTGTTGCTCACCTCGGGCCTCCGTCGCTCAGACATTGTCCGGGTGGGGCGACAGCACATGGCGCAGGCAGTTGTGAGGATTCGCACTGTCAAAACTGGCACACCAGTGACGATCGAGCTTTCTGATCGCGTTTTGGACCTAATCGACGAGACACAGACCGGTGATCTGTCGATCATTGTCGGGAAAAATGGCATGCCGCTGACAAAAGAATCGTTCGGCAATTGGTTCCGCGAGATTTGCAGGGCCGCAGGGGTTCAGAAGAGTGCTCATGGACTGCGAAAGCTCAGTGCGACGATCGCCGCCAATGCAGGTGCGACAACTCATCAATTGATGGCGCAGTTCGGCTGGGTAACGACCCAACAAGCAGAAATCTATACGAAGGGCGCGGACCGTGAACGTTTGGGCATTGTCACCTCCAGACTGGTATCGGAACAAATCGAGCGCATCACTGCCCCGCACCCTGAGAAAGGTGAGGGATTTTGCGGAGAAAATCGTTCTAAATCAAACAGATAATAAAAGAGTGGTGGGCCCGGAGGGACTCGAACCCCCAACCAAGCGGTTATGAGCCGCCGGCTCTAACCATTGAGCTACAGGCCCTCCCGGCGCATGGCGCCGCAGGGGCGGGCAATGGCACCCGCGCCGTGGAGATCGCTCTAACCGAATTCGCGACGGGCGACAAGTCTTCGCCGCATTGGCTTCACAATCGCGCGTCATCAAGGCATGTGTAAGGGACGCCAATCCGAGGAAACCATGATGAACCATTTGAAGACCACCAGGCTCGCCCTCGCCGCGACACTTTCCTGCGCCTTTTTGCTGCCGCTTGCGGCACTCGCCGACGATCAGTCGCCGCGCGAGGCGACGATTATCGTTTCGGGCGAAGGCGATGCGGCGATTGCCCCCGACATGGCCATTCTAAACCTGAGTGTCGTACGCGAGGCGGAAACGGCCGAGGAGGCGCTACGGGCCAATAGCCAGGCGATGAGCGAGGTTCTGGCCGACCTCAAGACCAAGTCCATCGCCGAGCGCGACATGCAGACCTCGAATTTTTCCGTCGATCCGCTCTATCGCCAGGACAAGACAGACGACGGCAGCTACGTGGCGCCGGTGATCGTCGGCTACCGCGTCAGCAACGGGCTGACGTTGCGCGTCCGTGACCTGACGAAACTCGGCACGCTGATCGACGCGGCGGTGAAGCTCGGCGTCAACCAGGGTGGCGGCATCACCTTCACCAACGACAACCCCGAGGCGGCGATCACCGAGGCGCGCAAGAAGGCCGTCGCCACCGCGATCGAAAAGGCGAAGGTGCTGACCGAAGCCGCCGGCGTCAAGCTCGGCCGGGTGATCGAGATCAGCGAAAATTTCGCCCGTCCCATGCCGCAACCCATGTATCGCGCGGCCATGGCCAAGGAGATGTCCGATGCGGCACCGATCGCCGCCGGCGAAAACCAATACACGGTGACGGTCAACATCACCTACGCCATCGCCCAATAGGCCCGGAGCCGCTGGCTCATCCGGCGTGCCGGACGAGCCAGGCCGCCTTCTCTGTGGTAAAAATGCCAAGGCCCGCCATACGGCGTGCCTTGGCTTTTGCGAGATCCAGCGGAGACATCAGTATCTGATCACCGGGCAGCCGCGGACATTGGCAAAGACCATGCGGTCGAATTGACCATAACGGATGCCGGAAACGACCACGCGGCGTGGCGTGATGTTATGGACACGGGCGCGGCGCAGACCACTCCAGCGAGCCTCCTGCACCGCACGGCGCGGCGAACAGCCTTCCAGGCGATTGTGGCGACGCTGTTCATGACGCCAGCCGTTGCGCGGCCCGAAATTGTCGCGATAGTCGCGATCGTAGCCGGGACCGCCGACATAAATGCCCAGGCTGAAATCGGACCCTGCGGCGGCAGTCGACGCGGTGCCGGCGGCGGTGGCGAAGGTAACGAGGGCGGCAAGGCCCAGTTTTGCAAGCATTCCGGTCATGACTTCTCTCTCCTCTGGCTTGCCGGTTTGGCCCGGCTGACACTCCCGCTGCCATCAGCGATGAAGAGGAGATTGCCCGAGAGCGCCTGAATGTGGTCCGAACCGGGTGTTCAGCGGTCGTTCATGGTGGAATTCAGCCCCCAATCGCCCATTCGCGACGGGTCGCGCTCAACCTGAAACATGAAAGACAAGCTCTCGCACATGCGGCCGGTCCCGGTATTCGAAGAGATAAAGCCCCTGCCAGGTGCCGAGCAGCAGCCGCCTGCCGGAAAACGGAATTCCGACCGAGGTCTGCGTGAGTGCCGCCTTGATATGGGCGGGCATATCGTCCGGCCCTTCCTGACGGTGCTCGATCCAGTGCATGGACGGATCGGATGATGGTGGAGCGAGCCGGGCGAAGAAGGCGCACATGTCCCGTTGGACGGACGGATCGGCATTCTCCTGAATCAGCAGCGAGCAAGACGTGTGGCGAATGAAGACCGTGAACAACCCCTCGTCGACCGCCTGCTCGCCAATAAAGGACTGCGCCTCGCGTGTGAACTCGTAAAGCCCCTGCCCCCTGGTACGGATCACAATGTGGCGCAAGACCATCGCTCCCTCCCTCAACGTCCGGAAGTTCATCGAATAGTCCAGACGTCCGAAAAAGGTCAACCGCGCCAAACGGCTCGCATACGCCCCGGATCCCAAAGGTTTCCGATGCAAATCCTCGACTATGCCGTGCAATTTTGACTTCCATCAACAAGGAGAGGAGACAGAGAGGAAATTCCTCCATGCTGCGAAGTTACTGGTTTAACTTTATCGAAAGACTACCGTGTTTGTCTTCGATACTATATTGAAGATCTTTGCACGGGCCACTTCATGCAAGCCGTTCTGGAACAACTTCGCGACAGCGACAGACTGCGCGACATTGATGCTTACAGTGTTTTCGGGACAGCGGCCGAAGCGGACTACGACCATATCGTGCGACTGACGGCAGAGCTTTTCGACGCACCGGTCGCATTGATCAACTTCGTCGGCGCCGAGGAAGTCTGGGTCAAATCCCGTTTTGGTATCGATGTTCAATCGGTGCCGTGCGAGGTGGCATTCTGTAGCCATACCGTGCTTGGCGACCAACCGATGGTCGTGCCCGACCTGTCGCTGGACCGGCGCTTTGCCAACAATCCCATGGTCACAGGCGGCGCCGCTTTCCGCTTTTACGCCGGTGCACCGCTCAAGTCAGCCAAAGGCTACGGCATCGGCACGCTGTGCATCATCGACACGAAGGTCCGGCCGCCCCTCGACGAGACCGCAACCCGCCGTCTGCAGGACCTTGCCAGACTGGTGACCGACAAGCTGGAACAACGGCGGCTTTCACGACTGGAGGTGATTTCCGCAAAGCTGATGTCGGCGACCGCCGATGCGGTCGTGGTCGCGGACGGGGACCGGCGTATCGTCGCCTGGAACCACTCCGCCGAGACGGTGTTCGGCTATCGCGCCGAAGATGTACTCGGAGAACCGTTGGCAAAGTTCTTGCCGCTGGCGATCGCCGAAGAGGGTGACGCCGCCATGTCCGGAAAACCGGGTGCCTGGCGGCACCGCCAGGAACTGAAAACGCAAAGCAAGTCGCATCATGAGATTACCGTCGAGGTTTCCGGTACCGCCTGGCAGGATGAACGCCTCAACCTGTCGGGCCTCGGCTTCATCATCCGCGACGTCACCGAACAACGCCTGGCCGATAGCCGCATCGCCTTTCTTGCCCACCACGACGAACTGACCGGCCTTCACAACCGCAACAGCCTGCACAGGTTGATCGAGGATCTGCTGAGCCAGGCGTCTGGCGAGGTCAACGGCCTTGCCGTGGTGTGCATCGACCTCGACCGCTTCAAGCTGATAAACGAGACTCTTGGACACAAAGTCGGCGATGCCCTGTTGCAGCAGGTCGCCGATCGGCTACGCGCCATTGCCGGACACAACGACATCCTCGCCCGGCTCGGCGGCGACGAGTTTGCGATCGTCCGGCGCGGCGGCCAAGGCAGGGAGGCGCTTGCGCTCTTTGCCGAGACCATTCTCGCGGCACTCGCAGAAACCTTCGACGTTGGCGGTCACCTCGTCTCGACGAGTGCCAGCCTCGGCATCGCCTGCCATCCGCGCGATGGCAGGGACTGTGACACCCTGCTCAATCATGCGGACCTCGCCACCTATCGCACCAAGCTGGAAGGCCGCAACGGATTTCATTTCTTCGAGAAGGATATGGATGGTCAGACGCTGGTCAAGCGAGGACTGGAGAACGACCTGCGCGGCGCCCAGAAGCGCGACGAGTTCGAGATCCACTACCAGCCGCAGTTCGACATTGCGACGGGCGCGCTGGTCGGAGCCGAAGCATTGCTGCGCTGGAAGCACCCGGATCACGGCTATATCAGCCCAGCTGAATTCATTCCGATCGCCGAGACCACCGGCCTGATGGTATCGATCGGTCGTTGGGCGTTTCACAAGGCTTGCCACGACTTCGCCACCTTGCCCCCCAACCTTGGTCTGGCCATCAATCTGTCGCCTGTGCAGTTCCGCCGCGACGACATCCCTGCGCTGGTGAGTGGGGCGCTTGCCGCCTCGGGCCTGCCGAGCCACCGGCTTGAGATAGAAATCACCGAATCGCTGCTGATGGAGAGGGATGCCGGCACACTCGACGCCCTCAACAGCTTGAAAGCCATGGGTGTCGACATCGCGCTGGACGACTTCGGCACCGGCTACTCCTCGCTGAGCTACCTGCACAGCTTCCCTTTCGACAAGATCAAGATCGACCGCAGTTTCGTCAAAGAGGCCGACACCAATAACGATTGCGCTGCAATCCTGCAGGCGATGGCAGCCCTGGCCACGGCCCTCAAGCTGACGACGGTTGCCGAGGGGATCGAGACAGAACAACAACTCGCCCGCGTCAAGGCCCTCGGCTATCATCGCGCCCAGGGTTTTCTGCTCGCCCGACCGCAGCCAATTGATGCCCTTGCGGCCCTCACGCAGGCGCGGCCGTTCAACCGGTTGACTGGAGTGAGGTGACATCCTGGATCGGTGCATAAAACACCGGTCAGGCTTTGCGAGCACCGCACAAAGCGCTAGTCTTGCTCACACCTTGGGAGGATGAGACATGTCGAACGACCGCACTCTGCTTGACACACTGGCCGGCCAGGAAGAGGCCTTCGTCTTCAAAGCCTTTAATGAGATCACCGCGATCGAAATCGGCGAGCACCTGCTACGCGCGGCGCGCGAGGGAAATCTGCCGGTGGTGATCGATATCCGGACAAGCGACCGCACGCTGTTCCATGTCGCCCTGCCCGGCTCCTCGCCGGACAATGACGACTGGGCGCGCCGCAAGAGCAATACGGTACTGCGTTTTCACAAATCATCCATGCGAGTGGGCGAGAACTATCGGCTGAAGGGCCGCGAAGTGTCGGCAGAGCTTGGCATGGACCCGTTCGACTATGCCAGCCACGGCGGCAGTTTCCCAGTCCGCGTCATCGGCACCGGTGTCGTGGCCGCCATCACTGTGTCCGGCATGGCCTCTGAAGACGATCATGGCCTGATCGTCAGGGTGCTGGAAGACTACCTGAGCGACGAATAGAGAGCATTGTCGAGCTTCGACACCGTCACAGCGGCGTCGACAGATAGAGGCTCAGCCGGGTGAACCGATCATCCTCGCTTTCGAAAATCAGCACGCACGGCAGGGAAAACCATCCGCTGCGGCCGCCGTCCGGCGATCCATCGCGAGCACGGCCGTCGAGGGTGCCATCAACGGCCCCTCGCAGACCGGCCTCGTCAACCATGACGACGCCGTTGGCGAATCTGGCTTCGTGGCGCAGCAGATACGTAGACAACGTATCGCGCATCGAGGAAAAGCCGATCACACGCTGGCCGGCCGGCATGTCCAGCGCCGTCTCCGGGTCGAAAAGGTCTTCGAGCGCGGCAAAATCCCGGCGATTAAGCGCTTCGAGGGCCAACAAGATCTGCTTGCGGATCGGCATGCGCATATCCTCCACCAAATTCACTCTGAAGCAATTAGGGCACAGACGCCACGTCGGCAATGGCTGGCGTGTGCGACTGCCGAGGCGCCTCAAACCGGCAGCAGCATCGCCCGCGCCGTTTCCGTAACAGCCCGATTGACCGACTGGAGGGCGGTGGCGACCGAGCGGCTCCAATGCCAATAGAGTGGAACATCATAGGGTGCATTCGCCAGCAGAGGCACGAGCCGCCCTTGCCTGATCGCGTCCCTTGCCAGGATTTCCGGATTGAGACCCCACCCCAGCCCGACTGTCGCTGCGTCGACAAAGGCCTGCGACGACGGCAGCCAGTGGGTAGGCGGGGTGATTGTCTCACCGATCTGCGCCTCGATCCAGCGGGCCTGCAGCATATCCTTGGCGTTGAAGGTCAACGCCGGCGCCTGGGCAAGCCCTTCGGCGGTCACCCCTTCGGCAAACCAGCGGCGCATGAAGTCGGGGCTTGCGGTGGCGATGTAGCGCAACTCCCCGAGCGGCCGGCAATCGCAGCCCTGTACCGGTGCATCCGAACCGCTGACCGCCGCGCGCACTTCGCCGCGACGCAGCCAGTCAGCGCTGTGCTCCTGGTCATCGAGCACCAGATCGAACAGACAGTCGGGCACCGCCGCCATGGCCTGGATGAACCAGGTCGCCAGGCTGTCGGCATTGACGGCGATCCTGATCGTGGGCCTCCGTTGGCCAACCGCCCCGCCGCCAATGTCATCACCCAAAGTCCTCTCGAGCAGGGCGACTTCCTCGGCGTGGCGCACCAGCCGCATTCCTAGGTCGGTCGCGGTGCACGGCTGACCGCGAATGACCAGGACCGAACCGATGCGCTCCTCCAGCAATTTGACCCGCTGCGAGATGGCCGAAGGCGTCACTCCGATCTGTCGGGCGGCCTTTTCGAAACTGCCGGAGCGGATGACGGCGGTCAGCGCATCGAGGAGTGCGTAATCGAGGCTCATTAGCATCCCTAAACTTCACTTAGATTATTGAATTTTGCTAATCACACCATCCCTTGTAGTCAAGCTGTAGTCCGTTACGGAGCCAGACATGCTGATCGCCACCACATCCGGGTTCTTTCTCGGTCTCAGCCTGATCGTCGCGATCGGCGCACAAAATGCCTTTGTGCTGCGCCAAGGGCTGCGGCGAAGCCACGTGTTTGCCATATGCCTGACCTGCGCCGCCTCGGATGCGGCACTGATCTCGGCCGGCATCGGCGGTCTGGCACGCACCATTGCTACAGTGCCCTGGCTCATCCCACTGTTGCGCTACGGCGGTGCCGCCTTCCTCGCCTATTATGGCCTTCGCAGCCTACGCACGGCGCTGACCGGCAACGCCTCACTGAAACCCGAGGGAGAGGCCGAGGATAGCCTTGCCACGGCTCTTCTGACTTGCCTCGCGCTGACATGGCTCAACCCGCACGTCTACCTCGACACGGTGGTGCTGCTAGGTTCGATTTCGACCCAATACCCCGGCCAGGGGCTTGCTTTCGGCCTCGGAGCAGCAGCGGCATCCGTGCTGTTCTTCTTCTCCCTTGGCTATGGCGCGCGCTATCTGCGACCGATTTTCGCCAAGCCCGCCGCCTGGCGTCTGCTGGACGGACTGATCGCGCTGGTGATGGGCTCGATCGCCGTCAATCTCGTGTGGACCGGCTGAGGGCACGACAATCGCCGATGGGCGAAGGCCGGCAAAGCGTATAGTCTCGGCGGATACCGATTTGACTGGATGCCCGCGATGTTTCTGACCAACCACGATATGGTCGACCTGATCGACTTCCGCCACGAACTACACCGCCACCCGGAGATTTCCGGCGAGGAAGAACAAACCGCCCGCCGCGTCTTGGCCTTTCTCGCGCCAATGAAGCCAGATCGCATCCTCACGGGACTCGGAGGTCACGGGATTGCTGCCGTCTTCGAGGGTGCCGAGCCCGGCCCGACCCTGCTCTTGCGCGCAGAACTCGACGCACTGCCGATCGAGGAAAAGTCCGAAGCGGCCTATCGCTCAACGGTACCGGGAAAGGGCCATCTCTGCGGCCATGACGGCCATTCGACGATCCTGCTCGCGGTTGGCCTCAGCCTGTCGCGCCAACCGCCGAAGCGCGGCCGCGTGGTTTTGCTGTTCCAACCGGCGGAGGAAACCGGCGCGGGCGCCGCAGCCGTAATCGCCGACTCGCGCTTTGCCGAGATCAGCCCCAATCTGGCCTTTTCCCTGCACAATCTGCCAGGCCTGCCTCTCGGCCGGGTCGCGCTCACCGACGGCCCCGTCAACTGCGCCTCGCGCGGCATGAAAATCCGCCTCTTGGGCAAGGCGGCGCACGCTTCCCTGCCGGAAACCGGCCGTTCACCGATGATGGCGATGGCGAGGCTGATGCCGGCACTGACCGCCCTTTCGGCAAGCGCCCCACCCGATCGCGGCTTCCGGCTGGCAACAGTCACCCATGCGGTACTCGGCGAGCAAGCCTTCGGCATAGCCCCCGGCGCCGGTGAGATCTGGGTGACGCTCCGCACTATGGTCGACGACCGCATGGCCGAACTTTGCGCCGAAGCGGAGCAACTGGCACGCCAGGCGGCAATATCGGACGGGCTGGAGCTGGCCATCAGCTATGACGATGTCTTCCTCCACTGCGAGAACGCGCCGGAGGCCGTCGCCCACCTCGCCCGCGCACTCGATGCGGAAGGGATCCCGCACGATGGCGGGGACCTGCCGATGCGCGCGTCAGAGGACTTTGGCCGCTTCCGTGCCCTTGCCCCGGCCGCCATGTTCTTCCTTGGCTCGGGAGAAACCCATCCGGCATTGCACAACCCTGACTACGACTTTCCCGACGAGTTGATCGGCATCGGCGCACGGGTCTTCAGGCGGGTCGTGCAGAATATCCTCGGCTAGTGCCGCGTCCGGATATTCAGAAGTCGGGAAAGCCGTAACGCTTCCACTCGCTTTTCGGGATGGCGCTGCCGACATCGAAAGCAAATGAAACCACGCGGGTGGCGTCGGCGTTGATCTCGCAGCGGAAACGCAGATTGAACCATTGCCCGTTGGCGCGAAAGGCGGCCTTGTCGATCGAAAGGACATTGCCCTCCTTCAGCCGAAAGGAGGGAAGAAGCTCCGGCCGGTAGCTGGGAGAGCCGTTGCGCAACTGCTCGCGCAATTCTGTGACGCAGAGCTGA
Organism: Paenirhizobium naphthalenivorans; assembly: GCF_007992095.1. GTDB lineage: Bacteria > Pseudomonadota > Alphaproteobacteria > Rhizobiales > Rhizobiaceae > Allorhizobium > Allorhizobium naphthalenivorans. The sequence goes on from NZ_BJZP01000003.1 coordinate 105,065, forward strand.
TCGGCGCGGTCCGGACGCGGGATATCGCGCATGGCCGTCATAGCCGCCGCGTCGTTCGTGAGATTCCTCGAATAGAGCTTCTTCACCTCCTCTAGCTTGGCAGGAGATGCGGCTTTCTCGGCAACGGTAGAGGCGGACGCATCCGGCGCAGCGGAAGGCTCAACCGGGGCGTCAACGGGATCCGCCGCACCGATGGTCACCGAAGTCTCGTCCGGCTGGGCGGGCGACGGCGCCCCGTCCCTCTCGGCGCTGGCCGTTCCCGTATCGATCTCGGGCAATGCGATGTCATCCGGCAGCGGCACACCCGACGGGCCCGCGGCCTCGGTCTTAGGCTCGACATCCGCAGTTTGCGGCTTAGGCGCCTCAGGATCCGGCTTACCCTTCTCGTCATTCGCCGCGTCCGGCTTGACACTCTCCTTCGACGCGTCGCCGCTCATATCCTTACGCGGCCCGCTGTCCTTCTCACTGAATTCGAAGACGGGACGCAGCACCGGCAGGGACAGCGCCTCGCCGCCAGCCTCGCCGGCTGGCTGCTCGACCGGACGCTCCTGCGGCGTCGGAACACTTTCCGGCGGTGGCGATGGCGATGGCGATGGCGGAGGTGGCGGCGGGGGGGCAGCAGCCGCTTCCGCCTCGGGCTGCTGCTTCGGTTCTGGTGGTTGTTCTTCGGCCTTCTCCGGCGGCGGCTCTTCCGTCGCTGGCTTGGCCTCTTCCGGCGGCGGCACGATCTCTACCGCGACCGTTTCCTCCTGCGGCTGCGCCGGCAGCGACAACGGCAGGTTCACCAAGAGGACGCCCAGCACGGCAAAATGCACCACGAGCGAGACCAGAAGGCCCGCACCCAGCTTCCCCCAGCGCTTTTTCGCATAATCATCCATGCCGAACCAATGGTCCCCAAACGTTTCGCGTGATGTGGCGCCAAATGCAGGCGGCATCAAGGTCGATCGGCCAGATCGCCGTCCATATGTCTCCGGGAAAAAGAAAACCCGGCGGGATCGCTCCAACCGGGCTTCAATCTTGAACTTCTATCTGTCGCCTTAGCTATCGAGGAACGAGCGCAGCTTGCGCGAGCGGCTCGGGTGCTTGAGCTTGCGGAGCGCCTTGGCTTCGATCTGGCGGATACGTTCGCGGGTAACCGAGAACTGTTGACCGACTTCTTCGAGCGTATGGTCGGTGTTCATGCCGATACCGAAGCGCATGCGCAGCACGCGCTCTTCACGCGGAGTAAGCGAGGCGAGAACGCGCGTCGTCGTCTCGCGCAGGTTGGCCTGGATGGCGGCATCGATCGGCAGCAGCGCGTTCTTGTCCTCGATGAAGTCGCCGAGGTGAGAATCCTCCTCGTCGCCGACCGGGGTTTCGAGCGAGATAGGCTCCTTGGCGATCTTGAGGACCTTGCGGACCTTCTCAAGCGGCATGGCGAGTTTTTCGGCCAGTTCTTCCGGCGTCGGCTCGCGGCCGATTTCGTGCAGCATCTGGCGCGATGTGCGAACGATCTTGTTGATCGTTTCGATCATATGCACCGGAATACGGATCGTACGAGCCTGGTCGGCGATCGAACGGGTGATCGCCTGACGAATCCACCAGGTGGCGTAGGTCGAGAACTTGTAACCGCGACGATACTCAAACTTGTCGACCGCCTTCATCAGGCCGATATTGCCTTCCTGAATGAGGTCTAGGAACTGCAGACCGCGGTTTGTGTATTTTTTGGCGATCGAGATGACGAGACGCAGGTTGGCCTCGACCATTTCCTTCTTGGCGATGCGGGCTTCGCGTTCGCCCTTTTGCACCATGTGCACGATGCGGCGGAATTCCGTGACCGAAATGCCGGTCTCGGTCGCCAGATTCTGGATCTCGCCGCGAATATCGCGGATCGTCTGGTTTTCCTCGCGAGCAAAATCCTTCCAGCCACGGGCCGAAAGATTACCGATCGACTTCATCCAGTTCGGATCAAGCTCGGCGCCGGAATACTGTTCAAGGAAACTGTCGCGCTTCACACCATAGGATTCGGCGAGACGCAGCAGCTTTCCCTCGTTCTGCACGAGGCGCTTGTTGATGTCGTAGAGCTGCTCGACAAGGCTGTCGATGCGGTTCTGGTTGAGCGACAACGACTTGACCGCCGTGATCAGCTGGTCCTTGAGTTCCTTGTAACGGCGCTCCTGGCCGGACGACAGCGTGCCGGTGCAGGCAAGGCGTGCCTCGACCTGCTGATCCTGCAGCTTGCGCAGCTTCTTGTAGGTGTCGGCGATCGTGTCGAGGGTCTCCATGACCTGCGGACGCAGTTCCGCTTCCATGGCGGCGAGCGACAGGTTGGATTCGTCCTCGTCCTCTTCCTCTTCCTCAGGCGCGGCATTGTCGCCGCCGACATTGGTGATGTCGTCGTCGCCAGCTCCGGCCGGACGGCGCTTGGCCCGCTCCCTTTCCTTTTCCTCGGCAAGTTTGCGGTCGGCCTCGATCTTTTCCGGCGACTGGAACTGCGGCGCAGCCTTCGCCTCGGGGCCGGAATAAGTGGTTTCGAGATCAATGATCTCGCGCAGCAGCGTCGTGCCTTCGTTAAGTTCGTCGCGCCAGATGATCAGCGCCTGGAAGGTCAGCGGGCTCTCGCAAAGACCGGAGATCATCGTCTCGCGACCGGCCTCGATACGCTTGGCGATGGCGATTTCGCCTTCACGCGACAGAAGCTCGACCGAACCCATCTCGCGCAGGTACATGCGCACCGGGTCGTCCGTGCGGTCGGTCGGTTCTTTCTTCTTGGCGGTCGCGAGCTGAGTGCCCTGCGACGGCGCCAGTTCGCCGCCTTCGCTTTCGCCGTCGTTATCGTCATCGCCTTCTTCGGCGGGCGCAGCCTCTTCGGCGTCCTCGTCCTCGACGACGTTAATACCCATATCGGAGAGCATGGCCATGGTGTCCTCGATCTGCTCGGAGGTGACTTCCTCCGACGGCAGAACCGAGTTCAGTTCGTCCATGGTGACATAGCCGCGCTTCTTGGCGGCCTTGATCATTTTTTTGACCGCGTCATCCGAAAGGTCGAGAAGCGGACCATCGGTAGCGCCATCGCGTTCGCTATCTGCTTCTTCGTTTTCTTTGACTTTGGATGCCATCTATTTCGTCGCTTTCCTGACGTCTGATCTTGTCCGCACGATGCAAAGCGGAAAGCGGCCCGAAGGCCCCTGCCCGCTACGATTTCTGTCAATGACCTACCGGAATGGTGCTTAATTCCCGATTAACTAAGGACTGCATCACCGCCGCGCAACGTCCTCGTTCTTCCGAATGACCGGTCATGGTACTAGAGATTCGCCTGGACCCACTTCACCCTTGTGTGCCTGTACTGGTGATTCCCACAATTTCCCCTGCCGTCAAGCTTTTCCGGCACGATTGCCTGGGAAAACGGGAAAAATCTTAACACGAACGGCTATCGCACCGCTTCCCGACAGATGTAGGTCTGAACGCACCGGAAACAAGGGGCGAGCTGAAACCCCGCAAAACTGAAGGTTCTGCGACGCATCATCGATGAGCGTTATGGCTTTCGGCCCTTCAGGAACCAGACCCGCATCGCCCCTTTGCCCTTGACTTCAATCTCGCCACGCAACTCGAACTCGAACCGGTCTTCGAGCATCGACTTGAATTGGTCGCCGACCTGTATCCTGCCGGCGACGCCGTGCGACTCCATCCGTGCCGCAGTATTCACCGTATCGCCCCAGACATCGTAGAGCAGCTTGCTCGAGCTGATCACGCCGGCCACCACCGGACCGCTCTCGAGTCCAATGCGCACATCGACCGGCTCGCCATATTCCACCGAGATCTGCCGGCAGCGCTCCACCATGTCGAGTGCCATCAGCGCCATCCTCTCCGCATGGTCGGCACACGGCTCCGGCAAACCGCCCGCCACCATATAAGCGTCGCCGATTGTCTTGATCTTCTCCAGCCCATGGCCCGCAGCAAGATCATCGAAACAACAAAACACCCGACCGAGAAAAGTCACCAGCTCCTGCGGCGGCCATTTGGCTGCGCGCGGCGTGAAATCGACAATATCGGCGAAGAGAATGGTAGCCGAACAGATCTGATCGGCGATCATGGAGGTATCGCCGTGTCGGAGGCGCGCAGCGACCGCGCGCGGCAGCATGTTCTCCAGGAGCTTTTCGGAGAAACGATACTCCTTTTCCAAGGCCACTTCCGCCTGACTCGCCTCCTCGAAAGCGAAATAGACGGTGGTTACGATCAGGAGGAAGGCGAAAGGCACGGTAATAAAGAAGAGAATTTCGATCAGGGCGGGATCAGCCGCGGCAAGCGCCGGAGTCTTGAAGAATACCTCGACACACAGAAATGCCACCAGTGCCAGTACGGCCACCAACACCGACAGAAGGAAACGCTCGGCGCCGAAAATCAGCATTGTCGCGGCCGCGCCCGTGAGGAAAAATAGAGGCAACCCCGACGCACTTCCAAACAGAAAACAACAGAGCACACCGAAGGCGAGCCACATACTGCTGAAATAGATCGCCGCGGCGCAGGGTCCCAGGCGATGAAAGCAAGGTGTGATCGCATAGAGCACGATCTGCGGCGACAAGGCCGCAATGGCCGGCAACAGCCCCTGATAATCGTAGAGCGCATAAAGCAGGATGTAGGGGATCGTCATCAGGCTGGCGAGCAATGCGACGATATTGGTCACGTCCATCCGGCGACGACCATACGGCGCGCGGACCGCCAGTGCACGTCCAACGAGCGCATGGAGGGTCTGTAGACGCCGCGCCGAACGCACCCCGCGTTCGCGTCGTAACTGAATTTCGAATCTCTGCGTCGACACGACTTGTTCCGATGAGCCTATCGTCCTGCTGAATGAAGTATCTGCCGGTTTTCAGCAACCACTTATAGCGAAATGGCCTAGGAATTATGACCCGTGGCCGCACCTTTGACGCGTCCGGACATCACACCGAAGCCGTCGATGATCGCTTCCTGATTTTCCATCCGGGTGATTTCGAGCTGCACCTCATGCAGCGCACCGATCAACTGGCCGATATGGTCGCCATCCTCGGCTTCGGTCGCCTCCGCCACCTCGCGTTCAAGCTCGATGCGCTGGCGCCGCAGCGCCTTGGTCCGCTTGTGCAGGGAAAGGGCCTGGCGATACCCCTCGCCGGCGTCCTCGGGCGCGGCGATCTCCGTCGCCGTCCACAGCCGCGCATTGCGGATCTGCTGGTCGAGGCTTTTGATCAGACCGCCATGTCCCTGTTCCTCCAATCGCGCAATCAGCGTTTCCCGCGTCAGTTGGGCTCCCATCCCCGCCGCGATCGTAAGAAGCGAGGACCAGAGCTTCTGTAAATCGCGGTTCTCGTAGTCGATCGAGGCGATTTCGTCGTACTCGTCCTGCAACAGTTGCGGATGATTGACGATAGTCAACGCCAGCACGCTTTCCCGAAGTGCCGGCTGATCCTGGTGCCCCTTGACCAGCCCGGACCGGGCCAGCCGATCGGAAATCGCTCCACCGCCGCCAGCCGATGGACCGGGCGCGCGTCCGCCGAACCGGCCCTGTCCCGCCGCTCCGCCACGCCCCCCGCCGCGATTGCCCGGCTCGAAACCGCCGCGACGCTCGCCTCGCCCGGCCTGGCTCGGCTGGAAGAACGCGTTCAGCCGGTCTCGGACGTCCTGCTGGTAGTGGCGGCGAACATTCTCGTCAGCGATCACCTGGACCACTTGTTTCATCCGGGCTTCGAGCTCCGCGCGCTTCTCCGGCGTGTCATACTGCCCCGCTCCAGCCTCGCGAAGCCAAAGCATTTCCGCCAGCGGCCGTGCCTCCGCAAGCACCTTGTCGAACGGTGCGCGACCGTCCTGCTTGACCAGGTCATCCGGGTCCTTGCCGTCGGGCAACATGGCGAAGCGCACCGAACGGCCCGGTTTCAGGTGCGGAAGCGCCAGATCAACGCCACGGAACGCGGCCCGCTGGCCAGCACTGTCACCGTCGAAACAAAGCACCGGCACCGGCGTCAGCTTCCACATCAAATCGAGCTGATTCTCGGTCAGCGCCGTGCCAAGCGGCGCCACGGCGTTCTCGATGCCGGCCTGGTGGAGCGCGATCACATCCATATAGCCTTCGACGGCGATGATCGTCTCCGCACCGGACGGCCCCTGCAGTGCCCGGCGCGCCCGGGAGAAATTGAACAGCACATTGCCCTTGTGGAAGAGCTCCGTTTCCGGCGAATTCATGTATTTCGCCATCGCGTCCGGAGCCATGGCGCGGCCACCGAAGGCGATTACCTTGTCGCGCGACGACAGGATCGGAAACATGATGCGATCACGGAAATAGTCGTAGGAGACGGGAATGTCCGGACCATGCCGCACCAGCCCGCAGGCCTCGATCTGTTCCTTAGGCACGCCCTTGGCAGCGAGATATTCCTTGAGCGCGTTGCGGCTCTCGGGCGCATAGCCCAACCGGAACGTTTCGATCGTGCGCCCGGAGAGCCCCCGTTCGCGCAGATATGCGCGGGCCCGCGCGCCTGTAGCGGTCTGCAACTGATCCTGAAAGTACTGCGTCGCCATTTCCATGACGTCCTGCAGCGTCGTGCGCTCCTTCTCGCGCCGTTCCGCCTGCGCGTCGGCCTTTGGCATGGCGATGCCGGCCATGTCGGCGATCTGCTGCACGGCTTCTGGAAAGCTCAACCCCTCAAGATCGGTGAGGAATCGGAAATGGTCGCCGGAGACACCGCAACCGAAGCAATGATAGCGCCCCTTGCGGTCTTCGCAGTGAAAGCTCGGGCTCTTTTCCCCGTGGAACGGGCAGCACGCCCAATAGTCGCCGCGCGAGACATTGGTTTTCTTGCGATCCCACGACACGCGTCGACCAACCACGGCCGAAATCGGCACGCGGTCGCGGATCTCGTCGAGAAAGTCGTTGGAAAAGCGCATTCTGCCCTCTTGGTCGTTCCCTCCATATAGGCGGGCCGAGGTGGAAGCGCCAAGGCTTTTAAGGCTTGCACCCGCTATTCACAGCGGCCGACCAGAACGGCAAGCGGACCGACATTACCAGAGGTCAGTAAATGCCTGGCAGGTGCGGATAGAACCGAGCCGATGACACCCCATTGCCGGGACCCTTTTGCTCTCTCTGCGCCATTTCACCATGCAACAGAAGATCTCAAAGGCGCTGAACGAAAAACTCCGCCCGAAGGCGGAGTCCTGAAGCGAGGCCTTCGCCCCCTACTTCAACAGATCCTTGACCAGGCCGGACGCCTTGGCGAAGTCGATCTGACCGGGATAGCGCTCCTTGAGTGCATTCATGCACTTGCCCATGTCGCGCAGCCCCTGGGCACCGGTTTCGGTGATCACCGAAGCGCAGAGTTCACGCACCTTCTCCTCGGGCAATTGCTCCGGCATGAAGCTCTTGATGATGCAGATTTCCTGGAGCTCCTGCTCGGCAAGCTCAGGCCGTGCGTTGTCGGCATAGATCTTCGCCGACTCGTCGCGCTGCTTGATCATCTTCATCAGGATCTGCATGATTTCGTCGTCGGTAACGGGATCTTTGCCGATACCGCGGTTGGCGATGTCCCGATCCTTGATCGCGGTCTGAATCAACCGCACAGTCGAGGTACGGCGCACGTCCTTCGCCTTGAGGGATTCCTTCATAACCTCGGTGAGCCTGTCGCGCATCATCTCTTCATCTCCATAGGAAAACCGGTTGGCGAACGTCGTCAATTGTGGCTTTTCCTTGTCATTTTTGCCGAACTCTTAACCAGACCTTCCGCTTCGCGCAAATCAATTAGGCAACCCATTGAAATACATGGGGCAAAATTCCACGCTTTCCACAAGGGCGAATTGACCTTCAGGGTCGATCCGTCTATTTTCCGGCACCTGCACGAAAATTGTCATCAGGGGAAAACGCGCACGTCGCTGCGCGACCTTGATCTGCGATCATAAATGGCGCGTGGGCTCCGGTTCTTCAAGGGACCGGCGTTCCCGGCCGGACAAGGAACGAACATGACCTCGACAGCCCCATGGACCACCCGCAAGCCGACTGCGCTTCTCGTTCTCGCCGACGGCACCGTCATCGAAGGCCACGGGATCGGCGCCACCGGCAAGGTACAGGCAGAAGTATGCTTCAACACGGCGTTGACGGGCTATGAGGAAATCCTGACCGACCCGTCCTATCTCGGCCAGATCGTCACTTTCACCTTCCCGCATATCGGCAATGTCGGCACCAATGATGAAGACATCGAAGACCTGACGCCGGCGGCACGCCACGGCGCAGTCGGTGTGATCTTCAAGGCTGACATCACGGACCCGTCGAACTACCGCGCTGCCAAGCATCTCGACGCCTGGCTGAAGGCCCGCGGCATCATCGGCCTTTATGGCGTCGATACCCGAGCACTAACCGCCTGGATCCGCGAGCACGGCGCGCCGAATGCGGTGATCGCCCACGATCCGAACGGCGTGTTCGACATCGATACGCTTAAGGCCGAGGCCAAGGCGTGGAGCGGTCTGGTCGGCCTTGACCTCGCCAAGGTCGCAACCTGCGGCCAGTCCTCCGTCTGGGACGAGAAGCCCTGGGTGTGGAACGAAGGTTACTCGACGCTTGGCGCGGCGGATGCGCAGTATCATATCGTCTGCGTCGACTTCGGTGTGAAGCGCAACATCCTGCGGCTCTTTGCCGGTCTTGATTGCAAGGTGACCGTCGTTCCGGCGACCACCAGCGCCGAGGACATCCTGGCGCTGCAGCCGGATGGCGTATTCCTGTCGAACGGTCCGGGCGACCCGGCCGCAACCGGCGAATATGCCGTTCCGGTCATCCAGAGCCTGATCAAGTCCGACAAGCCGCTGTTCGGCATCTGCCTCGGTCACCAGATGTTGGGCCTGGCGCTCGGGGCAAAGACCGAGAAGATGCACCAGGGGCACCATGGCGCCAATCACCCGGTCAAGGATTTCACCACCGGCAAGGTCGAGATCGTCTCGATGAACCACGGCTTCGCAGTCGATTCGAAGTCCCTGCCGGAAGGCGTTGAAGAGACTCACATTTCACTGTTCGACGGCTCCAACTGCGGCCTGCGACTGGCCGGCAAGCCAGTCTTCTCTGTGCAGCACCACCCGGAAGCCTCGCCCGGCCCGCAGGACAGCCACTACCTCTTCCGCCGCTTCATCAACCTGGTGCGCGAGAACAAGGGTGAGCCGGCGCTCGCAGAGCGTTGATCCGATTCCCACATTAGAGATTGCGGAACGGCCCAGTCAGACCCGGGCCGTTTTCATTTCGAAACGCATTCTCTGGAAAAACCGCAGGCACAGCAAAAGCGCGGCACTGATCAGGCCGATGAGGAAACCGAGCCAGATGCCGATGCTGCCCATACCCAGCGGGAAGGCCATCACCCAGGCAAGGAAAAAGCCGATCGGCCAGTAGGAGACCAGCGCCATCACCATCGGAATGCGCGCATCCTTCAAACCGCGCAGCAGCCCGCTGGCAATCGCCTGCAAACCGTCCACGAGCTGGAAGATACCGGCGATCACCACGAGCGGCGCAGCGAAATCGAGCACAGCAGCAGCCTCAGGCGCGCTTGCATCGATGAAGACGCTGCTGAGCAAGCGTGGCATCGAATAGAAAACTATCCCTCCGGCAATCGCGATCGCACTGGCGATCCCGAGCACGGAAATCGCCGCGCGCATCAGGTTCGGATAATCGCCACGCCCGTGGGCCACGCCGACCCTGACCGTTGCTGCCTGCGACAGGCCAAGCGGGATCATGAAGGCAATCGAGGCCAGTTGAAGGGCGATGCCATGCGCGGCAAGCTGGAGCGTGCCGATCTTCCCCATCATCAGCGAGGCTGCGGCAAACAGACTAACCTCGGCAAGCACGGTGATGCTGATCGGCAGTCCGAGATGCAGCACCTCAAGGAGCGCTTGCCAGTCCGGGCGCCAGAAGCGAACGAACAATTCGTAGCGCCGTGTTTGTTCGCGCGTTTCGATGTAGACGACCATGAACAGGAAACTCGCCCACTGGACGATCACCGCAACGATCGCCGCCCCGATCATGCCAAGCCGCGGCAACCCGAAATGGCCAAGGACGAGTGCATAGGCCAGCATGGCATTGAGCATGAGCACGGCGAGCGTGACGTAGAGAATAATGCCAGCCCGGCCGATCGCACTGACCAGAGCACGCAAGACGGCAAAGAGCAGCGCCGGCAACAGACCGAACTGGACGATCATCACATAGTCCGCGGCGAGCGCCGCGACCTCGGGCTTCTGCCCGAGCGCCAGCAGGATCGTCTCGGCATTGAAGAACAGGGGCGCTGTAAGAAGCGTATAACCGATCGATACCCACATCCCCATGCGGATCGCACGGCGCACCGAAACGACGTCACCGCGGCCATAGGCCTGCGCCACCATCGGCACGACAGCGATCGAGAAGCCCGAACCGAAGATGAAGATCGTAAAGAAGAACTGACCGGACAGCACCATGGCCGCCAGCGACTGTGCACCGAGCTGCCCGACGATGACGACGTCAGTGGTGTGAATGCCGAGCTGCGCCAGCTGCGCGCCGATCAAGGGAATACCGAGCGAGAGAGTCGCAAGGATATGCGAGGCCCAGCTACTGGCCGCTTTTCCTGCTCCCGCGTGTACATAATGGCTAGACATAAGCTTACCCAAGACGAAAAAAGCCGCTTCCAGAGGATACTGGTGAGCGGCGTGTTCTATCTGGATAGAAGAAACCCGCTACGGTAGCAAGCCGCAGCGGGTTCATGCAGAAAATATCGTCGATTGATCACAAAGGCTGATGAAAGGGCGACTGCGCCTCAGATCGCCCCCGAGAACGTATCGCAGGCTGACACCTCGCCGCTATCGAAGCCACGTTTGAACCATTTCGCCCGCTGCGCCGAAGTGCCGTGGTTGAAGCTATCGGGAACCACATAGCCCTGACCACGCTTTTGCAGCGTGTCATCGCCGATCTGGTGCGCGGCGTTAAGTGCCTCCTCCAGGTCTCCGGCATCGAGCAGGCCCTTCTGCTCGGTATAGCTCCCCCAGATCCCGGCATAACAGTCGGCCTGCAACTCGACGCGGACCGACATCTTATTGGCCTCCACTTCGCTCATCTGCTGGCGCAATTTATTGAACTTCGGCAGGACGCCCGTCAGGTTCTGCACATGATGGCCGATCTCGTGGGCGATGACATAAGCCTCGGCGAAGTCGCCGGATGCACCGAACTGCTGCTCCAACTGCTGGAAGAAGGCGGTATCGAGATAAACCTTGCGATCGCCAGGGCAATAGAACGGCCCCGATGCCGAGGAGGCAAAACCGCAGGCCGACTGCACCTGCCCGGAAAACAGAACCAGGGTTGGCTCCTGATATTTTTCGCCGGACGCCTGGAAAATGCCGTTCCACGTATCCTCTGTTTCGGCCAGTACGGTCCTGACGAAGGCGGTCATCTCATCGGCGGCAGGAGATGACGGTCGCGCTCCGGTGGACTGCTCGTAGCCGGACTGCTGTGTGGAGCCGTCGCCCAGCACCTGCAACATGTCGATGCCCATCATCTTGAGCACGAAGTAGATGACGACGAGGACGATGATCGTACCGATGCTCATGCCACCGCCGCGGCGGCCGCTGCCCATCGGGATCTGGATGCCGGAACGGCCGAACGGATTGCGTCCGGTGCCGCCACGACCGACGGACGTTCCGCGCCGATCCTCGATATTATCCGACTGACGCCGGCCCTTCCATTCCATTCCATAACTCCATTATGTGAGCCTGCGGGAAAAAATACGTCATAAAGCAAAGCGTTCCGCAGGACCAAACAAATTAGCAAACAATTGTTTTCACCAGCTACCGGTTCGGCTCTCGTCGAGCTGTAGACACAGCCGTGCACCAAGCGCGCTTTGACAAGCCGATCGCACGGTTCGCCTTCATGTTTTGCGGTGCGCGCACCCGAGCCTCGGCGACACATGAAATCATCGGGCAACGTCATGGACACGGCTGGACAAACAAGCGCCAAGCGGCGGCATGCCAATGTGCCGGCTCGCGTAACATACAGGCCAGTCGTACCGGCACGCCTGGTCGACGCGATCTTTGCTGGAGTCAGCCCGGCGGACGCCGGTCCTTCCACGGGCGCGCCTGCTCCAGCTGCCCAGCCAGGCTGAACAGCGTTGCCTCGTCGGCGAAGCGTCCGACGAAATGCATGCCGATCGGCAATCCCTCGGGCGACCAGTTCAGCGGCACCGACATGGCGGGCTGGCCGGTGACGTTGAACACCGGCGTCCACGGGATGAATTCGAAAGTCTGCGCCGCGAGTTGGTTGGCAATGCCGAGCTTCTTCAACAGCCAACCGCCATGGATATGCCCCATGAAACGGATCAACGTCTTCTCGATCGGCTTAGGCTGAAGTGCGCCGATCTTTACCGGCAGGCTGGACAGCACCGGCGTCATCAGCACGTCATGCGTTTCGAAAAATCCGAGGATCGATCGTGCCGAGAGCTTAAGGTAGCGCAGGGCCGCGGCGAGTTCGGCGGCGGAGAAAGCCTGGCCGAGAAGTCCAAGACCAAAGGACGCGGCATCGAAATCCTCCGGCCGCACTCGAATACCGCTCAGTTCGGCGATGAACTCGATGTCGGCACGCAGCTCGGCGGCCAACACAGTTAGAAAGGCGAGCGAGAACCGCTCCCGCTCAACGGAAGGCGCTGCCTCCACCACCTCATGTCCCAGATCTTCAAGCAGGCGCACAGTTTCATCAAAGGCCGCGAGGACCTCCGGCGCGACAACCTTGCCAAGCATGGGGTCGACGGACACGGCGATCCGCAAACGCTTCGGTGCGCGCCCGACGGCCTCGAGCCATGATCCGTAAAATTCCGGCAGCGGATGCGGATTGCCGACATCAGGTCCGTGCGTGGCGTCGAGCATGGCGGCGGAATCGCGAACCGATCGCGTCAACACATGCTCGCCGGCAAAACCTGACCAGGCCTCGCCGATGAACGGACCCACCGGATTGCGCCCGCGCGTCGGCTTCATGCCGAACAGACCGCAGGCCGAGGCCGGAATGCGGATCGAACCGCCGCCGTCGCCACCGGAGGCGAGCGGCACCATGCCCGAAGCCACAGCCGCGGCCGATCCACCGGAGGAGCCGCCAGGCGTGCGCGTCAAATCCCAGGGATTACGGGTCGGACCGAAGGTGTCCGGCTCGGTATAAGGGGTAAGGCCGAATTCCGGCGTATTGGTCTTGCCGACGATAATCAGGCCTGCCCGTTTCCAGCGCTTCACCAGTTCGTTGTCGCCGGATGCCTTTATCTTCGCCCAGAGCCGATTGCCCTGCGACGTGGGAACACCCTCGACCTGCGACAGCAGATCCTTCAGCAGAAAGGGCACGCCGACAAAGGGGCCGTCGCTGACCGGCCCGGCGGCGGCCTGTCGCGCCTGCTCGAACATCGGCAGGATGACCGCGTTCAGGTCCGGATTGAGCCGCTCGATCGACGCAATCGCCGTTTCGACAAGCTCGATCGCGCTGACCTCGCCACGTCGAACCAGGTCCGCCAAGCCCAGTCCATCGTAGTTCAAATAGGAAGAATACATCGCATGCCCCCGTTTTCATGCAGACTAGCAGGCAAGGAGCAGTCGACAATGCAATAAATCAAGTCAAAGCGCGAAACAGCCCAGATATACGTTAACTTAAACACCTGCTTAACCACGAGACAGCTAAGCTTCATCGACTACATCCCCAGACTTGCCGTCAGCATGCTGGAGCGCGAAGCGCAATGGCAATAAACGTCCTCAAGAGGTGTCCATGCTTTTCAAATCGGCCACGAGCCGCAACATATTCTCCACTGTCGCACTCGGTGTCGTGACCACAATCGGCGTTGCAGCGACACTGGTGACGATTTCCTACGACAACGTCCGCACGGCAAGTATCAACGAGATGCGCGCAGCAGCAACTGAGGCTGCCGCGGAGATCGAAGCCAGCCTGGGCGACGGTCATCAGATGGTAGACGGCGTGCGAATGTCGATCGTATCGTTGCGCGAGAGCGGCTCAGCCACCAGAGACAACATCATCGCGCTGATGACCACGACGCTGAAGGGCTACCCTGGTGCGCTCGGCCTGTCCACGGGGTGGGAACCGAATGCCTTCGACGGCAAGGACGCGGACTATGTCGACAAGCCGACGCACGACGCAACGGGCCGGTTTGTGCCCTACGTCTACCGCGCCGGCAGCGAGATCAAGACGGAGGTCATGGTCGACTACGACAAGCCTGGCGCCGGCGACTTTTACCAGTTGCCGGTCAAGACCGGCAAAACCGTACTGATGGAACCCTACGTCTATCCGGTCGACGGCAAGGACGTGCTGATGACCACTCTGTCGATACCGATCCAGGACAACGGCAAAACCGTCGCCTATGTGGGCGCCGACATCGACCTCAACAAAACGGCTGCGGATCTTGCCGCCAAACATCCGCTGGGCAACGGCTATATCGCGCTTCTTTCATCCGCCGACGCCTTCGTCAGCTATCCCGATAAGGCTATGATGGGTAAGTCCCTCAAGGACAGCGGCGTCGACGCCAAGGCTTGGGAGAGCGCGGTGAAATCTCCGGGTGAGGCCCGGACTATTATCCAACCCGACGGCACGGAACATCTGGCCGTCGCCGTACCGATCACACCCTTTGAGGGCACCGTGTGGAACGTTGTCGTCTCCGTTCCGAGCGCCACCGTTTTTGCCGCCCTCAGTCATGTTGTCTGGAACTCCGTTCTGGTCATCGGGCTTGCCACGCTCCTGCTGGTCGTCGCCGGTTGGGTACTCGCTCGCGGCTTCATCGGCCGCATCAACCGCGTGATCGACCAGACCACACAGATCGCCGATGGCAGGCTCGACGTCGAACTGACTGACCGCGAAAGGTCCGACGAACTGGGCGACCTTTCCCGTTCACTGCAAATCCTGTTGGAAAACAACCGCCGCAAGGTTCAGCTTGAAAATGAGGCCGAGGCTCATCGCGCCCAGGAAGAACTCGAGCGAATAGAGCGGTCGAATGGCCATGCTGCGCGGGAGGAAGAAGTCCGCTTCGTCGTCTCCGAACTCGGCAATGGGCTGGCACGTCTCTCCAAAGGCGACATGACGGTTCGTCTCGACAAGCCGTTCAACGGCGCGTTCGACGCGATCCGCTCTAATTTTAACGAGTCGGTCGAGGCGCTGCAGGCCGCCATGCTCTCCTTCAGCGACAACGCAACGACCATCCAGAACGGCTCCAACGAGATCCGCTCCGCCGCCGACGACCTTGCCCACCGCACCGAGCAGCAAGCGGCCTCTGTCGAGGAGACCGCGGCAGCATTGGCCGAAATCACCCGATCGGTCCACGAATCGACCCAGCGAGCCGAAGACGCCGGCGCGCAGGTGAACCGCACAAAGGAAGGCGCAGAGCGCTCAGGCGAAGTGGTCAGCGCCGCTGTCGACGCGATGAGTGCCATCGAACAGTCATCCCAGTCGATTTCCAACATCATCGGCGTGATCGACGAGATCGCCTTCCAGACCAACCTTCTGGCGCTCAACGCCGGTGTCGAGGCAGCACGGGCCGGCGAAGCTGGTAAGGGCTTTGCCGTGGTGGCGCAGGAAGTGCGTGAACTCGCACAACGCTCGGCCAATGCCGCCAAGGAAATCAAGGCGCTCATCACCGCCTCCGGTGAGCAGGTCAAACATGGTGTCTCGCTCGTCGGCCAGACCGGCGAGGCCCTGCGGGCGATCGTGACGGAGGTCCAGCAGATCAACACCAACGTCCAGGCGATCGTGCTGGCCGCACGCGACCAGTCGACGGGCCTCAGCGAGATCAACTCCGCCGTCAACATCATGGACCAGGGCACGCAGAAAAACGCGGCAATGGTCGAGGAAACCAACGCGGCCTCGCATACGCTGGTATCGGAAGTCTCCGCGCTTTCAGCCCGGCTTGCCCAGTTCAATCTCGGTAACAGCCCTGCCGCAAACCTGCGTGCCACGGCGCCCGCCGCCCCGGCACGGGCACCGGCCCCCAAGCCGCTGGCCCCGCGCCCGCCCGTTGCCAGTGCCTCGCGCAACACGGCTCCGGTCCCCTCGCCGGCCCGCGCACTCGGCAATCGCCTGGCCGCAGCCGTCGGTGCCCAGAACAGCGCGGCATCCGCCGATTGGGAAGAGTTCTGAGACGAGACAACATCCGAAAAGACAGATGGCGGGCCACGGCCCGCCATTTTTTTGCGCGGAGCCTATGACACACGCCCGCTCTGGCGGCCGGATGTAAGTTCGACCTTGGCAAGCAGTGACAAAAATCACCGCCGAACCTCCCTCCCCAACTTTCCTGCCGAGCGCTCATTTATGGGGTTGGTTTGCGGCAAAGATTTCCCTATAAGCCGCTTCTAGCCTTAAAAGACCTCGATGCGCGCCCCGGCCGGTGAATTCACCCTGGCCGGCCTTTCGCGCAACTGAAAATTGGAAGACGCCGATGCCCAAGCGCCAAGATATAAAGTCCATCCTCATCATTGGCGCCGGTCCGATCGTCATCGGTCAGGCTTGCGAATTCGACTATTCAGGCACCCAGGCCGTCAAGGCGCTGAAGGAGGAAGGCTACCGGGTTATCCTGGTCAACTCCAACCCGGCGACCATCATGACCGACCCGGGCTTGGCCGACGCCACCTACGTCGAGCCGATCACCCCGGAAGTGGTGGCGAAGATCATCGCCAAGGAACGCCCGGACGCGCTGCTCCCGACCATGGGCGGCCAGACGGCGCTCAACACGGCGCTTTCACTGAAACGCATGGGCGTGCTCGACCGCTACAATGTCGAAATGATCGGCGCCAAGCCCGCCGCCATCGACAAGGCCGAAGATCGCGCGCTGTTCCGCGAAGCCATGGCCAAGATTGGTCTTGAAACGCCAAAGTCGATGCTGGCGAATGCCACCGAGATCAAGGATGCTGACCGCAAGACCCATGAGGCTGCGCGTGCAGAACTGAAGTCCAGGCTCTCCGGCGCTGAACTCGACAAGGCGCTCGACGCGCTGGAGAACCAGTGGAACCTGGGCGAGACCGATCGCAAGCAGCGCTACATGAACCACGCCATGGCAGTCGCCGCCCAGGCGCTTGATGTCGTTGGTCTGCCGGCGATCATTCGCCCCTCCTTCACCATGGGCGGCACAGGCGGCGGCATCGCCTACAATCGCTCGGAATTCTTCGAAATCATCGGATCCGGCCTCGATGCCTCGCCGACCACTGAAGTGCTGATCGAGGAATCCGTGCTCGGCTGGAAAGAGTATGAGATGGAGGTCGTCCGCGACAAGGCGGACAATTGCATCATCATCTGCTCGATCGAGAACATCGATCCGATGGGCGTGCACACAGGCGACTCGATCACGGTGGCGCCCGCGCTGACCCTGACCGACAAGGAATACCAGATGATGCGCAACGCCTCGATCGCGGTGCTGCGTGAGATCGGCGTAGAGACCGGCGGCTCGAACGTACAGTTCGCCGTCAATCCGGCGGACGGCCGCCTCGTCGTCATCGAAATGAACCCGCGCGTGTCGCGCTCCTCGGCGCTCGCCTCCAAGGCCACCGGCTTCCCGATCGCCAAGGTCGCCGCCAAGCTCGCCGTCGGTTACACGCTCGACGAACTGGAAAATGACATCACCGGCGGCGCGACGCCGGCCTCGTTCGAACCGTCGATCGACTATGTCGTCACCAAGATCCCGCGTTTTGCCTTCGAAAAATTCCCCGGCGCAGAGCCGACACTGACCACCGCGATGAAGTCGGTCGGCGAAGTCATGGCGATCGGCCGTACCTTTGCGGAATCGCTGCAGAAGGCGCTGCGCGGCCTGGAGACCGGCCTCACCGGCCTCGACGAAATCGAAATCCCCGGCCTCGGCAGCAATGGCGACGGTGGCGACGACAAGAACGCCATCCGCGCCGCCATCGGCACGCCGACCCCGGATCGCCTGCGCATGGTCGCCCAGGCCTTGCGTCTCGGCATGTCGCCGGAAGAGGTGCACGAGGGCTGCAAGATCGACCCATGGTTCATCGCCCAGTTCAAGGCGATCGTCGACATGGAAGCCCGCGTCCGCGAGCACGGTCTTCCGGACGATGCCGAAAACCTGCGCATGCTGAAAGCCATGGGCTTCTCCGACGCACGTCTGGCCAGCCTCAGTGGCAAGCGCCCAAAGGAAGTGGCCGAAATCCGCAACGCGCTGAACGTGCGGCCAGTCTTCAAGCGCATCGACACCTGCGCGGCCGAATTCGCCTCGCCGACCGCCTATATGTACTCGACCTATGAGACGCCCTTCGTCGGTGCCGCGCGCTCCGAGGCACAGGTTTCCGACCGCAAGAAGGTCGTCATCCTCGGCGGCGGCCCGAACCGCATCGGCCAGGGCATTGAGTTCGACTACTGCTGTTGCCACGCCGCCTTCGCGCTGAAGGATGCCGGCTATGAAGCCATCATGGTCAACTGCAACCCGGAAACGGTCTCGACCGACTACGACACCTCCGATCGCCTCTACTTCGAACCGCTGACGGCCGAAGACGTAATCGAGATCATGCGCGCCGAGCAAGAAAAGGGCACGCTCGTCGGCGTTATCGTGCAGTTCGGTGGTCAGACGCCGCTGAAGCTCGCCGAGGCGCTGGAAAAGAACGGCATCCCGATCCTCGGCACAGCCCCCGACATGATCGACCTTGCCGAAGACCGCGACCGCTTCCAGAAGCTTCTGATGAAGCTCGACCTTACGCAGCCGAACAACGGCATCGCCTATTCGGTCGAGCAGGCCCGCATTGTCGCCTCCGAGATCGGCTTCCCGCTGGTCGTGCGCCCGTCCTACGTTCTGGGCGGTCGTGCCATGCAGATCATTCACAATGAGAGCATGTTGCAGTCTTACCTACTCGACACCGTTCCGGGCCTGGTTCCGGAAGACATCAAGCAGCGTTATCCGAACGACAAGACCGGCCAGATCAACACGCTTCTCGGCAAGAACCCGCTTCTGTTCGACAGCTACCTGACCAACGCCATTGAAGTCGATGTCGACGCGCTGTGCGACGGCGAGAACGTCTTCGTCTCCGGCATCATGGAGCATATCGAGGAGGCCGGCATCCATTCGGGCGATAGCGCCTGCTCGCTGCCGTCGCGATCGCTTAGCCCCGAGTTGCTCGATGAGCTGGAACGCCAGACCAAGGCCATGGCCAAGGCGCTCAATGTCGGCGGCCTGATGAACGTCCAGTACGCCATCAAGGACGGTGTGATCTACGTGCTTGAAGTCAACCCGCGTGCCTCGCGCACGGTGCCCTTCGTCGCAAAGACCATCGGAGCGCCGATCGCCAAGATCGCCGCCCGCATCATGACCGGCGAAAAGCTCGATGCGGCGATCGCCGCCTATGGCAAGAAGCCCGACCCGCGTAACCTGACCCATATCGCCGTCAAGGAGGCCGTCTTCCCCTTCGCCCGCTTCCCCGGCGTCGACACGCTGCTTGGGCCTGAGATGCGCTCGACCGGCGAGGTCATCGGCCTCGACACCGACTTCGCTTTGGCTTTCGCCAAGAGCCAGCTGGGCGCCGGCGTCGAACTGCCGCGCGAAGGCACCGTTTTCGTCTCGGTCCGCGACGAGGACAAGGAACGTGTGATGCCGGCCGTGCGCCTGCTTGCCGAGATTGGCTTCAAGGTCATGGCGACCGGTGGCACCCAGCGCTTCCTCGCCGAAAAGGGCATCGAGGCGATCAAGATCAACAAGGTTCTGGAAGGCCGTCCGCATGTCGAGGACGCTATTCGCAACCGTCAGGTTCAGCTGGTGATCAACACTACCGATGGCAACAAGGCGATTTCGGATTCGAAATCGCTGCGTCGTGCCGCTCTGATGCAGAAGGTGCCCTATTACACGACGATGGCCGGTGCGCTTGCCGCCGCCGAAGCCATCCGCGCCTTGAAAAAGGGCCAGCTTGAGGTCCGTCCGCTGCAGAGCTATTTCGCCTGATCGGACACGCGATCAAAGCTCCGCGGCACAAGACCGCGGGGCTTGTCTTTTGAGCGACAAGGGGCTGCATCAATCGCTTGCGCGGATCGATCCAAACGCTAACCAAGCGGAAATGCCCATTGCAGAGCGCCAAGGAAACACCCGTGGCTGTCACCGATCACGTCGAAATCCTGAGTTCCCGCCTGTTCGGCGTCGCTCCTTCGATGCTGTTCGAAGCCTTTGCCGATCCGGTCAAGCTCGCGCAGTGGTGGGGTCCCGATGGCTTCACCAACGAAATCCATGAGTTCGACCTGCGCCCCGGTGGCCGCTGGGTCATCCTGATGAAGACTGAAGAGGGAGCGGAATTCCTCAACCACTCAACCTTCCAGGAGGTCTTGGCACCTGAGCGAATCGTCTTCCTGCATCACGACCCGATCCACGTGTTCACGCTGGAAATGGATTTTCGGCCGGAGGACGGCGGCACTCGACTCTCATGGCGCATGCTGATGGAACCGAACGAGGAAAACACCAAGTTCAAGGCATTCATCGCCTACGCCAACGAGCAGAACTTCGATCGGCTGGAGCGAGTTTTGGGGTTGACGAACGCCTTAACCGCCTGATCGCGTCCGTCAATCCGCACCCCTCCCCTCAAACGGTGGCGGCGCTGGCGATGGTCGCAACAACCGGCGCATGATCCGAGGCGATGCCGCGCGGCGGCCCGTCGCGGAAATGGTCATCAAAAACCTCGATCTTGCTGACTGTGCCATGGCGCCGCGGATTCTTCGGATTGAGGCCGTTCGACAGGATCACGTAATCAAGAACAGAGCCGTGGCCGAAGCTGCTGTGCGTCACCGGACGGCTATTCTGCTGCGTCGGCACGAGATGCCAAGCGTCGTAGAGCTTGAAGACGTGCTTGAGATAGGCGAACGCCTCCGGGATCGCATCGCCGGCGACGCTGCCCCACGAGAAAACCCGCTCGCCCTGGGTCAGAATGCCGAGCGTATGGGATTCGGGATCCTCGTTCATGTCACCGAGCAGGATGACCGCGGCCTCCGGGTCGACATCGAGCGTGCGTCGGAAAGTGCGGTAGAGTGCGCCCGCCTCGGCCGCTCGCTTGGCCACCTGGTCGACACCGGCCATGGCCCGAAGCGCATAGTAGCGTTTGACTTTTTCCGCCCACTCGCTCACCACGTCGATCTCGTCTGGATCGACGAAGGCGCCCTGCGACTTCAGATGGCAAACATAGATCCTGATCTCGCCAACCCCTGGTGCCGCCACCACAGCCTCAACCGGCACGCGCGAGAAGCTGAAGCCTGCGTCGATGACCGTATCCTCCGGAACGCCGGCAACGCCTGCGAGATCGTTCACCGCCGTGAAGGGTAGACGCGAGGCAATCGCCACGGTGGCATTCACATAGACCGCGGCGTCGTCCGGATCGAAAATAGCGCGCGCCGCATTGTAGAAGTAGGGATAACCCGCCGCCTGGGTAAGCGTCCGCAGCGCCTCGTCGGAGACCACTTCCTGGAAGCCGATCACGTCGGCGTCCATCTTCGCCAGCACGCCGGAGATCCAGGCGAGCTTGGCCGCCCATTGTTCCGGCGTATAGGTCGCGCTCGCCTTGCGCTCGTGCCAGAAGATGCCCGGTTCGGCAAAGTGATAGAGATTGAAGGTGGCGACTTTCAAATCAGGCATGTTCGTCCTCCCTTGCTCGACGAGCTCCTTGCACATATCGACATGCTGGAACATCCACTTAAAATTGTAAACATGACAGGCACGTGATAGTCTCGCGGCCATCGCGCTGATGGGGGTAGACATGGGCAAGAACATCGTTCTCCTGTTCGATGGAACGTCGAACGAGATCGCGGCGGACCGTACCAATGTCCTGCGCCTGTTCGGCACCCTCCGGCGAACAGACAACCAGATCGTCTACTACGACCCCGGCGTCGGCACCTTTGGCGCCGACAACGCCTGGTCGCGCGTTTGGCGCAAGACGGTGGAAGTCTGGGGACTGGCAACCGGCTGGGGTATCGACGCCAATGTCAAACAGGCCTATCGCTTCATCGTCGAGAATTATCAGGCCGCTGCGCGCGATAAGGACGGCAAGAAGATCGGCGAAGACGACCGCATCTATCTCTTCGGCTTCAGCCGCGGTGCCTATACGGCGCGGATCCTTGCCGGCTTCATCCACAGCCTTGGGCTAATCCGGCCACAGCAGCTCAATCTTCTCGACTACGCCTATCGGACCTACAAGGGCATCTCCGATCACAAACCCGCCGCAGACAGTTCAGACGGTGGCGACGACGACGGTGGATCCGCCTTTGCCGACATGCGGATCTACGAGCGTACGCTGAAAGGCTATCGCCCGGCGATCGAACTTCTCGGCCTGTTCGACACCGTCGCCTCGGTGATCGAATCCGGCAAGGTCGGCCTCAAGCTCAAGACGCATGCTTTCACCCACCGCAACCCGAGTGTTCGGGCGGTCCGTCATGCCGTTGCGATCGACGAGCGCCGCACCATGTACAGGGCCGAGGTCTGGACGCCGGACCAGTCCTTCTGGGGCAGCCCCTTCCCGCCGTCGAAAGACCGGCCGGTTGTGCCGCAGGACAGCAAGGAAGTCTGGTTCACCGGCGTCCATGGCGATGTCGGCGGCGGATCACCCGAAAGCGAGAGCGCCCTGATCAAGGTGCCGCTCGCCTGGATGATCGAGGAGACGAAGGCCATGGGCCTCGACTACTCGACACGCACGGTCAACGAGATCGTGCTCGGCAAGAATGCGAAGAAGTCCTACGTCAAACCCGACGCGATGGCGCGCGCGCATGATTCGATGAACCTTGCCTGGCGCGTGGTCGAACTCCTGCCGCGCCGCGTGCCGTCCTCATCCTGGCGCCACGGCGGCAAGAGCGGCGGCATCTACCTGCCGCTCTCCGACCCACGTTACATCCCGCCGGGTGCCCTGATCCATCAGTCAGTGGTCGACCGACTGCACGGCACGCCGGCCGATGGCCCCTATCGCCCAACCAATCTGCCGGAAAGCTACCGGATAGAGCCGTGGGGATCCCTCGCCGGAACTTCGGCCGCCCTCTCCGCCAACGGCGAAAATTAAATCTCTGGAAATTGCGCGATCCAATCTGCTATAGTTTGCACATCGTTGATTTGAACTGGTTCCGTGGCTTCGCTTCGGGACCTGTTTTCTTTTATGTCCAGCGTCATGCGGGCATGAAATGCGAAGGAAAATGACATGGTTGAAAAGGTACCTATGACGCAGTCCGGCTTTGCGAAGCTGAACGAGGAGCTGCGTTGGCGCCAGCAGGAAGAACGGCCGCGCATCATCGAGGCGATCGCCGAAGCGCGCGCCCATGGCGACCTTTCCGAAAACGCCGAGTATCACGCGGCCAAGGAAGCCCAGAGCCATAACGAAGGCCGTATCGGCGAGCTGGAAGACCTGATCGCCCGTGCCGAAGTCATCGACCTTTCGAAAATGTCGGGCTCCACGATCAAGTTCGGTGCGACCGTCAAGCTGGTCGACGAAGACACAGAGGAACACAAGACCTATCAGATCGTCGGCGACCAGGAAGCCGATGTGAAGGCTGGTCGCATCTCGATCTCCTCGCCGATCGCCCGCGCCCTGATCGGCAAGGAAGTCGGCGACAATATCGAAGTCGTCGCCCCCGGCGGTTCCAAGGCCTACGAGATCCTCTCGATCCACTGGGGCTGATTTCCGCCCGAAAGGCTAGCCTTTGCGTCCCCTCGACGACATCACCGTGATCGCGCCGCATTTCAAGCGGCGCCTTTCCGGCGTGACCTCGACCGTCGTGCAGCTCATACCCGAGCAACGCCGGATCGGGCGCGGTATCGTCACGCTCGGCCCCGGCCTGCCGGATGACCTGCCGAAGATGGCCTGGAACCAATTGCCGGCCCTCTGGCGCAGACCGAAATCAGCCAAGAACCGCGTCTGGCACGCCCGCCGTAACAACGAGATGCTGCTCGGGATCATCCTGCGCGACGTTCTGCGCATGCCGCTGAAACTGCTGTTCACCTCTGCAGCCCAGCGACATCACACCGGCTATACCCGCTGGCTGATCTCGAAGATGGATGCCGTGGTGGCGACGAGCGCCCGCTCCGGTTCCTTCCTCAAGGTACCGCACGAGGTGATCCGCCACGGCGTCGACATTAACCGCTTCCGTCCGGGAGACGGCACAACCGACACGGTTGAGGCCACCGGCCTGCCGGGACAATACCTCGTCGGCTGCTTCGGGAGGGTGCGCCACCAAAAGGGCACGGATCTTTTTGTGCGCGCCATGATCGAACTCCTGCCGCGCTATCCAGAGTGGACAGCGGTCGTCAGCGGCCGCGTCACGGGGGAAAACCAGGGCTTCGCCGACCAGCTCCAGGCCGACATCGCAGCCGCCGGACTTGCATCGCGCATCGTCTTCCTCGGCGAGGTGGACGACATCAAGCCTTGGTACCGGCGGCTCACACTCTACATCGCCCCCTCGCGCAACGAGGGCTTTGGCCTCACCCCGCTCGAAGCCATGGCCTCCGCGACCGCCTCCGTCGCCAGCGATGCCGGCGCCTATGCCGAACTGATCGCCGAAGGTGAAACGGGCAAGGTCGTTCCAGCTAACGACTTTGAGCGCCTCCGCGATGCGATCGCCGTCTATCTCGCCGATCCGGCCGAAGCCATCAAGGCGGGCCAACGTGGGCGGGCCCATGTGGTCGAGAATTTCGCGCTGGAGCGGGAGGCCCGCGCGCTTGAGATGGTCTATAACCAGCTTCTCGACGCGGACTGACAGGCAAGGCGATGGGCGACAAGGATTTCATCATTTGCCGGACCAGCCACCTACGAGGCTTCATCTCACGCTTTGGGGATCGTGTGGCCGCCCTACCCTCAGACCTGAAGAGCACGACCATGGGCGTTGCGGGCAGCCAGGGGGTGGCGGGCCTCCTGCGTGCCATCTTCGTCAATGATGACCCAGTGCTCGATGCGCTGACCGAGCGCAACCTGAAACGCCGGCAGATCCGCTTTCGCGCCGTGTTTTCGAACCCACTGGTCGCCTGGGCCTATCGCAAAGCGACACAGGTCCAGTGCCGGCTGACCGCTCGCGCCTTCGAGACATGGCTTGAGCAGAACCCGCGGGCCAGCGTCGTGGTCTTCAACGGCTACCTCATGCCGGATTCCATCCTTGCGGCGATTGCGGCCAAACATAAGCGTTCAATGGTCTTCCTGGAAAAGGGCTTCTTTCCCGGCACCCTGCAATGCGACCCGGCTGGCATCAACTACCAGAGCTCGCTGCCACGCGATCCGGCGTTCTACCGCGCTTTAGATCCAGCCGATCTCGGCGACAAACCGACCGCGCTGGTCAAGCGCCAGTCCAAGCTCAAGGACGAAGGCCCCACGTCTTTACCCGCCCGCTACGTCTTTGTCCCCTTCCAGGTGCCGAGTGATATGCAGATCCTGGCACTGTCACCCTGGATTCGCGACATGCGGCATCTCTACGAGGAGATATTCAAGCTGGCCGAGGCGGAGAGGCAAAGCCATTTCGTCATCAAGGAACACCCGAGCTTTCCACTGTCTGTCCGAGGCGAAGTCACCCCCCATCCGCGCATCCACTTCGCCAACCATCATGATACTCAGACCCTGATCGAAGGCGCCGATGCCGTGATCACGGTCAATTCCACCGTGGGTCTTGAATCGGTGCTACTGGAAAAAAAGGTCATCACACTAGGCCTCGCCCCCTATGACATCGAAGGGCTGGCGCTGAAGGCAGGCGATGCTGCGGCATTGCTCGCGGTATTCCGCTCGCTCGTCCGGTGGCAGCCAGATCCGGAGCTGCGCGAACGGGTCATCCGCTACATACAGAACATTTTCCTGCTGCAAGGCGAGCTGAGAAATCCCGACCAGCAGCTTCCTGACATGATCGCTACCCGCCTTGCCGGCACTGATCGACACCGTCAGGCGTTGACGGCCTTTGCCAAAGCGAAGCGCGAATCATAGGGGAAACCAGCGCCGATCAGCGCGGAGACCGGCGAGAAATTCCGGATTTCAATATTGCGCTCGGCGCAGAGCTGACGCGCAAGCAAGAAATGCGCGACAATGCGTCCCGCCGCACCGGCAATGCCCGATCCTGCCGTATCGCCCACCTTCTCGTAGAAGCGCGGATCGCCCGCATTCGAGATATCGATACCAAACAGGCCGATGCTGCGTGGCTGGCAAAAGACGGCAAATTGCAGCGCCGACACGGCAACCGAGCCGCCCTGAAAAACACCACGCGCCGGGTCACGGGAAAAACCTGCTCCCCCATCATCGAGCACGGCGAAGTCCAGTGCCCTTATTTCCTCATCGGAGCGCCGCCTGGTCCGATAGGGCTTACGGAGATCGTCGATCAAGATCACCCTTTTATTGGCAAGCCAGCCCCGATCGTTTTCGCAGATCGCCCGGATGACACCGACCGATAACAAGCAGATGGCTCCGGAAACGATCTTTTCCCGCATCAGCGCGAAATGTCGCCAGACGAAGCGCTCATCCTCAATGGCGATCGCCAACGGTTCGGCGATCCGGCTCCCGATCAGGTTGATCGCGCCGTTGAGAAGGATCGCTTCTCCAGGTCCGACCTTGGAAAAGTCGACTCCGGCGATAGATGGCCCGGAACCGACGATATGAACCGTGCCACGCGCGGCGCGGCGCAGCAGGTCCGCATGGTAGAGCCGGCCAACCGGCTCTCCCCTGAAACGGATCGTCCCCTCCCCCTCCAGGGCCTCCGGCAACCGCAAGTCCAGCCCCGGAATCCAGTTCTGCGCATGCGCCCAGGCCTTACCAAAGAAAACGGTCGTAGCGAGTTTGACGATCGAACGCTTGAATGGCCGCTCAGATTTCAGTTTCAACGCCGCTCTCTCCATTCCTGGGACTTGTCCCAAAGCCCCGCAACCGTGCCGCCGGCAAGAGACTTGATTGTACCGCGCCTCTGCGCCTAAATGCTGGCCAATTCAAGCATGGCCCGGCCGGAGGCAGCCGTTCCGGCATACGCGAAAGATCAATCCCTTGCCAATCAAAGCCGTCATTTTGAACGACACCCGCGGCGACAACCACTTCGGCTGTTTCCGGGTCATGCGGCTCATCGAGGAAAACCTCGCAAACCGGGGCATTCACGTACTGGCCCGTAGCGGCGTGCGCAACGACTGGGAAAACGACCGGCCGTTCCTCAGTGCAATGGCCAAGAGCGACATCATCGTCATCAACGGCGAAGGGACACTCCATCACGGCGCCAAGGCAGGAGCCCGCCTTCTGCGCGTCACCGATCATCCGGCCCGCAGCGGCAAACCGGTCGCGCTGATCAATGCGATATACCAGGAAAACCCATCGGAATGGTCCCGCTATCTCCAAAAGATGACCATCATCTCTACGCGCGATTCCTGGAGCGCCGAAGAGGCCAGCCGCCATGCCGCCCGGCCCGTTGGCTTTGTCCCGGATCTTTCCCTTTCCGGCGGCTTCACTGAAGCCCCCCCCAATGTGACGCGCGATCTGCTGCTACTCGGTGACTCCGTTTCGCGCGACATCTCACGCCAGCTCCTCGCCCTTGCCGATTCACGTGCAGACGCCCGCCTGCTTCCGATCCTGAAGACGATCAAGGCAAGCAAGCCGCACTTTTCGGCGCCAACCAGGCTATTGCGGGAGGGTTATATCCGGCTTCATGCCAGGGCTTTCGGCTGGAGGCACGGCAATGTCCTGTTCAACAAGGACGAAGCCGGATTCATCAACACCCTCCAGCACGGTTACCTTCATGTAACCGGTCGCTTCCACGCAGTCTGCTTCTGCCTCTTCACAAAGACGCCGTTCCTTGCGATCGAGTCCAATTCCTGGAAGATCGAGGCGCTGATGAACGATCTCGGTCTCGGTACGAGACGACTGGTCCGGATCGAGGAGCTGCCCGGCCAACTCACGATGCCTGACGTGCTCGCCTTTTCCACAGAGGAGATGCGGGCGATCGAGAACGGAATCGCTATGTGCCAAACACGCGCGGCCAAGCTCTTCGACGACATCGCCGATGCGGCGCAGCGCACATAGAATTCCCGTTTAGGAATCCATTCCAGATCGCCGATGCGAGAAGCGAGCATCCGAGCCCACGAGGCGCAAGACGAAGTCTTCCTCGGTATCGTAGTCGTGCGGGGTCGTTTCTTTGGTCTGCCCTCCCGAGAAGGAACCGCTTTGATAGAAATCGAAACCGTAGAGATCCATCGATTTGCATGGCGAACGGCTGAGCAAGTCAATCATCATTAGTCCGCTTGTCGGCCGAGGGTTGCCGACCTGGGCACATAGGGCCTGATGGCGCTCGCGCGGATAAAGGAAAAAGGATGGTGATCGCAGGATCCAGCGCGGCAAGGCATGGCGCGGGGGCGACATCCAGAAGATATAGCTCGCTCCTCGCTCGATCATCAGCGACGGGTCCACCTCGAAGCTCGTTGCAATCACGTCCGTGCGGCTACCGTGGGAGACCGTGGACGGGATTGGTGAGAATTTGAAGCGAATGATCAGATCGTGGTCATCAATCTCCGCTCCGAAGGCTGAGTCGGCAAGCGATCTGGCGTTCCCCACAACAGCAACCCGCTTTTGCCGAACCAAATCGAAAACATCCTGTTCGGTCAGTGGTGAGCTGTATTGCAAGCCGAGGAACCGACGCCAAGCACCAATGAAGCGAAGGCGCTTCTTTTCATACTTCTTCTTCAAGATCGACCAAATAGACAGTGTCTTACCCCTGATTCTAGAGCGTTTTTCCGCTCTCGTCAGCGAAGGGCCGACGCATCGGTAACCATAGCGTAGACCAAACGCGCCAGCAACATTCCCTTGGTTCGCAAATAGCGCCGAAAATAGGGGATATCGTGCAGGTCGCGCCGGTCCATTTCCTCCTGTTCACGGTCCGTCATTTCATGAAATTCGTAGGCGCCTCGCCTGAGTGGAAGCAGTGACCTCTTGCGTCTTCCGGACCGATAGGTCTTCGGAAATGGCACATGCATTACGACCGGAGAGAATGGAAAAAGCCGGACATATCCTAGTTGGGCAAGATCCTTCTTGTTTGCCGATTCGCTCTCCCGGAAAACCCAGCCGAGTCCCTTCAGCGTCGACAGGCGAAGAATGCCAACATCAGCATATGAGCGACGGTTGTCACCGTCCGGAAACCGATAGGCTCTGACCTTTTCAAGGATCTCGTAGGGGTACCCTTTTCGCAAAAAGCGAGGATCAACCTGTAGAACCTTATCATCCGACGCGAAAAGCTGACCGTACTGTTTCTGCATGGGCTCATCGAACGGCCTGACGAACTGCATGTCGTCCTGGATAAGGAATATGAATTCATATCCTTCATCCTGTGCATAGCCACACATCCTCTGGATATTCCTGTAGAGGTTGCCATGACGTCGACCTTCCTTATCCTCCGTCGATGCCACGCACAGCTTCAGCCGCGGACGGTATTTTTCGATAATCGCCCGCGTGACGGGATCCTCACTCTGGTCGTCGATCACTGCGACGTCGAATCCCGGACACATCTTGAAGGTCGACTGGATGCAACGCTCCAAGGCTGTCCCCATATTGTAGGAGAAAATGCACAGCAGCACGTTTTTCGATGTCAGCATTGCAACGGATGTCCTTGAATCAAATCTCCACCAGGCCGACCTTCTTGACCTGGCGGATCGTCAGCATGGTGCGCACAGTGTGGACGTGTTCGTTCGCCGTCAAAACCTCGATGACGAAATCCTGAAACTTCGTCAGGTTCTCGGCCACGCAATGCAGCAGGAAATCGCTGTCGCCGGAGACCATCCAGGCCTGACGGACCATCGCCCAGCCGTCGGTCGCGGCGGCGAAGGCCTTGAGATTACTCTCTGACTGATGCTTGAGGCCGATCATGCAGAAGGCAACCAGATCAAGACCGAGCTTCGGCGCGTTCAACATGGCATGATAGCCCTCGATAATCCCCGCCTCTTCCAGCTTGCGCACCCGCCGAAGACAGGGTGGCGCCGAGATCCCGACCCGCTCCGAGAGCTCGACATTCGTCATTCTCCCGTCACATTGCAGTTCACGCAGGATTTTCAGATCAATAGCGTCCAGCTCGGCTCTCAACACGGATCGGCCTTTCATGGGATGGTCATCTGTTATCTAGCTGAACTGCACGAATAGGCAAGAATCTGTCGGAATTGAGCACAAAAATTACCGCGCAACGGAATGCCTTGTTGGTATTGCAATGCTGACCTTGAATAAATGCATGGACCAATCATAAATGAGCCTACAAGGAAGCGGCGCGCGAGCTTATATCGCCTTTCCCTCCGCCGCTTTGAAAGGAATTGCCATGACCTCCCGCCATACCAAGGTGCTGATCATCGGTTCTGGCCCTGCCGGATATACCGCAGCGATCTATGCCGCCCGCGCCATGCTGAAGCCGGTCCTGATCGCCGGCATGGAACAGGGCGGCCAATTGATGATCACCACGGATGTTGAAAACTACCCGGGCTTCGCCGATCCGATTCAGGGCCCCTGGCTCATGGAGCAGATGCTCCACCAGGCAACCCATGTCGGCGCCGAGATCGTCAACGACCTGGTCACCGAGGTCGACCTGTCGCACCGCCCCTTCACCGCCCGGACCGATTCCGGCACCGTCTGGACCGCCGATACGCTGATCGTCGCCACCGGCGCCAAGGCCAAATGGCTCGGCATCGAGAGCGAACAGCATTTCCAGGGCTTTGGCGTTTCCGCCTGCGCCACTTGCGATGGCTTCTTTTATCGCAACAAGGATGTCATCGTCGTCGGTGGCGGAAATTCGGCCGTCGAAGAGGCGCTGTATCTCTCACATATCACCAAGTCGGTCACCGTCGTGCACCGCCGTGATTCGTTCCGCTCGGAGAAGATCCTGCAGGAGCGGTTGTTCGCCAAGGACAACATCCGCGTGATGTGGAACACCGAAGTGGCCGAGATCACCGGTACGCCGGCCAAGCCACCGATGCCGCCGTCAGTCTCGGGCGTCAAGCTGCGCGACACCCAGAACGGCGCGATCACCGAAATGCCGATCGACGGCGTCTTCGTCGCCATCGGCCATGCGCCGGCCGTCGAGCTGTTCAAGGGCAAGCTGAAGCTCAAGCCCAACGGCTATCTCTGGACGGTACCCGACTCGACCGCCACCGACGTCGACGGTGTATTCGCCGCTGGCGACGTAACGGATGATATCTACCGCCAGGCCATTACTGCCGCCGGAATGGGTTGCATGGCGGCCCTTGAGGCCGAGCGCTTCCTGTCGGCCGCCCCGGTCCGCGCCAAAGCGGCGGAGTAAGAACATGAGAGGGGGCGGCATGCCGTTGGATTGGGACAAGTTGCGCATTTTTCATGCGGCCGCCGAAGCTGGGTCTTTCACCCATGCGGCCGACAAGCTGCACCTTTCCCAGTCGGCCATCAGCCGCCAGGTCAGCGCGCTGGAACAGGATATCGGCGTCAAGCTGTTCCACCGCCACGCGCGCGGCCTTATCCTGACCGAACAAGGCGAATTGCTCTACCGCACCGCCCATGACGTTCTGCTAAAGCTCGAAACGGTCAAGATGCAATTGACCGAGACGACCGAAAAGCCGAGCGGGAAGCTGCGCGTCACGACGACCGTCGGCCTCGGCCAGGGTTGGCTCACCGACAAGGTGCAAGAGTTCTTGCAACTATATCCGGACATGTCGATCCAGTTGATTCTCGACAACGAGGAACTCGACGTCAACATGCGCCATGCCGACTGCGCCATCCGGCTTCGCCAGCCGCAGCAGTCGGACCTCATCCAGCGCAAACTGTTCACCGTGCACATGCATGTCTATGCGGCTCCCTCCTATATCAACCGCTACGGCGAGCCGCAGTCGATCGAGGAACTGGACAACCACCGCATCATTACATTCGGCGAACCCGCCCCCGGTTATCTGCTTGACGTCAACTGGCTGGAGGTCGCCGGCCGCACCTCAGACAATCCGCGTCAACCGCATCTGCAGATCAACAGCCTGACCTCGATCAAGCGCGCTGCCCTGCTCGGAATCGGCATCGCCATGCTGCCGGACTACATCGTTGGCCGCGATCCGGGATTGCTACAACTTGTGACCAGCGCCGACGTGCCGTCGTTCGACACCTATTTCTGCTATCCGGACGAAATGAAAAACGCGGCGAAGCTCAAGGCCTTTCGCGATTTCATTGTCACCAAAGCCCGCAATTGGAACTTTTAGGCCACACATAGCAAAGCGAAAGCCAAGACCTGCGACTACCGCATGCCTGACATGCATAAAAAAGCATTGTTCACTGCACAAAAAACCATCATATCGCACACAGCTGATGCACATGGTGGCTTTTTCCTCCCAGTTCCACCGCAGCAGCTGTTCCCCTCTGGAGGTTTATTGACCTTCACACTTCAAGGGCCCTGGAGAAATCCGGTGGCCCTTTTTTTTTGAGCGTGCGGACAGCTCGGACAACAGGCGCAAGATCGGCTGAATGTTCGCATCCAAAAGTGTATCAAAATTGGACACCTTTTGATGTTTTTTCACGTAGGCGTGAGTTGACCTTGGCAATTCCTACCATATGTCAGACGGCACAAAGCCAGACGGACCCATTGCTGATGAATATCGACGAAACGCTCAAAGCGCTCGCGCACCCCGCTCGGATCGAAATCCTGACCTGGCTCAAGGACCCGGAGCGCCATTTTGCCGCCCAACAGCAACCATTGGCTCTGGGCGTGAGCGCTGGCCAGTTCGAGCGCTGCGGCCTATCGCAATCGACGGTGTCCGCCCATCTCGCAACCCTGCAACGTGCCGGCCTGATCTCCTCCACCCGCGTCGGCCAGTGGGTTCTCTACCGCCGCAACGAAGATGTCATCGGCGCCTTCCTCCGTGCCTTGAACGCCGTGCTGTGAAGCCCCAGATGGTATTGGCTGGCGTAGCCGTCGCATTCGCCAGCCAATCTGGAGATATTCATGACCAGTCTTTTTGATCCGATCAAACTCGGACACGTAGAACTTTCAAACCGCATCGCCATGGCGCCGCTGACCCGAAACCGTTCCCCTGGCGCCGTTCCCAATGACCTCAACGTCACCTACTATGAGCAGCGCGCGTCTGCCGGCCTCTTGATCTCGGAAGGCACACCGATCAGCCAGCAAGGCCAGGGATATGCGCAGGTTCCGGGCCTTTACCTGCCTGAATCGATCGAGGGCTGGAAGCGCGTGACGGCCGCCGTACACGGGGCCGGCGGGCGGATTGCCGCCCAACTCTGGCACGTCGGCCGGATTTCACACAACTCGCTTCAACCGAATGGGGACCAGCCAGTCGCACCTTCGGCGATCCGGGCGAAGTCCAAGACCTTCATTATCAACGATGATGGAACCGGCGGCTTCGTCGACACTTCTGAGCCGCGGGCGCTTGCTCTCGACGAAATCCCCTCCATTCTCGAAGACTACCGTCGCGCCGCCCGCGCGGCGATCGACGCCGGCTTCGATGCCGTCGAGATCCATGGCGCCAATGGCTACCTTATCGACCAGTTCCTGCGGTCTAGCTCCAACTCCCGCAGCGACGCCTATGGCGGATCGATCGAGAACCGGACGCGTTTTGCCATCGAGGCTGTCGATACGATCGTCAAGGAAATCGGCGCCGAGCGCACCGGCATCCGCATTTCTCCGGTCACACCGGCCAATGACGTCTCCGACCCGGATCCGCAACCGCTATTCAACCTTCTGGTGGAAAAGCTGGCGGTTTATGATCTCGCCTTCATCCACGTGATCGAAGGCGCGACCGGCGGTGACCGCGACAACCTGCCGTTCGACTGGGCGGCGATGAAGGCTGCCTACCGGGCCAAGGGTGGCAAGGCGGTGTGGATGGTCAACAACGGCTATGACCGCGCTACGGCAATGGATGCTGTCGCTTCGGGCCGGGCCGACATGGTCTCTTTCGGGCGGCTGTTCATTGCCAATCCCGATCTGGTTGCACGTTTGAAGGCCGATGCGCCGCTCAATGCACCGAATCGAGCCACCTTCTATGGCGGCGGCGCCGAAGGTTATACCGACTATCCGAAACTCGCCTGAGCCGGCGCGAACGCACGTCACAAAGACGAAAGCCCCGCTGGCGACAGCGGGGCTTTCTCGTTTGGCGGATCGGAGATCAGACGAGACCGCAATGCGCAGGTCCAATCATGGCCATCCTTTCGAACTCGCTTGTCAGGACGCGCTTTCGTGCATTGCGGCGCGGCGCGCCAGGCGCCCGCTGTCCGCATGCGGGTCTATAGTGGCCTCCAGGCATCCCAGGCTTGCGAGCGTTGCCCGCATGGCCTCATCGATTGGCGTATGCGGTTCCGCGCCAAGGAAGCTCACGAGCCGCCGATTGGTCATCCTCAGCGGCAAATTCCACAGATAGCGCATCTCCAGAAGCTCGCGGAAAATCGGCACAAAGGGCGAGGCAAGGCTCGCCAGCCACCAGGGGAAGGCCTTGGTCTTCAGGTCCGGCTTGCCGCTCACCCGCCGGATGACCTCGGCCATCTGCCTGCCATCAGGATCATAAAAGCCATCCATGTGAAAGCGCGCAAACCGTGGAATGCGATCAGGCTGCTCGATCAGTTGGACCATGGTCTCGGCCACGTCCGGCAGGTAAGCCCATTGGTGGCCGACGCCCCTTATACCTGGATTGGTAATGGAGGAGAGAGGCTTGCCGGGCTTGACGATCCCTTGCGCGAACCAGGTATTGCCGGCGCCAGGGCCGAAGAAATCGCCTGCCCTGACGATCAGAACCGGCACCCCCTCGCCACTGGCTGCCTCCAGGCGCTCTTCCAATTGGACACGGATTTTACCCTTGCGCGTCACCGGGTTCTGCGGGCTGCTCTCTTCGAGGACAGGAAAGGCATCCGGGCCGAAATTGTAGACGGTGCCGGGCATGACGATCCGCGCGCCGGATGCCTTGGCGGCCGCAATGGTGTTGTCGATCATCGGCAGCACCAGTTCGCCCCAGTTCCGGTAACCGGGCGGGTTGACCGCATGGGCGATCAGTTCGACGCCTTCTGCTGCGGCGACCACGTCGGCACGGTTCATCGCGTCGCCCTGTACCCAATCGTATTGCGGCACTTTGCCCTGCATCTCGGCGGCACTTCGGTGGAGGGCACGAACCTCATAGCCGCGCTCCACCAGCTTGGCCGCCAGCGCACCGCCTATTCCGCCGGTCGCGCCGAGCACCAATGCTATTGGCCGCTGCCTGCTATCGTCTGTCTGTGTCATGATCATCTCTTCCGGGGTTTTGATGGTCGGATGATCGTCCAGACTGCCACTATACGGAATTGCCAGAATTTCTTTGGCTGCTATACATATTTTGATGAAGCGCGATCTGAACTGGGATTACTATCGGAGCTTTCTCGCAGTGATCAGCGAGGGTTCTCTGTCTGGAGCGGCCCGCGCACTCGGCCTCACCCAGCCAACCGTCGGCCGGCATATCGATGCGCTTGAGGCGGCGAGCGGCGAACCTCTGTTCCTGCGCACGCCAAAGGGGCTCCTGCCGACGCAGACCGCCCTCCAGATGCTGCCACACGCCGAAACGATGGCCGCCACCGTCGCAGCGCTCAACCGCGCAGCCTCGGGGAATTCCGATCGCGTTTCGGGAACCGTGCGCATCAGCGCCAGCGAAGTGATCGCCATAGAGGTCCTGCCGCCTATTCTGGCAAGACTTCAAGACCAGTATCCCGAGCTCACGATCGAGCTCTCGCCGTCGGATGAGGTTGAGGACCTTCTGAATCAGGCGGCAGACATCGCCATTCGCATGCTCGAGCCCAACCAGGATGCTTTGATCTCGCAGCGAATTGGAGGGATTCCCCTCGGCTTCTATGCCCACCGGGATTATCTGGAAAGACATGGAACACCGGAAAGCCTGGCGGACCTTTCCCGACATCGCCTCATCGGCTTTGACCGTCCCCTCGCCTATGTGCGCAGCTTTCTCGCAGCCAAGCCCGATCTTGCCGAAACCCGCTTCGCCTTCCGCTCGGACAGCAACCTTACGCAATTTGCCGCGATCCGGGCCGCAGGCGGAATCGGCATATGTCAGGAGGGCCTGGCGCGGCGGTTTCCCGATCTCGTCTCCATTCTGCCCGGCGTGCTGGCACTGTCTCTCGACACATACGTGGTGATGCACGAAAACCTGAAAACCGCACCGCGCTGCCGTGTCACCTTCAATGCACTGGTGGCCGGCCTGCGCGATTACATTTCTCGATGAGGATCAAGCCTATGACCGAACTTTCTCGCGCCGAGCGCAACAACTCTGCCGGCACCGGTGATGGCCCGACCGGCGGGTTTGCCGCCCTCGTGCCAGAACTTGACGTGACAGACCTGGCGGCAAGCCTCGCCTTCTGGTGCGACTGCCTCGGCTTTCGGGTCGCTTACGACCGACCGCAGGCGAAGTTCGCCTATCTGGAACGACAGGGCGCGCAGATCATGCTCTGCGAGATCAACGGGAACTGGAAAACGGGAAAGCTGGAACGCCCCTTTGGCCGCGGCGTCAATTTCCAGATCGAAACCGACAACCTGGAATCGATCCTCGATGCGCTGCGGGCGGCCTCTTGGCCGCTTTTCGAGGACGTGAGCGAAAACTGGTATCGTACTGGCGCGACTCGCGAAACCGGCAGCAGGGAATTCCTCGTTCAGGATCCTGATGGATATCTCATCCGCTTTTCCCAGTCGCTGGGCGGACGGCCAACAGCTTAGTCCGGGCGCTCCCCTGGCTGATAGAGATCAACGATCTCCACTTCCGGCCGGTCGCCGCCATCGCTGTATTCGTAGTGCCACTTGCCCTTCTCGTCCTGATAGCTGATCTTGACTGGCTCGTCGCCGACCTGCTGCTCCAGCATCACGATCCGTGCAGCCTCCAGAGCCTGCTCATGGCTGGCAAAACTCTCGGAGAAGACGTCGTCGAGCTTGTAGGCCCACCCCCCGTCATGGGGAACGATTTCGTAGGCAACCTTGGTCATGATGTCCTCCTTTCGCAACCATGGTAACAGTATCGCATCAAGCACTGCAAACCGCAAACCGATGGATCTAGGATCCCTTTCCCGACCTCATCCATTTCGAGCGGAATATTGTCTCTGACACTGATTGAAAAGGCGCCGGACCGTCCATGCTGAAACAGGAGAAAACCCTTCTCTTTCCAATCGTTCTCGCCGTTCTCGGATTCACTTTCGAACACGAGATCCTCGCCCTGGGAACCGCCGTCTCGCTCGCGGCAGCGGCCATGCTGATCGGCGCCATCGTCGTCGCCTCGCTGCGGGTGGCACACCATGCCGAAGTGCTCGCCGTCAAGGTCGGCGACCCTTACGGCACGATGATCCTCACACTCTCGGCCGTGGCCGTCGAAGTGCTGATCCTCGCCATCATGATGAACAACGACGGTTCCCCCACGCTCGTGCGCGACACGATCTATTCGGCGGTGATGCTCGACATCAATGGCATCCTCGGCCTTGCCGCGCTGCTCGGCGGCCTGAAGCACGGCGAACAACCCTATAACGACGATTCCGGCAAGACCTATGGCGTGATGATCCTGACGGCCATGGGCATTTCGATGGTCGTTCCGGAGTTCGTTCCCTCCGACAAATGGCGGTATTTCTCCGTCTTCACCATATTTGCCATGGTCGCGCTCTACGGCCTCTTCCTGCGCATGCAGGTTGGATCGCACAGCTATTTCTTCAGCTACAGCTACTCCCACGGCAAGATAAATGGCGCGGATGAACATAGCACCGCGGAAACGGATGAACCGACCACCCGTTCGATCGGCGTGATCCTGTTCGGCGTGGTGCTGATCGGCGTGCTGGCCGAATTCATGTCGGCCTTCATGGCCACAGGTCTCAGGGAGATCGGCGCCCCGATCGCCCTCACCGCCATTCTCGTCGCCGGCATTTCCGCCGGTCCAGAGATCCTGACGGCGCTGAGAGCCGCGCTTTCCGACCGCATGCAGGCGACGGTCAACATCGCCATGGGCGCTTCGCTATCCACCGTCATTCTGACCGTGCCGGTGATGGAGGCGATCGCTCTCTACACCGGCCAGCCCTTCGTCATGGCCATGACGCCGGTGCAGACAGTGATGGTGGCGATCACCCTCGTTGCAGCAGCGATCAACCTCAACGACGGCGAGACCAACGCGATCGAGGGCATGACCCATTTCATCCTCTTCGCCACCTTCATCATGCTGTCCTTTCTCGGCCTCTGACGGTACGGCGCGACAAGGGACCTCGCACTTTTCCCGGAACCTTCGGCACCCTTCCCGCTTTGCTATGACACGATCCTCAGTTCCAGACACGATCCCCAGCTTGGTAAAGGTTCGCCCCATTCTCACCACGTTGACGGAGAAGAACACGGATCGCAGGGGGGCAAATCAGGAGCCGAAGCTTGAAAAGACTCGACGTTATCGACGGCATGCGCGGCTATTTTCTGCTCTTCATGCTAATCAACCACCTGGTCTTCACCGGCGGCCTCTGGCTCGTCCAGATCAATCATCGCAACCTGGCATTTGTCGAGGATGCGCAAGGCTTTGTCTTCCTGTCCGGCCTGCTGACGGGGATGGTCTATGCGCGCAAGATGATGAAGGACGGCCATGCGGCCGGCCGCAATCGGATATGGTCGCGCGTCTTCGAACTCTATCGCTATGCGATCGGCATCGTGCTGGTGATTCTCAGCCTCCAGATCCTCCTTCCGGACGCGGCTGCGATTTGGGCCAACTGGCTCGGGAACACACGTCTTGATGATCTGCTACGCCTGGCTGCCATCGCCAGCTTCCTGTTCCAGCCGACCTTCATGGACATCCTGCCGCAATATGTCGTCTACATGTTCTTCGCCCCGGCCATCATCTGGCTCTGCATTCAAGGGCGCTGGAAGACGGTGGCGATCATATCGGTGCTTGTCTGGATGGCGGCCCAACTCGGCCTGCAACGCCTGTTCACCTATCCGCTCAGCAATTGGCTGGCCGGGGGCGAAAACAAGGAAGGCATCCGCGCTTCCTTCAATCTTTTCGGCTGGCAGATCGTCTTCTTCGCCGGCCTGATCGCCGGCACACTGACCTCGCTGAAGAAGGTTGACTGGCAGAGCGTCTTCGACCCGCAAAAGGATTCCCTCGCCAAGGCGGCACTTGCCGTCTGCGCCTTCTTCCTGCCGCTACGCATCCTCACGGCCCACGGCATGATGCCGGGCGTCGTGTTGGAAAAATTCGGCCCGATGGAAGTGCGTGCCGA
Organism: Paenirhizobium naphthalenivorans; assembly: GCF_007992095.1. Taxonomy (GTDB): domain Bacteria; phylum Pseudomonadota; class Alphaproteobacteria; order Rhizobiales; family Rhizobiaceae; genus Allorhizobium; species Allorhizobium naphthalenivorans. The sequence continues at coordinate 144,173 of NZ_BJZP01000003.1, forward strand.
CTTCGGTCCGGTCTATCTGTTGAATTTCGCGGCTGTCACCTATGGCCTGTGCTGGCTGTTGATTGCCGGCCCGCGGCATGACAATGCCGCAATCCGCAAGATCGCGGCGGGTCTCAACGGCCTCTTCTCGCTGAGCTATCTCCAGCTGCTCGGTCGCCACTCGTTGCAGATCTATGTCTGGCACGTGCTGATCGTCTACGGCGTCGTCTATATCGACGGCCGTTTCGGTGCTTTCTCGGACCTGACCAAGACCGCGATCACCTTCGGATCCTTGGCGCTTCTAAGCCTCCCGGCCCTTTGGCGTGAACGCAACCGCCAGGCCCCGCCCGCCAAGACAACACAGGCAAAGGCTGCGGCGGCAATGGAAACGACCGCGAGCTGAGTCCTGGAGGCAGTCCAATCAAAAAAGGGCGGACCATCAGGCCCGCCCTTTCGATAAACTTGGCAATCCGTCCGCTTACCTGCAGGACGCGCAGAAGCGCTGGATACGCTTGCAGGCTTCCTCGAGCAGTTCTTCCGAGGTCGCATAGGAAATGCGGAAGTTCGGGCCAAGGCCGAAGGCCGAACCGTGGACGACGGCAACGCCCTCGGTTTCCAGCAGTTCCGTGACGAAGTCTTCGTCCGTCTCGATAACCTTGCCCGACGGCGCCGTCTTGCCGATCAGGCCAGCGCAGGACGGGTACACATAGAAGGCACCTTCCGGGGTCGGGCACTTGATGCCGGTCGCCTGATTGAGCATGGAAACAACGAGGTCTCGACGGCCTTCGAAGATCTTCTTGTTCGCCGGGATGAAATCCTGCGGCCCGTTGAGCGCCTCGACGGCGGCCCATTGGGCGATCGAGCAGGCGCCCGAGGTCTGCTGTCCCTGGATCATGTCCATGGCCTTGATCAGTTCGATCGGGCCAGCGGCGTAGCCGATACGCCAGCCAGTCATGGCATAAGCCTTGGAGACGCCGTTCATCGTCAGCGTGCGGTCATAGAGCTTCGGCTCGACCTCGACCGGCGTGACGAACTTGAAGTCGCCATAGGTCAGGTGCTCATACATGTCATCGGTCAGGATCCAGACATGCGGATGCTTGAGAAGCACGTCGGTCAGGGCCTTCAACTCGTCATGGCTGTAGGCCGCGCCCGACGGGTTGGACGGCGAGTTGAAAATGAACCACTTGGTCTTCGGCGTGATGACGCTTTCGAGTTCCGCCGGGGTCAGCTTGAAATTGTTTTCCTGCTTGGTCGAGACGAAGACCGGCGTACCGCCGCACAGCGCGACCATTTCCGGGTAGGACACCCAGTAAGGTGCGGGTACGACGACTTCATCCCCCGGATTCAGGGTCGCCATGAACGCGTTGAAAAGAATCTGCTTTCCGCCGGTGCCGACGATCGTCTGTTCCGGCTTGTATTCGAGGCCGTTCTCGCGCTTGAACTTTTCGACGATCGCCTTGCGCAGTTCCGGAATGCCCGAAACCGGCGTGTACTTCGTCTCGCCGCGGTTGATCGCCTCGATCGCTGCCTTCTTGATATTGTCCGGCGTATCAAAATCAGGTTCGCCGGCACCGAGGCCGATCACGTCGCGCCCCTTGGCCTTCAGATCGCGGGCTTTCTGCGAGACTGCGATGGTTGCGGAAGGCTTTACACGGGAAAGAGCGTCGGCGATGAATGCCATTGTGATTGTCCTGAAGCTGTTGATCGGCGGAACCTCGATCGGGCAAGGCCCCAGGTTCAAGTTCTATGGCGAAATCGGCCCTTCGTTTCAAGTGGAAAGCGGCGATCCGTCAGCATTCGACAATGTTTTCATTTTTAAGGCTTTGTTAATTTGCAAGTAAGCCTTCGCTGGTAGATTACGTGCGGAACACCTTCAAGGCAATCAAGACGCGAAGCCATGAGCACGACCAGCATCTATGCCCAGCTCGTCAATGCCGGAGGCGCATGGTCGACAGCCTATGGCCCATTCGTTCTGCGCTCCGCCCTTCAGCCGATCTTCCATCGGGTGGCCGACAGTGTTTTCGACATTCACTCTTTTCAGGGTTTGGTGCGCGCCGAGCGCAATGGCGAGACCTATCCGCCCTCGCAATTCTTCCCGCTGGTCGATCCGAAGGATCTGTCGGCAGTCGACAGCCTGCTGCGCAGCATTCACATTCTCAACGCCGGGCTTCTGCACCGTGAGCGCGCGGGGGTTCTGGTCAGCTTCCAACCGCTGCTCTTTACAGAGGCCGTGGAACTCCGTCACGAGCTTGATCGAATCCGTCTGATTGCCCACGAGGCCAATCTGACGCCGGAGCGCATCATCTGCGACATCTCGGCCGGTTCCGGCAACGGCCAATTGATGGCGGGCACCGTTGATCAGCTGCGCCACGCCGGCCTGCGCGTCTCTATGTCGAATTACGAGGCAAGCGAGCACGACATCCAGGACGTTCTGGCACTCCGTCCGGAATTCGTCCGCTTCGACGGAGACTGGGTACGCGATTACCTCCACGACTCCGCGGGCTTCGCCCTGCTCCGGGTTATCGTTCGGCAATTGCAGGACGAAGGAATCGAGCCGATCTTCGAGCGGATCGAGGATACCTGGCAAGTGGACCTCTGCCTCGAACTCGGCGTCACACTGCTTCAGGGCTACGCCTTCGCCCGCCCGCAGCTCACCCCCACCTCGTTCAACATGGACTATCCGGAGATGCTTCTGCCACCAGGCGGCCCCATCCTCGCACCGCCCGAAGGATCAGGGTCTCCGACACGCCCGAGCAAGGCTTCAGGCGCACATCACGATACGATGCAGCGACAAGGTCGCGTATTCGGCAAGAAACTGTAGATGGCTGCGCAACAGGCAGAGTGCCCGCCAGAAAGGCGATTGCCGGCCCTGCCTTTATATCGCCACAACATTTGCCGGGAGAAGCCACAATTCGGTCCCTGTGAAGCCCTCAAACAGGTCTTTCCTCAAGCTACTAAAATCAGTCAATGCGAGGAATGACGAATGTTTCTGGATGACGAGAGTTCCGAAGCGCGTCCTTGGTTCCAACGGATGGTTCAACGTGGCCGCATCGCCTTCGTCGGCATGTTCGCCTGTACCGCCATACTGATCAGCCTCGCCGCGAATGCCCATGCGGGGGCCACTCCACCGTCGGACGCTCCGGCCGCAGTGGCGGCCCCCATCCAGACGGAGCCAAGCGGTGGCGGCTTTGTCCCGACCTCGCACCCTTCAGACGAACTCGCGGTCGATCCCATGGCTACCGCCTCGACCCCGATCTCCGCGCCGCTGCTGCTCAGCTCATCCTCTCCCCTCTCGCAGCCGGGAAAACCGATGCTCTCCGACCGTTACATCCTTCTCGGACTTTTGATGCTGTGTTTCGCCGCCATGGCTGCCGGCAGCCTCGCGCTGTGGAGGCGCAGCCTGAAGGAGATCCTGCGCGCCGAAGACAAACGCCACCATGCCTGAGCGGCCGCCATCCGACCACCCCTCGCTCTGGCGCCGCCTCGGCCCGATGGAGCGCACCGTGGCCGCCGCTCTCATGGCTATGGCTATCGGGGGGATACTGCTGGTCGTCGATGGCATCTACATGAAAGTGAAGGCGGAGCCTCTCGCCGTCACGTTCGTGCCGCCCCCTTGCCACGGGAGGATGGGGGACCAAATAGATCCTTGAAGCATAGGGAGAGGATCACATGGCAGAAGACACATCACGAAAGCGAATGGCCCATACGGCCCGGTCCGGCCTTCTCGCCTCCCTTGCAGTTCTGATTGCCGCGGCGCCGGTCTTCGCGGCTGATCGCTTTGCCTCGCAAATGGTGGAACTGGAGGTGAGCCGGATCACCGCTGGCCTTGACCATCCCTGGTCTGTGGAAGTGATGCCCGACGACGCCTATATCGTCAGCGAACGCCCCGGTCGCCTGCGCATCATCCGCGGTGGAAAATCAGGGGGACCCATCAAAGGCCTGCCGGAACTGTTCGTCGACGGCCAAGGCGGCTTGCTCGACATAGCGCTCTCCAACGACTTTCCCTCCAGCCGAAAGCTCTACTTCACCGCTTCCGTTCCGGGCGAAGGCGGTCAGGGTACGGCCCTCTTCGAAGCCAGACTGTCGGCTGACGAAAAGAGGCTGCAGGAGGTCCGCCGGCTTTTCATCATGAACCGGTTGACCGGTACGACCCAGCATTTCGGCTCGCGCATCGCCGTCGCCGAAGACGGCAGCCTGTTCTTCGGCATTGGCGATCGCGGCGAGATGGATCGCGCCCAGGACCCCAAGGATCACGCGGGATCGATCCTGCACCTCGACCAGGACGGCAAGCCGGCGGCGGGGAACCCCTTCGCCGACGGCGCGAAAGGACTGCCAGAGATCTGGTCGATCGGTCACCGCAACCCGCAAGGCATCGTGATCGATCCCGCTGACGGGACACTTTATACCGTTGAACATGGTGCACGCGGCGGTGACGAGATCAATGCCCCGAAGGCCGGGGGCAATTACGGCTGGCCGGTGATTTCCTATGGCAAACACTACTCCGGCGCGGAAATCGGGATAGGCCAGTCGGCCAAGGGATATGAGCAGCCGATTCACTACTGGGATCCGTCGATCGCACCAGGTGCCATCGCGATCTATCGCGGCCCGATGTTTCCGGAGTGGGAGGGAAACTTCCTCGTCGCGGCCCTCAAGTATCAGTTGCTGGCCCGCATGGAGCGGGATGAAAGCAACATGATCACCAAAGAGGAACGGCTGCTTTCCGGCGAGTATGGCCGGATCCGCGACGTCAAGGTAGCGCCGGACGGTTCAATCCTGCTGCTGACGGACGAGGAGGACGGAGCACTTCTGCGCGTGAGCCGCGCCGCCGCTAACTGATCAGCGGGAGCGTACCGTGGCCGCCGCTGCCGGCTTGCCGCGTGCACGGCGACCTGATAGCGCTCACCTCTTCGAGCCCCTCCAAGAAGTGCAGTCACCGCCATGTCTCGCATCCAGGCCAATCTCGTCCTGCTTCTCGCCGCCGCGATCTGGGGCGGCGGCTTCGTCGCCCAGTCAGAGGCGATGGAATGGCTTGGCCCGAACTGGTTCAACGCGCTCCGTTTCGCGCTCGCGACCATCGCCGTACTTCCTTTCGCGCTACGCGAAGGAACGCGCGCCGGACGGCCCCTCGCCCTCCGGGATTATGGCTGGTTCCTGCTGGTCGGCCTTTCCTTGCTGTTCGCCCAGACCCTTCAACAGATCGGCATCCAGTCGACCAGCGTCACCAATGCGAGTTTCCTGACCGGCCTTTATGTCATTCTCGTTCCGCTGATCGCCGTTCTGTTTCTCCGCCGCAGGCCGCACTGGATCATCTGGCCAACAGCGCTGGTGACAGTCATCGGCATCCTTCTGCTCAACGGCGGCTCGCTGTCTGCCCTCGGCGACGGCGATCTCCTCATCATCCTCTGCGCCGCATTTCTGGCCGTCCAGATCACACTGACCCCCATCGCCGTCGGTATCAGCGGGCGGCCACTGGCGCTCGCCGCCGTGCAGTTTGCCGTCTGCGCTTTCGGTGCGGGCCTCGGCGCTGTCACACTGGAGCCGATCAGTACCAGTGCCGTAATGTCGGCACTGCCCGAAATCCTGTACGGCGGTATCCTCTCGTCTGGTCTCGCCTTCGTTCTCCAGATTATCGGCCAGCGCTATACGACGGCGCCGCAGGCGGCGATCTTCCTGTCATCAGAGGCTCTTTTCGGCGCCCTGTTCGGCGCGCTCCTGCTCGCCGAGACTCTGCCGGTGATCGGCTATGTCGGATGCGCCCTGATCTTTGCCGCCATGCTGCTCGTCGAACTCGTGCCGGAATTGACCCGGCGACGGGCCGCGCCAGCCTGACAGGTATTTTAAAAAGTCCAAAAATGCGCCAACTTTTCCTAATGAGGGAAGGTTTTCGGCCAATAATTAAATCGCAGACGATGCAATTGACGTCGACAAGAAAAAAAATGTCAACAACGCGCAAAAATCGCCCATCTGCTGCAAAGGCGGGGAGCCAACCGCAGCAAGGGGTTAGAAAACTTTCGCTTGCCAATTTTTAATAAACCAAGCAATCTTTGCGCGTTCGGGCAATTTTGCGAGCACGGGAAGACCTTATAAATACATGCGCACCGGAGGCGCCAAGCGCTTCGGGCAGGACATCGTATATATCAGAAAGTGTACTTACTGATATAGTGATGACTTGCGACAACAGGGCACCTTTCCTCAAATATCGAGAAATGCCTGTCTAGCGCCCGGTTACGGGTAACATTGCAATGCTGCCCCGCCGACACTGGGCAGAGAGAATAAGGACCTGACGCATGGCCGAGACTGGCACCGTAAAATTCTTCAATACCGACAAGGGCTTTGGCTTCATCAAGCCCGACAATGGCGGCGCAGACATCTTCGTACACATTTCCGCCGTTCAGGCATCCGGACTGCAGGGGCTTTCTGAAAACCAGAAGGTTAGCTTCGACACGGAGCCGGATCGTCGCGGCAAAGGCCCGAAGGCTGTCAACCTGCAGATCGCCGGCTGATCTTTCCAATTTGCATTTGCATTGCGGCCCGGCAGATTTGCCGGGTTTTTTTCGTTCAGACTGCATTCAGCCTAGAATGCCTATCCTGCCCTCATTGCTGGTTCAAAACGGCAATTCCAATTGCTGGCCACAGGAAGGCAAACCCATGATGAACTTCGCGAAATATACCCTGCTGGCGGCAGTGATCGCCGCCGCACCGCTTGGCGCATCGACCCAGGCCGTGGCAGGCGACTACTACCACCGCCGCCACCACAATGATGCATTCGCTGCCGGCGCGCTCGGCCTCGCTGCCGGCCTGGTCACAGGCGCAGTGATCGCCAGCCAGCCTCGCACCGTTTACGTCGAGCCCGAGCCGGTCTACGTCGAACGGGCACCGCGCCGCGTCTATGTCGAGCCGGAACCGGCCTATGTCAACGACTATCCGCCGGCTCCGCGCCCGGTCTATCGCGCCGCTGTTGAGCCGTGGTCGCCGGATTGGTACGACTATTGCTCGGCCCGTTACCGCAGCTTCAATCCCCGCTCCGGCACCTATGTCGGCTATGATGGTCGGGCGCATTTCTGCACCGCCGGCTGATCCGACATAGGATAGGCAAATGCGAAAATGCGCCGCGTCATCGGCGCATTTTTTCATTCATCCCTTAGCTATCGCTCTCAGATCCCGCGCAGAAAGGGGTTCGTGCGGCGCTCCTCGCCGATCCGGCCGCCCGGCCCGTGGCCGCAGATGAAGCCCACGTCGTCGCCAAGCGGCAGCACCTTGTCACGGATCGAGTCGAGAAGCGTCTGATGATCACCGCCGGGCAGGTCCGTCCGGCCGATCGAGCCGGAAAACAGCACATCGCCGACATGAGCGAAGTTCTGCGCGCGGTTGAAGAAAATGACATGGCCCGGCGCATGCCCCGGACAATGGAAAACCTCGAACTCATGCTCGCCGAAGGAGACCTTGTCACCCTCCTCCAGCCAGCGGTCCGGCACGGTATTGCGCACCTTCATCGGCACGTTGAACATCTTCGCCTGCTGCTCGAGGTTCTGCAGCAATGACAGGTCACCCTTGTGCGGCCCGACGATCCGGAGGCCGAGAGCTTCCTTCAGCTCTTCCGCCCCACCCGCATGGTCGATGTGGCCATGGGTCAGCCAGATCTCCTTCGGCGTAATGTCATTCTCCTTGAGTGTCTGAAGAATGACGTCAACATCACCGCCCGGATCAACGATAACCCCTTCACGTGTCTCGTCGTCAAAGAGGATCGTGCAATTCTGCTGGAAAGGGGTCACCGGGATGATCCCGGCCTGCATTTGGCCCATGAGGCGCCTCCTTGTTTTCATAAGCCTTGCGCATAACACGCCTGCGGCCGAACTCAAATCCGCACGATCCTGCCGGTAAACTGTGCGATCCCGGTAATTTCGTTGGAGTTTTTCCGCGTCTGCGCTTAGTTTTGCGACAAAACCGCGGCCAGGCTCAGCGCCTCGCGCCCGCATCAGGAATGACCGGCAGCCACTGCCGCGGCAGGTTCGCGCGACCGCCGCGGCCGGCCAAGCCAGAACAAGGAATTAGCATCGTGGCTCGACAGTCTGCGGGCAAGACTGCCAGTAAAGAAATGCCGGAAATGCCGGTCGTCGACGACAAGACCATCGATTTCGAGACGATCGAGCTTCTGTTCTTCGCCTACCGCGATTTTGTCTCGGATCCCGACGCGATTCTCGCCAAGATAGGCTATGGCCGTGCCCATCACCGTGTGGTTTATTTCGTCAGCCGCAGGCCCGGCATGACCGTTGCGGATCTGCTCGCGATCCTGCAGATCACCAAGCAGAGTCTTGCCCGCGTTCTGAAAGAACTGATCGATTCGGGTTATATACGCCAGATGGCCGGCCCGGCGGACCGCCGCCAGCGCCGGCTTTACCCCACGCTGGCTGGGCGCGAACTTGCGCTTGCGCTTTCCGAGCCGCAATCGCGGCGCCTCGAGGGCGCATTGGAAGGGTTCACCCCGGAGATGAGACAAACCGTGCGCCGGTTCCTCGAAGGCATGAGCAAACCCTGCGATACCTTGACGACATCCACTGCCGGAGCCGAATGACATGGCGCGCAAGGTCTTCATAGCCGACGATGCCCCCCATCTTCTCGTGGTCGATGACGACACCCGCATCCGCGACCTTTTGCAGCGCTTTCTCACCGAACAGGGCTTCCGGGTAACCGTCGCCGCCGATGCCGGAGAAGCAAGGCGTAAACTCGAAGGCCTGCACTTCGACCTGCTGGTGCTCGACGTAATGATGCCGGGCGAATCCGGCCTGTCACTGACTCGCAGCATCGCAGCCGAGAAACATATCCCAGTCATCCTTTTGACCGCCCGCTCGGAAGCGGAATCACGCATCGCCGGCCTCGAGGCCGGTGCGGACGACTACCTTGCCAAGCCGTTCGACCCGCGCGAACTTGTGCTGCGTATCAACAACATCTTGAAGCGCAATCTGGCGTCGGACGTGCCGAAGATCGAGCAGGTCATGTTCGGGCCATACACGTTCTCTATTCTGCGCAAGGAATTGAAGCGTGGGGCGGAAGTGATCAGGCTCACCGATCGCGAACAGGAGATCATGCTGCTCTTCGTAACGCGCGCCGGTGAGACCATTCCACGCCACGAACTGATAGGCAGCGACACTGAAGTCGGCGAGCGAACGATCGACGTGCAGATCAACCGGCTGCGCCGCAAGATCGAGGATGATCCGGCCAATCCGGTCTGGCTGCAGACCGTGCGCGGCATCGGTTACCGGCTGAGCATGGACTAGCGCCACGGCGTGCCAATGGAAGCGAAGCGATATGACGCTGTTCGACAGCATCCGCAGGGACAATGACCGTTCCCCCGGCGGCCTCAAGGGCCTGTCGCGCTGGCTGAGGCATCAGCTGCCGACGGGGCTTTACGCCCGTTCGTTGCTGATCATCATCCTGCCCATGCTGATTCTTCAGACAGTGCTCGCCGCCGTCTTTATGGAGCGCCACTGGCAGATGGTCACCGAACGCATGTCCGGTGCTGTCACGCACGATATTTCCGCCATTATTGCGCTGATCGAAGCTTATCCCACCGAGAGTGATTTCAGGAACATCGTGCGGATCGCTCGGGACAAGCTGAACATGACGATTTCGATGGAGGCCGGCGGGGATCTGCCTGCCCCGCGCCCCAGGCCGTTCTTCTCCATCCTCGACCAGATCCTCTCCGACCAGATCAAAAGCCAGATCGCCAAGCCATTCTGGATCGACACGGTGGGCGATTCCCGTCTCATCGAGATCCGTATCGCGCTCGAACGGGGCGTGCTGCGCATCTTTGCTCGCCGCAACTCGGCCTACGCGTCCAACACGCATATCTTCCTCTTGTGGATGGTCGGTACGTCGCTGGTGCTGATCGCCATATCCACCCTCTTCCTGCGCGGCCAGATCCGCCCCATCCTGTCGCTCGCCAAGGCCGCCGAGAGTTTTGGCAAGGGCCAAAAGCCACCGGAGGACTTCAGTCCACGCGGCGCCGATGAAGTGCGCCGCGCCGGCTTGGCGTTCATCCTGATGCGCGAGCGCATCGAACGGCAAATGGAACAGCGCACCGCTATGCTGACCGGCGTCAGCCACGATCTGCGCACCATTCTCACCCGCTTCAAGCTGCAACTGGCGCTTGCCGGCGACGATCCCGACCTCCAAGGCCTCAATCAGGACGTCGAGGACATGCAGACCATGCTCGAGGGCTACATGGCATTCGCCCGGGGTGAGGCGGAGGAGGATGTCGGGAAACTCAAGCTCGCGGGACTATTCGACAAGCTGAAGGCGGATTTCGAGTTGCACGGTAAGGTACTGACCTACCGCATCGAGGGCAAAGAGGAAGTCACGGTTCGGCCGAACGCTTTCACCCGGCTCGTCACCAATCTCGCCTCAAACAGCCTCCGCTACGCCAACCGCTTGGAGATCGAGGCGACCCACGGCGCAAAATGGCTGACAATCACCCTCGACGACGACGGCCCCGGCATTCCATCCGACTATCGCGACGATGTGTTCAAGCCCTTTTTCCGCCTCGACGAGGCCCGCAATCTCGACGCCTCCGGCACCGGCCTCGGCCTTGCCATCGCCCGTGACATCGCCCGCAGCCACGGCGGCAATGTCACCTTGAGCGACAGCCCTCTCGGCGGTCTGCGCGCAACGATCCGCGTACCCGCCTGAAAACTGCAGCCTGCGGGCTTCTATGCGGTTTCCCATCATTTTCAGGTGGCTTATCTGCTTAACTGCGACATCCACAGATGCCGCAGGCAGACCTTACATCATCTTCATGCCGTTCGGCACAGGCTGCTCGACCGCCGCGAGCACGATCGCACCCTTATCGTCGGCAAAGCCGAGCGTCAGCACTTCGGAACGGAACGGGCCGATCTGGCGCGGCGGAAAATTGACCACCCCCAGCACTTGGCGGCCAATCAACTTCTCAGGCGTGTAGTGTACGGTAATCTGCGCCGAGGACTTTTTCACCCCGATCTCGGGTCCGAAGTCGATTCTAATCTTGATCGCCGGTTTGCGGGCCTCGGGAAAGGACTCAGCCTCGATGATCGTACCGACCCGAATATCCACCTTCTCGAAATCAGCGTAGCTGATTTCGGGCTGAACCTTGGCCGCCTCGCTCATCCGGCCAGCTCCTCGGCCCGTTTGCGTGCCGCCTCGATCGCGGCATCGAACAGCGGCTGCATCCCTTCGTCCGCCATGAGCACGGAAAGGGCCGCAGCCGTGGTGCCACCAGGCGAGGTTACGTTCTGCCGCAGTTTTGCGGCGGCGTCGGGGGACTGGTGAAGCAGTTCACCAGCCCCCGCGACCGTCTCCCGTGCGAGACGCATGGCCAGGTCCGCCTGCAGGCCGGCTTTGCGGCCCGCCTCAGCCATGCATTCGACGAGATAAAACACATAGGCCGGGCCGCTGCCCGACACGGCTGTCACCGCATTGATCTGCTCTTCATTGTCCAGCCATTCGACCGGTCCGGACACCTTGAGAAGCCGATGGACCGCGTCGCGCTGTTGCGCGCTGACAGTGGCGTTGGCAAAAGCGCCGGTAACACCCCGTCCGACCATCGCCGGCGTGTTCGGCATGGCACGGACCATAGCCGCGGCGCCGAGATGCTGCTCCATGAAGGCGAGCGTCTTACCGGCTGCCACCGAGACCACGACGGTCTGCGAACCGACAAGCAACTTCAGCGGCGGCAGGACCGCCTCCATCACCTGCGGCTTCAGAGCGAGGAACAGAATGTCGGCCTTGAGACCGGCAGGTACGTCCTTGGTATACGTCGCCCCTGCATCGGAGATTTGCTTGAGCATGGCCTCCGACGGGCCCGGATCGATCACCGTTACCGAAGAACCCGGCACTCCGTTTTTAAGCCAGCCCGACAACATGGCACCGCCCATATTGCCGGCACCGACGAGCACAACCGACCCCATCGACGAATAACTCATGTTCAAGCTTCTCCGGCCGTTTCAAAAAGAACCGCTTCCATGGCGCTCTTGGCGTCCATGCCTGACCAGACTACAAACTGGAATGCCTGAAAATAGGATTCGCACGCATCGACCGCACTCGAAAGCAGGACCTCCACTTGGCGGTTGGTGGGCTCGGCACCACCGGCAAGCAACAGCGACTGGCGGAAGATCACCACATCCTCATGACGCCACAGGTCGAAATGCCCCATTAGCACCTGGCCATTGACGTACGACAGGAGCTTGATCACCTCGTTGAGGCGGGCTTCCGGAATCTTGAGATCGAATGCAGCGGCGAGATGCAAAGCCTCGAATTCCTCCATCCAGGAAAAGGACACATTGTAATCGGCCCAATGACCCGCGACCGTCATGGCAAGCTCGTCCTCGCCCGAGCGCTCGAACGACCAATCGTTGTTGGAAGCGACGAATTCGATCATGTCGACCGGGTTGGACTGTCGTTCGAAGTCAAATTCCATGAGGCTCATGCGGCACCTTTTTGACCGGGATGAATGCGATATTCGAGTGGCAACACCGAAGGACACAGACAATTTCACCGGAAACAACACTAGGAATGATTCCCTTAGGACCCCAGGATACGATACCCACCCTGTCCGAAACTTACGCAGGCCTGCTTAGAATCATCATTTAAAATCAGTGTATAATGGCCAAGATCAAGAACCAGCCCCCGACGAGCGTTTTGCCGCACGGGTCTGTGGACAGCGCTTGCGGCAGAACCTGTGCACAAGCGCTTAAACGACTCTGGTTATTGGCTTTTTTCGGATGGCGGGGATGTGGAAAAATAACCTGTATGAAACGCCGGCCGCACGCCGCCCCAACCATTCGTGAAAATGAAAAATGACCCGTTGCGGGACACCGCAGCGGGTCATCGAAAATAATGGAGATATTTGTTCCATGCTTTCCGCACGGTGACTCAAATCACCGGGAAGGCGCCACTCAGGCGCCCTTTTCGGCCAGCTTGGCTTCCAGCGCCTCGATACGCCTCAGCAAGGCGTCGTTCTCGTCACGCGCCTTGATGGCCATTTCGCGAACGGCTTCGAACTCTTCGCGCTTCACCAGATCCATGCTGTTGAGCCAACGCTCTGCCTGGGAATGAAAGGCGGTCTCCATCTCCTTGCGCACCCCCTGGGCGGCGCCGGCCGCATCGGTCATCAGCTTGGCGAATTCGTCCATAATACGGTTCGGGCCCGTCGACATGGCATTGACTCCTCTTGCGTTCGATCCCTGGACGATGTCCTCGGTAGCAAGAAGTGAGGTAGGCATTCAACCTTGCCGTTGCAAGCGATTTTCGCCACTTGCGCGCCCTCCTGTCTCGACGCGGCAAGATTTCATCTTGACCGTGCCATGCCTGAACGCCATTTTCCGGCGAGATTAGAGAAAGGTCACCCTTGCCGCCAGCTGTCGAACTCCTGTCCATTCTGACCTTTCCGGCAATCGATCCGGTAGCCTTCTCGGTAGGTCCGCTCGCTGTCCATTGGTATGGCCTTGCCTATGTCGCCGGTATCATGCTCGGCTGGGTCGTCGCCCGCGGGATGCTGCGCAATCCGAAGCTCTGGCCGAACGATACGCCACCCTGCACCGCGACCCATCTTGACGACTTCCTCGTATGGGTCGCCCTTGGCATCGTTCTCGGCGGGCGCATCGGTTACATTCTGTTCTACGACCTTGGCGCCATCCTCGCCGACCCGATCCGCGCGATCGAAATCTGGAACGGCGGCATGTCGTTCCATGGCGGCTTCGTCGGCGCGACGCTGGCTATGGTTATTTTCGCCCGGCGCAACTCCATTCGGCTGTGGAGCCTGTTTGACATCGTCGCGAGCGTTGCGCCGCTTGGCATCCTGTTTGGCCGCCTCGCCAACTTCATCAACGGCGAACTCTGGGGACGGCCTTCCGACATGCCCTGGGCCATGGTCTTTCCCACCGGCGGCCCCTTCCCGCGCCACCCAAGCCAACTCTACGAGGGTTTGCTCGAAGGCCTCCTCACCTTCATCGTGCTGCAAGTCGTCGGTCGCCTGTTCGGAGGCTTTCGCGCTCCCGGCCTGGTCACGGGCTGTTTCGTTATTCTTTACGCCTTGTCCCGTATCACCGTCGAATTCTTCCGCGAACCGGACGCGCAGCTCGGTTTTCTCGTCGGCGGCTGGCTGACCATGGGCATGCTCTTGTCCTTGCCGATGCTTGCGGTCGGCGTCTGGGCACTCCTGAGGGCCTGGCGCGCCGCCGGCTCGCGGTCGTGAAGCGAATATGAGGCGCCCCGAATGACCACTGCCCTCGCCCAGAAGATCAAGTCCCTGATACGGGCCAACGGCCCAATCAGCGTCACGGATTACTTCGCGCTCTGCCTCGCGGATCCTGAGCATGGCTATTACAAGACCCGCAACCCGTTCGGCCGGGCTGGCGACTTCGTCACCGCCCCGGAAATCAGCCAGTTGTTTGGCGAAATGATCGGTGTTTTCCTCGTGGTCGCCTGGCAGCGCCACGGCGAGCCCGGCGATGCCCGGATCGTCGAAATCGGCCCCGGACGCGGCACCATGATGAACGACATGCTGCGGGTCATCGCCCGTCTCGCGCCGCGCCTTTATGAGACGGCGAGTATCCACCTCGTGGAGACGAGCCCGGCCCTCCAGGACGTGCAGCGCCAAACGCTTTCCGCCCACGGCGACAAGATCGCCTGGCACACGAGCTTCGACGAGGTGCCGGAAGGCTTCACCCTGATCGCGGCGAACGAACTGTTCGACGCCATTCCAATCCGCCAGTTCATCAAGACGCCGACCGGCTTTCGCGAGCGTGTGATCGCGCTCGACGCCGAGGATGAGCTCTGCTTCGCGGCAGGCGTTGCAACCCTTGACCCGGCCCTTCTCCCGCCCCAGCGGATTGCCCCTCCGGACGGAGAGATCTTCGAGATCGCGCCCGCTCGACAGGCGGTGATGACCACGCTCTGCGAGCGCCTTCTCAAGTGCCACGGCACGGCCCTGGTGATCGACTACGGTCATATGGCCACCGGCTTTGGCGACACGTTGCAGGCGGTTCTCGCGCACGAATACGATCCGCCGCTCGCCCATCCCGGCATGGCGGACCTGACCAGCCACGTCGACTTCGAGAACCTGGCCCGCACCGCGCTGGCGTCCGGCGTTCAGGTCAATGGCTGCATGTATCAGGGTGACTTCCTGGTCGGCCTCGGCATTGAGGACCGCGCCGCCTCTCTCGGTCGCGATAAGGACACCAAGACGCAGGCGGAGATCGTCAAGGCGGTCGAGCGACTGGCCGGCGCCGGCGAGGGCCGCATGGGTGAGCTTTTCAAGGCCATGGCGATCTCAAGCCCGGCCTTGGCGCTGCCGCCCTTTAAGGGCGGCAATTGACAGCGGCGGCGCCGATGCGCCAACATTACGCCGTCTGAAACCACGGCGCGAGCCCTGTTTCCCTAGTGTTTTCAGGAACGAGTCGGCCGAATCGATCGCCCGCCCCCTTGCCTCGGAGGCAGCCATGCAGGAGCACCCATTGCCCGAGCCGATCACCAGCGCCCTCTTTGCCGATGCCGAGAGTAAAGGCATCCGCCACGGTTTTTTCACCCGCAACGGCGGCGTTTCTGAAGGGATCTATCGCGGCCTCAATGTCGGCCTCGGATCCAATGACGAAAAGCAGAAGGTGCAGGAAAACCGCCGCCGCGTCAGCGCTTGGTTCGGCCTTGCCCCCGAGAAGCTGGCGACCGTGAATCAGGTCCACTCGGCAGACGTCGTCGTGGTCGAGCGAGATCATGATGGCGCACGACCTGCGGCGGACGCCCTTGTGACCGCCTCCCCCGGCATCATTCTGGGGGTGCTTTCCGCAGACTGCGGTCCGGTCCTCTTCGCCGATGCCGAAGCGGGCATCATCGGCGCGGCCCATGCCGGCTGGAAGGGCGCGCTCGGCGGCGTTCTGGAGAACACCATCCTCGCCATGCTCTCACTCGGCGCAAGGCGAGAAGCAATCACCGCCTGCCTCGGCCCGTCGATCTGCGGCGTGAACTACGAGGTCGGACCGGAATTCGTCGACCGCTTCATCGCTGAAAACCCCAGCTTCGAAGCATTCTTCACGCCCTCGACCAGGCCGGGGCACGCCATGTTCGACTTGCAGGGACTGACGGTGAAGCGATTGACCGATGCCGGTGTCCGGGCCGAAAGCCTGGGGATCTGCACCTATGCCGATCCCGACAACTTCTATTCCTATCGCCGCACCACCCATGCCGGCGAGCCGGACTATGGACGCCAGATTTCCGCGATCGCCATCAGGGAGGACTGAGATGCCCCAGCACTTCGACCGGAGCGAATACGCCGCCCGCATGGAACGACTGACCGCCCGCATGGCGGAACAGAAGCTTGATGCAATGTTGCTGTTTGCCCAGGAGAGCATGTACTGGCTGACTGGCTACGATACTTTCGGCTACTGCTTTTTCCAGACGTTGATTGTCAAGGCCGACGGGACGATGACACTTCTGACACGCTCGGCCGACCTGCGTCAGGCCAAACGGACCTCCAACATCGACAACATCGTCATATGGGTCGACCGGATGAAAGCCGATCCGACCGTGGACCTGCGCAACCTGTTGAGCGAGATGGACCTGCTCGGCGCCAGGATCGGCATCGAATACGATACCCATGGCATGACCGGCCGCATCGCCCGTCTGCTCGACAACCAACTGACCAATTTCTGCGAGACCAGCGACGCTTCCTATCTCGTCAGCGAACTGCGGCTGACCAAAAGCCCGGCGGAAATCGCCCATGTCGAGCGGGCCGCCGCGCTTGCCGATGATGCCCTCGATGCCGCCCTGCCCCTGATCAGAGCCGGCGGCGACGAGGCGGCCATCCTGGCCGCCATGCAAGGCGCGGTTCTGTCCGGCGGTGGCGACTATCCGGCCAACGAATTCATCATCGGCTCAGGCCCGGATGCGCTTTTGTGCCGCTACAAGGCGGGGCGCCGGACGCTCGCAGACAAGGACCAGTTGACCCTCGAATGGGCCGGCGTGAAGGCGCATTACCATGCGGCCATGATGCGGACCATCGTCATCGGCGAGCCGAGCACCCGCCATCGTGAACTCTATGCCGCCTGCCATGACGCCATCAAGGCGATCGAAGAAGTCCTGCGGCCTGGCCAAACCTTCGGTGACGTATTCGATACCCATGCGCGCATCATGGACGAGCGCGGGCTGGCCCGGCACCGCCTCAATGCCTGCGGCTATTCACTCGGCGCCCGTTTCTCGCCCTCCTGGATGGAGCACCAGATGTTCCACACCGGCAATGCCCAGCCGATCCTGCCAGACATGTCGCTCTTCGTGCACATGATCATCATGGATAGCGAGCGTGAGACGGCTATGACGCTTGGCCATACCTACCTGACAACGGCGGAAGCACCGCGGGCGCTGTCTCGCCACCCGCTCGCGCTGGTTCAGCGCTAGGCGCTCGGCCCCCTCTCATTGCGACTGGCCGGTCCCGTGCCCGCCGCTCTAAGGAATTGATAGGATTTTAAGGTTATCCTCATCAAATCCGATGGAGGTGCACGAGGACGGTAGCGACGATGAAACTCTCCCGAACGGCGACGGTCGCCCTTATTGCGGCGGCGGGACTGACAGCCTGCAACACACCCGACGCTATGGTGCCGCCGATGGAGATCGGCGACGGCGGCCAGCCGGTGAGCGAGAGCGACATGGCGCTGTCCCAGGGACAGACAAGCGCTTATGCCGAACCCTCCCATCAGAGCGCGCCGCTCTCCGAGCAGGGTTATGTTCGGCAGCCCCAGAATTCGCTGGAAGCCCAGGCGACGGCCCTTGCCGCAGGGCAGAACAACCCGGCTGCATCCACCCCGCTTTATCAAAGCCAGACCGGCTATCCGGAGGCATCGGCCGCAAGCGAACAAACGCTTGGAGCGCCTCCGGCCCAGTTGCAGCCGCCTCAACAGACCGCAGACCTTACCCAGCAGACGCAGCAAGCCCAACCTGCATCGCCCTCGACACAAGCCGTTACCGCGCTCGCTCCGGCGGGCGCCGCGGGAACCATCCGCTTCTTGCCGATCATCGGCGCGCCGGTCCAGGCCGTGACCCCGCTGTCGCGTCAGCTCGGCGCTGAGGCTCACGGCAAAGGCCTGACGATCAAGAGCGCCAGCGACCCGGCAAGCGAGCACATTCTCAAGGGCTATTTCTCCGCCTTCGGCGACAATGGCACAGTGACCGTCGTCTATGTCTGGGACGTCCTCGACAGCAGCGGCAACCGCCTGCACCGCATTCAGGGCCAAGAGAAAGTAGCCTCGTCGGCAACGGACCCATGGGAAGGTGTGCCGGCCTCGCTGATGCAGCAGATCGGAACGAAAACCATCGCCGAATACAACTCCTGGCGGCAGGCGCGCAGCGGCTGACAGAACGCTGTTACAAAGTTTTCACGAAAAAGAACCCCATTTCCGCCAAAGCACTTGCATTCGAGGGGAAGAGCGCTAAAAAGCGCCCAACTCAGCATGACAACAGGCGGACCAAAATGAAGGTTTTCGCAGGTAATTCGAACCGGCAGCTCGCCGAGGCAATCTGCAATTATCTCAACGTACCACTCGGAAAAGCCAGCGTCAGGCGCTTCGCAGACCAGGAAATTTTCGTAGAAATTCAGGAAAACGTGCGCGGCGAGGACGTTTTCGTTGTCCAATCGACCTCGTTTCCGACCAATGATCATCTGATGGAACTACTCATCATGATCGATGCCTTCCGCCGCTCATCGGCGAAACGCATCACCGCAGTTCTTCCCTATTTCGGCTATGCCCGCCAGGATCGCAAACCTGGCCCTCGTACCCCAATCTCGGCCAAGCTGGTCTCCAACCTGATCACCGAGGCCGGAGCCGACCGCGTCCTGACGTTGGACCTGCACGCCGGCCAGATCCAGGGCTTCTTCGATATCCCGACCGACAACCTCTACGCAGTGCCGCTTCTCGCCCGCGACGTGAAGGAACGCTACGACACCAAGAATGTCATGGTCGTTTCGCCGGACGTTGGTGGCGTTGTTCGCGCGCGCTCGCTCGCCAAGCGGCTCGACTGTCTCTTGGCTATCGTTGACAAGCGTCGCGACCGTCCGGGTGAATCCGAGGTCATGAACGTCATCGGCGACGTGGCCGGCAAGGACTGCATCCTGATCGACGACATCGTCGATTCCGGGGGCACCTTGTGCAATGCCGCCGAGGCTCTGCTGAAGCATGGCGCAACCAGCGTCACCGCCTACATCACGCATGGCGTGCTGTCCGGCGGCGCCGTTGCCCGTGTCACCTCTTCCAAGCTGCGTGAACTGGTGATAACCGACTCGATCCAGCCGACAACGGCCGTCCAGTCGGCACACAACATCCGCGTGTTGTCGACGGCCAATCTGCTCGGCGAGGCGATCAACCGCACCAGCGCCGAAGAATCGGTATCGAGCCTGTTTGACTGAGCCAATTGCGGCGCCAAGACCGGCGCCGCAATTGCCAGATCATCTACTGCGGGTTTAACCCGACCGTAAGCAATTTTCGTGACACTTTCCGCGGGCTGTTTGCCCGTGGGAGGTAATTTATGTCACGAAACAATTTGGGGGCCCCAAAAGCCGGAGCCCTGTCATCTGTAAAAGCCAAGTTCGCCAGTCTCGTCGTAGGTGCGACGCTCGTATCCTGCTTCGCCGTCGGCATTCTAAGCTATGAGGTCGGCAAAAGCGGCCTGATCGAAGCCAGCAAGTTGAGGCTCGAATCCGTAGCCAAGACCCAGTCCAAAGATCTCGGTGCCTATACCCGGCGCATCGAGCAGTCGCTTTTCGACCTCGCCCAGAATACGGCGATCGGCGAAGCGACAGACATGATGGTCAATATCATTCCTCTCGAAGCCAAGGACATCCGGCTTGTCTTCCAGCCCACCGGCTCGACGGCCGAGGAGCGTTCCGCCATCGATGGCTCCAAGCAGAAGCTACTCTACGGCGTGCGTCACGCCGGTTTCCACGGAACGGTCGCCAGTGCCTGGAAGAACATCAATGCCAGTGACATCATCATCGTCGACAATGCCGGAACGGTTGTCTACACCGTCACCAAGGGCAAGGAATTCCTCTCCACCGTTGCCGATCCAGAAAACGTAGCGATCAAGGAAATCTACGATCGTACCAATGCCGGCAAACTGGAAGACACGCAGGTCTCCGGCTTCACCGACTACCCTCAGGGTGACGACGGCCCCTCGGCGTTCATCGCCAGACCGCTCGCCATTTCGGTCTGGGGTGAGACGGTGAAGAAGGGCGTGGTGATCATTCGTATTTCGGCCGCCAAGCTCTCCGCCATGGTAGCGCCCGATGGGCTCGGAACCACGATCGACGACGCCTTCCTGCTCAACGCGGACGGAACCGTGCGCGGCGGCACGGTAAGCGGCGGCACGGATACCGCGATCGCCCCCGAACTTACCAAGGCGGCTGCGGCCGGCGAAACAGGTTCGACATTCGCCGCTTCCGGCGACCATTCATCCTTCTATTCCTATCTGCCCGTCACTTTGTTCGGTCAGAAGCATCTGCTGGTCGTGGGTCAGGACGAGGCCAAGGTTCTCGCCTCCGCCAACGACCTCGCCTGGTGGGCGCTGCTGGCGACAGTCGCGGTCCTCGTTTGCATGGGCGGCGTCGGCATCATGGTCTCTTCGAGCCTCACCCGGCCCCTCACCGACCTCGCTGGCCTGATGAATCGCTTGAACCAGGGCGACAAGAACATCGACATCACTGCGGCTGGCCGCGCCGATGAGATCGGCGTAATGGCACGGGCGCTCGAATCCTTCCGCCAGAACGCCCTCGAAAAGGAGCGCATGGAGGCAGAGGCCGTCGAACGCGGCACGCAGATCGATGATGAGCGCCGCCAGCGCGAGGCCGAGAAGGCTCGCAGTGCCCAGGAGCTTGAGGATGCCGTATCTGCCCTTGCCAGCGGCCTCCAGAACCTGTCGAGCGGCCGCCTCAACCTGCGCATCGAGCGTCCGTTCGTGCCGTCGCTCGATCATCTCCGCATCGACTTCAACAATTCTGTCGAACGCCTGGAGGAAACGATCCGCACCATCGCCGAAAGCGCCGATACGATCCGTGCCGGTTCCTCGGACCTGAAGGGCGCATCGGAAAACCTTGCCCACCGCACCGAGCGTCAGGCCGCCTCGCTGGAGGAAGCAGCCGCAGCTCTCGGCGAGATGACCGGCTCGGTCAACGACGCCCTTCGCCGCTGCGAGACAACCGTGAAGGTGACCGCCGACACGCTCTTCGATGCGAAGACCTCTTCGACCGTCGTCAACGAGGCGATCGTCGCCATGGAGCGGATCGAAAGCTCGTCAGCCAAGATCCGCCAGATCATCGACGTGATCGACCAGATCGCCTTCCAGACCAACCTTCTGGCACTGAACGCCGGGGTTGAGGCGGCCCGGGCCGGTGATGCCGGCAAGGGCTTTGCCGTCGTCGCCCAGGAAGTACGTGAACTCGCGCAGCGCTCCTCGGCTGCGGCCCGTGACATCAGCCAGTTGATCAACACCTCGACCACCGACGTCGCCGACGGCGTGGCGCTGGTGCTGAAGACCGGCGAGAGCCTGCACAAGATCGAGGGCAATATCGATACGATCAACGACCATATCGGCTCGATCGCCAACGCATCCCGCGAACAGTCGCAGCGTCTCGGCGAGATCAACGCCTCGGTCAACGATCTCGATCAGGTGACCCAGCAGAACGCCGCTATGGTCGAGGAGACAACGGCCGCCGCCTTTGCGCTGGCAAGCGAAGCGGACGGCCTGACCGAACAGGTCAGCAGCTTCTCCATCGGGCAACGCCCGGCTGTCACGGCACGCCGTGCCGCCTGAAACCATCCGGCCTCCCTTGAAAAGAACCCGCGAAGCTCGCGCTTCGCGGGTTTTGTTTTGCCAGCCTATTGCGCCACGGGCACCGTGACGGCGGGAACTGGACACGCCTCGCCACCGGCAAGCAATCGCGACCGCGTCAGAAAGCGACGTTCGCGGCCGTTGTCGAGGGAGAACATGCCCCCTCGCCCCGGCACCACATCGATGATCAACTGGGTATGCTTCCACACCGCGAACTGCGAGCCACTGATATAGACCGGCACGCCACCGATTTCGCCGAGCTTCACATCGGTCTCGCCGACCCGGTAATCGCTCGTCGGATAGCACATCGGCGACGAGCCATCGCAACAGCCGCCGGACTGATGGAACAGGATATCTGGATGATCCCCCTGGATCTCCCGGAGGAAATCCAGGGCAGCTTGCGTGGCGACCACCCGCGGCTGCGCCGGATCGCTCTCATCGATCATGCATGCCTCCTCTGAAGAAAAGCTCCCTCACCCTGCAAGAGCAGGATGAGGGACGGAAGGAACCCCAGGCGGGGGCAAAGGGTTCCTCCCGGAGGGAGGGCTTGCTCAGAAGAAACCGAGCGCCTTCGGGCTGTAGGAGACCAGCATGTTCTTGGTCTGCTGGTAGTGATCGAGCATCATCTTGTGGGTTTCGCGACCAATACCCGACTGCTTGTAACCACCGAAGGCAGCATGGGCCGGATAGGCGTGGTAGCAATTGGTCCAAACACGACCGGCCTGGATGTTGCGGCCGAAATGGTAGCAGGTGTTGGCATCGCGGCTCCACACGCCGGCGCCGAGGCCATAGAGCGTGTCATTGGCGATTTCCAACGCCTCGGCTTCGTCCTTGAAGGTCGTGACTGAAACGACCGGCCCAAAGATCTCTTCCTGGAAGACACGCATCTTGTTGTGCCCCTTGAAGACGGTCGGCTTGACGTAGAAGCCGCCGGCCAGGTCGCCCGACAATTCGTTGCGATATCCACCAGTCAGGATCTCCGCACCTTCCTCCTTGCCGATGTCGATATAGGCCAGGATCTTCTCCAACTGCTCGTTCGAGGCCTGCGCGCCGATCATCGTCGACATCTGCAGGGGATCACCCTGAATCACCGCCTCGACGCGCTTGAGTGCCTTTTCCATAAAGCGGTCGTAGATCTTCTCGTGGACGAGCGCGCGGCTCGGGCAGGTGCAGACCTCGCCCTGGTTGAGCGCGAACATGGCAAACCCCTCGAGCGCCTTGTCGAGATAGTCGTCGTCCTCGCGCATCACGTCTTCGAAGAAGATATTGGGTGACTTGCCGCCGAGTTCCAGCGTCACGGGAATGAGGTTCTGTGAGGCATACTGCATGATCAGCCGCCCGGTCGAGGTTTCGCCGGTAAAGGCGATCTTGGCGATGCGCGGGCTGGTGGCGAGCGGCTTGCCGGCCTCGAGTCCGAAACCGTTGACGATGTTGAGGACACCCGCCGGCAGGAGGTCACCGATCAGGTCGGCGAGAACGAGGATCGAGGCCGGTGTCTGCTCGGCCGGTTTCAACACGACGCAATTGCCGGCGGCGAGTGCCGGTGCGACCTTCCAGGCCGCCATCAAGATGGGGAAGTTCCACGGGATGATCTGCCCGACAACACCAAGCGGTTCATGAAAGTGATAAGCGATCGTCTCGTGATCGACCTCGCCGATCGTACCCTCCTGCGAACGCACGCAGGCGGCGAAATAGCGGAAATGGTCGACCGCCAGCGGAATGTCGGCGGCCATGGTCTCGCGCAACGGCTTGCCATTGTCCCAGGTCTCGGCGCGCGCCAAAAGCTCGAGGTTGGCCTCCATGCGATCTGCGATCTTATTGAGGATATTGGCGCGTTCGGTCGATGACGTACGCCCCCATTTGTCCTTGGCGGCATGGGCCGCATCGAGGGCGAGGTTGATGTCATGCTCGTCGGAACGGGCGACCTCGCAGAGCTTGCCACCGGTAACCGGCGTGGTGTTATCGAAATAGCGGCCATTGACCGGTTCGCGCCACTCGCCGCCAATGAAATTGCCGTAGCGGAGCTTGAACGGGGTCTGGCTCGTCGTCTGCACCTGGATATTCATGCTGTCATCCTCCCTGGATAAGGTCCCTCCAACGGACCCGGTGTGAGGATGATTGCGGGGAAAGGCGGCGGGCGATAGAGAGGCAAACTCATACCGCAGCGCACACTGTTTCAGTTATGCGACATATGCCAGACGCCGCGCTATTGTAGCGAGAAACGCTTGATCTTGCGGTGAAGGGTCGCCCGGCTGATGCCGAGGATCTGCGCCGCCTGCGAGACATTGCCGTTGGCGCGCGTGAGGGCCCGCCGCAAGGCCGCACGCTCCGCGTCACTAAGATCGGACCCCACCTCGCCCCGGCTTTCGCGTAAGGCATCGGCGGCGGGAACCCCTTGGGCGATGCGTGTGTCGTCAAGCTTCAATGCCGCCCGTGCAGCTTTCGTCGCACCAAGGATGAGATCGTCGTAGTCGACCGCGATCAGTGCGGCGGTCGCGACTTGGGCCGTTGGCACCATAACGATACGCGCGCCGGGAAAAGCCTGGCGAAACAGCGTCGCCTCGACGCGCGTTGCGACATCGCGCACCGCCTGCGAGAGAATGGCCAGCGTCATGTCGGTGACATCCGTGCGGCACGTGGAAATATCAAGCGCTGCGGTAACCCGTCCCATATGATCGCGGATCGGCGCAGTGGCGCAACTCAACTCGATGTTGGAGCTGAGGAAATGCTGGTCCCGATGGATGATCACGGAACGCTCATCAGCGAGCGCCGTGCCGATGCCATTCGTGCCGACGCTCGCCTCGCTCCAGACATTCTGCGGCCTTAGGCCCAGCCCGTGAAAATCCGCCTCGTCACCGGCGGCAGCCCGCCTATCGAGCAGTATCCCATCGCGATCGGACAGCACGATACAACAGCCGGAACGGCCAACGGTCTGATAGAGACGATCCACCTCGTCGCTGCATGCCAGGATAAGCTGCTCCATGCGCTCGCGTGCCATGCGAAACACGGTATCGTCGACCTGAAACGGTTTACGCCCCTCCTCGGGCGCCAATTGGTGGAGATTGATGCAACGCCGCCATGATGCAGCGATCGGCGAGCTTGCCGCAGCCGAGTTCTGCAACGCGGTTGTATAGACCAAGTCCGAATGGCTGTTTTGCTGGCGCATCGGCTCCTCCCAAAGCGATCATGCATGCGAAGGAGGAATCTTTCAACCACAACCACCCAAGGCAAGCGGTCCGCGATATTTGTGTGAGGATCTGTCGCACATATGCGACAGATCCTCACAAAGCAAGCCTTGCGCCTATGCCGCCTCCTTCTTGGCCGGCCCACAGCTGCCGTCCTCACCCGGTCGCGCCTCGAAAGCCGGCGGCAAAGGCAAACCAATGCAGGCATCCAGCTGCGCTCTGGACAACGGTTTGCCGTAGTAGAAGCCTTGAACGCGCTCGCAGCCGGCACCGATCAGGAATTCGATCTGCTCGGCGCTTTCCACGCCTTCCGCGAGCACCGGAATATCAAGACTCGCCGCGAGAATGAGTGTCGAATGCACGATCGCCGCGGACTGGCGGTTGGTCGCCACCTGATCGATGAAAGCACGATCGATCTTGATCTTGTCGAACGGAAAGAGCTGTAGCGTCGAGAGCGACGAATATCCTGTGCCGTAGTCGTCCATGGCAACCTTGACGCCCAGCGCCTTCAGTTGCCTGATGATCTGAAGCGCATTCTGTTGGTCGGCGATAATACCGGACTCGGTGATCTCAAGCTCAAGCCGCTGCGGCGCCAGACCGCTGTCTGCGAGAACTTCCTCGACCAGCCGTGGCAGATTGCCCTTGGCGAGTTGCTGAGGCGCCACATTGACAGCAAGCCGAAGCGGTCGCCGCCAGGTCGAAGCCTCACGGCAGGCCTCGCGCAATACCCACTCGCCAAGTTTCATGATGAAACCATTCTTCTCGGCGATCGGAATGAAATCACACGGCGGCACCCGCCCGCGACTGGGATGGTTCCAACGCAAGAGGGCCTCGAAGCCGATGACCTCACCGCTCTTGGCATTGTTCTGCTGCTGGTAGACCAGTTCGAACTCGCCACGCTCCAACCCCTCGCGCATCTCCATGGCCAGCGCATTTCTCTCGCGGGCTTGCCTGTCCATCGATATGTCGTAGAAGCAGATCTCATTCGTCCCGCTCGCCTTGGCGCGATACATGGCGACGTCCGCCTGCGCGAGAAGATCGTCCAATGTCTCGCCATTGTCCGGATAAACCGAAATACCAAAACTCGATCCCACATTCACCGTGACCCCATTGCGTACGATCGGCCGGCTGATTTCACGGATAAGGCGCTGGGCCAATTGGGTGGCGTCACCGCGGTTGAAATAGCGGGAGGAGACCGCGACGAATTCATCGCCGCCGATGCGTGCCAGAAACTCACCATCCCGCAATTTGGCCGAAAGACGCTCCGAGACAACCCGCAACACGTCATCACCCATGGCATGGCCGTGGACGTCATTGATCTCCTTGAACCGATCAAGATCAAAGGACAGGATCGCAAGCCTGACGGCATTACCGTTCGGTCCGGCAAGCAAGCGGCTGGTGTGTTCAAGAAAACCCATGCGATTGGAAAGGCCGGTCAGTGCGTCGTGAAGCGACAGGTGGCGGTATCGCGCCAGGCTTGCCTGCGTTGCCTGGATATCGATGACATAAGTCATCGCTCCGAGTATTAGGATCATCACCGTAATAGCGACCACAACAACCGTCAGGATGCCTTCATTGAGGGAATTGGCGGGTAGCGCCGCAGTGGAGTCAGCAATGACGCTGACTGCCGTCATACCGGTAAAATGGGTAGAGGCGATCGCCAGGATCAGACTCAAGGCGCCCCCATAGCGGCATAAATGCGTCACGGGCCGCGCCACACGATTGGTCGCGAGGGCTCCGAAAAAAGCGGCGAGAACCAGCGAAAGCACCACATAGGTGGAATCCCAAACCAGATGTCCCTGCACCTGGTAGGCTGACATGCCAAGATAATGCATAAGCGCAATGCCAAGGCCGACGATCACTCCACCCGCCTCGATCAACGGACTGCGGGCGGGAAGTCCCGCAACAGCGAACCCGAGCCCCGTCACGAGCACGGCGCAGGCCAGAGACAACAGCGTGACAAGCGGCTCGTAGCCCACGGCCAACCCGGTTTCATAACCCATCATCGCGACGAAATGGGTGGTCCAGATAGAGCAGCCGCCAATAACGCTGGTCAACGCGAGCCAGCTTATGCGCGCAACACCGCGATTGCTGCGCACTCTCCCGAAAAGGCGCATCGTCAGCAGCGATCCGAAGACGCAGATTGCCACTGAGAAGCCAAGGAAAACCGGATCATGATCGATCGCAATACAAGTGAGGATATTCAGCATTCGTTCCGGCCGTTGTTTGCTTTAACGTCTTCGGAAATAACAACCATCAATTTCAAAAGGCTTGCGGCAAATGGTTAACGCTTTCTATGTTCCGATCAGCCGACGCACCGGAGCCTGCCGAAAAGCTGGCAAAACAAACAGGCACTCGTCATTTTCGATTATTCCCGGCAAAGCTTGCCTTTCCGACGCTTCTGGTCTATAGCGCGCCGGTCCGTGTAGACACCCTTGGAGGCAACGCGGATGAGGCCGTTCGCGGCCTCCAGTCTCTGTCGTCGACACAACGCTACGCCGGCGAGACTCTCCAAACAACCTCGAAAGGAAAAGCCATGAGCCACGCTGCTTACGAGCTGAAGGCCGAGGCGCGCGAACGGGTAGGTAAGGGGTCCTCCCGTGAACTTCGCCGCAACGGTTTGATTCCCGCTGTCATCTATGGTGACAAGCAGGCCCCCATTGCCATCTCGCTGAATGCCAACGAAGTGACGAAGCGTATCCACGCCGGCGGTTTCATGACCACCGTCGCTGTGATCGACGTCAACGGCGAGAAGGTCAACGTACTGCCGAAGGACTACCAGCTGGATCCGGTGCGTGATTTCACGATGCACATCGACTTCCTGCGCGTCTCCGCCGACAGCAAGGTCACCGTCGAAGTTCCGGTTCACTTCATCAACGAAGAAAAGTCGGCCATCAAGATTGGTGGCGTTCTGAACGTTGTTCGTCACACAGTCGAACTGCATTGCCCGGCCAACAGCATCCCGGAATTCATCACCGTCGATCTCGCCGACCACAAGATCGGTGACAGCCTGCACATTTCGCATGTCAAGCTTCCGGCTGGCGTCACTCCGGTTATCACCGACCGCGACTTCACGATCGCCACGATTGTTGCTCCGGCAGCTGGCGTGTCTGAGGCAGAGACCGAAGAAGCCTGATCGAATTCGGCAGGAATTATTGCCGCATGATAATCCCGCCTTCCACCCCGGAGGCGGGATTTTTTTATGCTGAGCTCCTAACGGCAATTACAACCTGCGCGAAATCTATGAGCCATCGCTTTAACGAGATTTAATAAATTTGTGACAGTTTGCACCCTTGTTTGTGGGGACATCGGGGAGCGTATCGTCTTGGCAAGGATCCAAAGTCCTCATGGATTCGATGGGGTTGCCGCAGCATGACACGGTCGATCGAAAGCCGTTTCCTGGCCATTGTCGCGATCACCGTCTTCATTCTGGTGGTGCCGCTCTTTGCGCTTTTCCTGGCACTCTCTTCGGATCGCGCGGCCAAGGAACTGCAGGACCATGTGGAAATCCTGCTCGCGACCAACTCCCAGGCGCTGGCCAAGCCGATGTGGGACTTCGATCGGGAGGGCGTCGAGCAGATCACCGCGACCATCATCTCGGCCAACGCCGTCAGCAAGGTTCAGGTACGGGATCTCTCCGGTGGCATCAACGTCTCCATGCCGCCCTTGCCGATATGGCCGAAGAGTGGCGTGCAATCCAAGTCGCGCGAGATCTTTTACGATGGGATCGATGGCCGCAAGCAGGTGGGGACGATCACCATCTACTATGGCCGGTTCGACGCATTGGCCTCCATCCACGACGCCGAAGCCATCTTGATCGGTATTTTCATCGTTGCCGTCCTTGGCGTCGTCCTTGCCGCAATCTTCGGCAACCGTCTGATGATCATCCAGCCGCTGATGAAGCTTACGGCGGCGATCGAGGCGACGCGTCAGCTCGGGTCGCGCCATCACGTCGACTGGCACTCCAACGATGAAATCGGCCGCATGGCGCAGAGCTTCAACGCCATGCAGATCAAGCTCGAGCAGGAAGAGCGCGAGCTGAAGATCGCCCATCGGCGCGCCACCGACATCTATAACCTGACGCCCGCCATGCTGTTCTCCCTCGATGAACAGGACCGTATTACCGGAGTGAGCGATTATTGGTTGCTCGCCACAGGCTACGAACGCTCCGAGGTGCTCGGCAAGCGCTTCGGCGACCTCGTGCACGAGGATGCCCGTGTGGCCTACCTCAAGCGCAAGCGCCAGAAAAACCTCAAGGACGCGGTGGTCGAGAGCACGACCAAATTCGTTTGCGCCGACGGCAATCTCATGGACGTGCTGATTGCCGAGGCGAGCAAGGAGGGCAAGGCCAGCGAAAGCGGCCTTTCCCTCAGCGTCATGACCGACGTAACCGCATTGAAGCAATCGGAGGCGCGCAACCACCGCCAGGCGATCACCGACCATTTGACCGGTCTGATGAACAGGCAGGGCTTTGAAAGCGCGCTCGATGCGGAGATCCGCGAAACAGATGCAATGGGGGGCGAACTCGCCTGCATCTTCATCGACCTCGACCGTTTCAAGTGGATCAACGACAATCTGGGTCACCAAGCCGGCGATACAGTGCTGCGCATGCTGGTTGATCTGATGCGCCCTCTCCTGCCCGCCGGCGCGATCGCCGCCCGCCTCGGCGGCGACGAATTCGCCATTCTGCTGCGCTCGGCCAAGGTTGAGCACGACGCGCTGGACATCAGCCATC
The DNA here is from genome assembly GCF_007992095.1 of Paenirhizobium naphthalenivorans. Taxonomy (GTDB): domain Bacteria; phylum Pseudomonadota; class Alphaproteobacteria; order Rhizobiales; family Rhizobiaceae; genus Allorhizobium; species Allorhizobium naphthalenivorans. The sequence goes on from NZ_BJZP01000003.1 coordinate 173,909, forward strand.
GGCTCTGCGCCCTCTACGACAACCCCATGCCGGTGCACGGCGCCACCGTCCGTCTGAGCGCCAGCGTGGGCGTGGCACTCTATCCACGCCACGCCGGCAATGCCGCCGAACTGCTGCAGAAGTCTGACATGGCCATGTACAGCAAGAAGCGCGACGGCAAGAATGGCGCACTTCTCTACCACCCAATGATGCAGGACCACACGCGGCAACGCGCCGCGATCGAGCGCGACATCGAAAGCGCCCTTGAGGAAGACTGGTTCGAAGCCTATTTCCAGCCGATCGTCGATCTCGAAGGTGGCCGTGTGGCCGGCTATGAGGCACTCTTGCGGCTGGAGCATCCGACGAAGGGCACGCTTGCGCCCAGCGACATCATCAAAATCGCCGAAGAGACCGGCGCCATCATCCGCGTCGGCAATCGTGTACTGGAAAAGGCACTCGCCAACCTGGTGGAGCTTTCAGAAGCGACAGGCGACAAGGATGCCTATATCGCCATAAACTTCTCGCCGCTGCAGTTTGAGCATACCCTGCCGATCAGGCTCGCCGCATTGACCTCCCGCTACGGGATCGCGCCGCATCGGCTGGTCGTCGAAATCACCGAAGCGACCCTGCTGCACGACAATCCGCAGATCAGAACCATCCTCGACGAATTCCACCGCTTCGGGTGCCGCATCGCCCTTGACGATTTCGGCACAGGCTATTCGTCGCTCAGCTACCTCAATCGTTTCCCGGTCGACATCGTCAAGATCGATCAGTCCTTCATCCGCTCGCTTTCCGCCGAAGAGCCGGAGCTGCGACACAAGAGCCGTATGCTGGTCGAAGGTATCACCGCCATCTCCCACAAGATGGAATGCTCCGTTGTCGCCGAAGGCGTTGAGACCGAAGAGCAGCGCGACATCCTGCGCCAGTTCGGCGTCGATCGCGGTCAGGGCTATCTGTTCGCCCGCCCGCAGCCTATCCGCCAATTGATGAAAACACTTGAGAAGTCGCACCAGCCCGGAAGCTCAGTCGCCTGAGCAAGCCTGAATGAGAAAGAAAATGCCTATGAGAATTGTCGCATTTCTTCTGTCCATGGGTTTGGCAAACGCCGCTGGCGCCGAAACCATCCACTTCGCCACCGAGGACTATCCGCCCTACAACTTCCGCGAGGAAGGTCAGTACCGTGGCGTCGGCTACGAACAGGCGATCGGCCTGATGCAATACGTAAAGGCAGACCATACGATCGAGATGATGCCATGGGCGCGCGCGCTTTCACTCGCCGAAACCGACAAGATGTATTGCGTCTTCACCACCGCCCATATTGCCGAACGCGACAAACGGTTCAAATGGGTCGAGCCTCTCGCCATCGACCGCAACGTGATGATTGCCAACAAGGCGTCGGGCATTGAGCCGCGTTCGATCGAGGAGGCGCGCCAATATATCGTCGGCACCCAGCGCAACGACTACACCCAGGACCTGCTCGAGCGGAACGGGTTCCCCAAGATCGACCTCGCGACCGACCTCAAGCTCACCTTCAAGAAGCTGATGAGCGGCCGGATCGATCTCATGCCGATCTCGGAAAAATACTTCGAGGACCTCAAGGCCGAGGGCAACGCGATCGAAGCCCTGTTCGTGCTTTCCGAACAGAAATTCTCCATCGCTTGCAACCTAGACTTCCCCGATGCGCTGTTGAGTCAGATGCAGGCGGGGCTCGACAAGCTAATCGCCGACGGTACACAGAGGGCGATCTTTCAGAAATACAAGATGCCGATCAGCAATTGATCGCCTCTTACCGGCATCAGAGAGCCAACCGACTTGACAACGCCGCCTTTTCGCGGTGCTGAAGGGCACGTTCACCATTGACGGACACGGCTTATGATCATCCTAGCGGGGCTCGGCAATCCCGGCGCGCAATATCAGGCGAACCGCCACAATATCGGCTTCATGGCGATCGACGCCATTCACCGTCGCCATTCCTTCTCGCCTTGGTCGAAGAAGTTCAAGGCTGAGATCTCCGAAGGCGAGATTGCCGGGGAAAAGGTGCTGCTGATGAAGCCGCAAACCTTCATGAACCTGTCCGGCGAAGCGGTCGGCGAAGCCATGCGCTTCTACAAGCTCGCCCCCGCCGACATTGTCGCCATACATGACGAACTCGACCTGCTGCCCGGCAAGGTGCGGATCAAGGTTGGCGGCGGCCATGGCGGCCACAACGGATTAAAATCGCTCGATGCCCACTGCGGCAAGGACTACCGGCGCCTGCGTCTCGGCATCGGCCACCCCGGCGACAAAGACCGCGTCCATGGCCATGTGCTCGGCGATTTCGCCAAGGTCGACCGGATCTGGCTGGAACCCTTGCTCGACGCCATCGCCGACAACGCCGACCTGCTGGTCAACGGCGAGGATGGCAAGCTGATGAACAAGCTCGCCCTGGCCACCGGGACCAAGGAGGATTCCCCCTCACCCGCGAAGGCAACGAAGCCGGGCGGGCAGTCGCATATTCGTCAGGCGCGCAATTTCAATCAACCGAAGAAACTGCCGGAGACCGGGCCGATGGCAGAAATGCTGAAGCGGATGTTCGGCAAGAAGGACGATTGATGCCCCGGGCCTCCATCATCATCAGAGCGGCAGACACGGCGGACCTTCCACATCTTCTGGCGCTCTACCGGGAGCTCAACAGCGATGATGACTTGCCGCAAACCAACAGCATTGGCGCCACCTACGATACGATTCTGGCCCATCCAGGCCTGACAATCTTCGTGGCACTCGACAGTGAAACACCGGTGGCCACAGCGTCTCTCGTCGTCATCCCCAATCTGACCCGCGGCGGCAGGCCCTATGCCCTGGTCGAGAATGTTGTCAGCGCCCGCAGTCATCGCGGTGAAGGCTATGGCCGGGCGGTGGTTTGCCATGCGATTGAAGCGGCTTGGACCGCCGGTTGTTACAAAGCCATGCTGCTCACAGGGCGCACCGATCCCGCCGTTCACAAGTTCTATGAGGGCTGCGGCTTTGTGCAGAACAAGACCGGCTTCCAGGTCCGCAGGAACTGAGAACCATTACTCCTCCGGCTCGGTGGTGAACATCAGCGGAAAGCCCGCGTCCTTCGCAAGGTCGATCGCCTCCTTCGCCTTTGTCTCGGCAATGTCCCGAGTGCAGACAACCACAACCGCCGTGCCGAACTTGTGAGCGGTCATCATGACCCGGCGACCGGTCTCCTCGCTCATGCGGAACACGGCCTTGAGCACCAGGGTGACGAATTCGCGCGGCGTATAGTCGTCGTTGAGCAATAGAACCTTGTAGAGCCGAGGCTTCTCTGGCTTCGGCTTGGTCACGGTTTTAGGCTTGAGGGCGACATTGCTGTCCGTCATCGGAACCTCATGCGTCGATGACCTGTCACGGGTCATCTGTTGTGCCGACCAAGGTCATCATATGCTTTCAGCGGCCAGACGTCGACCACTCCATAGGGGCTTTGCCAGCGCCGAAGACTTGACCGCATGGCTCCTTTATCCCATACGCGTGAGCAACGAAAATTCCAAGTTAAGCAGGTACTCTGGCCATGGGCTTCAAATGCGGTATCGTCGGCTTGCCCAATGTCGGCAAGTCCACTCTCTTCAACGCGCTGACCAAGACGGCGGCGGCCCAGGCGGCCAACTATCCGTTCTGCACGATCGAGCCGAACACCGGCGAAGTCGCCGTACCCGATCCGCGCATGCAGAAACTCGCCGCCGTCGCCGGCTCCAAGGAGATCATCCCGACCCGCATCTCCTTCGTCGACATCGCCGGCCTGGTGCGTGGCGCCTCGAAGGGTGAAGGCCTCGGCAACAAGTTCCTCGCCAACATTCGCGAAGTCGATGCGGTGGTGCACGTATTGCGCTGCTTCGAGGATGACGACATCACCCATGTCGAAGGCAAGATCAATCCGGTCGGCGACGCCGACACCATCGAGACCGAGCTGATGCTCGCCGACCTCGACAGCCTGGAGCGCCGTGTCGAGCAGACCCGCAAGCGCGCCGCCTCCAAGGACAAGGATTCGCTGGCTCAGCTTCCGGTCATGGAAGCCGTCATCAAGCTCCTGCATGACGGCAAGCCGGCCCGTATCCTGCTGAAGACGCTGGCCGACGACGACATCGAAATCCTCAAGGGTTTGAACCTCCTCACGTCGCATCCGGTTCTCTACGTCTGCAACGTCGCCGAAGCCGATGCGGTGAATGGCAACGCCCACACCCAGGCCGTTGCCAAGATGGCCGCCGAACAGGGTGCGGAATGCGTGATCATCTCGGCGGCGATCGAATCCGAAGTCGCCCAGCTGCCCGAGGAAGAAGCCAAGGAATTCCTCTCGGCCCTCGGCCTGGAAGAAGCTGGCCTCGACCGCCTCATTCGCGCCGGCTACCACCTGCTTGATCTGATCACCTATTTCACCGTCGGCCCGAAGGAATGCCGTGCCTGGACGATCGTCCGCGGCACCAAGGCGCCGGCCGCCGCCGGCGTCATCCATACCGATTTCGAACGCGGCTTCATCCGCGCATTCACGATCTCCTATGACGACTACATCGCCTACAAGGGCGAAGTCGGCGCCAAGGAAGCCGGCAAGGGCCGCGACGAAGGCAAGGAATATGTCGTCCAGGACGGCGACGTGATCCATTTCCGCTTCAACACCTGAGCCGGCTCGAACCGAGCTTCAAGATCGATGTTGCGCTGCCGTCCCTTACCCAAGGGGCGGCAGTTTCGTTTGCAGCGACGCTGGAAGCCTCCCGACCACCATGCGGCGGAACCGAGGCCAGCCGATGCCGATGGTGAGCACCACCAAGCCGACGATCAGCAGCGTGACGAAGACATAAAGATCCAGCGCCAGCTCGGCCTTCTGGAACAGCTGGTAGATGGCGAAGCCAAGCGACAGGAGCCCCGAGGTGACGAAGGCTCGCCGGTCGATCACCAGTCCGATGCCCATGAACAGCATGACGATCACGACCACGAGAAAGGCTTCCAGACTACCGGTGCTTTGGGAAAAAAAGGCGAAACCGTCAGCGCCGCCGACGAAGACGAAAGACAGCATGGCGTAGAGCAAGGCCGGCGCCGCCGCCAGATGCAGCCAGAACGCCACATCGGAATTGCGTGTCGTCCGTGGCGGATCCTTGAGATCGAAACCGAGGGCGAGCATGAAGAGCGCCAGCGCCGCGAAAAGCAGGATGAGTGACGTCGCCGAGCGGTGGTTCAGGATGAAATCCGCGTCCCCCGTTACCGTCATAATCACGTAAAAGACCGCCGCCAGCCCAAGCGCACAGGCTGACATGAACAGCAGCGCCAGAGACAACGGCACCCGATAGCGCCAGTAGAAGGGGGCGAGCAAGACCGGGAACGGCAAGACATACAAGAGTGACGACATGGCCAGGCCGATTCTCTCAGCTTCCGTGTCGATCATAAGAGCGGCAATGACCGCGATCCACTGTACGAAGGCAATGGTCAGCGCGACCGCCGGCAGGGCTAGGCGCTGGCGGCGCACCAGCACCTCGGCGAGAATCACGATGGCGGGCAGCACCGCATAGAATGATCCGACGCCCCATATGCCGGCGAGTACGATGACAATGCCGATCGTGATCAGCACGTCATGGAAACCACGCACGAAACGCGGCGTCTCGGTGTCACCGATCGGACTTGCGTCGATCCCGCTCGGGTCGGAAAAGACCGCAGCCGGGCTCCTGAGCGCTATGTAGGCCTGCAACTGCTCCGCCTGGCAGTCGCTGATGATTCCGTCTTGGGCCGCATCGGCGAGGATCGCCGTCAGGTTGGAAGCCACAGACCATCCCTTCGTCATGTTCACTGGCGAACTTGATACAGGCCCAGCCATCTCCCGACCAGAGTCGCACATTCAATTTTCACAAATGGTCCCGCCGCCCTGCCCAACCGTTGGTATCTCGTGTCCCAACAAGAAGGGCCCGCCGACAGGAAGTCGGCGAGCCCACTTGTTGCTTGTTCTGCTGGCCCTTCGGTCTCAGACCTTCTTCATCGGGCAGGTCGAAATGCCAAAGATGGAATAGAGCGGGCATGTCGACAGGAGCCCGGTCAACAGGGGAACAATGCCGATCAGGGTGAAATAGCGCCAGGATGCATCCGGATAGATGAAAAACAGCGACAGCACGACAAGACCGACGACGATGCGCAGGATACGATCGACCGATCCGACATTCTTGGCGAACATGGCAAATTCCTTTCGGGGCTGGGCAGGTTGCACAGTAAGCTTACCATAGCGAGCGACGACGACATGTCAGTGACTTAGTCACGCTTTCGGCGATTTGGCCATGCGCGCCAGTTCGGCGGCATCAAGCAGGCGGATCACACCGCGCTCGTTGGCGACGATCCCTTTCGATGCGAGCGCCTCCAGCCGCCTGGAGACCACCTCCCGAGCCGTGCCGATCACCGCCGCCAGTTCCTGATGGGTGGCCTCGATCAGGTCGCCTCCCGCTGCCCGTTCGATGAGGGCGTGGGCGAGCCGCTTCTCCACCTTGACGAAGGCGACCTGTTCGAGCACGAACATCAGGTCGCTGAGGCGCGCGGCAAAGGCGCGGAAGACGAACGTGCGGAAGGGCGCGGAGTTCGCCATCAAGTCCTCGAACAGGCTCCGGGGCACCATCACCGCGACGAGATCACCCTCGGCGATCGCCTCGCCGGTATAGGCGGCACCGCCAAGCACGCCGAGCGTGGTCTGGACACAGGTCTCGCCCGGCGTCACCGCATAGAGCAGGAGTTCGCGACCGCCGCGCCCGGTCAGGTAGACTCCGATCCGACCGGACAGAAGAATGACGAAAACCTCCGCCTGGTCTCCGGGGCGAAACAGTGTCGTGCGATCTGGGATGTGCTGAGGCCGCAGACCGTCAAGATGAGCGCGCGCCTCACGATTCAATTCCGCCAGAAACGGCGCCTGCTCAATCCACACAGCCATCGCAATTCCTTGTAATTGTGCCTCCAGCCAGCCATTCTGCACAGAAACGCCCACAAGGAAACGACGCATGCCATCCCCGATACTGCACTTCGAAGACCTCCCCGTCGGCAGGGTGTTCGAACTCGCCGCAAAAACCGTCGACGCCTCTGAAATCATTGAATTCGCGCGGGAATTCGATCCACAGCCGATGCATCTGTCGGAGGAGGCCGGAAAAGCCAGCATCCTTGGTGGGCTTTCCGCGTCCGGCTGGCACACCAGCAGCATGTTCATGCGGATGATGATCGATTCCTACCTGCTTGCTTCGGCCTCCGAAGGAGCACCCGGCATCGACGTAATGGAGTGGAGAAAGCCTGTGTTGGCCGGCGACACCCTGAAGGGGCGCTCGATCGTCGAGGCGGCCCGGCCGATGCGCTCGCGCCCACATATCGGTATCGTGACCTTCAGCCACGAGCTGGAAAACCAGCGCGGCGAAACAGTCCTGCGCTCGCGCAATTCGATCATGTTCCGCCGGCGTGACGCGGAGGTTTCAGCATGAAGATGCTTGAACTCTATCCGGCCGGCCACAAGGTCGAGACCGGCACGAAAGTCTTTTCCGCCGAAGACATCATCCGCTTCGCCGAAAAATTCGATCCCCAGCCGTTCCATACCGACTCCGAGGCGGCCAAGGACTTCGTGTTCGGCGCGCTTTGCGCATCAGGGTGGCACACCTGCGCCGGATGGATGCGCTGCTTCATCGACTTCTGGGGCACCGAGACAAAGCGTCTCAAGGCCGAAGGCATTGCGCCCCCGAAGCTTGGCCCCTCCCCAGGCTTCGAACAGCTGCAATGGCTGAAACCGGTCTATGCCGACGACGCGATCACCTATAGTCTGACCAGCTTGGAAAGCCGGCCGCTGGCGTCGCGTCCCGGCCTGATCCTGAACATCGGCCTCGGCGAAGGCGTGAACCAGAACGGTGAGACCGTCCTTCGCTTCCAGACCAAGATCCTCGAATTCGAATAGGAGTGCCGTCTGTGAACCTCTATGATTTCCATGCGCTCGATATCGACGGCAAGAACCGCGACCTCGCGGAGTTCGCCGGCAAGGTCGTGCTTGTCGTCAACACGGCAAGCGCCTGCGGCTACACCCCGCAGTACACGGGCCTGCAACATCTGCAGGAGACCTTTGCCGGAGATCTCGTCGTTCTCGGCTTTCCCTGCAACCAGTTCGGCGGTCAGGAGCCCGGCACAGAGGACCAGATCAAGGCCTTTTGCGACCTCAACTTCAAGGTTGGCTTTCCGCTCTTCTCCAAGGTCGAGGTCAACGGCGCCGGTGCCCATCCCCTGTTCAAGTACTTGACGCATGAGGTCCCCGGCATCCTCGGTACGGAAGCGATCAAGTGGAACTTCACCAAGTTTCTGATCGGCCGCGACGGTGAGCCGATCGCCCGTTATGCTCCGGGCACCAAGCCTGAGGACATAGCCGGCGACATCCGCAAGGCGATCGGCGGCTGAGCGGATGCGGCGGCGCGCAAGCGAGTTTCGGCTGGCAGGGACCGGGCACCCGGGCCTTGCCGCCGTCATAGCCCGCTCAGCCCACAGCTTCCCTCGCCACACGCATGAGGATTACGGCATTGGCTGATCTCCCGGGGCGGCCAGATGTCAGCCTCCGGTCGCGGACAGGTGACCGCCGGTGCCGGCGACATCATCACCGTCAATCCTGGCGAGGTGCACGACGGGGAGCCGCTGCGCGGTGAAGTCCGAGAATGGCGCATGCTCTACCTCTCGACTGAACACATGCGCGAGGTCTCGCTTGGCTTCGACCGCTTGGGAGAATTCGAGTTCACCGCCCCCGTCTTCCACAAGAGCGAAATGGCGGGCTCCTTCGCCTCCGCCTTCACCCGTTTGACGGAGGCTGACCTTGCGCAGCCCGAACTCGCCACCAACGAAGCCCTGATCGACCTTTTCGCCTCGCTGGTCCGCAGGAGAGACGACCACCCCCCGGATTGCTCTCATGGCGGTCTGCGACGCGCGCGAGCGTTTCTCGACGACGACCCGACACGCAACCACTCACTCTCGGCACTTGCGGCCGAGGCCGGCCTCAGCCCATTCCAGACGCTCCGCGCCTTCGTGTCCTGGACAGGTCTGACGCCGCACGCCTATCTGATGCAGAAGCGGGCAAACCTCGCCAGACGGCTGATCATCATGGGACATGGTCTCGCAAGCGCGGCGCTGGAATCCGGATACGCGGATCAAAGCCACATGACCCGTGATTTCCGCCGCCGCTACGGACTGACGCCAGCCGCCTTTGCCACAACTCGATAAGGCGCTGCAATTCTGTTCAAGACCGCTCTCCACCATGGGCCTAGGCTAACCCCGAACGCGATCTGAACGGAACAAACCATGCTGCTGGAATTCACCCTGACCTCCCTCATCGTCATCGCCACACCGGGTACCGGCGCGCTTTACACGATCGCGATGGGGCTCTCGCACGGCCGCGCAACCGCCCTCGTCGCGGCTCTCGGCTGCTCGCTCGGGATCGTACGCATATGGCGGCGGCCATGCTGGGTCTGGCCGCTGTGCTGTCGACCAATGATGCTGCCTTCAACCTGTTGAAGTTTGCCGGTGCGCTCTACTTGATCTACATGGCGATCAGCGTGTGGCGCGACACAAGCCTGCTGACACCGGCCACCGACGAAAGACCACGGTCCGGGCGCGAGATCATCCGCCACGCCGTGCTGATCAATCTACTCAATCCGAAACTCTCGATCTTCTTCCTCGCGCTTCTGCCGCAGTTCGTTCACTCCGACGAGCCGAACGCACTGCTGGCGATGACCTGCTACAGCATAGCCTTCATGCTGTTGACCCTAGTGGTGTTTGCGCTCTACGGCTGGTTCGCCGCCCTCACCCGAGACCGCGTGCTGCGGAGCCGAGTACTCACCAACGGCATCCGCCGCACGTTCGCGGCGGGCTTCCTGTTTCTCGGCATGCGGCTCGCGCTCGCCGAGCGCTAACCGCTTCGGCTCAGTGGCCGGAGAATTCCACCAGCGTGCGGACCTCCACGCCAAGCGCCTCGAGCTTCTGGCGGCCGCCGAGGTCCGGAAGGTCGATGACGAAACAGGCCGAGACGACGTCCGCGCCGATCTTGCGCAACAATTGCACCGCACCAACCGCTGTGCCACCGGTGGCGATCAGATCGTCCACCAGAATGACCTTCTGACCCGGTTCGACCGCGTCGACATGCATCTCCATCTCGTCGAAGCCATATTCCAGACTGTAGGAGATGCTGACCGTCTCATACGGCAGCTTGCCCTTCTTGCGGATCGGCACGAAGCCCGCCGAGAGCTGATGCGCAACCGCTCCGCCTAGAATGAAGCCACGTGCTTCCATCCCGGCGATCTTGTCGATCTTCAACCCCGCATAGGGCTGCACCAGTTCGTCGACAGAGCGGCGGAAGGCGCGCGGATTGCCGAGCAATGTGGTGATGTCGCGAAAGATGATGCCGGGTTTCGGATAGTCGGGAATGGAACGGATCGAGGAGGCAAGCTCCAGCGCAAAGTTACTCATGTTCAGTCCACAATCGATTGGTGAGGGAGAATTACGCAAAACACTATCAAGTCCAGCAAAACCAGACCAACAAAAAAGGCGACCCAAGGGCCGCCTTTTCCGTTCGAACTTTCTATCCCGAAGGGGATCAATGTTCCTTGTTGGCGTAAACCGACTTCTTGGTCAGATAGATCAGAGCGGTGAAGATCGCCAGGAACACCATGACCATAAAGCCCGTGCGCTTGCGCTCTTCGAGATGCGGTTCCGCAGCCCACATAAGGAAGGCAGCGACGTCCTTGGCATACTGGTCAAGCGTCTGCGGCGTACCATCGTCATAAGTGACCTGATCGTCGGCGATCGGCGGCGCCATCTTCAACGCGGCAGCCCCGGCGAAGTAGGGATTGAAGTTCGTACCCTCCGCCACTTCGACGCCTTCCGGAGCCTCGGTGTATCCAGTCAGCAGCGAGTAGATATAGTCCGGACCACCTTCCTGATACTGCGTGAAGATATCGAAGATGAAGGTCGGGAACCCGCGCTCGATGCCGCGTGCCTTGGCGAGCAGCGACATGTCCGGCGGAGCCGCGCCGCCGTTGGCGGCAGCCGCTGCTGCCGTGTTCGGGAACGGCGACGGGAAATGATCCGACGGAACGGCCTTGCGGGTGAACATTTCACCGTCAGCGTTCGGACCATCTTCCACTTCGTACTCGGCGGCGAAAGCCTTGATCTGATCCTCCGAGTACCCGAGATCCCCCAACGTGCGGAAGGATACCAGATTCATCGAATGGCAGGCCGAGCAGACTTCCTTGTAGACCTTCAGGCCGCGCTGCAGCTGGCCCTTGTCGTACTTGCCGAACGGACCGGCGAACGACCATTCGAGGTTGTGCGGCTTGAGGATCGGGTAGTGGCCGGCGGCAGCGGCATGCTCGGCAGCGGCGGCCAGGTCATGCGCGTCCTCGGCAGCCGATGCACCGGTCGAGAAACCGGCCATGGCAGCGATCAGAGCGATGCTTGTAACAAGCTTTTTCATCTTTGTTTTCCCTCTATCGCAGCGATCAGGCGGTTGCGTCGGCGGACTTGCCGCTCTTTGCGAGAACCGCCTCGGTGATCGAGTTCGGAACACGACGCGGCTTCTCGACGAGGCCGAGGATCGGCATGATCACCATGAAGAAGCCGAAGTAGTAGAGCGTTCCGAGCTGCGCCATCAGCGTATACAGGTCCGAGGGCTGACGAGAGCCAAGCCAACCGAGCAGAACGCAGTCGACAACAAAGATCCAGAAGAACAGCTTGTACCACGGACGGTAGACAGCGGAGCGAACCTTCGAGGTATCCAGCCAGGGCAGGAAGAACAGGATGATGATCGAGCCGAACATCACCAGAACGCCACCGAGCTTGGAGTCGATCGGGCCAACATTGAAGGTGATGGCGCGCAGCATCGCGTAGAACGGCAGGTAATACCACTCTGGAACAATGTGGGCCGGGGTCTTCAGCGGATCGGCCATCGTGTAGTTGTCGGGGTGACCGAGGTAGTTCGGCATGTAGAAGATGAACCAGGCGAATGCGATCAGGAAGACCGATACACCAAAGGCATCCTTGAGGGTCGCGTAAGGCGTGAACGGAACGGTATCCGTCTTCGACTTCACTTCGACGCCGGTCGGGTTGGTCTGGCCGGTGACATGCAGTGCCCAGACGTGGAGAATGACGACGCCGGCGATCATGAAGGGCAGCAGGTAGTGCAGCGCGAAGAAGCGGTTCAGCGTCGGGTTGTCAACGGCGAAGCCGCCGAGCAGGAACTGCTGGATCCATTCGCCGACCATCGGAAAGGCGGTGAAGAAGCCGGTGATGACGGTCGCGCCCCAGAAGGACATCTGACCCCAGGGCAGAACATAGCCCATGAAGCCGGTCGCCATCATCAGCAGGTAGATGACCACGCCGAGGATCCAGAGGATTTCGCGCGGCGCCTTGTACGAGCCGTAGTAGAGGCCGCGGGCGATATGCAGGTAGACGGCGATGAAGAAGAACGACGCGCCGTTGGCATGCATGTAACGCAGCAGCCAACCGTGGTTGACGTCACGCATGATCTTCTCGACCGAGACGAAGGCGACGCCGGTTTCGGCCGCATAGTGCATGGCGAGAACCACGCCGGTCACGATCTGCACGATCAGCATGACGGACAGCATGGCGCCGAACGTGTAGGCATAGTTCAGGTTGCGAGGAACCGGATAGGCGACAAAGCTGTCGTAGATCATGCGCGGCAGCGGCAGCCGCGCGTCGATCCACTTCTCGAAGCCGCTCGACGGCTGGTAACTGGAATGACCACTCATATTAAGTATCCCCTCAACCGATCTTGATCACAGAATCGGAAACGAATCCAAATGTCGGAATGTGCAGGTTTTCCGGCGCCGGACCTTTGCGGATACGGCCCGCGGTATCGTAGTGCGAGCCGTGGCAGGGACAGAACCAGCCACCGAAATCACCGGACTGACCGAGCGGCACGCAGCCCAGATGGGTGCAGACGCCGAGCATGACCAGCCAGTTTTCCTTGCCTTCGCCGGCAGAGCGGGCGAGGTCCGTAGCCGGGGTGGCAGGATCGTCGTTGGCGTTGCGCGCAATCGGATCCTTGAGGTCGGTGAGCGCGACGGCCTTGCCTTCTTCGACTTCCTTGTCGGTCCGGTTGCGAATGAAGACCGGCTTGCCGCGCCACTTGACGATCAGCGACATGCCCGGCTCCAGTGCCGAGACGTCGACTTCGATCGAGCCGAGTGCCAGCGTAGAGGCATCCGGACGCATCTGGTCGATAAAGGGCCAGGCGAAGGCAGCGACACCGACGGCACCGGCCACACCCGTAGTCAGGTAAAGGAAATCGCGGCGAGTTGGCTCGCCCAAGGTTTCGCTATTCATCTCGTGCTCGCTCACGGTCAAACCATCCTCTTCGCAAAATCTATGCGACTCACCGCATTGCCAGGCGACAGCGAATCTCACACGCAATCACGATTACGCCACAGATTCCCCGCCAATTTGGCGCGTTCTAAGCTTGATATCGGATTATGTCCAGTCTTCACAGGGGGATGCGGGCACAATGTCGCGGAATTATTCGCGCCTCCTGGCGGCTTTTCCACCAGCCTTTCGACCTTGTTGCGTCGCGGTGATAATTGCGGCATGTTCGCCGCCTTCCCACACAGCAGCGGCCCACGGATTTGCACCCTTGATCAGAGAACGGATTTCATCGGCCCTGGACGTCCTGATCTCCGTCGGCCTGCTGGTCGTCAGCCTTCGCTATGTCACTGGTTTCTGGCTACTGTCCTTCTTCTTCAGCCTACAGCCTCAGCTCGGCGTCATAGCCGCGCTCGGCGCCCTTGCGTCCTTGGTCCTGCACCGCAGCCGTTACGGCTACGCCCTCCTCGCGGCATCCTTGCTGTTGTGTGGTCACGCTTTCTGGATGCAGCGCGAATTCCTGCCCAACAGCGATGCGGCCCCACCCGCCAACGCGATGCGCGCGCGTCTGCTTTCGTTCAATATGCTGGGCGACAACTTCGCCAATGTCGGCCGGATCATCACCATGATCAATGCCTCAGGCGCCGACGTCGCCTATGTGTTCGAGGCTGGCCCTTTGCTGCACCATCTCGACGCCCTGAAAACCGCCTACCCCTACCGGATCGGCTGCGGCGTGGCGGTCGACGTGTGCGACCTCCTGATCCTCTCGAAGCACCCGATCGAAAATCCGCAGTTTTTCAGTCTCAGCGACCTGCGCGCCAACCGTTTCGCCATAGCGACGATCCGCATCGGCGGCACGCCCGTGCAGTTTGCCGCAATTCATCTGAGCAAGCCCTATTTCGATGACTATCACGCGGAGGAATTGCTCAACGCCCGAGCAAAACTGCGAAAACGGGGCGGTCCCATGGTGATCGGCGGTGACTTCAATTCCGATACGATAGCCCCCGACATGCAGTATTTTCTGCGGCGCGGCGGCCTGCAGACCGCCGGGTCAGAGCCGGCGACATGGCCGGTAGCGGCCGGCATCTTCGGCGTTCCGATCGATCACATTTACACGTCGAAGGACATAACCCCGCTTTCGCTCGAACGGATCGAGGACAACTACGGCTCCAATCACTTCGGCCTGATTGCCGATCTGGCCATCGCCCAGCCAAACTGAGCGGCAGCCGTCTGCCAACCGGCCGATCGCGGCCCGCCTTCTACTCCCCTTCGTCGTCCTCGCTATCGTGCAGGGGCAAGAACCCACCCGACTGGCGCGTCCAGAGTTCGGCATAGAGCCCGCCGCTCGCCACGAGTTCGGCATGGGTCCCCTCCTCGATGATCCGCCCCCGATCCATCACGACGAGCCGGTCGAGCGCGGCAATGGTCGACAGGCGGTGGGCGATCGCCAGCACGGTCTTGCCCTGCATCAGCCGGTCGAGATTGGACTGGATGGCCGCCTCGACCTCCGAGTCGAGCGCCGATGTGGCCTCGTCGAGCACCAGGATCGGCGCATCCTTGAGCATGACGCGAGCGATAGCGATACGTTGCCGCTGGCCACCGGAGAGCTTGACGCCGCGCTCGCCGACATGGGCATCGAAGCCCTTTCGACCGCGCTGGTCCTCCAGCCTGTCGATAAATTCCAGCGCCTCGGCTCGCTCCGCCGCCTTGCGCAGCATCGCCTCGTCCGCATCCTCGCGGCCAAAGACAATATTGTCACGGATCGAACGATGCAGCAGCGCGGTATCCTGGGTCACCATGCCGATCTGCGAGCGCAGGCTCTCCTGCGTCACCGCCGAAATATCCTGACCGTCGATCAGGATGCGACCGCCCTCGACGTCGTAAAAGCGCAAAAGCAGGTTGACCAGCGTTGATTTCCCCGCGCCAGAGCGTCCGACGATACCAACCTTCTCACCTGGGCGGATCGTCAGCGTCAAATGATCGATGGCGCCCCTTTTGCGACCATAGTGGAAGGAGACGTCCTCGAAGCGGATCTCCGGGCTCTGGACATCCAGTCTGGCCGCATCCGGCCTGTCGGTCAGTTCGATCGGCTTGGAGATCAGCTCTGCCGAATTCTGGATCGTGCCGATGTTGCGCATGATGCCGTTGAGCTGCGTCATCATCCGGCCAAGCAGCATGTTGAGGCGCAACACCAGGCCGAGCGTGAAGGCGACGCCGCCGGCGGTGATCGCGCCGGCAAACCACAGATCGACCGACAAAGCCGCGATCATCAGGATCATCACCCCCGAGAGCATGGCGAGCGATGAACGCACCCCGGTCAAGAGCCGGGCAAAGGGAGTGAGCGTTGCCTGGAAGCGGTCGAATCCCGCACGGATATAGTGGTCGTTCTGCCGCTCCCGGCCGAACAGTTTGAGAGTCTGTATATTGGAATAGGAATCCACCAGCCGGCCGTTCAACATCGACGCCGCCTCCGCCGTTTCCCGGGCATGGTGGCGGATACGCGGGACGAAGATGCGGGCCAGCACCAGGAAGATGGCGATCCATGCCGCGATAATCGCCGCCAATCGCCAGTCGAGCTGGGCGACCAGCGCCATGGTCGAGACCGTGTAGATCACCATGAACCAGACGACCTGAAGTAGCGAGGTCAGGAGATCGCCGGTCGCTTGTCCGGCGGACCAGACCTTGGTGACAAGCCGACCGGAGAAATCATTCTGAAAGAAGGAGAGCGACTGGCGCGCCACATGCGCATAGGCCTGCCACCGCACCAGATTGAAGAAATTGAGGACGATCACCTGTTCCTCGACCAGTGCGCCGATGGTCACGACGACGAAGCGACCAAGCAGAATAACAAAGGCCATGCCGAGAAGCTCAGCCCCGTGCGCCGCGATCAGCCCCTCCCAGCCCCCCTCCTTCGGGGCCGTGTCCAGCAGATCGACCAGCCGCCCGACAAACCAGAACAGCGCAGCCTCGAGAATGGCGACCGCACCACCGAACAGGGCCATCATGACGAAGGGAAGCTTGGCCTGGCGAACATAGAACCAGACGAAGCCCCACGCTCCCGCCGGCGGCCTGAGGTCCTCGGCACGAGCGAATGGAGAGATCCAGTTTTCAAACAGGCGGGCGACGGAGCGGAAGATCATGGTTGGGGATATAGGAGGATTCCGCGACGCGGCAAAGACAATCGGCCGATCTCGGCCGGCAAGCCCTGGGCCTGATGTCGCCGCGCACGGCCATATCCGAAAAATCAGCGCGAGTAGCGGGTCAGATAGATGCCGGACAGGATCAGCGCCACACCGGCCGGCTGGCCGATATGGAATTGCGCCGTGCCGCGCAGATGATCGATCAACAACCCGGCGATCATCTGCCCGCCGATGATCAAGAGCGCCGAGCGGTTGGCGCCGATGCGCGGGAAGACATAGGAGGAGATGGCGACAAAAATCGCGCCGATGATGCCGCCGGTGAAGGCCCAGCCCGGAACGTCAACGAGAAGCGCCAGACCCTGTCGCGCGAAGATGAAAACGAAGACCGTGAGTAGGAGAAATCCGATGAAATGGTTCCAGAAAGATGCGCAAAAGGCGCCCCGGTCCATGGTCAGTCTCCCGTTGATCGAGCGACTCATGCCGACGGCTACGCCACCGGAAAGCGCGATGAGGATGGACGAAATCATCAGGCGCCTCCCGAGTAGATGATCAGCGCGCTGCCGGCCACCACACAAAGGGCGGCCACGAGGTCGAAGCGGTTGAGCAACCGCTTCGGCGTGCCGAACAGCCCCCAGAGGTCGGAAATAAGGCCGAACAGGATCTGCCCCACAAGCAGAAGCGAAAGCCCGCCGGCGAGCGCCAGCTCGGAATTCACCGCAATCGAGGAGAGCGCCACGGCAAAGGCGCCCGGCGCCCCGCCGAAATAGGACCAGAGTGGTGGCCGCGCAGCCCCCTGCCCCGAACCGGCACGTTTGCCAGCCAGAAAGACATTGGCGCGCAGCAGCACGAAAGCGGCCAACGCGCCGACACCGTGTACCACCCAGGAGGCGACGAAAGGTGTCGAATGAGCCGCGAGCCCGCTGTTGATGGTGATCATCACCGCCAGCAAACCACCGGCGAGACCCGCCCATATCCAATCGAGGTAGTGCCGCATCATGCCCCCGCTCAGCCATCTATCGGTCCGCCGGCCATGGCGAAGGGGCTGCATAGCGCGCCGCCGGAAACCCGACAATCGATTTGTAGGCGAAGGCCTTTCAGAAAATCTGCAGGTGAGGCCGTCGCGGGATCGCCAGCCAGCGGGAAGGACGGCCGCGCCTGAAACGCGAAATGGGGCATTTCTGCCCCATCTCCTGTTGTCTCGCATGCGCGTCGGGAATCAGAACTCGGTCCAGCTTTCGGTAGCGACGGCCGCATTGCCGCGGAAGGCGCCGGCAAGCTTCTGGCCGAGCGCGCGGGCCGGTGAAGCGGCCGGGCGCGACGCGGGTGTCGCAACTCGGACCGGTTGCGCCACCTGCGAAGGCTGGCCCGCATCGAGCTTGAACTGGGCCATCAGCGCCATCAGCGCCGCCGCCTGCTGCGCAAGGTTATGGCTCGCGGCCGTCTGCTGCTCGACCATGGCGGCGTTCTGCTGGGTGCCCTGGTCCATGGTGTTGACGGCCGTGTTGATCTCGTGAAGCCCGGTCGACTGCTCGCGCGCCGAAGTCACGATCGCACCGACATTGCGGTTGATTTCCTGCACCTCGGTGACGATCATCTCCAGCGCCTGGCCGGTCTCACCGACAAGATGAACTCCATTGCGAACCTGATCGCCTGAAGTGGTGATCAGCGCCTTGATCTCCTTGGCAGCATTGGCCGAGCGTTGTGCGAGTTCACGCACTTCCTGCGCCACCACGGCAAAACCCTTTCCAGCTTCGCCGGCACGGGCCGCCTCGACCCCGGCGTTCAGCGCCAGAAGGTTAGTCTGGAAGGCGATGTCGTCGATCACGCCAATGATGCTGCCGATCTCACCGGAGGACCTCTCGATCTCCTGCATCGCCGCAACCGCGCGGCCGACGACCTCGCCGGAACGTTCGGCACCCTCGCGGGTACGGGCAACAAGAGCACCAGCTTCTTCGGCCCGGATGGAGGAGTCCTTGACCGCAGTAGTCACCTGCTCCAGCGCCGCCGCGGTTTCCTCGACGGAAGCCGCCTGCTGCTCGGTGCGCTTCGACAGGTCCTCGGCCGCGGACAGGATCTCGTTGGCACCGGCATCGATGGCACGGGCATTTTCACCAACGGCGCGCATCGCATCCTGAAGCCTGGAGACCGAATGATTGAAGTTGGTGCGCAGGGCATCGAGCTGGCCGGCGAAGGCGGCATTGAGCTGCACGGCGAGATCGCCGGCGGAAAGACGCGAGAGCCCTTCGGCCAACTGGTCGACGGCAAACTGCACTTCGGCGGCTTCGCGCGCCTTCTGCTCCTCACGGGCGACCCGCTCCTCTTCGCTGAGGTTGCGGTTTTCTTCGGCCTTGCGCTCCAGATTTGCGCGTTCGATGGCATTATCGCGGAAAACGGCAACAGCCGCGGCCATTTCGCCGAGCTCGTCCTTGCGCCCGCCAAACGGGATCTCGCTTGCGGTGTCACCACCAGCCAAGCCATTCATGGCCTGAGTGATCTGGCCGATCGGCCTGACGACACGCAGGATGCTGAGAGCAACGGCCGCAACAGCGAGCACGCAGGCGACCAGCATGAAGCCGAGCGTCGCATAAAGGGCGAAAGCGGAGACGCTGTCGGCCTCGACGATCACCGCGTCGGTCGTTTGGTTGTTGGCCTCGATCATCTCCGTCACAAGGGCGCTGGTCGCCTTGGCGACGTCAGTCATTTCACCGACGAAGATCGCCCGGGCGCCCTCGGAATCATAGGCGGCCTTGAGCTCCATGAGTTTGGCGCCGAGCACATCGTATTTGGCGATTGCCGTCATCAGCCTGTCGAAGCTTGCACGCGTCGCCGGCCGTGAGATCGACGATCCGAAAGCGCTGAAGGCTGCATCGCGGGCGACCACGGACTGATTGAGAAGCGCACCTACGCGGGCCACCTCCCGCGAGCCGACGGAGCTCAGCATGATCGCGTAATTGCGGCGCACCTCGGCGAAACGGGAATCCATCTCGGCAATCGCCAGAGTACGCGGCATGCGCTCACGTCCAATGACGTCGACCTGCGCCTTGACGTCGGTGATGAATTTGACAGCCATGACGCCCTGGCCGAGGCCGAGCAGCACCACCACGGCGAAAAGCAGCGGCAGCATGACCTTGATTTTAATGTTTGACATGAACTTCAATCCGGAAGGTATGAGGACATCCCAACGGCGGGCATGACTGCCCAAGGAAGATCATTTCCCATGGAGGAACGTCGGGGTCTCCTCATTAAGTCGCGGCACTTAAATGGAATCTTGTGAACCGCCCTACCGGATTTAACCCACCCTATTTGGGGAGGCGCCACCCGACGACGCCTCCTTCCGGGGACCGGACATTCCCGGCGGATTGCAGATGGGGCGACTATTCCGCCGCAGCCTCCGTCTCACGCTGATCGGCCAGGAAACCTCCGGACTGGCGGCTCCACAGATCCGCATAGGTGCCGCCCTCGGCCACCAATGCGTCATGCGTTCCCGTCTCGATGATCCGGCCCTTGTCGAGGACAACCAACCGATCCATCTGCGTCAGCGTCGACAGCCGATGCGCGATGGCGATCACCGTCTTGCCTTCCATCAGCGAGAACAGGCTCTCCTGGATCGCCGCTTCCACTTCGGAATCGAGCGCCGACGTCGCCTCGTCGAGGATCAGGATCGGCGCGTTCTTGAGGAAGACGCGGGCGATGGCGATGCGCTGGCGCTGGCCACCGGAGAGCTTGACGCCCCGCTCGCCGACCTGCGCGTCAAGGCCTTGGCGGCCCTGCATGTCCACAAGTCCCTCGATGAACTCGAGCGCATTGGCGCGCCGTGCCGCCTCGATCACCTCGGCATCCGTGGCGTCCGGCCGGCCATAGGCGATGTTGTCGCGGATCGAGCGGTGCAACAGCGAGGTATCCTGCGTGACGACGCCGATCAGCCCCCGCAGACTGTCCTGCGAAACACGGGCAATATCCTGGCCATCTATGGTGATGCGGCCGCTCTCCAGATCGTAGAAGCGCAGCAGGAGATTCATCAGCGTCGTCTTGCCGGCGCCGGAGCGTCCGACCAGACCGACCTTTTCGCCGGCCTTGATGGTGAGCGAGAAGTCTTCGATAATTCCCTTGTCTTTGCCGTAGTGGAAGCGGACATGATCATACGTGATCGCACCGCTCGGCGCCGTCAAAGCCTTGGCATCCCGCTCATCGACGATGTCATGCGGCTTCGTCATCATGGCCATACCGTCATAGACCGTGCCGATATTCTCAAAGAGCGCCGAAACCTCCCACATGATCCATTGCGACATGCCGTTGATACGCATGGCAAGGCCGATGGCCACCGCGATCGCGCCGACCGACACCGTGCCTCCCAGCCAGAACCAGATGCTGAGAGCGGAAATGGTGAAAAGCACGATGGCGTTGTTGATGTCGACGAAGACATTGAGCAGCGTGATCTGCCGCATCTGTCGATGAACGGTGTCGAGGAAGCCATTCATGCCCTCCTTGGCATAGGCCTCCTCCCGGCCGGCATGCGAAAACAGCTTCACCGTCGCGATATTGGTATAGCTGTCGACGATCCGCCCCGTCATCATCGAGCGCGCATCGGCCTGTTCGCTGGACAGCCGGCGTAGTCGCGGAACGAAGAAGGTCAGGATCAGCGTATAGGTAATGATCCAGATGATCAGCGGTGCGACCAGCCGCCAGTCGGCGGCAAACACCAGCGCCAGCATCGAGACGAAAAAGCTGATCGCATAGACGAAGACGTCGATGATCTTCATCACCGCCTCGCGAACGGCCAATGAGGTCTGCATGACCTTGGTGGACACCCGGCCGGCAAACTCATTGGCAAAGAAGGTCATGGAATGACGCAGCAGGAAACGGTGCATCTGCCAGCGGGCGATCATCGGGAAGTTGCCGGCAAGCACCTGATGCATGGTCAGCGTATGGACGAAGCCGACGAACGGCAACCCAATCAGCAGCAGCGCCGCCATCCAGATCAGCTTGCCCTTTTCCGTCTCAACAAAGGTCGCGCGATCGGCAACGGACAACCAGTCGACGATATTGCCGAGAAACTGATAGAGAAAGACCTCCCCGACGGCGATCAGCATCGAACAGATCCCGAGCAGCAGCAGCCACGGGCCGGCCGGCTTGGTATAGTGCCAGCAGAAGGCGACAAGGCCCTTCGGCGGCAGCGCCGGCGCTTCCGGCGGATAGGCATTGAGGCGGTTTTCAAACCACGAAAACATGGAAAAGCTCCAGAAAATAAACGCCCGATGAAGAACTGGAATCCGCTGTCGGATCCCGGTAGGGCTAGAAATCAGACGATGAGGCCGTAATCCGGCCTCAGGGCGATTCAAATGTGTTGGTCTTGAAATGGGGGCGAGAGCGTCGCCGTCACGCAGCCTGCAAATAGTGCGGCACCGGAAGGCGCGTCATGCGGTGTGCTATCATCGAGGCCTCCCTGTTGCGTGTTGAAGAGAACCGCCTTCTACCTTTTCCGGGCGAAATTGAAAAGCATCAAAGCTCGAATTGACGCTCGTTCCGCCGGATCTGTTGCCCGAAGACAACAGGGTGTGTCCCGGCGCCCCTTGAGCAAGATGAGCCGCTCGGGCTAGGAAGGGCCATGACCGCACTCCGTATCGCCCTTTACCAGCCCGATATACCCGGCAACACCGGAACGATCCTCCGACTTGCCGCCTGCCTCGGCCTCGGCGTCGACATCATCGAACCCGCCGGCTTCGACATTTCCGATCGCAACCTCAAGCGGGCCGGCATGGACTATCTGGCAAGCGTGAGCCTGGTGCGCCATGTCAACTTCGAGCGCTTCGAGGAGTGGCGGCAGGCGACTGGCCGCCGCCTGGTGCTCGCCTCGACCAAAGCGGCAGGCCGCTACACCGATTTCGCCTACCGCCCCGACGACATTCTGCTGTTCGGCCGAGAAAGCGCCGGAGTTCCAGACCATGTGCACGATCGGGCGGAAGCCCGTATCATCATTCCCATGGTCGAGGGCCAGCGCTCGATCAACGTGGCAATGTCGGCGGCGATGATCGTCGGCGAGGCACTCAGACAGACCCGCTAAGCCGGGACTTTGCACCCGAACATCTCTCTCCTGCAGCGACCTCCCCGTCAATCAAGCGTCGCGAACCCGCGCTAGTCTGTTTGCGCCGGTCGACGGGCGACGCGCAGCGGTTGCATTTGCAACTGCGACATGATGGCTCCGGACTGCCTGAATGTTTGCTAGCCCGGCTGGATGATGCTATGCTGCATTGCAGCAAAAACCGGGAGATGATTGATGTTTGAGACCGCATTCGCCCTGAGTTTGACCCAATTTGCCCGAAGCCTCAGCTTTCCTGAACGGTTGCAGCACCGTCCTGCCCGCAATGCCGCACTCGAGCCCTGGCGATTGCGCAATACCGGGCTCGACGCCCTGCTCTATGACGTGAAGTCGCTGACAGCGGAGGAGACCTTCTACATCAGCGATTCCATTGCCTCCGAAGGTCTGATCATGATCGTTCCGCCGAGCGGCGGCGACATGCTGACGATCTGCGACAACGTGGCGGAATACAAACTGCGTGGCGGCCTTGATGTCCACGCCATGGCGGTGGCCGGCGGCGGCGGTTCGGCCATCGGCGCGGCGGCATTTGCCCGCAATGTTGCCGATGCGATCGGCGAGCCGGTCGTCGCCGTGGTTTCCGGCTATGGTCTCGGAGACATTATCAACGAGACGATCGGCGGTTCTTTCTTCTTTGGCTGGCTCGGCCATATGCGCAATGATCTCGAACTGATCGATGACACCGTCGGCCGCCCGCATCTCGGCGCCTACGAGGATCGCCACAAACTGGCGCTCAAACCGCATCCGAGCGCCCTCGACACCGACACGGTGGCAACAATGCTGGCCGATCCGAGCCTCTCCTTCCATCTGCTTACTGGTCACTCGCGCGGCAACAGGGTCTTGTCGGAGGCGCTCTACGCCATCAAGCAGGAAGACCCCGGCCGCCTGCGCAGAATGGCCAACGGCCTGCGCATCGTCACCTTCGGCGGGCGCATCACCATGCCGCCGGACTGCCGCGATGTGATCGACGTCATCGGCGAGCTTGACTGGTTCGGCGAGATCAATTCACGTCCGCAGATCGCCAGCGACATTCGCGTGCCACTGGCCGGTCACTCGACCAATACCGACCTGGCCGGGGCCATGCAGGTCACGAAGGTCCTGAAGGACATCATCGCCCGCAGCCTGCCTGCTGTTCCCGAACAGGCGCATCCGCCAGTGCCGCAAACGATCATCGCCAAGGCGCCTGCCGTTTCGCCGGCCCCTGCGCCAGAGCCCGAAGCGATTGTCGGTGCGGAATCCGCGCTCGCCGCCGAAGCGGACGTGGAAACGATTGCGGAAAATACAACGGTGGAGAGCGAGCCACCGGCCCAGGCCGCGGCAATGCCGGAAGAAATCGACGCGGTGATTGCGGAAACGCCGCCGGTCGCGGCCAGCAGCGCGGAAGACGCCTCAGCTCCGCTCGAGGCAATCGCCGAGGAGGAGCCCGTTACGGCCGCGATAGTCGAACCAACCCCTGTGCCTGTCCCGGCCCCACAGCGCCCGGCCCGTCGCAAGAGCGCAAGCGCATCGCAAAGAACATCGAAACCAAAGGGGCCGACCCGCCGCTGACGGTCGACGGCAAGGCAAGAGAACGAAAAGGCCGGCAAGGTGCTCGTCGGCCTTTTCGTTCTAAAGGGCCACGCTCAGACGAACAGCTTGAGCGAAGCGCCCATGGAGTTGTTAGCGATATTGAGCCCGATCGTCTGCAACTGCTGCTGCACCTTTTGCGCCGAGAGCTTGGCCGATTCCTCTTCCATGTCGGCATCCACGAGCCGGCCGATGCCGATCTCGGTGATGTCGTGGAGATCCTGCAGGAATTCGGTGCTGGAAGCGATACGGTTGCGGGTCACGCCCAGACTGGCGCTGGCGTCGATCATGTTCGTCATCATCGAGTTCACCGCCGAAATCATGCCGCTGAACTGGTCGCTGGTGGTCGTGTCTGAAACCGAGATCTCCTTCGACGTGGCAGCGACAGGAGCGGTGGAATTGGCATCAAGCAGGTGATAATCATAGGCGACGCCACTCTTGGTCATGCCGGAATAAGACCGTGTCAACAAGCCGTCCGAAGCATCCTCGCCGCTGATCAGCGTCGACTTGGCTGTGTCGAAGTCGATCACATTGACCGAAACACCACCATCGCCATCATGGGTGACGGAGGCGACCATGGACTGCACCTTCGGCTGCTGTCCGGCATCCAGTTTCAACCAGTTCTGGCCATTGAACGAACTTGACTGTGCGATCGTGCCGATCTGCTCCTTGAGCTGGGTGATCTCCGCATTGACCGCCGAGCGGTTGGTGCCGACCGCCTGGGCGAGGATCAGCTTCGACTGGATTTCCGCGACGATCGAGGTCGCCGCCTCCATGCCGAGCGCAGCGGTATCCGAGATCGCGGCGGAGAACCCGGTCGCGTCCTCGGCGCTGGACAGCGACATACTGTCGGCGTTCATCGTGGTGGCGATCGACCAATAGGCGGCGTTATCAGACGCCTCATCGACCCGTTTGCCAGAAGCCACACGTGTCTGGGTCGCTTCGAGTGCCCGGCTCGAACCGGTCAGCAAAGACAGGGCCGAGGCGGATGTCGTATTGAAGGAAACGCTAGTCATCAGTTGTCCTTGCGATGAACCAGGAGACATACCGGGCCGTGGCCTTGATGATTGATTGGCTTCGTGCCAGCACGCGTTGATCATCAACTCCGACAAGCTTGCCAGAGCCGGTTTGATATACGCTTTAGGAAACCGTTAGAAATTTAGCGACCGCTGACGAACCGGAGAAATACCGGCCATAGCGATTGATAGCCCTGCGTCAGTCGGCGGATGGCAGTCGGCGCATGGTGAACTCGATCTGGTCACCATCAAGTTGGCGCCAGCTCTCGACTTCCGTCCAGTAAGCCGCCTTCGGGAAGCTGTCGAACCATTCGCGCGCCTTTGCACGCGCCTCGTCGCGCGTGAGACAGAAGGTCTCCCGCACGAACTGTCCACCGTCCTTGCCGGCTTTGGCTTGCCGGTGATGGGCGATGCGCTTTTTCAGGCCGTCTAGCGGCGGCGGACCGGGCATTCTCGTCATGAAACACCTCGCTGTCCGGTAAAATAATGCCAGTGCGCGCGTTTTGCCAGTCGATTCTAGGGGAATGGCCCGCCCCGGTCTGGCCGAGGCGGTATCGTCCTGTTAATTCCGGAGTCGCAATAGGCGCCGAGTCGCCGCGCATGGGCTGATGCCCGGGGGAAGCCATGCAAAGACCTGATCTGCCGAAAGGCCTTCCAGACGACATTGAAGACAAGAAACAGGCGGCACGCGCTTGGTTCGAGAGCTTGCGCGACACCATCTGCGCAAGCTTCGAGGCGCTGGAAAATGACCTGACCGGGCCGCTTTGCGATCACGCGCCGGGCCGCTTTGTTGGCAAGGACTGGCAACGCGACGGCGGAGCCGGTGGCGGCGGGCGCATGTCGATGATGGAAGGCCGCGTCTTTGAGAAGGTCGGCGTACACACCTCGACGGTCCACGGCGAATTCTCTCCGGAGTTCCGCAAGACCATGCCGGGCGCAGAGGAGGATCCTCGTTTCTGGGCTTCCGGCATTTCGCTGATCGCCCATCCGGTCAATCCGAACGTGCCCGCTGTGCACATGAACACCCGCATGGTCGTCACCACCAGCCATTGGTTCGGCGGCGGCGCCGACCTGACGCCCGTTCTGGACCGGCGCCGCACCCAGGAGGATCAGGACAGCCGCCTGTTCCACCGCGCGATGGAGGTCACCTGCAACCGCCATGCGGCCACTGCCGACTACAGCAAATACAAGGATTGGTGCGACGAATATTTCTTCCTGCCGCATCGCAACGAAGCGCGTGGCATCGGTGGTATTTTCTTCGACTGGCAGCACTCGCCGGCGGAGGCCGGCGGCTGGAGCGCCGACTTCGCCTTCGTCCAGGACGTCGGGCGCGCCTTCAACCTTGTTTACCCGAAGATCGTCCGCGCCAATTTCAACAAGCCGTGGACCGAGGAGGACCGTGACGAGCAACTCATCCGTCGCGGCCGCTATGTCGAGTTCAACCTGCTTTACGACCGTGGCACGATCTTCGGCCTGAAGACCGGCGGCAATGTCGAATCGATCCTGTCCTCCATGCCACCCGTGGTGCGCTGGCCCTGAACACAGCAAGATGGAGGGCGTACCGGCGCGCCCATTGCCGGGCGCCAAGCGCTTCGCAGAGTACGTGTGCGACGCGGAGGAGCTGCGACATTAAATTGCATTTGGAATACACTGCCATCGTGTTATGATTTCTTTAGCTTTTAGGGAGGAGTTATATGATGGCTTATCCGAACAGCATTCCAACCCAGAACTCCGCGTCGAGCGAGCATTTCCTCGATACACCCGAGTTTATTGACCGCCGGGCCGAGGAGCTTCGCGCGTCGAGTGGTGTCGACCTGCCCCATTCCTATTTCGTCGAGCAGGTCCGCCTCGCCCTGGCCCGTCACGACCTGACGGACATTACCGCGGCCAATGACGTCGAGGGTAATTCAAGCAAGCGCATGTCGCGGACGGGCAGTTCGGTTTTCCGAGCTTGGGCCATGCCTGAATAGCCAGCTCGGTCTGGCATTTACATTATGGCGCAAGGCGGTGGCAGGCTCGGTGCTGCGCGCTTGGCGTGTCTGAATTTTGCCTTGCCATCGTTTTGTGATATGCTTTCGTGCGTTGAACCCAGTCGAAGAGGAGATGCGACATGAAGCAGTTTGAATGCGGTTCACTGGTTCCGGGTTGCTCTTGGCATACGCGCGCCGAGGAGGAAGCCGAAGTCGTTCGCCGCGCCGTCGAGCACATGCGGGACGCGCACAACGAAACTGTCATCCGGGAAAAGATGGTCGACAACATCAAAGCCCGCATCACCAATCAGGCGAACGCCGCCTGATTGCATGGCAGTGTCCGGCACATGTCGCGCATGCAATCACGACAACAAGTGCGACGCCAATTCGCTTTAGCAACAAGCGCTTGTTACGAGAAAGTGATTCATTCTCGTAACAACTTGAATCACTTGCTCAGCAGATCACCGAGCCGGGCGAGCAGTTTCGCCCGGTCGAAGGTGAAGTTCGAGCCGACCCAAACCGCCTCGAGTTGTTTCAGCGTTTCGCCGACCTTGGGCCCCGGCACAATACCGGCTGCCAGAACATCCGCACCGCTCAGCGGAAACACCGGCTGCGTGAACTTTTCCGCCCGCTTCAACAACACTGACAGACGTCCGGCCTTGGCCATGGCCTTTCCGTCGAACTGCGCATTGGCGCGGGCCAGGGCGAAATCGATCTTCAGCACCGCGATCATGCCCTCCTTGCCGATGCGGTAGAGATCGCGATCGAAGGCCGCATCCGTCACATCGTCTTTGATGCGCGGCGTCCTGGCAAAGTGATCGAGAAAAGCCGCCTCGGCGTTCGACAGGCGCAACCGTTGCGCAAGCGCCGCCAGCCGCTCGGCGTCCTTCGGCACGATGGCGGCGAGCCGCAACATCGCCTCCGGTTCCCAGCCAAGCGCCTGTTCGGCAGCGACAAGCGCGGGGATCGCATCGATGCCCCACTTCTCGGTTTCCGGCAGGATCGCGCCTAGAACGCCGGACTGGCGCATCCACAACAGCGCCCGGCCCGGATCCCGCGCCGAGAGTAGTTTCTTCGTCTCCGACCAGACACGTTCCGCCGAAAGCGTCGACAGCTTGTCCTTCGCCCTGGAGCAGGCTTTCAGTCCGGCTGCATCCGGCCGCCCACCACCATAATGCGCGAAGAAACGAAAGAAGCGCAGGATGCGCAAGTAATCCTCGGCGATGCGCATGTCGGCATCACCGATGAAGCGTATCGTTCTCGTCTCGATGTCGGGCAATCCGCCAACGAGATCGATCACCTCCCCGTCCTTGCCAACATAGAGCGCGTTGATCGTCAGATCCCGCCGCTCCGCGTCCTCCTGCCAGTTGCGGCCGAAGGCGACCTTGGCGCGACGGCCGTCGGTTTCGACGTCGCGGCGCAGCGTCGTGACCTCGAAGCCCTTGCCGTCGAGCACGAGTGTCACCGTACCGTGGTCGATCCCGGTCGGCACCGCCTTGATGCCCGCCGCCTTCGCCCGGTCCATCACCGTCTGCGGCTCAAGCGTCGTTGCCATGTCAATGTCGGCCACGGGCAGGTCCATCAGGCTGTTGCGCACCGCCCCGCCGGCCACCCTCGCCTCGCCACCGTCGGCATTGAGAAGGGCGAACAGCCGCTGGAGCGCCGGATCGCGAAACCATGTCTCGTTCGACAGGTTGGTCATGCGTAGAGCCTTTCGTACAGCGTGCGGATGATGCCAGCGGTAATGCCCCAGATATAGCGTTCACCATAGGGCATCACGTAGAAATGCCGGACGATCCCCTGCCAATCACGACTGTCGCGCTGATGGTTGGACGGATTCATCAGGAAGGCGAGCGGCACTTCGAACACCGCATCCACCTCGTCGGGATTCGGCGTGATGACAAAACCGCGCTTGACCACCGAAAGCACCGGAATGATGCGGAAACCGGTGCCGGACAGATATTGCGGCAGCCGCCCGACCGTTTCGACGAAGGCCGGATCGAGGCCGATCTCCTCCTCGGCCTCGCGCAGCGCCGCGACTTCCGGCGACCGGTCACCCTCGTCGATGCCGCCGCCCGGAAAGGCGATCTGGCCCGAGTGCTTCCTCAGTTTCGCTGTCCGCTGGGTGAGGATCACCTTCGCCCCGTCCGGGTCGTCGACAACCGGGACCAGTACCGCGGCGTCCTTGAGCTTCAACCCCTCGACTTCAAGCAGCGACTCCGGGTTCAACACGTGATCGCCATGGTCGCGCCACGCATGTTCGAGTGGCGCGCCAATCTGGTTCAGCGCCCGATGGCGGAAGTCGGAGGCGGAAAATGCGTTAGAACTCATTGCGTCAACCGGTCCAGTTCGGCCGCCGGCATGACCGGAAAGACCGCACCGCCGGAACGCACGGCAAACATCTCGACCCCGTCGATCTCGACCGTCTCGCCCTCTTCCACCAGGTCATACATCACAGCGCGCGACACCAGCGCCTCCAGCCGCCCGCGCACATGCAGATAGGGCTTCAGTTCGTGATTCTCACCATGCACGACGAAACGCAGCGGATGATCAGAGCCGGCCTCGACCACGTCGCCGACATTGGTGCGGAAGGTGAGCAGAGGTTCGCCGTCCCGGGTGGTTACGCTCATCTCGACAGCGAGAAACGGGGCGTCCTCGACCCGGATGCCGACTTTCTCCACAGGTGTGACGAGATAGGTCTTGCCGTCCGCGTCCTTGCGCAACACCGTCGAGAATAGCCGCACCAGCGGCGCTCGCCCTATCGGCGTGCCCATGTAGAACCAAGTGCCATCGGCGCGGATCTCCATGTCGAGATTCCCGCAAAACGGCGGTTCCCAGCGCTCCACCGGTGGCAGACTCGACTTCCCGCCGACCGTCTGCGCGGCCGCGCGCGAAATCATCGCCGCCAGTCCTGCCGCATCCGTTGTCGCCTTCAGCGTCTCATCTGCCATCTTTGCGTCCCGGTTGTTTCCTAGTCCGTGTTATGACACGAGATAGTCATTCGAAACGCGCTTGTCAGCCGCCCATTGGGGAATAAGTTACCTCCATGTACCGGCATCGGGAAGAACGCCCCGATTCGGCAGCGATCGCGAAATCATATGGAGAGGACCTATGGGCATGATGCCAACCCCGGATGCCCCGCTCGGCGAAAAGGCCATGATCGAAGCCGCCGAAAAGGCTCTGGCCGACATCGCCGCCGTGCGTCAGGCCGTCTCCAAGGTCATTTTCGGCCAGGAGCAGGTGGTTGAAAACACGCTGCTCGCCATCCTCTCCAGCGGCCATGCGCTGCTGGTCGGCGTGCCGGGCCTTGCCAAGACCAAGCTCGTCAACACGCTCGGCACCGTGCTCGGCCTCGACGCCAGCCGCATTCAGTTCACCCCGGACCTCATGCCCTCTGACATCCTCGGTACGGAAGTCATGGACCAGGACGAGAACGGCAGACGCTCCTTCCGCTTCGTCAAGGGGCCGGTGTTTGCTCAGCTGCTTATGGCCGACGAGATCAACCGCGCCAGCCCTCGCACCCAGTCGGCGCTTCTGCAATCGATGCAGGAATACCAGGTGACGATCGCCGGACGCCCTTATGATCTGCCGTCGCCCTTTCACGTTCTGGCCACCCAGAACCCGCTCGAACAGGAAGGCACCTACCCCCTGCCCGAAGCCCAGCTCGACCGTTTCCTGCTGCAGGTCGACGTCGGCTATCCGGAACTGGCCGCCGAACGGCAGATTCTTCTGGAGACCACCGGCATCAACGAGCAGAGGGCCGTCGGCGTCGTCAACGCCGAACGGCTGGTCGAGATCCAGAAGCTGATCAGGCAGATGCCGGTCTCCGACAGCGTCGTTGACGGCATCCTGTCACTCGTGCGCTCGGCCCGCCCGGGCCATGGCAATACCGAGACCGACAAGACGGTCTCCTGGGGGCCTGGCCCCCGTGCCGGCCAGGCGCTGATGCTGTGCGCCCGCGCCCGTGCGCTCTACGAAGGCCGGCTAGCCCCCTCGCTCGACGATGTTCATGCGCTGGCCGAACCCGTGCTCCAGCACCGCATGGCGCTCACCTTCGCCGCACGCGCCGAGGGCATGTCGGTGCGCGACGTGATCGCCGGCCTCGTCAAGCGGGCACGCGGCTGACAAGCGGCCCACAATAAGAAAGGGCGACGCACCTGTGGCAACCATCGGCCAGATCGTCGAGCAGACCTCAGCCAGCGACGCGCTGACGCGCGCGCGCCAGCGGGCTGCACTCGTGCCCGATTGCATGGTCGAGGCCAGGCGCATCGCCAACACCGTGATCGCCGGCTGGCACGGCCGGCGCCAGCGTGGCATCGGTGAGAACTTCTGGCAGTTCCGCCCCTACGCCGAAGGCGAGAGCTTCGCCCGTATCGACTGGCGCCGTTCGGCGCGTGACGACCATACCTATATCCGCGATCACGAATGGGAGGCCGCCCATACCGTCTGGCTGTGGGCCGACCTGTCTCCCTCGATGATGTACAAGTCGACGCTTGCCTCCGTCTCCAAGGAAAGTCGGGCGCTGGTGTTGATGTTGGCGCTGGCGGAGATCCTCGCTCGCTCAGGCGAACGAATCGGTTGCCCCGGCGTGATGGAGCCCATCTCCGCCCGCAATGCGGCCGAGCGGCTGGCAACCGCTGTCATCCATACCCCGCTGATCAACGGCCTGCCGGACACCACGATGATCCGTGGCTCAAGCGACATCGTCCTGATCGGCGACTTCCTTGATGATGCCGACCGTATCATGGAGAAGATCGCGCCGCTTGCCCGCCGCGGCCTGCGCGGCCATGTGGTCGAGATCGCCGACCCGGCCGAGGAGAGTTTCCCCTATTCCGGCCGCACCGAATTCATCGATCCGGAAACCGGCGAAAGACTGGTGTCCGGCCGCGCCGAGGGCCTGCGTGACGACTACCGCCGCGCCTATCTCGCCCGCCGCGAAAATCTCGGCGAACAGCTGCGCCGCCTCGGCTGGAGCTTCGTCCATCACTCCACCGACCACCTGGCCTCCGAGGCGCTGGTCGCGGTCCATATGTATCTCTCCGGCACGCCGCCGCTCGTTAGCCGGAGCAACACGCCATGAACGCCCTCCCCCTCGCCTTTACGGCCCCGGCAGTGCTGATCGCCCTTGCCGCACTACCGCTGATCTGGTGGCTTTTGAAACTCACGCCGCCGCGCCCGACGTCGGAAGTCTTTCCGCCGCTGCGCATTCTGGCGGGCGTGCTCAAGCGCGACGAAACGCCATCGAAGAGCCCGTGGTGGCTCACGCTCCTGCGCATGGCGCTCGCAGCGCTGGTGATCTTCGCGCTCGCCGATCCCGTGCTCAATCCACGCAACGCCTCGCTCTCGGCCGATGGCCCCTTGGTGCTCGTCGTGGACAATGACTGGGCGACCGTTACCGACTGGCAAAGCCGCGTCGCCACGGCCGAAGCACTGATCGGCGATGCTAACGGCAGCGACCTGCCGGTGTCGATCGTCTTCACCGCCGATCCGACCCATGACGCGGTTCCCGTCAGTGCCGCTACCGCTCTGGAAAAGCTGCGCGCCGCACGCCCGAAACCGCTTCGCCCCGATCGGGTCCGCGCGGTCGAGGCCCTGAAGACCGCTCTTGATGGCACACGTCCCGGCACGCTCGCGGTTCTATCCGACGGCATCGCCATTGACGAACGGGAACGGCTAATGACCGAGCTTGCGGCATTCGCTCCCGCCCAGCTCCGATTGATCGAAGGCGACAATGTGGCGGCACTCGCGATCACCTCTGCTGCAAACGGCGCCGATGCCCTCACCGTTACCCTGTCGCGTGTCGATGGCCGTCTCGCGCGAAGCCTGATCGTCGACGCTCAGGACCGCCAAGGCCGCATCATCGCCTCCGGCACTGTGGATTTTTCCGCCGGTGCGACGGTTGCGAGCGGTGAGATTTCCGCCCCGTTCGAGCTACGCAATGATTTCGCCCGCCTGTCGATCGCCGGCCTTGGCTCAGCCGGGGCGACCCACCTCCTCGACGACGGTTTCCGACGTCGCCGCGTCGCGCTGATCTCCGGCGACACCGGAGCCGATTTCCAGCCGCTGCTGTCGCCGCTCTATTACATCGAACGGGCGATCGCCCCCTATGCCGACCTGATCAAGCCGGGCGTCGCCGATCTCGCCGTCTCGGTGCCCGAAATTCTCGCGCAAAAACCCTCGGCCATCATCATGGCCGACATCGGCCGTCTGCCGGAAACCGTCTGTGAACCCCTGCAAACCTGGATCGCTCAGGGCGGCACCTTGATCCGTTTTGCCGGGCCGCGTCTTGCCGCAGCGCCGGTTGGCGATCCGCTGGTGCCGGTGATCCTGCGCCAGGGCGAGCGAGCGCTTGGCGGCGCACTGTCCTGGGCCGAGCCGCAGCCGCTCGCCGATTTTCCCAACTTCGGCCCTTTCGCCGGAATGCCGAAGCCTGAAGGCATCCTGATCAAGCGCCAGGTTCTGGCCGAGCCGACGCCCGACCTCGCCGAGCGCACCTGGGCAAGTCTTGCCGACGGCACACCGCTCGTCACCGTCAAGGAGAGCGGCGCCGGCCGCACCGTCCTTTTCCATGTCAGTGCCGAGGCCACTTGGTCCGATCTGCCGATTTCCGGCGAATTCGTCGAGATGCTGCGCCGCGTCGTGCAACTCGCCCGCGTCGGCAATGCCGCAACCGATGGCCCGGCCAAGGCGACACTCGCCCCGTTCCGCCTGCTGACCGAACGGGGCGCGCTGACCTCGGAAACCGGTAATGCTCGCCCGCTTGATCTCGGCCCTTCGCGTCCGACCGCTGCGACCTTCGACAATCCCCCCGGCCTCTACGGCACGGAAGACGGCTTTGCCGCCTTGAACCCTTTACCGACAGGCGCCGAGTTGAAACCACTCAACACCGAGGCATCGCTGCCGATCACCCGCGAGCCGCTCGCCGGCACTGCGGCGACGCCGCTGAAGCCGGCGCTCCTGTCGCTCGCCTTCGCGCTGCTGATCCTCGACAGCCTTGTGGTGCTGCTCATGGGGGGGGCCTTTTCGCGGTTGCCTCGCCGCGCGACGACGGCATCCATCGTGGCGCTCGCCTGCGCCCTTGCCTTTGCGCCCGGCGACCATGCGTCTGCGGACGATTCCAGGCCGGGCGACGAATTGATCTTCGAGCGTCTCGACAACACTCACCTCGCCTATGTCGTTACCGGCGAACAGGATGTCGACCGCCTGTCGGAAAGCGGCCTGCGCGGGCTCACCGACTTCCTGACCTATCGCACCACCCTGGAGCCGTCCCCGCCGGTCGGCCTCGACATCACCAAGGACGAGCTCTCCTTCTATCCGATCATCTTCTGGCCGATCTCGGCGACCGCCCCCATGCCGACGGCCGCCGCCATCAGCCGGATCGATGCCTATATGCGCGCCGGCGGCACCGTGCTGTTCGACACCCGCGACCAGTTTTCTGCGCTTGGAGGTGAGAGCGGCCCGAGCGCCAACGGCGAACGGCTGCAGGCGATCCTCGACAACATCGACATCCCGCCGCTCGAACCTGTGCCCAGCGATCACGTGCTGACGCGCGCCTTTTACCTGCTCTCGAGCTTTCCCGGCCGCTACAGCGGCAGCCCGCTCTGGGTCGAGGCACGTCAGGAGGCAAAAACCTCCAACAGCGAATTGACCTCCTCCGGCGACGGCGTCTCGCCCATCCTGATCACCGGCAATGATCTGCTCGGCGCCTGGGCGGTCGACGACAATGGTGCCTCTCTGCTTCCGACCGTACCGCCGGATGAACGGCAGCGCGAACTGTCCTTCCGCGCCGGCGTCAACATCATGATGTATATGCTGACCGGCAACTACAAGGCCGACCAGGTGCACGTCCCGGCTCTGCTCGAACGGTTGGGGCAGTGACATGACGCTTCAATTCGCCCCCTTCGTTCCATGGTTTGTCCTTCTGGCGCTGGCCGTGCTGGCGCTAATCCTTGCCACAGCCGGTTTTGCGCGCGGCGTGCGCGGCACAGCGATCCGGCTTCTGGCCTCCACCGCCGTGCTGGCCGCACTTGCCAATCCGCAGTTGCTGAAGGAGGACCGCGAAGCGCTGTCCACCGTCGTGCCGGTCATCGTCGACCGCAGCCAGAGCCAGGAAACGCCCGAGCGCATAGCCATGACCGACGCGGCACTCAAAGGCCTGAAAGACCGACTGTCGCGCTTTGCCCGCATCGAACCGCGCATTGTCGAGGTCCGTGACCCGACAACCTCCGACGCGCCGTCCACACGGCTGTTCGAGGCGCTCGCCTCGGCCCTGTCCGATGTCCCGCCCGCCCGGGTTGGCGCCGCCGTCTTCATCACCGATGGCCAGATCCACGACATTCCAGCCACCGGCCAGGCCCTTGGTTTCAATGCTCCGGTCCATGCTCTCGTGACCGGCAAGGCCGACGAATTCGACCGGCGTATCGAGGTCCTGCGCGCGCCGCGTTTCGGCATCGTCAACGAGGAACAGGAACTGACGCTGCGCGTCTTTGACGATGGTCGG
Source organism: Paenirhizobium naphthalenivorans (assembly GCF_007992095.1). Classification (GTDB taxonomy): domain Bacteria; phylum Pseudomonadota; class Alphaproteobacteria; order Rhizobiales; family Rhizobiaceae; genus Allorhizobium; species Allorhizobium naphthalenivorans. Next base: position 209,557 of record NZ_BJZP01000003.1, read on the forward strand.
CAAACCGATGTGCCAGCTACGGTCACGGTGCGCATGAACGGTGAGGAAATCGCCACCCTCAACGCCGTGCCCGGCGCGGAGACGCCCTTTGGCTTCAAGGTGCCGCGCGGCGGTAACAACGTGCTGGAATTCACCGTCGCCGCCACGCCCGGCGAGGTCACCGAGGTCAACAATCGCGCCATCCACCTGATCGAGGGCATCCGCGAGAACCTGCGCGTGCTGCTGGTCTCGGGCGAACCCCATGCCGGCGAACGCGCCTGGCGCAACCTGTTGAAGTCCGACGCCGCCGTCGACTTGGTGCATTTCACCATTTTGCGACCACCGGAAAAGCAGGATGGCACGCCGATCAACGAATTGTCGCTGATCGCCTTCCCGACGCGCGAACTGTTCATCGAGAAGATCAACGATTTCGACCTGATCATCTTCGACCGCTACCAGCACCGTGGGGTGCTGCCGATCCTCTACTATGACTACATCGCCGAATACGTGAAGAAGGGCGGTGCGCTGCTGATCGCCGCAGGCCCCGAACATGCCGGCGAGGATTCCATCGCCATCACGCCGCTGGCCGCCGTGCTGCCGGCGGCACCGACCGGCGATGTCCACCAGGCGGCCTTCTATCCACGCCTCTCCGAACAGGGCAAGCGCCACCCCGTTACCCGGGGGCTTGATGGCTCGACCTCGGAACCGCCGCAATGGGGCCGCTGGTTCCGCAGCGTCGACGTCGATCCGCCGCGCGGCGAGACCGTCATGACCGCCGCCGACGGACGGCCGCTGCTGGTGCTCGATCGCGCCGAGGAAGGCCGCGTCGCCATGCTGCTGTCCGACCAGGGTTGGCTCTGGGCGCGCGGCTTCGAGGGCGGCGGCCCGCATGTCTCGCTCTATCGCCGCATCGCCCATTGGCTGATGAAGGAACCGGAACTTGAGGAAGAGTCCCTGAAGGCCCGCGCCTCGGGCCGCACGCTGGAGATCACCCGCCAGACCATCGGCGGTGATCCGGGCTTGGCGACCATTCGCTACCCTTCCGGAAGAACCGAAACACTGGCGCTCGGTGAAACCGCGCCCGGCCTCTATCGCGGCGAAAAGCCCATGGACGAAACGGGCCTCTTCACCATCGCCAATGGCGAATTCTCGACCCTCGTCCATGTCGGCGCGGTCGATGCGCCGGAATTCAAGGCCATGGTATCGACGCTCGATACCCTGAAGCCGATCGCCAACGAGACCCGCGGCAGGATCGCCCGCCTCGACGACGGCAAGGGCGGTCTTCGCCTCCCCGACATCCTCCCCGTCCGCGGCGACGTCCGCATCGCCGACGACCGCCGCCTGCTGGTGCGCCTCACCGACGAAACGGTGCTGAAGGGCGTGAACACCCTGCCGTTGTTTGCCGGCTTCGCCGGGCTGGCGGTGCTGCTGCTGGCGATGTCGGCGACGTGGTGGCGCGAGGGGCGATAGGGGGACGGAGAGCTAACGGAGCCGGCCCCTATGCGGACTCTTTACCTGGGAAGCGTTAGGCGCCTCTATGTTCTGAGAATGCTTGGATCTCTGCCAACGAGGGTCGGCCTCCCATCATGAAGAAAAGCAGTTCAGTTTTGTTTGAAAGGCTAAGAACAACCACGGTCTCTGACGCATCCGCGACTGCCACTTCCGTGTACGTTATCGACGCACGATCAAGAAGAGCCTTGGTCTCGCCAACCGACAAGCCAGGTTCGAAACCATCAAAGCGAACGTAGCGTCGAGGAGCAAACTTCATCTTTCCTTGCTTGGGCGCTGGAGACTCATTGTTTGCCACCCACATCCGCACGCCAACGCGACGAACCTCAACCTGCTTTCCCTGAACCCAAAGTTCGACTTGAATGTTACCGTGGTAGTCGAGGAGGCTGTCAAAACTGGCCGGGTCCCCGCCAAAATCCCACCAGCTTGGTGGTCCAAGGGCGCGTCCAACGGAGAAAAAGGGGACATCCGGACGGACCACCTGAGAGGGAGATCTTTGAAGTAACTTCAGGACCGAGAACGACAATAACGTATGGTTTCTAATCATCTGCACGGGATATCAAGCTAAATGCCCTGCGACAATATCGGCTGAGAGGGCGCGAAGCGACCGCCAAGCAAATAGGTCTCCAATGTTCGCTCCGGCCTGCGACCCCCCATCGACACCCACCGCAAATCCCCCTACCCTCGCCCCATGCCCGACACCCTCCCCCTCTCCGACACGGTCCCAGACGACGCCCGCGCAGCGATCCGCAAGGGCATCATCGACCATAACAATGCCCTGCTCGGCCCGACCGACCGGCAGAACATCTTCATCCCGCTGGAGGATGACGAGGGAAAGGTCGAGGGCGGGCTGATCGGCTATACCGGGCGCGGCTGGCTCTATACCGAAATGCTCTACGTGCCCGAACGCCTGCGCGGCCGAGGGCTTGCCGGTCAGCTGTTGCAGCGGGCGGAGGACGAGGCGAAGGCGCGCGGCTGCAAGGGTGCCTATATCGACACGATCAATCCGCAGGCCTGCCGCGCCTATCAGCGGCAAGGCTACCAGATTTGCGGCGCGATCGACAATTTCACCAGCAACTTCGCGATTACCTGGCTCAAGAAGCTTTTCTGAGCGTTTCGGCGTCCTTGGCCTCGTCCCGCCAGGCAATCAGGCCTTTCAACCGCTCATGCACATCGGCGCCAAGCGGCACGACCAGCACCCGTGCCGGATCGACAGGGCCTGGAAAATCCAACGCCTTGTAGGCCACTTTCTCGAAGCCGAGCGGCATGTAATACGGCGGGTCGCCGATCAGGATGACAGCCTCCGAGCCTGCCCGCCGCGCCGCCTCGATGGCGATGCGCACCAGCTCCCGGCCGATGCCGCGGTTCTTGTGCGACGGCCGCACAGCCAGCGGCCCGAGCAGATGCCCCTTCACCGAACCGGCCAGCACCGGCGTCATGCGCACCGAGGCAATCGTCTCGCCGTCGTCGGCGCAGATGAAGGACAACTGCCGGTCGTGCGGCCCCTGCTCGCGGATACGGGCAGCCGCCCGGGTGAACCGGCCAGGACCAAAGGCTTCTTCGTTGATGTGTTCGATGACAGCGTCATGCGACGCATCCTCGGTGAGGTAGACAAGGTCGTGATTTTTCATGGATGACAGAACCAGCAGAACAGACGGAGATAGGGGTTCTCGATAACGCCGACAGGGCGTTCGGGAAGCATCAGCGTCGTCGCAGGGTCCGTGGTGCAGTCATGGAGCAATAGTCATCCGTTTTGAGCGAAATCCCGGATAGCAGCATTTTTTCCGGGCGTAAATGGAAAAACGCAGTGTTCAACCATTCGCACCTCACAAAATGCGCGGTGTAGCGTATCTATGCGGCACAACACGATCAAACGACAGGAGAGCGCCGATGGGCATGCTCGTCAAAGGCGTCTGGCAAGACGTCTGGTATGACACGAAAACCACCGCCGGCCATTTCGAGCGTTCCAAGGCCCGGTTCCGCAACTGGGTGACTGTCGACGGCTCCGCCGGCCCGACCGGCCAAGGCGGCTTCAAGGCCGAGCCCGGCCGTTATCATCTGTATGTGTCGCTCGCTTGTCCCTGGGCGCACCGCACACTGATCTTCCGCAAGCTGAAGGGTCTGGAACACCTGATCTCGCTATCGATCGTCGATCCGCTGATGCTGAAAAACGGCTGGGAGTTCCATGACCGTGACGGAGCGACGGTCGACCATCTGTTCGGCTCGGATTTCCTTTACCAGATCTACCTCAAGGCCGATCCAGACTATTCGGGCCGTGTGACCGTTCCAGTCCTTTGGGACAAGCAGACCGGCACGATCGTCTCGAACGAATCCGCCGACATCATCCGCATGTTCAACAGCGCCTTCAACGGCCTGACCGGATCCGACTCTGATTACTCTCCGCAAGCCCTGCGGCCCGAGATCGACGCGCTCAACGCCCGCATCTACGACAGCGTCAACAACGGCGTCTACAAGGCCGGTTTCGCCACCACGCAAGAGGCCTATGAGAGCGCCGTCCACCCGCTCTTCGCCATGCTTGACGAATTGGAGCAGCGCCTGACGACCCAGCGCTATCTGTTCGGCGATCAACTGACCGAGGCCGACTGGCGGCTCTTCACCACGCTGGTGCGCTTCGACCCGGTTTATGTCGGCCATTTCAAGTGCAACATCCGCCGGATTGTCGACTATCCGAACCTATCGGCCTATGTTCGCGATCTCTACCAGACGCCGGGCGTCGCCGGAACGGTCAACATTCGTCATATCAAGCACCACTACTATCGCAGTCACAAGACGATCAACCCGACGGGAATAGTACCTGTCGGCCCGCAACTCGATCTCGATCGACCGCACGGCCGTCAGGCACTCGGCTGAAGCCGGTTATCACCAGAAATCGGCGGGACTGACCTCCCCGCCCAGTTCACGCAAGCGGCACAGGGTGGCCGACGTCACGTCCTTCGGCAGGTCGCGCGGGTCGAAGAAGCCGGCTTCGACGATCTCGCGATCGGCCAGCCGCGGTGCGGTCTGGAGTACCTGGGCGCGATAGAGCAGCACATGGTCGCGCGGGCTGATGCGGCGGTTGAAATAGACGTGGAAGAGCTGCGGCGGCGCGGTGAGTTCGAGATTGCCCTCCTCGCGCAGTTCCTTCTCGAGTGCCTGAAAGGCCGTCTCGTTGCGCTCCACGCCCCCGCCCGGCATGTACCAGCCGGGCACGTAGGAATGACGCACGAGAAAGATCTGCCCCTCGGCATTGAAGCAGGCGGCCCGCACACCGAGCGTCATGCCACGCGACATGGCGAAATAGCCGTGCAGCACCTTCAGCAGCATACGCCGCGCAAGCCCGTTGCGTTCATCAAGACCGCTCTGCTGGCTCATTCTTCTTGCCCCTGTCACGCCTGATCTTTAAGACAGGCGCCATGTTCAAACTCGCGCATATATCCGATGTTCACCTGGGGCCGCTGCCTAACCTGACCATCCGGGAACTGGCCTCCAAGCGCATCACCGGTTATGTGAACTGGCACCGCAACCGGCGCAAGCATCTTTTCGCCAACGCGCTTGATCTGGTGATCGAGGATCTCCGCCGCCATGAGCCCGACCATCTGGCGATCACCGGCGACCTCGTCAATCTGGCCACCGGTATAGAGATCAGACTTGTCGCCGAATGGCTGCGCCAGACCGGCGCGCCCCTCGACACCTCAGTCGTTCCCGGCAACCATGACGCCTATGTCCCCGGCGCCCACGACAAGGCGGTGCAGGCCTGGTACGACTACATGCGCGGTGACGACGACCCGCTGATCTGGCGGGAGGGCCACAAGCTCTTCCCCTATATCCGCCGCCGTGGTCCCGTGGCCTTGATCGGCTGTTCCACCTCGATCGCCACGCCCCCCTTCTCCGCCACCGGCTACTTCAGCGCCCGCCAGGCCCGCGAGACAGCCGAACTGTTGAAGGCAGCGGACGAGGAAGGTCTTTTCCGTGTGGTGATGATCCACCATCCGCCAATCCGGGGTGCCGCTTCCGCGCACAAACGTATGATCGGCATCCGCCGTTTCGCCGAGGCGATCTCGGCCGGCGGTGCCGACCTGGTGTTGCACGGCCACACCCACCTCAACACGCTTTACTGGCTGGAGGGACGCGGAAAACGCGTGCCGGTCATCGGCATCGCCTCCGCCTCTCAGGGGCCCGGAGCGCCGAAGCCACCCGCCGGCTATAATCTGTTTTCAATCAGTGGCGAGCCCGGCGCCTGGCATCTGAAATGGGACCGCCACAGCCTGTTCGACGCCACCGCCAAACTGCGCCACGACCACCACCAGATCCTGCTCGGCTGACGCTCAGGCGCCATTACGTCCGCGGTGCCAGATGACAATCGCCCGCAGATTGTCGGAAAAGACAGCGATGGCCGCCTGCATCTCGTCCAATCCGAAACAGCGCCATCCCATATGCTCAACGAGAACCGATTTGCAGATACGGAAGAAGACCGACTGGCCGAACAGCGAAAACACGGTCAGCGCCAGTTCGTCTTCCGCACCGGGACGGCCGACCGCAATGGCGAACAATTGGCAGGAGCGTTCGTGTATCGGCTTTGCCAGCCGCTCGTAAAGAACGCTGTCCACCTCGCCGGGCATGACCATTTCTCTGTTCATGAAAGTGGTAAGAAGGTCGGCATCCGGGCGCGAGGCACCGATGCGCATCATCGTGGCGATCATGCCGTCGAGCATGTCCAGCGCCTCATCCGGTGTAAGGTTAGCCGGGAGCGACTGGGTCAGCGCAGGCCCGAGCGATTCGAGCACGACATCGATCACATACCCGATACAGGCATTTCGCAGGCCCGGCTTGCCGCCGAAATGATAAGCGATACTGCCGATATTGGCAGCCGCGTGATCGGCGATCTGACGGGTCGATACGGCCTCGTAGCCATGATTGCCGAACAGTTCGAGGGCCGCTGAAATCAGCGATCTCCGCGTCGCTGCAGCGCCCGATAGCGCTCTTGCCATGCCCCTCTCCCGACGAATAATCATTCGATTGATTAAAAGAGAACGCTGGCGATTCCAATTCTGGCTGCCGCATTCTTGCTATCAGCGAGTACATTTCGTCTGACGTTTCCCGACATCGGAAAGGCAATCAGCCTGGAGATGCCTCGGACGTCATCTCGCGAAGAATAGCCGCCATCGCCAGCGGGCATTCATCGACCAACATATGGCCGGCATTGGCAATGCGCGTCAGCGCCACATTGTCAGGCAGCCTGTCAGCCTGCATCACCGGCAACACGCAGTCCTCCACCCCCCAAACGACTCGGATCGGCATCGTCAGAGCGGCAAGCGCGTCGAGCGGCAATTCGCCCTGCAGACGTTCGCCGATGGGCGAGACATAGGTGATAGCCTCGAAGATCCGATCAAGCGCCTCGCGCGCGCCGGGCAGATGGCGAACGCTCATCATGTCGTCGATCAGATCATCGGCGATTGTCGCATTGAATCCGAACATGAGCTCCATTGCCCATGTCAGGTCGAGATGGGTCTCGGCCTGTGCATAGTGCGAAAGCAGCCGGTGATTGATCGCCGGACCGATTCCGCCGGGCGCCATCAGCGTGGCGCTCAGCACCCGCTTCGGATCCTTGAGCGCCAGCAACGCGGCAGTGGCCCCGCCGAGCGAATGCCCGGCGACGTGAAAGTTTGTGACCCCGCGCAAGTCGAGATCATTTCGGATGACCTTTGCCATCTTGCCTGCCCCGCCGGCCCCGTCGGCGTGGAGCGAACCCGCATGGCCAGGCATGTCATAGGCGATGATCGGCATTGCCGGACCAAGCTCGGCCATGACCCTGCGCCAGATGAACGCCCCGCCGCCGAAGCCGTGCAGTAGAACGAGCGGCGGAGACTTTCTCGCGTCTCCGAGTGCGACGGCGTGGAGCGCCATGTTTCAGCCCCTTGTCATGCGATCTTCGAGCACCCGGTTCGCAGCCGAGACGATCGCCTCGAGCGAAGCAGCGACGATGTTGGTGTTGATGCCGACACCGAACAACTTGCCGCCCGGATGCACCACTTCAACATAGGCGATCGCCGAGGCGTTAGAACCATGCTGCAGCGAATGCTCGGAGTAGTCGGCAACCGTCAGCTCGATCCCGAGATAGTTCGACAGCGCATTAATGAAACCGTCGATCGGGCCAGTCCCCTGCCCCTCGATGCGCTTGGTCACACCGCCATCGGTGATCTCGGCGGCGACGATGCGGCGACCCTTGTGGGCAGGATCGGCATAGGTGTGGTGGTCGACATATTTCAGCCGTGCGGCGGGCTGCTCGACATAGCGCTCGATGAAACGCTCATAGATCCGCTTCGACGGCAGTTCGACGCCCTCGTCGTCGGTGATCCGCTGGATATCCTCGCGGAACTCGACCTGCAAGTTACGCGGCAGGTTGATACCGTAGTCCTCCGCCAGGATGTAGGCGATACCGCCCTTGCCCGACTGCGAGTTGATGCGGATGATCGCCTCGTAGGAGCGTCCGACGTCCTGCGGGTCGATCGGCAGGTAAGGCACTTCCCAGACCGGCGAATTTGCCTTGCGGATCGCCTTCATGCCCTTGTTGATCGCATCTTGGTGCGAACCGGAGAAGGCGGTGTAGACCAGTTCGCCGACATAGGGATGGCGCTCGGGGATCTTCATCTCATTGGCATATTCGTAGACAGCCTTGATGCGTTCGATGTCGGAGCAGTCCAGCTTCGGGTCGACCCCTTGGGTGAACATGTTCAGCGCCAGCGTGACGATGTCGACATTGCCGGTACGCTCGCCATTGCCGAACAGGGTGCCTTCGACACGGTCGGCGCCGGCCATCAAGCCCAGTTCGGTGGCGGCAATGCCGGTGCCACGGTCATTGTGCGGGTGCAGCGAGATCAGCACGTTCTCACGGTTGTCGATATTACGGCACATCCATTCGATCTGGTCGGCATAGATGTTCGGCGTCGCCATTTCGACGGTCGACGGCAGGTTGAGGATCAGCTTGTTGTCCGCTGTCGGCTTGATAATGTCGATCACGGCATTGGAGATTTCCAGCGCCACGTCCAGCTCGGTGCCGGTGAAGCTCTCCGGAGAATACTCGAAGCGGAACCCGCCGCCGGCCTTGGCCGCCATGTCGGTGATCATCTTGGCCGCATCGACGGCGATCTGCTTGATGCCCGGAACGTCCTTGGCAAACACCACGCGGCGCTGCAATTCGGATGTCGAATTGTAGAAATGGATGATCGGCCGCTTGGCCCCTTCCAGCGCCTCGAACGTGCGGGTGATCAGCTCCGGACGGCACTGCACCAACACCTGCAGCGACAGGTCGTCCGGCACATTGCCTTCTTCCACGCACCAGCGAGCGAAGTCGAAATCGGTCTGCGAGGCGGACGGAAAGCCGATCTCGATTTCCTTGAAGCCCATGTCGATGAGCAGCTGGAACATGCGGGCCTTGCGGTCATGGCCCATCGGATTGACCAGCGACTGGTTGCCGTCGCGCAGATCCACCGAGCACCAGATCGGTGCCTTGGTGATGGTCTTCGACGGCCAGGTGCGGTCCTTGATGTCGATCTGCGGATAGGGCCGGTACTTCGTCGCCGCTTCGGGCATTCCCACTACGCCGCTTCCGGATTTCATGCTCATGTCGTTCATCTCTTCCTCTTCCGCATCTGCCCGGCTCTTAGCGCATAAAGCGCATTTTTGCGACGGCAAATGCTGGCCTCAAGTCGGCCAAATAGTCTCAGTTTACAGGATTTGCGTCGAGGAGCTGAGCCATGCGGCTATACGGCCGCCGGGCGCTCCTCAAAGGACCCGGCAACCGCGGATAAGGCTAAGAAGAAGCGAGTTTAGAGCGCGCGGGCGGGCTGCGGTCGCGGTGCGACCGGCAGAAGCCGTAACCATCAAAAAGGCGCTCGAATAGGTCATGGCCGATTCTATAGCGCAAGCCATGCACCCTCTGCAAGGGCTTCCTCACGCCCGGCGCGATTGTGCAACCTTGAGCAGCGCCAGCATCAGCGCCCCGGCGATCAGCCCCCAGAAGGCGCCGGAAATGCCGCCGAACGAAACGCCCGACGCAGTGATGAGGAAGGTAACGGCGGCGGCCTCGCGCGTCTGCGGCTCCTTGAAAGCCGCGACCGCCGAACCGGAGAAGGCCCCGATCAGGGCCAGACCCGCCACCGCCTGAATGAGGATCGGCGGGGCCAGCGAGACGAAGGCGGTGACCGCGCCGGCGAGAAGCCCGAGGATCACGTAGCCAACGCCACCGATGATCGCCGCCCAGTAGCGCTTCTTCGGATCTGGATGCGCGTCCTCGCCGGCGCACATGGCGGCCGTGATCGCCGCAAGGTTGACGGCATGGCCGCCGAACGGCGCGGACAGCAGCGAGAACAGTCCGGTGACGGCAAACAGCGGGCCGGGCATGGGATCATAATGGTTGACCTTGAGGACAGCGATGCCGGGAATGTTCTGCGATGCCATGGTGACGATGAAGAGCGGCAGAGCGATCGACACCAGCGCCGGCAGCGTGAATACTGGCATGACCAGTTCCATCGGCGGCGCCAGCGAGGATGCCCAACTCGCCATCGCGCCCTCCGGCAGGTCGACGCCGAAGATCATCACGATGACGAAGGCGAGCAGAGCCGCCGGCACGGCATAGAGCCGCTTGAAGGCCAGCACGGCTGCCCAGGCAATAAGGATCGGCAGGCCGAGCTTCGGATCGAAGGCGATCGCCTTGAACGGCGCGAAACACAGGCCAAGGATGACGCCGGACAACATGGCATTGGCCAGCGACGCCGGTATCGCGGCCACGGCGCGGCCAAGGGGGCGGAACAGCCCGGCGATAACAATCAGCACACCACAGACAAGAAAGGCGCCAACAGCGGCGGCAAACCCACCCTCCACCATTCCCGCGGTCGCCAGCAGTGCTGCGCCCGGCGTCGACCAGGCGATCGACACCGGCAGCTTCGTCCAGGCGCTCAGCAGGATCGCGCAAAGCCCCATCGACACCGACAGCGCCATCAGGCCGGACGCGGCCTCGTAATCGCTCGCCCCGACCCCTTTGAGGCCCTGCAAAACGACTGCGAACGAACTGGCGAAACCGACGAAGGCTGTCAGGCAGCCCATGAAAAAACTCTGCGCGGAAAGGTCTTTGAACATGGTGGACTCGGGGGTTTTGTCTCGATCCGCCTAGGCATCGCCATTTGCACAAGGGAACGCAAGGCGCCTTGGGGCGGAAAGGGTACACCCAGGCGTGACAGCGCCGGCAAATTCGGGCGTCGTCATGTCGATTTCACAATGGGCAGCCATAGGACCCAGGACAAACCGGGGGCAGCTTCCGCTTGCCTTATCCCCCCCTTTTGCCTAAGGGACCCCCCAACGAAGCCCCAGCGAAGAGGAAAGAGCCTTTGCTTCAGACGCCCTATTACCTCATCGACAAGTCGAAATTGCTCCAGAACATGGAGAGGATCGCGAAGCTGCGCGAGCTGTCCGGCGCCAAGGCGCTTCTGGCGCTGAAGTGCTTCGCGACCTGGTCGGTGTTCGATTTCATGCGCGATTACATGGACGGCACGACCTCGTCCTCGCTCAATGAGGTCCGCCTCGGCCACGAGCGCTTCGGCAAGGAGACGCACGCCTATTCGGTCGCCTATGCCGATTACGAGATCGACGAAGTCGTCGCCCATGCCGACAAGATCATCTTCAATTCGATCGGTCAGCTCAACCGATTCGCGGACAAGGCTTCCGGCATCGTTCGCGGCCTGCGCCTCAATCCCGGCGTTTCCTCGTCGAGCTTCGACCTCGCCGACCCGGCCCGCCCGTTCTCGCGGCTGGGCGAATGGGACGTCGCCAGAGTCGAGCCGGTCATGGATCTGATCTCCGGTTTCATGATCCACAACAATTGCGAGAACAAGGACTTCGACCTGTTCGACCGGATGCTCGGCGACATCGAGCAGAAGTTCGGCTCGCTGCTGAAGAAAGCCGAATGGGTCAGCCTCGGCGGCGGCATTCATTTCACCGGCGATGACTATCCGCTGGAGAAATTCGCCGAGCGGCTCAAGCGCCTCTCCGGCGAATACGGCGTTCAGGTCTATCTTGAGCCGGGCGAAGCCTCGATCACCCGCTCGACCACGCTCGAGACGACCGTGCTCGACACCCTTTACAACGGCAAGAACCTTGTCGTGGTGGATTCCTCCATCGAAGCGCACATGCTGGATCTGCTGATCTATCGTGAGAACGCGAAGGTTTCCCCAAACCAGGGACCACATCGTTACATGGTCTGCGGCAAGTCGTGCCTCGCCGGCGACATTTTCGGCGAATTCGACTTCGAAAACGAGCTGAAGGTCGGCGACCGTATCTCGTTCCAGGACGCCGCCGGCTACACGATGGTCAAGAAAAACTGGTTTAACGGCGTGAAAATGCCGGCAATCGCCATCCGTGAACTGGATGGCAGCCTCAGGACGGTCCGTGAGTTCGACTACACGGACTACGAACAAAGCCTGTCCTGAAATCTCGGGACAGGTTCTGACGATTGGACATAGGAGTTGGTCCCCATCATGAAGAAGAACGTGCTCATCATCGGCGCCGGTGGCGTCGCCCAGGTCGTGGCGCATAAATGCGCCCAGAACAATGACGTGCTCGGCGACATTCATATCGCCTCGCGCACCAAGGCCAAGTGCGACAAGATCATCGCCAGCGTGCATGAGAAAAAGGCGATGAAGCAGCCGGGCGTGCTCGAAGCGCATGCCCTCGACGCCCTCGACATCGAAGCCACCAAGGCGTTGATCCAGTCGACGAAGTCCGAAATCGTCATCAACGTCGGCACAGCCTTCCTCAACATGTCGGTGCTGCGCGCCTGCATGGACACCGGCGTCGCCTATATTGACACCGCGATCCACGAAGAGCCGAACAAGATCTGCGAGACCCCGCCGTGGTACGGCAATTACGAGTGGAAGCGCGCCGCCGAATGCGAGGAGAAGGGCATTACCGCCATCCTCGGTGCCGGCTTCGATCCGGGCGTCGTCAACGCCTATGCCAAGCTCGCCAAGGACGAATATCTCGACAAGGTCACCGACGTCGACATCGTCGACATCAATGCCGGCAGCCACGGCAAGTATTTCGCCACGAATTTCGACCCGGAAATCAACTTCCGCGAATTCACCGGCGTCGTCTACTCCTGGCAGAACGGCGCATGGCAGACCAACAAGATGTTCGAGATCGGCAAGGACTACGACCTGCCGGTCGTGGGTACGCGCCGCGCCTATCTCTGCGGCCATGACGAAGTGCATTCGCTGGCCAAGAACATGGACGGCGCCGACGTTCGCTTCTGGATGGGCTTCGGCGATCACTACATCAACGTCTTTACCGTGCTGAAGTCGATCGGCCTCCTCTCCGAGCAGCCGGTCAAGCTGGCCGACGGTTCGGAAGTCGTGCCGCTCAAGGTGGTCAAGGCCTGCCTGCCCGACCCCTCGTCGCTGGCACCGGAATATGAAGGCAAGACCTGCATCGGCGACTACGTGAAGGGCCTGAAGGACGGCAAGGAAAAGACCGTCTTCATCTACAACGTGGCCGACCACAAGGAAGCCTATGAGGAAGTCGGCTCCCAGGGCATTTCCTACACGGCAGGCGTCCCCCCGGTCGCCGCCGCCATGCTGATCGCCACCGGAGAGTGGGACGTGAAGAAGATGGCGAACGTCGAGGAACTGCCGCCCAAGCCCTTCATCAACATCCTGAACCGCATCGGTCTGCCGACCCGCATCCAGGATGAGAACGGCGACCGTCCGGTCGAGTTCGCCTGATCCGCGACCGGGAAAAATTCCCGGAAAATGGGAACCGAAAAACGCAATCCCCGCTGTCGATGACGGCGGGGATTTTTCATGGTGGCGGCCTTTCGGCTACACCGGCGACAGATTATCTTCGACGCACCCGCTGGAGCCACATTTGGAGAGACACGGCCACTCGATAGCCCGAAAACATCGGTTGTTCTGAATTGACGATCCGGCAAGATCCTCCAGTTCCGGATTGCCGAGCGCCCTGTTGCAGTTAAGGAGACCTGTGCTCCGCCGATTTGAAATACCAAACCATGTCAGATTTCTCCGACTCCTCACGTGCCTTTCCCCAGTCCTTCACTGTCGAGGAGATCATGTCATCGCCTCGCTTCGCCGCCACTCTGGAAGCTTCGAGGGATGATCTGCTCGGCGTTCATCAACGCCTGCCGCGCGAGGTTCGCTATGTCGCTGACCTGCAACGCTGGCTGCTCAGTCAGGCAACGCTTGCCGTCCATTTCGAATATAAGACCGGCCTTAGCGACCTGCCCATCTCGCCGGCGAACCTGCTGCGCTTTCTTGAAGGAACGCATGTTTCGAGCCGCAACACGACGCTCTCCTTCCTGAAGGAGATGATCCACTACAAGCTCGTCGAGCCGCTGCCGAGCGGCGACCGGCGCGTGCGAAGCTACCTCGCCCAACCCTATGCCGAGGATCTTATCCGCGAGTGGTTCCATATCCATCTGCGCGCGCTTGACCTGATGGACAATGGCAACCGTTTTAGTCTCTCGCAGGTAAGGCCGGACCTGCTTTTCCATGCCCAGCCGTTGATGACGCGGTATGTGCTGGCCGAACGGGAATGGTCCGATCCGCCCGAAGCCGTGGCGGCCTTCGTGAAGGCGGATTCCGGCAGCAATCTGCTGCATCACCTTGCGGCACTCGCCGCAGGCAAGCCCGTCGTCGATGGCAAGGTATGGATCGGCCCGATGTCCTCCGCCCGCATGGCGCAAGGTTATCTGATTTCCCAGAGCCATACCGGCAGGCTTTTTGCCAGGGCGCGCAAACTCGGCGCCATGGGCTGGCAGACCACCGGGCATGGCCGTGACTGTTGGCTCGCGCCCGAACTCGTGGATGCCTATCACCGCTGGCAGGCGGTGAAACTTTCCTGCGTGGCGCGGGCGGTAGCCGACGGAGCAGTCGCCCTGCAAGCGCATAAACCATGAAAGATAACGGTCGGATCAAGGTGCGCCCCAGCCATCATCCGCCGCATGGCCGGAACCGGCGACGGCAATCCTGAGGGTGCGCCGCCGGTCCATCGCATCATTCGTGGATCGTGTAGGAGCCCATTTCGCAGAGGTCCTGGGTATCCGTCGTGGTGTCGAGGTCCGAATCCGGATCAAACTCGAAGCGCATGTCGTATTTGCAGACATCACGACCGTCCGCGATGGTGATCCGCATGCTTTCGCCAGGGTTCAGCACCTGACTGCCAAAGACATCATCCTCCCAATCGCCCACACCAACCGGCGAGGTGTAGAAGTTCGTCAGCACAGCGCTGGTTCCGTTCTTCAGCGTGAACACCAGATCCTCGGCATGGGAGACCGAAACGGACGCGAGAAGCATCGTTGCGGACGCAACGGCCAAAGAGAAATTCTTCATGTTTTTCATCCTGTTACGTGTGGAGCGCCGGCGACAATTTCTTAGCCGTTTGGCAGGTTCCCGAAAAGAGGTGTTTTCGACCCATTTCTGGTGAGATCCTTCGGTGCGCCGCGCTCGGGCGGGATTTCACCCGCAAGAAAGTCATGCCACCCCCAAGACGGGGATCTATTTGCGATGCAAGAAAGGCGCGGCCTCGACCGCGCCTTTTCCATCGGCTCCGGCGAAGAGCCCGCAAGGACTGCCCTTTTTCAGTTGTCCGGTGCCGACAGCCGGAAACTCATCACCGCGTCGTGAACCCGCTTCTGCCCCTTCGCATCGCCGAGGAAGTGATAGCCGACGATGGTGTAGCCGCGCTTCTTGTAGACCACATAGGCGGCAATGCTCTGCACGGTGGCGCCACTGATCTCACCCTGATACTGGCGCACGACGACCGGCACCTTGGGTAGGCCGACACCCGGATGCTGCTCCGTCGGCTTCGCAAGCCGCTCGCTCATGAAGAAGATCTTGTCCGCCAGTTTCTCTTCCCAGGCATCGGCGAAATCCTTCGCCTTGGTGTTCTGGCCGAGATCCAGCGCCCAGACGATCACGCCCTCCACCCGGTCAGGATGGCGCATGTCGAGCGAATAGGGTTCGGAATCGTCAATCTGGCTCGACCAGATACGCGGCACGGCGATCCAGAAGCCGCGGTCGGAATTGCGCCGCCAGACGATGGTGTCGCCCCCGTCGGCGGGGGCCGGCTTGCCGGCATCCGCACCATCGCTCTTGGCTGGAGGGCCCGGTGGTGTCGATGGGGGCGGCGTCGCGGGTTGAGCGTGCTCGGGCTCCGGCACAGCGGCCGTCCCCTCGCCAAGCGCCAGGGTCGCCGAACAGTTCTGGAAGACCTTCATATACTCGTCGAAAATCCCCTCTGGCGCAGAATAGGACATCAGCAGGAAGACGCGCGGCGCCGTTACCACCATCTGAATATGGTTGAACGGTCGCATCTTTCCCGCACTGTCCGTCGTGCTGTAGCTGGCGATGACGAAGGGCGCCTGCTGTCCGGCGATGGGGGCGGCGCCCTCGGTGCGGATACGGCCGTCGCGAACGGCGAGCAATTGTGCCTTCAGCCCATCGAGCTGCGCTTGAGCAGTCTTCTCGGCGGTCTGCGCGCGGTCGATCACCTGAACGATGATCGCCGCTTCGCGCGCACTGCCCGTCTGCCCCGAAAACACCCGGTCACCGTTGGCAGTCTGCTTGAAGTCCCAGTCCGAGGGAAACGAGCAGGAGAAGCCGGAATTGTCCTTGTAGGTGCGAAAGGTCACCTCCTGCGCGGCAGAAGGAAGCGCTGCCGCGAGGATAAGGCCCACCGCCAGCGCCAGACAGGCGCAGATTTCCCCGACAACGTTGCGCATGATTTTCAGACTCCATCCCTCTGCACGGCATATTAGCACGGCCGGCCGTACCAGACGATTGGCGCCGGCTTAGACGATGGCATTAGTCCCATTGCCGACATCCGGCGCCCCCCTCCCGAGCAGGTCACGCGCCGGCGAGTGGGACGCCCCAACGCAAAACCCCGCCGGCTTTCGCCGACGGGGTCATTTCAACTCAGGCTCTGGCCGGGGGCTCAGAGTTCCGACTGCTTCTCGACGATCTTGCCGACGAGGCCGTAAGCCTTGGCTTCTTCGGCCGACAGCCAGTAGTCGCGGTCGATGTCCTTGGCGATCTTCTCTTCCGACTGGCCGGTGGCCGTGGCGAAGATCTTGATCAGGCGCTTGTTCATCTTGATGATCTCGTTGGCCTGGATCTCGATGTCGGATGCCATGCCGCGGGTGCCGCCCGAGGGTTGATGCAGCAGGAAGCGGGTGTTGGGCAGGCAAAGGCGCCGTTCCTTCGGCACGGAGGCATAGATCAGCGCGCCGGCAGAAGCGACCCAGCCCGTGCCGATGATGATGACCTTCGGCTTGATGAACTTGATCATGTCGTGGATCGAATCGCCCGATTCGACGTGACCGCCCGGCGAATTGACATAGACGCGGATGTCGTCGTCAGAGGCGGCGGCCAGCGCCACCAACTGGGTGCAGACCTTCTGCGCCAGTTCCTGGGTAATGCCGCCATAGATGAAGATCGAACGCGACTTGAAGAGGTTCGCTTCCGTTTCCTTGCCGAGCGGCAGTTCCTTGCTCTTGTCGTCGTCTTCTTCGTTCATTCGGCAATTCCTTAAGCTCTCGCGTTTCTCTCACCCGCACATAGTGCGACTCATGTCGTAAAACAATGTGGGAAAAAGGGGAAGCACGGAACCGGTGAACAGGGGGTTAGCGCGTCCTCCGCCCCCAATATATGAGAGCATCGAAATACGCGACACGAACCCGAGGCTCCGACGGAGAGCGCCACATCGAAACGGCCATGGCACGCGGCCACGACGAGATGGATCGGACTTGCGCAAATCCTCGATTTGCCGAGCCTGCACCCGCCAAGACGCAACGCGCCGTGCCACGCAAATTCCCCTATCATCCCCGCCGGGACGCCGCCCTACCTTGAAATCCGCGTCGACAGGATGATCGACGACAGCGTCCGCTCCACGCCGGCGATCGCGCCGATCCTGTCGATCAGCCCGTCGAGTTCGGCGATCGAACTCGAGGCCAGGATGGCGATCAGGTCGAACGAGCCGTTGACCGAATGCAGCATTGTCACCTGGCGGATGGCGTCGAGTTCGGCGCTCACCTTCGGCAGAGATTTCGGCGCGATGGTGATCAGTACATGGGCGCGGATCAACCCGCTCTGATAGGCCTCCGACAGCCGCACCCCATAGCCGGCGATCACCCCTTCCCGCTCCAACCGCTCCAGCCGCGCCTGCACGGTGGTGCGCGACAGCCCGAGCCGCCGCGCCAGAGTCGCCACCGGCATGCGGGCGTTCTCTCCGAGCAGTGCCAGCAGTTCGCGGTCCTTGTCGCTGATTTGCATTTCGCCCAATCCGATCGTCAATTTGCCGATAGTGATACCACGTATCGCACAAATCGTCGCTATGAATCGACAAGTCCGGTCGGCATCCTGTTCACATCTGACAAAACTCAAGAGGGATAATGCAATGAAGGACGTAGTGATCATCGGCGGCGGCAAGATCGGCAGCGCGATCGCACTCATGCTGGCCGACAGCGGCGCCTACAAGATCACGGTCGCCGACCGCAGCGAGGCGCAGCTGGCCGCCATCGAGCGCCATCCGGCGATCGCGACCGCCGCCGTCGACATCACCGATGCGACAGCACTCGACGTCGTGCTCGCCGGCAAGTTCGCCGTGCTCTCGGCCGCGCCCTTCCACCTGACCGGCGCCATTGCCGAATCGGCCGCGCGCACCGGCACCCATTATCTCGATCTGACCGAGGACGTCGCCACGACCCGCAAGGTCGAGCAACTGGCGAAGAACGCCGGCACCGCCTTCATTCCCCAGTGCGGTCTCGCCCCCGGCTTCATCTCGATCGTCGCCAACGAGCTTGCCACCCGCTTCGACACGCTCGACAGCGTGCGCATGCGCGTCGGCGCCCTGCCGCAATATCCGTCCAACGCGCTCAACTACAATCTGACCTGGAGCACCGACGGCCTGATCAATGAATATATCGAGCCCTGCGAGGCGATCGTCGAGGGAAAGCTGATCAACGTGCCTGCCATGGAAGAACGCGAGGAATTCTCGCTCGACGGCGTCACCTACGAGGCCTTCAACACGTCCGGCGGCCTTGGCACGCTGGCCAAGACGCTGGAGGGCAAGGTGCGCACGATGAACTACCGCACCATCCGCTATCCGGGCCATCAGGCGATCGTCAAGGCGCTGCTCAACGACCTCAACCTGAAGAACCGCCGCGATGTGCTGAAGGATCTGTTCGAGAACGCCCTGCCCGCCACCATGCAGGACGTCGTCGTCATCTTCGTCACCGTCTGCGGAACGAAGAACGGCCGTTTCATGCAGGAAACCTATGCCAACAAGGTCTACGCCGGCGTCGTCGGCGGCCGCCTGATGAGCGCCATTCAGATCACCACCGCCGCCGGCATCTGCACGGTGCTTGACCTCTTGGCCGACGGCAAACTGCCGCAAAAGGGCTTTGTCACACAGGAGGAGATCAAGCTCACCGACTTCCTGGCCAACCGCTTTGGCCGGGTCTACGACCCGGAAGTCGCGGCGATGAAGAAGGCCGGCTAAGCCGCCGCCGGCGATCCCTCCCCATCCCGAGGCCCCGCGCAAGCGGGGGCCTCGAAGGATTGATGCGACACGATCTCGTCCTCACCTGGCACTTCAGGGTGCGAAACGACACCGCGGCGCCGCCGCCATATATTCTGCCTGCACCCTCCGGGTGTTTTAGGTAGTCGGCCGCATCGAAGCGCGGCAAGCGCTTAATCAAAAAAGCCCGCCGGCCTCTCGGCCGACGGGTTCCAATTCCCTCAGTAATCTAACTGCTCGCCTCAGCTCCGCGGCTTCAAATTCTCCGGATCGTACAGCGGCTTGTAGCCCACCGCGACGACCTCGACCGGATAGGTCTCGGCAAAATACTCGACGTTGAGCGTACGGCCCACCTGGCAATAGTCCCAAGGCAGATAGGCGAGCGCGATGTTCTTGCCGATCGTCGGGCCGTAGGCCACTGAGGTCGTGTAGGACATGCGGCCCAGCTCGTCGACCAGCGTCTTGCCGGTTTCCGGGTCCATGACCGGCATGGCGCCGACCGGATAGCGTTTTACGCCCTTGGAATCGGTGTTCTCGGTCATTACCAGCGTGCACAGCATGGCCGGCTGGTGGTCCCGCGCCTTGTATTCCAGATGCTTGGCCTTGCCGCGGAAGTCGGCTTCCTTGACCTTCGGACGGGCGAGGTCGGCTTCCAGCAGGTTGTACTGGGTCAGCAGGTCGCCGTTCTGCAGGCGCAGGCTCTTTTCCATGCGGCGCGAGTTGGCATAGGTCTCGACGCCAAAGGCCATGACACCGGTTTCGCGCAGCGCGTCCCAGACGGCAAGGCCGTCCTCGTATTTCATGTGCAGTTCCCAGCCCTGCTCGCCGACATAAGAGATGCGGAAGGCGGAGACGGTCTTGCCCGCGATCTCGATCGGCTTGATGGCGGCGAATGCGAAGTTTTCCACATCGAGCCCGGCCGGATCGGCGACCACCTTCTTCAGCGTGTCGCGGGCGTTCGGGCCCCAGATGCCGATGGTGATGTACGTCTCCGAAACGTCGGTGATGGTGACGTCGAGCCCACGATCCTCGGCCACGCGCTTCATGTAGTGGAAGTCGCGCGGACCGGCATCGGCACCGTTCACGAGACGGCAGCGGTCGGCCATGCGGAAGACGGTGAAGTCGGCCCGCACCATGCCCTCGTCGTCGAGGAAGTGAGTGTAGATGCCCTTGCCGATATTGCCGTCGCCACCGATCTTGGCGGCGCACAGCCATTCGAGAAGCGCGACATGGTCCGGCCCCTCGATGTCGACCATATGGAAGTGGGACAGGTTGACGATGCCGCAATCCTCGCTCATCGCCAGATGCTCGGCGTTGGAGACGCGCCAGAAGTGGCGGTTGTCCCATTCGGCCGCGCGGACCGGAACGCGGTCGCCGTATTTCTCCAGCAGGTGCTCGTTGGCCTTGTAGCCGTGGGCGCGCTCCCAGCCGCCCAACTCCATGAAATAGCCGCCAAGCGCGACTTCGCGCTCGTAGAAGGGAGAACGCTTGACGTTACGGCCCGTCGCATAGGGCTCGCGCGGATGCACGGCCGGGAAATAGATCTTGCAGGCGGCTTCGGTGCAGCGGCCGAGGATGAAGTCCTCCTTGAGCTGATGCGGATAGAAGCGCGCATAGTCGATGCTGTTGTGGTCAATCGCGGTGCGCCCGTCGGTCATCCAGTCGGCGAGCAGCTTGCCGTAACCCGGCGCATCCTTGACCCAGATGCCGACGCAATACCACAGGCCGCGCACCTTCTGGCTCTCGCCGCACGACGCGCCGCCGGCGGCGGAAACCTGAAGCAGGCCGTTGAAGGAATGGCCTTCATTATAGCCAAGCTCGCCCAGGATCGGGGTCAGCTCGATCGCCCGCTCCAGCCCCTCCATCAGACCGTCCGCCTCAAGGTCGAGGTCACGCTGCGAAGGCGAAAGCCGCGCCTGCTCCTTTTCCAGAAGCTCGCGCGGATGACACATGCGCGGATTTTCGGTGTTGTAATAGCCCCACTCGATCTGGCCGCCCTCGGTGGTCTTCGGGTCGCCGGTATCGCGCATATAGGCCGAATTTCCCTGGTCCCGCAGCAGCGGATAGCCGATTTCCTTGCCCGTGCCTTCAAACTCGTTGAAGGGCCCGAAGAAGGTCAGCGGATGGTCGACCGGCATGATCGGAAGGTCCTCGCCGACCATTTCGGCAATCAGCCGGCCCCACAGACCGGCGCAGACGATGACATGATCGGCCATGATCGTGCCGCGATGGGTGACGACGCCCTTGATCCGGCCGCCCTCGACGATCAGCGACTGCGCCGGCGTATTGCCGAACATCTGAAGCTTGCCGGATTTCTCCGCCGCATCGACCAGCTTGCCGGCGACCGTCTGCGAACGCGGAATGACAAGACCCGCGTCCGGGTCCCAAAGGGCGCCGTCGACCATCTCCTCCTCGACCAGCGGGAACCTCTCCTTGACCTCCTTGGCGCTGATCATGCTCGCGCGCGTGCCGAACGCCTTGCCGGAGGTGACCTTGCGCTTGAGCTCCTCCATCCAGGCGTCGTCGCCCGTGCGCGCCACCTCGATGCCACCGACGCGGGCGTAATGGCCCATCTTGTCATAGAACTCGAGCGAATAGAGCGATGTCCAGACCGACAGGAAGTCGTGGCTGGTCATGAAGCAGAAGTCCGAGGCATGGGCCGTCGAGCCGATGTCGGTCGGAATGCCCGACTTGTCGATACCGACGATGTCGTCCCAGCCACGTTCGATGAGATGATGCGCGATCGAGGCACCAACGATGCCGCCCAGCCCGATGATGACGACCTTTGCCTTAGACGGAAACTCTGCCATTGCCTGAAATCCCGATTGATGTTGTGCCCGGATTTTAGGGCGACACGACGCGTCACCACATTCTCAATGCGACATTCGACAGATACCGGACGACCCATGTTCGGTGGGCTTTTGGCGCGGCGCGGATCAGGTTTGCGACATGGCAGACACGACTAGGTTCCGCAGAACGTGCGTTCCACCCGCTCTGCGGTCTCCGGCTTCCGCTGATAGGCGACAAACTCCGGATCTTCGACATAGGGGGTCTGCAAGGCCGCGTGCAGTCGCTCGAAAACGGAGAAATCACCGGCGAGCCCGGCCTGGATCGCCGCCTCGATGCGATGATTGCGCGGAATGATCGCCGGATTGACCGCTTCCATCTCCACCTGCCGCGCCTCGGCCGTGCGCCCATCGCTCTCGCCGCGCTGCTGCCAACGGGCAAGCCAGTCGTCAAGACCGGTCGGATCGGTGAATTCGGTGGCCAAAAGCCCGATGTCCGCACCACCGGCGACCTTACCAAGTGCCCGGAAAGTCCGGGTGAAATCCGCCTCGCCTGCCTCCATCAACTTGAGCAGTGAATTGACGAGGTCGAGGTCACCTGCCGCCTCGCCGGCGATGCCCAGCTTGGCGCGGAAGCGATCGAGCCAGAAGGTCTGGAAGACGGGACCGAACGCCGCAAGCGCGCCATTGGCCGCCTCGACATTTTCCTCCTCGCTTCCGCCGAACAGCGGCAACAGGGTCTCGGCGAAACGCGCGAGATTCCATTGCGCGATACCGGGCTGATTGGCAAAAGCATAGCGGCCGCGCTGATCAATCGAGGAAAACACCTTGCGCGGGTCGTATTCATCGAGAAAGGCGCAAGGGCCGAAATCGATCGTCTCGCCCGAGACAGCCATATTGTCGGTGTTCATCACCCCATGGATGAAGCCGACGGAGAGCCAGCGGGCGACGAGATCGGCTTGGCGCGTCGCCACCGCGCTGAACAGGGCGAGATAGGGTTGCTCGACCCCCGCGAGCGCCGGATAGTGACGGGCGATCACGTGGTCGGCGAGCGTCCTGATCGCCTCCACATCACCCCGCGCGGCAAAATACTGGAAGGTGCCGATGCGAATATGGCTTGCCGCCACACGGGTCAGCACGGCGCCCGGCAATTTCGTCTCGCGATGGACCGCCTCTCCGGTCATCACCGCCGCAAGCGCCCTCGTCGTCGGGATCTTCAGCGCGTGCATGGCTTCCGAGACGAGATATTCGCGCAAGACCGGCCCGAGCGCCGCGCGGCCATCGCCATTGCGGGAAAAAGGCGTGGCGCCGGCACCCTTCAGCTGGATGTCGCGCCGTTGCCCGTCGCGGTCCATCACCTCGCCGATCAGGATCGCCCGCCCATCGCCAAGCTGCGGCACGAAATTGCCGAACTGATGCCCCGCATAGGCCATGGCGATCACGGCCGCTCCCTCGGGCAGGCTGTTGCCGGAGAAGATCGCCGCCAGCGTCTCGTCGCTTGCGGCCGCGGGATCAAGATTGAGCGTCTCGGCCAGCCCCGTGTTGAAGCGGATCAGCCGCGGCGCCCTGGCGCCGGCCGGTTCGGCTGGACGAAAAAAACGCTCCGGCAGCCGCCGATAGCTGTTGTCGAATGCAAACACGGCTTGTCGCTCCATTGTCTCCCGCTCGGCCAGTGGCGGGGCTTCACTGTTCAATATGGGGCACCGCCGCATCGGAGCAAGCTGAATTGCACCATCGCGCTGCGGCGTCGATGGTGACGGGCGCCGCGACCAAATTTGGGTGCAAGGTCGTCGGGCCATTGTCCCGAGGGGGGCCGGCCCTCTAACCTTCGCGACAACTGCGTTCAGCGTTCCGAGTTCAGCGGAGCCAGAGATTTTCTCAGCGCCGGCCGAACGGCCCGAACCACGGGCAATCAAGCCGGCCGCCGATTGCCGAGGGGAAGACCAGATATGAAGAGACACCTTGCCGCCATTGTGGCGATCGCCGCCATGCTTTCCGGCTGCACGACGACCGAGGAAGCCAATACCGTGATCCAGTCGCGCTGGATCGGCCAACCGGCGGAACTGTTCTTCACCCGATATGGCCCACCGATCTCCGAGTTCCAGGTGGCAAGCGGCAACATGCTCTACACTTGGCGCGGCGGAGACAAGACCCGTTACATTCCGCCACAATATTCAACGCCCACGCCGGTTCAGACGCGAACCGTCACGCGCGAGGCGAAGCCTGGCGTGACAGTCACCAAGACCACGACGAGCGGCGGCTATCTGTCGGGCCAGCCGCAGATGATCTCGCCGCCACGCTATGAGGAACTGTTCTGCGAATTGCAGATCACCGCCGACCCGTCGGACCGCATCGTCGCCATCCGCGCAACCAATGACACCGACGGCGAGGGTCTCAGCCTCTCGCGCTGCGCCGAAGTGCTGGACGCTCATCCGCAGAAGTGATTCTCGACGATCCTGCCGAATTGGCTCTCCGCACCAACCGGGCGGAGGCTCTTTCGCTTTCCGGCCGTCACGATCGATGACACCTGACACCCTGGCCCCATCGCTTTGCCGGGCCGATGGCGATTGCACCGCCGCTTTTGCGACAGCGGCGGGCAAGGCTTTGCCGTAGACAGCGATAAAGAGCTTACGATAGTCTTCGCGGTGCGATATAGCCGTAGGCCGGCGCGACCGATTTCCGGGCGCCGTGTCGACCAAAAAGAGGGACAACCATGTTCAAACGCCTTTCAATCACCGCCGCGATTTTCACCGCAGCAGCAGCCCCTGCTTTCGCCCATCTCGATCCGGCCGAGCACGGCTCGCTGATGGCCGGCCTTTCCCATCCGCTGTCTGGCGCCGACCATATCCTCGCCATGGTGGCCGTGGGCCTGTGGGCCTCGCAGATCGGCGGTCGTGCGCTTCTCGCTGTTCCGGCCGCCTTCGTCGGCACCATGGCCCTTGGATTCCTGTTTGCTGTTTCGGGCATTGAAGTGCCCTTCGTCGAGCCGGCTGTCCTCGCCTCGGTGATCGGCCTTGGCCTGCTGGTGGCAACCGCAGCCCGTCTCCCGGTTGCAGCATCCGCCGCCGTCGTCGGCCTGTTCGCCTTCTTCCACGGTCACGCGCACGGTGGCGAACTCGGTGCGGCCGGGGCTCTGCAGTTCGGCATCGGCTTCCTGGTTGCGACAGCCGCACTCCATGCCGCCGGCGTCGGCCTCGGCATAGCGCTCGGCCGGATGGGCCCGCTCGTTACCCGTCTGCTCGGCGCGCTGACCGCCCTGGGCGGCGCGGCTCTCGTACTCGGCTGATCGCTGCGTTCAGCACCAAGACAAGACAAATGCGGTCGGCGGGTCTTCACCCGCCGATTTCTTTTTTCCCGTCGTCTGCGGATCGTCCCAGACCACCGACAAACGCTTTGCGTTTCCAACCGGTTTTGGACAGCAGGTCCGCCACGTCCGCCCGGCGCATCGGCTTGGCGAACAGGAAACCCTGCAACTCATCGCAGCCGATCTGCGTCAGGAAAGCGTTCTGCTCCTCGGTCTCCACACCCTCGGCCGTGGTCTTCAAGCCCTTGGCCCGCGCCAGTTCGACGATTGCCTGGATGATCGCTTCGTCGCCGCGATTCTTGCCAAGCCCCTCGACAAACATCTTGTCGATCTTGATATGGTCGACCTCGGTTTCGTGCAGTCGGCCGAAGGTGGAAAAACCTGTGCCGAAGTCGTCGAGCGCAATGCAGATTCCGGCGGCGCGAAGTGCCCGTATATTGGCAACACAACTGTCGAAACTGTCCATCCACGCTGTTTCAGTGACTTCGATCTCCAGCTTTTGCGGTGCAAGGCCCGTAGCCGCGAGAACCGCCATGACCTCCATGGCGAAGCCTTCGTCGCGCAGCTGCACCGCCGAGATATTGACGGCGACATTCGCGATCGGCCAAGCGGCCGCCGCACGACACGCCTCCTTGAGCACGAACCGTCCGAGTTCGCGTATCAGACCGGCCTCCTCGGCGATCGGAATGAAATAGGCCGGTGAAATGAGGCCACGGGTCGGATGGTGCCACCGCACCAACGCCTCGACGCTGCCAATCGCACCGGTCGCGGCAAAATATTTCGGCTGATAGAGCACTTCGAATTGACTGTAATCGGACAGCGCGTCACGCAGATCTCTCTCGATTTCCGCACGTTCCCGAACCAGCGCATCCATGTGTGGTCCAAAAATCGAGTAACAGCCACGCCCGCTTGCCTTGGCGCTGTAGAGCGCAACATCGGCTTTGCGCGTGAGTTCCGTTCGCTCCGTGCCATGCACCGGCGAAAGCGCCACTCCGATCGAAATGCCGACGAAGACGTTCTGCCCGTGGATGTCGATGGGTTGGCAAATCGACCGCACGATCGCACGGCACAGCACCTCGATCTCTTCAACCTGAGCGTAAGGCACGAGCACATTAAACTCGTCGCCTCCCACCCGGCAGACCGGCGCGCCCTCAGGTGCCAGTCGACAGATACGCTCAGCCACCTCGCGAATGACAGTGTCGCCGACCGGGTGTCCAAGCGTATCATTGATCGGCTTGAAGCGATCAAGATCGAGATAGAGGACGGCGATCTGCTGGGGTGTGCCCGCAGCACTTGACAGCGCCGCGTCCAGCCGCGTTTCGAACGAGGCGCGGTTGAGAAGCCCGGTCAGGGAATCGTGACTTGCCAGATAGCGGATGCGTGCTTCCTGCTCGCGGTTGGCCATAGCGCGACGATAGAGCATGCCGATGAAGACACCGACTGCGCCGACCAGGCAGAGCAGGATAGCGACGAGCGCCGGTGTGATCGACTGGAGAAATGCCAGGCCCGGGCGATAGGGTTCCCAAACCAGATAGCCAATAACGTCGCCTCCAGTCGTCGTCAGCGGCAAACTGGCCTTTTGAGCTCGCTCCTCATCGGTGCGAGAGAAATGCATCGCGCCAAAATCATACTTGGTCTCGAGCTCCCGGAGAAACGTCCCATCGAGATACCGGACCGCGATATGGATGAACTCCTCGCCGGCAACCTGCTCGATCTCGCCACTGTCGCTGATGATCGGCTTCAGGCTGACAACAGCCGGGCGTCCGTTGAGAAGGCGGAAATCACTAACGCCGGGACTGCTGATCCCTTCGTCAGGAGCAATCGGATCTCCGCGAATGAGCGCCGCCCGCAATTCCCCCAGCATCGGAGCGGCCGTCGCGGCAATCGAATTGTATGCGCCCGCCCCCTGCCTCATTCCGTCTGAGAAGACGTAGACTGGCTTCCCCTCCGCGGTGATCACATAAGCGGCATCATGACCGAAATAGGTGTGCATCCATTCGCCGAGGTTGGCGTTGATCCAGTCCATGCTTTCGGGCGAGGCGTATGCGCGCACGTTGGTGACAGCATCGTCCCAGACCGTGGCACTCTCCTGATCATGGGCAATCTGGTGACGGAAACGGCTGATGACATGGCGTGCCAGCTCGCTCTGGCGAGCCACAGACACGGTGTCGATTTTCCAGGTCGACCAGACCAGAAATGCAAAGGTTGCCACCGTGAGCACGATCATTCCCACCGCAGCGAGCACGACAATCTTCAGAATGGAAATATCGGCCTCGCGACGGAACCCAGGGAATGCCATAGTATGTGAGCCTCTGTTCATATGTTCAACAAATGACAGACGTGCCTTAACACCGCGCTTCGCGACAGGGTGTCCAATCCGTTAACGGCGCCGCGTTTCATGCCGCGCTTGTCTGCCCCGATTGTCAAGCAGACAACGCCTTGGGTGTTTGTTCAGCCGCGTCCGCGGTAGGTCGCCACGCCTTGTTCCGGTAGCCACACCCCCTCGGGCGGCGCACCCGTCTGCCAGAACACATCGATAGGAATGCCGCCGCGCGGATACCAGTAGGCGCCGATCCTCAACCATTTCGGATCGAGCAGCTCGACCAGGCGCTTGGCTATATAAATCGAGCAATCCTCATGGAAGGCGCCGTGATTGCGGAAGGAGAACAGAAAGAGCTTCAGCGACTTTGATTCCACCAGCCAATCGCCAGGGATGTAGTCTATGACGATATGGGCGAAATCCGGCTGGCCCGTCATCGGGCACAACGAGGTGAATTCCGGTGCGGTGAACCGTACCACATAGTCAGTACCCGCGTTGCCGTTCGGCACCTTTTCCAGCACGGCCGCCTCCGGGCTGGTCGGGGCCTCTACGCTCTGCCCAAGCTGCGACAGTCCGCTGACATCGGTTTTGCTCATGAATTCTGCCCCTTGCTCTTGCCGCCGATACCAACGCGGACGCCATGCGCCGCTTCGCTTTCCGGCTCGACGTGAATGGTCACGCGCCCGCCCGGCAAAACAGCTTTCACGGCGGCTTCTAACCGATCGCAAATCTTGTGCGCATCGCTGACCGGCATCTGGCCGGGAACGACGAGGTCGAACGCGACGAAGGTGACTGTGCCGGCGCGGCGCGTACGCAGGTAATGCACATCGAGCGAGCCCGCCGAATTCGCCGCGATCGCCGCCTTGATCGCCGCCTCGTCGGCTGGCTCCACACCCTTGTCCATCAGGCCGTCGACCGAATGGGAGATCACCTTCCAACCCTGCCAGATGATATTGCAGGCCACCAGGATCGCCAGCGCCGGATCAAGGATCGCCTGACCGGTGACAACCACCAGAACCAGGCCAACCAAAACGCCCACGGATGTCACCACGTCCGACATGATGTGCTGCCCGTCCGCCGACAAGGCGGGAGACCTGTGGGTCTTGCCGATGCGGATCAGGAGGCGGGCCCAGATGACGTTGATTACAGCGGCCGCGCCATTGATCGCAAGCCCCAACACCGGCGCATCGAGTACATGCGGGTCCGCCAAGGCGACGACGGCTTCCCGGATGATCAGCAGTGCCGCGACCACGATCAGCACGCCCTCCAGAACCGCGGAGAGATATTCCGCCTTATGGTGACCGTAGGGGTGGTCGTTGTCCGCCGGCTTTTGCGCATAGCGGATGACGAAATAGGCAACGAAGGCGGCGATCACGTTGACGGTCGATTCCAGCCCATCTGACAGAAGCGCCACCGATCCCGTCAGCCACCAGGCGACCAACTTCAGTCCCATCACACCGAATGACAGCGGAATACCCCAAAAAGCCAGTCGCGCGACGATACCGTTGCCCTGTTCCGTCATCACAGTCGTCCTTGCAGATGCGAACGAATTGCAAAAATCCGCCCGTAGAAAACGCAAAACCGCCCGCGTTTTGCGCGCGGACGGTCGTTGGACCTCGTATGAGCCAAGTCGTCCGGCTTGTCAAACGGGACGTCGGTTGAGGCCCGTCGCCACGCTCCAGGAATGAGCGAGACAAGGAAGGAAATGCGAGCCCCGATGCCAGCGGGACCTGCACCACCAGATCGACGCCGAGCGCGATCATTGTCTCCGCCATCAGAGCGGCGTCGTGCGGCCTGCGCCGGCCAAGTGCCGTCAGCCCATAAAGGCCTTCCGGATATCGGTTGCTGTCCCCGAGGCAGAAGATCCGCCGGAACAGGGTCTGGCTGCGCACGATCAAAAGCGCCTTGCCAGGATCATTCAACGCAAACTCCACCCCCAGCACAAACAGCGCCAGAAGAACTCGACCAAGCCGGTGCTTCGGCGGCTGCCGCGAAGCCCTCTCGACAAGCGGATGCAGCATCTCGGCGACCAGAGCCTCGAACGCCGCCTCCTTGTCGTGAAGATAGTTGTAGGGGGTCCCGTAATCAGGTCGCCTCAGCGCATGATGTCGCACACCGTCACTGCCCCATAGCCGAGTTGCGGCAACACCGTCCGCGCCGTCTCCAGAAGAGCAATGCGGTTGGCTTTCTTATTCCGGTCTCGCTTTGATTCGCCCACTCGCGCCTTCTTTTTTTTACAAAGCATCGCTCTCGAGAAGGAAAATCCAATTTATACATTAGCTTATTGGTCAAGAATGACGCACGCGCCACTATTACATTTGACAAGCGCGTATTTTTTATCAAACCTCAACCACAGGTACACTTTGGGAGGAGGGGCCCCATGGTTGCAAAGCGTGTCGCTGTGATCGGCGCCGGCCCGGCCGGCATTGCCGCCATCAAGAATTTCACGGATCTCGGTTTCGACGTTGTCGGCTTCGACCGCTGCCAGGGCGTCGGCGGCAACTGGCGTTTCGATGATCCGACCGGCCATTCGAGCGTCTTCGAGACGACCCACATCATCAGCTCGAAACACACTTCGTCCTACGAGGATTTTCCTCTTCCGGACAATGCCGCAGACTATCCGTCTCACCGGGTTCTGGCCAAGTATTTCGCGGACTACGCCCGGACCTTCGGCGTCGACGAACGGGTGCGGTTCGAAACCGAAGTGGTCAAATGCGAGCCCGTGCCGGACGATCGCTGGTCTGTCAGCTGGCGCCGGTCCGGCGACGAGGACCTCACAACGGAGGTGTTCGATGCGCTTTGCGTCTGCAACGGCCATCACCACACGCCACGGATGCCGGAATATCCCGGCACGTTCACCGGCAAGATGATGCACTCGCACGAATACAAGCGGGCCGCCCCCTTCGCGGGCGAGCGGGTGCTGGTCATCGGCGGAGGCAACTCGGCCTGTGATGTGGCGGTGGAAACCTCGCGTGTCTCGGCCAAGACCGCCATCAGCTGGCGGCGCGGCTATTACCTCATTCCGAAATTCATGCTGGGCCAACCGGTCGACAAGCTGTTCTACCGCTTCACCTGGTTTCCCAAGCGTCTGCAACTGGCCGGTCTGGAATTCCTGCTCAATCTCTTGCAGGGCAAGAACAGGGACATCGGCCTGCCGGACCCGGATCACCGGATCATGGCGACCCATCCAACCCTGAACTCCGACCTCTACCTGGCGATCCGCCATGGCAAGGTGGAACCGAAGCGCGACATCCAGCGGCTCGACGGAAAGCGCGTCCACTTCGTCGACGGCACATCGGAGGAGTTTGACGTCATCGTCGCCTGCACCGGTTATCAGATCGCCCACCCCTTCCTTGATAGTTCGCTCATAGACCTGTCGAAGGCGCCGGTGCGGCTGTACCAGAAGATGATGCCGGAGACCTTGAAGAACATCTACTTCATCGGCCTGTTCCAGCCTCTCGGCTGCATCTGGCCCGGCGCTGCACTCCAGGCCAAGCTCGCTGCCCGACACCTCGCCGGTCTGTGGAAGCCGAGAGCTCCGCTCTCGCGGTTGATCGATCACGAACTTGCTCACCCGGATGTCGATCAGGTGAACTCGCCGCGACACACGGTCACCGTCAACGACATGGCCTTCCGCAAGCGGCTGAAGACCGACCTCGCACGCTCGGCCCCTGTGCCGGCCGAACCTGGTCTGGCCTCGTCGCAGCTTGCGGCAGCCGAATGAGCAACCTGCGCGCCGGGACGATGCATGGTCCGGCCGGTCGCATCGGCATCCGCTACATTGAGGCCGTGGGTGACAAGCGCGGCCAGCTGCTCTTCGTCCATGGCGCCTGGTCATCGACATGGTACTGGGAAGAACATTTCATGCCATTCTTCGCGGAGGCGGGCTTCGATACAGTGGCCCTCGATCTACGGGGCCATGGCGACAGCGAAGGCAACCTACGGCTGGCCACGCTCAATGGCTATATCGCGGATGTCGCCGCAGTGGCAGCTAGCCTCACCGACCCTGTCGTGATCGGCCATTCGATGGGCGGCCTGATCGCCCAGCACTACGCCACGCGTCATCCGGTGGGCGGCGTGGCCCTCCTCGCCTCAGTTCCACCCTGGGGCGCCTGGTCGGCCCTGTGGCGGGTGTTGCGCGAGAGCCCGCTAAAGCTCCTCGCCTGCACACTCACCTTCGATCTCAAGCCGATCGTCAGCAATCGCGATCTGGCCAGGCGCCTTCTGTTCTCACGAGGGCCCTCGACACGCGACATGGACCACCTGCTCCATCACTTCGGATCCGAATCCTACCTCGCCTTCCTCGGCATGCTCTTTCAGCGTGTCACCTGTCGCCTTCCGGATCGGGTGCCACGCCTCGTGCTGGGTGGAGAACGCGACGAGCTCTTCCCCTGCGAGGTCGTGCATGCCACGGCACGGAAACTCGGCGTCGAGGCCCTCCTGATCCCGGAAGCCTCGCACATGCTGCCCGTCGAGCAATGCTGGCGGGAGGCCGCGGAGATCATGCTCGAGTGGCTGGAACACAAGGTCGCAGAACCAACCGCGGCCAGCTGAAGTCAGAAGCCAGAACATGGAGAGTCAGGTGAGACGGAAATCGATACTGATCACCGGTGCCGGTTCCGGCATCGGCCTGAAAACCGCCATCCTCTTCGCCAGACGCGGCTGGCTGGTCGGTGCAGCCGACATCGATGCCCCACGCCTCGGACGCCTTCAAGCCAGGGCGCCGGACGGCAGCATCGTCCCGATGGTCGCCGACGTCACCGATCGCGAAGCCGTCGGCCACATGGTCGAGAGCTTCACGCAGCATACCCTCGGCTACCTTGACGTCGCCTTTCTCAACGCCGGCATCCTGCGCATGGGGCCGTTCATCGACATCTCGCCGGACGACCACACCCTGATGAACAACGTCAATATCGACGGCATCCTGAACATGATCAGCGCCACGTTTGTGCCGCTGAAAAGGACGCCCGATGCGCACCTGATCAGCATGAGCTCGGCCTCGGCCGAATACGGCGTACCCGAACTTGCAGTTTATGCCGCCGCCAAGGCCTTCGTCCGCAGCCTGACCGAGGGGCTCAGCATCGAGTTCGCCGAACACGGAATCACCGTCAGCGCCATCACCGCCTCCTACGTCACGACGCCCCTGGTCTATGGCGCCAAGGTCAAGGCGCGTTCGATCGAGAGGCTCGGTGTGAAGATCCCCCCGCAGCGCGTCGCCGAAACCGTATGGCGCGCCGCCCACGGCAGGAAGCTCATTTGGCGGGTCGGTTTTGACGCCAAGTTGTTGCACCTCGCAGTGCGTCTGTTCGGCGACCACTTCAGCATCATCGCCAGGCGGCTGAGCGGCTATAGCTGACCGCGAAGGGGCAAGAACCACCGGTCTCTATCGATTGTCCGGCCCCTGCAAAAGGCATGAAGCCCGCCGGGGGGCGGGCCTCAATTCAACATCGGTCAAGCCGCTTTTTCCTTTGCCCGTCTCGCCAGGTGCGCCACCACGTTCTCGATCATCCGCATGCCGGCATCGCCGCCGAGCGTCATGATCGATTCCGGATGGAATTGCACCGCGGCCACCGGTTCCTTGGTGTGCTCTATGCCCATGATCGTGCCGTCCTCGCTTTCCGCCGTGATCATGAATTCACGGGCAAGCGTCGCCGGATCGGCGAAGATCGAGTGATAACGACCGACCGTCACTTCCTTGCCGAGCCCGGAGAAGACCAAGCCGGGTTCGAGCACGCGGATGCGTGACGGCTTGCCGTGCATCGGCACCGCCAGCTGGCGCAACTCCCCGCCATAGGCTTCCGCGAGCGCCTGAAGCCCCAGGCAAACGCCGAAAATCGGCAGATTACGGGCGCGCGCCTTCTTGATCGTCGCCTTGCAGTCGAAATCCTTGGGTGATCCGGGACCGGGCGACAGCACCACAAGGTCCGGGTCCATCCGGTCGAACACCTCTTCCGGCACCGGTGTGCGCACGGTCGAAACCTCCGCCCCCGTCTGACGGAAATAGTTGGCGAGCGTATGAACAAAGCTGTCCTCGTGGTCGACCAGCAGAATCTTGACCCCCTGCCCGACTTTGGCGACACCGCGCTTGGCTTTGCCGTCATTCCCGGTCTTGGCGTCGCGGATCGCCGCGATCATGGCCGATGCTTTCAGTTCGGTCTCGGCCTCTTCCTCTTCGGGAATAGAATCGTTCAGCAACGTCGCGCCGGCCCGCACCTCGGCAATGCCGTCCTTGATGCGCACGGTGCGCAGCGTCAGCCCGGTGTTCATGTCGCCGTTGAAGCCGACCATGCCGATCGCCCCGCCATACCAGGCGCGCGGGCTCCTCTCATGCGCCTCGATGAAACGCATCGCCCAGAGTTTTGGCGCGCCGGTGACGGTGACGGCCCAGGCGTGGGACAGGAAACCGTCGAACGCGTCCATGCCATCGCGCAGGCGGCCTTCGATATGGTCGACGGTGTGGATCAGGCGCGAATACATCTCGATCTGCCGACGGCCGATGACCTTGACCGAGCCCGGCTCGCAAACCCGGCTCTTGTCGTTGCGATCGACGTCCGAGCACATGGTCAGTTCGCTCTCGTCCTTCTTGGAGTTCAGCAGCTTCAGAATCTGCTCGCTATCGGCAATCGGATCGTCGCCGCGCTTGATGGTGCCAGAGATCGGGCAGGTCTCGATGCGCCGGCCCGAGACGCGCACGAACATTTCCGGCGAGGCGCCGACCAGATACTCCTGATGGCCGAGATTGATGAAAAAGGAATAGGGCGACGGATTGATTTCCTTCAGCCGCTTGGAAATCTCCGACGGCTTGCTGTCGCAACGTTCCATGAACTTCTGGCCCGGCACCACCTCGAACAGGTCGCCTCGACGGAAGCTCTCCTTGGCCTTGACGACCAGATCGGCATATTCCCCCGGACGGTGATCGCCGCGCGGCGGGATCGTCTCGGTGTGCTTGAAGGGTTCCGGCGCGATTTCGCCCGACTTGTCCCGGGTCGTCAGGCCCCCCTTGGCGAAATCGTAGCGGTCGATCCAGGCCTTGGCCGAATAGTGATCGACGACGAGGATCTCGTCCGGCAGGAAGAGGACCATGTCGCGCTGATCTTCAGGCCGCTCGAGCGACAGCTTGATCGCGTCGAACTGGAAGGCGAGATCATAGCCGAAGGCGCCAAACAGGCCGATCGAGGAATCCGCGTCAGAATGGAAGAGATCGGTAACAGCCCGGAGAATGGTGAAAACTGTCGGGATCTTCGAGCGCTCCTCCTCGGTGAACACCCGGTCCGGCTCATTGACGGCAAGGTCGAGACGTCGCGCCGTGCGCGCTCCAAGCGTCAGGTCGGCGACAGTCGCCAGCTTGTCGGCGATGAGCGACAGAAGCACCTCGCCGCGCTCGTTGTAGGCTTCGATCCAGGCCTTGCGGCCGAAGCAGGAAATGCCGAGCGGCGGGTCGATGATGGCGGTGTCCCAGCGGGTGTAGCGACCGGGGTATTCGTAGTTCGAGGAGAACACCGCGCCACGCCGCTCGTCGAGCCGATCGATATAGCTCGAGATGGCATCGGCGTATGGCGTCGGTCGCCGCGCGCGCGTGACCGTGATCCCGCCACGCGTCTCGTAGGTTTCTCCGCCATCGTCCCGAATGATCGTCGCCATGCTTCCGTTTCTCCGTCTCTCAAGGCCCGGGTCCAGGCGCCTGAATACAAAAAAGCCGCCTCAGGTTTTCCGGGCGGCTTTGGGGTCACTTGTCTTAGGACATGACTGGTCAAGGCCGCGTTAGCGTGCCCACCACCAGTTACCCATGTTCATCGACTTGATCATGGGGCGATTTAATAGCGTGGGCCGCTTTTCCACGCAACGGGATTTTCCGCCCCGGGGCCGATTTTATGGCCGAACGCCCGCGTAAAGCCACGCCAGCCTGCGGCCGTGCGGCAACCTTCTGCCAAGCTTTGCGTTAACAGGGGTCCCCTACCCATAGAAAGGCTAACCAATGGCACTTCGAATCGCCGCCGCCACCTTAAGCCTTTTCCTCCTCGTCGGAGCCGGCCTACCGGAGAAAGGTCCCCAGCCCGCAGGCAAACCGGCGACCTTGTTGCAGCCACAGCCGTCCGCACCGCGAGACGTCATCGAGCCGGAAGACGCCGCCGCCTTCGAGAGCTGCGGCAAGGCCTTGGCCGGGATTGGCGCGGTTTTCGAGCCGATGTCGCGGATCGACGATGGGGAGGGCTGCGGCATCGACAAGCCGATCAGCGTGACCAGCATCCTGCCCGGCGTTGACCTGGTGCCGCAAGGCATCATGCGCTGCGAAACCGCGCTCCATCTGGCGCAATGGCTGAAAACCATCGTCATCCCGGCCGCAGAGCTGTCGTTGCCGGATCAGGGCAGGCTGATAACCGTCAACCAAGCCTCCACCTATATCTGCCGCAAGCGCAACAGCGCCGATGCTGGCAAGATCTCGGAACATGCCCGTGGCAATGCCGTAGACATTGCCAGACTGCGGTTTGAAAAGGGTCATGTGCCGATGGCGACCGTCGGCCAGGAGGACGCCACCTTGCAGGCTGCGTTCCAGCGCAGCCTGAATGCCACCGCCTGTCTTTATTTCCCCACGGTCCTGTCACCCGGTAGCGACAGCACCCATCAGGATCACCTGCATCTCGACATCCTCCAGCGCAACGGCGATTTCCGCTATTGTCGCTGAGCCGGAAAAACAGAAGGCGGCGCCTGTGCCGCGCCGCCTCCCATTTCCGGACCGATGCCGTCGATCAGAATTTTTGGGTCACCGAAAATTTGAAGTAACGGCCGGCTTGCGAATAAAGCTCGGAGGCATTGGCGACGTCCTTCACCTCGAGCGCGTCGAAGTAGGTCTTGTCGAAGACGTTGTAAACGCCCGCCTGGACACGAAGCCCCTGCACCTGCTCCGGCTCCCACCAGCCCGTCAGGTTGACGATGCCGTAGCCCGCCGGCTTGCTGCTCGCGGTGGAATCCTCGTCCACCGCCGCCGCTGCGATCAGGCTGACGTCGGTTCCCCAGTTTTCCGTCTCGTAACCCAGTCCGATGATCGCCTTGAGAGGCGGCACGGATCCGAGCACCTCGTTGGAGTCGAGATCCTCGCCATAGGCATAGGCGACGGAGCCATGCGCGCTGAAACCATTGGCGAACTTCTTCTGAGCCCGCACCTCGACACCGGAGATCCGGACATTGCCGCGGTTGAAGAACTCGAAACTGCCGAGCATGTAGCCGGCCAAGGGCACCGTAGCGGTGTCGATGAAGTCCTTGTAGCGCGTGGTGAATGCCGTCACCCGGCCACCGAAGTCCTCGTCGCCGAGGTTCGCGCCGACCTCGAAGCCGTAACTGCTTTCGGCTTCGAGGTCCGGATTGCCGACCTGCCGGTAGAGCGGCCCGTTGTCAAAGTTGGAATAGAGCTGGGAAACGTTAGGCGCCTTGAAGCCGGTGGCAAACTGCGTGAACAGTTCGACGTCGGGACGTGCCTGCCAGCCGGCGCGAAGCTTGGGCGACAGCGCCCAGTCGGACTGGCCGTCGGGCAGCCCTGAATAGCCGCTGTTGTTCTCATAGCCCGCGGTCTCCTGCGGATCGTAGTCGTACCAGTCGAAGCGCAGGCCGGGCGTCAGCGAAAAGCCGCTCGAACCGATCTCGATCCGGTCCTCGGCATAAAGGCCGATCCTCTTCGAGTCCGTTTCCGGCATGTCGGCCTGGTTGTTGTGGAAGTAAGCGCAGGTCGGGACGTAGGTGACATCGCAGCTATCCTCGCCCCTGGCAAACTGGGTCGTGGTGGCGAAACTCAGATCCGTACCGATAGTCAGCCTGTGCTGTAGCATGCCGGTGGCGAAATCGCTGTAGATATAGCCGGCGAAGCCGAAAGCCTCCTCCTCGTTGGTGCTGATGCGGCTGTAGTCGCCGATCGGCGCGGTGTTGCGGTAGCCGTCAGTGCCTTCCTTGCGCTCGGTCTTTTGCCAATAGAGCGTGGCGAAGGCCGCGTCGATCAGGCTGTCCTCGGCGATCGCCTCATAGCGATAGTCGAGCGAGACGCGGTTGCGGGTATTGTCTGAAATCTCGTCGTAATTGTCCTTGGCGTAGGTACTGCCTTGGGTACCTTTCAGGTTCGTCGTCGAATCGAAGTCGTAACGCTCGGCGGTGATGCCTATCTGGTGGCCGCCTTCGAGGTCCTGGCGGATCTTGAACAGCACGTTCGTCTTGTCGTAGTCCTCCGGATTGGCTTCGGTGCGGGTCGAACCATAGCCGCCGACATCGCCCCCGGTCTCCTGCTCGTGACCTTTCTTGTAGCTGCCCTGCAAGAGGACGGACGTATTGTCGACCTTCTTGGCGACCGCCAGCGAACCACCGAACGACTGGTCGGAGCTGTCATAAGTCGTCTTGGCAACACCGCCAAAGTCCTTGCCTTCGCCGATCAGGTCTTCCGGCTCCAGTGTCCGTAGCAACACGGCACCGCCGAGCGCGCCGGAACCGGCCCGGCTCGAATCCGCTCCCCGCAGGATATCGATGGAGGAAAGCGACGAGAAATCATAGCTGTTCGCGCCCCCAAAGGAGCTGCGCACCAGGTCGGAGAGATAGGGGATCGGAATGCCGTCGATGGTCGTCAGCACGCGATCGTCTTCCAGGCCACGGATGTTGACGCTCTGCGTCGCCTCGACAAAGGTGACGCCCGGCTCGGTCGTATTGCCGAGGTCCTCGAGACTATCGATCTCCTTCTTGGCGATGTCGTCTTGCGTTGTCTGCGTGGCGAGCGGCGTGTCCGCGACAGATCCTTGGGCTACGCGCTTCCCCTTGACAACGATGGTCTCGAGCTGGGTGTCGCCAGCAGCGGAGCCGGAAGCGTCTGCCTGCTGGGCAAGGGCGGAAAATCCGGGCGCAACGGCAACCAGCGCCGTGCAGGTAAGAAGAAGTGGTCTGAAATGCCGAACGACCATGGGAAATACGTCCTTTCACCGGCAAAGCCCTACCGTCCCCGAAAGCGCCGAGCGCATCGAGCAAAGCCGATCTAGTTGATGTCAAAATCTGGGCGGGCAGCTGTTGCCCGCCTCACTTATGTCACCTAATAAACATGATGATTTTAGTCAACAATACATACATGATTATTTTAATCATGATTTTGCAATCAGCGCGACGGTGTAAAATGGCAACACAAGGATCGGCAGTCAGGCGGCTCGCGATGCTTGCCGCGCTCGCCGGCCGTGTCGAGGAAATCCCCCGCCTAGAACAGGCCCTCGATATACCCCTGCTCGTTAAGTGAGATCCGCTCGGCGGCCGGCGAGCGCGGCAGGCCGGGCATGGTCATGATCTCGCCGGTGATGGCGACGACAAAGCCCGCGCCGGCCGAAAGCCGCACTTCACGCACATGTACGACATGGCCCTCCGGCGCGCCGCGCAGCGTCGGATCGGTCGAGAAGGAATATTGCGTCTTGGCCATGCACACCGGCAAATGTCCGTAGCCCTGCGCCTCCCATTGGGCGAGCTGGTCGCGCACCGCCTTGTCGGCGGTAACTTCCGCGGCATGGTAGATCTTCGAGGCCACAGCCTCGATCTTCTCCATCAGCGGCATGGTATCCGGGTAAAGCGGCTTGAACGCCGCCTGGCCGGATGCGGCAAGGTCCGCCACCCGGCGCGCCAGTTCCTCGATACCCGCCCCGCCGTCGGCCCAGTGACGGCAGATGATCGCATCCACCCCCTCCCCCGCCGCATAGTCCTTGACCGC
Organism: Paenirhizobium naphthalenivorans; assembly: GCF_007992095.1. Lineage (GTDB taxonomy): Bacteria > Pseudomonadota > Alphaproteobacteria > Rhizobiales > Rhizobiaceae > Allorhizobium > Allorhizobium naphthalenivorans. The sequence goes on from NZ_BJZP01000003.1 coordinate 248,751, forward strand.
CGCCACTTCCGCATCGGTATCCGAAGTGAAGTGGTTGATTGCCACGACGACCGGCACGCCAAAGCGGCGGACATTGGCGATATGGCGGCCGAGATTGGCACAGCCTCGCGTCAGCGCCTCGACATTCTCGACGCCGAGGTCTTCCTTGCTCACCCCGCCATTCATCTTCAGCGCCCTGACCGTGGCGACGATCACGGCGGCGGCCGGATTAAGCCCCGCCTTGCGGCACTTGATGTCGAAGAACTTCTCCGCCCCGAGATCTGCGCCAAAGCCCGCCTCGGTCACGACATAGTCAGCCAGCTTGAGCGCCGTCTTGGTGGCGATCACCGAATTGCAGCCATGGGCGATATTGGCGAACGGTCCGCCATGGACGAAGGCCGGATTGTTTTCCAGCGTCTGCACCAGATTGGGCTGCATCGCGTCCTTCAGAAGCACCGTCATCGCCCCATCGGCCTTGATGTCGCGGGCAAACACCGGACTCTTGTCGCGCCTGTAACCGATGATGATGTCGCCCAGCCGCCGCTCGAGATCGGCAAGATCGGCGGCAAGACAAAGGATGGCCATGACCTCGGAGGCCACCGTGATGTCGAAACCGCTTTCGCGTGGATAGCCATTGGCCGGCCCGCCGAGCGAACAGACGATGTCGCGCAGCGCCCGGTCGTTCATGTCCAGAACGCGTCGCCAGCTGACACGACGGCTGTCGATCCCCTGCTCGTTACCCCAGTGGATGTGGTTATCGATCAGCGCCGACAGCAGATTATGCGCCGAGGTGATGGCATGGAAATCGCCGGTGAAGTGCAGGTTGATGTCTTCCATCGGCACGACCTGCGCATAACCGCCGCCAGCCGCTCCACCCTTGACGCCGAAGCATGGACCGAGCGAGGGCTCGCGGATGCACACCATCGCGTTCTTGCCGATCCGGTTCAGCCCGTCGACGAGCCCGACCGTGGTGGTCGTCTTGCCCTCACCCGCCGGCGTCGGATTGATCGCCGTCACCAGGATCAGCTTGCCGTCCGGCCGGTCGCCGAGCGAGCGGATGAACTCGGCCGAGACCTTGGCCTTGTCATGCCCATAGGGCACCAGCTGTTCAGCCGGAATACCGAGCTTGGCACCGATCTCCTGGATCGGCTTCTTCTGCGCCGCCCGGGCGATCTCGATGTCGGTCTTGAATTCGCGCATGTGCAGCACTCTCCCCTTTGCCCCATCCCGGCTCCTCCGGCCGTACCCCGCCAAGGCTAGGACGGAGATCTTGTGCCAGGACAGTGCCGGATCGCTCTACCGTTTATCGAAGAACGACAAAAAAGGGAATGAAGGGCAGTATGCGGAGTGAGGTGCTCGCTCCGTCTTGTGGCGCGGACAGGCCCATCGCCGGCCAGTGTCGTCGACCCAAAGCAAATGAGGGGGAGACGCACGCGCCTCTCCCCCTCATTTCTTGAGCGAAACGCCCGGACCGTGCGCGCTGTCAGCCTTCACCGATCGCCATAAGGCTGGCATTGCCACCGGCGGCGGCAGTGTTGACCGAGATCACCTGCTCCAGCGCGAAACGCATCAGATAGGCCGGTCCGCCAGCCTTGAAGCCTGTGCCAGACATGCCCGAACCGCCGAACGGCTGGGTGCCGACCACCGCGCCGATCATGTTGCGGTTGATGTAGACATTGCCGGTGTCGAGCGCTTCGGTGACGGTGCGGATGGTCTGCTCGATGCGGCTGTGGACACCAAGAGTCAGGCCATAGCCGGTCGCATTGATCGACTCGATTACCTTGCCGAGGTCCTTCGCTTTCCAGCGCACGACATGCAGGATCGGGCCAAAGACCTCCTTGGTCAGCGCTTCCGGCTTGTCGAGTTCGACGATGTGCGGCGCGAAGAAATTGCCGGTGTTGGGCACCGTCCCCGCATAACGGACCTTCTGCCCCTTGCGCATGTCGGCAATATGCCCTTCGAGCATGGCCTTCTGCTTCTCGTCGATTACCGGACCGACATCGGTCGTCGTCAGCGCCGGATCGCCGAGGTTGAGCTCGCGGGCCGCCCCCTCGATCATCTCCAGCATGCCGTCGGCGATGTCTTCCTGAAGATAGAGGATACGCAATGCCGAGCAGCGCTGGCCGGCCGAGCGGAAGGCCGACATGACGACGTCATCAGCCACCTGTTCGGCAAGCGCGGTGGCATCGACGATCATCGCGTTGATACCGCCGGTTTCGGCGATCAGCGGCACGATCGGGCCGGTCTTGGCGGCAAGCGTCCGGTTGATCGACTGGGCGGTTCCGGTCGAACCGGTGAAGGCCAGACCACCAAGTGCCGGGTGGGCAGCGATCGCCGCCCCCACTTCGGCGCCGCCGGGAAGCAGCATCAGAACATCGGCAGGAACACCGGCCTGATGCATCAGCTTGACGGCCTCGAAGGCGATCAGCGGTGTCTGCGGCGCCGGCTTGGCGACCACGGCATTGCCGGCGACAAGGGCCGCCGAGACCTGGCCGAGGAAGATCGCCAGAGGAAAGTTCCAAGGCGAAATGCAGGCGAAGACGCCGCGGCCACGCCACAAAAGGCGGTTGCTCTCGCCGGTCGGGCCAGGCATGGCTTCGGCCTCGCCGAACAGCTTGCGGGCCTGCTGCGCATAATAGCGGCAGAAATCGACCGCCTCGCGGATTTCGGCGATGCCGTCGTCCAGCGTCTTGCCGGCTTCGGCGGAAAGCAGTGCCAGCAGCCGATCACGGTTTTCTTCCATCAGGTCGGCGGTCTTGTCGAGGCAGGCGGCGCGCGCCTCGACCGGCATCTTCGACCACCTGGCAAACCCCTTGCGGCCGGCGACAAAGGCACGGTCGACGTCGGCGACGGCGGCATTGCGCACGGTGCCGACAGCGCGGCTGCGATCAGCTGGCGACAGCACCGGCTGGGTCTCCATTTGGCCGCTGGCACCCGGCACCAGCGGACCGGCCTCGACCTGCGTCGTCTGGCCGGCGAGCGAGGCGATCAACGCCTGAAGGCTCTGGCGATGGCCGAATTCCAACCCGGAGCTGTTGTGGCGGTCTCCATAGAGCCCGTTCGGCATGGGGATCTGGCTGTGCCGCGCACCCTTGCCCTTGTCGATCCCGAGCCGTTCGAGCGGGCGCTCCAGCAGGCTGGAGATCGGCACGTTCTTGTCGCCGGCCACGGCGACGAAGGACGAGTTGGCGCCATTTTCCAGCAGACGCCGCACGAGATAGGCAAGCAGGTCGCGATAACCGCCGACCGGCGCGTAGATGCGGCAGGCGATACGTTCGTTTCCGGAAAGCAGGTTATTGTACAGCGCCTCACCCATGCCGTGCAGCCGCTGGAATTCGAAACCGCTGCGGTCGGAGCCGGCCAGCTCGAGGATCATCGACACGGTCAGCGCATTGTGTGTTGCAAATTGCGGGAAGATGCGCGCCCGCTTGGACAGAAGCTGCGCCGCACAGGCGAGATAAGACAGATCGGTCGCCGGTTTACGGGTCCAGACAGGATAGTCGTCAAGGCCGCGCTCCTGGGCACGCTTGACCTCGGTATCCCAGTAGGCGCCCTTGACGAGACGCACCATCATGCGGCGTCCGTTCCGCTGGCACAGATCGTCGATATAGTCGATCACCTGCGGCGCACGCTTCTGGTAGGCCTGGATGGCGAGACCGAACCCGTCCCAACCGGCAAGCGACGGATCGGAGAACACGGCGCCGATCACGTCGAGCGACAGCTCGAGACGATCGGCCTCCTCGGCATCGACGGTGAAGTTCAACTGATGCGCCTTGGCCATCTGCGCCAGCTTCAAGAGATCGGGCACCAGTTCGCGCATCACCCGTTCATGATGAGTGGCGAGATAGCGCGGATGCAGCGCCGAAAGCTTGACCGAAATGCCCATGCGGTCCGGCAGCTGGCTGCCCTTGCCGTGCTTGGTCATGAAGGCGCCGATCGACTCGATCGAGTCGGCGTAGGACTTGAAGTAGCGCTTGGCGTCGTCGGCGGTGCGCGCGCCTTCGCCCAGCATGTCGAAGGAGTGGCGATAGCCCTTTTCCTCACTCTTGGCCGCCCTGCCGAGCGCGTCCTTCATCGTCTCGCCGAGGACGAAATGGTGTCCGAGGAAGCGCATCGCTTGCTTGGTGGCGGAGCGCACGGTCGGCAGCCCCATGCGCTTGACCAGTCCACGAATGACACCTTCCGGCGTCTCTCCCGGACGGATGACACGGGCAGACAAGCCCAGCGCCCAGGCGGAGGCGGAGACGAACCAGCTGTCGCCATGCGCCTCATGCTCGCTCCAGCCGCCCTCTTTCAGCTTGTCCTCGATCAGGCGGTCCTGGGTCAGCGCATCAGGCACGCGCAGCAGCGCCTCGGCCAGCACCATCAACGCCAGTCCTTCCCGCGTCGACAGACCGTATTCGCGCAGGAAATCCTCGACACCTCCGATGGAGCCGGAATTGTCACGGATCGCCTCGATAAAGCGCGTGGCGCGCTGGTCGATCGATACATTCTGCTGCGCGTTCAGCGACAGGCGGGTCGCGAGGGTCCGAATCAACTGATCGTCATCACCGGCGAAAGGCGCGGAAAACTGCGGGAAATCGAGCATGGCACTCTTGATCATTGTCACCTCCGTGTTATCGACAACGTATCGAGTGATTGCTGATTTTAATCACTGATTTTTTTGATATAGTCAGAAAAAATGACTAGAAAAATTCCAGAGAGTAGCGACAAATGAAGGAAATTGACAGGCTCGACCGGAAGATCCTCCGGACCCTGCAGAAGGAAGGCCGACTGACCAATATCGAACTCGCAGAGCGCGTTAGCCTGTCGCCGACGGCCACCGCCGAACGAGTCCGCCGCCTGACGCGTGACGGCTTCATCACCGGCTATATGGCCATCCTGTCACCCGAGAAGCTTGGCCGCAATCTCCTTGTCTTCATCGAGGTCAAGCTCGACCGCACCACGCCGGATGTTTTCGACGCCTTCGCATCCGCCGTCAAGCGCTCGGACGACGTGATGGAATGCCACATGGTGGCGGGTGGCTTCGACTATCTGGTCAAAGCGCGGGTCGCCGGCATGGAAGCCTACCGCCAATTCCTTTCCGAGGTTATCCTGCCACTGCCGGGCGTTCGGGAAACCCATACTTATGCCGTCATGGAGGAAGTCAAAACCGGTTCGGCACTGCCGGTCTGACTTTCGAACAGACGACAACCGCACGTTCCATTTACCACGCACTCACCTTTTTACCTTTCGGCGTGGACTTTCTCGCATTGGCCACTAAAAAAGTGGTGGCTTTTCAGAACAACTGATATATTTGTAAAACATAACATACTTTCTCTCCTCAAGTTTGAACCCACAAATGATAATCGCGGAACGTCAATCGCAACTGAGCGGTGAAATAGCGACTAGCCAGACGCGCACTCAGTTTATGGCCATCATGGCGCGTGTCATCTGCGAGTTCGGCCTTGACCACCTGACGATCATGCAGGCGCCGGGACCGAACGACATGGCGATCGCGCCGCTTGTGCTGGAAAGTACCCTGCCTGGACAATTCGCCCGCGAGTTCGACAAGAACCATTTCCTGCGCTATTGCCCGATCCTGCCTAAGTTCAACAATTCGGTTCTGCCGCAAAGCTGGTCGCTCGATGGCGAAGGCCCCTCGCCAAACTTCGACTGCCCGGAAAAAATGTACGAACTGATGCAGCGCTACGGTCTGCTGATGGGACTGATCTTCCCGGTAACCTCGATCGACGCGAGCCGTTATTTCCTGCGTTATGATGGCAAACGCTCGCCGTTGCATCAGGCCGAGTTGAATGAGCTGGGCATGATTTCGCTCCACGCCTTCGATGTGTTCGACCGCATGCGCAGGGCTGAAACGACGGCACCGAACCTGCTTTCGGCCCGCGAACTGGAAGTGCTGCGCTGGACGGCACAAGGCAAGACATCGATCGAGATCGGGCAGATCCTGTCCCTCTCCGATCACACGATCAACGCCTATATGACCAATGCGATTAAAAAGCTCGATTGTGTGAACAGGACCCAGTTGGTAGCCAAGGCAATCAGGCTCAAGTTGATCAACTGATTCCTGGCAAACAGCCGCTCAGGACCCGCAATCAGGGAAAGAGATGCCGTATCCCGGCGCCTTGATCGACTCTCCCGCAGGGCGTTGCGGGGCCGCGCCTTGGCCGGCAGACAGAACACCAGTTCCCGGAACCGGCACAGGTTTTCCGCCTCCACAGCGTCTGGCGGAGCGATCTCGACACCGGCCCGGATCTGGCGACGCTGGCGACGCCCGGTGTCTTTCGCATCTTCGATACGCAGACGACCGACAAGCCAATGAGCCTGGACGGACCTGCGGCCGTCGACAGACCGGTACGTCGTGCGAAATCATCGGCGTCACCCGCGAGTTCTTCGAGCCCTTGCGCAAGCGTCATTCCCGGACGAGGAATGACGCTCCTGCGGACGCGCCGGCCCGCAGAACACGGGGCCGGCCTTGGATGCTCAGCGGTCGAGCACGGAGCGCAGTTCGACCATGTTGGAGCGCACCCTGAGAATGTAGAAGCCCATAGTCGCCAGATGCGTCGGCATGATCCAGCCGTCCTCGGCTCCGTTGGAGATGATCGCCGGCTGAATTCTGAGCGCCGCCTGCAACTGCTTATCCATCTCGGTCCAGATGGCGGTCAGGTTGCGTTCGCGGATGACATCGACGAAATCGGCCCTTGCCGCTTCCAGCACCGCATATTGCGCGTAGAGCTGGCCATAGGCGAACCAGAAGCGGTCATCGGCACGCGTATCGAACCAGCCGGCATTATACTCTTCCGAACGGCGGCGCAGAATGTCAGACGTATTGCCCAGGTCGCTCGCCATGCGGTCGAGGAGTTGCACGAGATTGTCGGCACGCGCGTCGAACACCGAGCCGCAGGTTTCCAGCGACGCGTTGAACCGGCGCCAGCTGTCGACGGCCGACCGGTAGTACTTCGGGGTCGGCGTCTTGAAGCCGAGCGGATCGGTGCCGAAATACCAGGTCCCCTCGTCGAACTGGATATTGCCGCGCGCATCCTGCAGATCATTGTTCATGCCGGACGTGCCGCGCACGCGGCCGAGATTGTCGGCAAGCTCGATCGCCAAGCGCCGCGCGACCTGGTTAACGCCCCGTTGGAACGAAGCCTTATTGTCGAAGAACGGGGTATGGTCCCAGTCCACGCCGAACAGTCCCAGCTTGTATATCAGCGACGAGGAGATCCAGACGTTCTGGTTGACATTCATATCGGTGAGATCGGCGACCACGGTGACGATCGCCGAATTCTGGCAGGTGCCCGGCTTGTCGGCATTCTCCTGTCCGGCAGCAACCTGACGGGTCGAGAATTTATAGGCCTGCACGAATTCCGGATCGAAACCGTACCAGACCTGGGTGCGCCAGACGAACTGCCCGTAGAAACCGATCACCACCAGAACGAACAGCAGGACCGGGATCTTGATCAGCCAGTTGCGCCGCTGATACCAGCTGTGCGCGGCTAGAAATGGCCAGAAAATGGCCGCCACCACCAGACCGATGCCGCGTCCGACGGCAGCGAAGACGCGCTGGAAGAACGCGATGATCGGATCAAGCATTGTCGTCTTCTCCTATGCCGTAGAGGCGTTTGCGGAATCCCGCCTTGTCTTGCAGATAGGTCCGCGACAGGCGGGATGCAACATATTCCCGAAAGCCATCGCTAAACCCTTCGTAGGCTTCATAAAAGCCCTGCTTGTCAAAAATGAAACGCGACACGAAGTCCATGGGCGTCATCTGCGCGATCAGTCGGTTGGTGAGCCACTGGTCGCGATGGTCGGGCCGCGCCCTGATCAGCAGGAAACGCCGGGCCGGCTCGACCTCCTCGATGCGAATGCTGCCGGAGACGCCGATCGCCCGGATCATCTCCTGCAGGAACGGGTAGGTCCCCTCGCCCGCAACACGATCAGCATTGCGGTGGATGAAAGTCTGCAACCACACCGGCTCCACCTTGGAGAAGTCCATGGTCGGATCGCTCGCATAGGCGAGCGCAACGACCGCCATTTCGGCACGATGGGCGTAGAGCCCCGAGCCCTCCACCCAGCTGGCGCGAGGAAGCTCGACCCGTCCGGTCTTGGTCAGAAAATCGAAGATCTGTGCCGGGTCCTTGATCGAGATATAGCTGACCTGCCACGGCCGCGAGCGGCGGAAGCCAGGCGCGGACGGATCGCAGATCACCGTGGTGATCTTGTCGTCGACGAACACATAGGTGCCGCCGAAGTGATTGGCCCAGAAAGCATCGTGGCGGAACACCAGCTTGTCCGGCACCAGCACGTTCTGGCGGATGTCGCCAGTCAGGGTGGCCAGCTCCACCATGCGATTGAGCAGCGCGTCGTCACGCCAGGCATCGGGCTCGCTCTGCAACCGGTCGGACAGCCGGCGAAGCTCCGCGGCCTTGCCCAGCAGATCCTCGGCCGAGAGCACCTTGAACTGCACGGCATTGATCGACAGCAGGTCCTCGAGGCTTTCGACCGTTGCCACCGAATCCTCGATCTCTCCGTAAAGCGCATCCTTGATGGTTACGGCATTGATCGCCCGCGCATTCGCGGTGAAGAACTCGTGCATCAGGCCGGCGGTATTGGAGAAACTCGTATGCACCACCGGCAGGCTCTCCTGCTCCGGCGTCAGGATGATGAAACGCCGGTTCACCCGGTTCGGATCGAGATAGTCCTTGTCGCCCAATTCGGCGGCGACCTGCGGTGAAAAGCCGGTCATATCGATGTCGAATTCGGAGAGCGCCGTCGGCCTCAGTCCGAACCCGGCCAGCGCCTTGTTGTAGCGCGCGATCAGATGCGGCTCGGTGACGGCGAGCAGCCGGCCATAGATCAGTTCGGCTTCAAGAAGACGGTTCATGCCTGCCACCTGCCCTCCCGCTTCATCGCCTCGATCTCGCCGATCGCCCGCTCGCGCTGTCTCTCGCGCCGGATGATCTCGGTGACAGCCGCCTCGTCCGACTTGTCGGCATAGCGGAATTCGCTGTCGGCATAACGGTTGATCTCCTGCAGGATCATCTCCATCGTGACCGGCCCGCGCAGCTCGGCGATCATCGCCTTCTTCTCGTCGTAGCCCTTGTGCATGAAGGCCTCGGGTGTGACAAACCAGTCGTCGGGCAGTTCGACGTCCATCGCCCGCATCTTCACCGCATCGGTGATGTTCTTGATCGCCCGGCCGGTGAAGCGCGGCTCGGCCAGCTTGATCTCGTGCAGATAGGCGCCGACGTCGGCGAGCGTCTCGATCTTGCCGCGCGCCCTCTCGAACCGCTCCCAAACCGCGACCAATCCGTCCTCCTCAGGGCGGCCGTGCTTTTCATAGGAGGTCGAGACCGCGCGCTTGATCTGCTGATTGGCAAACAGCTGATGCTGACCGAGCGGGATCGAATGGTTCTTGCCGATCAACAGCGCAAAGATGTCGATATAGTCCTCTTCCGTCTGCGGCCCGTCGATCAGCCAGCGCCCGCCGGCGCGCTGCCTCAGCGCGTCATCGACATTCTCCGGATAGTTGGAGAACATGCCGAAGGTGCAATTGCCGCGCACCACGGTGGACGCCCCGGCGAAAGCCTCCATCAGCACCGCCGTCACCTCGTGCTGGCCGGCCGACGCCCGGTCGTCCGACCGCTTCGCCGCCACCTGATCGACGTCGTCGATCGTGCCGAAGCCGATCACCCGCGGATTGACGACATTGTCGACGAAGGCCTTGGCGTTCTGCCCCGACTTGCCCTGATAGGACGAGATCTGGTCGACACCGAAATTCTCGTAGTGAAAGGCATACCCGGCGATCTGGCAGTAGTCGTTGAGCAGGCCGGCGATCATCTGGATCAGGATGGTCTTGCCGGTGCCCGGCATACCGTCGCCGATGAAGGTGAACATGAAGCCGCCGAGCTCGACGAAAGGGTTCATCTGCCGGTCGAAGTCGTAGGCCATCAGCATCTTGGCGAGCTTCATCGCCTGGAACTTGGCGATGTGATTGCCGATGATCTCTTCCGGTTTCTTGAAGGTCATCGACAGCGGCTTACGCCTTGCGCCGGGCGCCACATCGAAACCGTCGAGGGTGAAATCATCCTGATCGATGCGGATATGGGTGTTCTCGAACGATGAAAGCCCGGTGAACCGCGCCTTGCGGGTCAAAAGCCCGTCGATCGCCGCGCGGGCAAAGGCGCGCGTCCGCTGGCTGAGCGTCGCGTCGTCGGCAGCGCCTTTCAGCGCCGCATCGAGGCCCGCCACCATGCTCTTCAACGCATCCTGCGGCGTATCGAACAGAAAGTCCGGCTCGGGCGTATCGTTAACCGGCTCACCCTCTCCCGCAAGCGTCGAGAGGAGATAGGCGGCCAGCGAAAAAGCGGCGACATAGGCCGAGGTCGACAGAAGCGTCTTGAAGCGGCTCGCCTCCTCGCCCTGCAGGGGAGCCGCGACATTGCGGGCCTGCAATTGCTCGAGGTCGGTCTGCCGGCCGAACACCTCGCCCACCGCCAGCGCCACCTGGATGCCGCGCCGCACCCGGTAAAGCACCGTGTGCTGGGTCGGTGTCAGCAGCGGATCGCCGCTACCCGAAGACTGGATGGTCCGGGCCAGCTCCACCTCGCGGGTGCGCCGCACGCCGCCGGTCGAAACCGTCGGAACGAAGCGCCGCCCGGTGCCGGCAAGCGTCGTGCCGGCCGTCCCCTCGCCGGGATCGAGCGCCACGAACCGCGTCACCAGCGCCTGCGCCACCGCCAGATGCCGGGCGATCTCGTCCTCGCGAAGGGTGGTCAGCCCAGCATTCAATCCGTTACCCATGCGCTAGACCTCGCTGACGACATTATTGCCGGAAATGACGTGGACCTTGTAGTCGCCGAAGATCGCATTGGCCTCGCCCGAGGCATAGAGCGCCTGATAGGCGTCATGCGGCACCAGCGCATGCTTCTCATAAGCCGAAACGCCCATGCGCGCGGCCTCGAGATCATTGGTATCAATGTGGAATTCCTGGCTCGCCGGGGTCGAAGAAAAGAAACCCTTCTGCGCCGGGCGCTCGGTCTTGGAAAACACCTCCTGCATGGTCCAGGTCAAGAGCCAGGCATTCTCGCTCTTGCGCACCCGCGACAGGATCTCGTTGATCCGCGCATTGTTCTCGGTGATGCCGGCCGAATAGAACGGCCCGAGCACGATCCGTCGGAGCTGTTTTGGATGCAGGGTCGGAAAATCCTTGTCCATATTGGTGGCGATCGTCGCCGGTGTGAGTGCATAGGCGCCATTCTTGCCGGCAAAATCGTCGAACTGGGCGGCGAGCTGCGGATTGAGCAAGCCTCCGACCGGCAGAGGAATATCGACATCCGGATTGAGCCTGCCGTCCTTGCCGACCAGAAGGCCGCGCACATTGTCGGAGGAATCCTCAATGCCGGCGATATAGATCATCGGCAACGTATTCGTCCCGTCGAAGACCGCCCAGGTCACGACATAATGCGGCCGCCCGGACTTTTCGCTCACCGTGACATGCACCGTCTCCGGCAGGACATAGGGCGAGAAGATGTCGCCCTTGCCGATCTGCTCGAGGTAGATCCGCTCAGCCATTTGCGACTGAAGGGCGGAAGGGAACGCCTTGTGCCGCAAGATGAAGTCGACCATTTCCGAGCGCATCGCCTTGGCGTCGGGCAGGTTGGCGAGCCGCTTTTCGGCGCTCAGCCGATCGTTCTCCAGCTCCAATACGTTCTGATAGACCGGAAAGCCGCTCTCGGCACGGGAGATGCGGAAATGCTCGGTGAAGCCGATGCGGTTTTCCCAGCAGGCGAACGAGTTTTTCAGCCGCGCCAGATAGGGCAGCAGCAACGGACCAGCGAAACCGCTGCCCGGCAACGCCAGATCGGGGTTGGATAGATAGGTCTCCATCCCGCCGAGCGCGGCGCGGATGGAGTTGAAATACTGTGCAACGGGGGCGCCGTTCTGCTCAAGCATCGCCTGGGTTCTTCCAATCTTCATCGTCGGTGCATCGCCGCACCCTCACTTCATACCGATGAAAGGCACGGCCGCTCCGGGGATCATCGTCGTCGGCAACTGGCCATTCCAGCGTTCCGCCGCCGTCAACTCGATCAGCGAGGGATTGTCGCGCAAGGCGGCGCCCTTGGCCCGGATGGCATCGGCTTCAGCTTCACCGGCAAGCCGTGTCGCTGTCGCCTGAGCTTCGGCCTGGGCGCGCACGGCGTCTGCCTGAGCATTGGCCTGGGTAACGGTGATCTCGGCCTGCACTTTCTCACGCTCGGCGTTCTGGCGCAGCTTCTGCACCTCGACTTCGGCCAGCATGCGGTTCTCGATCGACTGCTCGTAGACATCGGAAAAATCGATATTCTCGATCTGCACGCTGTCGATCAGCACCGGCCCCTTGACGGCATCACGGATGGCCGCCTCGGTCTCGGCATTGAGTCGTCCGCGCTCCTGAATCGCCGTCACTGCATTGAACCGACCGAAGACATTCTTCGCCTGCTCGAACACGCGACGGTCGATCAGTCGCTCGACCAACCCCGCCTCGCTGCCGTAATTGGCATAGATGCGCTCGACCTCACCGGCCGGCAAGCGGTAGTTGACGGAAAGCTTGATCACCGCGGCCTGCTGGTCGCGCGAATAGGCCATGACATCGGCATAGATCTGCGCCCGGCTCTGCACGCTGATCTTCACCACGCGGTCAAGGAAGGGAATCTTGAAACCCAAGCCGGGCTCCGCGGTGCCGACGATGGCTCCCGTTCTCAGGATGACGCCGCGTTCACCCTCGTCGATCGTGTAGAAGGATTTAAGTCCGACGACGAAGGCGAAGAAAGCAAGCGCCGAATAAAGCGCGACCTTGCCGAGCCGCCCGGCTGCACCCATAGTACCCTCGCCGCCGGTTGCGGCACCCGAAAGAAATTTGGCCATACAGTCCCCCGATAGAATTCGATGAAACGCTTGGGATCGGCAGAAGCAACGTGCGTTTCGCGAGGCGTGCCGGACGACGCCAGAAAGGTCGCCGTCCCGGCATCAAGTGCCCGAACGGACGCGTCACGACTTCACGTAATTGGCCGAATTATGCTTGTCGAGCACCGTCTGGAAACGCCGGGCAAAGGCCTCGTCTGCAAGCTTCTTGCGGCGCTGGATGTCCTGGGTGGACAGCATGTTCTTCTCGTGCAGCTCCAGCAGATCGCCGATGTGGCGCTGCGCGGCGGCGCCGACGCCGGCCATGGTTTCCTCGGCAGCGGTATCGACCTGACTACCAAGCGTGTTGATCCTGTGCGCCACCTCCTGTTGGGCGGCCGTCTTCAGCGAGTCTTCCAGCGCCTTGTAGAGCACGATGCGCTGCTCGGTATCGATCGTCAGCTTGTTGATCAGCGTGTTCTGCGCGGCGATCTGGTTGTTGAGACTGTCGACGAAGGTCTGGAACATCGAGGTATAGCGTTCCAGCGTCTGGCTTTCGGCCAGAAGTTCCTGCTCCTTGGCCTGCGCCTGGTTGTATTCGGTTGCCAGCTTCGAGCGTTCGCCCTCGAGTTGGGTGCGGGCCGACTGATCGGTCGACGCGGCGATCCCGTTCTCGATGTCGAGCAGCATCGGATTGAGCTCTTCAATGCGCTTCTGCGTCGTTTCCAGCGTCGCGATCGTCATTTTGCGCCGCTCGATCACCTGGATCAGGCTCGCCTCGGAGCTGCTGTAGCGCTGGTCCAGCACGGTGCGCTGGTCCTTGAGAATGCCGACGATGCTGTCGGACTTGGCCAGCAATTCCTGCAGATTGCCAGCAAGCGACATATTGCGCACCCGATCGGTGCGCATGCGCTGCGCCTTCTGTTTGGAGAAAATGCCGATGAATTTCTCGTAGCCGGTATAGCTCTTCATGCTCTCGAACTCGGCGCCGAACACATTGGTCGCATCCTCGAGCCCGATGATCAGATCGGCGATATTCGCCTCCATCACCTTCTGTTGCTTGATGACGTCCTCGATGCGGGCGTTCTCGATGTCGAAATTGACGTCGCCGAGCTTCGTGTCAGCCTTAGCGAACTGGTCGAGCACGACGCTAGACTGCTCCATCTTGCCCCTGACCTCGCTGACGATGGTACGGGTCTTTTCGATTTCGCTGTCGAAGGACTGAAGCGAGGCCATGCGGTCGTCTCCCTGAACTGTCGCCGGATACCCATCCGGCCCAAACGGCATATCACCGCAACCTTATAACAAATCAATGATATTAGAACCGCCGCAGCGACCGCCGGACAGAAAATTACGGATCTGATATGGAGGTTGGCACACCGCCCGCAAGAGCCGAAAAATAAAAACGGGCAGCGGCGATGTTTCGCGCCACTGCCCGTCAAGAAATGCGCCAGCTGGCCGCACCCGTTATTGGGCGGACGTGCTCTTCAGATAGGCGATGACGTTTGCGATGTCTTCAGGCTTCTTGAGGCCGGCAAATGCCATGATGGTGCCCTTGACCAGATCCTTCGGCTTGGGAAGGTATTCGGTCAGAAGCTCCTCGGTCCACACCTTGCCGTGCTCGCCGAATTCCTTCATTGCCTTGGAATACTTGAAGCCCTCCACGGTTGCGACCGGACGTCCCACAACGCCCATCAGGCTCGGGCCAACCTTGTTCTTGGCTTCCGTGGCCGTGTGGCAGGCCTGGCATTGCTTGAACACCTTGGCGCCGGCGACGGCATCCCCTTCAGCAAAGGCTGCGCCCGCGGGAATGGTCAGCGAGGCAGCCAGGATCAGACAGCGAAGTTTCATGAACTCTCCCTTTGGAATCCGTATCGCGCCGCGCGAATGCGACGCGTTGGCGAATAGAATAGATGAACTGTGGACCATTTTCCACAGGACGCAATGCCGCGGTATTGACAGCGATCATGCGACGCCAAGGATTTCATAACCTTGGCCGGGTCAAGCGCGACTAAAGAATCGACGGGAACAGGTCCATACCGCGTCGCAAACAGGGAGGGGTTTGAGGCGCAAATGCGCCCGCGCTTGCTTTTGTGATGTATAGAATGTTGACTTGGGAACATCAAAAAACGGGAGTCCAACATGTCCAAGCTCGCATTCCACCGCCTGGCCGTCGCGACCGCGACCGCCGTCATCGCCTTCGGTTTCACCCAGGCAAAGGCCGCTGAAGCACAAAGCTGTTCCACCGTCCGCTTCTCCGACGTCGGCTGGACCGACATCACCTCGACGACCGCAACTGCATCGGTCATCCTCAAGGCACTCGGTTACGAAACCTCGGTCACCGTCCTGTCGCTGCCGGTGACCTACACCTCGATGAAAAACAAGGACATCGATGTCTTCCTCGGCAACTGGATGCCGAGCCAGAGCAATGACATCAAGCCCTATCTCGACGACAAGTCGGTCGAATCCTTCGGCCCGAACCTCGAAGGCGCGAAGTACACGCTGGCGACCAACGCCAAGGGCGCCGAGCTCGGCATCAAGGATTTCGCCGACATCGCCAAGCACAAGGATGAGCTGGAAGGCAAGATCTACGGCATCGAGCCGGGCAATGACGGCAACCGTCTGGTGCTCGAAATGATCGAAAAGAACGAATTCGGTCTTGAAGGCTTCGAAGTGGTCGAATCCTCCGAACAGGGCATGCTCGCGCAGGTCGCCCGCTCGGAAAGCGACGGTGCGCCGGTGGTCTTCCTCGGCTGGGCTCCGCACCCGATGAACTCCACCTTCAAGCTGACTTACCTGACGGGCGGCGATGACGTCTTCGGCCCGAACTTCGGCGGCGCGTCGGTCTACACCAACATCCGCGCCGGCTACACCACCGAATGCCCGAACGTCGGCAAATTCATCACCAACCTCAAGTTCTCGCTCGACATGGAAAATCAGGTCATGGGCGGCATTCTCAATGACGGCAAGGACCCGGAGGTCGCGGCGACCGATTGGCTGAAGGCCAACGGCGCGGCCATCGAGCCCTGGCTCGCCGGCGTCACCACCAAGGATGGCGGCGACGGCTTGGCGTCCGTTAAGAGCGCCCTCGGCCTCTAACGACAAATGATCAAGGGAGCGGCGAAAGCCGCTCCTTCTTTCTCGGGAGTATGACAAGGCCGCGAAGGCACAGGGGAACTATGGACTGGCTGACGGATTACAAGATCCCAATCGGGGTGGGCGCCAAGCAAGTGGTCGACTTGCTGACGACACATCTGAAACTCTTTTTCGACTTCATCGCAATGATCCTGAGCGCCTCGATCAATGCGATGCTGTTCGTGCTCCAGGCCCCCTATCTCAAGGGAACGGCCCTGGCGGATTTCTATCCACTGATCATGATCCTGATCTTTACCGCGATCGCCTGGCTGATGCGGCGCTCCATCGGGATCGCTGTTTTCACCCTCATCGGCCTTCTGGTCATCTACAACCAGGGCTACTGGAAAGAGACCATGGAGACCCTGGCGCTGGTGCTGGCGGCGACTGGCGTGTCGATGGTGGTCGGCGTGCCGATCGGCATCGCAGCTGCCCGGCGTCCCTGGCTCTATTCGGTGATTCGCCCCATTCTCGACCTGATGCAGACGATCCCAACCTTCGTCTACCTGATCCCGGCGCTGATCCTGTTCGGGCTCGGCATGGTTCCGGGGCTGATTGCGACTGTCATCTTCGCCATTCCCGCCCCGATCCGGCTTACCCGCCTCGGCATCATCTCCACGCCGCCCTCGCTGGTCGAAGCAGCTCAGGCCTTCGGCGCCACGCCCTCCCAGGTGCTGCGCAAGGTCGAACTGCCCTTCGCCATGCCACAGATCATGGCAGGCTTGACCCAGACGATCATGCTGTCGCTGTCGATGGTGGTGATTGCCGCGCTCGTCGGCGCCAGCGGTCTCGGTGTACCGGTCGTGCGCGCGCTGAACACCGTCAACATCGCCAAGGGCTTTGAATCGGGTCTTTGCATCGTCATCCTCGCGATCATCCTCGATCGCATCTTCCGGCCATCCGACGAAGGAGACGCCGCATGACCGCTGTCCAGTTCGACAATGTCTCGATCATCTTCGGCAACAATCCCAAACGCGCGCTGGAGATGGCGGACGCGGGTAGAAGCCGTGACGAAATCGGTGAGGAAACCGGCCTGGTGCTCGGCGTCGCCAATGCCTCGCTGAGTGTCAAGGAAGGCGAGATCCTGGTCCTGATGGGGCTTTCGGGCTCGGGAAAATCGACCCTTCTGCGCGCCGTCAACGGGCTTGCCCCGGTGGTGCGCGGCGATGTCCAGGTTTTCAATGACGGCAAAACGACCAATCCCTACACCTGTTCCCCCAAGGGGCTGCGCGATCTGCGCATGCACACGGTCTCAATGGTATTTCAGCAATTCGGCCTTTTGCCTTGGCGCACCGTTGCGGAGAACGTCGGCTTCGGGCTGGAGCTTGCAGGCACAGGCGAGGCCGAGCGCCAGCGTGCGGTCGCTGAACAACTGGATCTGGTCAACCTGACCCAATGGGCCGACCGCAAGGTCAACGAGCTCTCGGGCGGCATGCAGCAGCGTGTCGGCCTCGCCCGCGCCTTTGCCACCGGCGCCCCGATCCTGCTCATGGACGAGCCGTTCTCGGCGCTGGATCCGCTGATCCGGACGCGGCTGCAAGACGAACTCCTCGAATTCCAGCGTCGGCTGAAGAAGACCATCCTGTTCGTCAGCCACGATCTTGATGAAGCCTTCCGAATCGGCAACCGAATCGCCATCATGGAAGGTGGACGAATCATCCAGTGCGGCACGCCGCAGGAAATCGTACGCAATCCGGCCGACCAATATGTCGCCGACTTTGTCCAGAACATGAATCCGATCAGCATGCTGACGGCCCGCGATGTGATGCGCACCGGAGCTGGAACGACTGGCGACCAAGGCACTGTCGCCGGTACGGCACGACCGGAAACGCCGCTGGTCGAGATCATCGACGCGCTCGCCCGACACCCTGGGGCGGTCGGCGTGGTTGACAATGGGTCAATCATCGGGACGATCTCGGCCCAGGATATCGTCACCGGCCTCACCCTTCACCGCCGCAAGGATTGAAGCGTGCGTTCTGTCCGGCGACGTCGGACGGAACGGAGACCATCATGAACGACAAACCCTCGGTCATTCGCGAAACGGACGACGAGGCGCG
Organism: Paenirhizobium naphthalenivorans; assembly: GCF_007992095.1. GTDB lineage: Bacteria > Pseudomonadota > Alphaproteobacteria > Rhizobiales > Rhizobiaceae > Allorhizobium > Allorhizobium naphthalenivorans. Next base: position 266,801 of record NZ_BJZP01000003.1, read on the forward strand.
CGGCCTCGCACGCCGTCTCTTGCGATCGGCCCGTTTCGTGGCGCTGGCTGTGATCGATCCCCAGACGCACTTCCCCTCGGTCAGCCGAGTTCTCATCGGCACGGACACCGACGGGGTTCCGGTAATCCTTGTGTCGCAGCTTTCGGCACATACCAGGGCGCTCGATGCGGATAACCGGGTGTCGCTCCTTGCCGGCGAACCCGGCAAGGGTGACCCGCTCGCCCATCCCCGCCTCACTCTGCAATGTGTCGCCGAGCCTGTCGAGCGCGATGGCGCTGCCCATGACCGGCTGCGAACCCGCTTCATCGACCGCCACCCGAAAGCGAAGCTCTACATCGACTTTCCCGATTTCCGCTTTTTCCGCCTCGTACCAAAGAGCGCAAGCCTCAACGGCGGCTTCGGCCGGGCCTATCTCCTGCCTGGAGAGGACTTCTTGATCCCCTCCGAACCCAGTGGGGAGGTTTCGGGAAACGAAGCAGCCCTGCTGCAAGATCTGGCAAGCGCCAGGCCGGAGCTTGCCGCGCAATTGGCCACCGGGCCTTGCGGCAAGAAACCGGGAAAGTGGCTTCTTTGCGGCCTGGACCGGGCAGGAATTGATATAATTTCGGGCGATTTACTGGTTAGATACGATTTCAGGCATCTTATAGAATCAAAGGCAGACCTTTATTCTTTAATTTCTAATATAGAATACCGGATACCTTAAATTTAGGAATATACAATCTTGTAGGCGTTGGTAGTGTTTAGATACAGCCTATTTGATGGATTGCAGACCGTCGCCTTCCCCCCGAGGCCCGGCAAAACGAAAGTTGACCTGATGAAAACCAAGGCATTGTCCGAACAGTCCATTCCCGCCGCCAGCCTTCTTTCGGCCATGGCAAACCCCAAGCGCCTGATGATCCTCTGCAGCCTCGTCCAGGGCGAAGTTCCGGTCGGCGTGCTCGCCAACCAGGTCGGCCTGAGTCAGTCTGCCCTTTCGCAGCACCTGTCGAAATTGCGCGCCCAGAAGCTGGTCAAGACCCGCCGTGACGCGCAGACGATCTATTATTCCAGCAACGCTGAGGCCGTCATCAAGATCCTTGGCACGCTGGAAGACATCTACTGCTCGAACAACGCCAGCAAGACGGCCGCCTGACGACTCGCCGTCTACGGCATAGAGAAGGCAATCAGCGTCTTCTCGCCGTCCGGCCACATGATAATTTTCGATATTTCATGACCTAATCACAAATTCCGGACCGGCCGATCTACGATCCGCCGGTCTTTGTGTCTCACGCATTCGCAGGCACCGACCCGCCACCTTAGACAGCCGGACCGGTACCTGCCAGCGCTTGCCGCCGGTCTGTCGAAAGACGCCCGAACTGCCCTCCGGAACGCCCCCGACGAAACCTATAGTTGACTATCGAGCTTGCGTTGAGCTTGAGGCGACGCGTTGAGCCTGTCCGCGCTGGGGGTGCGCAGCCGCTCTACCGGTTTCCCAAACATAACCGGAACCGGCACGATCCATGATGTTTCGTGATGCCGGTTGACGACTTTGGGTGCCCTGTTAATTTGACCGGGTTTTATCACATCTGCGGCGTCTTCGCCGCCAACCGGGAAATGGTCTCCCGCAACGAAAATGGCCATGGAGAAATTGGATGTCCAACCGCCTGAACACCACGCCTAACGATATGCGCGCCTTCTGGATGCCGTTTACGGCCAATCGCCAGTTCAAGAAGGAGCCGCGTCTTTTCGTCGGCGCCAAGGATATGTATTACACGACCCATGACGGCCGCCAGGTGCTTGACGGCACGGCTGGTCTCTGGTGCGTGAACGCTGGCCACTGCCGCCCGAAGATCACCGAGGCGATCTGTGAACAGGCTGGCGAACTCGATTATGCGCCGGCCTTCCAGCTCGGTCATCCCAAGGCCTTCGAGCTTGCCAACCGCTTGGTCGACATCGCGCCGGAAGGCATGAACCATGTGTTCTACACCAACTCCGGTTCGGAATCGGTCGACACCGCGCTGAAGATCGCGCTCGCCTACCAGCGCGTGAAGGGTGAAGGCTCCCGTTTCCGTCTGATCGGCCGTGAGCGCGGCTATCACGGCATCAACTTCGGCGGCATGTCGGTTGGCGGCATCGTCTCCAACCGCAAAATGTTCGGCACGCTGCTGACCGGCGTCGACCACATGCCGCACACTCACCTGCCGGGCAAGAACGCCTTCACCAAGGGCCAGCCGGAATACGGCGTGGAGCTTGCCGACGAGCTGGAACGCATCGTCGCCCTGCACGATGCCTCGACCATCGCCGCCGTCATCGTCGAACCGGTTTCGGGCTCGACCGGCGTGCTGATCCCGCCGAAGGGCTACCTCCAGCGCCTGCGCGAGATCTGCACCAAGCACGGCATCCTGCTGATCTTCGACGAAGTCATCACCGGCTTCGGCCGCCTCGGCACTCCGTTCGCCACGCAGTACTTCGACGTCATGCCGGACATCATCACCACCGCCAAGGGCCTGACCAACGGCGTTATCCCGATGGGTGCGGTCTTTGTCACCTCCGAGATCCATGACGCATTCATGACCGGTCCGGAGCACATGATCGAGTTCATGCACGGCTACACCTATTCCGGCAACCCGATCGCCTCGGCTGCCGGTCTCGGCACGCTTGACACCTACAAGGAAGAAGGCCTGCTCACCCGTGCGGCCGAGCTTGCGCCCTACTGGGAAGAGAAGCTGCACTCGCTCGCCGACTGCCCGCATGTCATCGACATCCGCAACATCGGCCTGATCGGCGCCATCGAGCTTGCCCCGATCGCCGGCGAACCGACCAAGCGTGCCTTCAACGCCTTCCTCAAGGCCTATGAAAGTGGCCTGCTGATCCGCACCACCGGCGACATCATCGCGCTTTCGCCGCCGCTGATCATCACCAAGGCCGAGATCGACGAACTGTTCGACAAGCTGCGCAAGGTACTGATGAGCAATATCTAAGACCTTCGTCCGGCGGCGCGCTTACACCGCAAGGGCCTCGAAGGATCAGGCACCCAGGGAAAGCGGCCGGAAACGGCCGCTTTTCATTAGGACGGCTGCCCTTGCGCCGTTTCCCCATCCGGCTTATCCTCAAGAAAATTGAGGGCATGAGCCAATGCCCCTGCGCCGACCACTGGCAGGGCATTGACCGAGGCGCCTTACAAAGCCTGACGCGTCGCCGGCCATAGCCCTAAGGCGCCGGTGTTTGGTTCGCCCATTAACGCACGTCAGGAGACGTCCATGGTCGACCCGGTCAAACGCATCTCGCGCACCGATCCCTCGGCGCCAACCCAGATCGACAGCAGCCTTTCGATCAGCTCCGAGCCCGATAACGCCTGGATTGCAGCCCGGCAGTCGAAAATTACCGAAGGTCTGCTGGCCCTTGAAAAGGCCGCCCGAGACGAAATCGCCTCCCGCAGCCAGCCAGAGGAAGACAGCAAAGCCGTGCGCGAGCGCGAGTCACGCGCCCGGCACTTGGGTGAGCCTTATGGTGAGGCGGAAGAAGCTGAGAAACCGCCGGAGCATCCGGAGTTTTCCGGCGAAAGCGACCGGATCGGCACCCAGAACTTCGACGACGACACGCCCTTTGGGACCCGCGTCGTGATTCTCTGATCGAAAACGAGAGCTGTTGCCCATAGCCGACTGCCGCCGGGTAGGGCCCGCGGATAAGCATTCGGCATCAGGAGAGAAACAGATCACAGTGCCGCCAAGGTAAACCGGAACGGGACGCCGCTCCGTTCAGATGCGAAACCACCCATCCGTCCTCAAGCCTTCTCGTCAATCTTGCCGCTCGGGGTCAATGGCCGAGAGAATTGCCGCCTGCACGTCCTCGCCCTGTGCCGCCACAGCGGCCGTCAGCGTCAACAGTTGCTGACGCGTTTGGTAAAGCTGATCAACGAGAGACAATACAACCGGCAGGGCCTCCGCATCGATCTCCAGTTCATAATGCAGGCTGCAGATCATCCTGATCCGGGCGCATTCCATGTCAGAGAAGAGCAGCGCTCCGGCCTCCTCCTGCGGGGAAACCAGAGCCTCTTCGATCCAGGCGTCGAGGTCGCTGCGCTGAAGTGCTTCGATCTGCTCGACAATTTCGTCAACGCGCATCATTTCAGCATCTCCTTGCGCGGTTCGTCCGGAGTCTTCGGCTGCCAGGTCTCCAGAAACGCTGCCAGCTCGGGTTCGTTGCCGGAGGGCAGAACGACTTTCAGAGTGATCAACTGGTGCCCGCGCTGGCCGGTCTTACGGTTGCGAACGCCCTTGTCGCGCAGTCGAAGCGTCTGGCCAGTATTTGCGCCCTTCGGGATTGTCATTGCGACCGGACCACTGATTGTCGGCACATTGATCCGCGCGCCCAGCACGGCCTCCTTCAGCGTGACAGGCACCTCCACATGGATATTATCGTCCTTGCGGTGGAAGAACGGGTGCGGCTCGACATGCAGTTCGACAAAGGCATCCCCTGCCGGTCCACCGCCAAAACCGGGCATTCCCTGCCCCTTCAGCCGCAGCGTTTGCCGGTCGTCAGCCCCTTCGGGAATCGTAACCTGGAGCGTCTTGCCCTCAGGCAATGTAATGGTCTTCACGGCCCCATTGACTGCGTCGATAAAACCGATGGGCAGCACATAGTTCACATCCTGCCCGCGCGCCCGGAATGTGCTATGGGATCGTTTCGCCCCGCCGCCAAAAGCGCGCGAGAGAAAATCCTCCAGATCCTCATTGCTGGCAAAGCCATCCTGCGCCGCGTGGGCGGAATGGGTCGGCCCATCAGCAAAATCACGGTAATACCGCTGCTGCGGCTTTTCCGCTCCGCTGGCATCGATCTCACCCGCATCGAAACGCCGGCGCTTGTCCTTATCCTTCAGCAGATCGTGTGCCGCGGAGATAGCCTTGAACTTCTCTTCGGCCTTTTTGTCTCCCGGATGCAAGTCGGGGTGGAATTTGCGTGCCAGCTTCTTGAACGCATCCTTGATTTCCTTATCGCTCGCGGAACGAGCGACGCCAAGGGTCTCATAAGGGTCTGCCATGCTTTGATCCCATCTCACACACGTCTTGAACGGCCATATGCCTCGTCAGGGGCAGCGAGCCAGATAGGCCCGCGCGTATCCCATACAACAAAACGTAGTCAGCGTGATCGCCGGACGCAATGGGGCAGGCACTATTTCCGCCCCGGACAAAAAAGCCCGCGCCGAGAAGTCATCCCTCCTCTCACAGCCAAGCCACGATCACCCCATAGCGCCATAGGAGAGGCTGGCTGGCGCATCAGTTGGCCGAACCCGTTAGTGCCCCGCGCCAGCGCATATCCCCATCGCTGCACCCCTGAAATCCGGAGGATCAAGGAACGGGAATGCATTTTCCCTCGCCGGCAAGGACGCGAATCCTCTATTGTGCGCCGCACCACCCCAGAGGAAGCCAGATCCATGCCGGACATCACCCCCATCACCAATGACCGGATTTCCGTGAAGGTGTCCTCGCTTGGTGCTGAAATGCAGTCCCTGACGGATAGCCGAGGTCAGGGCTTTCTCTGGAATGGCGATGCCGCCTGGTGGTCCGGCCGTTCGCCGATCCTGTTTCCCATCGTCGGCAAAACCCCGGACGACGTGCTGGAGATTTCCGGCAAGTCCTTCCCTATGAAGCAGCACGGCTTTGCCCGGCGCAGCGAATTCTCTCTGGTGGAAGCCACCCGAACCGCCTGTCGCCACCGTCTTGTCGCAAGTGACGAAACACGGGCGATCTACCCCTACGAGTTCCAGCTGGATGTGGAACACCGGCTGCACGAGAGCACGCTGACCATCACCGCCACCGTGACCAACCGTGGCGATACGCCCATGCTCTATGGCATCGGTTTCCATCCGGCCTTCCTCTGGCCGCTGCCGGGTGGTGAAGGCAGGCCGCACACAATTATCCTCGACAATGGCGGCGTCCCGTCGCTTCTTCGTCTGGCGGACGGCCTTGTCTGTCCGGATCAGCGGCCATCACCCTTCGCCACAGGCCGCCTTATGCTCGCTCCGGACCTGTTCGAGGACGACGCGATGATCTTTCCGGAAGGCGCCGGCACCGGGCTGACCTATGCGGCAGAAGGCGGTCCTTCGCTGCATTTCACCTTTGAGAACCTGCCCAACATCGCCCTTTGGCAGAAGCCCGGCGCGCCCTTCGTCTGCATCGAGCCCTGGCACGGCATGGCCGCCCGTGTCGGCGGCACCGCCGAATTGGCCGAACGACCGTTCACTGTCACCCTCGCCAGCGGGGAGAACGCCCGCTACGGCTTTTCGGTGGAGCTGCCGGACCAAAGGCCGTGATGCCGATTCCCTTGTCGGCGCCAAACCGCTAAGCTTCCTCAATGACGGAACCGGAGTAGACTACATGAGCACCTTGGAAAACCGCATCGACCAGGGCACCGGCCGCATCCGCGCTGACCTCGTCCTGAAGAACGGCCGTTTCTTCGATCTCGTTACCGGCGAACTCATCGCCTCTGACGTCGCCATCTGCGGCGACACCATCGTCGGCACCGGCGAGGCCTACGAGGGTCACGAGGAGATCGACATATCCGGCCGGATCATCGTTCCGGGCTTCATCGACACCCACCTGCACATCGAAAGCTCGCTGGTCACGCCGCATGAGTTCGACCGCTGCGTGTTGCCCTACGGTGTGACAACGGCGATCTGCGATCCGCACGAGATCGCCAACGTGCTCGGCACCGAGGGCATCGAGTTCTTCCTTGATAGTTCCGAACAGACGATCATGGACATCCGTGTCCAGCTCTCGTCCTGCGTACCCGCCACCCATCTGGAGACCTCCGGCGCCGATCTCCCGATCGAGCGGCTTTTGCCCTTTCGCCATCATCCCAAGGTGATCGGCCTTGCCGAATTCATGAATTTCCCCGGCGTGATCCACAAGGATCCGATCTGCATGGCCAAGCTCGAGCCCTTCCAGGGCGGCCATATCGACGGTCACGCCCCGCTGCTCTCCGGCCGCGACCTGAACGGCTATCTCTCGGCCGGCATCCGCACCGAGCACGAATGCACCAATGTGCCGGAGGCGCTGGAGAAGATCCGCAAGGGTATGCATATTCTGGTGCGCGAGGGCTCCGTGTCGAAGGATCTTCATGCCCTGATGCCGATCCTCACCGAGCGGTTGTCACCTTTCCTCGCGCTCTGCACTGACGACCGCAATCCGCTCGACATCGCCGAGGAAGGTCATCTCGACTACATGATCCGCACGGCGATCGCCCATGGCGTGGAACCGATCGCCGTCTATCGGGCGGCCTCCATTTCGGCGGCGCGCGCCTTCGGCCTTCGCGATCGCGGCCTCGTCGCCCCCGGCTGGCGGGCCGATCTGGTGGTGGTCGACAGCTTGGAGAACTGCAAGGCGGAAATGGTCTTTGCTGCCGGCCGCCGCGTCACCGATGCTCTGTTTTCCACCCGCAAGCCAGTCGCCCCGGTCGGCCTCGACAGCGTCAAGGCGCGGATCGTCAAGGCCGCCGACTTCGGTGTGCCGGTCACAACCGGCGAAACCCCGGTAATCGGGGTCATGCCCGGCAAGATCATCACCGAACACCGCCGCTACCGCCTTCCGACCAATGGCAACCAGACCAGCATCGATCTGGCAAACGACATCATCAAGGTCGCCGTGATCGAACGCCACGGCAAGAACGGCAACCATGCCAATGGTTTCGTCCAGGGTTTTGGCCTGAAGTCCGGCGCGATCGCCTCGACCGTCGGCCATGACAGCCACAATATCTGCGTGGTCGGCGTCTCCGAAGACGACATGGCGCTGGCCGCCAACCGGCTTGGCGAGATCAAGGGCGGCTTCGTCGTGGTCGACAACGGCAAGGTGACCGGCGAGATCGCCCTGCCCGTCGCCGGCCTGATGAGCCTTGAGCCCTATGAGAGCGTGCGCGACACGCTGCATGAACTGCGCAAGGCGGCCTATGCACTGGGCACGACGCTACAGGAACCCTTCCTGCAGGTCGCCTTCCTGCCACTGCCGGTCATCCCCCACCTGAAGATCTCCGACATGGGCATGGTCGACGTCGACAAGTTCTGCCTGATCGGGTGAGTGGCCTGTCAACACACTAGTTCAGTGCAAACTCGGCAAACGATTCAATTCGGCCCATTATCCACAGGCCCCGTTCTGTCTATCGGGAGGAAAACGGGTCACAGACTTTGACGGACTGGAGGACCGAGAGAATATCGGTCCAGATTTCATCCCATCGCACTGAACAGCCTGCAAGACACCTCAAAATTGAGCCGGTCACCAATGGGAGCAGAACTATGCCGGTCGTCTTTTGCTGCAACGGATATCGATTTTTCTTCTACTCGAACGAAGGTTCACCCCGCGAACCGTTGCATGTTCATGTTCGCCGTGGCGGGGAGATCGCCAAGATTTGGCTGGAGCCGCAGGTCGCCCTCGCTGAGAGCTATGGGTTCAAGAGTCGGGAACTCTCTGATATCGTCACCTTGGCGCAGGAGCATCGCTCCGAAATCGAAAGGGCATGGCATGAGCATTTCGGCGACTGAGGTGCGGTTCGATGATTCGACCATGTGGGTCTCCCTCACCGATGGTCGTGTTCTCGGGGTGCCTTTGGCCTGGTTTCCCAGACTTCTGGCTGCTGCCCCCTCCGACCTGCAAAGATATGAATTGAGCCCGACCGGCATTCATTGGGAAGGTTTGGATGAAGACATCTCGATCGCGGGACTGTTGGCTGGTCGTGGTGACCAGACGCGACCGGTGTCCATGGCAGCGGAATAGACCGATGCCTCTCGCATGACAAAGGATCGGGAAGTATCAGCCCCCCTCCGCAAGCGCCTCGCCCGCCTCTATTTCGGCGAGACCATCGCAGCAATCCGCTTCCAGCTGACGCTGGCGCTGATCGACATCGCCATCATCACCTTCTTCCTCCTCGGTCCCTATATGCGCGAGCGGCCGGGCTATCTGATCGTCGATTACCTGATCGCGATTTGGATCGCCGCCGAACTGCTGATGCAGATGGTAATCTCGCCCAACGTGCGCCGCTGGCTGCTGCGGCCGATGACCTGGGTCGATCTGCTGGTGCTCGGCACCCTGCTGTTTCCCCAGCTTCTGTTCAGCTTCGCCTTCCTGCGCGCGCTGCGGATCTGGGCGATCGCCCAGCGGCCGATCTTCACGATTATGCTGCGCCGTTTCGGCTGGGGTCACATGACCGATGTTGCGACCGCCGTCGTCAACTTCATCGTCTTCCTCTTCACCGTGACCGGCTTCGTCTACACCTTCTTCTTCTACCGGGTGGATGGCGGTGAGGGCTTTGTCGATGCCTTCTATTTCACGGTCGCGACCGTCACCACCACCGGGTTCGGCGACATCACCCTGCCCGGCACTTTCGGCAAGCTGACCTCGATCGTCACCATGATCATCGGCATCTCGCTCTTCGTCCGGCTCGCCCAGGCGATCGTGCGTCCCTACAAGGTCAGCTTCCCCTGCCCGAAATGCGGATTGCAACGCCACGATGCCGACGCCGTGCACTGCAAGGCCTGCGGCCACATTCTCAACATTCCCGACGAGGGGCTTTGAGATGGCACGTCCCTAAGCAACCGGCTTACGGAAGTATACGACCCGCTTGGTCTCCGCAAAGCCAAGCGCCTGGTGCATCGCGTGCGAGACCCGGTTGTCGATCTCCGCGTCGGACGCCATCTCGCGGAGGTCTTTCCCCTTAGCCCAATCCTCAAAGGCCGCAATCAGTGCCCGCGCGACCCCTTGCTTGCGAAAAGCGGGCGCAACATAGATTCCTTCGAGAAACGCGACCGGAGATCCTTCGCAGCCATTCACATGGTCGAAGCGCACGGCAGCCTCGATGAATCCCATCAAGGCGCCGGCCTGGTCGACAGCGACGAACGCGGTAAACGTGTCGGACCTGGCCAAAGCGTCATCGATTTCCGCGGCATGACCTTCCACGGACTCCTGCGGCCAAAGCTGCTGCCGGAGATCAATCCAGGCCGCGCGATGCGCAGCAGTGGCGGGTCTGACGTCCATCGACACTCCCTCCTCCATTCAGATCCGTGCGCAGAAACCGTCCTGGGCCTCGACCAGAACCACGCCGTCGATCAGGCTGCCGGAAAGACCGGGCATGCCGACCAGTTCCCTGATCTCTATGTGGGATGGCAGTCTCACCGCCTGCGGACCACCCCGCAGGTTGAAGATGAACAGCAGACGGTCGTCGCCTTTCGCGCGGGTGAAAGCGAGTACGTCCTCGTCGAGGTCGAGGAATTGCATGTCGCCGTCGGTGAGCGCCGGGTGAGCCTTTCGGAAGGCGAGCGTATGGCGATAGTGCTCCAGCACCGAGCCACCCTTGCCCTCTTGCGTATCGACCGCCAGCGCCCGATGCTCGGCCGGCACCGGCAGCCAGCTCTTTTTCGCCGTGGTGAAGCCGGCATGATCCTCAGCGGAGGCCCACGGCATCGGTGTGCGGCAACCGTCGCGCCCCTTGAAGCTCGGCCAGAAGCGGATGCCGTAGGGGTCGGTCAGATCCTCGAACGCAAGCTCCGCCTCCGGCAACCCCAGTTCCTCGCCCTGATAGAGGCAGATCGAACCGCGCAAGCTCGCAAGCACGCTGACGGCGAGCTTCGCCACCGCCTCGCGCTCCTCGGCATTCTCGATGAACCGGCTGACGTGCCGATTGACGTCGTGGTTGGAAAAAGCCCAGCACACCCAACCATCGGCCACGGAATTATGGAAGGCCTCGCAGCAATGACGGATGTGGTTTGGCGTGAAGTCCGGACCGAGCAGGTCGAAAGTATAGCACATGTGCAGCTTGTCGCCGCCGGCGGTATAGGCGGCGACCGTCTTCAGCGAACGCGCGCCATCACCCACCTCGCCGACCGAAGTGCGCCCGTCATATTGGTCGAGCAGCGCGCGAAACCGCTTGAGGAACGCCACATTCTCCGGCTGGGTCTTGTCATAGAGGTGGCTCTGCATGCCGTAAGGGTTGACGTCCGGCGCATCGAGCCCGGCGTCCTCGCTGTCAGGAGCATGGGGCGGATTGTCCCGCAATTCCTTGTCGTGGAAATAATAGTTCACGGTATCGAGGCGGAAGCCATCGACGCCCCGGTCGAGCCAGAACTTGGCCGCCGACAGCAGGGCCTCCTGGACCTCGTGATTGTGGAAATCGAGGTCCGGCTGCGAGGCGAGGAAATTGTGCATGTAATATTGCTTGCGCACTCCGTCCCATTCCCAGGCGGGACCGCCGAACACCGAAAGCCAATTGTTCGGCGCCGTGCCGTCCGGTTTGGGGGCAGCCCAGACAAACCAGTCTGCCTTCGGATTGTCGCGACTCGTCCGACTTTCCTTGAACCAAGGATGCTGGTCGGACGTATGCGACAGCACCAGGTCGATGATGATCTTGAGGCCAAGCCGATGCGCTTGCGCCATCATCGCGTCGAAGTCGGCAAGCGTCCCGAACATCGGATCGACGTTGCAATAGTCGGAGACATCATAGCCCATGTCGGCCATCGGCGAGGTGAAAAAGGGCGAAAGCCAGATCGCGTCGACTCCAAGCGCCGCGATATAGGGCAGTCTTTGGGTAACCCCCTTGAGGTCGCCGATCCCGTCGCCATCCGTGTCCTGGAACGAACGCGGATAGACCTGGTAGATCACCGCGCCGCGCCACCAGTCGGCATTGCTCTCGTGGGGCTCGGCCCTGGCTTGGCTCTTCGTCATGCGCGCTCCTGTCGGGATGGTGAGACGGTGGGTATGTCAGCGAATATAAGCGACCGCGCGCCGATGGCGAGTGCCGAAATCGCAGGAGCGGCTGCCAAATTCGGCAAAGCTCGGACAGGCGGGATGGCGCCCGTCAGGCCTCTGACATGCGGCTGTAACATTGCCCGACCATAAGGGTCGTCAAAGACGAGGGCACCTTGAGTCCCGAGGCCCCTTCCCGCACATGCGGACGTCGGACGGGGACGCGATGCGGACGACCGGCCCATGCGCCGCCGGCCCGCCACCGAGAGAACAGCGATCACGCCATGCCCAAGATCATGATCGTCACCGATGCCTGGCACCCGCAGGTGAACGGCGTCGTCCGCTCGATCGAGACGACCAATCGCGAGTTGGCCGCCATGGGGTACGACGTGGCAATGATCACGCCGAAGCCCTTTCGCAGCATCCCCATGCCCACCTATCCGGAAATCAGGCTGTCGCTCGCCCGCTACGGCCAGATCGCCCGCATGATCGAGGCGGAGAAGCCGGACTTCATGCACATTGCCACCGAGGGGCCGCTGGGCCTGATGGCGCGCCGCTGGTGCCTCAGGCATGACATGGCCTTTTCCACCAGCTACCACACCCGCTTCCCGGAATATGTGCGCACCCGCATCCCCGTGCCGCTCGGCTGGCTTTATGCCTATGTCCGCTGGTTCCACAATCGCGGCGGCGCCTGCATGGTCGCGACGGAAAGCCTGAGACGGGAACTGGCGGCAAAGGGCATCGCCAATCTCTGTCTGTGGAGCCGCGGCATAGACCTCAAGCTGTTCCACCCGAGGCCGCGGAGCGCAGTGCCGTTCGGCCTGGCCCGCCCCATTTTCATGACCATCGGCCGGGTCGCGGTGGAGAAGAACCTGCCCGCCTTCCTCGATCTCGACTTGCCGGGCTCCAAGGTCGTCGTCGGTGACGGCCCGGCGCGCGCCGAACTGGAGGCGCAATATCCCCACGTACATTTCACCGGCGTCAAGTTCGGTGAACAACTGGCTGCGGCCTACGCCGAGGCAGATGTCTTCGTCTTCCCCTCCAAGACGGACACGTTCGGCAACACGATCCTGGAGGCGCTCGCCTCCGGTGTCCCGGTTGCGGCCTATCCCGTCACAGGCCCGGCCGACATCATTCCGGCTGGCAGTGGGGCCGGCGCCCTTGATGACGACCTGCTTACCGCATGCCTCGCCGCGCTTGAACGGTCACGCACGGAGGCCCGCCATCTCGCCGAGGGGTTCACCTGGCAGGCGGCGACGAAACAGTTTCTCGACAATGTCATTGAAGCAAAGACCCAGGCAAGAAGAAGGCGCCTGTCGCGCCGTCAGCCGAACCAGCCGGCTGATGCCTGAGCAAAAGGAAGAAGCGCCTCAGCGCTTCTTCTTGCGGTTCTCGAACGGGTTTTCGCCCGCCTTGAAATGGATGCGGATCGGCACCCCCGGCATGTCGAAATCGGCGCGCAGGCCATTGGTCAGATAGCGCACATAGCTCTCCGGCAAGGCATCGGCACGGGTGCAGGAAATCATGAAGGCGGGCGGACGGGCCTTCACCTGCGTCATGTACTTGAGCTTGATGCGGCGGCCCGAAACGGCCGGTGGCGGATGCTGGACCTGCGTGTGCTCGAGCCAGCGGTTGAGCTTGGCGGTCGAGATGCGCTTGTTCCACACCCGGTCCGTCTCGATGATCGACTGCATCAGCTTGTCGAGCCCGTAACCGGTCTGGCCGGACATCGGCACCGCACGGATGCCGCGCGCCTGCGGCAACAGCCGTTCGGTCTTCTCGCGCAGTTCCGCGAGCACCGCCTGCGGATCCTCGACCAGATCCCACTTGTTGAAGGCGAGCACGGCGGCACGACCTTCGCGCAGCACGAGGTCGACGATCTGCAGGTCCTGCTTCTCGAACGGAATGGTCGCGTCGAAGACGATGACCACCGTTTCGGCGAAGCGGATGGCGCGCAACGCGTCGGCGACCGAGAGCTTCTCCAGCTTCTCCTGCACGCGCGCCTTGCGCCGCATGCCGGCAGTGTCGAACATCTTGATGGTCCGCCCACGCCAGTCCCATTCGACCGAGATGCTGTCGCGGGTGATGCCGGCCTCCGGGCCGGTCAGCAGCCTGTCCTCGCCGAGAAAGCGGTTGATCAGTGTGGACTTGCCGGCATTCGGCCGGCCGACGATCGCCACGCGCAGCGGCTTGGTCTCGTCATACTCGGGCTCGATCTCATCGCCGGCCTCATCACCGACTTCCGCCGCCGTGACCCTGACATCGGTCTCCGCTTCATCGACCTCTTCCGGGAACGCGACCTCTTCACCGATCGCCGCGACAATGGCGTCTCGCAGGTCGATCATGCCCTGACCGTGTTCGGCCGAGATCGGCACGGGCTCTCCGAGCCCAAGCGTGAAGGCGTCGTAGAAACCGCCTTCAGACCCCTTGGCCTCCGACTTGTTGGCCACCAGCACGACCGGCTTGCCGCTGCGGCGCAGAAGCTCGCCGAAGGTCTTGTCGAGCGGCGTCAGGCCGGCCTTGGCATCGACCACGAAGAGGGTCAGATCCGCCTCGTCGATCGCCGCCTCGGTCTGGGCGCGCATACGGCCCTCAAGCGTGTCCGGGCCGGTCTCTTCGAGGCCGGCCGTGTCGATGATGGTGAAGCGCAGGTCGATCAGCTTGGCGTCGCCGGGGCGACGGTCGCGGGTGACGCCCGGTGTATCGTCGACGAGCGCCAGCTTCTTGCCAACCAGACGGTTGAACAAGGTCGACTTGCCGACATTCGGACGCCCGACGATGGCGACGGTAAAACTCATGACTGATCACGTCCTTCCGGCGTTTCCGCCTTGTCGACTTACGGCGCCTTGCCGGAAGCCTTGATATTGTCGAGCATCATCTGCGCCCGGCTGGCGACATTACGCGGCGCTTCGGCATCCTCGACGATCAGGGTGAACCACTCGCGCGCCTTGGCCATGTCACCGGCCTTGTAGGCGGAAAGGCCGAGCGCCTCGCGGGCCGAATGGCGCAACGCGTCGCGCGGCGTCGCCATCGCCTCGACCTCGGCGGAGACCTGTTCATAGGTGCCGGAGTCGATCAGCAGCCAAGCCGCCCGCATGCGAGCGACGTCGCGGATCACCACCGGAACCGAGGTGTCCTTGCCGATTGCCGAGAAAGCCTCGATCGCGGCGGCCGGGTCTCCCTTTTCCGCCTCGACGGTCGCCGAGCGCATCCGCGCCAGCACCGCATAGGCGCCGTAGCCATCCTTTTCGAGGGCGGCGAGCGCGGCCTTGGCCTCATCGCCCTTGCCCTCGTTGGCAAGCGTCAGCGCGGCGAGGAACTTGTCGCCGGCATTCGAAGACTGGCTCTCGTGCCAGTATTCATAGCCGCGATAGCCCGCGGTCCCGACAACGATCAAAACGGCGAGAGCGATGACGAAACGGCCATAGCTTTTCCAGGCATTGCGGAACTGGTCGGAGCGCAGCTCCTCATTGACTTCGCGGATAAAGCTGTCGTTGTTGTCAACCATGAATGCTTCCGGACCGGCCGGCCTTTCGATGCAATGTTATGCGTGAGCGGCCTTCTAACCGATTTTTCCGCAGTTGTAAGCGGAAAACGGCGAGAAGGCCCGTTGGCAGGCGCGACAGTTCACATGGGAAGAGGAAGCGGCGCAACGCCGATCAAAAGCAAATGCAGCTTCCAGATGAACAATCCCCAGACGACGATGCCGCCGACCACCGCCGCCACATCATAAATTCCCGAGACAAACGGGCGCAGCGTAATCTCGCCGGCGCGCTGGCGGCGCTTCAGCGAAATGCGCACAATCACACCCCAGGCAAGAAAGGAGCCGAACAGCAGCACCGAGGCGAGATCGCCATTGGAGAGAAGATGCGCGAGCGCCCAGATCTTCACCGACAGCACCATCGGATGCTTGGTCTTCGTGGCGATATGGCCGGCCGGCAGAAGGCCAGCGATCAGACAGATCATGGCGAACAGCATCAGTGTCAGCGTCAGGTGCGTCATGCCCTTGGGCGGGAACCACAGGTCGACCACCGGCGCCTGTTGCCAGCCGTAGACCAGAACGACGAGCGAGATGACACTTGCCACACCGTGGATGGCCTTCCAGCCACCATCACCGAACCTCTCCACCATCGCCGTGCGGAACCCCGGGGCGACGACGCGGACCATGTGCGTGCCGATGAAAAGTATGATCCCAAGGATCAGGACTGTCATGGTGGAACCTCAATCAGTGAATTGCCTTTGATTGGCATAAAGGTCGGCGCGCGGAAATTCCAGCCCGTTCAAAGCTTCGCCGCATTTGCCTGACAGAAAACCACCCTTGATCCTTGTCAGGTTTTTCGATGTCGCGTCCGTATTGTGTCTCTTCCCTTCTCATCCTGCTTCTCGCACAGCCGGCGTTGGCCGATCCGCGGGAGACCCCGACGGTACCCAGGCCGAAGCAGCTGTTGCTGATTTCCTTCGATGGGGCCCATGACAATGCCTTGTGGGTGAAGAGCCGCGACATCGCGCGTCGCGCCAACGCGCATTTCACCTATTTTCTCTCCTGCACGATGCTGATCCCGCGCGCCGAGGCCAAGGGCTACAAGGGGCCTGGCATGAAGGCCGGCAAGTCCAATATCGGCTTTGCCCCGAGCGCCGAGAATGTGGCGATCCGGCTCGACCATATCTGGAACGCCCGCCAGGAGGGGCACGAGATCGCCAGCCATGCCTGCGGCCATTTCGACGGAAAGGACTGGACCAAAGCGGACTGGCTGTCCGAGTTCCAAACGTTCCGCGAAGTCGTCGCCAACGCGTGGAAGGCAAACGGCCTTGCCGACAGGGAGCCGCGAGGCTGGGCGGCTTTCGCCAGGGCCAGCATCCGCGGCTTCCGCGCGCCCTATCTCTCGGCGCCCGACAGTCTGGTGGCAGCGGAAAGGGAGTTCGGCTTCACCTACGACGCAAGCCTCGTCACCAAGGGAGCGATGCCACCCGACGAGAATGGTTCGCTCGTGCGCTTTGGCCTGCCGCTGATCCCCGAAGGGCCGAAGAACCGCAACATCATCGGCATGGACTATAATCTTTTCATCCGCCACTCGGCCGGTATGGACAATCCCTCGCAATCGCGGGAATTCGAGGAGCGTAGCTACGCGGCCTTCAAGGCCGCCTTCGACAAGGAGTACGAGGGTGATCGGATCCCGCTGCAATTCGGCTTTCATTTCGTCGAGATGAATGGCGGCGCCTACTGGCGGGCAATGGAACGGCTGGTAACCGATGTCTGCCACCGTGCCGACGTCGCCTGCGTCAGCTATTCCGAGGCGATCGATCTTCTGGCGAAGCAGGCGGAAAAGCCGCACTCCTGATCTTTGCCGTGGGGAAATTTTTCCCGGAACTGAAATTTTCACGCAATCCAATCAAGCACATGGCCGACCGCGAACGCTGCGATTGTCCCCGTCCGCGCGGCCCGATCTATCCTGACCGGGTCATCGGACGGGACACCGGGTCGCGAACCGGCTTCCTCCATCCTCTTCGAGGCTCGGCGCCGATGACGGTCGTGACGGGACGGTGAGCGGCATTTTGACGATCCCCGCGAGCCGAAAGGCGCCCCAAACGACCGGGGCAGGCGGAAAGCCTGATACCTTTACCCAGTTTCAACCCCGCCTGCCCTCCTCCCGAAAGCAAAACCGCGCCGGACGTCCCCGGCGCGGCCAAAGTTGCTGCGGTCTTCGGCAGGCTTATTTCCTGCCAACCACGTCACCGTTGTCAGCCAGATATTCCTGATCGATACCCGGCAGCGGTTCGTTGTCGATTGCGGCCTCGAAGGCGCGCAAGCGCTTTTGAATCGACAGCAACTCGACGATCGTCGGCCAAACGTTGACCAGATACTGGAACGAGTTCGACACCTGACCGAAGGCCGTTAGAATCTGCTGGAAGATACCATAAGTGATCTTCACGGCCACGATGGTCGGAACGAGGAAGAAATACAGGAACAATCCATCGGCCTGCCCGTAGAAGGAACGAGCCAGATTGAAATAGGTGTAGTGGAAATACAGCCGAAAATAGTTGCGTCGGACATTAATGAACAGTTCGGCGATGGTCAGCGGCTGAGCGCGGTCGGCGTGGTCCTCGCCATAGACCAGTTCTTTACGGTAGGCGGCTTCGACGCGCTGATTGCGGAATTCCAGCCCCGGAAGCTTGATGCCGACGAGCGCCAAAAGCGCCGTTCCGAACACCGACCAGACCAGCGCCAACCAGAACAGGCTGTGCGGAATGCTGCCGATGATCGGTAGTTCGGTGACATAACCTGATAGCATGAACAGGATCGGCAGGAAGGCCACGAGGTTCATCACCGCGTTGATCAGACTGACGCCGAGTCCCTCGAAGGTGGAGGCAAACCGCATCGTATCTTCCTGGACACGCTGCGAGGCGCCTTCGATATGACGCACCTTCGGCCACATCGACATGTAGTAATTGTTCATCGCCGTGCGCCAGCGAAAGACGTAATGACTGACGAAGAAGCGCACGACCACGAAGACGGCAACATTCAGGAAAGCGATGCTCCAGAAGGTGATCATCAGACTGTAGAAGTCCCAAGTCGTGACCCCCGGCTTGCCCTGAAGGGCATTCTGCAAGAGGTCGCCGAAGGGACGGCGCCAGTTGTTGAGGAGCACAGAGACCTGAACGTCAAAATACGTGGTGAAAATAATGAAGTAGGAGCCCCATATGGCCCAGTGCCGCCATGGGTGGTCCTTGGCGTAGAACTCCCAGAACAACCCGAAGGCCAACGCCCACACGCCGGTGTAGAGATAGAACCACAGATAGTCGGGCGTAACGAAAAAGCTCAGGTTGATGATCGGCTCGGCGTCTTCCGGCAACGGCGGCAATCCGATGGCAGTCCCCATCTGTGCACCGAACAGATACCAGACAAGGATCGACAGGAGCGTCCAGATTGCGAAGGATGAAAAGAACAGTTTCGGCTTGGGAAAGAAGGATTGGAACACGGAGTGGTCTGCTTTCTCGGCGTGGGACAAGAGGGCCTTCAAGAAACCGCTCTTTGGCGCGAAACTAGGGCAGAAAAAAGTGGCCAGCAATGCCATCAACCGATTGTGACGGATTTGGCCTGCGCCAATTCACAGTTTCACGCCAACGTGTGGCTTTGCCGTCAAATCAGGGCAGACGGCGCTGGACCGGCAGGATCAGCCCGGCCGACACCAGAAGCACGGCCGCCGCCACAAGGCTCGGCGCGGAAAAGCTCCCGGTGCGTTCGGCCAGCCAGCCGGCGCAAAGCGGTCCGACGATCTGGCCGATGCCGAAGGCGGCGGTCATGAAGGCGAGCGCGCGGCGTGGACTTTGCGGCGAAAGCGCACGTCCCAGCCTCAGGCCATACGCGGTGATGATCATGAAGGTCGCGCCAAGCAGCGCCCCGCCGACCAGCGGCGCTGCCGGCGACGGCAGGGCGACGGAGGCGAGCACGCCCGCCGCCTCGACCAGCAGTCCTGCGAGATAGGCGCCGCCGAGACCCTTGCGGTGCATCACCGGTCGCCAGAGAAACAACGAGGCCGCCGCCGTGCAGCCGGTGACGAACCAGGTGAGGAACTCTACCATCGGGCCTGCGTTGGCCATGCGTGCCATGGTGACGATGAAGGTCGCCGTCACCACATAGCCGAAGCCGAACAGGCCGTAGGAGAGCATCGTCAGGATGACGGCGGGGCTCCAGACGATCGGCGGTTCGTGGGGCACGTCCGCGGCGTGAACGGGCGCTCGGGGCAAAAAACGGGCGACGAAGAGGAAGACGGCAAAGGTCACGCCCGCCCCCGCCAGCCAGTCCGCCCGCCAGCCGAAACCGGCAAGCCCGACAAGCATGATCATCAGCGACGATGCGGCTATGCCGAAACCCACGCCGGCAAAATGGGCCGACTGCACGGCCTCGTTTCCGGCGCGCGCAGCATGGCCAAGCACGATCGAGGTGATGAAGATCATGGCGAAAGCGCTGGCGATACCGGACAGGAAGCGCAGCACGACGAAGGCTGCGACCGAATCGGTCAACCCCATTCCGGCCATAAGCAGCGCGGTGAACAACAGCGAGGCAAGGCCGAGCCAACGGTCCCGCCCGTTCGCCCAGCCGTAGGCTCCCACCACCGCGCCGGCGAGATAGCCGGTGAAATTGGCCGCGGCGATCACCCCAGCCTCGGTCGAGGACAGCCCGAGATCGGCGATCATCCCCGGCAGGATCGGCGTAAAGGAAAAACGCCCGAACCCCATGGCCGCCGCCATGGAGAGCGCGCCGGCTGTGGCGGTGGCAAGGAGGTGGGCGCGATCGGTGCGGGCTATTGTCATGGTTGCGTTTATTGCACCGCGGGAGGACGCCCACAAACCACAAATACTGATCGTGGATGTAATCGGCTGAGATGGATTGCGCTGTTTCGCGCGACAATCTGCGCCGCTGGCTCACAAACCCTGGCTTGCCCCGGTCGCAAAAATCGCTAGTGGAGGGGAAACGACTTCAAGGAGTGCCCCATGAGCGATCTTACACTGAGCCAGGCCATCGACAACATCTACACCTCGATCAACAACGACAACGAGGAGATCGACCTCCACATCGCGGCGCTGAAGGCGGCCATGGCCCGCGAGGGCGTCAAGGAGGCGGTTTTCGAGCCCGCAAGGCTCGCCCAGTCCAATCGCCAGGGCCGCAAGATCATGCAGTCCTACTTCAAGAAAAAGGGCGTGGCCGTCGCGTTCTCGGCCTGAGATCAGGCGGCCGCCCCGCGAGCCGCATTGGCCTTACGCCCTCAGTCGACGAGCGTCAGGATGATCGGGCCGTTCTTCGTGACGACGATGGTGTGCTCGAACTGTACGGTCGGCGCCTTAGGTTCGCTGTAGAGCGTCCACGGGTCGTCGCCGTCTTCGGCCCATAGGCCACCGAGCGACAGGAAGGGTTCGATGGTGAAGACCAGCCCCTCCTCCATGATCCGCGTCTCATCCGGATCCGGCCAGGTGGACAGTTCCTTTGGCTCCTCGTGCAGCGAATGGCCGATGCCGTGGCTGGCGAGGTTCTGGATCAGCGTATAGCGGTTCTTGCGGGCGAAAGTGCCGATCGCATTGCCGATGGCGGCCATCGGGTGACCGGTGCGCACCTGGCCGAGACCGACCCACATCGCCCGTTTGCCGTCGCGGCAGAGCTTCTCGATCTTCGGCTTGACCGGCGGCACGATGAAGGACGAGCCGGTATCGCCGAACAGGCCGTTCTTGACGCCCGACACGTCGATGTTGACGAGATCGCCGGCCTGGATCTTGCGATCGCCGGGAATGCCATGCGCCACTTCCTCGTTGACGCTGATGCAGGTCGCGCCCGGAAACTCGTAGCAGAATTCCGGCGCCGACTGCGCTCCGGCATCCTCCAGCACCTTGCGGCCGATCACATCGAGTTCGCGGGTGGTGATGCCCGGTTCCAGCGCCGCCCCCATGATCTTCACCGCGTTTCCGCAGATCCGGCCGATTTCCTTCAGCCCGTTGAGGTCGTCTTCGCTGGAAACAATCATCGCTCGTCTTCCGGGCTTTCGCCCGCTCTTTGCTGTTTTGGGATGGCCGGTGCTTACGCCCCCGCTTCCGACGGGGTCAACGCCTTTCTGACCAGCGGCGCGACTTTTGTGCCGTAGAGTTCGATGCCACGCATGATGTCGCGGTGCGGCATCGGACCGATCGCCATCTGCAGCATGAAGCGGTCATTGCCGAAGATCTTGTGGTTGGCGACGATCTTTTCCGCGACCGTCTCCGGGTCGCCGACGAAGAGCGCTCCTTGTGGCCCGCGCGCGGCGTCGAACTGGCCACGATTGGTCGGTCCCCAGCCGCGCTCGCGGCCGATCCTGTTCATCACGACGGCCTGCGGTTCGTAGAAGGTGTCGGCCGCCGCCTCGGTCGTGTCGGCGATGAAGCCATGCACGTTGATCGAGGTCTTGAGCGTCTTTGCATCCACCCCCGCCTTGGCAGCACTCTGGCGATAAAGATCAAACAGCGGGGCAAAGCGACGCGGCTCTCCGCCAATGATGGCAAGCGCCAGCGGTAGGCCGAGATAGCCGGCGCGCGCCGCCGACTGCGGCGTGCCGCCGATGGCGATCCACAGCGGCAGCGGATCCTGCAGCGGCCTCGGATAAACGCCGCGCCCGGCGATGGGTTTGCGCGTCTGGCCCTCCCAGGTCACCACCTCGTTATCGCGGATTTCCATCAGCAATTGCAGCTTCTCGGCAAACAGCAGGTCGTAATCATCGAGTTCGTAGCCGAACAGCGGAAAGCTCTCGATGAACGACCCTCGCCCGGCCATGATCTCGACCCGGCCGTTCGACAGCAGATCGACGGTGGCGAACTGCTGGAAGACGCGCACCGGATCGTCGGAGGAAAGCACGGTGACCGCGCTCGACAGCCGGATGTTCTTCGTCTTGACCGCAACTGCCGCGAGAATGGTCGAGGGCGACGAGGCCATGTAGTCGGGCCGGTGATGCTCGCCGAGACCGAAGACATCGAGCCCCACCTCGTCGGCGAGCTGGATTTCCTCCAGCAAGTCATCGAGGCGGCGCTTGGCCTCGACGCCCTTGTTGGCCGCGTTCGGATCGACATCCGCGAAAGTGTAAAGGCCGAGTTCCATCTGCATTCGTCTCCTTGCTTGGACTGAACAGATAGCGCCGCGGGCGGCCGTGGCAAATCCCGCCGGCGGAGACGCAGTGTTCGACGCGCCACCATTGAAGCCATGGCCAAAGCAACGCGCACGGCCGGGAATAAGCTGGAGACGGAAATAAAAACGCAATTGCCAGCCCGCGCGATTCGGGCATAACCTTTCCTGTCCATTGCGGCGCAACAGAACGCCGACGCCTTTCGGGAGAGAATTTGAGATGAAGAGAACAGTCGTTGTCACCGGATCGACCAGCGGCATCGGCCTGGCCATTGCCCGGGCATTCGCCGCCCATGGCGATAACGTCGTTATCAACGGCTTTGGCGACGCCAGCGACATCGAGGCGATCCGCCAGAGCCTGGAAGTGGCAGGCGCACGCGCGATCTATCATGGCGCCGACATGTCGAAACCCGCCGAGATCGACGACCTGATGGCGACAGCGGCCCATGAGTTCGGCATGGTCGACGTACTGGTCAACAATGCCGGCATCCAGCATGTCTCGCCGGTCGAGGATTTTCCGCCGGAGAAGTGGGACCAGATCATCGCCATCAATCTGTCCAGCTCCTTCCATACCATTCGCGCCGCCGTTCCCGCGATGAAGGAAAAGAAGGCCGGCCGCATCATCAATGTCGCTTCGGCCCACGGCCTGATCGCCTCACCCTTCAAGTCGGCCTATGTCGCCGCCAAGCACGGCATCATGGGCCTGACCAAGAGCGTGGCGCTGGAACTGGCCGAATTCGGCGTGACGGCGAATGCCATCTGCCCCGGCTACGTGCTGACTCCGCTGGTCGAGAAGCAGATCCCTGACACGGCCAGGACACGTGGGATTTCGGAAGCGGAAGTGAAATCCGACGTCATGCTGAAGTTCCAGCCCACCAAGGAATTCGTCGCCGTCGAGGATGTGGCGGCCGTCGCGATCTTTCTCGCCAGCGATGCGGCCCGGCAGATCACCGGCACGCATATCTCGATAGACGGCGGCTGGACCGCGCAATAACATCGGCCGACGAGCCAAAGAGAAGACCGTTCATGACCGATTGTATCCGTTTCATCCTGAACGGCGAGGATGTCGCCGTATCCAGCTTCGAGCCGACGCAGACGCTGCTCGACTTCCTCAGGCTGAAACGCCGGCTGACCGGCACCAAGGAAGGCTGCGCCGAGGGCGACTGTGGGGCCTGTACCGTGCTCATCGGACGGCTCGACAACGGTCGCCTCACCTATGAGACGGTCAATGCCTGCATCCGCTTCGTCGGCTCGCTCAATGCCACTCATGTGGTGACCGTCGAGCATCTCGCCGCCGACAACGGCGATCTGCATCCAGTGCAGCAGGCCATGGTCGACTGTCACGGCTCACAGTGCGGCTTTTGCACCCCCGGTTTCGTCATGTCGCTCTACGGCCTGTGGCTTTCCAACGACAATCCGTCGCGGGCCGAGATCGAACGGGCGCTCCAGGGCAATCTCTGTCGCTGCACCGGTTATGAGCCTATCGTCAAGGCCGCGGAACAGGTCTCGCGCACCCGGCCAAGCGCGCTCTTCGACCCGCTGGAGCGTGACCGCGCCAACATCATGGCGCGCCTGTGGAACCTGCATGGCAGCGACACCATCACCATCGTCAAGGATGACCGCCGCCTGATCGTTCCAGGCTCGGTATCCGCCCTTGCCGATCTTCTGGCGGAAGAACCGCAGGCCACCATCGTTGCCGGCGCGACCGATGTCGGGCTCTGGGTCACCAAGCAGATGCGACCGCTGAACCCGGTTGTCTTCATCAATCACCTGAGCGACCTGCAAGCGCTCACCGTGGACGCCAAGGGCATAACCCTTGGAGCCGGCGTGAGCTACAGCAAGGCTTATGAGACCATCCGCGCGGAAATCCCCGCCTTTGGCCGGCTGATCGAACGCATCGGCGGCCAGCAGGTGCGCAACATGGGAACGGTCGGCGGCAATATCGCCAACGGCTCGCCGATCGGCGACACGCCGCCCGCGCTGATCGCGCTTGGCGCTTCGGTCAGACTGCGCTCGTCTTCCGGGAGCAGGGAACTCCCGCTTGAGGATTTCTTCATCGCCTACGGCAAGCAGGACAGGAAGGCCGGCGAGTTCGTCGAATCTGTCCACGTACCCCGCCCCGAGACAGGCAGCCACTATGCCGTCTACAAGATCTCGAAACGCCGCGACGAGGATATTTCGGCACTCTGCGGCGCCTTCCACCTGACGCTCGGCGAAGACGGCAAGGTGAGCTATATCCGTATCGCCTTCGGCGGCATGGCCGCGACCCCGAAACGGGCCCGCGCGGTGGAAGCGGCTCTCTACGCCAAGCCCTGGACAGAGGCGACCATGCTCGCCGCCCGCGACGCCTTCGACGAAGACTACCAGCCGCTCTCCGATTGGCGCGCAACAGCCGAATATCGCCAGCTGACCGCGAAGAACCTGCTGACCCGTTTCTTCCTTGAAACAACGGGTCAGCCGCAGGAGCTGAAGCGCTTTGCCCTGGAGGAGGCGTGACATGGATAAGGCGAGTTACGAGACCTACAAATACATCAACGGCCCAATGCACCAGTCGCTCCGCCATGATTCAGCGCACAAGCATGTCAGCGGAAGTGCCGAATATATCGACGATATTCCCGAACCCGCAGGACTGCTGCACGGAGCGCTCGGCATGTCCGACCGGGCCCATGCCGAAATCCTTGCGGTCGATCTGTCCGAGGTGAAGGCCTATCCCGGCGTCGTCGCGGTGCTGACGGCCAAGGATGTGACGGGCGTCAACGATGTCTCGTCCGGCGGTCGCCACGACGAGCCGCTACTGGCCGAGGGCAAGGTCGAATTCCACGGCCAGCCGGTCTTTGCCGTGATCGCCGAAACGCGCGATGCCGCTCGCCGGGCCGCGCGCCTTGCCAAAATCGACTACCAGGACCTGCCCTTCTGGACCGATGTTGATGCTGCGCTGGAAAACGACGCGCCATTGGTCACGCCCGGCATGGTGCTGAAACGCGGCGAACCGGAGGCCGAACTCGATAAGGCCGAGCATCGCCTGAAAGGCACGATGCAGATCGGTGGCCAGGAGCACTTCTATCTGGAAAGCCACATCGCGCTCGCCATCCCCGGCGAAGACGACGAGGTCGCCGTCTGGTCCTCCACCCAGCACCCATCCGAGATCCAGCATATCATCGGCCACGTGCTCGACATCCCGAGCCACGCCATTACCGTCAACGTGCGGCGCATGGGCGGCGGCTTCGGTGGCAAGGAGACCCAGGGCAACCAGTTTGCCGCCTTGGCGGCGCTGGCCGCCAAGAAACTCAACCGCGCCGTCAAATTCCGCCCCGACCGCGACGAGGACATGGCGCTGACCGGCAAGCGCCACGACTTCCGCATGGACTTCGACGTCGCCTTCGACGGCGACGGCCGTATCCACGCGATGATCGCCAATTTCGCCGCGCGTTGCGGCTATTCCGCCGACCTTTCCGGCCCGGTCACCGACCGCACCCTCTTCCATGCAGATTCGAGCTATTTCTATCCGCATGTGAAGCTGACCTCGCAGCCGCTCAAAACCCATACGGTCTCCAACACCGCGTTCCGCGGCTTTGGCGGCCCGCAGGGCATGCTGGGTGGCGAGCGCGTCATCGAGGAGATCGCCTACGCGCTCGGCCGCGACCCGCTCGAGATCCGCAAGGCGAATTTCTATGGCGACATCGGCTCCGGCCGCAATGTCACGCCCTACCACCAGACGGTCGAGGACAACATCATCGCCCGCGTGGTCGAGGAACTGGAGACCTCCAGCGACTATCAGGCGCGGCGTCAGGCGATCATCGACTTCAACCGGACCAGCCCGGTCATCAGGAAGGGTATCGCGCTCACCCCGGTGAAGTTCGGCATTTCCTTCACCATGACCGCCTTCAACCAGGCCGGCGCGCTCGTCCATGTCTATCAGGACGGCTCGATCCACCTGAACCACGGTGGCACCGAAATGGGCCAGGGCCTTTATACCAAGGTCGCCCAGGTTATCGCCGAGTGCTTCCAGGTCGATGTCGAGCGCGTCAAGATCACCGCGACGACCACCGGCAAGGTGCCGAACACCTCGGCGACGGCCGCCTCCTCCGGCACCGACCTGAACGGCATGGCCGCCTATGACGCCGCCCGCCAGATCAAGGAACGCTTGGTTGCCTTTGCGGTGGAGAAGTTCGAGGTCACCCCGGACGAGGTCGAGTTCCTGCCCAACCGCGTGCGCGTCGGCAAGCAAGAGATCCCCTTCCCGGAATTCGTCAACAAGGCCTATTTCGCCCGCGTCCAGCTCTCGGCCGCCGGCTTCTACAAGACGCCGAAGATTCACTGGGACCGAGCCGCCGGCCGCGGCACGCCATTCTACTACTTCGCCTATGGCGCGGCCTGCACGGAAGTGTCGATCGACACGCTGACCGGCGAATACCTGATGGACCGCACCGACATCCTGCACGATGTCGGCAAGTCGCTCAATCCGGCGATCGACATCGGCCAGATCGAGGGCGGCTTCGTCCAGGGCATGGGCTGGCTGACGACGGAAGAACTTTGGTGGGACGGCAAGGGCCGACTTCGCACCCATGCGCCGTCGACCTACAAGATCCCGCTCGCCTCCGACCGGCCAAAAGTCTTCAACACGCGGCTGGCCGAGTGGTCCGAGAATGCCGAGCCGACCATAGGCCGTTCCAAGGCCGTCGGCGAGCCGCCCTTCATGCTGGCGATCTCGGTGCTTGAAGCGCTCTCCATGGCTGTCGCCTCGGTCGCCGACTACAAGCACTGCCCGCGCCTCGACGCCCCCGCGACGCCCGAGCGCGTGTTGATGGCGGTCGAGCGGCTGAAGGCGATGTAGGGTGCCGGAAGAAGCCCCCCTCCGGCCTGTCGGCCATCTCCCCCACAAGGGGGGAGAAGACAAGTGGGGAGGTCTTGCCCTCCTCACACTCCGCAAATATTGCAGTTCCACATTTCCGGCACGCCTGCGTAACCTGAGGGTAGAAACGGTACCATGCGGTTTCTCCCTGCTTGTGGAAGAGATGGCCGACAGGCCAGAGGGGGAATTACGATGATCCCACTCTCCCTCCCCGCCTTCCTAGCCACCCATCCCGAGCTCGTTCTGGTCGACCTCATCGAAGCCAAAGGCTCCACCCCGCGCGAGGCCGGCGCCTTCATGCTGGTCGCGACCAATGCGCTGTTCGGCACGATCGGCGGCGGTCAGTTGGAATTCCTGGCGATCGACCATGCCCGAACCATGCTGGCGGGAGGCGAACGCGCCACATCGCTCGACGTGCCACTCGGCCCCGAGATCGGCCAGTGCTGTGGCGGCCGCACCCTGCTTTCCTTCAGCAAGCTGGACGACGCAGGCAGGCGGGCGTTGATCGACCGGCAGGCGAAAATGGAAAGCGACTATCCCGACGTCTTCGTCTTCGGTGCCGGCCATGTCGGCCTGGCGCTCGCTGCTGCCCTTCGTCCTCTGCCGCTCAACGCCACGCTGATCGAGACGCGAGAAACGCAGGATGGTGCGATACCGGAGGGCATGACGCTTCGTCACGTCGCCATGCCGGAGGCGGAGGTTGCGTCCATCCGGCCGGGCGGGGCAGCCGTTATCCTGACCCACGACCATGCCCTCGATTTCCTGATAGCGCGTGAAGCGCTTGCCCGCCCCGAGCTCGCCTATGTCGGCATGATCGGTTCAGCCACCAAGCGCGCCACCTTCACCCGCTGGCTGCGGCGCGAAGGCGGCGATCAGACCTTACTCGACAAACTCACCTTGCCGATCGGCGGCAGCGCGTTGCGCGACAAGCGCCCGCCGGTGATCGCCGCACTGGTGGCAGCCGAACTGCTGGCCGTGCTGCTTGGCTGATGGACGGTCGAGACGAACGACGCGCCACCTGAATCATCGCATGAAGGCCCGGAATCAACGCTTGAGTTCGCCGGCGTATCACCTTGATAAGATTCATCATTCCTTCAAAGCGGCCCGGAGCGTATCCAGTCGCGATGACGCCTGTGATCAGACCAATAGGCGTCGGTACGGCTGCGTGAGGGGCGACCGTCGAGGAGGCCGAGGTCCTTTTTCATGCTGTCTGGAAGCGTATCCGACCACGTCTCGCCGCGCGCCAAGAGGCGCGTGAAAAATCGTTTGATGCCGCCAAAAGAAAGGCCCGGCACAAGCCACAGATTCTTGATCGCGGACACCATGTCGCGTCTCCATCGCCCAATTTCATTTGATCTTTGATGCGCTCAGAATGCCCGGCATTGCGTGGCATATCCAATTCAATTACGGTGACCATAGATAAAGAGAGCTTATCCATGAAACTGTCGAAACAGTTCCCGCTCAATGCCCTGCGCGTCTTCGAGGCGGTCGGCCGGTTGGGAAGCTTCACCAAGGCTGGCGAGGAGCTGGGCATGACTCAGACGGCGGTGAGCTACCAGATCAAGCTGCTGGAAGAGAATATCGGCGAACTCCTCTTCCTGCGCCGCCCGCGCCAGATAGCGTTGACGCCGATTGGCGAACGCATGCTGCCCAAGGTGACGGAAGCCTTCGCCACCCTGCGCGAAGTGATCGACACCGCGCGTCAGAATGCCGACGAGATCCTTGAGATCCACTCCACACCGACATTTGCCTCCCACTGGCTTGCCCGGCATCTCGGCGCCTTTCAGCTCGCCCATCAGAACATCGCGGTCCGGCTGCTGCGTGGCTCCAGGCTCACCGACTTCAGCCGCGAGACCGCGGATCTCGCGATCCGGATCAGCCAGGCCCCCTGGCCCGGCCTCACATGCCACCCGATCCTGCGGCTGAGCTATTCGCCGATGCTGAGCCCCAAGCTGGCGGAGAGCATCGGCGGCGTGAAGAAGCCGGTCGACTTGCTGAAGCTGCCCTGGATTACCGACGACGACGGACGTTGGACACGCTGGTTCACGCAGGCGGGCCTCGATGCCGCAGACCACACCGCGCGCACGTTCGACGCGGGCGGCGCGCTCGATCTTGAAGCCGGAGCGGCGATGGCCGGTCATGGCGTCGCCATGCTGAGCCCCTTCTACCTTCAGGACGAACTGGCGTCCGGGCGGCTCATACAGCCGTTTGAACTCAGCTGGCTGGACGACAGCACCTACTGGCTGGTCTATCCCGAAAACCGGCGCAATCTGCCCAAGGTCCGCAAGTTCCGCGAATGGCTGGAAGCCACCCTGGCACCGGAGCGTGACGCGATAGCGCTCGCCGCGCGATAACGCCGGGTAGGCAAGAGGCAAAGAATTTCTCTGGATAGGCCCACGATCCGACATGTGGGGCTTTCCTTGACGGCGATTATTTTTCAAACTGTTTCGCCGGAGGAAGAAAAGGATTTTCTGATGTACGAATATGCCATTGCCTGGGAATGGCTCTCCTTCGCGGTCCGCTGGCTGCATGTGATCACGGCAATCGCCTGGATCGGTTCATCCTTCTACTTCATCGCCCTCGATCTCGGGCTGGTGAAGCGCGACCATCTGCCGGTCGGCGCCTACGGCGAGGAGTGGCAGGTCCACGGCGGCGGCTTCTACCACATCCAGAAATATCTAGTGGCGCCGGCCTCGATGCCCGAGCATCTGACGTGGTTCAAGTGGGAGAGCTATGTCACCTGGCTTTCGGGCTTTGCCATGCTGGCCGTCGTCTATTACGGCGGGGCCGATCTGTTCCTGATCGACCGGCATGTGCTCGACCTGACCCAATGGCAGGCGATCGCCCTTTCGATCGCCTCGCTCGCGGTCGGCTGGGTGATCTATGACCAGTTATGCAAGTCGCCGCTCGGCAAGAATATCTGGGTGCTGATGGGCGTGCTCTACGTGGCGCTGATCGCCATGGCCTGGGGCTATACGCAGGTTTTCACCGGCCGCGCCGCCTTCCTGCATCTCGGCGCCTTCACGGCCACTATCATGTCGGCCAACGTCTTCCTGATCATCATTCCGAACCAGAAAATCGTCGTCGCCGACCTGATCGCCGGCCGCACGCCGGATCCGAAATATGGCGTGATCGCCAAGCAGCGCTCGTTGCACAACAACTACCTGACGCTGCCAGTCATCTTCTTCATGCTCTCCAACCACTATCCGCTGGCCTTCGGCACCGCCTACAACTGGGTGATCGCCGCACTGGTCTTCCTGATGGGCGTCACCATCCGCCACTGGTTCAACACCACCCACGCCCGCAAGGGCCGCCCGACCTGGACTTGGCTCGCCACGGCGCTGATCTTCATCGCCATCATGTGGCTGTCGACCGTGCAGAGGGCACCGGTCGAGGAGGAGGTTTCGGTCGCTCCGGTCAATCTCCGCTTCGTCGAGAATGCCCACTATGAAGCTGCCCGCGACGTCGTCTTGTCGCGCTGTTCGATGTGCCATGCGGCCGAGCCGGTCTGGGAAGGCGTTGTGCGGCCGCCAAAGACCGTGAAGCTCGAGACAGACGCGGAAATCGCCGCCCATGCCCGCGAGATCTATCTCCAGGCCGGCCGCAGCCATGCCATGCCGCCCGGTAACATCACCGAGGTCTCAACCGAGGAACGCGCCCTGCTGGTCGCCTGGTTCGAAAGCGCTGTTTCGGGAAACAAGCAGCCATGAGCGCGACCCTCTTTCGCGCACGGCTGTTGAGCTTCACTCGCGCCCCGGAGCATATCGACGACAGCGGCAGCTACCGCTACGAGAGCGACGGCGCCCTGCTGGTCGATGACGGCAAGATCCTCGCCATGGGCGATTATGCGACGGTGAGCACGTCAGTTCCCGAAGACACCGTGGTGATCGACCGCCGCCCGCACCTGATCCTGCCCGGACTGATCGACACCCATGTGCATTTCCCGCAAATGCAGGTGATCGCGTCCTATGCCGCCAACCTGCTTGAATGGCTGAACACCTATACTTTCCCGGAGGAATGCCGTTTCGTCGAGCAGGCCCATGCCGACCGCATCGCCAAGGCCTTCTTCGACGAGTTCTTCCGCAACGGCACGACGACGGCGGTCGCCTATTGCTCGGTACACAAGGCCTCGGCCGACGCTTTCTTCGCCGAAAGCCTCAGGCGCGGCAGCCTGATGATCGGCGGCAAGGTGATGATGGACCGCAACGCGCCGCAGGGCCTCCTGGACACCCCGGAGACCGGCTATGACGAAACCCGTCAGGTCATCGCCGACTGGCATGGCAAGGGCCGCAACCACGTCGCCATCACGCCACGCTTCGCCATCACCTCGACACCGGAGCAAATGGAACGCGTTCAGGCGCTGGCGCAAGAGTTTCCCGACCTGCACATACAGACGCACCTGTCGGAGAACCACGACGAGATCCGCTACACCTGCGAACTCTACCCGGATGCGGTCGATTACACCGACATCTACGCGCATTACGGCCTGCTTGGTCGGAAAAGCCTTTTCGGCCACGCGATCCATCTCTCCGACCGGGAGGCCGACGCGATGAGCGAGGCCGGTGCCGTCGCGGTGCATTGCCCGACCTCCAACCTCTTCCTCGGTTCCGGTCTCTTCCCGCTGCGCAAATACCAGCGCCGCGACAAGAAGCTTCGGATCGCGGTGGCGACCGATATCGGCGGCGGCTCCAGCTATTCCATGTTCAAGACGCTGGACGAAGCCTACAAGATACAGCAGTTGCTCGGCGAACGGCTCAACCCACTGGAGAGCTTTCACATGATGACGCTCGGCAATGCCGAGGCGCTTTCGCTTTCGGATCGGATCGGCACGCTTGAACCCGGCACCGATGCCGACTTCGTCGTTCTGAACGCCGCGGCAACCCCGGCCATGGCCCTGCGAATGGAGACCATCCGCTCCCTTGCGGAGGAACTGTTTCTGCTGCAAACATTGGGCGACGACCGGTCGGTCGTGGAAACCTATGTCGCCGGGCGGAGCATGAAGCCTACCGCGTGACAGCATTACGGCCCGGAACCGAACTCATTTTGCTGCAACTCTTCGCCAATATTGTCCTCGGAGTCTTGATGATTTCGATGACCGTCATCATCCACACGTTCGGCCTTATCGGCGTGACGCGCGCCATGGGCTGGGTGACCGATCGCATCCGCCTTGCCGGGCATCGCAGCCATCTGCTGGCGATGAACACCGTGGTGATCGGCGTCTTCGCCGTTCTGACGGCGGAAGTCTGGCTCTGGGCGCTCTGCTATCGGTTGCTGGGCTTCATCACCGACTTTCCGACGGCACTCTATTTCGCCACCATCACCTTCTCGACGGTCGGCTATGGCGACGTCGTTCCCGCGGTTGAATGGCGCATGCTGGCGGCCCTTGAGGGGGTGAACGGCTTCGTGCTGATCGGCTGGTCGACCGCCTACCTGGTCGCCGCCGGCATGCGTGTCGGCCCCTTCCGTTCTGGCGAGCATTTCTGATGACACTCTGTCGTTAATTTCCAAAGAGGTAAATTCCCGTGTCCCCCATTCTTGAGATCGCCGACCTGAAGGCGCTGGCGAAGCGTCGCGTACCGAAGCTGTTCTTCGACTATGCCGACAGCGGCGCCTATACGGAGAGTACCTACCGCGCCAACGAAAGCGATTTCTCGAAGATCAAACTGCGCCAACGGGTGCTGGTCGACATGAGCGGCCGCTCGCTCGAAACGACGATGATCGGTGAAAAGGTCAAGATGCCTGTCGCGCTTGCCCCGACCGGTCTCACCGGCATGCAGCATGCCGATGGCGAAATGCTGGCGGCGAAGGCGGCGGAAGAGTTCGGCGTTCCCTTCACCCTCTCGACCATGAGCATCTGCTCGATCGAGGACGTCGCCTCGGTGACCACCAAGCCCTTCTGGTTCCAACTCTACGTCATGCGCGACCGCGATTTCGTGCTGAACCTGATCGAGCGAGCCAAGGCGGCGAAGTGCTCGGCGCTGGTGCTGACCGCCGACCTGCAGATTCTTGGCCAGCGCCACAAGGATCTGCGCAACGGGCTGTCGGCCCCGCCCAGACTGACGCCGAAGCACCTCTACCAGATGGCGACGCGCCCGCGCTG
This sequence comes from Paenirhizobium naphthalenivorans, assembly GCF_007992095.1. Classification (GTDB taxonomy): domain Bacteria; phylum Pseudomonadota; class Alphaproteobacteria; order Rhizobiales; family Rhizobiaceae; genus Allorhizobium; species Allorhizobium naphthalenivorans. The sequence continues at coordinate 300,097 of NZ_BJZP01000003.1, forward strand.
GTGCTGGAACATGCTCCAGACCAACCGCCGCACCTTCCGCAATATCCACGGCCACGCCAAGAGCGTCACCGACCTCGCCTCGCTCAACGCCTGGACGACCGAGCAGTTCGACCCGCAGCTGTCGTGGAAAGACGTCGAGTGGATCAAGGAGCGCTGGGGCGGCAAGCTGATCATCAAGGGCATTCTCGACGTGGAGGACGCGAAGATGGCGGCGAAGACCGGGGCGGATGCGATCGTCGTCTCCAACCACGGCGGCCGCCAGCTCGACGGCGCCCATTCCTCGATCGCCATGCTGCCGCGGATCGTCGATGCTGTCGGCAACAAGATCGAAGTGCACCTCGACGGCGGCATCCGCTCCGGTCAGGACGTGCTGAAGGCCGTGGCGCTCGGCGCCAAGGGCACCTTCATCGGCCGGCCCTTCCTCTACGGCCTCGGCGCCATGGGCAAGCCGGGCGTCACCAAGGCGCTGGAGATCATCGCCAAGGAGATGGACACCACCATGGCACTGTGCGGCAAGCGCGGCATCGCCGAGATCGACGGTGGCATCATCGCGGAAAACCCGTTCAAGGTCTGAACGCCAAAGAGAGGGAGGCGCCGCCAGCGTGCCTCCTGCCTCTCAAACGATCCAGCCTGTCGAAAGCGCGCTGATCCAGTCGGTCATGCCATACGCCTTCGCCATATCGGCGGCGGCGAGATTGTCATAGCGCACCTGCCGGAAACTGGGCTGCCAGCCACGGCCGGTCTTTTCCAGGACGGCATAGGCGGCGAATGGCGTGCCGGCCTGGGCCTTGTGATAAAATGGCTTGTCATAATCGAAACCGGGACAGCCGACGCTACCCGGATTGACGATCAGCCGGCCGTCGGAAAGCTGCACCGAACGGGCGATATGGCTGTGGCCGCACAGGATGAGCGGCTGGTCTATGCCCTCGGCCCGCGCTTCGATCTCCGAGAGCGGCTTGAGATGAAAGATGCCCTGCTCGTTCAGCGTCTCCATCCAATAGGTGTTATCGTCCTGCGGCGTCGCGTGGCAGAGATAGACCTCATCGCGGAAAACCGTGCTGAACGGCAGCGTGCGGATCCAGTCGAGCTGCTCTTCGGAGAGTTGCTCGAAGGACGGCCGCTCCCAGTCTCCCATCGCCTCGAACGGCCGGTCGATCAGCGCCCGATCATGGTTGCCGCACACGGTCACTGCATCGAGCGGCATCAACAGTTCCGCCGTCCTTGCCGCATCCAGCGGACCGGAAAAGCAATCACCGAGATTGACGATGTCGGAAATGCCCAGCCCACGGATGTCCTCAAGCACCGCCTCAAGCGCCAGATGGTTGCCGTGCACGTCGGCGATGGCGGCAAAGATCATCAACTGCCCCGATAGGTCGAATAGCCGTAGGGCGAAAGCAGAAGCGGCACGTGATAATGCGCTGTCGTGTCGGAAATGCCGAAGCGGATCGGGATCACGTCGAGGAAGGGCGGGTCGGTGAGGGAGACTCCCTTGGTCTTGAGGTAGTCGCCGGCATGGAAGAGAAGCTCGTATTGCCCCACCTGAAAATCGGCCCCCACAAGGAGCGGCCCACCATCGACCCGACCGTCGGAATTGGTGAAGACTGTGGTGATCAACTCGGCTTCTTCGCCGTTCATCCGCATCAGTTGAATCTTCAGCCCATCGGCGGGCTTACCGAGCGCGGTGTCGAGGACATGGGTGGTGAGACCGGTCATAGATGGGGCTCCAGAATGCGGTAAGGCGTTGGGAAGAAGTGTTCTTCGAGATTGTTGCCCGGCCCGTCACGATCGACAACCAGAAAATCAGATGGATCACCGATTGCCATTAACGGATGGTGCCAGACATTGCGGTGGTAGTTCACCCCCTGGTCGGGCCGTGCGAGGAAGACCCTCGGCTCGCCGGGCCGGCCGCCCTCGTCCTCGGAGACGGCGACAAGGAAGGACCGGCCCGACAGGGGCGAAAAGCTCTGGCTGCCGAGCGGATGACGCTCCATCATGCCGATCTCGTAAGGAAAGCGACGGGGCTGGCCACGAAATATGCTGGCGATCACCCGCGCGCCCTCGCCCACCGCCTCGGGGGCAAAGAGCGCGTGAAACCGCTCGGTCGTACCACCGTTGATCAGGCGCATGGTGGATGGCATCGCCTCGATCACTTCGCCGAAGGGCAAGAAGGCAGCGGCGGTGAGAGGCTGTACGGCAAGAGGCTGGTTCAAATATCATTCCCCCTGGGGATGAGGCGGTTCGCATTCACAGGTGACGCGCCGCGAAAAATACCCTCGTTTCGCCCGGTCTCGGAAATCCCGATGCCAGGAAAGCCTGTCGGCTTCAGGATCTACATAGCCGAGCGACGTGTACGAGGAAAGCGTCCCGCGCGGGACTTGACGGAACGAAGGCCGGATCAAACGCAAACGACGCCGGCTTTCGCCGGCGTCGTCCGAATGCCTTGGGAGATCGAAACGATCAGGCGGCGCTACGGCCGAAATCGGCGGTCGCGACTTCCGAGATCGTCTTGAGAACCTGCGAAGCGATCTGGTAGGGGCAGCCCTGCGAGTTCGGACGACGGTCTTCAAGGTAGCCCTTGTAGCCGTTGTTGACGAAGGAATGCGGAACGCGGATCGAGGCGCCGCGGTCGGCGATACCGTAGGAGAACTTGTTCCACGGTGCCGTCTCGTGCTTGCCGGTCAGGCGCATGTGATTGTCCGGACCGTAAACGTCGATGTGCTCTTTCCAGTTCTTGGCGAAAGCGGCCATCAGGGCTTCGAAATATTCCTTGCCACCGACTTCGCGCATGTACTTGGTCGAGAAGTTGCAGTGCATGCCCGAACCGTTCCAGTCGGTGTCGCCGAGCGGCTTGCAATGGAACTCGATGTCGATGCCATAGCCTTCGCAAAGGCGAAGCAGCAGGTAACGGGCGATCCACATCTGGTCGGCTGCGCTCTTGGAGCCCTTGCCGAAGACCTGGAATTCCCACTGGCCCTTGGCCACTTCGGCATTGATGCCTTCATGGTTGATGCCGGCTTCGAGGCAGAGGTCGAGATGTTCCTCGACGATCTGACGCGCAACGTCGCCGACGTTCTTGTAGCCGACGCCAGTGTAATACGGGCCCTGCGGCGCAGGGAAGCCATGCTCCGGGAAGCCGAGCGGGCGGCCATCCTGGTAGAAGAAGTACTCCTGCTCGAAACCGAACCAGGCACCCTCGTCGTCGAGGATCGTGGCGCGGGCGTTCGACGGATGCGGCGTGACGCCATCCGGCATCATGACTTCGCACATGACCAGTGCACCGTTGAGGCGGGCCGGGTCGGGATAGACGGCGACCGGCTTGAGCACGCAATCGGAGTTGCTACCTTCGGCCTGCATCGTCGAGGAACCGTCGAAACCCCAGAGCGGGAGCTGTTCCAGCGTCGGGAAGGTATCGAATTCCTTGATCTGCGTCTTGCCGCGAAGGTTCGGAACCGGCGTATAGCCGTCGAGCCAGATATACTCGAGCTTGTACTTGGTCATTCTTGGTCTCTCTTCAGTCAAGCGCTCGCCCAAAGAGCGCAACAGAGGGCTGATTCTCCGGCATCCCGGCGAGTCGACATCTTAACAGGCATGAATCATGCCAACTTGATCGAATTGCGTCCCATTCGATTCGAAATCCATCACACCTCCCCAAAAAGAGGGCTGAATCGCATCATTTCCTGAAGAGACTTCCCCGCTTCTCCAGAGTTCTGACGCGATTTTTGCGAGATTTTTTGCCGCTGCGAACAACAGGTCACAACTGGTCACTTCGCAGCCAACCAAGAAAAAAGCACGAAACAGCCTATTTTATAGGCATTTTGCACTTTTCCTGTGCGAACCTCTTAAGATCTGGTATAGTTCTCTCCCGGCTATCCGCCGATGAACAAAAAGAGGCAGTAGCATGACGACGAACATGGTTCGGGAATCGGCGAAGATCTTAGAGTTCCCGGTTCGAAATATTCAAAAGTTGAGAGAGATGCAGCAGCGCGAGCGTCCTGTCATCATCGAGAGCGGTTGCGGCAGCTGGTATCACCAAGAGGCCATCCGCGAGGCGGAAGAGGCGCCCAAGCAGTAAGCGCCTCCGCCGGTTTTTTTCAGCCTCAGGCCTTGATGCCGTAGAGGCGCAACCGCATGACGCCCCCGTCCGGATGCATGGCGAAGCGTACGTGCGTCACCGGGCCGACATCGGCGATGACCGGACCTGAGAACTCGTGCTTACGGTCCATCTCCAGCTTCTGACGCTCAAGGATCGGCTTCCAGCTTTCCGAGGCGGCAATATCGGCCTCGCTGAACGTGTCCCCGGCATCCGGCAGATAAGCGCCGAGCAGTTCGCAGGTGTCGGGATAGTTCCCCTTGAAGAAGTGCGTATCGACGATGACGCGCTTGATCAGCCCCGGATGACCGAGGCGGATGATCGCCCAGTCGTGTCCAGGGCCGCGCCGGCGCTTGGTCTCCCAGCCGTCGCCCATGTTGAGGCCGCGCCCCGGACCAAGCATCTTGTCGGGATGGCCAAAATGCGCATCCGACCAGGCCAGCGCCTTGGCACCGTGAAAAATATAGGCCAGATCGACTTCCTGTTCCTCGCCGACCTTCGACCAGTCGAAATAGGCCGCCCCATAAACGCGCAGCCGCGCGATCCCGCCATCGGGATAGATGTGCAGCCGAAGGTGGGTCCAGACCTTTTCGCGATCAGCATTCTCGAAGAAATGCTGGGCACCCGGTCCGAGCGGGGACTTGGGCAGGATCTCGGTCCATTCCGTCGCTTCGGTCGGATCGCCCTCGGCAACGAAAGCCGCCTCGATCAGGCAATATGGCGGGTAGTTGCCGGTGAAGAAGCGGGTGTCGACGTCGAAACCGAAGATCCGGCCCGGCATGGCAAGGCGGATCACCGACCAATCATGGCCGGCCACTCGTTTGCGCCGGCTTTCCCAGCCGTCCATGTACTTGCCGTTGTCGTCGTAGAGATCAGGATCGAAACTCGCCGGCTCATCGTTCAGCATGCGCGACAGCGGGGCGAAGAACTCGTCGGTCGCGAAAAGCCCCTTGGCGCCGAGCCGGGCGGAAGCGAGGTTGACGGCGCCCGCGGCGAATTCGGGCAGGACCACGGTGGATGTTTCAAGCATATCAGCGGTTCTCCGGTAGAAGGCTCTCGAGGCGAAGCCGGGCAATCTTCTCGACCTGCACACAAGCGGTCTCGAACTCGGTCTCACGACTGTTGTCGATCCGTCGCTCGAAAGCGGCAAGGATATCGTCTTTGGTCAGACCCTTCACCGCGATGATGAAGGGAAAACCGAATTTTTCGGTGTAGGCGGTATTGAGCCCGGTGAAACGCGCATGCTCTTCGGCCGAAAGCCGATCGAGGCCCGCGCCGGCCTGTTCGTTACGGCTATCCTCGGTCAGCTGACCGGCGATCGCCAGCTTGCCGGCGAGGTCCGGGTGGGCGCGCAACACGCCGAGACGTTCGTCGGCGGAAGCGGCCCTGAATTTTTCCGTCAGCGCCGCATGAACGCCGGACGCCGACAGCGGCTCTACGATTCGTCCGGCGTCATAGGCCCGCTCGGCGATGAAGGGCGAGTGTTCGAACACGCCGCCGAAGCGGGAAACAAAGTCTTCGCGCGTCATCATCTCAAACCGCATCCGGCTTGTGATGCTTGTACCAATGCTCGGCGATCTCGATGCGTTTCGGAATCCATACCTTCTCGTGGCTCGCCACATAATCGAGGAAACGCGCCAATGCGGCGGCCCGGCCCGGTCGTCCGACGAGGCGGCAGTGCAGACCGACCGACATCATCTTCGGGCTGCCGGCCTTGCCCTCCTCGTAGAGCACATCGAACGTGTCCTTGAGATAGGTGAAGAACTGGTCGCCGGAGTTGAAGCCTTGCGGCGTGGCAAAGCGCATGTCGTTGGCTTCAAGCGTGTACGGGATGATGAGGAACGGCTTGGCGTCCGGACCCTTGACCCAATAGGGCAGATCGTCGGCGTAACTGTCGGAGGAATAGAGGAAGCCGCCCTCCTCCATCACCAGCTTCAGCGTATTGCCGGACGGCTTGCCCTGGTACATGCCGAGCGGATGCGAGCCGGTCAGCTCCTTGTGCAACCGCACGGCCTCAAGGATATGCTTACGCTCCTCCTCCTCGGAAAAATCCTTGTACTCGAGCCAGCGATAGCCGTGGCTGGCGATCTCCCAGCCGGCCTCTTGCATCGCCGCGACCGCTTCCGGGTTTCGCGCCATGGCGAGCGTCACACCATAGACGGTGACCGGCATCTGGCGCGCGGTGAACATTCGCCACAGCCGCCAGAAGCCGGCGCGCGAGCCGTATTCGTAGATCGACTCGATATTGAGATTGCGCTGAGCCGGCCACGGCTGCGCGCCGACGATCTCGGACAACAGGCATTCGGAGGCCGGGTCGCTGTCGAGGATCGAGCTCTCGCCGCCCTCTTCATAATTGACGACGAACTGCACGGCGATACGGGAATCGCCTGGCCATTTCGGATCTGGAACATTGCGACCATAGCCGACGAGGTCGCGTGGATAGCTATTGTTGTGCATCAAATCACCCTGAAAACGGACGCCAGACGGTAAGCAGACCAGCGGCCGATGTCGAGATGCAAACACGCGTCTGCAACTTTACCTGTTGGCGGTGGCCACCTCAAAACGCCCTCAAGCGCTCCTCCGGGCGGCGACACGGCCCATAGGGTGCAGCGAATGGACCACGAATGGAGCGCCCGGCTCCTTCTCGACGAACAGCGCGAGATTGGCGATCTCGATCGGCTCGCAGAGCAGAGGAGCGAAATACCCGCTGAGAGCCGTTTCCAGCCGGCCGAAATCCCGCGACAGAAGCGGCGCGGTCAGTGTCATGTGGAAACGAAACTCATCCATCACATAAGGATGACCCCAGCGATGCAGGTTGGAGAATTGCGCCGCCGACAACCCGTCCGGATTGCGCCGTTCAATTTCCGCCTCACTGAGCGGCGCACGATAGCCGTCGAAATGCTGCACGATCTTGGCCGCGACGAAATCGAGCCCGGCGCAAGGCGCCTCCGGCACGAGACCGAAGAAATTTCCGATTCGGCCGACAACCAGCCGTGGAAGCACCAGCGGCTCAAGCGTCCCGGCAAAGCGCATCAACTCCCGCAGCAGACCGGCCTCGGTGCAGTCCCCGTTGAGGTGAAACGGCGCCTTGAGCGTCGCATGGAAACCATAACGGCGCGGCAGTGCGGTGTGGAAAGCGATCTCCTGGACTCCGAGACCGCGCACGGCCGGATGCTCAACCGATTCGCCGGAAAACACGCTGCGCCCAAGCCAACTCGCCGCAGCAAGCGTCAGCGGATCGCTGAAGGACGGCGTAAAGTGAATAGCATAGCGCATGCGGCACCTCGCTTCGAGGGGCGTCCATTTTAGCAATGGACGTTATATCGCAGCAGTTAGGTGATTTGCGTGACAATATGACGAAGGGAAACGGGGAAAATCTCACGCCTTGCGTGTAGCGACATCGATATGGCTCCGCAGGTGGAACCCCTCAGGCATTGCTATGGACCGCCCCTCCACGGCCGCGAGGGCCTCGTCGGCCAGACGGTGCGCCATGCCGAAACTGACCTTGAAGCCGCCGGTGAGCGCGATGACACGCGAATTGTCCGGATGCGGCCCGACCATCGGATCCCGGTCGATCGCCTTCGGCCGCAACCCCGCCCAGCGCTCAACAACTTCGGCCGAACGCAGAGCCGGCGCCAGCGCGCGAGCCCGTTCGACCAGATCCTCGACCTGCTGATCCGTCGAGAAAGGCTCCGCGAACTGACCCTCGCTGGTGCTGCCGATGGCGGTAAACCCGTCCTCATGTGGCACGACATAGAGGCCGTCGAGATAGAGAAGCGGCAGGTCGGCGTCAATGTCGGCTTTCAGAAGGGCCGCCTGCCCCTTGACCGGCTGTCCGAGCGGACACGGCAAGGCGGGACCGAGCGCTTCGAGCAAGGGGAAGGACTTGTAGCCCGCCGCGACGATGCAATGGCCGAAGGCGATACTGCCACCATCTACCAGCCGCGCCGTCCGCCCCTCGATCGACTCGACGCCACGGCCTTCGACAATTCGCACATGGCGAGAGCGGCGCAGACGCGCGACCAGCATCCCGGTCAGGCCTCGTGGGGAAATCCGTGCGGCAAATGTGTCGCGCACCAGTCCGGCGCCACAGGAACTGGCGACTGGCCAGGCGGGACCGAACGGTGAGGTATCGAGCGTTTCCCATAGAAAGGACCGCCCCCCGGCCCGCCAGTTGACCAGGGCCTCGCGCTCGTGCCGCTCGGCGATGGTCCGCAGATGCGGCTTGGGCAGAGGAATGAGCCGGCCGCAGCGACGATAACCGGCAGACAGCTCCGTCTCCGCCTCAAGTGCGCGCACCTCGTCTTCGAGCATCAAGAGAGAATCGAATTGATATTGTTTCTTGTCACTCCACTTGTCAGGCATGTGCGGCATCAGCGCGCCGAGCAGCCCCCCGCTTGCCCCCGACGCGAGCGCTCCCTCGTCGAGGATGAGTGTATCGATGCCAAGGCGGTCGGCCTTCAGCGCCGCCCACAGGCCCATGATGCCGCCGCCGGCGATCAATAGGGCAACGCGCGATTGACCGGCAAGCCCGCTCGCATTATCCGCTATGGCCATGGCCCATTCCACCTCAACATCCCCGACCTCGGCCGGCGCCCAGGAACTCACCTGGCGCGACGGCGATATGCCTTATTCGACCGCCTTTGACGATCATTTTTATTGTCAGACCGACGGCCGGCTCGAATGCGACCACGTTTTTCTCGCCGGCAACGGACTACCGGAGCGCTGGCTGCGCCCCGGCATCTTCCGCATCGGCGAACTGGGCTTCGGCACCGGCCTCAACGCCTGCGAGACCTGGCGACAATGGAAGGCCACGCGAACCGCGGGCGCAAACCTGCATTTCGTCTCCTTCGAGCTCTTTCCCATGCAAGCGGAGGAACTTTCACGGGCGCTGTCACGCTGGCCGCAGATCGATGCCGAGCGGAAGACACTCGTCGCGCGCTGGCCTGAGCATCCCGAAGGAACGGTCGATATAGAACTCGACCAACAGACGCGGCTGACCGTCCTGTGCGGCGACGCGCTCGCAAGCCTTTGCGCCAGCCCGCTTATCTTCGACGCCTGGTATCTCGACGGCTTCGCGCCCGCCCGCAATGCGGCCATGTGGTCGGCGGAATTGATGCAGCAGGTGTTCGACCACACAGCACCGGGTGGCAGTTTCGCCACCTATGCAGCAGCCGGTTTCGTCCGTCGCAACCTGACTGCGGCTGGCTACACCGTGGAGAGGCGCAAGGGTTTCGCGGGAAAACGGGAAATGCTCTGCGGCATCAAGCCCGCGTCAGATATCGCAGCCGAAGAACACTGAACCGTCGCGCAGGGAACGGCCCAGCCAGCGCTCGATCTTTTCCTCAAGCTGCTCGGGGCTGACCGGCTTCGACAGATAATCATCCATGCCGGCGGCCAGGCAGGCCTCCCGGTCGCTGTCGAGCGCGTGGGCGGTCACCCCGATGATCGGTACATGCCGCCCCTCGCCCTCAGCCTTCTCCGCCTCGCGAATGGTGCGCGCCGCCTGGTGGCCGTTGAGAATGGGCATCGAGATGTCCATGATGATAAGTCTGGGCTGGAGCGCACGCCAGGCCTCCACCGCCTCCCGGCCGTTCTCAACGATGTGCTGGGTCAGGTTGGTCGATTGCAGAATCTGGCGGAAGACGATCTGATTGACTTCATTGTCCTCAGCGATCAGCACGTCACAACCACTCGAGGCAGATGTGGGGCGCACCGGCGGTGCAGCCAACGCGCTGCCTGACGTTGCCGGAACAGCACGAGTGGAGGGTTGTTCCGGGTGGCTGTTCGCCGAGACGACACGCAAGGGCTTGCCAATCGCACCACGCGGCCACCCCAGCCGCACGGCCCGCACCACCTCGACAATGGTGCTGCGCAAAAGATTGGCGCGCGCCGGCTTCATCAGATGCGCCTGGACGTTCAGCTTCTCGAAGATCCGTTCGTCGCCAACCATGTCCATCGACGTGAGGAAAATCATGGCGATCGCCTCGAACCGATGATCGGCACGAATCATCCGTGCCACGTCGATCCCGTTCATCACCGGCATCTGGTAGTCGATGATCAGCGCATCGATGGAGACCCCGAGGCGATGGGCCTCGTCAAGTACGGCCATGGCCTCGTGACCGCTGTCGACGGCGACGCCGTCGAAACCCCAGAGCGCCAGTTGTTCGGTCAGTATCCGGCGATTGATGTCGTTGTCATCGATCACCAGAATGCGCGCGCCTTCGACATTCACCGGCAATGGTTGCGGCTTCTGTCGCTCGTTAGCCACGGCAAAAGGCATCCGCACGGTAAAGACCGACCCTTCGCCGACCCGACTGTCGACGTCTATGTGACCACCGAACAAGTTTACCAGGCCGGCGGTAATGGCAAGACCGAGTCCGGTGCCTTCATGCCGCCGCGTCGAGGACGTGTCGACCTGGGAGAATTTGTCGAAGATCGAGATGCGTTTGTCATCGGGAATGCCGATGCCGGTATCCTCGACCCGCATCGTCAGCATTACCTGTGGCCCGTCCAAGGGCGTGCCTGACAATTCGACCAGAACGTGCCCCTTCTCGGTGAACTTGATGGCATTGCCGAGCAGATTGGTAACGATCTGGCGGAAACGGCCGGGATCACCCGACACCATGTGCCGCACGGAGGCATCGGCGCGGACGATCAGCTCGATGTCTTTGTCAGCCGCCGAGGTCGACAGCAGCGTCGCCACGTCCTCGATCGCCTCCACTGGATCGAACGACACGTTACGAAGCTTGAGCTGTCCTGCATCGATCTTCGAGAAGTCGAGGATGTCGTTGATGATGGTCAAGAGCGCGTTGCCGGACTTGACGATGATGTCGACGAAGGTCTTCTGGCGCGTATCGAGCGCGGATTTCGCCAGCAATTCGGCCATGCCCAGCACACCGTTCATCGGGGTGCGGATCTCGTGGCTCATGTTGGCGAGGAATTCTGACTTGGCCTGGTCAGCCGCTTCGCTCCTGGCCAGAAGAACGGTCAGTTCCTCCTGGCGGCGCTTGAGATCGGTAACATCAGTGCACACGACCATCCAGTGTCCGTGGCCACTGGCGGTCGCTTCCATCTGGACCCAGGTCTGCTCGTTGCAGAGGAAGGTTGCCGAGAAACCGGTCATGGAATGGACCTTTTCCTGCCAATCCTCAAGCACCGTCATCGGGTCGGCGCCGAAATCGCCGCGTTTGGCGCAATAGGCGAAGCAGGCATGCCAGCTCTGTCCGGGCGCGAGCATTGCCTGTGGCACCGCGAGCATGCGGGCGAGCGACTCGTTGCTCTGGACGATGACGCCATCCTCGATCACCACGAGGCCCTGCGACATCACGCGGGTCGCGTCCTGCATGAACTGGCCGATGCGTTCAAGCTGCTCGCGCGCCTCGCTGATTTCCCGCTCCTGACGGCGCAGCTCGGTGAAGTCGGAATAGGTGATGAGGAATTTGTGATCGACGAGCGACGTCGTGGTGATCAGCACCTGCTTTCCGTCAGGGTAGACGAGCTCACGCTGCATCGTGCCTTCGAGCGCGCGCAGTTCGGTGATCCGTTCGTCAAGCCCGACGTCAAAATCTTTGCCACCTTCCCACACCCAACCACGGTCGTGATTCGTCCTGGCGTAATCCCCGAAAGTGGCCCCCTCGAGCGACCGTTCCACCGGCCACTCCCAGATCTCGCGGGTCTTGGGATTGGCGAATTCGATGACCAGATCCTCATTGAGGATGATGACGCCGACGGGCATGACGCGCAGGATGTTCTCAAGATCGGCATAGAGCTTCTGGGCTTGCGTCTGCGCCTCCATCAGCTCGCGTTCACGCGCCTTGAGAACAGACACGTCGGTGATCGATCCGACGAGATAGCGCTGTTGGCCCGGGGTAACGATACGGTTGAGCCGGGTGATCACGGAGTGGACCCGCCCTTTCGCCATCGGCAGTTCCTGGGACCGTTCGAGGGGTTCACCGGTCTCGAGAATATGCAGGTTGTCCTGCCGCAGCTGGTCGCCCATGTCCGGGAACATCTCGTCCTCCCGGAGCCCGTAAAATTGCTCGCAATTCTCGCCCTGCAAGTCCTCATAAGCGGCATTGGCGAAGATCAACCGACGCTCGCCGTCACGAATAAAGACCGGAACCGGCAGCTGCTCAATCGCCGTGCGATAGAGCACACTCTCCTGTTCCCGCTGGTGCAGGTCGGTGATGTCGGAATAGGTGATAAGAATCTTGCCGCTATCAAGCCGTTTGCTGCGGATGGCCAGGAGTCGCCCCGACCGGCTCTCGGCGCGAGAGGTCATTGTGTAATCGGGATTGTTGAACTGTGAGAGGCGCTGACTGAGAATCGTCTCGACGTCCTGCTCGTCAACACCCGAGCCGCCATGCCGACGGCTATAGGTCAGGAAATCGCGATAGTGCCATCCGGTCAGGTCTACCCGCTCGTTAGCCTCCAGCATGTCGTAGAATTCATCGTTGGCGTATTCGATCAGCAGATCCGCGCCAAGGATCAGCATGCCCACCGGCATCGACTTGAGCAGGCTCTCGACATGCCGATGCAGGCCTTCCGCCTCACCCTGTGCCTCGACCAACTGCGCTTCGCGGATCTTCAGCAGAGAAACATCGCTGATCGAACCCACCATGTAGTGATCACCGCTCGCCGTCTCTATCCGGCTGGTGCGCGAAATCACCGGCACCACAGTCCCGTCCGGCCGGAGGAAGAAATCCTCCTGCTCAGTCGCCACGCCCTCCTCCAGGGTACGACTGTTCTCGGCATAATATTCGTCGCCGCGATCGGGGAAGCACTCGCGCTCGGTCCGGCCGATCAGCCGCTCCTTGGCAAGGCCGACCATTTCGGCGAAGGCGCTGTTGACGAAAACCATCCGATGGTCAGCGTCGCGCACATAGGTCGCGACAGGCAGGTCCTCCAACGTGGCCTGGAAGAGCTCGTCGGTGCAGCATAGCGCCATGGGTTCAGGCACGATCACCGGCTGTTCGCATCGCGAGGGGTCTGCTTCGACCACCTCCGGCCGACTCGTTGCAGGTGGCGCCTCCTCGAACATGCCAAACACATAAATGGCGTCATCGTCGCCGAAGAATCGCTCGAGTCTGAGAGGATAACGCTCATGGCCACAGGGGCCGAAAATAGATGTCGTCTGCTCATCGCCGAAAACGACCACTTGTCGCTCGCGGTCATCGCGCGCGCAGTCCTCAAGCGGACCGAACAACTCGCGATCGGTTTTTCCAGCAAAAGCGTCGGGGCGCTCACGAAAGAAGGCGGCATAGGCGTCATTGACCGCCATATAACGCAGCTCGCTGTCCTTGATGAAGGCGGGCACCTCCAATTCAGCGATCTTTTCGCAAACAATATTGAGCAAATCGCCACCCGTATTCAAGAACCGAACTTCCGCTCCGAAAATGCTCTCGAATGGTAAATTCGAAGTAACTGGAGCCTGAGCATCCGCCGCGTGCCACGCCGATACTCTCCACGCATGATTGTGCACCGCTTGCCTTGCCCGAAGCCTTTCATGCTTGCCGCACGGTCTTCGGGTCACGCAAAGACCCCGGACGCGATCTGCCGCCCGGAGCCTTTTTCTCTCGACAGTTTTCGCGCTGAGGCGAGCCTCTAGACCACGTATTCACTGGCCGCGTTTGCGGCCGTTCAGCATTGCCCGCACGAGGTTTTCGCGGTGTTCCAGGCTCGCGAGCGCGACACCGGCGACATGCAGCGCGATGAGACCGAGCGTGACGTTCACAAGTGTCTTATGCGCATCTTCGACCCATTCGACACCCCAAAAGGCGTCGGTCGTCATCATGTAGCCGGTGGTCGCAATGCTGGCTATTGAGACCAGCAGCGCGATCACCATCGCGCCGCCCGCCGGATTATGGCCGAGATAGCGCTGGGCCCGCATTCGTGCAGTATCCGCGAGGAACTTCAAAACAGTTCCCGGATGGTAGATGAAATTCCTGAAGCGCGCATGTTCCGTACCGAACAGGCCCCAGATCACGCGGACGGTCAGCAGCCCGGCGATCAGATAACCCGAAACGATGTGAGCCGATTTCCATTCATCGCCAGTCAGGTATGAAAAGACGAAGAGCCCGACCAGCGACCAGTGAAAGATCCGCACGAGCGGATCCCACACCTTGACCCACTCCGTCCGCGTCGAGCGAACGGAGTGGGCGCCATGCAATTCCTGCGTGGCTTCAGACATCAATTATTCCCTTCAGAACCAACCTGCTCACCGGTTTCGGGGTTGAAGAGGACCTCAACCTTCTTGCCGGCCTTGAGGCCATAAACCTCATAGCAGCCATCCTCGACCTTCACCCGCCGCACTTCGAAGCCCATGCCGGCAGCCTTGGCCTTCAGCGCATCCTCGGTCATCCACTTGTCCTTCGGTACGTTGCCGCAGGCATTTTTGCTTTCTGCATAGGCGGTCGAACCGAGTGCTGCGGTAGCGAGAAGCGCGGTGAGAATGATCTTCTTCATAGAGCAAGTCCTTCGTCATTGCGGCCGGGCACCATGCCATCGACCGTTGACGCTGAACCTAGAACAGGCATGCTGAGCGATAACTGACAGCAAATGTCAGCGAAAAATCAGCTTTTTCGTGCTATGGCGCTATGATGAAAGCACTGTCCAGGCACACATCTCGCCGCGTGATGACAGCAGGATGCGCGCTGCTCCTGATGCTGGGCCAATGCTGGCCGTCATTCGCGGACGAAGCCGACGGCGATCGCGATCACCATTACACGGAAGCCGACGACGACCATGAGGCGGTCCGCAAGGCCGTCAATAGCGGGCAAGCCCGGTCTCTGGCCGAACTCAAGCGGATCGTCAGCCGACGGGTCCCCGGTGAAATCGTCTCTATCGAGCTCAACCGCGAAAACCAAACCCTTGTCTACGAATTCCGCATCCTGACCGCCAACGGCCACCTCGTCGAAGCCGAGGTCGATGCGGCAAGCGGCAGGATCCGTGAAATAGAGAATGAATGATGCGCTTGCTCCTGATCGAAGACGACCCGCTGATCGCCCGCGACGTCACGCACCACCTTGAGCGGGCGGGTTTTGTCGTCATGCATGAAAGCGATGGCGAAGCCGGATGGTACACCGGCGACGCCGAGGAATTCTCAGCAGTCGTACTCGACCTCGGTCTGCCAGGCATGGATGGACTGACCATCCTGAAACGCTGGCGCGCCGCCGGGCGGCAGGTGCCTGTGCTGATACTGACTGCGCGCGGCAACTGGCAGGAACGCGTCGAGGGTATTGATGCGGGCGCCGACGACTACCTGACCAAGCCGTTCCAGATGGCGGAACTGCTGGCGCGGCTGCGCGCCATCATCAGACGCAGCGTCGGACAGGCCAATCCAGTGCTTCAGGTCGGCGACATTGCCATCGACACGCGCACAAGTACCGTCAGCCGCGCCGGCGTGCCTGTTGACCTGACGCCGCTCGAATTCCGCTGCCTCGCCCACCTCGCACACAATCGCGACCGCAACGTCTCGCAACTGGAACTGACCGAGCAGCTCTATGCCCAAGACTTCGAGCGCGACAGCAATTCCGTCGAGGTCCTGATCGGCCGCCTGCGCAAGAAACTCGGCAAAGACACCATCTCGACGCGGCGTGGCTACGGCTATCGCATCGGCGGGGGCGACGAATGATGCGCTCCATCCGGGGCCGGTTCCTGATCGTCTCCGCCGCCAGCGTGTGCCTAGCCATGGTGCTGGCGGCATTCGTTTTCGTCTCCCTTTTCACCCGCGGGCTGGAGCGTCGTATCGATGACGAGCTGACCAGCCACATCAACCTGTTCGCCGGCACGCTGCGGCTTACGCCGGACGGCACGCTCGAACTGCCGGACCGGCCCGTCGACCACCGCTTTACCGAGCCCTATGGCGGTCTCTACTGGCAGGTGCAGGATGATCTGAAGGGACGTCAACTTCGCTCCCAGTCACTCTGGGACTATACGCTGCCCCTACCCGACGATGCCCAAGAGGCCAATGCCGTGCATCGCTACATACTGCCGGGACCAGAGGGCGCCGACCTGATCGTACAGGAGCGCAAGATCATAATCGCGGCACCGGAGGGACCGCGCCCGATCCGCGTCGCCGCCGCGATCGACGCGCGCGTGGTGAGCGAGGCGCGGACCGGGTACACGCTGGATATCATTCCGTTCATGGCCGTTCTGGCCGCGTTTCTCGTCGCCGCGTCGCTGGCGCAGCTGACCTTCGGCCTGCGCCCCGTTTCGTCGGTCAGCGAGGGCCTGAACCGCATTCGGGAACGCAAGGCCGAACGGCTGAACGGTCGCTATCCAAAGGAATTGCAGGGCGTCGTCGATGCCGTGAACAGCCTGCTCGACGCCCAGTCCGAAATCCTGCAGAAAGCGCGCACCCGCTCGGCCGATCTTGCCCACGGCCTCAAGACACCGCTGACAGTGATGGCAAACGACGCGCAGACGCTCAAGGAGCGGGGGCAGACCGACATTGCCGATGAGCTTGCTCACCTGGTCTCGGTCATGCAGGCCCATGTCGAGCGCGAACTGGCACGCAGCCGCATCGCTGCTACCGCAGAGCTTCGCGCCTCCGACGCCGACATCGGCCTCGCCGTTGATCGTATCGTCCGGACCCTCAGGCGCACGCCAAAAGGCGAAGAACTGGTCTGGACAGTGGATGTTCCGCCGGACGTGACGGTCGAAGTCGATCCGCACGACCTGGAGGAATTGCTCGGCAACATCCTAGATAATGCCGTGAAGTGGGCGCGCTCCAATATCAATGTCACCGTCCGCAAAGGGCCGGATCGCACGCGCATGGTCATTGAGGACGACGGCCCCGGTGCAGATCCGGCTGGGATCAAGCGGATGACGGAGCGCGGCATCCGGCTTGACAGCCAGACGCCCGGCACAGGAATCGGCCTTGCCATCGTCAGCGATATCGCGTCCGTCTACGATCTCGGCATCGAGATCGCGAATCGCGAGACCGGCGGATTGAAGGTCAGCGTCTCATTCTAGCGCGCGACTTGAGTCGGGGGCCTCGGGTCGACGGCTCCACAGATCGAGAAGGACAAACCATGTTTCAGACCCGCCGCTCCCTCCTCCAGCGAGCCCTCGCCTCCCTGGTGTTCGGCGTCGCCGGGACGGGCAAGGCCACGGCGGCGAACGGGTTTTCCTTCCTTGTCGTCGGTGACTGGGGCGATGGTGGATCCCACAGAACGGCGAGCGCCGTGGCCGATGCCATGGGGCGCATCGGCGAGCGCCATGGAATTTCCTTTGTCATTTCGACCGGCGACAACTTTTATGAAAGAGGCGTCGAGAACACGTCCGACAGAAAATGGCAGACGAGTTTCGAGAATGTCTATGTCGCGCCGTCGTTGCAGGTCCCCTGGTATGCGGTACTGGGCAATCACGACTACATCGGCAACATTTCAGCCCAGATAGAATATTCGAGGAAAAACCGACGCTGGACCATGCCGGACCGCTATTTCGCAGTCAGCAAACATATCGGCTCCTGCCGAGCTGACATGTATTTTCTCGACACGCAGCGCATGAAGGGCACAACCGTGGCCGAGATGCTGTTCCACGAGGACGCGACGAAGCAGTTGGAATGGCTCGAGCGCGCGCTTGCCGCCAGCCGGGCGGAGTGGAAGATCGTCGTTGGCCATCACCCCATCTTCTCCGGGGGCCTGCATGGCGACAACAAATACCTCGGCGAGTATCTGAAGCCTATCCTCGATCGCTATGGCGTCGACATGTACCTCTGCGGCCACGATCATGATCTTGAAGCACTGCGGTCCGGGGAGGTGAACTATTTCGTGTCGGGCAGCGGCAGCCGCAGCCGTCATCCCAAGCCTCACCCGAAGAGCCTGTTCGCATCCGAAACCCCGGGGTTCCTGCTGGTTCAATTGACCACCAAGGGGGGGACCGCATCCTTCTTCGACAAGGATGCCATCCTGCTCTATCGCCAACCGCTGAAGATCTGACGCCGACCGGCGGCGTCTCCTTCACGGGCCATCTCGCACAGGTGTCGGGGCGGCCAGCACGAACGTCTCGCTGGCGAGGCTTACGCCATTCACCAGGATCTCCAGACCGTGCTCGCCCGGATAGTAGACCCGAGTGGTGATCGGCCGAAAGGCATGGCGCCTGCCGATGGTCACGCCCTCGCCAGGCGGCAGGGTCAGGCTGGTGCCTTTGAACACCTTGGGACGCAGGCTGCCATCCTTCATGCGGTGGTGGATGGCATAGTCGAGCATGACCTGTTGCGGCACAGGCGCCGCGTTGCTCAGCCGGACGCGGAACGTGAGTTGGCCCGGAAAGTCGACCTCGGCCTTGTCCAGCGACAGGTCTGCGGCCACGCCGTCGAGCGGCTGAAAGCCGAAATTCGCCAGCGCTGCCGCGTGCCCCTTCTTGAGCAGCGTCCGGGAGGCATGTTTCAGCAACCAAAGCCGTTCCGGCGTTGCGCCCGGGCGATGCGATGCGACGAAACCAGCGACCAGGTCCGGATGATCCTTGGCGATATCGTTGAGGCTGTTGGCCACCGAGCGGCGTACATAGTCTTCCTGATCGTCGATCAACGCGCTCAGGATCGGCAGGATCGGCGCCGGATCGCGCACCAATGCCGGCAGGCGCATGGCCCAAGGCAGGCGCGGACGCGTACCCTCGCTGGCCAGCCGCCGGACATGGTGGTTCGGATCGCCTATCCAGCCGGAGATTACGGAAAGGGCGAGCGCCTGCTCCCGATGGATGAGGGGACGGATGCCGAATTCGCCGGTGAAATGCGGCGTCAGCGCCTTCAGGAGATCGAGAGCCAGCTCGACATGGTCGAGACCATGGACTGCAATGTACTGGTTGAACGACAGGAGCGCCCAGCCAGTTAGACCACCTCGCTCGCCTTGCGGCAGGCAGGCCCGGAGGATCGGCGCAGCCTTGGCGAAATCCTGCGGCAGGATGTTTCGCAGGGCATCGGCGATCAATTGCCCGCGCTGCATCAACTCCAGCGCCTCAAGGCTCGGCAACACGGCCGCGAGGAACTCCCTCTCGGCAAACGTCGGCCAGGCCCGCGACACGGCGCTTGCCGTGTCGCGGGCGGTCTGCGGGCCGATCAGGTGTTTCAGCGGTTCGGCCATGATCCTCTCAGATCGCCTGACGGGTTTCGAAGTGTTGCATCAGCGATACCGCGCTGATCGCCGCCATGTAAGGGGCGAAGACGGGATCGCGACCAACCTTTTCCGCTGCGGCATCGGCCGCGGCCCTGTCCTGCCACTCGACGAGGTCGGTGATCATGTCGCCCCGTTCCAATGCCGTCAGCGCTCGCCAGCTGACGAAACCGGGATAGTGCCGGACCGCCTGCATGGCAGCGAGGCGGGCCGCCTCCGCCGCAGGCTTGTCGGCAACGGTGCAGACGGCGATTTCGAGCACGGTGTTCTTGGTCATGAAAAACTTCCTCGTTTGTCGATCGTTTATCGATACGCTTGACCTAGCACAGGCCAACTGACAGCCTTATGGCCATAACCTTTTGTCGAAAGCCCCTGATGCGTCCCGCAGATCGCCTTTTCCGGATCATACAGCTGATGCGCGCCACGGGCCGCGCCATGACCGCCGCCGAGATCGCCGCGCGGATGGAGGTCGCGCCGCGCACCATCTATCGCGACATGGAGCACCTGATCGCCTCAGGCGCACCGATCGAGGGAGAGCGCGGCGTCGGTTACCTGCTGCGCGAGGCCTTCGACGCGCCGCCACTGACCTTCACCTTCGAGCAATTGGAGGCGCTCGCCTTCGGTCTACGGGCCGTGGAGATGCTTGGCGATCCGCGTCTCGGCCAAGCAGCACGGGAAGCGAAGGACAAGATGCGCGCACTTCTACCGCCGGAACACGCGGCGCGGCTGGCCAGCGCGCCGATCCACGCCTTCCGAGCCGCAAGCCAGCCCGAGCCGCCCGAATGCCTCGGTGACGTGCGAACCGCGCTCTCGGTCCGGCGAAAGGTCTGGATCTCCTACAACTCACTGGCCGGTGAGCAGAGCCAGCGAACCGTCTGGCCACTCGGCCTCAGTGCCTTCGGCGCCATCTGGGTGGCCACCACCTGGTGCGAAACACGCAATGACTTCCGCGACTTCCGCCTCGACCGCATCGAAGACTGGAAGGTCCTTTCAGAACGGTTCGAGCCGGACCAGCATCAGACCTATGCGGCCTATCTGGCGGGCCTGCAGGCGAGCTGGTCGAGCAGCGCAACGCGTTAGCCGCGCCCGGTCTTTTGCCGCAACGCAAAAACATTTCCTTGACTTTCCAAGCCGAAAGGCCCATCTGCAGATCAGCTTTCACCTTCCGGCCGCCGCGTGAGCGCGCCCAGCGACAAGACAGACGCGAAGAAGGATCTAAAGCGCACGACAAACCGTTGCTTGATGCAACACCGCGCTGGAAAGCTTTTTTCCAACTTACAAGTTCCCAATTCACGCGGGGTTCTTGACGCTACGAGACAGGCAAAATCGCAAGGTGCGGTTTCGCCGGATGTCGCGTGGCGCCCCGAAAGGTATTAGAATTGACCAACTTTCGTGATCTCGGCCTGTCCGAGAACATTGCCGCCACCGTTTCCGCCCTCGGTTATGAAACCCCGACCCCGATCCAGCTGAAGGGTATCCCGGTGGTTCTCTCCGGCCGCGACCTGATCGGCCTTGCCCAGACCGGCACCGGCAAGACAGCGGCCTTCGGCCTGCCGCTGATCGAGATGCTTCTCGCCAAGCCGACCCGTCCGGACAATCGCACCACGCGCACCCTGATCCTCGCCCCGACCCGCGAACTGGTCAACCAGATCGGCGACAACCTGCGCTCGTTCCTCAAGAAGACTCCGTTGCGGATCAACCAGGTCGTCGGCGGCGCCTCGATCGGCAAGCAGCAGCTCCAGCTGGAAAAGGGCACCGACATCCTCGTCGCCACCCCTGGCCGCCTGCTCGACCTGATCGCCCGTAACGCCATCTCGCTGCGTGCCGTCAGTTATCTCGTCCTCGACGAGGCCGACCAGATGCTCGACCTCGGCTTCATCCACGACCTACGCAAGATTTCCAAGATGGTTCCGGCCAAGCGCCAGACCCTGCTGTTCTCGGCCACCATGCCGAAGACCATCGCCGATCTCGCCGCCAGCTTCCTGACCGATCCGGTCAAGGTTGAAGTCTCGCCTCCCGGCAAGGCCGCCGACAAGGTCGAGCAGTATGTGCACTTCGTCGCCGGTCAGAACGCCAAGACGGAGATGCTGAAGAAGATCCTGACGGACAATCCGGACGGCCGCTCCATCGTCTTCCTGCGCACCAAGCACGGCGCCGAAAAGCTGATGAAGCATCTCGACGTCACCGGCTTCTCGGTCGCCTCGATCCATGGCAACAAGAGCCAGGGCCAGCGCGAGCGAGCGCTCAAGGGCTTCCGTGACGGCGAGATCCGCACGCTGATCGCCACCGACGTCGCCGCCCGAGGCATCGACATTCCGGCCGTCAGCCACGTCTTCAACTACGACCTGCCGGAAGTGCCGGACGCCTATGTTCATCGCATCGGCCGTACCGCCCGCGCCGGCCGAGACGGTATCGCAATCGCCTTTTGCGGTCCCGACGAAGGCCGCCTTCTGCGCGACGTCGAACGCCTCATGGGCATCGACATCCCGGTGGCAAGCGGCGAAGCGCCGGCAAACCTCAACCGCCCGGCCCGCCCGCAGCGTCGTGGCGGCGGTGGCGGTGCCCCCGGCGGCAACAACCGCAACCATCAGGGCCGTGCCAAGCATGACGGCGAAAGCCGCTCGGCCGGCGAAGGACGTCCCGCCGGCAAGCCCGGCCATCGCAAGGGCAATGGCGGCGCAGGCCGTCCGGCCGGCGCCCATGCCGGCCAGGGCAAGCCCGGTGGCCGCCCGGCCGGCGGCCAGCAACGCAACCGCCGTCGCGAAGCCTGATCGGCACGCAACGAGCCAGACACTGATTGGAGATGGCGCGGCTTAGGCCGCGCCATTTTCGTTTGGGCCGAACTCAGTCGCCCTTCGCGGCGGTCCTGCGATGGCCACGGGAGGCATCCGATAAAGCCGCCTCCCGGGCGGCCGGAGCGCGCCCTCCCGATCGCGCTTGCCCGGCGGCGGCACAAGGACACGTCAAAGGCGTTTTCCTTCCGCAGTCGATCGATTCCTTTGCGCTGGAGTGCCTGAAAACTTTTTTTCGCAAAGAGCATGGCTATATTTTAGGCAACCGGCAGAAGCCCGATCGGCCAAAGAGCGGACATTCGTCAATACACGCGACTGCGAATGGTCAAGCCGCCGGACACAAAGCAAGAAAATGGCGCAAATGTAGGCTCATGCCACTTTTTCGCGCCTCTCAATTTCTGCATCGAAGACCCCGCACGCTTCTTGCATTGGTCAATGGGTTGTATTCAAATGGCAAAAAAAGGGGATGGCGCCGTTGGCATTTGATGAAATGAGAGATGCGGACAACAGTCCGCGAGTGCCCTACCAGAACTACCATGACTGGTATTCCAACCAGGACCCAGCCAGGCTGCTTGCCAAGTCGAGAGACGCGGAAAACATCTTTCGCAAGACGGGCATCACCTTCGCCGTCTACGGCCATGCGGACTCCTCCGAAAAGCTCATTCCCTTCGACATCATCCCGCGCATTATCTCCGGCCGCGAATGGCGCCGCCTCGCTCAGGGCATAGAGCAGCGCGTGCTGGCGCTCAACGCCTTCCTTGACGACATCTATCACAAGCAGGAGATCATCAAGGCCGGCCGCATCCCGCGCCAGCTGATCGAAAACAACGATGCCTTCCTGCCGGAAATGATCGGCTTCCGGCCCCCGGGTGGCGTCTACACCCATATCGTCGGCACGGACATCGTGCGCACAGGTGAGGACCAGTTCTACGTTCTGGAGGACAATGCCCGCACGCCGTCGGGCGTCTCCTACATGCTGGAGAACCGCGAAACGATGATGCAGATGTTCCCGGAACTCTTCCAGGTGAACAAGGTGCAGAGGGTCGAGGACTACCCCTATCTGCTGCGTCAATCGTTGGCATCGCTCGCCCCTCCGGGCTGCAAGGGAAAGCCGCGGGTGGCCGTGTTGACACCCGGCATCTATAATTCAGCCTATTACGAGCATTCCTTCCTCGCCGACATGATGGGCGTCGAACTGGTCGAGGGCTCCGACCTGCGCGTCATCGACGGCAAGGTGAAGATGCGCACCACGCGCGGCTATGAGGCGATCGACGTGCTCTACCGCCGCGTCGACGACGACTTCCTGGATCCGTTGACCTTCCGGCCCGATTCGGCGCTCGGCGTGCCCGGCATCATGGATGTCTATCGCGCCGGCAATATCACCATCGCCAACGCCCCCGGCACCGGCATCTCCGACGACAAGGCGATTTACTCCTACATGCCGGAAATCGTCGAATTCTACACCGGCCGCAAGGCGCTCCTGGAGAACGTACCGACCTGGCGCTGCTCCGAACCGGACAGCCTGAAATACGTGCTCGAACATCTCGAGGAACTGGTGGTCAAGGAAGTCCACGGCTCGGGCGGTTACGGCATGCTGGTCGGCCCGGCTGCCTCGAAGAAGGAGCGGGCCGCCTTCGCTGAGAAACTGAAGGCCCGTCCGGGCAATTACATCGCCCAGCCGACACTGTCGCTCTCCACAGTCCCGGTTCTGGTCAACAAGGGGATCGCACCCCGCCATGTCGACCTTCGCCCTTATGTCCTCGTTTCCGACAAGGTGCAGATCATCCCCGGTGGCTTGACCCGCGTGGCCCTCAAGCAGGGCTCGCTCGTGGTCAATTCCAGCCAGGGCGGCGGCACCAAGGATACATGGGTACTGGAGGACTGACATGGTCATGCTCGGAAGAACGGCCAACGGCCTCTACTGGATGTTCCGCTATATCGAGCGGGCCGAGAACATTGCCCGCCTGGTCGACGCGGGGCTGAGAATGTCGCTGACGCGCAGCGGCGCCAGCGACGACGACTGGGCGGCGGTGCTTTTGAGCGCCGACGTGCGCGAGGGTTTCGACGCAAGCCACGCCAAGGTCACCGCCGCCGACGCGATCGACTTCCTGCTGCGTGACACCGCCAACCCGTCAAGCGTCATGTCGTGCATCGAGGCGGCGCGCAACAATGCCCGCATGGTGCGTACGGCGCTGACGAGAGAGACCTGGGAGGCGACCAACGAGTGCTGGATCGACCTCAAGCAAATGCTCGCCCGCAGGCTGAAATCGGCCGACCTGCCGGAGGTGATCGACACGGTGAAGCGCCGGGCCGGCCTGATCCGGGGCGCGTTCCACGGCTCCATGCTCAGGAACGAGATCTACAATTTCGCCCGGATCGGCACATTCATCGAGCGCGCCGACAACACCAGCCGCATTCTCGACGTGAAATACTACGTGCTTTTGCCGGCGATCACCCATGTCGGTTCGTCGCTCGACAACATGCAGTGGGAATCGATCCTGCGCTCGGTCTCGGCCCACCGCTCCTATCGCTGGGTCTACGACGGCGACTACCGCGCCGCCAACATCGCCGATTTCCTGATCCTCAACGGTCAGATGCCGCGCTCGCTCGCCTACTCCTATGACAAGATCGCCAGCAATCTCGGCTACATCGCCAAGGACTACGGCGAGCGCCTGGCGGCTCACGACACCGCCGACGATATGCGCACGACACTGCAATCGACAACAATCGGCACGATCATGGACCAGGGACTGCACGAGTTTCTCGACAGCTTCATCGCCCGCAACAACCGGCTCGGCCAGGAAATCACCGAGGGCTACCGCTTCTACAGCTGAGGCATGCCGGGAATGGACAAGAGATCATGCGCTTGAAGATCACCCATACCACCCTTTACCGCTACGAAGCACCGGTCCTCTATTCACTGCAACGGCTCCGGCTGACGCCGCCGACCTGCGCGTTGCAGCATGTGGAGAGCTGGCATATCACCGTCGATGGCGCCACCGTCGAAGCGGGCTACAACGACCAGTTCGGCAATCATGTCCACCTGGTCTCGACCGAGGGTGAGGCCCACGAAGTGCGCATCGAGGCCTGCGGCGAGGTGGTGACGCAAGACAATGCCGGCGTTTTCGGTCCCCATGTCGGCTTTTGCCCGCTGTGGCTGTTCCTGCGTGACACGCCGCGCACCAAGGCTGGAAAGCTGACCCGAGAACTGGTCAAGAGCATCACCGCCCCCGAACCGCTCACCCAGATGCATGACCTGATGGAGACGATCCACCAGGAGATCGCCTATCTTCCCGGACGCACCGACGCCGAGACCACAGCCGAACAGGCGCTGGAAACCGCCCAGGGCGTGTGCCAGGACCATGCCCATGTGATGATCGCCGCGGCCCGCTGCATGGGCGTGCCGGCGCGCTATGTTTCCGGCTACCTGAAAATGGACGAGGCGATCGCGCAGGCCGCGACGCACGCCTGGGCGGAAGTCCACCTGCCCGGCCTGGGCTGGGTCGGCTTCGACGCGGCCAACAATCACTGCCCGGATGCGCGCTACGTGCGGCTGGCGACCGGCCTCTGCTATGCCGATGCCGCACCGGTTTCCGGCATGCGAATCGGACCGGCCGGAGAGGACCTCGACGTCAGCGTGGTGGTCGACGAAGCAAAGAGCCAGTCCCAGAGCCAGAGCCAGAGCTGAGGCACCCCGCCCGCCCTTGCATTCCGCCCCCCGGTGCCCATCGCAAGCCCGGCGCCACCTTGCCGTGCTGTCATCATCGGCAGCCAGAGGAGAGGCGGCGGATGCTGTTTGGAAAATCGCTCTTTCAGTCGGTGGTCGAACGGCTTGCCGAAGAGGCCGAGGAAGTGGATGACGTTCCGGTCGGAGCGGGCTACCGCGTCTCCGGCCTGTCGAGTGGCTTTGTCGCCGAGAGCGTCGCTTCGACCCACGCGGAGAGCTTTCGCCTCGATGCCTATCTCGCCATGATGCCAGAAACGGTGACACAGCAAACACCCGGGCGCGCGGCGGCGCCGGCCATGCCAAAGCATCTGGCGCGGCTGACAATCGAGGAAATCGCCGAGGATCTCGACCTGAGGGCGGACGACAATCGGGAAACGCTGACCGAAAAGCGCCGCGCCTTCGCTCGTCTCAACCACCCCGATGGTCAGCCCGCTCCCTTCCGCGGCCCCGCGACGACGCGCATGAAGATCGCCAATCTTCTGGTCGACGAGGCGATCCGCACGCTCGGTTAAGCGCGGCGCCTCTTTTCAGACCGGCCAGGGACGATATGACACTTTGAAAGTCGAGCATCATTCTCGATGAAAAGTGATTGTGTTCTTCTGGCTGCTGCGCCGGCCCCAAGCGCGCGCCCGGGCCGGTTCAATCGTAGAGGCGTTTCAGCAATCCGATCAACTGATCGCGCACCTGTTCGCCACCGAGCTGGGCCAAAAGCCGCTCCTCGTGTTCCCGCCAGATCGGCATTAGTTCATCGAGATAGGCAAGTCCGGCATCGGTGATGTGCAGGGCCTGGACGCGCCGGTCGACCTCGGACTTCCGCCGCACGACAAACCCCTTGTTCTCCAGCCCGTCGACGATCGCGACGAAATTGGCGCGCTGAATGCCGAGGGCTTCGGCCACCTCGCTCTGCTTGGCGCCCTGGTTTCGCGTCAGCAGCAGAAGCACGGCGAAGTCGGTCGGCCGCAACCCCTTGGCCGAAAAAGATTCGTTGAAATGCTGGAAAACGGCCAGTTGCGCTCGACGCAGGCGATAGCCGACTGCGTCTTCCATCATTGAAAAATCTATCTTGGAAGCGCCCTGGGCTACCTTCTCAGCGTGATCATCCGTCATGCCGTCGCCATTCTTGTACTTGCCCCCACTCCCAGACGACAGAATCGCGAGACACTGCAATGTCTGGAAAATAAGTTATGAATTTATAGCAATGCGGATGGCGCACAAGCGTTACGCGGCAGAGCACTACGAAAGTCGACAGTTTTGTCAGCCAAGCGCCGGCCCGGTTTGCAGGGATGAAAAGGCACAACGGCCTTCCTTCCCCGGCAAGTGGACAAGCGTTGCGAATTGCGCATTTTCCGCATTGATGCGGATGAGAGTCTGGGCTATTACCGCCAAACTGGTTTGACGGCGAGTCACAGGACACGCTGACGGATGCACCCGTAGCTCAGCTGGATAGAGTGTTGGATTCCGATTCCAAAGGTCACAGGTTCGAATCCTGTCGGGTGCGCCATTTCTCTCTGAAAACCCCATAATTTCCAACAGTTCCAATGATTTGTCAGCCTTTCCGGTCCACATTCAGGTCCACGGAAAGTACACAATGGGTTTAACGTTGAAGCATATCGTAGTCACGAAAGCGGGCACATTTCACTACCGCCGCCGAGTTCCCAAGGACGTAGCGACGATTATCGGCAAGAGCGAATTCAAGCGCCTACTGGGCGAGACTGAGCGCGAAGCCTTGAAGAATTTCCCGAAAATCAACGCGCTGTATGAACAATTAGTGGCGGGGGCTCGTGCGGCTTCTCCTGAAAACGACGCACTTACGGCGTTGGAAATCCGCCGACTCGCTGAATTGCGGGCTACCGAACTGGCAGCAATGAAGGTCTATGTCGGTGGCCGGGAGTTGACTGGAGCCGATCCAGAAGCTGCGGAAGTGATCCGTGACAGCGCCCTATCGAAGGGTGTCTCCGATCCGGTGGAGCGTCAGGCCGTTAATCTGGTGGCAAACGGGGGGAACCTTCCTCGTCCCGTTCCTACTGTCGAGGACGCAAAGCGGCTTTATCTAGCAGAGAAGGTCAAAGGCGACATAAACGAGAGGAACCGGACTCTCCGACTGGGTCGCGTCATGGACATTCTTGCCCATGCCGTTGAGGCGAGTAGGCCGCTCGACAAGCTGACCCGTGAAGATGCCCGCGAAGTCAGAGACCATATGCTCCGCGATCTCGGAATGAAGCCCGGAACCGTGAAGCGGTATATCGCTGACATTCGGTCGATGGTGAACCTTGGCCTCCGGGAGAACGACATGAGCAGCGTCGGCAACCCGTTCAACGGCCTTACGATTAGGGTTGAGACCCTTGTTGTGGATGAGCGGCACCCGATCCCGGAAGACATGCTCCCGGCTATTAGGGAAACGCTGTCCACCAACGCTGGCCCAGATCTGTGGCAACTGTGGAGAATGCTTGAGGGGACTGGGTGCCGATTGGCAGAGGTTGCCGCCCTGCTGGTTGAAGACGTGAAACTAGACGCCCCCATCCCCTATCTCGATGTCGGCTTCCGCGAACATCGGCGCGTCAAGAACCAAAGCTCTGCCCGAAGGGTGCCGCTTGTGGGTGACGCGTTGGAAGCG
Organism: Paenirhizobium naphthalenivorans; assembly: GCF_007992095.1. Lineage (GTDB taxonomy): Bacteria > Pseudomonadota > Alphaproteobacteria > Rhizobiales > Rhizobiaceae > Allorhizobium > Allorhizobium naphthalenivorans. Next base: position 328,439 of record NZ_BJZP01000003.1, read on the forward strand.
GCGAAAGACGCCGTGAAGGCTGCGGGCGAAGGGCCGTATCTGTTCGTCCAATATGCCGGTGTCGTGAAGACTAAGGGCGGCAAGGGCAAGGGAAAGAAGGCGGCAACCCACGCCTCCAACGCACTCATGAAGCATGTTCGCAAGGTGACGACTAGCCGGAAGATTACAGTCCACTCCCTGCGGCACACGATGGAAGACAGGCTAATCAGGGCGAGAGTCGAGGAGTTTGACAGAAATCTTGTCCTCGGTCACACCAAAGGTGGAATGAGCGAGCGGTACGGTGGCCCGGATGCGCGACTAGAAGCCGCGCTCAAGGCTGTGAAAGCGGCTCTAAGCCTAAATGCCGGGACCATCTCATCCGAGTTGTGACGTGAAAGCTTCTGACGGCCGATTGTGGTTGCATACCGATACAACTCTGTTGAAAGTAAGGGATGCAGTCACATGGGGCAATGTAATGAAGAATGATCGGCGGGCGTTTTATATCTATGATCTCGAATTGGCGGCGAGGAAGGACGGAGCAAAAGTCCTTTCGTTCGACGACGCATACGCAGTTTGGCATAAAATGTGGAAGAACGGGCGCGTATATCCACTAAACAACGATAAAGCCACACTTCTAATAGGCGACATTGTCCGCGACGATCAAGAAAATTGCATTACTATGCTACTTCGCATCTCCGACACTGCGGCACCTAACAGCGTTTACTCAAACCCGTCTAATGGAGATTACGTTGAACACGTAAAAGAGGGTAAGATTGGTGCGGACTTTGCGTGCCATGTTATCATCTCAACGGTCATGGAGAAGGCGCAGCCCAACGTATATACATGCGCTATAGAGCGAGTACCGGGCATATCGGCCGGACTAGTTCAGCGAATATTGAGCAAAATGCTGAACTACGAATACAATGAGAATGCTGAATTCTACAAGTATCCGCACCCCGGCGGCGGCTTAAACAGAGACAATCAGCCTCGAATGGAGCGCTGTTGCCCACATACTGAATTGCGCGGGCGTCCTTCCGCTTCCATGATCAAGGACATAAACAACGGGCGTTTAACCGGGATCAGCCTTATTAGAAGTGAGGCCATCACACCGATTGCGGGTGCCCCTTTTCTACGAAAATCAGAGACAGAACTGAAACTTGACATCGACTTCAAGAATTTGCCGATGCAAGTTTGGGGCTCCATCGAACGTGCGCTGAAGGCGAATTCAGGTGATTTTGGCACCGCGAAAGTTTCCTATCAACGGCCCGGAAGCAAAAGGTTTGTTACTGTTGAGTTAAATTCGACCACAGGACATCCTTTGAGCGATTTGTATGTGGAGAGTTTCGAAATCGGCCCCATCTTCCCACCGTTGGCGCATTCTTCGAAAACGGTAGTGACGCGCTTAAGTGATCCGGCAATAAAGCAATTTAAGTCTTATAGGGCGATCTAAATGTTTAGGGAACTTCTGTACGAGCTAACGAGAGGTTTTGCTTATCGCGCTATACGTCACCCTGATATGCCGAAGTACACACTATGGCTTCCGCTTCTAGTTTATTGTATTTCCATAACAATCTACTACGGATTTGGCCTTGACTTCAAGTGGTTAGGTGAAAACGGCGTTTTTGCCGGATTGCAGACCATCCTTTCGACGCTGCCCGGCTTCTATTTCGCGGGACTAGCTGCGGTTGCGACGTTTGGAGGACACGGGATGGACACAACGATGCCCACGCCGACCCCCTCAATTACTATTCGGGTGCGCGGAACATTCATCCCCCATGACCTTAGTCGCCGTCAGTTTCTATCCTATTTGTTTTCCTACCTTGTCGTTCTGTCGTTCATACTTTGCCTGTCGATTTTGGGGATCAACGCTCTTGCCCCCACATTGCCGGGTTTCGCAGCTTACATGGAAACATTCTCCTACGGTGCATGGCTTCTATCGATTGTCGAATTCATGGTGGGCTCTGCACTGCTTTTGGGGTTCTGCTCGATGCTGATCACCACGCTTCACGGGATATTTTTCCTCACCGAGCGAATGCATCAGCCTAATGATTGAAGTTAGCGGCCCCGCCCGAAGGCGGGACCATTTTGGTTACTCCGGTCGATCCTCGATCAGCGCACCAATAGCCGCCGTTAGCGGCACCCAATTCCCGAGCGGCATGAACGCCCGGATGCCCTGCCGGATTTGGCTTTGGGTCATGTCCTCCCCCGTCCAGACAGATGTAGCCGCACCTCTGGTGAAGCTCACGGCGCTGTCCCATTGATCCTTTGCAGGAGTCCCAAAGAACACGTCAGTAGCCGATCCCGAGGCACGGGCCTGTCCGAACTGGGGGCCGAGCGGGGTAGCTAACAGCACACTGTCGAGGAACATCGGGACCACCGAAGCAGTCGCCGTTCGAGCAAACCCGTTCTTCAAGAGGTTCGCCGGGTCCATGGTCTCCTCCCAATACTTCTCCCATCCATCCTCGGTGACGGCCTGACCGGACTGGCGCACCGCGTAAGTAGCCGAACCGGCTGCAATCTCTCCGAGGAAGAGGACGATCATCTTGGGATCGGTGAATGCCCCGTGGTTCAGGGACCAAAGGGTGGACTTGGCCCACGCACCGAAGACAAACGTGCGGAACTGCACGAACATTGACGCAACCGGGCGGCTCATCCACTTCGACAGAGCGCCGTAATCGTTCTGCTGGACCAGCCGATCCGTGTAGCGGTTGAGGAAGACACGGAACTTCGAGACAGTCGCCGGGTCCCACTTCATCGTGTTGATGCCGACGATCTTGTTGCCGTCGAACTCCGCGTGATCGAGGAGGTCTTTGAACAGCCGCTTGGCGTCGTCCTCTCCGAGCCCGATGGAGGCCATACGGTCCCGGTCGCGGGGCTTGAGCTTCGAGTAGTCGAAGGAGCCGTCCGCATTGCGGGTCTTCCGAGCCATGTGCGCGATCTGCTGCGTGATGGCCTTCATGGCCCACCGCTGCTGGTAGTCGTGGATTTGCCGCATGAACGAGACGTTGGCCGTGAGGCGCTGTCCCGCGTCGAGGACGTTATCCACCACCTGAGTGATCCGCCCGCCCGACTGCGCACCGAGACGATCATCGTCCAGACGCAGGTCGTAGCGGTTCCACAGGTTGTCCATCCCGATCCCCGTCATGTCGGCCAGCTCGTTCAGGAGCTTGTCTTTGCTCATCTTCCCCGAGGCCACTGCGCGGCCCATGTCCTTGATCGCGGGGATTTGCGAGAGAGACGCCCGGAACCCCGTCAGGGACACGATCTTCCACGTTTCCTGAATTTGGTTCAGGCCCATGTTGGACATGAGGCGGATGAACTGAGCCGACTTGAGCCGCCGTGCCCACTGAGCGTAGCCCTTCTCCTGACCGTAGATCGGGATGCCGTTGATCTTGGCCCACCCGAAGTCGATGTTTTCCAGCGCGTTCGAGAGTTCCGCTTCCTTGTCGGCACGAGAGCCAGGCATAAGCCGGTAGCTCTCCTTGAGGGACTGCTTGAGCTTGTCGAGATCGCTTTGGGATCGGATGCCGTCAACGATGAGAGCCCCCGTTTCCGGGTTGTAAATCTTCGTCTTGGCGAATGCGATCCGGCCCGACATCGAGCGAGCGTAGCGGCGGAACAGAAGCTCCGCGTCCTGCTCGAACAGGTCACGAGGACGTAGCTCGATCAGGTTCCCGTCACGGTCCTGAATGGTGGCCTTGTAGTCGTAGTTCATGAGGGTGCGGCGCTTGAGGTAGCCGACGCCCTTGGAGCTATCGCCTTCCGTCTTCTTCGCCTCATCCATCATGCCCGAGAGCAAGTCGAAGACCTCCTCAAGCTCCTTGTTCGAGAGAGCGCCTTGGTCCTCCAGAGCCTCTTGGAACGCCTTCTTGAACCCCTCTCGGTCCTCAAGGTGGAGAGCCTTGGACATGCTGTCCTCGATCCCGTAGCCCGCCTTGCGGATGTTGGCCCAATAGCCCTTCGCCATGCGGCCCGCGAGGTCGTCCGAGATACGGGCTCCTCCGTGGTCCTTGATGGCTTCCTTGAAGAACTTCTCCATGACCTCGTGGTGGACGATCTGGTCGAGGTGGGCGATGCGATTGTGTTCCGCGACGAGCGGGACGTAGTTCGCGTCAGGTCC
>NZ_BJZP01000004.1 GCF_007992095.1 Paenirhizobium naphthalenivorans
ATGGCGATCGACACATTCTCGTCGGCAACGGCTTCCAGCGCATCGTGGATCGCGGTCAGCGGCTTGGTGATGCCGTTGATGATGAAGTAGGCGGCGATCAGGCCGAGCGCGACAACGGCGCCGCCGATCATCACGGCCTTCCAGATCATCGCATTGATCTTGACCTGAAGGTCGTCGATGTAGACGCCGGTGCCGACCACGACCTGCCAAGGCTCATAGGCCTGGCTATAGGCGGCTTTCTGGAAGGCGTCGCCGTTCGGGGCGGTAGGCTTCTCCCACCAATATTCGGTGATGCCGCCGCCCTTGCGCCCCTTTTCGATCATCTCTTCGCGAAAGAGGTTGCCCTTCTTGTCGGGCATGCCCTTCTGAGTGAGGCCGACCTGCTGCTGGATCGGGTGGAAGACCATGGTCACGTTATAGTCCAGACCGAACAGATAGCCGTTCGGCTCGAACTTGATAGAGGTGAGCGTCTTGAAAGCCTGAGCCTTGGCGTCCTCGAGGCTCATCTCGCCCGCCTTTGCCCGCTCGTCATAGCCCTTCATGATGGCGATGCCGGACTCGACCTGGGTCCGCAGCATGTCGTAGCGCTCGGCATAGATGGAGTCTGATGCCGTCTTGATCTGGAAGTAGGTCGCCACGCCGAAGGCGACCATCAAGGCACCGATCAGCAGGAAGAGTTGATGGGAGATCTTCAGATTTTTCATAAGTCCTCGCTCAATCGAATGATCCGGGTCGGTTTTCTACCGATCCTGCGAGGTTCTTAAGCGCTCGCCAGCGCGTGCATCATGCTGCCACCGGGTTGTATCGACACAATCCGCTTAAATGCGTAAAATTCTATTTATGCTGACGTCCCTATAAATAAACCATAAAAATTGATAGGAAAACAGTATCGAATGAGACTGAATTGCTCGGAATAAGGACTGTTTGCATCATAAAAACGAATAGGTTGCATAAGCGTAAATCAAGGTCGACGATCAAAGGGTGAGAGCGGTCCGCCTTGCCCGGAATTCGCGTAATTCGGCCGGAATACCATTTAACAAGAAAACGCCCCGGCCGGGCCGAGGCGTCTGTCCCGCTTTTTCAGCGGGAGGCCCGTGCAGCCCGGATCGTATGGCTGGTTCGGGGCAGAGAAGCTGCGAACTGCTTCAGTCACCGCGCAGTTCAAATTTCGTGAGATCGAGCGTCTTGGCTGCGGCAGGAGCAGCACCGAGCGATGCGGAGACCGGCGCGGCCATCGTACCGGCTGAGACCGCCGCTGTGGTTGCGTCAACGTCGATTCCATCCGCCGGACCCATGGCCGCAGCGGCAATCACGCTGCCATTCGTGGTCCAGCCCTCAGCCTTGCTGATGAAAACGACCGGCGACCCGCCGAGCCAGGCTTCAGTCCGCTTCAATTTTTTCTCGCCGTCGATGTCGATGATTTCCGCGGACTGGGTGCCGGGGGCGATCTGCGGCACCTTGTACGCCTTCGCGTCGTCCTTGGGCATGGGCGCAGGGCAGGCCGTACAGGTCAGGACGACAATGCTGGAGCCATTGGCGGGGGCTGCGCCGACGCGTTCGATCGACGAGGCGAGCGCCGGGCCGGCGACTGTCAGTAGCACTGCTGTAAGAACCAGGTTGCGCATGGCGAACTCCGCGAATTGCTTTCACGGGCAGTTCTACGCCTGCTTTATTGCCATCCAGTCAGATCGATCATTCAAATTTTACCGAACCCGGACTTTTTGTTTGTTTCCGGGACGCCTCGGTATCAGTCTCGACCGATCGCGCGCCAGCCGATATCGCGCCGGCAAAAGCCGTTGTCCCAGTCGACCTTGTCGGCGAGCCGGTAGGCGGCGGCCTGGGCTTGTTCCACGCTCATGCCCAGCGCGGTCGCGTTCAGCACACGTCCACCGGTCGCGACCAACTGGTGATCTATCAGCGCCGTGCCGGCGTGGAACACCTTGGCGTCCAGTGTGGCATCCGGCAGTGAACCGATCGGCGTGTTCTTCTCATAAGCGCCGGGATAGCCCTTCGAAGCCAGCACCACGGTCAGAGCCGTTTCGTCGCGCCACTCGGCGGAAACCTCGTTCAGCCGACCGGTCGCGGTCGCATGTAGAAGCGCCAGCAGGTCGCTCTTCAGCCGCATCATCAGGACCTGACACTCCGGATCGCCGAAGCGCACATTGTATTCGATCAGCTCCGGGCCTTTGTCGGTAATCATCAGCCCGGCGAAAAATACGCCGGAAAAGGGCATCCCCATGTCCGCCATGCCGCGCATGGTCGGCTCGATGATCTCCGTCAATGTGCGCTCAATCATGGCCGACGTCATCACCGGCGCCGGGGAATAGGCGCCCATACCGCCGGTATTCGGGCCGGTATCGCCGTCGCCGACTCGCTTGTGATCCTGGGCCGCGGCAAGCGGCAGCAGCGTCTTGCCGTCGCAAAGGCAAAAGAAGCTCGCTTCCTCACCGTCGAGGAAGGCCTCGACCACCACTTCCGCACCGGCCTCGCCAAACGCGCCCTCGAAGCAGTCGTCGATCGCCGAAAGCGCCTCCTCCATGGTCATCGCCACGGTCACGCCCTTGCCGGCGGCCAGCCCATCGGCCTTGATGACGATCGGCGCGCCCTGGGCACGGACATAGGCCTTTGCCTTCGGCGCATTGTTGAAACGCTGATAGGCGCCGGTCGGAATGTTGTAGCGGGCGCAGAGATCCTTGGTGAAGCCTTTGGAGCCCTCGAGCTGAGCGGCCGCCGCCGACGGGCCGAAAACGGCAAAGCCCTCGGCGCGCAGCCTGTCGGCAAGCCCGGCGACGAGCGGCGCTTCCGGCCCGACCACGACGAAATCGATCTCGTGACCGCGACAAAAGGCGAGGATCTCCTCCTGGTCGTCGGCGCTGATCGGAACCAGTGTCGCATGCTCGGCGATGCCCGGATTGCCGGGAGCAGCAAAGAGCGTCGTCAGAAGCGGAGACTGCGCCAATTTCCAGGCCAGCGCATGCTCACGCCCACCCGAACCGATCAACAGAACCTTCATCGCCCGTCCTCCGAATGCCTTGGATAGCCGGCGGTTAAGGGCAGGGGGCGCAAAGGTCAAGGAAAAACCCCGAAGCTCTGCATTCCTGTGGAGGGGCGGCACGATTTGTTGCCTTCGGCGCTGTCGCAGCTATGGTCGCCGCTCGCAATTCTGGAGAAGACCCCATGGCCGACGACATCAAATCCATTGCCGCGATCATCGCTTCCGAGATCAATGCCCGACCCGAGCAGGTGACGTCTGCTGTAGAGCTTCTCGACGGGGGGGGCACCGTGCCGTTCATCGCCCGCTACCGCAAGGAGGTGACCGGCGGTCTCGACGATACCCAGCTGCGCAATCTCGCAGAGCGTCTGACCTATCTGCGCGAACTCGGCGCCCGCCGCAAGGCGATCGTCGAGTCGATCAATTCGCAGGGCAAGATGACCGACGAGCTGATGGTGAAGATCTTCCGCGTCGCCACCAAGGCCGAGCTGGAAGACATCTATCTGCCCTTCAAGCCGAAGCGTCGCACCCGCGCCGAGATCGCGCGCGAGAAGGGCCTTCAGCCGCTCGCCGATGCGATCTGGGCCGACCGCACCGCCGATCCGGCCAAGCTTGCGGAGGCCTATGTCACCGCCGACGTCGCGGATGTGAAGGTGGCGCTTGAAGGCGCGCGCGACATCGTGGCCGAAACGATCTCGGAGAACTCCGACCTGATCGGCCGTTTGCGCAACGACATGAAGGATCGCGCCATCCTTTATTCCAAGGTGGTCGAGGGCAAGGAACAGGCCGGCGAGAAATTCGCCGACTATTTCGCCCATTCCGAACGCTGGGCGACGGTTCCAGGCCACCGAGCGCTTGCCATGCTGCGCGGCTGGAACGAGGAAATGCTGACGCTGTCGATCGAGGTCGACAGGGACGATCCTTCGCCGGTCAAGCCGGCGCAGCGCACTATCGCCGCGGCCTACGAGATTGCGGCCAAGGGTCCGGCCGACAAATGGCTGATGGACGTTGCCGGCTGGACCTGGCGCGTCAAGCTCTCCGTCTCGCTGTCGCTCGACCTGATGCGCGATCTGCGCGAGCGCGCCGAGGAGGAGGCCATCCACGTCTTCGCCCGCAACCTCAAGGATCTTCTGCTGGCGGCGCCCGCCGGTTCGCGTCCGACCATGGGCCTTGACCCGGGCATCCGCACAGGCGTCAAGGTTGCCGTAACGGACGGCACGGGCAAGGTGCTGGAGACGACGACCGTCTATCCTTTCCCGCCGAAGAACGACATTCGCGGAACCCAGGCCGAGCTTGCCGCGCTGATCCGCAAACACAAGATCGAGCTGATCTCCATCGGCAATGGCACCGGCAGCCGCGAGACGGAAAAGCTGGTCGCCGACATGCTGGCCCAGTTTCCGGCCACAGCGCCGAAGCCGACCAAGGTCATCGTCTCGGAAGCCGGCGCCTCGGTCTATTCTGCCTCCGAAACGGCAGCCAAGGAATTTCCCGGCCTCGACGTCTCACTGCGCGGCGCCGTCTCTATCGCTCGCCGTCTCCAGGATCCGCTGGCCGAACTTGTCAAGATTGAGCCCAAGTCGATCGGGGTCGGCCAGTACCAGCACGATGTCGACCAGGGCAAGCTCGGCCGATCGCTCGACGCCGTGGTCGAGGACGCAGTGAATGCCGTCGGCGTCGATCTCAATACGGCCTCCGTTCCCTTGCTGGCGCGCGTGTCCGGTCTCGGCGGATCGATCGCCGAAGCCATCGTCACCCATCGCGACCAGACCGGCCCGTTTGAAAGCCGTAAGGATCTGTTGAAAGTACCACGGCTTGGTGCCCGCACCTTCGAGCAGTGCGCCGGATTCCTGCGCATCCCGAACGGCAAGGAGCCGCTCGACGCCTCCTCGGTGCATCCCGAGGCCTATGGTGTGGCGAAGAAGATCGTTGCAGCCTGCGGCCGCGACTTGCGCGCGCTGATGGGCGATAGCGCCACCCTTAAGGGTCTCGATCCGCGCAAGTTCATCGACGAGCAGTTCGGTCTGCCGACCGTCAAGGACATCATCGCCGAGCTGGAGAAGCCCGGCCGCGACCCGCGCCCGAGCTTCAAGACCGCGACCTTCGCCGATGGCGTCGATGAGATCACCGACCTGAAGCCGGGCATGCTGCTGGAAGGCACGGTGACCAACGTCGCCGCCTTCGGTGCTTTCGTCGACATCGGCGTCCATCAGGACGGACTGGTGCACGTCTCCCAACTGGCCGATCGTTTCGTCAAGGATCCGCATGAGGTGGTGAAGGCGGGCGACGTCGTGAAGGTCCGCGTCGTCGAGGTTGACGTCAAGCGCAAGCGCATCGCGCTCACCATGCGCAAGGATGGGGGCGAAGCCCCGCCGCCGTCGGCTCGCGACAATCGCGGCCCCGGTGCCATGCGCCATGCCAATGCCAAACCCGCCGGCAAGCCGGAAACGCCGGCGATCGGCGGCCTTGGGGCTGCCCTCGCGGAGGCGATGCGCAAGAAATGAGCCCATCGGGGGCGCCGATCGGTGCCCCCGCCAAGCCGTGCCTCAAAAAATATGAAGCTTCTATAACAAACTGACGCTTGTCTTCGGAGCGGACCGCGTTAGAGTTTTATCGTTCAATGAAGCTAATCGTATTTTCGGGGGCATTGCATGACCTCTTCATTACGCATTTTGCTGAAAAAGATCGTCCGCAAGGGGAGACTGCAGGTGACCGGGGCGGACGGCCGGATCGAGACGTTCGGTGATGGCGGCGGTGAAATGATCTCGCTGCGTTTCACCGATGCGGAGGCGGAGCGACAGCTCCATGACGATCCCCAACTCAAGCTCGCCGAGCTCTACATGGACGGGCGGATGGTGGTCGAGGCCGGCGACATCTACCAGCTGCTGGCGCTTATCAAGTCGAACACGCTTTCCGAGGACCTGACCTTCGGCATGATGTGGCGTGGGATTGCGCGCTACATCGCATCCGAATTGCGCAGTCTCCTGCCGGTCAACCACAATCAGCGCAATGTCTCCCACCACTACGACCTGTCGGCTAAGCTCTTCGATCTCTTTCTCGATGCCGACTGGCAATACTCTTGCGCCTATTTTCATCCTGAGGGCATTTCACTCGACGAGGCCCAGGTGGCCAAGAAGCGGCACATCGCCGCCAAGCTGTTGCTCGAGGAGGGACAGCGCGTGCTGGAGATCGGTTCCGGCTGGGGCGGAATGGCGATGTACCTGGCGGAATCCTCGCAGGTCGAGGTGGAGGGCATCACGCTGTCGACCGAGCAGTTGCGGGTCTCGCGTGGGCGCGTCGACAAGCGAGGGCTATCGTCGCGGGTGCGTTTCGATCTGCAGGATTATCGCACGATGAAGGCAGCTCCTTTCGACAGAATCGTCTCGGTCGGCATGTTCGAGCATGTCGGGCGCAACAACTTCTCCACTTTTTTTCGCAAGGTCGCCGAACTTCTCAAGGATGACGGCGTGATGCTGCTGCATTCGATCGGTCAGCCTTATCCGTCCCGTTTCACCAATCCCTTTATTGAAAGATACATCTTTCCGGGCGGTTACATCCCGTCGCTCGCCGAAGTGCTGCCGGCGGTCGAGAAGGCCGGTCTTCTGGTGCGCGACATTGAAATCCTGCCGCACCATTATGCCCGGACACTACGCCACTGGCGCGAACGTTTCCTGGCTCGAAGGGAAGAGGCAACCGCGCTTTATGACGAGCGCTTCGTGCGCATGTGGGAGTTCTACCTCGCCGGCTCGGAAATGGCCTTCACCCACGAGAACTTCTTCATCTTCCAGATGCAGCTGTCGAAGAGCAATGGCGCGGTCCCGGACAACCGGGATTACATCGCCGAGCGGGAGAGCGCGCTCGCAGCCTTCGACGCGACCCGGCCCGCGCTGGAGACGGTTGCATTTTGAACACTGCCGACAGGCATATGGGGCCTCGCGGCGAAAAACCGCCGGTTCCCTTGCCCGAAACTTTGTTCTATCAATCCGACTATGAACATCACCGCCGATCAGAACGGGCGTGTCTCCGACGCGCCATCCGACAACTGGGTCTACCGGGTGCTGCCGCCCGCCGCCTGGCCCTATGCGCAGCTTGCCCGCTGGGACCGGCCGGTCGGCTGGCAGTTGCTGATGTGGCCCTGTTTCTGGTCCTCGGCGCTGGCGGCCAATGTGCTGGCGGAACGCGGGCAACTGAACGTCGTCCTGTTCGCCTTCCATCTGTTCCTGTTCTTTGCCGGCTCGGTCGCCATGCGCGGCGCCGGCTGCACCTACAATGATCTTGTCGATGAGGAGATCGACATGGCGGTCGCCCGTACCCGCTCGCGACCGCTGCCGTCGGGCCGTGTGACACGGCGCCAGGCCAAGCTCTTCCTCGTGGCACAAGCCCTGGTCGGCTTGGTGGTTCTTCTCTGTCTGAACCGTTTTGCCATTGCGCTGGGCATCACCTCGCTTCTCATCGTCGCCATCTACCCTTTCGCCAAGCGCTTCACCGACTGGCCGCAGTTCTTTCTTGGGTTGGCTTTCTCGTGGGGGGCGCTGATGGGCTGGGCGGCGCTGGCCGGCTGGCTGTCGCTTGCCAGCCTGTTCCTCTATGGGGCGGCGATCGCCTGGACGATCGGCTATGACACGATCTATGCCCACCAGGACAAGGAGGACGATGCGCTGGTCGGCGTCCGCTCGACGGCCCGGCTGTTCGGCGAGAAGACCCAAGCCTGGTTGATCGGGCTTTACGGCCTGACCCTTTTCCTCCTGTTTGTCGCCTTTGCGCTCGCCGGCGTTGGGCTTTTTGCCTATGTCGGCCTGGCTATCGCGGCCGGCATGTTCGCCTACCAGATCAGGGTGCTGGACATCGACGATCCGGTGCAGTGCCTGGCGCTGTTCAAGTTCAACAACAAGGTCGGGGCGATGCTTTTCCTCGGACTTCTGGCGGCCTTGCCCTTCGCCTGATCCTTTCTGTCCCGATGTGGAACATGCAAACGGCCCGGATTCGCATCCGGGCCGTTTCTCGATCAGTTGACATTAACGGGTCGGCTCGGCTCTGCGCCGGTCAGCCTCAGTTGCGGGCGATGATCTCCTTGCCGGAGATCTTCATCGTCACTCCGAGCTTGCCGGTGGTGCGGCGCACCAGAAAGCGCGGACGGCGGTCGGCAAAATAGGAATGACGGCGGCGCGGCTGCGCTTCGCGGGCGCGCAGGTCGCCGAGGTGTTCTTCGAGCGGACGGGCGATGCCATCGGCCTCGACCATCAGCATGGGAATGCGGAAGGCATCCGACCAACCGCGCCAGTCGGCGGCGATGTCGCAGAGGTCATGGGCGACCAGAAGCGGAATGCAGAGTTCCGGATCCTCGTGGTGCAGTTCGAGTGTAACGGTCACTTCCCCGTCTCCATGGTCGATCGCCCGTGCCGCGACACCCTTGAAAGCGCGCGCCGGCAAGGCGAATGAGAGTGGCAGGCCGCTCGAGGCCAGAATCTTGCGCAGCACGGCACCACGTTCGTCGATGGTTATCGTCACATCGCCGGAGGTCCCTCGCCCTGCGTAGGTGACCTGTTGCGGAAACCGAGCCGGATCCAGTCGCAACGTCGCGCCTGCCCATGCGGGCTTCATAACCGTGTTCGTCATCTTCATGCTACCCTTGTTTTACCCGAGAGCGCTTCATGCGTTCGTCTGAATGGGACTTTTCGTCCTCTATGGCTGGAAGGTAGCGCCGCTCTCTGAGAGACAGCTTAAAAATCGAGGTTAAAAAAACTTTGCCAGCTCAAATGGTTAGCGTTTTCGAATGTGGCACGGTTTCGAAAATGTGAATATGAGGGAGGCGTGTCAGGTCGGGACAGGCCCCGTGCGTTTATTATTCTCGATGAGATGGGCTTGGCTCTAAACAGAACTGCTCCATGGTTTTGACCGGTCCGGGATGCGCGCTTGATGAACGTAATGGCTGCTTTCATCTTGCCTTCGGCGGTCGATAAAGCCCCGGGCAAGCTCCGAACGTCACGATAGATAACTAAAATTCACTTCTATTCTTGAGGAGCCTCCATGGTCTCGACCTACCTGAGCTATGATCTCGTCGTGCGCGACATGAAGGCGACTCTCAACCGAACGGCCTCTGATGCACAGGTGTCGCGCGAAGCGGCCTATTACGAGGCGAATATCGACAAGGTCTCCTCAGTCGACGAGTTCCTCGACGATTATCGGCTCTACTCCTACGCGATGAAGGCTCATGGTCTGGAAGATATGATCTATGCCAAGGCCTTCATGAAGAAGGTGTTGGAAAGCGATCTGACGGACCAGGATAGCTACGCCAACAAGTTGACCGACGACCGCTATCGCAATTTCGCCACGGCTTACCAGTTCAACACGGCGGCCAGCGACGCTCAGTCCGATGCGCAGGAGACGGCCGTCTTCAACCTTTATTCCCAGGCTCAGCTCGACGAGACCACTAGCATCAAGGAAGCGACCGCCTATTATCAATCGGTGATAGACAACGTCACCTCGGCTGAGCAGCTGGTCAGCACCAATACCCTGTTCGGCTACATTCTCGACGCTTACGGCATTGATCGTACCTATTACAGTGATGATCACTTCGTTCAAGTGCTGACGAGCGACGTCAGCGATCCAAACAGCTATGTCAATCAGCTGGTCGCCATCGATGCAGCATCCGATAACGACTATAATTCAGCGGCCTTTCTCACCCTAGCAAAGGCCTTCAGCTTTAATACGGACGGCTCCGTGTCGGGTACCAGCTCCCAGACCGATGCGCAGAAGGAAGCGACCATATCGGCCTACGTGGAGGCCAACACCACTTATGCCTCGGAATACACGTTGGAGCGTGAACAGGCCTATTATACCGGCAAGATCGCCACGATCAGCACGGTTGATGAAATCACCGGCGACGATCGGCTGTTCGAGTATGTGAAGGCTGCCTTCCAGCTCGACAGCAACCTCTTGAGGTCGGAGTTTTACAACATCGTCACCAGCGACCTTGGCGACCCGACGAACTATGCGGCCATGAACGGAGGCTCCGCCTGGACCAGCGTGGCGGCCATGTTCAATTTCGGCACGGATGGCACCGTCAAGAGTGGCATGACGGCCCAGGATGAGACGCAGCTTGCCATCACCCAGTCGGCCTATGCTAACCACTACGACGATGCCGATGCGGAAGACATGGCGACCTTGCTCGACTATTATTCCAATACGTTGACCGACATCACCTCGGTTGGCGATTTGCTGGACGATAGCTCGATCCGTGCCATCCTGTTCAAGGCTTTCGGTATTGAGGAGGGTGAGTATTCCGACGCCCAGCTCAAGAAGGCGTTGACCAGCGACCTTACCGATCCAAAGAGCTATGCCAACAAGAGTCGCGATCAGCGTCTGATCAATCTTGCCAGCGCCTTCAATTTCGACGGCGACGGCGAGGCCGAACCGCCCCTGCTGGCGCAGAACGAAATCACCATTACGACGATAGCCAAGGCCTATATCGTCAATGAGATTCGCTATCTTAAGGACCCCGAGCTGAAGACGGCCAAAGCGGATGCGCAGGCCGAGGCCGAATACTACCAGAAGAACATCATCGGCATCACCAGTGCGGCTGAGCTTCTGGCTGACCGTCGGCTCGTCGACGTGGTCCTTGCCGCCAAGGGGTTCGACCCGAAGGAGGTGACGGACGACTTTCTCAAGCAGATTTTCCAGTCCGACCTGTCGGACAAAAAGAGCTTCGTCAATAAGCAGGATGACGAGCGTTGGGCCGAGTTGCTCTCATCCTTCAATTTCGACAGTAAAGGCCTGTTGACGCGCGATGCAGTTGGTACCGTTCAACAGCGCGGCGCAGTGCTGGAGACGCAAAACCTCTACCTTCATCAAATGCTTGAGGAGGATCAGGGCAACAGCAATGCCGGGGTCCGCCTGGCGCTCTATTTCGAGCGCGTCGCCCCGACGCTTACGGACGCCTACGATCTGCTCGGTGACGACGCTCTGCTGGAGACTTTCCGTGTGACCTTCGGCTTCAGCTCGGACTTTTCCAATATGGACATCGACATGCAAGCATCCCTGGTCGAAAAGAACCTCAAACTGTCGGACATGCAGGATCCGGAGAAGCTCAAGAAATTCCTCCACCGCTTCACCGCCATGTATGACAGCGAAAACGGTGACTACTCCTCCTCGGCGTTATCAGTCTTGAGCGGCGGCAGCGCCAGCATCAGCGCCGATCTGCTCCTGTCCATAGCCACCCTCAAGAGCTGACCAATGGGCCGCCCGCGTCTCTTGCCGGGCAATTTCTTTTCGGTTATCGATATATCTATTGGAATATATCGAATCCGTTGGAGGACTTCATGCACGCTTGTTTTCGCTCGCTCCGCATCCTGGCAAAAGTGGCGGTGGTCGCTACAGCCTTTCTCGCCCAGCCGGTAACGTCGGCCTTCGCAGAAGGCCCGGTGACGGTTTTCGCCGCCGCCAGCCTCAAGGATGTGCTCGGCGACATCTCCGAGGCATGGAAGGCGGAAACGGGCAAGGACGCCGTTCTGTCCTTCGCCGGCAGTTCGGCGCTCGCCAAGCAGATCGAGCAGGGCGCACCGGCTGATCTCTTCCTTTCGGCAGATCTGAAATGGATGGACTATCTCGACAAGGCCGGCCTTGTCGCCGCCGACAGTCGTGTCGAACTTCTCGCCAACCGCATCGTGCTTATCGCGCCGAAGGATTCGGCCGTATCGGCGACGATTGCCGAAGGCTTCCCGCTGAAGGACCTGCTGGGTGAGGAGCATCTGGCCATGGCCAATACCGACTCCGTTCCCGCCGGCACCTATGGCAAGGCGGCGCTGCAGAAGCTCGGTGTCTGGGATGGCGTCAAGGATAAGGTCGCCCAGGCGGAAAACGTGCGCGCCGCGCTGCTGCTCGTCTCGCGTGGCGAGGCTCCGCTCGGAATCGTCTACGAGACCGATGCGAAGGCCGACAAGGGCGTCAAAGTCGTGGACCGTTTCCCCGAATCGACCCATCCTGCCATCATCTATCCCGCAGCTGTGTTGAAGGACGCGACGAATGCCGCAGACGCCGCCGCCTTCCTCGCCTATCTGCAGGGCGCGAAGGCCCATCAGATTTTCACGGATGCCGGTTTCACGGTCTTGGCCAAGACCAACTGAGGTCGTCCAGCCGTGGCTCTGACCCCGGAAGAATGGACCGCCATGCTGCTCAGCCTGAAGGTCGCGGCAACCGCCGTGATCTTCTCTTTGCCGTTAGGCGTCGCCATGGCTTGGTTGCTGTCGCGGCGTGACTTTTGGGGCAAGACGCTGCTCAACGGTGTGGTGCATCTGCCGCTGATCCTGCCGCCCGTAGTGACCGGCTATGTGCTGCTGCTCACGTTTGGTCGCCGCGGTGCGGTTGGCGCCTTCCTCGATCAATGGTTCGGCCTGGTCTTTTCCTTCCGCTGGACGGGGGCAGCACTTGCTGCCGCCGTCATGGGCTTTCCGCTTCTGGTGCGTTCGATCCGCCTGTCGCTCGATGCCGTCGACCGCAAGCTCGAGGCCGCCGCCGCCACGCTCGGCGCGCCGCCGCCCTTTGTCTTCCTGACCGTGACGCTGCCCCTCATCCTGCCCGGCATAGCCGCCGGCGCCGTACTGGCCTTCGCCAAGGCCATGGGCGAGTTCGGTGCAACCATCACCTTTGTCTCGAACATTCCGGGTGAGACACAGACGCTCGCCTCGGCGATCTACACCTATACCCAGGTTCCCGGCGGGGAACTCGCAGCCATGCGGCTGACGGCGATCTCCATCGTCATCTCGCTTGCCGCGGTGATAGCCTCGGAAATTCTCGCCCGCCGGCTGGCGGCTCGGCAGGGGGGCGGCTGATGCTGGAGATTGCTGTGCGCCACGCCCAGGGCGACTTCGTCCTGGAGGCCGATTTGTCGATTGGCTCCGGCCTCACCGCCTTGTTCGGCGCCTCCGGATCGGGCAAGACGACGCTGATCAACCTCGTGGCCGGTCTCTTGCGCCCGACGCAGGGGCGCATTGCCCTGGATGGTGAGGTGTGGAGTGACAGCGCGACCGGCCATTTCCGGCCGCCGCACCGTCGGCGTATTGGCTATGTCTTTCAGGAGGGGCGGCTTTTTCCGCACCTGACTGTGCGTCAGAACCTCCTCTACGGCCAGCGTTTCACGCCCGCCGGGCAGCGGCGCGAGAGCTTGGAGCGCGTTGTCGGATTGCTCGGGCTTGGCCCGCTTGTCGAGCGCCGGCCAGCCGGTCTGTCCGGCGGCGAGAAGCAACGGGTGGCGCTTGGTCGCGCTCTGCTCGCCAGTCCGCATCTACTGTTGATGGACGAACCGCTCTCGGCCCTTGACGTCGAGCTGAAAGCCGCGATCCTCCCCGACATCGAGCGCATCCGCGACGAGGTCGGCATTCCCATTCTCTATGTCAGTCATTCGCTGGAGGAGGTGTCGCGCCTCGCCACCCAGGTTGTCGCCATGGATCATGGCCGGGCGAAGCCACTCGGCTCTCCCGACGCGGTGCTGGAAACGGTGTCGCGGGTGGACGGCATGCCGCCAGGCAATTTTCTTCATGCCGTTGTCACCAGTCACAGCGTTGAGGAAGGGCTGACGCTTGCCGATAGTCCGGCGGGTCCGCTTTTCCTGCGTCGCACCGATGTGGCCGTCGGCACCCATATCCGCGCCTTCGTGCCAGTGAGCGAGATCGCGCTTGCCACCAGCTTGCCGGACGGGATTTCCATGCTCAACCGCTTGTCCGGCACAATCACCGACATCCGGGACGAGGGGGCGTCGGCCATGGTTGCGGTCGATTGCGCCGGGGAAAGGCTGATCGCCGAGGTCACGCGCCGCTCGGCCCGCGTGCTCACCCTTGCCCCTGGCATGCCGGTCCACTTGTTGTTCAAGGCGGTCTCGATCGCTACCGAAGGGATTTATCGAAGCGCCTAGGCTGTCGATCGCCCTTGTGGCCGGAGGGTTTTACTCGTCGTCGGATGCCTTTGAAGCCTTGTCCGGTGTTTGGAATGTCGGATCCGCCATCGCTTCAAGCCAGGCGAGATCGCCGGATACGACCTTTCGGGCATCGGTCTCCATTCGCCGGTAGCAGGCAAGTAAAGTCTCGCCGAAGGGTGTGAGGCCTGCGCCGCCGCCGCTCTTGCCGCCATGGCGGGTGAAAATCGACGGTTCCTTGAACATCCGGTTGATCTCGTCGGCAAGAAGCCAGGCGCGGCGGTAGGACATGCCCATGGCGCCGCCTGCGGCGCGGATCGAACCGTGCTCGGCTATGCCGGAAAGCAGCGCCACCTTGCCCGGCCCGAGGCGCACGTCATTGGCCAGGTCGATCCGTAGCGTCAGCCTCGTCGCCTTGCCACTCATGGAACCTGGACCATCTTGCCGGGATTCATGATGCCTGCCGGGTCGAAGGCGCGCTTGATGCGGTTCATCAGCTCGGTCTCGATCGCCGGACGGCTTTGGATTAGTTCGTCGCGCTTCAGCTGGCCGACCCCGTGCTCGGCCGAGATCGATCCGCCATGGGCATGGACGATCGCATGGACGACGGCGTTGAGCTCGCGCCAGCGGGCGATGAAGCCGGCTTTGTCAGCGCCAACCGGCTGGCTGATGTTGTAGTGGATATTGCCGTCGCCGAGATGGCCGAATGCGCAGATGCGGGCGTCCGGCATCAGCGCGAGAACGGCGGCATCGGCCTCTGCCAGGAAGCGTGGCACGCGCGATACCGGCACAGAGACGTCATGCTTGATGGATCCGCCTTCCGGCTTTTGCGCCTCCGACATGCTCTCGCGCAGGTGCCAGAAAGCCGTCTGCTGGGCAAGCGAACTGGCGATCGCCGCGTCCTCAATCAGCCCGGCCTCGAAAGCCTCCTCCAGCAGCGTGTTGATCATAGTTTCCGCTGTCTCGGCCGAATCCGAGGTCGAGATATCGATCAGCGCGTACCAGTCATGCGGCGAGGAAAGCGGATCGCGCACGCCCGGAATATGCCTCGTGGTGAAATCGATGCCGATCCGCGGCATCAGTTCGAAACCGGTCAGCGCCGTGCCGCACAGAAGCGAGGTCCGCTCGAACAGCGCCAGCGCGTCGTCCGGCCTCTTGAGCCCGGCAAATGCCACCTGATGGCCACGCGGTTGGGGGAAGAGTTTCAGGACGGCGCCGGTGATGACGCCGAGTGTGCCTTCCGCGCCGATGAAGAGGTCTCGGAGATCATAGCCCGAATTGTCCTTCTTGAGACGCCGCAGTCCGTCCCAGATCTCACCGGTCGGCAGCACCACTTCAAGCCCCAGGCAGAGTTGGCGCACATTGCCATAGGCCAGCACCGCCGTGCCGCCGGCATTGGTCGACAGATTGCCGCCGATCCGGCACGAACCCTCCGAGCCAAGCGACAGCGGGAAAAACCGCCCGTTTTCTTCGGCCGCCTTTTGAATGTCGGCGAGGATCGTGCCGCCGTCGGCGACGATGACATCGGCAAGCGTGTCAATTTCGCGGATGCGGTTCATCCGTTCCAGCGACAAGATGACATCGGAACCACCCTCGCGCGGTACCTGTCCACCGACAAGGCCGGTGCGTCCGCCGGCCGGCACGATCGGGGTTGCAGTCTCGCTGGCAAGCTTCAGGATGGCCGAGACCTCTTGCGTCGAGCCAGGCTTCAGCACCAGTGGCGAGGCGCCGTGATAAAGGCCGCGGTTCTCGGTGAGATAGGGTGCGACATCGGCCGGCGCGCTCAGCGCATAGGCATCGCCGACGATCGCCACGAAGGCCTTCAGCGTCTCGGACAACAGGCTGTCGCTTGCACTCACTTTGTCTCTCCTATGCGTCCCGTGGGGCTGCTGCCCGCTTCAGCCTGTCATTGATTGCCTCACCCAGCCCGTAGTCGGGAATCGGCGTGATTGCGATGCCGGAAGCGTCGGTCTGGTCGGCGCGCTTCAGCAAGCCGAACAGATTGGCGGCGGCCTCCGCGAGGTTGCCCAGCGGGCTGAGATCAAATACGGCCACTGCCATGTCCATTCCCTCGACCGGCTGGTCACCGAAACGAATCAGCGCCTCGCCGGCCGATACGCTTGTGGCATCGAGTCGGACATGGGCGTTTGGCGCATAGTGCGAAGCGAGCATGCCGGGCGCCTCGATCGCTGCCGTGCCGGCCGCCTTGGGTCGCTCGACGGTCAGGCCGGTTTCGGCTTCGATGGCCTCGACCGGCACACCGCCGGGCCTGAGCAAGCGGATTCGGCCGTCCTCTACCTTGATGATGGTCGATTCCACGCCCACGGGGCAGGGGCCGCCATCGACGATAAGGTCGATGCGAGCGCCTAGATCGGCGTCGACATGCGCGGCCGTGGTCGGGCTGATCCGGCCGGAGGAATTGGCGCTGGGCGCTGCCAGCGGTCGGCCGAAGGCGCGGATGAGCGCGCCGGCAAACCCCTTGGGCACACGGATACCGACGCTATCGAGCCCGGCGGTCGCCAGCGGGTGGATCGTGCTTGCCGATTGAAGCGGCAGCACCAGCGTCAGCGGTCCGGGCCAGAAACGCCTGGCGAGCTGGCGCGAAATCGGGTCGAAGATGGCATATCGCTCGGCCATGGCGAGATCGGCCATATGGCAGATCAGCGGATTGAATCGTGGCCGGCCCTTGGTTTCATAGATGCTGGTAATCGCGCCGGCATCTGTCGCATCGGCGGCAAGCCCATAAACGGTCTCGGTGGGGATCGCGACCGGGCGCGCCCTGGACAAAACCGTGATCGCGGCATCGATCGCCGCCTGTTCGTCGGGATCGCTCGGGATGATCCGCGCCATAGCAAAAGCCTTCCTGCTTGCTTCTTTCCGTCCTTAGCGCGACAGCACCGGGTCGATCAAATCCTCATTTGACAAGCCCTGCTCGTAGGTCAGGGAGAGCTTAAAAAGCCCCTTGAAAATTACCGATATGCCGATCGTTAGAATTCTATCCATCGGCGTAACCGAAAGAAAGAAAACTTGCGCCTATAGTTCCGCCCATTCGAGCCAATTGCCTTATCTTCGGGAACCGGACCATGCAACAAGTCAAGAACCCTGCCTCGAGCATCGCGCTTCGTGTCGCCACGGCCATGCATCAGATGGGCATAGACGGTTTGCCGCGAAACTATGAGCTCGTTTATGAGGCCTATGCCGGCAGCAATCCGGAACTGGTTCGCGAGTTCATCGCACTGGGCAAGAACAAGACGCAGGAGGCGCTCGATGCGCTCGGGCGCAAATTTCTGCCGCATCATCACGAGGACGGTATTCTCAGCCGGCAGAACGGCCAAGTGCGTGCCGAGATGAGCAATTTCATCAGTCTGCTCAACCAGGAAAAGGTCTCGTTGACCGACTATGGCCGGCTGATCGGTCATGCTTCCAAGGCGATCATGACCGAGGATATCGACCATGTCGAACTCGGCCATTCGATCAAGGCGCTGAAAGCCGCGACCGAGCAGCGCGCCAGCCAGAACAGCAATGTCGTCCGTGCCGTCGTTGACAAGACCGCCACCCTTGCCGATCTACAGCGCGAAGCTGAGGATGCCGAAGCGACGAAGTTCGTCGATCCGCTGACCGGGCTTGCCAGCCGCCGGGCGTTCAACAACGCAGTCGCCAAGGTCTACGCAAATCCGGAAATGCCGGTGCTGTGCAGCATGGTGATCGGCGAGATCGACGAGTTCGCGAAACTGCCCGAACTGATGGGGCCGGCCGTCTCCGAGCGCTTCCTCAAGCAGGTCGCCAAGGTCGTGGAAGCGGTGGCCGGCACCGAGGATCTCGCCTGCCGTTTCGACGGTGGCCGATTTGGCATTCTGCTCTATACGTCCGATCAGCAGGAGGTGAACCGTATCGTTGATCTCGTCCGCTCCAAGCTCAACACGACCGTCGTCAACTCCGGCAACGGTCGCGCGCTTGGTCAAGTGCCGATGTCCTTTGGCATCTGCTTCTCGCAGCAGGCGCCAAATGCCTTCGACTTCACGAGCTTCACCGAAAAGGCGCTCGCCGCGTCCAAGGCCGCCGGGGGCAATACGGTGACGATCTATGGCGCCAGCGACTATGCGCCGAAGGATTGGTTGATCTACAAGAAACAGCCGGTCGGCGGGTTCTGAGGATCGGCCGGCGGTCGTTACGCGCCTTGCTCCCGCGCCGGTCTTGCGGACAAGGTCGCTCTCTCCTTTACCCCGCCGGAATGGCGGAGGGCGAAAGTCAAAGCTTGGCGATGATCTTGCGCAGCTCCGCGTCGCGTGCGCCGAGCATCAGCACGTTCTTCAGCGCTTCCTTCGGATCGTGGGTGCGAAAGAGAAGGCCGTTGTCGCGGACCGAGCGGTCGATCGCCATAGACCGCGTTTCCTTGTCGGGATGGATCGCGACGGCGAAATACATGCGCGAGTAGTTCGGCCGGATATGCTGGAAGAACTGCTCTCCGCCGCCCACTTCGGCGAAGAAATTGGCGATGTAGAAGGCCCATTTGACGTCGGCATATTTGGCGAAGTTGGCTTTCGCCGCCGTCACGTGGCAATAGCCGAGATGCGGGCGGTTTTCGAGCGTCTTGTGGAAGATCAGCTTGGGGAACTGGATCGAGCGGTGGAAGCCGTTGATGCGTTCGTGGGTCTTTTCACCCGCCGCCTCCAGCTTGCGCGCGGTGCGCTCCGCCACTTCCTCGTAGGTCAGATAGCGCTTCTCTTCCGCCAGCCAGTCTTCTCGATGGCGGGAAATGCGTCCGGTGCGCAGGAATTCGGTATGCACGGCCTTGACCGGCAGGCCGGGCTTTGCTCCGGATTTGGGGGCGGCGAAATATCGCAGCTTTTGCATGGGCTGGCTCTGATCCTAAGGCCGATGCGCCGATCATACGACACCGAGATTAATGACATTTTTCCGTATCCTGAGCGCCGTCGGTTTCGCGAGGCTTGCGCACCTGTCCTGGATGTTTTTTCTGTTGGCTGGTCATTTTGCGTCATCATTTTTGCGCGGCATGGTGAGGTCGAAATCCATGTGCTTGAAAGCGCTATTGAAATTGTGACGTCACTCGGTCTGGCAAGAAAATTCGCGTGTCGCAAACGCTTGAGGCCGTGTCGTTTCGCAATGCGGCGACGCTCTGTCTCTGTGCTTATATGACCCTGAACTCGAGGTGCCGCCCGGCTAGGGAAGGGCGGGAAATCGGGAAGCCGGTCGAATTCCGGCGCTGCCCCCGCAACGGTAGTGGAGAATGCGTGACGGCCAAAGACCACTGGGGCGATTGTCCTGGGAAGGTGCCGCATGCGGTCCGGGGAAGGACCGCTCCAGAGCCCGGAAACCAGCCTTTGAGAATGGAATGGATTGACGGTCGCGGCGGGCGGCCCGAGACGGCTCAGGCCGGCGTCGCACGACGTCTCGGTCCGCGCATGGCCTCGTTCTCTGCCACGACGAACGGATAACGAGGACGACAATGGACTTGCACAACACAGTTTTGCGGCAGCTGAAGAACCGCCGGGATGGTTTCAGCCTGGAGCAACCCTTCTATATCGACCAGGACTATTTCAAACTCGACATGGAGACGATCTGGTATCGTGATTGGCTGTTCGTCGGCCATGACTGCGAGATCCCGCGCGCCGGTAATTACGTCACCGCCCAGATCGGCGATTACCCGGTGGTGATCGTGCGCGGCAAGGATCAGGTGATCCGTGCCTTCCACAACACTTGCCGCCACCGTGGCCACCGCGTCTGCACCCAGGAGCGCGGCGCATCCGCCAAGCTTGTCTGCCCCTATCACCAGTGGACCTACGACCTTGACGGTTCGCTGGTCTTCGCCCGGCAGATGGGCGAGAGCTTCGACAA
Source organism: Paenirhizobium naphthalenivorans (assembly GCF_007992095.1). Classification (GTDB taxonomy): domain Bacteria; phylum Pseudomonadota; class Alphaproteobacteria; order Rhizobiales; family Rhizobiaceae; genus Allorhizobium; species Allorhizobium naphthalenivorans. Next base: position 19,752 of record NZ_BJZP01000004.1, read on the forward strand.
GCAGGATTTCGGCCTGAAGCCGGTCCATTGCGAAAGCGTTGGCGGTTATATCTTTATCTGCCTGGCCAACGAGGCATCGGACTTCGCACCGGTCCGGGCGACGATCGAGCCCTATCTCAAGCCGCATCGGCTGTCGGAAGCCAAGGTCGCACATCGCAACACGATCATCGAGAAGGGCAATTGGAAGCTCGTCTGGGAGAATAATCGCGAGTGCTATCATTGCGCCGGTAATCATCCGGAACTCTGCCGCACCTATCCCGAGGCCCCCTCGGCCACCGGCGTGCAGGGCGCCAAGGACGATCCGGTCATCACCGAACACTGGGCGCGCTGCGAGGCCGCCGGCTTGCCGTCGGAGTTCACCATGGATCCGTCCGGCCAGTTCCGCGTCGCCCGTATGCCGCTGATCCAGGATGCCGAAAGCTATACGATGTCCGGCAAGCGTGCCGTCAAGCGGCCGCTTTCCGATGACGTCACCGTTTCGCACATCGGAACCATGCTGCTGTTTCACTATCCGACCACCTGGAACCACATTCTCGTCGACCACGCTATCTCCTTCCGTGTCTTGCCGATCTCGGCCGAGGAAACCGCCGTCACCACCACCTGGCTTGTCCACAAGGATGCCGTCGAAGGCGTTGACTACAATGTCGACGAACTCACCCATGTCTGGAAGATGACCAACGATCAGGACCGCGCCATCGTCGAGGAAAACGCCTTTGGCATCAGGTCTCCGGCCTATGAGCCGGGGCCCTATTCCGTCGATCATGAGGGCGGTGTGATGCAGTTCGTCGAATGGTATTCCAATTTCATGGTCGAACGCCTGCAGGGCGACAAGGCCAAGCTTTCGGTCGTGGCATGAGCAAGGCGAGCGCATACAGACACGTCGATGAGATGCGGCCCTGGTCGGACCGCGAACACCTGCTCGAATGCGTGGCCTGGACGCCGGAAGCGCCGGATGTGATGACCTTCACATTCAAGCCCGAGCGTCCCGGACACTGGTTCCGCTATCTGCCTGGTCAGTTCGTGACGCTGGAAATCCCGGTCGGGCCGGAACCGGTGATGCGCACCTACACGCTGTCATCCAGCCCGTCGCGCCCCTACACCATCGCAGTGACAGTCAAGGCGCAGAAGGATTCGATCGGCACCCGCTGGATGTTCGACAATCTCAAGCCCGGCATGAAGCTGAAGGCGATCGGCCCGCTCGGCGACTTCTCCTATGTGAAGCATCCCGGCGAGAAATATCTGTTCATCTCGGCTGGTTCCGGCATTACGCCGATGATGTCGATGACCCGCGACATGGCCGACCGCGAGCCGGACACGGATATGGCCTTCATTCATTGTGCCCGCTCGCCCGACGACATCATCTTCCGCGCCGAACTGGAATACCGGGCCCGCCATCTGCCCTATTTCCAGCTTGGCGTCATTGTCGAGCAGTTGCAGCGGTCGCAATTCTGGTCGGGTCTGCGGGGTTTCATAGACAAGGCCAAGATTGCTCTTCTGGCACCTGACTATCTCGACCGCACGGTGTTTTGCTGCGGTCCGGCCCCGTTCATGGCGACCGTGCGTGAATCTCTGGAAGGCGCCGGCTTCGACATGAGTCGCTACCACGAGGAGACCTTCCAGCCGGTCGCGCCGGAACTGCCGGTCGTTGTCGCTGACTATGGCGACGAGGCGAAGCCGACAAAGGTGACCTTTACCATGTCCGGCAAGCAGGGGCTGTGTGAGCCGGGCCATACGCTGCTCCAGGCCGCCCGCGCCAGCGGTGTGCGCATCGGTGCTGCCTGCGAATCCGGATTGTGCGGCACTTGCAAGGTGATGAAGTTGTCCGGCGAGGTCGAGATGAACCACAATGGCGGCATTCTCGACGACGAGATCGACGAAGGCTACATCCTCGCCTGCTGCTCGCGGCCGAAAGGCGACGTTGAAATCGAGGCCTGATCCGCGATTACCGCCTTGCCTTGCTTCTTTATGTCAGTGACGGCGGACGCTGTGTCGGTGGCCGACCGTCGTTCGTTTTGGGACGGAACCGAAGGGCCCGAGGTGCGTTTGGAGACGGGGTTTCGACACGGTGATGTCCTCCGGGCAGTCAGGTGCGATTCTCCGATTGTTAATGTCGTGTTCAGGCAGATTTACCTACTGTCGACGCTGGCTTTCGCTTATCATGCTCTCCTTCGGCGAAGCCGATCGTGGCGGTGATGCGAAGCGCGTCTCGTCATAGTGCATGCACCACAAACGCAGGGAATGGAGAACTGAAATGAAAACCAAGATGAAGCGCCTGGCCGCGCTTGTGCTGGCCTCAGCAGTCGTCCTCACGAGCTTCGTGCCTAGCCAGGCGGCCATGCCACTGCCCGCCCCGGTCATCAAGGCTCCGTCCGATGTAACCAATGTCGATTACCGTCGCCCGCCGCGGTACTATCGTGGCTATCGTGGTTCCCTTCATCGCCGGCCGGGCTACCGTTACCACAATGGATATTGGTTCCCGCTTGCCGCTTTTGCCGCCGGCGCGATCATCGGCGGCGCCATCGCGACGCCTACCGCGCCGCGTGCCGCAGGCATCAACCCCAAGCATTATCAGTGGTGCGCGAACCGCTATCGGTCCTATGATGCCTATAGCAACACGTTCCAGCCGTATCACGGCCCACGTCAGCGCTGCTATTCGCCCTACTACTGAACCGGCGCCGCAAGGCCGTGATGGATGAAAATGCCCGGCCATCAGCCGGGCATTTTTTTGTCCGCAAGGGTGCGGCTCAAGTGCCATTGCCTGTGGTGCGCTCCTGGATTAAGCACACCGAACCCTTTTTGCGCCGTTGGAATCGGCAACCACCCTGCGGCAGGCTGGGCCTGCGCTCAAGCCTTTGCTCAAGCCTTTACAGCAGCGAGCGCGCGACCGAGCAGACGCAGATCAGCACAAAACTCGCCGGCACACTGTAGCGGATATTGGCGCGAATCGCCGGTTCGAGATGGGCAAAGCGCAGCTTTCCCGGGAAGTTCGAATAGACCAGAATGATGTTCAGCAGCAGCACCAGGACGAGATAGAAATAGCCGAGCGAGACCATGAAGGCGACCGGCGAATTCATCGAGATCGAGCCTGGAAAGCTTGATTCATAGGTGAAGCTCAAGGCCGCGAGTGCCAGAAGCGCCGAGTAGGTCATCGGCGCCTTATCGCCAAGAAGCTTCTCCGGTGCCCAGAGGATGAACAGCGATACTGACAGAACGGCGACAAACGGAATGAAGATTGGCAGCAGGTAGTGTGGCCACTGCCGAGAGACCACAGTCGAGGCCCTGATTCGTACGAAGGGTTTGGCGTTCCAGCCGTAGAACCGCTCCATGACGAACTGGAGCGAGCGTGCGGTCCAGTTGGATGCCGAAAGCTCCTTGGCGACCGATGACAGTTCCCGGTCGATGTCGTTCATCACGAAGATCACCTCGTCCGCCGAATGGCGGGGTGTTACGAGCGAAAGCGTCAACTGCTGCTGATCGAACGGAAAGGTCTGCATGTCGACGTCGACCCGGAAGTCCGCATCCAGCCGGCGAATGCGGGTCACGGTGCCATCACTGCGCACAGAAAGCGATACCGAGCTGGACCGTGGTTCGCTGATCTGGTTCTCGATCTCCGTGCCGGGTGTCCACATCTGTCTGAGCCTGGCGTCCGCATCGGCGCCGACATAATCGAAACGGCCGAAACCGGTCACCTTCGGGTCGAAGGCCTGGCTCGGGTCGCGCCAGCGCTCGGTCATTTCGATCGTCATCGATGCCTCGCCGGTTGTTTCGGTGAGGCGGGAAAGGCCGAGGACGCGCATGGCGAAATGGACAGACACCGGCAGACGGATTTCCCGCGGTAAAGGCGGTGAGGTGTCCTGCGCGGCGGCGGCGGAATGGGCAAGCGCCAACCAGCCGGAAAGGAGGATGAGAAACAGTCGTGGCAATCGCGTGGGCTTCATGCGGAGCCTCCGTCGGCCCCGCCGCGGGGCGGGCTGTGTCCGGCCGCCAGGGCATCGATCGCGTCATGCAGGCGGGTGTAGTCGGCAAGGCCGCTTGCGGCAGGAGCATCATCGAGCGGCTTTCCGCTCGCGCGCATCTCGGCGTATGTGGCAAGGGCTGCCAGCGGCCGGACGACCATGGCGCGCACCGCGATCATGACGACAGAAAAGGCGGCGATCATCCCGACGACCACGACGATCATTGCCGTCGCCACGGCACGGAGAAAGCCGCTGTCGAGCCCGGAGAAATCGCGCACGATCAGGATCGCGCCGATCATTCGCCCGCTGTAGTCGAGGAGCGGCTGGGAGAAGGTGCCGTAGCGCCGGTCGTCGATGCGAGCCGTGCCTTGCACGGGTTCACGCGACAGGCCGATGGCGCGGCGGTCCTGGAGCGCCTGGAACAGTGTCGTATTTGTGGCCGCTTCGATGGCGAGGCCTGCTGGCTCCTTCGAGGCGTCGGCGCCCTTTGGTACGACGCCGGTCATCGCCTGGCTGAGGAACAGGGCGAAGTCGGCGCCCGAGGCGGATTTCGCCAGTTCGAGCAGGCTCTTGAGATCCACGCCCACTTCGACCGTGCCGACCAGCGTTTCGCCGTCCTGGATCGGTGCGACGGCGCGCAGGCTCAAGCCGGCCAGTCCCACCTCTAGCCCCTTCTGCAAGACACGGCTGCGGTTGGCGGCAAGGATCATCGGGCGGATGGCCGACAGGTCCTGGCCGAAATTCGTGGGGTCCTGGACGCGCAGGAAGCTCTTGATGTCCACGGTGTGGAAATGCAGCATGTTGACACCTGCCTCGCTGGCAAGCGCTTCGTAGCTGGGCTTCAGCATCCGGGCGAGACCGTCCCGGTCGCCGGCCTTCATCAGCGCCACGACTTGCGGATCGTTGGCGATCCGGTCCGCATGGGTGGCCGAGAGGCTCGCCGCCTGCGCCATGGACGAGGTCAGAAGCAGCGCCGTCGCCTGCATTTCGTTCATCTTGCCGGTGTCGAGCTGCCTCTGGCTGCCGCCGACCACGACCAAGCCGCTGATCGACAGGATGAGGGCGAAAAAGGCAGCGGTGGTGATGGCGAGAGATCGGTCGAGAGTCATGGCATCGGTTCCGGGGGGCAGCTTCGCTGGATCCCTCAGCTAGGCCATTTGTCTACAACGTGCATCGTCCAACTTTGGGCTTATTCGGCGCGCCGCCACTGTTCGACCTGGCCCGGATCGGCTAGCTCTTGGTCTGGTCTGTCGGGGTAGTCGGACCGCAAAACGGTTTGACGTTTACGTAAAAATCAACTAGCCAAAACGACACGTTTCCGCCGTCGCCGCGAAGCCGGCCGCGCGGGAAACCGCCAGTCGTATCCAGGAGGAGAAACCCATGTACAAGGCGCCGGTAGACGAAATCGCGTTCACCCTCAAGCATGTCGCCGGAATGGCAGATGCGCTCGAACAGGGGCGACTGGGTGATCTGAGCGACGACCTCGTCGATGCCATCCTGGTTGAAGCCGGACGTTTTGCCTCCGACGAGGTGGCACCGCTCGCCGAGATCGGCGACAAGCAGGGTGCCCGCATGGTCGACGGCAAGGTCATCGTTCCGGACGGCTGGGCCGAGCTTTACCGGCATTGGGCCGAAGGCGGCTGGAATTCGCTGGTCGCGCCGGAAGAGTTCGGCGGGCAGGCCCTGCCGCATATGCTCAACGTCGCGGCGCTGGAGATGTGGAATTCCGGCTCCATGGCCTTCGCGCTCGGGCCGACGCTGACCATGGGCGCTTCGGAAGCGCTTGCCACCCACGGCAGCGCCGAACTCAAGGAAAAATTCCTGCACAAGATGGTGTCCGGCGAATGGACCGCCTCGATGAACCTGACCGAGCCGCATGCCGGCTCCGACCTCGGCGTGATGAAGTCGCGCGCTGAGCGCCGCGACGACGGCAGCTATCGCATCTTCGGTCAGAAGATCTTCATCACCTGGGGCGAACATGAGATCACCGACAATATCGTCCATCTGGTTCTCGCCCGTCTGCCAGACGCGCCGGCCGGCACGCGTGGCATCTCGCTCTTCCTCGTGCCGAAGTTCCTGCTCAATGACGACGGCTCGATCGGCGCCCGCAACGATCTGCATTGCCATTCGCTCGAACACAAGCTCGGCATCCATGGCTCGCCGACCTGCACGATGATCTACGGCGACGGCAAGTTCGGTGACGAACCGGGCGCCGTTGGCTATCTGATCGGCGAGGAGAACAAGGGGCTCGCCTGCATGTTCACCATGATGAACAACGCCCGCCTCGCGGTCGGCATGCAGGGTGTGGCGATCTGTGAAGCGGCGACCCAGAAGGCGGTCGAATACGCCAAGGAACGCACCCAGGGCAGGGCGCCGGGTTGGACCGGGGCCGGCATGAGCCCGATCATCGAGCATCCGGACGTCGCCCGCACGCTTGTCACCATGAAGGCGCTGACGCAGGGCTCGCGCGCCATCTGCTATTCCTGCGCCCATGCCATCGACATGTCGCATCACACGGACGGCGCGGAGGCGAAGAAGTGGGCGGAGCGCGGCGCGCTTCTGACACCGATCGCCAAGTCCTTTGCCACCGATGCCGGCGTCGATGTCGCGTCGATGGGCATCCAGGTACACGGTGGTATGGGTTTCATCGAAGAGACCGGTGCTGCCCGCTATCTGCGTGACGCCCGTATCGCTCCGATCTATGAAGGCACCAATGGCATCCAGGCGGCCGATCTTGTCACCCGCAAGCTGCCGCTATCGGATGGCGGCCAGGTGCGCGGCTTCATCGCCGAACTGAAGGACATCGCCAAGGCGGTGCGTGGTTCCAACCTCGACGGCTTCGGCACCACCGCCGACCGGCTGGACGCAAGTCTTGCCGACCTCGAGGAGACGACCGAATGGCTGCTCGCCCGTCTTGGTGAAGGCAATGTGGCCGCCGCTCTCGCCGGCGCCACCGCCTACCAGCGCCTGTTCGGTCTGGCCCTGACCGGCACATATCTTGCCAAGGGTGCGCTCGCCGACGAGGGCCACGGTCGCGATCATCGCGTCGCGCTCTGCCGCTTCGCCGCTGAGAACCTGATCGCCGAGACCGCGGCACTGAAGGACCGTGTCATCAACGGCGAAGCGAGCCTGACAGCCGCGCGTGTGCTGTTCGCCTGAGGATCCCTTCCCCAACAACCCCTCCCCACGAAGGGGAGGGGCCTAGCGTGCCGCCACTGTTGGACATACGGCCGAAAGCTGGCTGCAGTTTTCTCGCTCCTTGCGGGGAGATGGCCGGCGGGCCGGCGCGGGAGTTTTCGTTTGAAACGATCTCCCTCATAGGAACTGAGACACCAACTGGGAGATATCCATGACCGACCACATCCTGCTCGAACGTCCTGAAGCTTACCCAGGCGTGCTGGTGATCCGCTTCAACCGGCCGGAAAAGAAGAACGCCATTACCCAGGCCATGTATGCCAGAATGGCCGAAGGTCTGCTTCAGGCTGAGGATGACGCGGCGATCCACGCTGTCGCTTTCCTCGGCACCGAAGGCTGTTTCTCGGCCGGCAACGATATGGCTGATTTCCTCGCCTTCGCTATGGCCGGCGCGGTGGGCGAACCGGCCGCCTTCGGCTTCCTCCGGGCTTTGTGGAGTGTTTCAAAGCCAGTCGTCTCGGGCGTCGATGGTCTTGCCATCGGCATCGGTACGACGATCCAGATGCATTGCGACATGACGATCGCTTCCGACCGTAGCCTGTTCAAGACGCCTTTCGTCGACCTGGCTCTCGTTCCGGAAGCCGGTTCCAGCCTGCTTGCGCCGAGAGCAATGGGACACCAGCGCGCCTTTGCCATGCTGGCTGCCAGCGAAGGCTTTTCCGCCGAGCAAGCCAGGGAAGCCGGTCTGATCTGGAAGGTCGTTGCCCCGGTCGAGGTCGAGGCCGAGACGCTGAGGCTTGCCGCTTCGCTCGCCGCCAAGCCGCCGGAAGCCATGCGCATAGCCCGCGATCTGATCCGTGGCGATCGCGGCGAGCTGCTCGCACGCATGGAGGAGGAGCTGAAGTTCTTCGTCGAGCGCCTGACCAGCGCCGAGGCTCGCGCCGCTTTCGAAGCTTTCATGACCAAGGCACGGAACTGAAAACCGTCTCGCCGAAAACCCATCGGACGCCTCTGTGGTGGGTATTCTCCAAGGAGGTCCCTCCCAGGGACGACGGCGTGGGCCTCAAGCCGGCGCCGCCTTGCTTTGACGCTGATCGCGATAGGCCACATTTGTGCCCCTTCGCGCTTCTTTAATGATTTCGCGGTTTCCTGTTCGGGACCGACCGAGCAGAAGGAGCGGACGATGCGGAAACGGATGAAGGGTCTTGCCATGGTGCTCGTGGCCATCCTGGCGGGAGCGGCCGAGCCGGTGCTGACCGGCGCGACAGCCGCTCTGGCTGACAGCGACAACGTGATCGTCGAGAGCCAGTCGAACCGCGCACCACCACCGCCCGGCGTGCGGCCGCAGCGCTTCTTCTGCGTGATCCAGCCGCCTGACAGTGCCGAGACCTCGATGATGTATTCCTGTCCGGCCAGTCCGGGACGGGTCGGCGGCCGTTGCCGCTGTTCCGGCATGGTTGGCAGCGGTACGCTCTACGCGCGGTAGTCCGCGCCGCCCTCAGCCCTTGACCAGGGTCGCTACCACTTCGACATGCGACGTCCAGAGGAACTGGTCGATCGGCGTTACCGAGGTGATGCGATAGCCGGCGGCGGTCAGGATCGACAGGTCGCGCGCCAGCGTCAGCGGATTGCAGCTGACGGCAACGATCTTCTTCACCACCGAACGGGCCAGTTCCTTGCATTGCTCTTCGGCACCCGCCCGCGGCGGGTCGAAGATGACCGCGTCGAAGGTCTTCAGCTCCGACACCATCAGCGGGCGACGGAAAAGATCACGCCGCTCGACCGAGACGGGCTTCAGGCCCTGGGTGTTGCGGGCCGCATGGTCGAGCGCCTTCAGTGCCCGCTCTTCGCTTTCGACCGCGTGGACCTGGGCAATGCGCGCCAGTCTGAGCGCGAATGTGCCGACCCCGGCAAATAAGTCGGCGACGCGTTTGACCTTGCCGATATGCTCGAGCGTCAGGCGCACCATGGCCTCTTCGGCGGCGACCGTTGCCTGGGTGAAGGCGCCGGGTGGCGGTGCGACGCTGACGCCGGACATGTCGATCAGCGGTTTGCGCTGCTCGATCACGATCTCGCCGTTGAACGCGACGCGGGCGATACCGCGCATAGCAAGCACGGTTTCGGTGATCGCCCGGCGCTCCTTGTCGGAGAGCTTCTTGATGCCGTCGATTGCCACGTCGAGACCCGTCAGCGTCTCGATCACGGTCATGCGGAACGGTTCGGCCGTGGTGGCGGCGGCGTTGCCGATCTTCTTTAGGGCCTCGAGCCCGGCGAGGATGCCGGGAGAGGCGATCGGACATTCCTCGATGGCGACGATATGGTGGCTTTCGGCTTGGTTGAAGCCGATCAGCAATCCCTTTTCGGTGCTGCGTGCGGCAAAGACCACCCGCCGGCGTTCGCCGGGATGGGCCTCGATCAGATCACCGACCGGCACATCGATGCCCTTCGACTTCAGCGCCGCGACGACGAGGGATCGCTTGAAGGCGTTGTAGGCGGGCTTTGCCATATGCTGCAGGGAGCAGCCGCCACAACTGCCGCCCTTGCCATCCGGACCAAAGTGCCGGCAGGCAGGGGTAATGCGGTCCGGCGAGGTCTCGCCATAGGACATGATCGTGCCGTGGTCCTTCACCCGCGCGATGGCGAGCGTTTCGCCCGGCAGCGAGAAGGGCACATAGACCGGCCCATTCGAAGCATAGAAGATGCCGTCGCCCTGGGCGCCGAGGCTGTCGATAGTGACGGTTTCCGCGCTCATTCTTCGGCCTCCGGCTTCAGTCCGGCCAGCAGGAATTCCTCGTTTCCGTCGCCGCCGGCGATGGGCGAGGGAATGAGGCCAAGGCTCGTCCAGCCCATATCCTCGGTCAGCCAGCGCTCCAGTTCTGCAGCGACCGCCGGTGCCGTCTCCGGCTCCTTCAGCAAACCTGCCTTGCTGATCGCGTCGCGGCCGGCCTCGAACTGCGGCTTGACCAGCAAAAGACAGTGGCAACCCGGCTCGGCCATGTCGAGTGCCGGCACCAGCGCCAGCTTCAGCGAGATGAAGGAGACGTCGGAGACGATGAAATCGATCGGCCTGCTGTCGATGTCTTCCGGCTCAAGGTAACGGGCGTTCACTCCCTCGATACTGGTCACTCTGGGATCGGCGGCGAGGCGGGGATGAAACTGGCCATGCCCGACGTCGAGTGCCGTGACATGAGCGGCCCCGCGTTTCAACAGCACTTCGGTGAAGCCTCCAGTCGAGGCGCCGACGTCGAGGCAGTCGCAGCCTGCGGGGTCCAGACCGAAATGGTCGAGGCCAGCGACCAGTTTCAGCGCGGCGCGCGAAACGTAATCCTGGGCCGGATCGTCGATCGAGAATTCATGCTCGGCGGAAAACACCAGGCTCGGCTTGGTGACGACCTTGCCGTCGATCTTGACGGTGCCGCGCTGGATCGCGTCGCGCGCGCGCGAGCGGCTGGCGAAAAGGTCGAGGGCGACCAGGAGCTGGTCGAGACGCTGGGGTTCTGGAAGTGCTGACATGGCTTGTCAATGGCGGTCCGGGGCAACAAGTGCAAGCCTTTTGTTGGAGAAGGGGCGTAACGGGTCGCGGCGTGGCAATTTCTTTGCTCCGAGAGCCTTTCTCGTTCGTTGCATCTCCACCTTCAGTCGCGTGAACCACCGTCTTGCGGCAATGGCTGCCACTTGCCCAGATGAGGCCGCACCGACCGATTGACTTGGCTTCGTCTTGCCCTCTAACTGGGTACAGGGCCGCTCCGGCCGCTTTTCAATTCGGGGATGACGCTATGAAGAATGTCGTGCTTGCAGGCCTTGCCGCCTTGACGTTGGCTGCGCCGGCCAAGGCCAATGACACCTCCGCCGTGCTGGAGGCCGGTGGGCTCGTCTACACTCGGCAGGAGGCGGTCGACATGCTGAGCGAGGACCTGTTCATCTCGCCGAGCGAGGTTCGGGTCGATTACGTCTTCAAGAACCAGGCGGATACCGACCTCGAGACGCTGGTCGCCTTCCCGATGCCGGCGATCGGCGGCTTCATGGACTTCAATGCCGCGCTTGATGACTACGAGCACGCCAATTTCATGGGCTTCTCCGTGCAGCAGGACGGGCAGAGCATAGAACCGAACCTGCAGCAGCGGGCAAGCGTCAACGGTATCGACATGACAGACGAGATCGTCAGCCGCGGCGTCTCGCTCCTGCCGCTCAGCGAGGTGACAAGGGCGGCGATCGCCAAGCTGCCGCAGGATGTGCTGAAGGACTGGGAGACGCGGGGGCTTATCGTCAACATGGCTTATGACCCCGACAAGCCAGCCGATCCGGACTATTATCCGTTGTGGAAGCTGGAAACGGTTTACTGGTGGCGGACAACCTTCCCGGCCGGCCGCGAGGTGAAGGTCCATCACAGCTACAAACCGAGCGTTGGCGGCACCGTCGCGATGACCTTCGTGCAGGACGGCAAGCCCACGGAACAGCTTGCCGAATATCGCGAACGCTATTGCCTCGACGATGCCTTCCTCAAGACCGCGATCAAGTTGGAAAAGCAGCAGGACTATGATGCGGGCATCTATTTCTATGAAAAATGGATGTCCTATATCCTCACCACCGGCGCCAACTGGGGTGGATCGATCGGCAAGTTCAAGCTGACCGTCGATAAGGGGGACACGAAGAACTACGTGAGTTTCTGTGGTGAGAACGTCCGCAAGGTCGGTCCGACGACCTTCGAGATGACCGCTACCGATTTCTATCCGGAAAAGGACCTGCACATCCTCCTGGTGGTTCCGAGTAAGTAAATCTGCATAGGCGAAATCTCGCACTGGGACATAACTGAATCATAATAGCGATTGTGCATGTTCGATGTGATTGTTCGGACTGCGCGGATAGAACGGTGCACCATGACGGGCGCCGCCGCGGCAGGATCCAATCATGTCCGAGCCCCAGTGTGCCCAGATGCCCGTATCACGATCCCTTCGGAGCGAGCATCCGCGAGAGAGTAGCCCGCATGTCCCTCAAGAACGTTTCCCTGAACAAGAAGCTGATCCTCACCTTCCTCGGCATCATGGCGAGCTGCTTTCTCGCGACGGCGGTTGTTTTTGTCGAGGCCTATCGCGCCAAGCTCGCGGCCGTGGAGCAGCAGCGTTCGGAAAATATCCTTTCTCTTTCCGACCGTGCCCTGGAATCCATGCTCGAGCAAGCGGTGAACCAGCGCGGCTACCTGCTGTTCCGCAGCGAGAGCACCTATAATGACGTCTTCGCCCAGCGCGAGAAGATGCTTGGTTACATCGAAGAGGCGAAGAAAGCCGCCGCCGGCGACGCCGCGATCATCGCCTCGCTCGACGCGATGAAGGCTGCGGCCGATGTCTTCCACAAGGAGCTGACCGAACCGCAGCTCGCCGCACGAAAGAACACCGAGGCGCCGATCGCCGAGGTTATCGAGATTGGCCGCAACGCTTCCAAGGGGCAGCTCGATGCCTTCCGTGAGGAGGCGGGCAAGATCAAGGACCAGCTTGCGACTATGTCCGCAAGGAACCAGGTTGCGCTGGCGAACGCCCATCTCACGCTTGAACTCGCGCTGTTGGTTGGCGGCTCGATTGCCGGTATCGTCGCCGTCGTGCTGATCTGGCTTTTGTCGCGTGCGATCGTCACGCCGATCGTCGGCATGACCGAGGCCATGTCGCGGCTCGCTGGCGGCGATCATGATGTCACCGTGCCCGCCCTCGACCGCGAGGACGAAGTGGGCAAAATGGCCAAGGCCGTTGTCGTGTTCAAGGATGCCGCAGTCGAGAAGCTGCGGCTTGCCGGTGAGACTGAAACTATGCGCGCCAGCGCCGAGCAGGAACGCCGTCGTGCCGAGGCCGACAAGGCGCGTGAGGCCGAGGAAATCGCCTTTGCCGTCGATCAGCTGGCAACCGGTCTGACCGCCCTTGCCGACGGCAATGTCGCCTATCGTATCAGTACAAGTTTTGCCGAGCATCTGGATGCGCTCCGGGTCAACTTCAACGCTTCGCTGGAGAAGCTCCAGAGCGCGCTACGCTCCGTCGGCGCCAACGCCGCGGCGATCAATGCCGGCGCCTCCGAAATCCGTGCCTCGGCCGACGATCTCGCCCGGCGCACCGAACAGCAGGCCGCTTCCGTTGAGGAAACGGCAGCCGCGCTCGAACAGGTGACGACAACGGTCAAGGACACCGCGCGTCGTGCCGAAGATGTCGGTCAGCTGGTCGCGAGCACGCGCACCGGGGCCGAGCGCTCCGGCACGGTTGTGCGCAATGCCGTCCAGGCGATGACCGAGATCGAGAAATCCTCCGGCGAAATCAGCAATATCATCGGGGTGATCGAGGACATCGCCTTTCAGACCAACCTCCTTGCGCTTAACGCCGGAGTGGAAGCGGCTCGTGCCGGTGATGCCGGAAAGGGGTTTGCCGTGGTTGCCCAGGAAGTGCGTGAGCTTGCCCAGCGTTCCGCCAACGCGGCCAAAGAGATCAAGCAGTTGATCTCGAACTCCACGACCCAGGTCGGCAACGGCGTTGCGCTGGTTGGCGAGACTGGCAAGGAACTGGAGAAGATCGTGACCGCCGTCGGGGAGATCAGCCAGCATGTCTCGGCGATCGTCACGGCTTCCCGCGAACAATCGACCGGGTTGCAAGAGATCAACACAGCGGTCAACACCATGGACCAGGGCACACAGCAGAACGCCGCGATGGTTGAGCAACAGACGGCCGCCAGCCACTCGCTGGAGACCGAAGCCGCCTCGCTGAATGCGCTGATCGCCCAGTTCCAGCTTGGTCAGGTTGAGGCGGTCGCGTCGGTTCGTCAGGCCCGGCCCGTTCCGCCACGGATAGAGGCACGGGCATCATCCACGCTGGCTCCGGTCGTCGCTGATAGCAATGCGAAGCCTGCCGCCTCGCCGGCGCGCGCCCTTGCCGGGCGCATCAGTCAGGCCTTCTCCGGTGGAGGTGCTGCCACCAAGCCGGAATGGTCGGAATTCTGATCACCGGCATAATATCGGATACATGACAAAACACCCGGCGCTCGCGAGAGGCCGGGTGTTTCGTTTGGCGGAAATGGTGAATTTAAAGCCAGCGGCGCGGCGTGTAGGACGGCGAGTGCGATGCGGTCGCCAGGAAATAGCCGATGAGGCCGCCGACAATACCAGCGGTGAGCAGGGCGGTCGACGTCGCGGTCGGATGTTCGCGCACGATCGAACCCATGCTGACGACTTCGTCCCTGGCAAGGCTCGCTGCGTCCTGCACCTTGCGACCGGCGCCGTTCATCAGGGCGGCGGCACGGCCGCGCGCGTCGTCTGAGGCCTTTTCGCCTTCCGCAGAGAGCAACTCCTTGAAATGCATGACCTGGGCCTGGAGGCTGCGAAGTTCGTTCATCATGTCGTTGTTGTTGGCCATGGGAAATCCTTTCCTGTTGAAGGCTGCTCCCGAGGGAAACGCCCGGATGGTGCTAAGGTTCCGTCATCGGCGCAGTGCCGATCAGGCAAAAAGGAAACGCCCGGGCAACGAGATGCACCGGGCGCTTTTTCAAGACTCGCGGAGAACGAGGCTTATTTCGTGGCGGCTTCGTACATTTCCAAGACGTAGTCCCAGTTGATCAGGTTGTCGACGAAGGCTTCGAGGTACTTCGGACGGGCGTTGCGGTAGTCGATGTAGTAGGAATGTTCCCAGACATCGACGCCGAGGATCGGGGACGCGCCATGAACCAGCGGGTTTTCGCCGTTCGGGGTCTTGGCGATGGCAAGCTTGCCATCCTTGACGGTGAGCCAGGCCCAGCCGGAGCCGAACTGGGTTGCACCGGCAGCCATGAAGTCAGCCTTGAACTTGTCGTAGCCACCGAGGTCGGAAGCGATGGCCGCTTCCAGCTTGCCGGGCAGCTTGGTGCCGCCGCCGTCCTTCTTCATCCACTTCCAGAAATGGACGTGGTTGTAGTGCTGGGCGGCATTGTTGAAGAGGCCGGCATTGGTGCCGAAGGACTTCTTGACGACTTCTTCGACCGACAGGTCGCCCATGCCAGCTTCGGCAGCCAGCTTGTTGCCGTTGTCGACATAGGCCTTGTGGTGCTTGTCGTGGTGATATTCGAGCGTCTCGGCCGACATATAGGGCGCGAGGCTGTCATAAGCGTAGGGCAGTTCGGGCAATTCAAAAGCCATGGTCGTATCTCCTTTTGGCAACAGAATGCGAAAAACTTGTGATCGGGAACATAGGAGCGGAACCCTATCGAGGCAACCTGTCAAAGATCAAAATCACTGACTTTGCTGTAAGATTTCTCTCAGCGATCCGGCTGGCCCGAACAGTCTTTTCTCCCCACCGTTTGCCCGTTGCTGACTGTTGCAAAGACGGCTCCGATCTCCCGTATCGCGTCTATCCTTGCCTGCCGATTGCCGACGCGCGGCCTGGAAATAGGCATGACGTGGAGACGGCCGGGATCACGCTTCCTGGCAAGTCCGCCTAGACGAACCGTTCCGGATCCGGCAACCCGTCGAGGCTGAAGCCGAACTCTGCGCGTGCCATCTTGCATTCCTCGTCGCCCGGCATGCAGGTGCGGCAGACCTGTGGCCGGTCGGCATAGACCGCGCAACCGACATGCTTGCCGACCTCGCCAGTCAGTGCCGCGCAGCGGCCAGCCTCGAACTTCATGCCGGAAAGATCGGCAGCGATGAACTTGTCGGGGATCCGGGCTATCTCCTCGTCGGTCTCCAGCGAAAAGCGCGGCCACTCCGCCGAATAGGCGCAACAGGCGCCGCAGCTCTGGCAGTCGAAGATGTCGGGTGGCGAGGTTTCCAGCATCCACTGGTCAAAGCAGATCGGCGTGGCAAAATCCAGCCCGAACTGCCGGCCGGTCAGGCCGCCGGCGCGCGGCGCCTGAGGCCGATGGCGAAGGCCAAGGCAAAAAGCAGCATGATGGCGCCCACAGAAAGCGGTCCGGCGTTCAGTGAAAGGTCCATGATGACCCCGGTCGCGCCGGATCCCGCGGCGCTGCCGAGCGCATAGGCCAGCCCATAGGCCGCCGCCCCCGACACCAGCAGTCCGCCGCGAAACTGGTCTCCGAGCAGGGTCAGTGCGCAGGTGTAGAGCGAGAAGCTCGCCGCCCCGAGCAGGGAGACGGTTGCCAGCAGCGCGTATTCTGACGAGAGGAAGGGAAGCAGAAGGAAGCTTGCGCCGCAGGCGAGCGCCGAGCCAACGGCGATCAGCGGGCGCGAGGCATGGTCGAGCAGCCAGCCGACCAGCGGCTGGGCAAGGGCTGTCGGTAAAGCCACCATGGTGACCACCAGGGCGGCGAAGTTATCCGAATAGCCGCGCGCGACGAAATAGAGCGGGATCGTTGAGATCGCCGCGATGTCGGAAAACCCGAAGGCGACGACCATGAGGGCAAGAATCGGCGCGGCCCGCACGAACCGCATCAAGCCTCCGGCGCTGGACGCCTCCGGACGAGTCTTGGCGAAGCGGCCGAGCATGACGGAGGCGAAGGCGACGAAGGCGACGTAGACGGCAATCAGCGCGAAGGCAAAACCGTCCTTTGTGCCAACGAACGGTATGGCGAGCGGCCCTGCGGCAAAGCCTGCGCACATGCTGGCGCCGTAGATACCGGACACGCGGCCGCGCAGACGATCCGGGCAGGCCGTGTTCAGCCATGCCTCGCTGACCGTGAAGATGATGCTGGTCGAAAAGCCGAGCAGGTAGCGGGCGATGAACCACACGGCAAGGCTATCGAAAAGGGCAAAGGCGGCGAGCGACACGGATGCGCCGATCAGCCCCGCGACGATCAGCCGGTCGCCGCGCAAGAGCGCCGTCAGCCGGGTGATCATCAGTGTCGAGGTGGCGAGGCCCGCGGCAAAGACGGAGGCGTTCAGACCGGCAAGGCTCGACGATACGCCCCGGCTGTCCATCACCAGCGCGATCAGCGGATAAGTGAGCCCCTGGCCGACGGAAAAGGCCGTGACGCCGAGAATGACCACGGCGATCGCCGCCCAGTCGGGCGCGAAATCCTCAGCGATGGCGGGTGTTTGCATCACGGCCTCCCTCGGGGCGGCGTATTATTCTATGTCGCGGGTGCCCGGGTTCCCACGCCCCGGAGCTTGTCATGAAGCTAGCTGGGCGGCGCGTCTAAGTCCAGCGAGCGGGGCGGGAGCGCCGAGAGATGACGCCCCTCTTCTCCCAGCGGGGGGAAGAGGGAAACCATGGGCGTGGCGCTGTTACTGCTGCGTTCGTCGCGTACACGTATATGCCGCCTTGATGCAGGCGGTCGATGGCGTCGAGCAGACCGGCAGGCCGTCCTTGACCTTGCAGATGCTGCATTGGTCGGTGAACTCGGCGCAGTCCGGCTCCTTGATGAGGAATTCCCTCATGCTCCGCATCGTCTGTCCGGCATTCTCGGCTGCGGCCGATTGAGCAAGGAAAAAGGCAAGGAATGCGGGCGTAAAAGCCACGGCGGCGATGGATGTTCGCATCGTCCTTTCCATTGCCTCGGAAGCCTCTTTCCAGGGGTTACCCTGCGGCATTCACCCCGACGCCGCTCTGGCCAAGCGCCTTGAACACGGTCGAGACAATGCCCGCGGCGTCGAGGCCGGCCTTGGCATACATCACTTCCGGTTTGGCCTGCTCCATCCAGAGGTCCGGCAGAACCAGCGGGCGAACCTTCAGGCCATTGTCCATAAGACCTTCCATTGCAAGAAACTGCATGACCTGACTGCCAAAGCCGCCCACAGCACCTTCCTCCACCGTGACCAGAACCGCGTGTTCTCGCGCCAATTGGCGGATCAGGTCATGGTCGAGCGGCTTGGCGAAGCGTGCATCGGCAACCGTGGTCGACAGGCCCGACGCATCGAGGTCTTCGGCGGCGAGCAGGCAGTCGGCAAGGCGGGTGCCGAAGGACAATAGCGCGACCTTGGTGCCTTGCTTCATCACGCGGCCCTTACCGATCTCAAGGATCTCGCCGCGTTCGGGCAGTTGCACGCCGACCCCTTCGCCGCGCGGGTAGCGAAACGAGATTGGCCCTTCATTATAGGCGGCGGCGGTGCGCACCATATGCTTCAGTTCCGCCTCGTCGGCGGCCGCCATGACGACGAAGCCGGGCAGGGAGGCAAGGAAGCCGGTGTCGAACGAACCGGCATGGGTCGGGCCGTCCGCGCCGACGAAACCGGCACGGTCGATCGGGAAGCGCACCGGCAGGCCCTGGATCGCCACGTCGTGGACGACTTGATCGTAGCCGCGCTGCAGGAATGTCGAATAGAGCGCGCAGAACGGCTTGAATCCTTCGGCGGCAAGGCCGGCCGCGAAGGTCACGGCATGCTGTTCGGCAATACCGACATCGAAGGTGCGCTTGGGGAAGATCTCGGCAAGCTTGTCGAGCCCTGTGCCGGATGGCATGGCGGCGGTGATGCCGACGATCTTCTCATCGAGTGTCGCTTCCTGCACCAACGCCTCGCCGAACACGGCGGTATAGCTCGGCGCATTCGGCTTGGCCTTGGCCTGTGTTCCGGTGATGACGTCGAACTTGTTGACGCCATGATACTTGTCGGCGGCGGCTTCGGCCGGGGCGTAGCCCTTGCCCTTCTGCGTCACCACATGGATCAGCACCGGCCCCTGGCCATTGTCACGCACATTGCGCAGCACCGGCAGCAGGTGCTCGAAGGAGTGCCCGTCGATCGGGCCGATATGGTAGAAACCCATTTCCTCGAACATCGTGCCGCCGGTCACATAGCCCCGCGCATGCCCGACGGCCCGGGTAATCGCGCGATCGATGTTCTTGCCGAGATAGGCCGTCAGCTTCTTGCCGAGGTCGCGGAAGCCCATATAGGTGCGGCCGGAGGCGAGGCGCGCCAGATAGGCGCTCATCGCCCCGGTCGGCGGAGCGATCGACATATCGTTGTCGTTGAGGATGACGATCAGGCGCGCGTCGAGCGCGCCGGCATTGTTGAGCGCCTCATAGGCCATGCCCGCCGACATCGCGCCGTCGCCGATCACGGCGATCACCTTGCGGTCGCTGCCGGAAAGATCGGCGGCAACCGCCATGCCGAGGCCGGCCGAGATCGAGGTCGAGGAATGCGCGGCGCCGAAGGGATCGTAGACACTTTCCGCGCGCTTGGTGAAGCCGGAAAGACCGCCTTCCTGCCGTAGCGTGCGGATGCGGTCGCGCCGGCCGGTCAGGATCTTGTGTGGATAGCACTGGTGGCCGACGTCGAAGATCAGCCGGTCGTTCGGCGTATCGAACACCTTGTGGATGGCAATGGTCAGTTCGACGACGCCAAGCCCCGCGCCCAGATGCCCGCCGGTCTTCGACACCGCGTCGATCATCTCGTCGCGCACTTCGTGCGCCAGTTGCGGCAGGTCACGGTCTTCGAGCTCGCGCAGGTCTGCGGGATAGCGGACCTTGTCCAGCAAGGGTGTCTGGGGCTGGGATGTCACGGGGCTCGTGCCTCTTGTCGTTGTCGTCTTTCGGCGTGTCGCTCGCCTTATAGAGATTTTACCGTTGAGGCGAAAGCTCGTGTGCGGGGCGGTGGGCCTCTTCCTATATAGAGTTCAAATGCCTGGTGGCAAAGGCACAAACTCCTCTTCGTCGCCGGGGACGATGTCAAAGCGACCGGTTCTCCACTCTTCCTTGGCTTGCTCGATGCGTTCCTTGGAGGAGGAGACGAAGTTCCACCAGATATGCCGCCTGGAGGAAAGCGCCGCACCGCCGAACAGCATCACATGCGCGCCTTGTGGACCGCCGACGAGCGTCAGCGCATCACCGGGGCGAAAGACCAGCAACTGGTCGGGAGCGAAACGATCGCCGGAAATCTCGATTTCGCCGGAAAGCAGATAGGCCGCGCGTTCCTCCTGCTCTGCCTCGAAGTGGAAGCGACCGCCCGGCTGAAGGGTGACGTCGACATAGAGCGTATCGGAGAAGACCTTGACTGGAGAGGAGAGCCCGGCCATCGAGCCGATTACCACCCGGCCGCTAGCACCATCCGCATCGAACGGCGGCATGGCGCTCTTTTCCGTATGGGCAAAGGCCGGGTCTATCTCCTCGCGCTCGTCGGGGAGCGCCAGCCAGGTCTGCAAGCCGGACACCGAATGCGGCTTGCCGCGCAGTTTTTCAGGCGTGCGTTCGGAATGAACGATCCCGCGCCCGGCGGTCATCAGGTTGATGTCGCCCGGTTCGATGACCAGTTCGGTGCCCAGGCTGTCACGATGCTTGATCTCGCCGTCGAACAGGTAGGTGACGGTTGAAAGGCCGATATGCGGATGCGGCTTGACGTCGAGTGCCTCGCCGGCGCGCAGCAAGGCCGGGCCCATGCGGTCGAAGAAGATGAACGGTCCGACCAACCGCCGTCTGACAGTGGGTAAGGCGCGTCTGACCGCAAAGCCGCCGATGTCGCTGGAGCGAGGGATGATCAACTGCTCGATCGCATCGCTGGCAAAGGCGTCGCCGGGAAGAGGGTCGTTGCCGGGAAAGAAGGACATGGGATCCAATCCTCGCTGGAGAAGAGGTCTGTATCCTAGCACAACCCGTCAGGGGCTGAAGATGCCATCCAGGCGACAGTGTGTCGTTGCCGCTAGCCTTGCTTGAGCGTCTCGCCATCCGGACACGGGCGGATCACGACGTCCTCGCCAGCCTTGGCGCCCAGTTCGGCACAGCCGCCGGCGTGGCAGAAATGCCAGCCGCCGCCGGTCATGCCAGAAGCGGCAAGACGCAGGTCGCTGACCGGCGGATTGGCCGGTTGCCATTCCCACCAACCGTCCTTGAGGACGGCGCCGTCGCCCGGATCCATGCCGGCGCCGGAGCCCTTGACGCGGGCCGCCATCAGCTGGAGACCGGCCGGTGTCACGGTCCAATCCTCCTGCCATTCCGTCTTCTGCACCGAATGGGTCCAGGCGAGCGAGAACAACGAAACCGCAAAGCTCATCGCCTTGGCGCCCGCGACGATGCAGACGGACGTGGTCATGCCGTTCCGCCGGAGGTCGTCGCGGCCCGTCTGGCGGCAGTCGACCGACGCCAGATCACCAGCACAAAAAGGATCGCCAGACCGAAGCCGATCTCATCCGTCATAGGCAGGGCGGCAACCAGTGTGAAGGCGGCGAGCACGGCAAGCGCCCTTTCCAGGATGCCGAGCCGCACGCTGAGGAAGCCGATCACGGCCGCGCCCCACAGGCCGATCGACACGGCGGTCTTGAAGACGATGTAGGCGACGGCCGCTGGAAAGCCGATCGATTGGGCCAGAGCTCCGCCGTCTTGCAGCATCAGCGCCGGCGTATAGACCGCCATGAACGGGATGACGAATCCGGCCGCGGCGACCTTGATCGCTTCGATCGAGATTTTCAGTCCGCTTTCCTTGGCGATCGGGGCTGCGGCAAAGCAGGCGAGCGCCACCGGCGGCGTCAGGTCGGCAAGGATGCCGAAATAGAAGACGAACATGTGGGAGACGATCAGCGGGACGCCAAGCTGGAGCAATGCCGGGCCGGCGATCGACGAGGTGATGATATAGTTCGGGATCGTCGGAATGCCCATGCCGAGCACGATGCAGGTGATCATCGTCAGCACCAGCGACAGGAAGAGGCTCGTTCCACCGACCGAAACGATGAACTGGCCGAAGGTATTGGCGGCCCCTGTGAGCGTCATCGTTCCGACGATCACGCCGACTACGGCGCAGGCGATCGCCACCGGCAGCGCGGTCTTGGCGCCTTCGGCGAGCGAATCGCGGCAGACGAGCAGCGTTTCGCGTCCACCCTTGGAAAAGGCGTTCCAGGCGACCAGTACGGCGATGGTGACCAGAACCACGCCCATGCCGAACTTGAAGAAGGATGCGGCAAGCAGGCCGAGGCCGATCCAGAACAGGACCCGCACCACCATGGACGGCAGGCCGAACGCGATCGAGCTGCCGAGGATGAGGAGAAGCGTGAAGGCCAGTCCGACCGTGCCGGCAAACAGCGGCGTGTAGCCGGAGAACAGCAGCCAGACGAGCGCGGCCAGTGGCAGGATCAGATACCACTGGCTGGCCAGGGCCTTCATCGGCGAGGGAAGCTCCGATTTCGGCAGGCCATGGAGCCCGTGTTTTCCGGCCTCGAGATGCACCATCCAGAAGGCCGAGCCGAAATAGAGCAGCGCCGGAATGAGCGCCGCCTTGACGATCTCGTGGTATTCGACGCCGAGCGTCTCGGCCATGATGAAGGCGACTGCGCCCATGACCGGTGGCATGATCTGACCGCCCATCGACGAGGTTGCCTCCACCCCGCCGGCAAAGGCGGCGCGATAGCCGAAGCGCTTCATCAGCGGAATGGTGAACTGGCCGGTGGTCACGACATTGGCGACGCCGGAGCCCGAGATCGTGCCCATTAGGCCTGATGATATGATCGCCACCTTCGCCGCGCCGCCGCGCTTGTGTCCGACGAGACCGAGCGAAATATCGGTGAACAGCCGGATCATGCCGGCCTTTTCGAGAAAGGCGCCGAACAGGATGAAAAGGAAGATGTAGGTCGAGGAGACATAGATCGGGATGCCGTAGATCCCCTCGGTGCCATAGGTCATGTGCTCGATGACCTGGCCGAAATCATAGCCGCGGTGGTCGAACGGCGCGGGCAGATATTCGCCGAACAGGCAATAGGCCAGAAAAAGCCCGGAAATGACCGGCAGAGTTGGTCCCATGGCGAACCAGGCGGCGGCGAAAACGGTAAACAGCGCGAGCACACCCATTGCCAGATCGAGCGGCAATGGATCGCCGGCCCTGACCAGCAGTGCCGAGTATTCGAACCATTGATAGCCGGCGACGGCCACGCCGAGCAGCGCCAGTCCCCAGGCGACGGCTTTGCCGAGCGATCCGTAGCCGCGGGCAAGAGCCAGCAGCGGGAAGATCAGCGCGGTGACGAAGCCGACGTGGACGGCGCGCACGACCTGGCTTGGAAAGTCGATGAGATGGGCGGCCGTGGCGACTTGGAACAGCGAAAAGACGATCGCCAGATAAAACAGGAAGCGTCCTTCGCGTCCGGGCGGAAAACTCTCGGCGAGGGGATCGTGCAGACCAAGTTCGCGGCTGTCGGCCGGCATGTCGTGCTTGACCGTGTCATGCAGCATGAAACGCTCCTGAAACCGGCGACGCGCACCGGGCATGTCGATTGACGTATGTGGTCATGGAATGAAGCGGCCCGGTCGAAGCCGGGCCGCAACAGGCATTAAAGCATGCCCTTTTCCTTGTAATAACGTTCGGCGCCCGGATGCAGCGGCACCGGCATGCCCTTGAGGGCGTTCTCGAGCTTGATCTGCGCGGCGGCCTTATGCGCGGCTTCCATTTCCGGCAGGTTCTCGAACAACTGCTTGGTCATCTGGTAGGCGGTCTCGTCGGAGACATCCGAATGGGTGATCAGGAAGTTGACCACGGCCACTGTCGGCACGTCGGCATCCTGGCCCTGATAGGTGCCGGCCGGAATGGTCGCGGGGATATAGGGCGCGCCAAGCTTGGTCACCACGTCTTCTGGCACGGCAACCACCTGGATCGCCACCGAGGTCGCGAGGTCCTTGATCGAGGAAACGCCGAGACCGGCCGATTGCAGGGTCGCGTCGAGCTGGCGGTTCTTCATCAGTTCGACCGATTCGGCAAACGGCAGATATTCGGTCTTGGTCAGATCCTCGTAGCTCATGCCGGCGGCGGCGAAGATCGCCCGGGCGTTGAGTTCGGTGCCGGACTTGGCGGCGCCCACCGAAAGGCTCTTGCCCTTCAGGTCCGCGAGGTTGGTAATGCCCGTTTCCTTGGCGGCGACGATCTGGATGTAATTGGGATAGATGGCGGCAATGCCCCGCAGCTTATCGAGCGGCGCCTTGAAGCCGGCGTCGGCATTGCCTTCCCAGGCAAGTTTGACGCTGTCGCCGAGTGCGAAGCCGATTTCGCCCTTGCCCTGCTGCAAGAGGTTGAGGTTCTCGACCGAGGCCTTGGTGGCCTGGACCTGGGTGCGAACCCCTTCGATCTTCTCGCCGTAGATCTTCGACAGCGCCGCACCGAGCGGATAGTAGACCCCGGACGTGCCGCCGGTCAGGACGTTGATGAATTCGGATGCCTTGGCCGAAGTTGCGCCGAGCGTGGTGGACAGCACGAGCGTGCTGGCAAGAATGGTGGCGAGTTTCGTTTGTTTCATGAGGTCCTCCCAAACCAATGTCGTAGTGCAGCCATCATGGGGGAGGCGGCATGCCCGCGTCAATCGAGAGTATGATTTTTACTTTTCTTGATTGTAGCGATCCCCTGCCGGTATGGAACGGGTCGCCCCAGCGGTTCAGACGCGGATGACGATCTCGCGACGCAGCTCATCGGCGATCTTCAGGCCGAAGAGCACCATGAAGATGCCGGCGATGCGGTTGAGCGCGGTCGAGACGCGGGCGTATTGCTTGCGGCTGAACGGGGCCGAGAAGACAAGCGCGACGGCGCTGTACCAAAGGAACGCCTGGGCACCGATCAGGGCCACCACGGCAAGGTAGAACCAGCCGGGCGCTTCGCTTGGCAGCACGACGCTGAAAACGCTGGTCCAGAAGATCGCCGACTTGGGATTGCTGAGGGTCGTGAGCGCACCGGCCATGAAGGGCGAACGATAGACCGGTCGCCCAGAGGCCTCCAGCGATCCGCCGCGCGAGCGCAGCATCCTTACGCCGACATAGACCAGATAGAGGGCGCCGGCGAGCCGCGCGACGCGAAAGAGATCACCCACCTGCATGAGAAGCACACTGATGCCGGCAAGGCTGAGCGTCAGCCAGACCAGCGAGGCCGAGGCGACGCCAAGCGCGGCGGTGAGCCCTGAGCGGCGCGAGAGGCTGGCGGAGCAATAGCTGACCACAACCGTGTTCGGACCCGGAAGCATCGCCATCAGTATGTGGATGGCGGAGAGATGCATTAGCGTTGCAATGGGATCCATGGTCGGCGGTGCCCCGCGTTGGCCGGTTATTGCGGATCGAGCGGCTCTGTGCCGGCGGGCTTGCCGGCGCGGTCCAGACGGATTTTCTCAATCCGGCTTTCGGCGGCGTTGAGCAGGGTTTCGCAGTGCTTTTTCAACAGTTCGCCGCGCTCGTAGATGGAAATCGACTCGTCAAGCGCCACGTCCCCCCGCTCCAGCCGGGCCACGATGCTCTCGAGCTCTGCCACGGCCTTCTCGAAGGAATAGCCGGAAATTTCGGCGGAAACGGCGCTTTCGGTCATACTCAACCCTTCATCAGTCTCATGATATGCAGGCCCGCCGACTCGGCAAGGCCTTCGAGATCATAGCCGCCTTCGAGAATGCTGACGACCCGGTTGTGGGCAAAACGGTCGGCCACTTCCATCAGCCGCCCCGTCGCCCAGTCGAAATCCTCGCCGACGAGGTTGATCTGCGCCAGGGGATCGCGGTGATGCGCATCGAACCCGGCCGAGATCAGGATGAGGTCCGGCGAAAAATTGTTGAGCGCCGGCAGGACCCGGCTCTTGAACGCCTCGCGAAAATGCTCCGAGCCGACATTGGGCGACAAGGGCGCGTTGACCACATTGTTTTTGATCCCCGTCTCGTCCTTGGCGCCGGTACCGGGATAAAGCGGCATCTGGTGCGTCGAGCAGAACAGCACGGACGGATCATCCCAGAAGATGTCTTGTGTGCCGTTGCCGTGATGCACGTCCCAGTCGACGATCGCCACCCGTTCGGCGTCGTATTTCCGTTGCGCGTGCCGCGCGGCGATCGCCACCGTGTTGAATAGGCAAAAACCCATGGCCTTCGATTTTTCCGCATGATGCCCCGGAGGGCGCCCGGCGATGAAGGCGTTGGAAATCTCGCCGGTCATTACCGCGTCGACGGCGGCCATCGCCCCGCCGATCGCCGTCAACGCCGCCTGCAGGCTTTTCGGCGAGGCATAGGTGTCGGTCTCGATCCGGTTGATCTCGTTTTCTTCCTCCGGAATTTGCCGCATGATGGCAAAGAGATGCTCCTCCGGATGAACAAGCGTCACGGCGTCTTCATTGGCGATCTGCGCCTCGACGCGCTGAAGGCTTGAGAAATTCGGATGCTCCAGCGCGATGTTGAGCGAGCGCAGCCGGTCGGCCCGTTCCGGATGGCCCGCGGGTGTATTGTGCTCGAGAAAGACGGCGTTCTCGTAGAGGCGTGTGGTCATCGCTCGTTCTCCTCGAAGGTCGAGGCCAACATAGTGCGCCGGGCCGTCATGTTCCACCGGCCACGGCAAAACCAGACGCCTTGCCCTGTGGACAGCGGGGAAGACGCCCGGCGGCGGGACGCCGCCGCCCGGCGCGGCGATTTTTGACCGTGCCTTGTGGTTGCCTGGAAAATGCCCTTGAATGCGAAGGGGCAATTGGCAAAGGGGGAGGAAGTTCCATGGACGACGTAGAACGTGTCGAGGTGACGGACATTCGTGTCCCCTATCGCGACATCGACATGAACGGCCAGCTGCATAACTCCGCCTATCTCGCCTATGCCGAAAGCGCGCTCTCGCATTTCTGGCGCTACCGCCCGCCGCTCGAGGACGAGCCGCATTTCCAGGCCAGCAAGATCGAGATACGCCTGCACGAACCGCTCCACCTTGATGACACGGCCCGCCTCACCGTCACCATCGACAAGATCGGCGGCAAATCGATCGGTTTCAATGTGGCGATCGAGAAGGACAATGTGCTGTCCGCCGAGGTCGAGATGGTTTGGGCGTCGACCGATCCCGAGACCGGCGACCCGGTGGGTCTGCCGGAGGATATCCGCGACTGGCTGTACGGCTATTTGAAATAGGAGGGCTGAAGCGCCCGGAAGCGGTGCCGCGGGGGCTTCATAATCCGGTTGCCACCTGACGGTCAGGAGCGCACCTGCATGGTCTGGGACGGGGTTTCCCCGAACATGGCGCGATAGCGGGTCGAGAAACGGCCCCAGTGAAAAAAGCCCCAGTCCAGCGCGATGTCGGAGACGCGACGAGGCGCGTTTCGCGCGGCAATCAGGTCGCGCCGGGCGTAGTTCAGTCGGCGGATCAGCAAGACGTCGTCGAGGCGGTAACCGATGATGCGCTGGCAGGCTGCGCGCAGCGTGCGGCTCGGCAGGTGCAGTTCGCGCGAAAGGGCGGTGACAGAAATCGGTTCGCGCGGATTGTCCTTCAGCCATTCTTCCATGCGGCGATAGATGCGCAGGTCCGCCTGGTGCTGCGGGTCCGCCTGCGGTTGCTGGGGTACGGTGCTTTCCTGCAACAGAGACAGCCGGTCGCGGATCATCTCGGGTAACAGACCGTCGAGTTGTTCCGGCAGGCTGTCAGTTCCGGAGTTGTAAAGTTCGAGAAGCGTGTTTAGCCACTGACAGACGCCATCGGCCTGAGCGGCCGCCGGACCGTGCAGGAGGCCCGTGCGGACCGGTGCCCGCTCGGGAAGATCGGAGAGTTCGACGACGGCCATCAGATGGTCGCTCATCGGTCCTGTCACGGAAAGCTGTTCCTGCCAGCGATGCCCGAAGCCGATTGTCTTGCCGCCGTAGACCTGTCCGTCGACGCGCGCGCTGCTTGATCCGGCCGACTGGCCGAAGAAGATCAGGCTGCTGTCCGGCGATGTGTAGTGCTGTTCCACCGCGGCGTTCATGCGCTCGCGAATGATGGTCAATCCCGGAAACTGGAGCATCGTGACCTTGCCCTCGAACGGACCTGGCGACAGTTGCCGGTATTCCTGGTCCCAGCCGGGCAGTGACTTCTCCTGTTCCGATGCGTCGGTGAAGGCCGTCTCGTTGAACATGGTCGGTGAAATCCCAGTCGATCGCGCCTCGCAGCTTAGGCCGCCGTTCGCACTGCAACATAATAGGATGCCATGTGAAAGTCTGCAACAGAAAGGAGCAAAATTAAAAATGAATAAAAAATAGGCATTCATGAGATTGCGGGTGGATAGATCGCGGCGTGCCGAGTCGCTACGAGTCGCTCAACGGCAATCGAATGGAGACTTAACGATGCGGTTTCTGAGAACATGTCTGGCCGCTGCGGTCAGTACGCTCGCCATTGGCCAGGCCTTCGCCGAAGAGGATTTCGTTCCCGAGAAGATCACGGTCGAGGAACGGATCAAGCCCGGTCCGAACGTCTTCGCTGTCGACCAGAGCTGGACCGGGGCGAGCCGGATCAACGTTGTCGGTGCCGGCGAGCTGGATCGCAAGGGCAACCTTAGCGTCGGTCTGGTGACCCAGTTCGTACTGACCAAGGACAAGAAGACCGCTTATACGGCTTCGGCCTATGCCAAGCGCATCACCTATGGCCCGACGGAAGCCGTGTTGCAGGAGTTCGATATCGAGACCATGTCGGTCAAGCGCGAGATCATCGTGTCGCCGAAGATGGCGCAGGTGGCGCCGCAGAAGAGCCTGCTGGCGCTCTCGGCCGACGAGAAATATGCCTTCGTCCAGAATGCCACGCCGGCGACTTCGGTCAGCGTTGTCGATCTGACCGCCGGTAAGGAGATCGCCGAGGTGCCGACGCCGGGCTGCTGGTCGATTCATCCGGCGCTTTCCGGCATCCAGTTCTCGACGCTCTGCGGCGACGGCACGCTTCAGACCTTCACGGTTACCGCTGACGGCAAGTTCGAGGCTCCGCTCAAGAGCGAGAAGATTTTCGATGCCGACACCGACCCGCTCTACGTGGTTGGTGAGCGCGCCGGCGACAAGCTGATCTTCATGTCGTTCAACGGCAATGTCTACTCGATCTTCGACAAGGACGGTGCGCCGAAGCTCGTCGACAAGTTCTCGATCACCGAGGGCGTCGAGGGCGGCTGGGCGCCGGGCGGTATCGAGGTGATCGCCTATAACGCGGCGAACGACGTGCTGTTCGTCACCATGCATCCGGATGCCAAGGAAGGCAGCCACAAGGATGCGGCGACCGAGATCTGGCCGGTCGACATGAAGGCCAAGAAAGTCCTTTACCGCTCGGCGGTTGAGGGCGTGAAGTCGATCGCCGTTACTCAGGGCGAGACACCCACACTGTTCGGCCTCAACGACGACGAAGGCATCCTGACGCGCTATGCCATCGATCCGGAGGCCAAGTTCGCCGCCAAGCAGACCGGCAAGCTGGAGGAAATGGGTTCCTTCGCGCCGCTCGTTTTCGTGGGTGAGTGATGGAGAGCTCCTTCACCGCAATGGCAGCGGCGGCGGCAACGACCTTCACGGTCCTCGTCTTCCTGCGCGCCGCCTGGCACAAGGTCGCCGATTTCGGCACCTTCTCCGGCTATGTGGCTGACTATCGGCTTCTGCCGGAGGCCCTTGTCGAGCTGGCGGCAAAGGCGCTCGCCGTCGTGGAGTTCCTGGCTGTCGCCCTGCTGGTCTACCCGGCGACGGTGCGTGCGGGCGCGGTGCTTTCAGTTGCCCTACTGGCTCTCTACGGGCTTGCCATGGCGGTCAACATCGCAAGGGGACGCACGCGGATCGAATGCGGCTGCGGCGGCGCGGCCCAGCGGCTGTCGCAGGCCCTTCTGCTGCGCAACGCCCTGCTGGCGGCGATCGCGCTCCTGCCGGCCGTTTTCGGCGGCAGCCCGCTCGGGCTTGCTGAAGCCGCCGTCGCGGTCACGGCCGGCCTGGTGGCGTGGTTCGTCTACAACGTGATCGAGCAATTGCTGGCCAATGATGGGCACATGCGTCTGTCGCTCTAGGGCGTCGACGGATCTGCCGGAACAAAACTACCAGAAAGCCGAGTAAGCCCATGAATGCTCTAATTTTCGCCGTTGCCGTCCTGTTCGTTCTGGTCCTCGTGCTGGTGGGTGTGGTCTTCGCCCTGGCGCGTCAGATCGGCATCCTGTTCGAGCGTATTTCGCCCGTCGGCGCGCTGGTCAACGAGTCCGGTCCCAAGATCGGCGAGGCGACGCCGAATTTCACGCTCGCCAGCCTCAATGGCGGGGCCATTTACATTGGTCCGCGCGGTCAGCGCAGCACGCTGGTGTTCTTCCTGTCCACCACCTGCCCGATCTGCAAGAAGATGCTGCCGGTACTGCAATCCATGCGCAGCAGCGAGGGCAAGTGGCTGGACATCGTGCTCGCTAGCGACGGCGACTTGGACAAGCACATGGCCTTTATCAAGAAAGCCGGACTTGAGGACTTTCCTTACGCCCTTTCGCCCGAGCTGGGCATCACCTACCGCGTCTCCCGCCTGCCGTTCGCCGTGCTGATCGACGGTGAGGGCATCGTCCGCGCCAAGGGACTGATCAACAGCCGGGAACAGCTCGAGAGTCTGTTCAACGCCGCGGAAATGGGCGTCAGCTCGATCCAGACCTTCCTCAATGCGCCGGCGGCGGCGCATTCCTGATCTTCTAGCCCACTGGAGAGAAACGATGATCAACCTCATTGATGGCCTGCTTCGCATGATCGACAAGGCCGCCGAACAGGGCACCCGCCAGGCCGCCCGTCAATACGGTCGCCGCAGCCTGCTGGCCAAGACCGGTGCCGCACTGATCGGCGGAGCGCTGCTGCCGATCCTGCCCTTCGACCGCACCTCCGGCAGCGCCTTCGCCGCCGAAGGGGAAGACGAGACGGCCTGCGAATACTGGCGCTACTGCGCGCTCGACGGCAATCTCTGCAATACCTCCGGCGGCACGACGACGTCCTGCCCGCCCGGATCTTCCGCGTCCAAAGTGTCTTGGGTCGGTACCTGCCTCAACCCCAACGACGGCAAGGACTACCTGGTTTCCTACAACGACTGCTGCGGCAAGGCCTCGGTCACCGGTTCGACCTTCTGCTTCACCTCGGAACGTGAGCGTCCAGGCTACCGCATGGGCCTCTACAACGACATCAACTGGTGCATGGCCAATGACGACAAGGGCTATCACTGCACGGTCGCCGTCCTCGTCGGGCTTGCCGATGAATAAACCGCATTACCGGGCGGCCGCGGCCGCCCTTCTGCTGTCCGTCTTGCCGTCGGCCTCATATGCCGAAGAGACGGGGGAGGCTATGTTTGCGTCGATCTGCGCCGCTTGCCATGGTGACAAGGGGGTCGGCATCGAGGGGCTTGCGCCGCCGCTGGTCGATCCGGCGCTCTGGCAAACCCTTGGCGACAAGGCGCCGCTCTATATTGCCGGTGTCATGGCTGGCGGCATGAGCGGCAAGATCACCGCGAACGGCATCGACTATATCGGGCTCGTCATGCCGACACAGGCCGAGCATGGTGCCGACGCGCTGGCCGCGATCGCCGCCTATGTGCTGAAGGACCTGAATGGGCTGGCGGCCGGGCCCAGCACGGCCACGGTTGAGGCGGCCCTCAAAACACCGCCGACGCACAAGGAATTGCGCGCCACGCGCAAGGGAGAGTGAGATGAACCGGTTGTTGAAGCAGTGGAAAGCTCTGGTCGCCGTCTGCTATCTCATGGCATCGGTTGCGCCGGCGGTGGCCGATGGCCGGTCTGCCAAGTTCAACTATCTGTTGCGCTGCTCCGGCTGTCACGACCAGGACGGGACGGGCCTGCCGAGCGCCGGTATTCCAGCGCTTCCCGGCTATATCGATGCCTTTGCCGGTGATGACGAGGGGCGGACCTATATCGCCCATGTGCCCGGCGTCGTGGCGACGGGCCTTACCGACGTCGAGATCGCCGCCGTCCTCAACTACGTGATCGACAGATGGGGGGATCCAAAAACGGTCGAACCGTTCACCGAAGCCGAGGTGAAAAAGCGGCGGGCCGAGCCCGTCAGCGATGTCGTCGCCTACCGTCGCCGGATCGTCGAGCGCCTCAAAACGAGTGGTGTGAAGATCGCCGACTATCCCTGGCCGTGAAGGCGAGGGTGGCTCCTGTTGGCAGCCTGCCAGGCATTGGATGGTATGCGGGATTGCTGGCAGGCGGGTATTGGTCCAAAACAGCCTTGGGGCAAGAACCAAGGCAGAGGCTTGGCCGGTCCGCCAAATTGCCGTGGTGCAGCAAGGGATGCTCGACAACGCGTCAGTATGCGCCCCAGGCTGCGGTCGTGGACAGTCAGACTGCCCATGGACACCAGGACTTGGTCAAAGGCTTACGCGTCGGCCTTCCTTGTCGGCCGACTTGCGGTCCGCGCCGTGCTTTTCGATGATGGCCTTTGCATCCTCGACGGAGATGCGGTGTTTCTTGGCGAACTGAATGGGCTCGTAGGGCTGGTTCGTTGCTGAATTGCTCGCTTTGATGTCGGACATGCTCGTCTCCTGTTGTGCTGGCCTCGGCGGGATACCGAGGTTGGTTCCATAGATCGGAAGGGTGAGAGGAAAAGGAGCGCAGATGTTCCTGCGCCGCCATGGATGCTGGTGCCTAGCTCGATGGGCCGGCATCCCGTTTCACAATGGCCGTTCAGTATTTATTCCGGCGCACGACCTTGTTGCCGCGGGGGCCGGTTTGCACGGGTGTTCTGCTGCGGCTTTCCTCGAGCAGTGCGCGCCACCGTCCCAACCGCTCGGCGTCGAGCTGGCCGGAGGCGACCGCCGCCTGCACGGCGCAGCCGGGTTCATGGACATGGGTGCAGTCGCGGAACCGGCATCGTTCCGCCAGATCGGAAATATCTCCGAACAGTATATCGATGCCGTCGGTCACGTCGCTCACATACAGCGTCCTGATCCCCGGCGTGTCGATCACCCATCCGCCCCCGGCTATGGGATGCAGTGAGCGCGCCGTCGTCGTGTGTCGACCCTGCGCGTCATGTTCGCGGATCGTGCCGGTCTTCTGCGCCGTATCGCTCCCGGAACCGGCCAGTGTATTGACCAGCGTCGATTTTCCGACCCCGGAAGATCCGACCAGAGCCACGGTCTGCCCAATGCCGCACCAGGGCTTCAAAATCTCGACTGCATCCGTTGAGCGCGCGTTGAGGACAACGACTGGCAAGTCCTTCTTCAGGGCCATAGCCTGGCGATGATAGTCCTCGGCATCAGGGGCCGTGTCCGCCTTGGTCAGCACGATGACCGGCGTGGTTCCCGCCTGATGTGCCATGATCAGGTAGCGCTCCAGCCGTGCCAGGTTGAAGTCCGCATTGCACGAAGTCGCGATGAACAGGGTGTCGACGTTTGCGGCCGCCAGTTGCTGCCCGTTCCGGGCTTCCGTATGCCGTTGCAGCAGGGTCTTTCGATCGAGACGGCGCATGACCACGTCGGTGAGCGGATCGGCCAGGACCCAGTCACCGACGGCGTAGTCGGCGGTATTGGCATTTGCCGCAAGCTCAAGCCCGGCCTGACCCTGGGCATCGATCCCCTCCAGGCGGGCCCGGTGAACCGAGGCCACGCGTCTGGGTGCAAGGTTGGCCTCGCTCGGGTTCACTTGATCGGCAAAGAAATCTGACCAGCCAAGCCGCTCCAGCGACGAGGACGTGTTGGACCCGCTCAAGGTTTGATCCGCATATTGGCAAGGTCGTTCATAGGTCAGCTTTCCGTCGAATGGAGAAAATGCGGTCTGTCGTGCGGTAGTCCTGCCGCGATCGCCATGCATGCTGTTGTGCGTTGAGCACTGCCGTCAGATTTGGCAAAACCGCTTGTGTCAGGCGCGGTCAAAGGTGAAGGACGTCAACAGGCTGGTCACGAAGTTGCTGGCTTTTTCCTTGACCAGAACCTCTGTCCATTCGTTTGTACCGCGAAGCATCAAACCGGTATAGATGCTGTCGACAGCGGCCTCTTCAATTCGCTTGATATGTGCCTTGAACTCTTCCTCGCTGCCTGTCCTGTAGATATCGCGCACGACGATTCGCAGGATTTCCTGAATGGCGATTTGCCAAGCGGTGGTGGTTGCCTGAAGTTCGCTTTCCGCTGTTGTCATTGGTCACTCCGATCTTGCGGCTCGACCATGCCCGTCCGGCCGTGAAAATGGCCCGGACTACGGTCAGACGAACGGCAGAGCATAAAAAAAGGCCAGGCAATTTGCCTGACCTCGCTTGGTAACTTGGCTTTCGACAGTGCCAGTACATCCGTGGTCAAAGGAAAGCCGTTACCGATTATACGGCCTGCAGGTTGCAGGCGGACATCTTGCCCGACTTGCTGTCGCGCTCCATGTCATAGCCGATCTTCTGGCCTTCGACGATTTCGCGCATTCCGGCGCGTTCGACGGCAGAGATGTGCACGAAGGCGTCCTGGCCGCCGTCGTCAGGCTGAATGAAGCCGAAACCCTTGGTGGAATTGAACCATTTTACTGTGCCAGTGGTCATGATGAACCCTTTCTTAGCATATTGAATGACCACAGCGCATATGCGCTGCGGATGGGAATAGCGATTTTTGAAAGGAAGGTTCGTTCAGGGCGCGGTGCCAGACGCGCGGTAACCAAAGCTCAGCAAGCAAATCTCGATAAGCTTCATATAGGCAGCGGCATTCGAATTGTCAACTTTTAGTTTATCACGCTTGTCGATCTCGTATTTTGGTTGCGGTATCCGGAGAATGCAATTCTGCGGACCCGTCGAGAAGCGCGGACTCTGTCGGCCCCCAAGTGCCCTGTTGGTCGCTCAAAAACTCCCCGGCGGGTTCTCGTCGCAGTCGAACAATACACCGTCGGGCTTTGCTCCCCCCGCGGTGCAGAAAATGCCGCCCCAATGGTAACCGGTGCCGGACGTGGTCTTGACCTTGAACCACTGGTAGTCGTCGGTCCAGATGCCGGTCGCCTCGAGCAGGCGGATCGGCTGGCCGGGCCTGAGGCTGGCCTTCTTCTTCGAAGCCATGCTTGGGCCGGAGCGCAGGATGCCGCCATAGGAGAGGGCGGAGAGATCCCCGATCGAGGTGATGGCCTTGCCGTCGACGGGCGCGGCCCCTTCGGCGGTGGCGGAATCGTTTTCCGCCTCGAACATGCTCTGCACGTCGCCGTGACAACGCTCCTGGATCTTGCTCCACTGGGCATCGTCGGAAAAGCAACGCATCACGGGGGTCCTGCCGCAGAGCTTTTCGACGGCCTGCATGCAGGCCTCGTCATAGCCTTGCGCGCGGGATGGCAAAGACGATCCGAAGAGGATGAAGACAGTGGCAAGCGCGGTGATCGAAATCGGTGTCTGACGCATGGGAACCTCGGCGCGGTGGGGCGGGCGGGATTTTTGGCCGCCAGTGCCGGTCATCCTAACCGTTCGCTCGGCCAAAAGTACGGCCCATTTTAGGGTCCCGGCCGCGGATGGCCCGGCACGCACCCCGCCACTGCGCTGTGTCGCTGCATTTGACGTGTGTCAAGGCCTTGGCCGTATCGGCGTGGTCTTCTTGACGAACCGGTCATGGAGGCCGGGCGATGACGCTGCGGGAGAGGGAGCGGTGAGGCACAAACAGATGGTCGGCTGCGTCGCGCTGGTCTCGGGGATGCTATTGACCGCCGAGGCCGGTGCCAGCGAGATCTCTCGCAGGATGGCCGCCGGCAGGCTGCTTTTCGGCGAGGCGCCCGACGTCTCGCTGAAAGCGCAGGAGATTTACATATCGCCGGACCGCGCTCGATTGAAATATGTCGTCCGCAATGACGGGGCGACCGACCGGACGGTCGTCGTCGCCTTCCCGCTGCCGGACATTGCGCCGCTGCGCGACAACTCCGGCATTGATTTTGCCATCGGCACGACGGCCGATTTCCTCGAAACCCACATCGCCGTCGACGGAAAGCCGGTCAAGCTCGAGATAGAACAGCGGGCGCTGGCGCTCGGGCTCGACCGGACCGAGCTCCTGCGCGAACACGGCATTCCGCTCGAGGCCTATCTCTCGCCGCTTGATCCGGCCGCACCCGCTGCGGCCCTCAACGCTTTGACACAGCGGCAGCGCGCCGACTTCCGGGCACTCGGCCTCCTGCGGCAGGATGACGACTATCTCGCGACCAACTGGACGGTATCGACCACACTCTACTGGACCGTGATGCTTGCTGCCGGGCGCGACACGGTCATCGAGCAGGACTATCAGCCCTACAGTGACCACAACCTCGATCCGCCTGCTGGCCTCTATCTTGATGATGAAGGCGACGCCCGGCGCGACTTCTGCATCTCGGATGACGATCAGCGGGCATTGGCGGAGCTGCATGAAGGCCGGACAAACGGCAAGACCTACACCGCCTTTTCGGACGAAGTCGGCTTTGTTCTGGGCGTCAAAGGCCGTGATCCCTGGCCGCTCATGAACCTCAAGGTGGTGATCGAGGCCCGCGAGCCGCTCGATTTCGTCTTTGCCTGCCTTGATGGCGCAAAGCGCATCTCGCAATCTCGGCTTGAGCTTGCGGCTGATCGCTATTGGGCGCTGCATGATCTCGACGTACTCTTTGTTACTTCGCACCAACTGGAAAACTAGATGGGAGTATCAGCGCATGCGCAGGATAGTGCAGGGAGCTTTCTGCCTGGCGGTCATGACGACTGCGAGCGCCGAGGCGGCGGAATGGCGGGCCTATGAAAATCCTCGCTTCGGCACCTACGCTGAGGTGCCGGCGAGTTTCGCGCCCGAACCCGCGCCGGAAAACGGCGACGGGCGGCGTTTCAGCACTCCGACTGGCGGGACAATCGCCGTCTATGGCGCGCTTGATTTCACCGGCGGCGGGATAGCCACCTACCGCGCCTTCCTGATGGAGACCTTGCGGGGCGAAGGCTGGAACCTGACCTACACGCCCTCCGGGGATGGCTGGTTCGTTTTGTCCGGGGTTCGTGGCGGAGAGATCCTCTACCAGCGCGTCGAACAGCCGCCTGGCTGCGGCGGCGATCTTTTCCATCACATCGAGTTTCGCTATCCGGCGCGCGACAAGGCGCTCTGGGCGCCGCTGGTCAAGCATGGGGCGGACTCGCTCGGTGGGCCTTGCGGCTGACGGCATAGAGCCGTGCTGGCCGAAATGAAAACGCCCGGCTCATGACCGGGCGTTCTGCTTTGACATTTTTCTCTGCGCTCAGGCGCCGGTCACGCGCCAGATAACGTCGCCGACATCGTCGGCGATAAGCAGTGAGCCGTCCGGCCCGATGGTCACGCCGACCGGGCGGCCGTAGGAGTATTTCTCGTCCGGCGCCAGGAAGTCGGTGAGGATGTCACGCGGCGGGCCCGACGGGCGGCCGTTCTCGAAGGGCACGAAGATCACCTTGTAGCCGGCAAGGTTCGAGCGGTTCCACGAACCATGCTGGCCGATCACCATGCCGTCCGGGAAGCCCGGCAGCGTGCCGGCCGGCAGCCAGCAGAGGCCGAGCGAAGCCGTGTGTCCGCCAAGCGCATAGTCGGGACGGATCGCGGTCGCGACTTTGGCCGGATCCTGCGGCACGCGGTCGTCGACCGTCTGACCCCAGTAGCAGAACGGCCAGCCGTAGAAGCCGCCGTCCTTGACCGAGGTGAGATAGTCGGGCGGCGTCTCATCGCCGAGTCCGTCGCGCTCGTTGACCACGGTAAAGAGGTCGCCGGTCGTCGGCTCGAACGCGAGGCCGACGGGGTTGCGCAGGCCGCCGGCGAAAATCCGCTGCGTTTCGGTCTCGAGGTCCACCTCATAGATGCAGGCGCGGCCTTCCTCCTGGTCCATTACGTCTTCGCCGATATTGCTGAGCGAGCCGACGCCGACATAGAGCTTCTTGCCGTCGCGGCTCGGCAGGATGCTGCGCGTCCAGTGACCGGCCGGCTTGTAGTCGGCGATCTTGCGGCCCTGCGCCTGGATCTTCGTCGCGCCCTCGGCATAGGGAAAGGCCATGATGCCGTCGGTATTGCCGACATAGAAGGTGCCGTCGAGCATGGCCATGCCGAATGGGTGGTTTAGCCCTTCCATGAAGGTGTGACGCACCTCGGCCACCCCGTCGCCGTCGGCGTCGCGCAGCAGCGTGATGCGGTTCGGACTGTTGCCGACGGCTGCTGCCCGCTTCATCGTCGAATACATGGCATAGTCGAACGGCGTCCTGATCCGGCCGCCGTCGACGCCGAGCGCCTCGGCCGTCAGCACGTCGCCATTCGGCAGCACATAGATCCAGCGCGGATGCTTGAGGCCCTTCGCAAAGGCGTTGGCCTTGAGGCCGGGGGCGGCGGTCGGTGCATGGCCGTCCTCCCAACCCTTGGCGGTCGGCATCTTGAGCGTCGGGATTCGCTGCGGCCGGGCTTCCGGAATGATCGGCGCGCCGCCGAGAGCCGGCCGCTCCGGGCTTTTTCCCCAGCGCCGCATCAGGATCATCGCCGCGCCGATCATGGCGACAAGGCGAGCGAAAAGGGCGGTCATGTCATTCTCCTCCAGTGTTCTGCCGGAACCATAGCCGAAGCCCGAAGCGCTTGGAACTGACGTTCGGCAAAATCAGCGCAGATCCTCGGTTAGTTCCGGATGATGGCCGAGCAGTCGCGGAAGCCGGCTTATCGGCCCGCTCGTGACGCCAGCGAAGGAGGAGAAGTGATTCCTGGTCTTACCGTCCCCGATAGACGAACGGACCGGGCTGGGCCTCGCCGTCTTCTTCGGCTGCCGCGACAAGAGCGGCGTGGAGGTCGGAGCGCACGCAGACCGGGTCGGTGGCGGCGGCATTGCCCGCCAGCGCCATCGCTTGGCAGCGGCAGCCGCCGAAGTCTATGTGCTTGCGCTCGCAACTGCGGCAGGGTTCCTGCATCCAGTCGTCGCCGCGAAAGGCGTTGAAGGCGGCCCCCTCGAGCCAGATCTCGGAGAGCTTCGTCAAGCGGACATTGTCGAAGGTGAGCCCCGGTATGGTCTCTGCCGCATGGCAGGGCAGGACGCGCCCCGCCGGATTGACGTTGAGCCCCGTGCGGCCCCAGCCGCCCATGCAGGCCTTCGGGTAGCGCGAATGGTGGTCGGCCGGCACATAGTCGATCACCAGCGTGCCGGCGAGCCGCGTCCGCGCCTCGGCGACGAAGGCGGTGGTCGCTTCCACCTGCGTGCGGGTCGGCATGAGTGCTGCCCGGTTGTGCTCGGCCCAGCCGTGGAACTGCACGGTGGCGATCTCGATCCGCCGCGCGCCAAGCTCGATGGCGAGCGCCACCATGGCCTCCAGTTCGTCCATATTCTGCTTGTGGCAGACCGCATTGACGGTGAGCGGAATGCCCGCCGCATGGGTCCAGCCGGCGACCGCGATCTTGCGGGCATAGCCGCCCGGATAGCCGCCGACCAGATCCGCCTTTTCCGGCGTGACCCCCTGGATCGACAGCTGCAGGTGGTCGAGGCCAGCCTCCGACAGTTCCGCGACCCGCACCTCGGTCAGCCCGACGCCCGACGTGATGAGATTGGTATAGAGCCCGAAGCCGGAGGCGGCCCTGGTGAGTGCCACCAGATCGCGGCGCGAGGCGGGTTCGCCGCCGGAGAGATGCAGGTGCAGCACGCCGAGGTCTGCCGCCTGGCGGAAAACGTCGATCCACTGCTCAGTCGAAAGCTCTTCCGAGGCGCGGGAAAGCTCCAGCGGATTGGAGCAATAAGGACAGGCGAGCGGACAGCGATGGGTGAGTTCCGCCAGCATGGCGATCGGCGGTGGCGGGCGCTGGGTGGCGAAACGGGCGGGCGAGGGCTGTTCGTTCATCGGAGGATCTCCAGCAGGCGCCGGTCGGAAAACTCGCGGATAAAGGCGATGACGTCGGTCAGCACCTGATCCTGCGGCGCATCGAACTGGCGGGCGAAATCCGCAGCGATCGTGTCAAGGTCGCGGGTGCCGTCCAGCGCCTTGACGATGGCGACCGCGATCTCGTCAAGCGCCAGCGCCCGCTCGGGCGCGAGCAGCACCGTCTGGCCGCGCACCGGGTCTTCGCGCAGACGCACGCCGCGCGCCAGCCGGGCCACCGTTGCGCCGGTGACGACAATGCCCGGGGGGCCGGCGGCCGCGCTTTCTCCGCTCACTGGGGCCGTCCCTTCGCCGCTCATTCCGCTGCCCCGCGCAAGGGGTTCTCGTCGAGCGCGCCGGTCACGCCCTCGCGCCCGTCCCAGCCGCCTGGCGGAATGCGCGCCGGCGCCACATAGGCCGAATGCAGCGTGTCGAGCTGCGACCACAGCACATCCGTCTTGAAGGTCAGCGCCGCGGCCGCCGCATCCTGCTTCTCCAGTGTGTCGGCATGGTCGAGTACGAAGGCGAGGCCGAACCGGACGTCCTGCGGCGCCTCGTTCAGCCGCTGGCGGAAATAGGAGAGCGCGCTGTCGTCGGCGAAGGCATAGTGCTTGAGCAGCCCGGCAATCCGGTTCTCGTGGATCGCGGGCGCGAAGAGCTCGGTGAGCGATGAGGCGACGGCCTCGAGGAGCGGCTTCTCGCGGACGAAATGCACATAGGCGTCGACGGCAAAGCGCGTGCCGGCCAGCACCCCGTGCGTCGAGGCGACAAAGTCCGGGTCGAGCCCGACGGCTTCGGCAAGCTTCAGCCAGCGGCGGATACCACCACCTTCCGATATTCCGCCGTCATGGTCCTCGATGCGGCTGCGCCAGATGCGGCGTAATTGCGGATCCTCGCAGCGCGACAGGAAGGCCGCGTCCTTCATCGGGATGCGGCTCTGGTAGTAGTAGCGGTTGATCACCCAGGCGCGCACCTGGGTCATCGAGCAGCCGCCGCCATGCAACATCTGGTGAAAGGGGTGCTTGTCATGATAGCGCGCCGCGCCGATCGCCCGCAGGCGTTTTTCGAAGGCCACTCTATCTTCGGCTTGTCTGTCAGGGTTGGGCTGCAAGGATGACCTCCATTCCGTCATGGCCGATTTCAAAACCGCGTGCTTCGACCGCCGCGCGTTGCGCGCCGGGACGCCAGATCGGGTTGGTGTTGTTGATGTGGATGAAGATTTTGCGGCCAATCGAAAGGGGCGAGAGTGCCGCAAGGCTGCCGCCGTCGCCGTTGATCGGCATGTGCCCCATCCGCCGTCCGGTTTTTTGTCCGACGCCGGCC
The DNA here is from genome assembly GCF_007992095.1 of Paenirhizobium naphthalenivorans. Classification (GTDB taxonomy): domain Bacteria; phylum Pseudomonadota; class Alphaproteobacteria; order Rhizobiales; family Rhizobiaceae; genus Allorhizobium; species Allorhizobium naphthalenivorans. The sequence continues at coordinate 60,487 of NZ_BJZP01000004.1, forward strand.
TGCACCATCTCGTCGTCCTCGAACACGGTGCCGTCGAAGAAGACGAGGTCGGCGCCCTCCAGCCGCTGCGAAAGCGTCGCGGGCATCGAGCCGCAGCCGGGAACGTAATAGGCGCGGCGATCGGCGATCCGGAATTCCACCCCGACGGTGTCGTCGGTCTCCTGGCCGAGCCTGAGATCATCCCCTTCGAGATAAAGCGGCACTTTGCCCGGTACGGCGAACAGGCGAATCTCGAGGCCGGGGAGCGGTGAAAACGGTATGTCGAGACCAACCGCCCGCGCCTGCACGAAAGCCGGGTCGAGCACCTGGAAGACCGGGTTCTGCCCCAGCGTCTCCATCAATGCCGGCGTGGCATGGAGCGTGAACGCCTGTTTTTCGCGCAGCGTCAAAAGCCCGGTGATATGGTCGATGTCGCCATTGGTGATAACCACGCTCGCGATCGGGCTGTCGCGGAGCGCGCGCGGATGAAGACAGGCATTGTGCTCGATCTGGGCACGGATGTCGGGCGAGGCGTTGAACACGACCCAACGTTCGCCGTCCGGGCTGACCGCCAGCGACGATTGCGTCTGGGGTTTGAGGCCCGACGCCGGATCACGCGCCGCGCGACAGTTCGGGCAGCCGCAGTTCCATTGGGGAAGTCCACCGCCGGCCGCGGCACCGAGCACGAGGAAACGGACCTGAGTCATCGCCTCGTGCCCCGTTGCCGTTCAATCAGAACAGGACCGGCTCGTCGCCGTCCGCCGGAGCGTAACGGTTGATTTCCATGCCGCAGCTGACCTCGACGAATTTAGGGGCATTCCATTTCATGGTACTTCCTCCCAAGGTTGAAGAGCATGCTTGACGTCCTTTGCCATGGGCAAAAAAAGGCCGATTTCCGACGGATCGGAAGCATGCTGGCCGGACGCTCCTCCAAGCCCCCCGATCTTAGGTGCCGGTGTTTGCATGGCGCAACACAGCGAAACGTATCGGTTTTGGACACCCGCTGCCCGCCTGTCGGCGGTCGCCTGCGCACCGGTCACCGGGGTCCGGTACGCATCCGGCAGGAGCTATCGCTGTCAATCATGCCGACCGAACGGCACCGCCGGCCACGCCCCGCCCTTTCGCCGATCACCCCGGCCGGGGCCTTTTCGCCGCCAGAGATTGGCGGAGCGCTTAGCCGACAGGCTAGGGGACGACTGCGTCCAGCCATCCTCCGCCAGGCGCGGCTTGACGTGGGTTTGCGACAGAGCCGGAGTTCCCGCAACTGATTCGTCAGCATCCTCTGGGTCAGGCCAGCAATAGGCGCTCCAATTCACTGAAACGCTTCACGCCGTCGAGAATGTGGAGAAGCTGGATTGTTTTCCATTTGCCGCTGATGATGTTCATTGTCGCTTCCACCTCGCAAAGGAGCAAGCCATGTCCGACGTTTCGACCGATGTTCATCCCGTGATTGATCTGGAAAAAGCCGCACTCGCTCGATGGTGCAACGGTGATCCCTCAGGCTTTCTCGAGCTATGCGCGCCGGATGTGGTCTATTTCGATCCGTTCCTGCCGACCCGCATGGAGGGGCTCGCCGCCCTCACGGACTATTATGAGGCCATCAGAGGCAAGATCTACGCGCCGCATCACGAGATGATAGAGCCGCGCGTGATCGAGATCGGCGACGCGGCGGTGCTCACCTTCCGCTTCATCTCTCATAGCGGTAGCGAGGGTGCGCGGATGCACTGGTATTGCACTGAGGTTTATCGCCGGGGCGAAGGTGGCTGGCGGATCGTGGCGACCCACTGGTCCTTCGTTTCCGACAGCGCGACAGGCGACAGCGGCAACTGAGCCGGTGAGCCGTCATGAAAGAATGGCGGACCGTGTTCGGTCCGCCACTTGAAAACGCGTGCGCGCTTATGTCCGCTGCGGCAGCAGCGGATAGCCGACCATCACGGCACGTCCGGCAAGACCGGCGACCGCCGCCTTCAGGAGATCGCCCGGAATGAAGGCCATAGAGCCGAGGAAGGCCTTTTCGAGGCCAAGGCCGGCGCCGAAGGCGAGATAGCCGATGCCGAAGACGTAGAGCACGACGACGCCACCAAGTGCTGCGGCGGCGAAGAAGCCGAGCGTCTGTGTGAGGGCGGAAAGACCCGGCCGGGCGAAGCGCTCGGCGATCATGCCGGTGGCGAAGACGGCCGGCACCCAGCCGATCAGGAAGCCGACGGTCGGGCCGGCGAAGACGGCCAGGCCGCCACGACCGCCCGACAGCACCGGCAGGCCGATGGCGACGAGCAGAATGACGAGAACGGCGGCCAGCGCGCCGCGTTTTGCACCGAGAACGACGCCGGCCAGCATCACGCCGAGCGACTGCGCGGTGATCGGCACCGGAACGAAACCGAGCGTGATCGGCGGAATGAAACCGAGCGCGACGATGATGGCGGCAAACAGCGAAATGAGCACGAGGTCACGGGTCTGCATGGTGTCTCCCTTGGGCATGGCGCGCAAAACTGCGAAAATACGACATGCGTGAAACCTGAAAATTCCCCAGCGGAAAACGTCACTGCCCGCGAATGCCCCGGGCGTCAATGGCGGCGGCGATATTATCCGCATCCTTGAGAGTGGCGATGATCAGCGGTCCGAGGATGGTGGTGACCTTCGGGCGGACGCCGCGCGCGCGATGGGCCTCGCGGATCGCCTCGTAGCGCGTGAGGATCTCCGGCACGAAGCGCACCACCAGACCGACCGCAAGGCCGATGTCCGAGGCCTTGACGAGACCGGCGCGCTCAAGCGGAAAGGCGGCTTTCGTGACGGTCTCGATGAAGGCCGAGACCGTGGTCGTCGCCGTCACCGCCGCCCCCAGCAGCATCAGCGTCGAAAGCCTGAGCACCGTCACCATGGCTTCCTCCGCGCTGGTCAGCAGCAGATGAAACAGACCGACAATCAGGATGGTGAGAAAGACGGGTCTGAGGGGCGAAAGCGCGGCGCGCGGCGGCTGACCGAGGCTGAAATAGAGACCGGTCGCGACGAGCAGAACCAGCGTCAGGATGCGCGGGTCGCGGGTGAGAAAGATCAGCACCGCGACAAGGGCAAGCCCGCCGATCTTCACCGCCGGCGGCAGGCGGTGCATCAGGCTGTTGCCGGAGACGAACAGGCTTCTCATGACAGCGCGATCTCCCGGTAGTGGGCAATTGCCTCCGCCGCTTCACCGTCGAAGGCGATCCGCCCCTGATGGAAGACCAGCACGCGTTCGAAATCGGCCACCAGGTCGAGATCGTGGCTGATGACGATCGCCTGCTGCTCCAGTCCCTCGATCGCCGCCTTCACCATGGCGCGGTTCCTGATGTCGAGCTGGTTGGTCGGCTCGTCGAAGATCACAAGCTCGGGCGCGGTGACGACGACGGCGCAAAGCGCCGCCAGCTGTAACTCGCCGCCAGACAGCTCGTGCGGTCGCCGCGCGGCCAGATGGGTTATGCCGAACCGGGCAAGCGCCGCATCGACCGCTTGGTTCAGGGCCGCCCCTTTGACGCCCCGGCTTTTCGGGCCAAAGGCGATGTCGTCGCGGATGATCGGCAGGATGATCTGATTGGCCGGGTTCTGGAAGATGAAGCCGGCCTTCGACAGCACGGCCTTGTCGTCCTTCACCGTGTCCAGCCCGTCGAGCGAAACCGAGCCGCTTGACGGTTTGGCGAGCCCGTTGATCAGCCGCGCGAAGGTGGTCTTGCCGGACCCGTTGAGACCGATCACCCCGATCCGCCGTTCGCAAAGCGCAAGCGTTAGCGCCTCAAGCGCCGTTTTTTCGCCATAGCGCACCTCTGCCCGGTCGAATGTGATCTGCAAGCCTGTGACCCCCACGGATGTCTTGGCGCCTCTATAGACCGGCGATGCGGCGAGGGGAATATACATCGCGAGCGGGCAGGGGCATCGATTCCGGCGATACTCCTTTCACAGCCTTGGCTGGAGGTCAGGTTTGGCCATTGAACATATCATGAACATTCGTTAGCTTCCTCTCCATGGCGATTCCTCTGTCGAACATTCAAGCGCGAAAAATCTTTCTCGAGCGGCAGGGGCTGTCCCGGCCGCCGCACCGGGCGCTCGGCAAGACCGGGCTCTACGAGCTGATCCATGATCTCGGCTTCGTCCAGATCGACAGCATCGCCACTGTCGAGCGTGCCCACCACCAGATCCTCTTTTCCCGCAACCAGACCTACCGGCCGGAGCATCTGGAGGCCCTTCTGGAAAAGGACCGCAGCCTCTTCGAGCACTGGACCCACGACGCCTCGATCATCCCCTCGGCCTTCTTCCCCTATTGGAAGCATCGCTTCCAGCGCCGCGAGGCCGGCATCCTTCAGAACTGGCGCAAATGGCAGGGCGAGGGTTTCGACCAGGCCTTCGACGAGACCTATGAAAAGATCCGCGAGCGCGGCCCGATCATGGCCCGAGAGGTCAAGGCAGAGGACCACAAGTCGGGCGGCTGGTGGAACTGGCATCCATCGAAGACCGCGCTCGAATTCCTCTGGCACACCGGCAAGCTGGCGATCGCAGGGCGCGACAATTTCCAGAAGGTCTACGACCTGTCCGAGCGCGTTATCCCGCCCGAACATTTCGCCGCTGAAGTCGATCCCGACGCCTTCATCGACTGGGCCTGCCGACAGGCGCTGACAAGGCTCGGCTTTGCCACCCATGGCGAAATCGCCGCCTTCTTCGATCTGGTCACCCCGCAGGAGGCGAAGGCCTGGGTGGAGCGCCACCGCGACGAACTGGAGGAGGTCTCGATCGAGACGGTCGACGGCAAACCGCGCGCCTCTTTCGCCTTCGCCGAAAGCCTGCCCGCGCTGCTGAACCCGCCCGAGCCGCCGGCCCGCATCCGCACTTTAAGCCCCTTCGACCCGCTGATCCGCGACCGCAACCGCACCGAACGCCTGTTCGGCTTCTTCTATCGCATCGAAATCTTCGTGCCCGAGCCGAAGCGCGAATACGGCTACTACGTCTTCCCGCTGCTCGAATCCGACCGCCTGATCGGCCGCATCGACATGAAGGCGGACCGCAAGGCCGGCGTGCTCGACGTGAAACGCCTCTGGCTGGAAAAGGGCGTCAAACCCTCGGCCGGGCGGCTGGAGAGGCTGGAGGCGGAGCTGGTGCGGCTGGCGAGGTTTGCGGGTGTGGAGCGGGTGGAGTTGAGGGATGGGTGGCTGGGGTGAGGGGAGGGATCGCCGCAGTCTGCCGGTCCCTCTATGCAACTGTTGCACGGCGCTACAGTTTGTGGGCTACAAACAGGTTTCGCACATCCTTGCTTTGCCGGCGCCGGGCCTCTGCGAACCGGTTGCACGTCCCCTCAAATCAACGACCAACAGTTTTCCCGGAAGATCAAACCTTTGGGCTGAACTGGTAAAGAGCATCCACGCCCGCAACAATCGGCTTATCATTCCAACCGTCACTGGAATTTTTGTCGGACGGCGAGGCAGGACATGGACAAGGTGCATTCAATTAAGATACGCAACTATTTTGATATGTGTGACTTTTCGGGGGCGCTATTGATATCGCGGGTTTTTGCCACAGAATTTATGCGCCCTATGATCAACGGGAAGACCGGTCCAGCCCTCGTCAATTGCCAAAGGGCAAACGGTGACGATGTCGAAGTTGTGACGAAATGTTCTGCCGGTTGCGAACAAAAGGAAACAAGTCTTGCCGCCGAGGTGATCGGAGCTTGTCTTGCCGCCGATTTAGGCCTCCCCATTCTTGAGCCGTTTCTGGTTGAATTGGACCCGGAGTTTATCGCATCCGTTCCCGACGCTGTGCATCGGGAACGGATGGCGGCGAGCAACTTTGTCGCATTTGGATCGAAACACATCACCGGCCAATATTCAGCTTGGACAAACGGAAACCTTATTTCCGAAGCAATGTTGCCAAGCGCTGCCGCCGTGTTCGCTTTCGACGGGATTATTCAAAACCCTGACCGGCGTGACGGTAACCCGAATTGCTTGGTTCGCGGTGACGAGATCAGAATAATCGATCACGAATTGGCATTCGCTCATGGATTGATCCTGTTTTGGAAGGCCCCGTGGAAGGTTGGCGGACTGCAAAATTTTGAGACGCCCGGCTCGCATATCTTCCGGTCGGGATTGAAAGGAAAGCAAATCGACTACAGCCCAATCCGTGCGGCATGGGCAGGCTTGTCAGATGCCCAAATCTCAGCGTATGGGAACGCTGTTCCGGCAGAGTGGGCGGGCGCATCGAATTCGGTTGCCAGCGCGCTACAACTGATTAAGGATGCGCGTGATAGCATTGATGCGTGCATTACGGAAATTGAACGGGTGCTGCAATGATATCAAAACAGAGGTACACATACACGGTTCTACGCTATGTACATGATGTGGTGACGGGAGAGTTCGTCAACGTTGGTGTGTTGCTGTACGCGCCGAAAAGCAATCTCGTTAAAGTTGCCGTACGCACATCTATCGGACGCATCAAGCATGTTTTCCCCGATTTGGACCGCCAGGCATTTTTGAGCGCGGTGAAGGCTGCCGAGCGCTCAGTGCGAAAAATCAGCAAAGGCTTGGAACACGGCGACTTGCTAGCAGAGTTTGGAGACGCCGCTTCAATTGCCCGGAAGGTTCTGGTTGCCGACGATAGTTCGCTACAATGGTCCCCCGTGTCCGGTGGACTAACGGAAGATGCCGAGAAGACATTCGACCGCGTTTACCGAAGATATGTCAGCCGCTACGATGCAAAGTCACCGCATCGTCGCAGCGATGACGAAGTTTGGCGTCCAGTGCGTCAGTTGCTGGAAGAGAAAAACGTCCCGATCGATTTCGCCGAAAAAATCATAGCAGGTACATCCGACGAAATCGTGTTCAAACGTGCGTGGCGCAACGGCGTATGGCACGCTTACGAACCTCTATCTTTTGATCTGGCGGACGCTGAAGGCATCAAGGACAAGGCTCGCCGTTGGCGCGGACACCTTGAGGCAGTTCATGATGGCCTAAAGAGTGATATTGAGTTGCATTTTGTTGTTGGTGCGCCGCAAAATCCTGCACTTCAGGGGGCCTATCAAAATGCTCTTAAGATATTAAGTGAAGCTGCTTTCCGGCCTAAGATTTACGAAGAAACTGAAATACCTCAATTGGTTAGTAAAATTGAGGATGAGGTGCGCGAGCATGTGGCTATGCATGCCCGCCACGTACGTTGATCGGAGACATAAACTCATTTTGAGAACGGCGTAGGATTATATCCAGCGCCGTTTTCATGGCCAAGGCGCAAAACCAAAAAAACCAATATGCAACCGGCGCCGGGCCTTCGTGCGGGTGCACCGACAGAAAGCACCGTTGCTTCGGTCGCTTACAGCGCCCCATCCTCACCCCCGCATCGCCCGCTCCACCGCCGCAAACACCCGCGGATCGCTCGACTGCGCCACATTGAACCTGAGAAACCGCGTCGCCGTCTGCGAGACGCTGAAGACATTGCCGGGGGCAAGAACGATCTTGTCGGCGAGCGCCCGGCGCGCGACGTCGGCGGCGTCGAGGCCGTCCGGCAGCTCGCACCAGAGGAACATGCCGCCGCGCGGTTCGAGGAAGGGTTTGAGGCCGAGCCCCTGGAGCTTCCTGTTGGTCTCGCCCGTGGCGCGGGACAGGCGGTCGCGCAAGGTCGCGATGTGCTTGCGATAGGTCCCGTCCTTCAGGATGTTCAGCACCAGTTCGGCGGAGACCGGGTTGCCGCCGAAGCTCGTGGCGATCTTCAGGTCGATCAGCCCTTCGATCCAGTCGGGGCGGGCAGCGATGAAGCCGCAGCGCGCCGCCGCCGACAGGGTCTTGGAAAAGCTGCCGATATGGATCACCCGGTCCAGCCCGTCGAAGGCCGAAAGGCGCGGCGCAGGCTCCGGCTCGAAATCGGCAAAGATGTCGTCCTCGATGATGGTGAGGCCGGATTGCTCGGCGAGTTTGAGCAGCCGGTGGGCGGTCGCCGGCGAAAGCGTAGCACCTGTCGGATTGTGCAGCGCCGAATTGGTGATGTAGAGGCGCGGCTGGTGTTCGGTGAGCGCTTCGGCAAACAGCGCGATGTCCGGGCCGGTCGCGGTATAGGGCACGCCGACGACCTTGACGCGGTGGGCGCGCAAGAGCGCCAGGAAGTTGAAATAGCAGGGATCGTCGACCAGCACCGTGTCGCCCGGCTCGATCAGGAAGCGGCAGAGAAGGTCGATTGCCTGCGTGCCCGATTCCGTCAGCATGATCTGGTCCGGTGAGGCCGGAATGCCACGCTCGGCCATGCGCCGCGACAGAAGCTGGCGCAGCGGCGGAAGCCCGAGCGGCGTGCCGTAGTCGGCCAGCACCGTGTCGTCGGCCCGGGTCAGCTGGCGCAGCGACCGGCGCAACTCGTCTTGCGGCATCCACGCCGCCGGCAGCCAGCCGCAGCCGGGCGTCAGCGTGTCCGCGCCGGCCTCCAGCGACTGCCGCGACACCCAGAAGGGGTCGACGACGCGATCGAGCTTCGGGCCGATCTCGGCCAGCGACAGCGGCGGCAGGTGGCCGGCGACATAGAAGCCGGAGCCCGGCCGCGACTGGATCAAGCCCTCGGCCGCCAGCCGGTCATAGGCCTCGACCACGGTCGAGGTGGAGACCGCCATGACCTTGGCAAAGCCGCGGATCGACGGCAGCTTCGCCCCCGGCGCCAGCGTGCGCCCGCCGATCCGCCGGCGGATGGCGCCCATGACGCGGCCGACGCGCGTGCCGTCTTCGCCGTCGCCCTCGTCGTCGCGCCCGATCCTGTCCAGCATCCGTACTGCTCTCGTGACCATTACAGTTCGGCAAAACTGTAATGCACTGTCTCTGAGAAATCCATCCGCGATCGCCTATCCTTGGGGCCAATCAATGAGGATGGATTGGATGGACAAGACGACAAGCGGCTGGGTCAACGGGTTTCTCGGGGTGCTGATCTTCAGCGGCTCGCTTCCTGCCACGCGGGTGGCGGTGGCCGATTTCGACCCGGTCTTTCTGACCGTCGCCCGCGCGGCGATCGCCGGCGCGCTGGCGCTGGTCCTGCTGCTGGCCTTCCGGGAGAAATGGCCGAAGCCCGGCGAGTTGGTGTCCCTGGTCGTCGTCGCGCTCGGCGTCGTCGTCGGCTTTCCGCTTTTGACCGCGCTGGCGCTCAAACACGTCACCTCGGCGCATTCGATCGTCTTCGTCGGGCTCCTGCCGCTCGCCACCGCCAGCTTCGCGGTCTTGCGCGGCGGAGAGCGGCCAAGGCCGGCCTTCTGGCTGTTTTCCGGCCTCGGCAGCCTGCTGGTCGCCGGCTTCGCCCTGCTTCAGGGCGTGACGGCCGCGCCGGTCGGCGACCTGCTGATGCTCGGCGCCATCATCGTCTGCGGGCTGGGTTATGCCGAGGGTGCCAAGCTTTCCCGCACGCTCGGCGGCTGGCAGGTGATCTCTTGGGCGCTCGTGCTCTCCCTGCCGGTCATGGTCGTGCTGGCGCTCGCCACCATGCCGCCGTCCTTTGCCGGAACCGGCCAGTCGGCCTGGCTGGGCCTTGCCTATGTCTCGGTGTTCAGCATGCTGATTGGCTTCGTCTTCTGGTATCGCGGGCTTGCCCAGGGCGGCATCGCTGCGGTCGGCCAGCTGCAGCTGCTGCAGCCCTTCTTCGGCCTGGTGCTGGCGGCCGGCCTGCTCGGCGAGGCGGTGAGCGGGTCCATGGTCGCGGTCACCGCCGCCGTTGTGGCCTGCGTCGCGGGGGCGAAGCGCTTCGCCAGCTAGGTGCGAGCGGCGCCCAAGCGATCGAGCGGGAAGATCGGTCTTGCCCCCGGCGAACCGGGGGCGATCTCAATCGTGTGGCACAGGCCCCTCAGACGATTTCGGTGCCGCTGATGCGGATGCCAAATCCTTCGAGGCCGACATAGTGGCGCTCGCGAGAGGCGAAGAGGCGGATCGAGGTGACGCCGAGGTCCTTGAGGATCTGCGCGCCGAGGCCGATCTCCAGCCATTCGCTTTCGCGCGCCTGGGCCTCCTCATGCGCTTCGCGCTCATGCAGGCCGCCTCTGGCGGTGGTCGATACGCCGACGCCGACCGAGCCCTCGCGCAGATAGACAATGACGCCGCGACCCTTTTCGGCGATCTTCTTCATGACGCCGTCGATCTGGCGGTCCTTGCCGAACACGTCCTTGCCGACGTGCTCGAGATGAAGTCGAACCGGAATGTCGACGCCGTCGCGAATGTCGCCGAAGACGACCGCGAGATGCTGCATCGGGTCCCATGGCAAGGAATAGGCATGGGCCTTGGCCGGGCCGTAGGGCGTCTCGATGGTAAAGCTCGAGGCGAGCTGGATCAGCGTTTCCTTGCGCTGGCGATAGGCGATCAGGTCGGCGACGGAAACGCGCTTGAGGCCGTGTTCCTCGGCGAAGGCGAAGACTTCCGGCCCATGCTTGACGGTGCCGTTGTCGTTGACCAGTTCGCCGATGACGCCGACCGGCGGAAGGCCGGCGAGCTTGCACAGGTCAACGGCCGCTTCCGTATGACCGGAGCGCATCAATACGCCGCCTTCGCGGGCAACCAGCGGGAAGATATGGCCGGGACGGACGAAGTCGGCCGGGCCGACATTCGGATTGGCGAGATTGCGCACGGTGAGCGTGCGGTCGTCGGCCGAAATGCCGGTCGTCGTGCCGTGCTTGAAGTCGACGGTCACCGTAAAGGCGGTCGTGTGCGCGCTGTCGTTTTCGGCGACCATGGCGTTGAGGTTGAGGCGCTTGGCCTCTTCCTTCGGCATGGGCGCGCAGACGATGCCCGAGGTATAGCGCACGATGAAAGCCATTTTCTCGGCGGTGCAATGCACGGCGGCGACGATCAGGTCGCCTTCGTTTTCGCGGCCGTCGTCATCGGTGACGACAACGATCTCGCCGGCCTCGAAGGCGCGGATGGCGTCGACGACGCGGCTCTGGTCATAGCTCATGATTATTCCTCGTCACTTCAATCGGCCTGTCTGGCCGCGATCTCTCAGATAATGATCGGCGATCGCGCAGGCGAGCATCGCTTCGCCGACAGGAACCGCCCGAATTCCGACACAGGGGTCGTGACGCCCCTTGGTGCGCACGTCCACCTCCTGCCCGTCGGCGTCGATCGAACGCCGTTCGGTGAGGATCGACGAGGTCGGCTTGATGGCAAAGCGCGCGACGATAGGCTCGCCGGTCGAAATCCCGCCGAGGATGCCGCCGGCATTGTTGGACAGAAAGACAGGCCTGCCGTCCGGGCCGATCCGCATCTCGTCGGCGTTTTCCTCGCCGGTGATCTCGGCCGATCCGAAGCCGTTGCCGATCTCCACGCCTTTGACCGCGTTGATCGACATCAGCAGGCTGGCAATGTCCTGGTCGAGCTTGCCGTAGACCGGAGCGCCGATGCCGGCCGGCACGCCTTCGGCCACCACTTCGATCACGGCGCCGACCGATGAGCCGGCCTTGCGTATGCCGTCGAGATAGTCTTCCCAGACAGGCACGATTTCCGCGTCGGGCGCGAAGAACGGGTTCTGCTCGACCTGGGCCCAGTTCCAGTTGGCGCGGTTGATCTTGTGTTTGCCGATCTGTACCAGCGCGCCGCGAATGGTGACGCCGGGGATGACGAGGCGGGCAAGCGCGCCGGCCGCCACACGCGCAGCCGTCTCGCGGGCCGAGGAGCGTCCGCCGCCGCGATAGTCGCGAATGCCGTATTTGACGTCATAGGTGAAGTCGGCGTGGCCTGGCCGGTAGCGCTTGGCGATATCGCCGTAGTCCTTGGAGCGCTGGTCGGTATTTTCGATCATCAGCGACACCGGCGTGCCGGTGGTGATCATCGATCCGTCGTCCTGCGGCATGACGCCGGACAGCACCTTGACGATGTCATCTTCGCGCCGCTGCGTGACGAAACGCGACTGGCCGGGTTTGCGCTTGTCCATGAAGGACTGCAGGTCGTCGAGGGTGAAGCGGAGACCGGGTGGGCAGCCGTCGATCACGGCTCCGAGCGCCGGCCCGTGGCTTTCGCCCCAGGTGGTGACGCGGAACAGGTAACCGAAGGTATTGTGCGACATGTCTATGCACCGGAACGTTCGGGCGGCACATTGCTGTCAGTGCCGCCGCGGCCTTTGTTGGGCTCACTCATAGTGGAAAAGGGCCAAGCGGGACAAGCCCTACTTGGCGAACGCTGCGTCCTTGTTTCACGATGCTTTGCGCTGCGGATAGCCCTTGGAGAAGCGTGTGAACTCGCTGAAGGGCAGAGGCTTGGCGAAAGCGTAACCCTGGAGGAAGTCGCAGCCCAACTGGCGCAGAAGGCCGGCATGGTCGAGGCTCTCGACCCCTTCGGCGACTGTTTCGACGCCAAGCGAGCGGGCGATCTCGATGATGGAGCGCACGAGGGCGCGCTCCTGCGGCGAGTTCACGATCGGCATGACCAGCTGGCGGTCGATCTTGAGCCGCTTGGGCTTGAGCCTGAGGAGGCTGACGATCGAGGTGTGGCCGGTGCCGAAATCATCGATCTCGATGTCGATGCCGAGCGCTTTGATCCGCTCGATATTGTCGGTGACGATGTCGTCGCTTTCGTCGAGGAAGATCGATTCCACCAATTCGAAACAGATCGTACCCGGGTCTATGGCAAGCCCGTGCAACTGATCCACCAGAGCGGAGTCATGCAGGCGCTTGGACGAGACATTGACCGAGATGCGCGGCACTTTGACGCCGAGCGCCGTCCAGAGCATCTGGTCGCGCAGCGCCTTTTCCAGCACCAGTTGATCGATCTGGCCCATCACATTGAGCTCCTCCGCGACCTTGAGGAAATGGCCCGAGGCCAGCACGCCCTGATCGGGATGGTTCCATCGCACCAGGGCTTCCGCGCCGATAAGCCGCATGGTCGCCGCCTCGAATTGCGGCTGGTACCAGACGGTGAACTCATCACGTTCGAGACCTGTCAGGATCTCGTCGGCCATGCGCCTCCTGGAAACGACGTTGGCCTGCAGGTCCGGGGTGAAGAACTCGAAGCAGTTCCGCCCTTTCTCCTTCGCCTGATAGAGCGCCAGGTCGGCGTTGACCAGAACCCGGCGCGCATCGACGGAAAGACCGGCGGAGTGGGCGATGCCGATCGATATGCCGCAGCGACAGGAAAAGCCTTCGAAATCGATCGGCTTGCTCATCTCCTCGATGATCCGTTCGGACAGTTCCGAGATTTCCTGCGTCGTGGTCGTTCGGCGGGCAAGGATGACGAATTCGTCGCCGCCGATGCGCGCCACCAGATCGCCATGCGGTACATTGCGGGTCAGAACTCTGGATGCATGAACGAGCATGGCATCGCCGGCTGCGTGGCCGAGCGTGTCGTTGATCTCCTTGAAGCGGTCGAGGTCGAGATGGAGGATGGTGAACCTGAGACGCTGGCGCTGGCCGGACTGGCTGAGTTCATCGAGTTCGATGTCAAGCTTGCGGCGGTTGGCGAGCGCGGTCAACGGATCGTGCAGCGCGTTGAATTCGATGCGATTCTTGGCGAGTTCGAGCTCGAGGTTGCGGCTGTCGGCTTCCGCCTTGGCGGTCCGTAGCTGTTCGGCGAGAAGGGCATCCGCTGTCACGTCGAAGGCGATGCCGATGATCTTCTTCTTGCCGTCCCTGCTGAGGTGAACGTGGCCGACGGTGCGGACATAGCGCAGCTCACTATTGGGCAGCTGGATGCGCTGGATGGTATTGAGCGTCGTGCCGAAGCTCGTCGCCCGGTTGGCTGCCAGCAAGGTCTCTTGCCGATCATCGGGATGGAGGGCGTTCATCCATTCCTGACGCGTGACCGGCCGGTTGTTGTTTGGCAGGTTGTAGAGCTGGTGCATCCGGTCGTCCCAGTTCGCGGTGGTCGTCAGCGGATCGCCCTCCCATATGCCGCAGTTGTAGGAGGCGAGCGCCAGGTCGAGTTTGTGGGAGAGTTCCGACAGCTCGTGCTCGCGGCTGGAAAGCTCGTCGAGGGCCAGTTCCAGCTCGGCGTTCTTGATGTCGCTGGTCGCCTTTGCCTCGTGCAGTGCCTGGGTGAAGAGCGTGTCGTTGGTGACGTCCCAGACAATGCCGGTCAGGCGCGGTGTATCCGTGTCTCCGCTCGAGTAGGCGCCGACCGAGCGAAGATGACGGACCGTGCCGTCGTTGGCCAGTGTAACGCGGTAGCTTATGTCCCAGCTTGCGGTCGAACCGCTGCCGAGCCTCTCAGCGAAGGCCGCCTCGACGCGGGAGGCGTCGTCCGGATGGATGACCGAGTACCAGTGCGCGATTCTATCGCGGCCTTCGTTCGGTGCAAGACCATGCAGGACGGCGGCGCGGGCATCCCATGACAGAAGACCGTCGGCTTCGTGGATTTCCCAGATGCCGATATTGGCCGTTTCCATGGCGAGGTGGAACCTCCGCGAAAGATCGAGCAGTTTTTTCTCGCGGGCCTTGAGTTGCGAGATATGGCGATTGCGTTCACGCAGCAGATAGAGACTGAAAACAATCGCCGCGATCATGCTGCTACAGGCGGCAAGGATGATGAGTCGCGTGATGAACTGGTGGTTGGATATCCCGTTCCAGCCATCCACAGGCAGAGCCAGGATGTCCCATGCTCCGCCCGGATAGTCGAAGCGCTCGATCAAGGGCTCGCCACCGGTCACGGCGGCGGAGCCGAAAAGATAGACCGGTTCACCCGATGCCGGGACGGTGCGGACAGCCAACGCGAGCTTGCCGAGTTCGTCATGCGGCGCGACGTCACTGCCATGGTTCGAGGAATGCAAGGATTGGCCAATAGCGCTTGCCGAGAAGAATTCGGCGACGTTCATGGTCAATAGCACCGAGCCCGAAACATCCGAGGCACCGTCGCTATCACGCACTGCCGGAGCCTCAAGGACAAACTGGTCGCCGCCGACAAGGCTCAGTCTCGGCTCCGTCGTTTTGGGGGTGGAGGCGTCGGCGGCACGGAATGAAACACTTTGGATGTGAGGAGAGCGCCGCTTCAGATGTTCCACCATGACCGCGAACTCACGCGAAGGCGTGCCCGGATCGCTGGCCAGGATATCGGCAAAACGATTGGCCGAATCGATGTCGGTTTCGATCCGTGCCGTCAGGGCTGCACGGATCAGACGTATGTCGTCCGCCACGTGGCGCTCAAGCCGTTGGCGATCTACGAGGCTGCTGCGTTGGTCGAGCAAGACGCCGGCTGCGATGATCGTCAGGCTGACCAACACGCCGCCGACCAAGAAGATGCCCGCGCCGGGCATCTTCTCGTGATTGCCCCGCCGAATCCGATCGAAAAGTCTCAAGTCAGGAAGTCCCCCAGTTCTGTGAGGTCATCCTAAGCGGGCGCGGTTAATATAGAATTGAATCCGCTAATAGTATTGTCTTGCCAATAAGTTCTCGCGATAAACCGGAGACGTCAGCAACGTCTGCCAGATCGGCCGTATCCGCAAAAGTCGTTTATAGTCTTCGATGCGCGCTACACGTGCTTGAACCTCGCCGCATTTGCGGTCATCAATCGCACCGAAAATGTCATTGTTGCGGGCGATTTTTGCCACATTCCGGAGGCCTAATTTGAAAACTTTCCGAACCCCGTCGATACTGGCAAAGGTAACCCGCATGCGTATGATGATTGCAGTGCTTCTGGCGACAGCGAGCTTTCTCTCGCCGCTCAGCGTGCTGGCGGGAAGCGATGACGTGGAGGCCACGATCCAGGCCGTAAACGTCGACAATCTCAGCCTCGTACTGGACGACGGGAAGACTTATTCCGTGCCCGAGGAGTTCAATTTCGACGGCCTCGCAAGTGGTGTGAAGGTTATTGTGTTCTACACCGAGGTTGACGGCAAGCGCGTCGTGGACGATCTGGAGATCGTGCAATAAGTCTGGCGACGCCGGCGTGAGAGCCTATTCCAGGCAGGCACATCAGAGCCAGCCGATCAGGCCGTTATCGCGGTCGATCTTGAGAATCCGGTCCTGCGGAACATCCATGTCGCAGGCCTTGTCACCGCTCCAGCCGCCGACGATACGGAAAACACTACGAACGATGCCGCCATGGCTGACGCAGACGGTTGGTCGTTCCACGGAGGTCAGCCAGGCGCCGACCCGCCACGACAGGATCTCGTAGCTCTCGGCATCCTTGCCCGGCGGGATGAAGTCCCATTTCTGCCGCGCCCGCGCCTCCACCCGTTCGGGCATGATGCGCTGCAATTCCGGTATGGTCGACCCCTCCCAGTCGCCGAAGGAAAGCTCGATCAGGCGGGGATCTGTACGATAGGCATCGGGGTCGAGGCCCATGGCCGCGCGAACCCGCTCCATGGTTTCGCGGGTTCGCCCGAGCGGCGAGGCGACGAAATCGAAATCGACAGCGCTCTCACCCAGTTCCTCAGCCAGGCGAATGCCGTTCTCGCTCGCCTGGCGACGGCCAAGCGCGTTGAGGCCGATGTCCTTTTGCCCCTGAAGGCGCCCCTCGGCGTTCCAGTCGGTCTGGCCGTGACGGATCAAATAGATGAGCACGGCAAGTGACCTCGAAGCTTGGACTATTCCTTGGCGACGGAGATGTCCGGCGCATCGACCGCCTTCATGCCGACGGTGTGATAGCCGGAGTCCACATGGTGGACTTCGCCGGTCACGCCGGTCGACAGGTCGGACAGCAGATACATGCCCGATCTGCCCACTTCGTCCGTCGTCACATTGCGCTTCAGCGGCGAGTTGTACTCGTTCCACTTCAGAATGTAACGGAAGTCACCGATGCCGGAGGCTGCGAGTGTCTTGATCGGGCCGGCCGAAATGGCGTTGACGCGAATGCCGCGACCGCCCATGTCGACGGCGAGGTAGCGCACCGAAGCCTCGAGCGCGGCCTTGGCGACGCCCATGACGTTATAGTGCGGCATGACCTTTTCCGCGCCGTAATAGGTGAGGGTGATGATCGAGCCGCCGTCATTCATGATCTTCTCTGCGCGGGCGGCTACCGCCGTGAACGAATAGACGGAAATGTCCATCGTCCTGGCGAAGTTGTCGCGCGTTGTCTCGATGTAGCGGCCGGTCAGCTCGTCCTTGTCGGAAAACGCGATGGCATGCACGACGAAGTCGATCTTGCCCCACTTGTCCTCGAGATTCTTGAAGACGGCATCAATGCTGTCGAGGTCGGTGACGTCGCAATCACCGGCCATGAAGGCATCCAACTCCTGGGCGAGCGGTTCGACCCGCTTGCGCAGGTTCTCGCCCTGCCAGGTGAAGGCGATTTCGGCTCCCTGTTCATGACAGGCTTTGGCAATACCCCATGCGATCGAGCGATTGTTTGCGACGCCCATGATGATGCCGCGCTTGCCTGCCATAAGGCCGGAACCTTGAACCATGTTCTGCTTCCCTGAGACTTTTAATTGACCCTGCCTATGGCATAGCCCGCATCACGGTTCAAGATTGCACCGGATCATCAACTGTTAGGCAGCGTAACAAAGGGTGTGGCTGTCAAAAATACTTCATAAAAACAGGCCTTCGCGCATGACGCGCATCAAGTCGGTGACTTTGTCGTCCGGCTTTTCCCACAGCATGACCCGCAGCTCAACGGCCAGCGCGCCGCGCCCGCCATCGCCGGTGGGTAGGCCGAGATCGTCGAGACGGATCACCTGGTCGGAACTCGACCACGCCGGAATGGTGATGTCCACCGTGCCGTTTGGCGTATCGACCTTGGTCTCGCAGCCGAGAACCGCGTTCTCAAGCGTGATGGGCAAAACGGTCTTCAGGTCGTGGCCATCGACCGAGAATTTCTCGTCCTTTGCTACCCGCACGGTCACGGCCACGTCGCCGCGGCCCATGCCTTGTAGCCTCAGGCCCTGACCCTTGAGCCGCACCACTTGACCGTGGGTTACGCCGCCGTCGAGCGGCACACGCAGGTCACGGCCGTCGGAAAGCGTGATCGGCACGGACTTCTGCGCCAGCAGGTCATCTATGGTGACGGTCGCCTCGACGACGAGGTCGGGCGCCTTTTCCGGCGGCGGCTGGATGCCGCGGATGCGGCGGACCAGGGATGTCAGCAGTTCGATCGGCGCGAGGATTGAGGCGGGCTTGACGATGCCGGACGGGTGCTCGCTCTCGTTCCGCTCGGCCTCTGCCTCCGCATCGCGCTTCAGTGTCTCAGCGACAGCGGCCGCTTCCGGCGTATCGCCGAAGATGCGCGACACGAGATCCTCGGGGCTCTCCCCGGCGGCATTGGCTTTGCTCTGGGCCTGCGGGCCGGCCTGCCCCTGACCTTGGCCTTGTGGCTGGGCTTGCGCCTGGGGCGCGCCTTGCTGCGGCTTTTCCGACTTGGCCTGGGTTGCCTGCGCTTTCGACTGTGCTTGAGCTTGGGCCTGCTTGTCGGCTTTGGCCTTTTCGGCTTCGGCGCGCGCGAGTTCGGCGAGCACGCGCTCGGCGTTGGCCTTGGCGATCTTGGCCTTCTCAGCGGCTTCGCGCGCGGCCTGGCGCTGCTGCATGATTGTTTGCTCGCGCTCGATTGCTTCGACCTTGTCGCGCTGCTGATCGTAACGGTTACGCTTTTCCGGGTCCTTCAATACTTCGTAGGCGCGGCCGACTTCGGTGAAGCGGCGGTTGGCATCGGGGTCCTGGCGGTTCTGATCGGGATGCACGCTCTTCGCCTTCATCCGCCAGGCCGACTTGATTTCATCGGCGCCCGCATCACGCTTTACGCCGAGCACTGAATAGAAATCGCGCATTTAGCCCACCCAGTACAATTGACCGCGCATCCAAGCCCCCACGGCCAATGCGCTGCGATAAACAGAGTCCGCTCCGCCTTTATTCCGGCAGTCCGGCCTTACAGTTCGGAGATTATGGCAAGAAGTTGCTAATCAGTGGTTACGCGGGAGGCGGGCGACGAGGTGCCAGGCTGTCCCGGATCGGAGCGCCTTGGTCCTTGTTTCAGGTTGCGGCTCTTACGGGCGGCGGTCGAAGCTCATCAGCTGCCACTGGCCGGCGCCCGTGGTGCAGGTCTTGCCGGAGAAATAGGCGATGCCTTCATAGGAATGACGGGTCGTGGAGAAATTGCGGCAGACGACGCCGTTTGCCTTCTGCTCTTCGATCGCTGTAACCACGCCGGCGCTACCGGTGCTCGCATTGGCCCAGGGGAGGGCGCTCCCGGTACGCGACAAATCCGCGGAAGAGACGGCGTTCTGCACCGTCAGCTCGTCAGAGCGTCCCTCCTCGGTCTTCTTCGGCGAGACGGTATTGGTGGAGATCGAGCGATCGACATCGGAACCGAACAGGTCCATTCCTCCACCGAAACAGCCGCTGACCGGCAGTGTCACGGCGAGAACGATGAGTAATCTGCTTTTACCCAATGGCTCGCCCTTTTTGCGCTCGTTGGACTTTGCTATGTCTCTCAATAGACGTCCTGTCCAGTGCTTCGCCTCTGGGCAATGGTGATAAAGTTCGGGAGCATTCGAATCAATATGTCAGAAACTGAGTTAACAAGCAGTGACTTCACCGAGGAAAACGAACCCTTCGCGCTTTTCGGCGCCTGGTTGAAGGACGCCACGGCTTCGGAGATCAACGATCCCAACGCGGTCGCGGTCGCGACGGTCGATGAGAACGGCTTGCCAAACGTGCGGATGGTTCTGCTCAAGGACTTCGATAGCCGTGGTTTCGTTTTCTACACAAATTTCGAGAGCCAGAAGGGGCAGGAAATTCTAGGTCAGAAAAAGGCCGCCATGTGCTTTCACTGGAAATCGCTGCGTCGCCAGGTGCGTCTGCGGGGCGAGGTCGAGATCGTCTCGGATGCGGAGGCGGATGCCTATTACCAGTCCCGCCCGCTTGGCAGCCGCATCGGCGCCTGGGCGTCGAAACAGTCTCGCCCTCTGGAAGGTCGTTTCGCGCTGGAAAAGGCGGTTGCCGAATACACGGCCCGTTATGCGCTGGGAAATGTTCCCCGACCACCCTATTGGTCCGGCTTCCGCATCAGGCCTGTTTCAATCGAATTCTGGCACGATCGCAAGTTCCGGCTGCACGATCGTATCGAATTCCGCCGCGAGACGCCGGACGCGCCGTGGCATAAGGTGCGGATGTACCCCTGATCGAAAAGGCATGGCCGGCGCATCTGCCGTCGCCGGCCATACGGCTTGAGCGGATCAGCCGGCCAGGCGAAAGGGAATGCCGGAGGCGAGCGCAGCGACATAGCGTGACTTCTGGTAATAGCCGTTCAGCGATACGCGCGGCAGAAGCAGCGGCTCGGCAAGGGCTCCGGCGTCAAGGGTTCCTGCGTGGGTCGTCACGGCGAGGGTGAAGCCGGCTTTGGCCGCCAGTGCGGCGATGCGTTTCGAGGCGCTGCGCGCATCGCCGTAAGGGTAGGCGAGGCATGTCGGCCTGCGGCCGGTCAGAGACTCCACATAGTCAGCGCCGCCAACCAGTTCGTTCAGCGCTTCCGCATCGTCGAGAAAGTCCAGCCCCCGGTGGCTGATCGTGTGGGCCCCGAGGTTGGCGAGCGGATGACGCGCCAGTGTCTTCAACTCGTCGGCCGTCATCACCAGTGCAGCAACAATCGCCTGAGGGTCGACGCCGACACGGCGCGCGGCGGCGTCGAGCCGCGCGATTGCCAGTGGCTCCCGTGGTCCGCAAATCCCGTTGTTGATCAGATCGCTGACCGCCAGTTTGGCGTGAATGGTCTTAATGGTGTGGTTCTTCATACCCGCGTCAGATTCGATCGTGAAACGGTCGGTGGCGTTCAGCAGTGCCTCGGCGGTTTCCCACCAGATTGTGTGGCTGCGTTCGGAAAAACCCTTGGTGACGAAGACCGTGAACGGCACATTGTGGTGCTCGAAGACGGGCAGGGCATGTTCGGCATTGTCGCGATTACCATCGTCGAGGGTGAAGACGGCAAAGGGTGGCTGGTCTGGTGGGGCCGCGAGCAGGCGCGGAACGTCGTCGAGTGCCGCGAATTGGTAGCCCTCTGCCTTCAGCCTCCGAATCGCCGTGTCCAGGAATTCCGGTGTGATCTCAAGGTGAGCATTTACATTGACCGGCAGCGACCGGTACGGACGCACGTGGTGCAGCGTGAAGATCACGCCGCGGCCACGTGCCTTGCGCATCGCGCCGAGCTGGTTGAGGAGTTGGGATGCCTCCAAACCACCGGAAATAACGGCCCTGCGCAGGAAGCCTTTCAGGATCGCCTTCATCGTCCCTCCTGGGTTTGCGGCGCAGTATCATTGGTCAGGCCTAACAGGCGCGCGTTAAGCCTTGCTGAATGATCGAGCCCCGTTTTCCCGATGTCTTTCTTGCGGCGCGGCCAGAGTGCTAGACCATCAGTCGAACAGCGCGGCGAGCCGCCAGGAAGGCGGGGATGGCCCAAACCAGCGCAATGGCGAAGGTGAAGGTCAGCACGCTACGCATCGTATCGACGGATTGTGCCGTGGCAAGCCCTGCACCATTGGCGTTGAGACCGGCAAGCGCTGCGCCGAGCGCAAAGCCTGCCGATTGCAGTGTCGGCAGGATCGCCGAAGTCTTGTCACGTTCGTGGTCCGGCGTCACCTCCATCAGCATCTGGCTGAGATAACCCCAGCTCAACCCGAAGGCTGCGCCAATGATGATCTGTGCGATCGCAAGCATGATGATGTTCATTGTCCCGATTGCGCCGGCAAGGCTCGCGAAGCCCAGCACCAGCAGCATGGGCCCCAGCCATATCGCGACCTGCCTCGACCGTTCTGTCCTCAGGTTGGCGACGCCGTTCGCCGTAATACTCCAGCTGATCGCCATCAGCGCGCCAAGGGCGCCGGCCAACGTCGGGCGGTAGCCGAACAGGTATTGCAGCGAATAGACGAGATAGACACTGCTCGTCGCTTGCGAGAGCGGCATCAGCAGAATGACCCAGAGTCCCAGACCGAGCGGCGATCGGGTGGAGAAAGCCCCCTGCGGCAGGATCGAATCCTGCGCGCGCCGGTCGAGGCGAACGGCGCCGAGAACCATGAGCAGAGATCCCGCCACCATTGCCACGGTGAGGGATATGGGACCGGCAAGACCTGCCACCAGCATGGAAACGAGACCAAGGGAAAGCAGGGTCAGCCGCAGCGTCGGGAATTGCACCCGCCGGCCGATCTCCGCTCCCGCCGGCACGAGGACGAGTGCGAGCAACAGGAAGAGGGCGATGAGCGGCACATTCACGAGAAAGGCCACCCGCCAGGAAAAGGCTTCCGTCAAGGAGCCGGCAAGCACTGGCCCGCCGAAAGCGGCGACCGCCCAGACGCTCGCCTCGGCCCCGAACACCTTCGGCACCAGCGCGGGCGGAAACATTTCCGGGATAAGCGCATAGCAGATGGCGGCGATGATCCCTTCGCCGATCCCTTGGCAGATCCGCCCGAACAGCACGGTGTTCATGTCGGTGGCGAAGGCGGCGGCCAGTGTTCCGACCAGGAAGATCAGGGCGGCGGTAAAGAGAACTGTCCTTGCGCCGTATCGCTGTTTGAGCAGGGCGGCGCTGGCGCCCGCCACGATGGACGCGACGAGATAGAGGGTCATCGACCACGAGAGCAATTCCGCGCCGCCGATCTCGCCGACTGCCGTCGGCAGGACGGTGCTCACGAGAAATCCGTTGAAAGCATAGAGCGCCACCCCCATGCACAGCATCGTCGTCGTCGCGAGATAGCGCGGCGCGAGCAGCTCGATCCAACGCCCGCTCGCGGGCGCTTCCGCGGTTCGATCGAGGGCATTGGCAACCAACGTATCTGTGCCGGTTGTCGTTTCTGTCTTCGACTCCATGCTTCTCTTCTTCCCGTCTTGGATTTTGATTCTGCGGGATGCTACAACCTAAACCAATGTTGAGGTAAAGAGGCGAAGGACTGATAAAATGCGGGGTATGACCGTCGGTGAAATAGCCAGGCGCAGCGGCGTCGCCGTGTCGGCCATCCACTTCTATGAACGCAAGGGGTTGATCACGGCGCATCGCCCTCATCAAGCTGGCTCAGCAGATCGGTGTGCCCTTGTCCGAGGTCGCCGACCAACTCTCCGTGCTGCCGGAAAACCGCGCACCCGATCACGATGACTGGAATAAGATCGCCCCCCGCTGGTCAGGCGAAATCAACCGCCGTATCCGGATGATCGGCTGGGCGAAGAAGGGTCGGGACCCGTGACCCTCGCCGAAATGGCGGCGAACCCGGGCGGCAAGGACGCAAGCCGCCACCCGCTGGGCGGCCGGAGAGCGTCGCGACGTTCGTCGCGCTTCAGCTGAGCCCCCCGGATCCAGCCTCGCGACATTTACCTTTTGTTAAGTGTGAACGTGAAACTTTTGGTTAACATATGCAGGGCCCCGCGCTTGCACAATTGTCGCCCCAATCTTGTTCTACCGAAGCCCGTCTTTTGTCACGATAGACCCTGCCGCCGAACACGTGGTGCCCTGCCACAGTCCCGTCGCCTTTGGAGGAATTATGAAGAAGTTGTTGATCGCGCTTTCGTTCTTGATGTCGATCGTCGCGTTTTCGACAAGTGCAGTGGCCGGCAGCGCCCAGCTTCTCCTCGATGCCCGCACGGGCGAGGTACTCGCATCGGAAAACCCTGACAGCTTCAATCATCCGGCCTCCCTGACCAAGATGATGACGCTCTATATGGCCTTTGAGGCCATTCGGCGCGGTGAACTGTCCTGGAACAGTCGGGTGCCTTTCTCCAAATACGCGGCCTCGCGGCCGCCGACGAAGCTGCGCGTCAAGGCCGGCGATGCTATCACGGTCAAGGAAGCCGTGCTCGGCATGATCGTCCAGTCGGCCAATGATGCCGCCGCCGCCATGGCGGAAAAGCTCGGCGGCACGGAAAGCCAGTTTGCCGCGATGATGACCAAGCGGGCCCGTGCGCTTGGAATGTCGAACACCACCTTCGTCAACGCCTCCGGCCTGCCGGATGACCGCCAGATCACCACGGCGCGCGACATGTCGACGCTCGGCGTCGCGCTGCTGCGCGACTTCCCGCAGGAATACAAGCTGTTCAACACCAAGAGCTTCGCCTTCCGTGGACGCACCATCAACGGCCACAACAATCTGATGTATCGCTACAAGGGCATGGACGGGATCAAGACCGGCTATACCAATGCCTCGGGCTTCAATCTGGTCAGCGCCGTCACGGACGGCAAGCGTCGTGTGATCGGTGTCGTGATGGGCGGACGCTCGGCGGCCAGCCGCGACAAGGTCATGGAGAAGCTGATTGCCGGTAACATTGCCAAGGCGTCGAGCGGCACGCGGCTTCTGGCCAGCAATTCGACACGGGTCGGCATGGACCTGGCGCGTCTCGGTGACGACATACCGGTTCCGGCGCCGCGGCGCGATGCTGTGGCCGCTGTGATCAGCCTTGCCAATGCGACGCCGATCCCGGCCACCCGCTATGGAACGGCCTATGCCAATCCGATGGAAGTAGCCGCCGCCCCCGTAATGAGCGACGTCGCCGCCTTGACGCCGCAGGCTGAAATCCCGCGGGCGCGGCCTGCGGCACAGGCACCGAAGGCGGGTGGCTGGCAGATCCAGATCGCCGCCGCCACCAGCGCGCGCTTGGCGATGGAACTGCTTGCCGATGCCAAGGCCAAGATCGGCGGCGCGCTCGCCAACCGTGACACCTATACAGAAGCGGTGACCCGCGACGGCTCTACCTTCTACCGCGCCCGCTTCACCGGATTTTCCAGCAAGAGCGAGGCCCGCTCCGCCTGCGATCAATTGGTGAAAAACCGTTACGACTGTGTGCTGATGCCGGCCAGGGGGTGAGGGCAGGGCACCGAAATTTCGACAACGAAAAGAGCGCCCGGCAAGACCGCGGCGCTCTTTTCGTCTGTATGTCTCGATCAGATACGCGTGGGGAGGAGGCTTCCTAGGTCCGCGTCCCGCCCACGGTGATCTGGTCCATTCGCAGATGCGGCTGGCCGACGCCGACGGGAACCCATTGGCCGGCCTTGCCGCAATTGCCGATGCCCTTGTCGAGCGCCATATCGTTGCCGATCATGGAAATCCGCTTCATCGCTTCCGGCCCGTTGCCGATCAGCATGGCGCCCTTGACTGGCGCTCCGATCTTGCCGTCCTCGATCATGTAGGCCTCGGTGCAGCCGAACACGAACTTTCCGGAGGTGATGTCGACCTGACCGCCGCCGAAGGAGACCGCGTAGATGCCCTTCTTGACCGAGGCGATGATCTCGTCCGGGCTCTTGTCGCCGGACAGCATGTAGGTATTGGTCATGCGCGGCATGGGCTGATGCGAATAGCCCTGACGCCGGCCGTTGCCGGTCGCCTTCATGCCCATGAGCCGGGCGTTCTGGCGGTCCTGCATGTAGCCGACCAGCTTGCCGTTCTCGATCAGCACATTGTAGCCGGAGGGGGTGCCCTCGTCGTCCACGGTGATCGAGCCACGGCGGGCGTCGATCGTCCCGTCATCGACGATCGTGACGCCGGGGGCGGCGACCATCTCGCCCATCAGGCCGGCAAAGGCCGAGGTCTTCTTGCGGTTGAAGTCGCCTTCAAGTCCATGGCCGACGGCCTCGTGCAGCATGACGCCCGGCCAGCCGTTGCCGAGCACGACGTCCATGGTGCCGGCTGGCGCATCGATCGCCTCGAGATTGACCAACGCCTGGCGCAACGCCTCGTCCGCGCCGTGCTGCCAGCTCTCCTGCGTCAGGAAGTCGGAAAAGGCCATGCGTCCGCCGGTGCCGAACGATCCGCTCTCCTGTCGCTCGCCCTTGCCGGCGATGACGGAGATGTTGATCCGCGTCATCGGGCGGATGTCGCGCACCCGGTGGCCGTCGGCGCGCAGGATTTCGACCATCTGCCAGCTCGCGGAGATCGAGGCGGTGACCTGGCGGACGGTATCGCCCTTGCCCCTCAGGTAGGCATCGATCTCGGTCAGCAGCTTGACCTTTTCCTCGAAGGTCGGTGAACCGATCGGATTGTCCTCGCCGTAAAGCCTGGCATTGGTGCGCTGGGGCGCGCTCGCATAGGAGCCGCCATATCCCTTGGTGACGGCGCCCACGGCGTCTGCGGCACGCGACAGGGCGGCCAGCGAAAGCTCTCCGGCATGGGCGTAGCCGACCGCTTCGCCGGCAACGGCACGTAGACCGAAACCTTGGTCTGTGTTGAAGCTTCCACCCTTCAGGCGTCCGTTGTCGAAGGTCAGCGATTCCGCCTGCGCATGTTCAACGAACAACTCCCCGTCGTCGGCGCCGGCCAGCGCTTCGGCGACGCGCCGCTGCAAGGTTGCCTCGTCGCAGTCGAAAAGGCCAAGAAGGTCGTTGGTCATGGAAGTCTCCTTGAGGTGCTGGCTCCGATGTAGGCGCAATGCGACCCGCCGACAAGGTTCGACCGGAGCAAGCCCCGGTCGCGCGACACATTTAGATTGAGAGAACGGCGAGCGTCAGGGCAGCGTATCGTAGCCTTCGCTGAAGCCGGCAAGCTCGATCGGAATACCGACGCGGTCCTGGTCGGCCGATTCGCGTAGGGCGAACACCGCGTTCTTGCCGGCCCGCAGGATCTTCATCAGCTCGTCATCGATCTCGACTTCGACATAGCAACCTTCGGAAAAGCAGCGGGTGAAATAGGCGCGGCCGATATTGTTGCCGTCGACATAGAGCTCCATGCCATCCTTGAGCAGGACGCCGAGGGGGGCGAGAATACGCAGGATCTTGGCCTTGCGGTCCGCGGTTTTCAGCACCACGACGGACAAGCCCACTTCGGGCCGGTCCTCGGCGATGACGTTCTGCATCAGGGCGCATTGTTCCGCCGAGGCGCCGGCCGGCGTATCGCATATCACCGACCATGCGCCGTGATTGGAACGGATGGTTCCGGGTTGCTGTTGCTGGGCCCCGGCCGGAGCGGCCAAGGCAGCAATGGCAATGGCGCTAGCGACCAGGCCCGACCGGTAAAGTCTTGGAAGACCCATGGGTACCTCTGGAAATCGAATCATCCCTGACATTCATGGCGTCCGGGCGGGCAAAATGAAAGCCCCGGCCCGTGTTTTCCAAGCGAGTGCGGCTTAATTGCGACCGACCGCCATCACGGCGACGGTGATCACAGACTGATTGTTCGGGGATGACGAGCGGTTGGAATTGATGAAGCGCAAAAATGCGCCGCCAGGGTTGGGGCGGGCGTATTGCGAATGTGGCCGATCTGTGATTTTAAACATCCATGATAGCATGAAATTCGCGTTATGATTTGATGTGGATCAAACGCTTGGGGAGAGACAATCGTGATGAAGAGAGCTTTTGCAGCATTGGCCGCCGTGGTCTGTCTGCTTTTCGCCTCCGGTAGCTTTGCAGACCAGCCGGTCGAGTGGCAGATCGACTTGCAGCAGCCGGCGACGCCGGTCATGGAGCAGATCCGCTGGTTTGAACACTATACGTTATGGTTCATCGTGCCGATCACGATTTTCGTGCTGCTGCTGCTCATTATCGTTGTTGTTCGTTTCCGCGCCGCGGCCAATCCGGTTCCGTCGAAAGTCAGCCACAATACGGCGATCGAGATCGTCTGGACGGTCGCGCCGGTTCTCATTTTGCTGTTTTTCGCGATCCCATCCTTCAATTTGCTGTCCATGGAGCTCACGCAGCCGGAGAATCCGGACGTGACGGTGAAGGCGACCGCCACCCAGTGGCAGTGGAATTATGAGTATCAGGGCGAAACGGAGGTTGCCTTCGATTCCTATATGCTGAAGGAGGAGGACCGCGCTGCCGCCGGAAAGGTGGATAAAGGGGTCTATCCGCGCCTGCTCGCCGTCGATAACGAGATGGTCATTCCGGTTGGAAAGACCGTCCGTGTGCTCGTGACCGCTGCCCCGACCGATGTCATCCATTCCTTCGCCATGCCGGCTTTCGGCATCAAGATCGATGCCGTTCCGGGTCGTCTCAACGAGACCTGGTTCCGCGCCGATCGCGAAGGCTTGTACTATGGCCAGTGTTCGGAACTTTGCGGCAAGGATCACGCCTTCATGCCGATCGCCATCCGTGTGGTCTCGGATGAGAGATACGCAGCATGGCTGCAGGCCGCCGGCGCTGATCTCGCTGGTGCCAACAAGGCGCTGATGGCTGCCGTCGACGGTGCGGACAAGTCCGTGCAGCTCGCCGAAAACGTTTCGAATTAAGGAAGAGGAGTGCGGACAATGGCTGGACCTGTTGCCCATGATGATCACGCCCACGGTCAAGGCGCGCATCACGACCATCATGACCATAAACCCGGTTTCTTCTCCCGTTGGTTTTTGTCGACCAACCACAAGGACATCGGCACGCTCTACCTGATCTTCGCGATCATCGCCGGTCTGATCGGCGGTGCGCTGTCCGTCGCCATGCGCATGGAACTGCAGGAGCCGGGCATCCAGATCTTCCATGGTCTGGCCTCGCTCGTCTATGGCTTCGAGGGTGACGCCGCCATCGACGGTGGCAAGCACATGTTCAATGTGTTCACCACCGCGCACGCCCTGATCATGATCTTCTTCATGGTCATGCCGGCGCTGATCGGCGGTTTCGCCAACTGGATGATTCCGATCATGATCGGCGCTCCGGACATGGCTTTCCCGCGCCTCAACAACATCTCGTTCTGGCTGATCGTTCCCGCCTTCCTGCTGCTCCTTCTGTCGATGTTCGTCGAAGGCCCGGCAGGCGCTTATGGTGTTGGCGGCGGCTGGACGCTCTATCCGCCGCTTTCGACCTCCGGCCAGCCTGGCCCGGCTGTCGACCTGGCGATCTTCGCCATCCACATCTCGGGTGCCTCGTCGATCCTCGGTGCGATCAACTTCATCACGACGATTCTCAACATGCGCGCTCCCGGCATGACGCTGCACAAGATGCCGCTGTTCGCCTGGGCCGTTCTCGTCACCGCGTTCCTGCTGCTGCTCTCGCTGCCGGTTCTGGCAGGTGGCATCACCATGCTGCTGACCGACCGCAACTTCGGCACGACTTTCTTCGCGCCGGAAGGCGGCGGTGACCCGATCCTGTTCCAGCACCTGTTCTGGTTCTTCGGTCACCCGGAAGTCTACATCCTGATCCTGCCCGGTTTCGGCATCATCAGTCACATCGTCTCGACCTTCTCGAAGAAGCCGGTCTTCGGCTATCTCGGCATGGCCTACGCCATGGTCGCGATCGGCGCCGTCGGCTTCATCGTCTGGGCTCACCACATGTACACGGTCGGCCTTTCGCTGGCCGCGCAGCGCTACTTCCTCTTCGCCACCATGGTGATCGCGGTGCCGACCGGCATCAAGATATTCTCCTGGATCGCGACGATGTGGGGCGGCACGCTGTCCTTCCGCACGCCGATGATCTGGGCGATCGGCTTCATCTTCCTGTTCACCGTCGGCGGTGTAACCGGGGTGCAGCTCGCCAATGCCGGCCTCGACCGTTCGCTGCACGACACCTACTATGTGGTTGCCCACTTCCACTACGTTCTGTCGCTCGGCGCCGTGTTCGCCATCTTCGCCGCCTGGTACTACTGGTTCCCGAAGATGTCCGGCTACATGTACAACGAGTTTCTCGGCAAGCTGCACTTCTGGGTCATGTTCATCGGCGTCAACATGGTCTTCTTCCCGCAGCACTTCCTCGGTCTAGCCGGTATGCCACGTCGTTACATCGACTATCCGGACGCATTCGCGGGTTGGAACTACGTATCCTCGATCGGTTCCTACATCTCGGCCTTCGGCGTGCTGATTTTCCTGGTCGGCGTATTCGAAGCCTTCGCCAAGAAGCGCGTCGCTGGCGACAACCCCTGGGGTGAAGGTGCGACCACGCTGGAATGGCAGCTGTCTTCGCCGCCGCCGTACCACCAGTGGGAACAGCTGCCGCGCATCAAGTAAGCGCGGGCTGGCCCTCAACGACTTACGGGTGTCGCGCTCCTTGAAAGGCGCGGCGCCCGACAGAACAAAAATGGGATGGAGACAATGACGATAATCGACAGCCGCGACATCACCGGCCTCGAAGGCGAAGTACGCCTTTCGGAAGCCAGTGCGCGCGATTTCTTCGCGCTCCTGAAGCCGCGGGTCATGTCCCTCGTTGTCTTCACCGCCTTTGCCGGCCTCGTGCTGGCGCCGGGCACGATCAACCCGGTTCTCGGCTTCATCGCCATTCTCTGCATCGCCGTCGGAGCCGGCGCCTCTGGCGCGCTCAACATGTGGTACGATGCCGACATTGACGCGGTTATGACCCGCACCGCGACGCGCCCCATTCCCGCCGGCCGGATTGAACCGAGCGAGGCGCTTGCCTTCGGCCTCGTGCTTTCGGTGTTCTCGGTCTCCATCCTCGGCTTGACGGTGAACTGGTTCTCCGCTGGCCTGCTCGCCTTCACCATCTTCTTCTATGCCGTCGTCTACACGATGTGGCTGAAGCGCTCGACGCCGCAGAACATCGTCATCGGCGGTGCTGCCGGCGCCTTCCCGCCCATGGTCGGCTGGGCCTGCGTGACGGGTGGTGTGTCGCTCGACAGCATTGTTCTCTTCCTCATCATCTTTCTCTGGACCCCGGCGCATTTCTGGGCGCTGGCGCTGTTCAAGATGCGCGACTACGGCTCGGTCGGCGTGCCCATGCTGCCCAATGTGTCGGGTGAGCGGGTCACCAAGCACCAGATCGCCCTTTATGCGGTACTGACCGCAATCACGGCGGTCATCCCCGCCTTCACCGGTCTCGCCTCGCTCTACTACGGCCTCTTCGCTGGCGCGCTCGGCATCTATCTGGTGCTCTGTTCCATCGCCGTCTGGCGGATGGCGGATGGCGACGAGAAGATGCTGCCGGCCAAGAAGCTGTTCGCCTATTCGATCCTCTACCTCTTCGCCGTCTTCTCGGCCCTCTTGGTCGATCATTATGTCGTGACGCTTGCGACCCTGTTTGGAGGTACCGCCTGATGGAAATGATCCGGCTCAACGATGCGCAGAAGAAATCCCGCCGCGGACGCAATATCGCGCTCGGCGTTGTGCTGGCCGCGCTGGTCGCCATTTTCTATGTCGTCACGCTGATCAAATTCGGCGCGACCATCAATTGAGAACAGGGAGGCGGTCATGGCTATGATGGGCAACGATAAGAACGTGGCGAAGCGCGGCAACGCGACGATTCTGGTCGCCTGCGTTGTTTTCGTCGGTTGCATGGTCGGCGCATCCTTCGCCTCCGTTCCGCTCTACCGGATTTTTTGCCAGGTGACGGGCTACAACGGCACGACGCAACGGGTCGAGCAGGCCTCCGACGTCGTGCTGGACAAGACGATGAAGGTCACCTTCGACGCCAATGTCTCCTCGGGCCTCAACTGGGACTTCAAGCCGATTGACCGCCAGATCACGCTGAAGATCGGCGAAACGGTGCGGATCAACTACACTGCGACCAATCGATCGCCGGTTGCGACGACGGGGCAGGCGATCTTCAACGTAACACCGATGGAAGCGGCAGCCTATTTCAACAAGGTCGAGTGCTTCTGCTTTACGGAAACCGAGCTGAAACCCGGCGAAAGCCTGGAAATGCCGGTGGTCTTCTTCGTTGATCCGGCCATAGTCGAGGCCGCCGAGACGAAGGACATCGGAACGATTACGCTGTCCTACACCTTCTATCCGCATGAGGGGGAGAAGCCTGTGGCATCGCTGCCGCAGCAGGGTGACAAGGTTCAGCCAAAACTGTGAGAGGAGGAGCCCGGTCCGCCGGGCTTCATGGAAATTTGACATTCGGGGATTGCTGACATGGCCGAAGCGCATCAGAAGAATCATGACTACCACATCATCGATCCGAGCCCGTGGCCGATCCTGGCCTCACTCGGCGCGTTCATCATCACCTTCGGCGGCGTCAGCTATATGCGATACCTGAACGGCGGCTCGTTCAAGCTGTTCGGTCTGGAGCTTGCCAATCCGTGGCTGTTCTACATCGGCCTGATCATCATTCTCTACACGATGGTCGGCTGGTGGGCGGACACCATCAAGGAAGCGCATGAAGGCGCGCATACCCGCGTCGTCTCGCTCCACCTGCGCTACGGCATGATCATGTTCATCGCCTCCGAGGTGATGTTCTTCGTCGCTTGGTTCTGGGCCTTCTTCGACGCCAGCCTGTTCCCTAGCGAAGCGATCCAGGCAAGCCGCGTCGAATTCACCGGTGGCCAGTGGCCGCCGCGCGGCATCGAAGTACTCGATCCCTGGCATCTGCCGCTCTACAACACCATCATCCTGCTGCTGTCGGGCACTTGCGTCACCTGGGCTCACCACGCGCTTCTGCATGGTGATCGCAAGGGGCTGGTGAACGGCCTCGCTCTGACCGTCGCTCTCGGCGTGCTGTTCTCCTTCGTCCAGGGCTATGAATACATGCACGCCCCGTTCGGCTTCAAGGACAGCATCTACGGCGCGACCTTCTTCATGGCGACCGGTTTCCACGGCTTCCACGTGCTTGTCGGCACGATCTTCCTGCTCGTCTGCCTGCTGCGTGCGATGAAGGGTGATTTCACCCCGAAGCAGCATTTCGGTTTCGAGGCGGCCGCCTGGTACTGGCACTTCGTCGACGTCGTCTGGCTGTTCCTGTTCTTCTCTATCTACATCTGGGGCGGCTGGGGCGCGCCGCTCGCGCACGGTTGAGCCGAGCGAGACGACAAGAAACACTGGCGGCACCTACGGGTGCCGCTTTTTTGTTGCCGGGCAAAAGGCCGGTGACAGCTCCTGGCAGGATTGTGCCGCATTTGCTGTTTGCCAATCGCGGCGTATAAGCCAGGATATGAAAATGCGGTCGCCAGCGGCAGACCGACCTATGCCGAGATGAAAGGAAGACCATGAGCGAGGACAATGCCCATTTCGCGCCCGTCGATCCGGTCAAGGCCGGCCTAACGGCCTCTTGCCCGCGCTGCGGCCAAGGCCGCCTGTTCGACGGTTTTTCCACGATCAAGGCCCGTTGCAGCAACTGCGGACTGGACTATTCCTTCGTCGATTCGGGCGACGGTCCGGCGATCTTCGTCATTCTCTTGGCCGATTTCCTCGTTGTCGGCCTGGCGGTATGGACCGAACTCACCTACCACCCGCCGGTCTGGCTGCATTTCGTCCTGTTCGGACCGATGGCGATCATCGTCTCGCTGTGGTTGCTGCGCACCATCAAGGCGATGCTGATCGCTCTGCAATACAAGAACAAGGCCTCCCAAGGGACGATTGATCGTGGCTGAGACGGCGCGGCGCGGACCTGTCCGGCTTGTCCTCACGGCGGTGGCGGTGATCCTTGCCATGGCGATCCTGCTCTCGCTCGGCACCTGGCAGGTGAAACGACTGCACTGGAAGGAGGCGCTGATCGCCGAGATCGAGGAGCGCCGCAACGCGGCCCCCCTGCCGCTCGAGGCCATCGAGGCGATCTTGGCTGCCGGCGGCGACGTGGACTATCGCGCCGCCGAAGCGCAAGGCACCTATCTCAACGACAAGGAGCGCCACTTTCTCGCGACCTTCCATGGCAGCGCCGGCTTCTACGTTTATACGCCGCTGGAGCTTGCCGACGGGCGCTATCTCTTCGTCAATCGCGGCTTCGTGCCCTACGAGTTGAAGGAGCCGGCAAGTCGGCCTGAGGGCCAGTTGAGTGGCCCGCAAACCGTGAAAGGCCTTGCCCGTGCCCGTCTGGACGCAAAGCCGTCGTCAATGGTGCCTGACAATGACGAGGTCAAGAATGTCTTCTACTGGAAGGACCTCGACCGTATGGCCGCGAGTGTCGGTCTGCCCGAGGACAAGGTGCTGCCGTTCTTCCTCGATGCCGACGCGACGCCCGTTCCGGGCGGCTTGCCGGAAGGCGGCGTGACCCAGATCGATCTGCCGAACAGCCATCTGCAATATGCGATCACCTGGTATGGCCTGGCGCTCGCGCTGGCGGGCGTTGTCCTCTACGGCATGTTTCGCCGAAAGTCCTGAAACCGTCGGGCGCGGATGGTCGTCAACCGATCGTCCCCTGACTTGACCTGAACGTGGAGAGGCGCCCGGCGCGCCTTTGGGAGAATGAAATGAAATTCATTGCCGATCTGCTGGTCGCGTTGGTGGCGCTCGAACATGTCTACATTCTGGTGCTGGAGATGTTCCTCTGGACCAAACCAACTGGCCTCAAGGCCTTCGGCATGAGACCGCCGCAGGCCGAAATGACCAAGGTCATGGCCGCCAATCAGGGTCTCTACAACGGGTTCCTGGCGCTTGGCCTTTTCTGGTCGCTGGTCCAGCCGAATGCGGATTTCACCTTTCAGCTGAAGCTGTTTTTCCTTGGCTGCGTCTTCGTCGCAGGCCTATATGGAAGCGTGACGGCCTCCCGCAAGATCCTCTATATCCAGGCGCTTCCTGCCGCCGTCGCCCTGATCCTTGTCCTTTTTGCTGGCTGATGATGAACGAGACCGTGTCCAAACCGCAATTGACGATCCGCCTGTGTGGCCCGCGCGGCTTCTGCGCTGGCGTCGACCGGGCCATCCAGATCGTCGTGTTGGCGCTGAAAGGCTATGGCGCGCCGGTCTATGTGCGCCACGAGATCGTCCACAATCGCTATGTGGTCGAGGGGCTTGAGGCCAAGGGCGCGGTCTTTGTCGAGGAACTGGACGAGATTCCCGAGGAACACCGCAAGCAGCCGGTGGTCTTTTCCGCCCATGGCGTGCCGAAATCCGTGCCGGCAGACGCCCAGTCGCGCAACCTGTTCTATCTCGACGCGACCTGCCCTCTGGTTTCCAAAGTGCACAAGCAGGCCATGCGCCATCAGCGTCTCGGCCGCCATGTGGTGCTGATCGGCCATGCCGGCCATCCGGAAGTGATCGGTACAATGGGGCAACTGCCGGAGGGCTCCGTGTCGCTGATCGAGACGATCGAGGATGCCGATCGCTATGTGCCGGCCGATCCGGACAACCTCGGCTATGTCACCCAGACGACGCTCTCCGTCGATGACACGGCCGGCGTTATCGCGCGGC
This sequence comes from Paenirhizobium naphthalenivorans, assembly GCF_007992095.1. Taxonomy (GTDB): domain Bacteria; phylum Pseudomonadota; class Alphaproteobacteria; order Rhizobiales; family Rhizobiaceae; genus Allorhizobium; species Allorhizobium naphthalenivorans. The sequence continues at coordinate 95,239 of NZ_BJZP01000004.1, forward strand.
TGCGGCAGCGCTTCCCCAACCTGACGGCGCCCTCGGCCGACAGTATCTGCTATGCCACGACCAATCGTCAGGAAGCGGTGAAACAGGCAGCACCCGGCTGCGACCTCTTTCTTATCGTCGGCGCACCGAATTCGTCGAATTCCAAGCGTCTCGTCGAAGTGGCCCTGAAGGCCGGCGCGAAGCAGTCGATCCTCGTCCAGCGGGCCGCCGAGATCGACTGGGATACGATCGGTTCGATCTCGACGCTCGGCCTTTCGGCCGGCGCGTCCGCCCCGGAAGTGATCGTCAACGAGATCATCGAGGCCTTCCGTCAGCGCTACGGCGCGACGATCGAGCTTGCCGAATTCTCGATCGAGAACGAGCATTTCCTCGTTAATCGGGAACTGCGCTCGATCGAACTGACCCACGAGGACATGGCCTGGGTCAATGGGTGAGTTGCTTCGGCGAAGCCGGAGAAACGCGCTTGTGGCGTGCTTCGAGCAGCGAACTCCCCGGAGAAGTTGATGTCGTGAGATGCGCAATTATAGCTGATTGTTCCACAAAGACGCTGATAGCGATTTGGAGGAAAAAGGCGTCTACAAATCTAGGGACAATCCACTAGGTTAATAGATTTTCCTTCAGGGCCGATTCCAGGAATTTTGAGGAGAACCCTCTCGGGTGCGTAATTTGCTGAAAGGCATTATTTATGTCGGCGCCCTTGTTTTTCGCGAAAAAGGACTCAACCCGAAGCGCTTTGAGTTCAGATTAAAATACATGTTTTCAGTTAGATAGGGGGGGGCTGCACGAAGACGCGATCGGTGCTCCGTCATTGTTGCGCATAAGCAACGATGCCGTAAATACCTCGATCAAGATCGCTTGTCTGCGAAATTTGATCATTGAAAAATTAAGCATAGTGATTTCATAATGCAATTCTGCTGATTGGGTCTTGATTCCCGCATCCGGCCAAGGATTAGACAAAGCAAAATAGAGGAGGGCTGATGCGCTCGTTGTTCACTTACGCCAGTTCGGTGTCCATTGTCGCGTTGATCGCAACCGGTATTGCCGGCAGCGCCAAGGCTGATAACATCTCGGAATTCCTGGAAGCTGTCGGAGATGGATCGATCCTCGTTGATCCCGCCGAGGGCATTGTTGCGCCCGGCGTTGCCGTCATAACTGGAAATTCGGGAAACAACGCCGCCTTCCCCGGGTACACCGGGACGGACTTCGTCGGCAACGGTTTTTCGCTTAAGGACAATGAAAATTGTATACTTGCAAGCGGCGTCGGCATCACTTGCGACGCCCCTCAAAAAAGCGGCAAGCGTGACAAGATCTTGCTGAACGGAGCGAATCCGCTTGATCTGGTCTTCGACACCATCGATACGAGTGATGGGACGACGGACTATGTGGCGATCTCGAAGGTCACCAATACGACCGGCGCTCGCATGACCGGCTATCAGTTGCAGATCGGCTACGGCACGGGGGACAATTTCCGGACCGTATCGGTTGCCGGCAACACTTCGGTGTAATTCGACAATCTAATCGCCAAGACTTTGGCATCAAATCCGTCAGCGGCCACTTGGGCCGGCTCGACGACCGCTCTTGTCCAGTCACCACTACAGAGAACCTTCTATGCGGCGGGTCTGTTTGGCCTGGAGGGCCAGGACACAAACGGTGACGGCACCAATGACGGCGCTACTATTGGCTTTTTCACGCCGGATCAGCGCGTTGCTCTGACCTTTGATCCTGCCGTTGCAACTGCCGGCAGTGTTCAGGAGCAATTGAATGCTGGCGCGCCGGTTCAGTTCGATCCGGCCACCGGCGCGGTGGTTGGAACGACCTATGCCGATCTGTTCGGCGCTGATACCGCGCTGCTTCCGCTTGCTTTCTCCCCGCAGGGTATCTTCTGGGATAACGACAACGATCCCTCGACGGACGGCGTGCTTATGGCGGCCTATCTCAACGGCCAATGGGTGACCTACCGGGCGCTCAATGCCGACGGCAGCTTCGCGGTGGTAGATCCGAGCACCCTCGGACTTGGTATTCCTGCCGGTGGTACTTTGGTCCCGGATCCGACCGGCGCCGGAACCGCTGTCGTTCTAACGCAGGCCCAAATCGATGCTCTCCTTGCGAACCCTATCTATTCGCAAGATGTTGTCGAGGACATTTCGAAGGTAAATGCTAACTTCGGTATCGACATCGCTGATCTCGATGGCTTCAACAATGGCGAGTTCACGATCCGTGTCGTGCCTGTTTTCGCACCGGTCGTAGCCGCTGCGGTGGATGACTATCAGTTCGACATTGCAGCAAATCTCGATGCCGCTCGTGTTCCATTCTTGGCACTGGACCCGGAGTTGGACAATGTCGCCACGGCGATCGAGGCTCTGCCTGCTGCGCAGCGTTCTGCCGCCATCGCCCAGACCGGTTTCGGTTTTCTTAGCGCCTTTGATGCTCTGACCAATGGCGCGGCGCGCAACCAGATGGACAACGCTTTCTTCCGCATCGACGGATCGCGTTATGGAACGGGGTTTGGCGCCGCCTCGGTCGATGGGCAGAACAGCCATACTTATAATGATGCGTTCTCCGTCTTCTTCGCGGGTGGCGGTTTCTATGGAAGCAACGACGCCCGGGCGGACAGCATGGGCTTCGACTACAACAGCTGGTCGGCATCCGTAGGTGGCGACGTTAAGCTGAGCGATACCCTGCTCCTGGGTTCCGCCTTCGGCTTCACCTCTGGTTCTGCTAATGTTGATGGCGGCGTCGGCTCTCTTGATGCGGATACCTATTCCTTCACCGGCTACTTTGGCTCCAACTGGGCGAACGGCTTCTACCTTGACGGAGCATTGGGGTACGCATTTTCGGATTATAACTCGAGCCGCACCGTTTCGATTGGCGCGATCAACAACACCTACGAGGGTGACACCACCGGCCATTCAATCTTGGCCCGCGTGCAGGCCGGCTACGACTATGAAAACGACGGCTGGAAAATCGGGCCGGTCGGTGACCTGTCGATCGTCCACACCAAAGTCGGCGACTTCACTGAAGCAGGCGGCGGTGTCGCGCTGAACGTCGGCTCCCAGGACATCAGCTCCGTTCAAGGCGGCTTCGGCCTGCGTACCGATTATCGGCTGAAGCAGGATTGGGGCAGTCTTGTCATGCGGGGCAAGGCCATGGTTGTCCACGAATTCGGCGACACTGACCGAACCGTCAATACGAGCTTTGTGGGCGGCTTGCCGGCAGGGTGGAATACGCCTGTGACGACGGGAAGCGATACCTTCGTTCTCTTGAATGCGGGGATTTCCGCCGTCTTGGCCAATAATGGCGCGTCAAATATAGCTCTGGGGCTGGACTATAACGGCCGCATTGGTGATGGCGTCTCCGAGCATCGTGGCACTGTTTCGGTCAAGTTCCTCTGGTAGGCCCTCTTTTTCAGGCGCGACAGAAAAGCGCCTGATTATTCTCACCGTTACTTTGGTCGGAGAGAATCGGTGATCTGAAACAGCATCGGGCGCGTTGCGGCCGATGCTGTTTTCTTGTGTTAATGAGGCTGAGGCGCCAATCGAACCATATGGCGATAGCGGTGGCTCGCGAAAATTGAACGGTTGAGATAACTGGATTTTGGCTCATGAAGACGGCAGTCTGCTAGGAATAAGAGCTATGATGACGAAATGCCCCCCCGCCGTCAGCCCCCGCCTTCAAGGCAATAGTCTTGGCTGCCGTGATCAAGGATGAGAAAACGGCGGTCGAGTTTGCCCTGCCGTCGATGTCCACAAGGACGTTGACAGCGATGTCGACGTCTCCTTTGCCGATTTTCCGGGCGTTGTGACGGCCGGGCAGACACCTCGACGAGCGTATGGCGCAAGAGGCGCTCGGCCTGCATGTCGAAGGCATGATTGAGGATGGCGCCTATTCCCGAACCATCCTCGCTGGAGGCGATCATGAGTGATCCGGTCAACAAGGATGGCGTCGCCGTCTTCATTCCGTTGAAATCCGAGGCAAAGAAAGCGGTGTGGCTGAATATTCGTCTGCCGGAGGATGTCCTGCGGGAAGTCGATGCCTATGAATAGCCCCGAGATTTGTAGAGACCTTCTTTCCTAACTTTGAGGCAAGAAGAGCATGGGCTGGCGCGGTCTGGATCTTTGGCGCGGGCTGCCTTGCGACAGACACGAACCGGAGACAATCCCGGCAACCTGCGTGGCTATGCGCAATCCGCCTAACACGTTCGCCTTGAGCATCTTGTTCGCCAATACCGCCTTCAATTCCTGTGCCCATTTCCCCGCCGGCACTGGCACTCCCTTTTCCCCCGCTGTATGGCTTGCGCTATCATTGGCGGCACAACGAACGCAGCGCGGGATTTTTTGACGTGGCAGTCTATACCGATATCAACGAGGGCGATCTCAAGGCCTTCCTCACGCAATATGATGCGGGAGAGCTTTTGTCCTACAAGGGCATCGCCGAGGGAGTGGAGAATTCCAACTTCCTGTTGCATACCTCCAAATTTCCGCTGATCCTCACCCTTTACGAAAAGCGGGTGGAGAAGAACGACCTGCCGTTTTTCCTCGGCCTGATGCATCATCTCGCCGATCGCGGGCTGTCCTGCCCACTGCCTCTGCCGCGCAAGGATGGCGCGCTTCTCGGTGAGTTGTCCGGCCGTCCGGCGGCGCTGATCTCCTTTCTCGAGGGCATGTGGCTGAGGAAGCCCGAGGTCAAGCACTGCCGCGAGGTCGGCCGCGCGCTGGCCGCCATGCATGTGGCGGGAGAGGGCTTTGCGCTGAAGCGTCCCAATGCGCTCGCGCTGGAGGGCTGGAAGGGACTGTGGGCCAAGTCGAAGGATCGCGCCGACGAAGTCGAGACCGGGCTCGAAGAGGAGATCGGCAATGAGCTTGCTTTCCTCGCCGCACACTGGCCGAAGGATCTGCCGCAAGGCGTCATCCACGCCGACCTGTTTCCCGACAACGTCTTCTTCCTCGACGACGAATTGTCGGGCCTGATCGACTTCTATTTCGCCTGCAATGACTTCCTCGTCTACGACCTGTCGATCTGCCTCAACGCCTGGTGCTTCGAGAAGGACGGCGCCTACAATATCACCAAGGGCATGGCGATGATCGAGGGCTACCAGTCGGTCCGCCCGCTGTCCGAGGCTGAAATCACGGCCTTGCCCACTCTCTGCCGCGGTTCGGCGCTGCGTTTTTTCCTGACCCGCCTCTACGACTGGCTGATGACGCCGGCCGGCGCGCTGGTGGTCAAGAAGGACCCGCTCGAATACCTGAAGAAGCTGCGCTTCCACCGTCAGGTGGCCACAAGCGCCGAATACGGACTTATCCGATGAAGCATGTCGATATTTTCACCGACGGCGCCTGCTCCGGCAATCCCGGTCCTGGCGGCTGGGGTGCGGTGCTGCGCCATGGCGAAACGGAAAAGGAACTGTGCGGCGGTGAGGCTGAAACCACCAACAACCGTATGGAGCTTCTGGCCGCGATCAGCGCCTTGAACGCGCTGAAAAGCGCCTGCGAGGTCGATCTGCACACTGACAGCAAATACGTGATGGACGGCATTTCCAAGTGGATCTTCGGCTGGAAGAAAAACGGCTGGCGTACCGCCGACAAGAAGCCTGTCAAGAATGGCGAGCTTTGGCAGGCGCTGGATGTCGCCAATCAGCGTCACAAGGTCACCTGGCACTGGGTCAAGGGCCACGCCGGTCATCCGGAAAACGAGCGTGCCGACGAGCTGGCGCGCAAGGGAATGGAACCATTCAAAAAGCCCAATCTCGGGCGAGCGCTGCTGCAGGGGCGCTGAGCGCGCCGCGTGGCGACACATCTCGCCTTGCCATCCAGACCTTTCTGCCTATCCTGCGCCGGCAAGAAACCACATGGGAGAAAGACGCCATGATCCAGCATTGCGTATTCCTGCGCTTCAAAGCGTCGACGCAAGAAACCGAGAAACTGGCGATCTATCAGGGTATCGCGGCTCTGAAGAACATCATACCCGGCATGCTTGAGGTCAAGTATGGCCCGAATGTCTCGCCGGAAGGGTTGCACGGAGGCTATCTCGATGGATTCATCATCACCTTCGAAGATACCATGGTGCGGGATTACTACCTCAAGCACCCTGACCACATCGCTGTCGGCGACCGCATCGTCAAGGCAACCGATGGCGGGCTTTCCGGGATACTCGTTTTCGATATGGAGATCTGAATACAACAAAAAGGCGGCGGATCGCTCCGCCGCCTTTTGGCAATCCGGCGATTGTTGTCAGAGCTGTTCGATCATCGCCGCAGCCGCCGAAACGGTCGCCTGGCCGGGGTTTTCCTCGACGTTGAGCGACTTCACCACGCCGTCCTCGACCAGCATGGAATAACGCTTGGAGCGCACGCCAAGCCCACCGGCGGACAGGTCCGCGTCGAGCCCGAGCGCCTTGGTGAAGGAAGCGTCCCAGTCGGCAAGGAAATGAATCTTGCCGAGCCCGCCACTCTGCTGCGCCCAGGCCCCCATGACATGCCAGTCGTTGACGGAGATGACGGCGATATCGTCGACGCCGCGGGCGAGGATCGCGTCGCGGTTTTCCAGATAACCCGGCAAATGGTTCAGCGAGCAGGTCGGGGTGAATGCGCCCGGTACGGCGAACAGGACGACGCGCTTGCCCTTGAACAGGTCGTCGGTCGTCAGCTCTACCGCACCATCGGCCGTTTTCTCCTTGAAGGTCGCCTGGGGCAGGCGCTCGCCAATCGCAATCGTCATGAAAATCTCCTCGCTGGGTTCGGGCGGGCTCCGTTCGGCCGGCCGGTCGCTGCGGAATATAGATTGACGCTAGTCAAAGGCAAGATGGGTTTCCATCGCGCGACCGCCGGCCTTGACTAGCACTCCCCAGGTCTTGCCGTGGATGTCATATTTGCGCGGCAGCCCACTGATCGGAAGGACGACGGTCAGTTCGTCGCCGGAAAGCTTGCGTTCGCTCTCGTCGAGAAAGACATGGCCGCTCGGTCCGGTGACGAAGATCTCGGCGTCCCGCTCTTTGGTCTGCGTTGGAACGGTCAGCGTCAGCGAGAGATGCTTGCCATCGGCCGAAAGTGCGTGGGCCTTGAGCGCGAAATCGGCGGCGGGAGGCTCCGGCAGTCTCGCGCGCGCCGCAACGATCAACGCTGTCTCTTCCGCCTCTTCCGCATCGTTCGGCGTCAGTCGCAACTCCGCCTGGAAGGGAATGCAGATATTGCGGCAAAGACCGATGAACACGGAGGCATTGATCTCGCCCGGAGAAGAGGTGCCAGCACCGGAGGCCACAAGGGTGAGCGGGAGCGTCACCGGGGCGTCATAGCCGATGTCGTGGATGTCACCGTTGTCGATCCGCTTCGGCACCGGGTAGGCGACCTCCGTCAGCGCATAGCCGCTCTCCGGCGCAATGGTGATAGAGGGCGGTATGCCGGCATCGCCCGGCTCGCGCCAATAGGTGATCCAGCCGGGCGAGGGTTCGATCTGCAAAGCCGCAGCGCGTGTGCCCTGCGCGTCGGCCGGCAAGACCACCAGCCGCATACGACCGCCCTGGTTCACCGCCCAGTCGCTGCTCTCGGCCCAGGCTGCACAGGTTTGGCCCATAAGGGCGGCCGCGAGCGCCGCAAGAGCAAGGCCGGGTCGACGAAAATTTGCGCGCACTGTTCTCATCATGGGAAAGCCGTTTATTCCAACGTTTGCCGCTCGACCAGTAACGCTTGCGATAGCCGGATCATTTTTAGTTGATTGATTGCCGTTCCTGCCCCATCCTCCGTTGATTGACGAGTTCATGGCCGGACGATCCGGCCTTGAATCAGCCGCCCCAAAGGGGTCCGTGGAGGTAAAGTATGGCTTTCTCGACGCTGAAGAAGGATCGTGAACGGGGACTTCTCGACGGTCAGCTGTTGATCGCCATGCCGGGCATGGCAGATGGCAACTTTGCTCGCTCCGTCGTCTTTATCTGCGCGCATTCACCTGCCGGCGCGATGGGATTCATCATCAACCGCGCTCAGCCGGTTACCTTCGCGGAGGTGCTGCTTCACCTTGATCTGATCGACAGGACGGACGCGATCATGCTGCCGGAGCACGCGCGCGATTTTCCCATCCAGAGCGGTGGACCGGTCGAGACCGGCCGTGGTTTCGTGCTGCACAGCGACGATTATAGCGGGGACAGCAGCATTCCCGTCAGCGACGACATCTCGCTGACGGCGACGCTCGACATCGTTCGCGAGATTGCCGCTGGCCGCGGCCCGCGCCGTGCCACCATGCTGCTCGGCTATGCCGGCTGGGGGCCGGGTCAGCTCGAGCTGGAAATGGCCGCCAATGGCTGGCTGCATTGCCCTGCAACGGAAGACATCATCTTCGACCGCTCGCTCGACAACAAATACGACCGGGCCTTGGCGCTGATGGGGGTGAGCCCCGCCATGCTGTCGATGGAAGCCGGCCACGCGTGAAGAGGACGCGCGTCACGCGCCCCTATGGCTCTTATGCCCGCTTGGTCAGCGGGAACCGTTCCTTGAGCAGCCGCTGGATCGATTCCGAGCCGAGCGGCGCGCCGAACAGGTAGCTCTGGCCGAAATCGCAGCCGAGCTTGGCGAGTTCCTCGGCGTCGGCATCGCTCTCTATCCCTTCCGCCACCACCTGCATCTCCAGCCCGCGGGCCATGGATATGACGGATTTCAGCAGCACGGACCGCTTGTCGGAGCGGTCGTTGACTAGCGCCTTGTCGAGCTTGATCGTGTCGAACGGGAAGCGGGTGAGGTAAGCCAACGAGGAATAGCCGGTGCCGAAGTCGTCGAGCGCCAGGGAAATGCCGGTCTCCTTCAACTTGGCAAGCAGCAGGCGCGCTTGTTCCGGGTTCTCCATTACCACGCTCTCGGTCAGTTCAAGCCTGATGCGGTGCGGGTCGCATCGTGTCTTGCCCAGCAAGGCGCGAATGTCGCTGTAGAGTTCGCTTGAGAGCAGCTGCGCGCTCGACAGGTTGACGGCGACGAAGACCGGGATCTCGCCCGTGTGCCGCTCCCATTCCATCAGGTCGGTGGTCGCGCGTTCGAGCGCGAACATGCCGAGCGGTTCGATCAGGTCCGACATTTCGGCGATCGGAATGAATTCCGACGGCGGGATATTGCCACGCTTCGGATGGTCCCAGCGCATCAAAGCCTCGAAGCCGGCGACCTCGCCATCGGCAAGGCGGACGATCGGCTGGTAGACCATCGACAGTTCCTTGCGCTCTATCGCACGGCGCAGGTCGGTCTCAAGTTGCAGCCGGTCGGTGCCGGCGGTGCGGAAGGCGGGGCGGAATGGTTCGACGCGATTGCCGCCCGCCCGTTTGGCGCGGTACATGGCAAGTTCGGCATCGGAGAGCAGACTTGCGGCGTTTTCCTGCTGGTCGACCCAGGAGACAAGGCCGATCGAGGCGGTGAGGATGACCTCGCGATTGGCGAAGTTGATCGGCACCATGATCGCCTTCGACACGGCGTCGGCGAAGTCGGCGATCTTGACCGGATCACGTTCGGAGACGAGGATCAGCCCGAATTCGTCGCCACCGATACGCGCCAGCGTATCCTGCGGCTTCATCAGCCGGCGGAGGCGACGGGTAAGTGCAATCAGGATATTGTCACCGGCGGCGATGCCGAGACTGTCGTTCACCAGCTTGTAACGGTCGATGTCGATCGCAAGAACGGTCGGTCGGACGGTCTCAGTGCCGCTGGCCAGGGTCAGCATCGATTGCAGCCTGTCGAGGAAAACCTCGTGGTTCGGCAGGCCGGTCAGATTGTCGTGCATGGCGTCGCTGAGCAGCCGGTCGATCGAGTTCTTCTGCTCGGTGACGTCGATAATCGTGCCCACGCAGCGGATGACCTCACCGTTGGATCCGAGCACGGGCCGGGCGCGGATCTTCAACCAGTGGAAATGGCCGTCCTCGGCGCGGATACGGAATTCGTGGTTGAGCCGCCCTTTCCGGTGCTCGAGAAGCACGTCGAGCGTGGCGCGAAACCGGTCCCGGTCGTCCGGGTGGAGCCGCGGCAGCCAGTTGCGCGCGGCGCCGTGCATGGTTCCGGGCGCAAGGCCGAGGCGGACGGAAATATCGGGGATCGTCACCACACGGTCGCGTGCCACGTCCCAGTCCCAGACCGTATCGCCCGATCCGGTCAAGGCCAGTGACTGGCGCTCGAGGTCGGAGAACAGGCCCTGCTGATAGGCGCCGCCGGCAAAGGCGTGCTGCATGACGGTAAAGCCGATCAGGAGCACGATCAGCACCAGTCCACCGCCGAGCGCCGGCTGAATGATGTCATTGTCGAGCTGCCCGGTGACGGTCAGCCAACCGCCGAACAACCAGACGATGATCAGCGCCCAGGTCGGTATGAGCAGGATGGCGCGGTCGTAGCGATTGAAGCCGAGATAGAAGATCAGCGCGATGCCCACCGTCCCGGTCAGAGCGAAGGACAGGCGGGCGATGCCGGCGGCGATCGACGGATCGTAAATCGCCACGCCGAACAGAAGGGCGAGGCCAAGGATCCAGGCGAATGTCGCATAGCCGAGATGGACATGCCAGCGATTGAGATTGAGGTAGGTGAAGAGGAAGATGACGAGGCTCGACGCCAGTGCCACTTCCGCGCCCGCTCGCCAAATGCGCTGGTCGCTGGAGGTAATGCTGATGAGCTTTTCGAGGAAGCCGAAGTCGACGCAGATATAGGCGAGCACCGCCCAGGCGAGCGCCGCCGCCGCCGGCAGCATGGACGTGCCCTTGACGACAAAGAAGATGGTCAGGAATACCGCAAGCAGGCCTGCAATGCCGAGCACGATGCCACGATAGAGGGTGAAGGCGTTGACTGTGTCCTTGTAGGCGTCCGGTTCCCAAAGGTAGATCTGCGGCAGGTTGGGGGTCGCGAGTTCGGCGACGAAGGTGATCACGGAGCCGGGGTTGAGCGTGATGCGGAACACGTCAGCGTCCGGGCTCGGTACCCGGTCAAGCGCGAAGCCCTCCGACGGGGTGATCGAGATGATGCGCTGCGAGCCAAGATCCGGCCAGAAGATGTGCGAGCCGGCAAGGCGGAAGTGCGGGGCGACAATGACGCGCTCCAGCTGCTCCTCCGAAACATTGGCGAGCGCGAAGACCGCCCAGTCGCCCTGGTGGTCCTCCGAGGAGGCCCGCACCTCGATGCGCCGGCGAATGCCATCGGCGCCGGCCGCGGTCGAGACCTGGAAGGCATTGCCCTGGTTGGTGTAGATCTCCGTTGTGGCGGTGAGGTCGAGCGCGGTGTCGTCGCGGGCGATCTTCACCGGTTCCGCGGCAAGCGCCAGCGACGAGAAGAGACCGACGAACGCAAGAATTGCCGCGGCCAGCGCGGCGGCAAGCCGACGGCCGGCTGCCGCTTGCCTGTTCCGGTCAGACGTCATGAGTTTTCTTTTTTCCCGTTCCCCGAGGCGCGGTCGCTGAGGAGAGACAGCATCGTGTGATCGCGCCATTGCCCGTTGATTTTCAGATACTGTCGCAAGAGACCTTCCCGCTCAAATCCGACCCCCTCGAGGAGCCGGATGCTTTTCTCGTTCTCTGGGATACAGGTTGCTTCAATCCGGTGCAACTCAAGCACCCCGAAGATGTAGGGAATAGCCAGGCGAAGTGCGGCAAACATATGGCCTTTGCCCGCATGACGCTCGCCCATCCAATATCCGATCATGCAGCTTTGTGACGCACCCCGGCGGATCAGACCGATGGTCAGGCCGCCGAGCAGGACTTCGTCGGGACCGCCAAAAAGCAGGAAGGGAACGGCGAGGCCGGAATGGAACTCCTGGCCGTTGCGCACGACGCGCGAACGGAAGGCACGCTCGGTCAGATCATCGGCTCGCCACGTGGGCTCCCAGGGTTGCAGAAAGGCACGGCTGTCGCGACGCAGTTCATGCCATTGCTCGAAATCGTCGTAACGCGGCAGGCGAAGGCGATGGGTGGCATTCACCAGTTCCGGCGTTTCCGGCTGCCGCGACAGAAACCGAAAGACCGAACGTGTCATCGCAATCCCTTCAGGCCCGTGCCGGCGGGAGCGCGTCCGTCGGCGGTTACTTTAGCGCGATCCCGGCAAACTCAGCCGGCCGCCTTGAGCGGCGTTGCGCGCCCCGCCGACAGCGCGCCGTTGATCTCGCTCATCGGCGCGAGGTGTTCGAGCGGACCGATGGCCGAGAGTGTCGGCGTGGTTTCGAAGAACAACCGTCCGCCGAGATCGGTCAGTCGCTCGGGGGTGATGCCGGCGAGCCGGTCCATCATCTCCTGGTTGGAGATTGGACGACCGTAGAGCATCATCTGCCGGGCGATTTGGCCGGCACGCGCGGCCGGGCTTTCCTGGCCCATCAGAAGCTGGGCGCGCACCTGGGCGCGCGAACGGTCGATCTCCTGACTGTCGATGGATTGCGAGGCCTTGCGCAATTCATCGATGATGACCGGGACAAGCTCCGGAAGATTTTCCCCGCCGGTCGCGGCATGGATGCCGAAGATGCCGCTGTCGGAAAAGCCCCAGTGAAAAGCGTAGATCGAATAGCAGAGGCCACGGATCTCCCGCACTTCCTGGAAAAGACGCGAGGACATGCCGCCGCCGAGAATGTTGGCCAGGATCTGTGAGGCGTAGAAGTCGCGCGCGTGATAGGCGCGGCCCTCGAAGCCGATGAGAAGTTGCGCGTCCATCAGGTCGCGCTCCTCGCGGGCCTCGCCTCCGGTATAGCGGGCGGCCTCGATGATCGGGCTGACCTCGGGCTTGGTGCGCAGTGTGGCGAAGCGCTCCTCGACCTGTTTGACGAAAGTGTCGTGATCGACCGCACCGGCGGCCACGACGAACATGCGGTCCGTCGTGTAATTGCGGTCGAGATAGGCGCGGATTTCGGCGCTGGTGAAGGCCTTTACCGTGTCCGGCGTGCCGAGGATCGGCCGGCCGAGCGGCTGACCTGCATAGGCGAGTTCCGAGAAACGGTCGAACACCACGTCGTCCGGTGTGTCGTTTGCCGCCCCGATTTCCTGAAGGATGACGTGTTTTTCACGCGCCAGTTCCTCCTCGTCGAAGGTGGAGCCGGTCAGGATGTCGGCGAGCATGTCGACCGCCAGCGGTACGTCGTCCTTCAGCACGCGCGCGTAATAGGATGTGGTCTCCGTCGAGGTGGCGGCGTTCAGTTCTCCGCCGACATTCTCGATCTCCTCGGCGATCTGGCGCGCGCTGCGACGGTTCGTACCCTTGAAGGCCATGTGCTCGAGCAGGTGGGCGATGCCATGCTCGCCCTCCGTCTCGTCACGGGATCCGGACTTGATCCAGGTCCCGAGTGCCACGGATTCGAGATGCGGCATCGTTTCCGTCACCACCGTCAGCCCCGAAGGCAGTCGGGTACACTCTACACTCATCTATCTGTCTTTCTGCGCTTCTTAATTCTCGCGGCGGGCATGCTCGTCGACAAAGGTTTCGACGGCTTTAAGTTCCGCCTCGAGGACGTCGAAACGCTCCTCCCGGTCCATCAAGTCAGCAAGCCACGCCGGAAGCGCGGGGTCAATACCGCTCGCCGATTTTACCGCAGCCGGGAATTTCGCCGGATGAGCGGTCGAAAGCGTCACCATCGGGCTCGACGGCTTCTCGAACTTCTGGGCGACGAAGACGCCGACGGCGGTGTGCGGGTCGAGCAGATAGCCGGTCTCGGCCAGCGTGTCGCGGATCGTCGCGGCGACCTGCTTCTCGCTGGCGCGGCCAGCGCGGAACTCCTTGCGGATCGCTTTCAGGGCGGCCGGCTTGATCTCGAAGCCGCCGGACTGCTTGAGGCTTTCCATTGCCGCGCGGATGGCGCTGTCGTCTCGATCGTAGGCTTCAAACAGAAGGCGCTCGAAGTTGGACGAGATCTGGATGTCCATCGACGGAGAGGTCGTGGCCGATACGCCCTTCATCTCGTAGCGGCCGGTCTTCAGCGTGCGGGCCAGGATGTCGTTCTCGTTGGTGGCTATCACCAGCTTGTCGATCGGCAGGCCCATCTTCTTGGCGACATAGCCGGCGAAGATGTCGCCGAAATTGCCGGTCGGCACAGTGAAGGAGACCTTGCGGTCCGGGCTGCCCAGAGAGATCGCGGCGGTGAAATAGTAGACCACTTGCGCCATGATGCGCGCCCAGTTGATCGAATTTACCCCGGAGATCTTCAGCCGGTCACGGAAGTCGATGTCGTTGAACATCGCCTTCACCAGATTCTGGCAGTCGTCGAAATTGCCCTTGACGGCGATCGCGTGGACGTTCTCAGCCTTGGAGGTTGTCATCTGCCGCTGCTGGACGGGTGAGACCTTTTCATGCGGGAAAAGGATGAAGACATCCGTGCGCGCCCGTCCGGCAAAGGCATCAATCGCCGCGCCGCCGGTATCGCCCGAGGTCGCGCCGACAATGGTCGCGCGCTCGCCGCGCTGGGCAAGCGCATGGTCCATTAGCCGCGCCAGCAGCTGCATGGCGACGTCCTTGAAGGCCAGAGTCGTGCCGTGGAACAGTTCCAGGATGAAGGAATTCGGCCCGGTCTGGACCAGCGGCGCCACCGCCGGATGGCGGAAAGTGGCATAGGCCTCGTCGATCATCGCACGGAAGACACCGGCCTCGATCTCGCCGCCGGTGAAGCGATAGAGCACTTCAAAGGCGATGTCCTGATAGCTCTTACCGCGCAGCGCCCGGATCTCTTTCTTCGTCAGGTGTGGCCACTTGCGCGGCACATAGAGGCCGCCGTCGCGGGCCAGGCCGGCGAGAAGAGCGTCACAGAAACCGAGGCTTTTTGCCTCTCCGCGGGTCGAGATATAGTCCACGATGCTTGTCCTTGGTCTTGAAGAAGGGAAGGGCCTGGTTCGCGGGAGAAGGCTAAGCCTTTCCAGGCGCTGTTGTTCGTCTTTTTGTGCCGGTCGACCCCGGCTGTTCCTGTTCTCGCACCGATGAAGGAATGGCGCCATCCGGCAAAGCTGGGGCATTGCCGCCCCGGAGGCGTTGAAAATTAAACCAAAACACCGGCGACCCAATCGATTTTTCGCTGCGCCGCTGGTATAGACCATCGGCAAGGGGCATGAAAAGGCCTCAATTCGAATGGCTTCTGGCTTCTTCAAGCCAGCATTGCGGAAGGTTGGAGTATCGTGTCTGTGAAGGTATCGCGCGGGATCTTGGCCGCATCCTTGTTGATGGTTCTCGCCGGCTGCAACGCTGGCAATCCGGGGGGCGTGCTCGGCTCGGCCGCCGACAAGCCGGCGGCGACCCCCGCCGCCAGTTCCGCCGCAGCGGTGCAGGGCTTCTGCCCGCCGATCACACTGCGCGACGGCACGGCCTACTACCGCACCTATGCCAAGGGCGCCAAGGATGATCCCACCAAGGTCATCTATCAGGCCTCGCTTGCCGACACGACGCGCTCCTGCGCTCGCTCGGAAACGACGCTGACCATCACCGCCATGGTCCAGGGCAGGCTGGTGGCCGGTCCTGAGGGCAAGGCTGGACCGGTCACGCTGCCGATCCGGGTCGCCGTGACGGACGGTGACAAGGTCCTTTATTCCGAACTGACGCAGTTCCCTGTAACGCTCGCCGACGTCGCCCAGGCGACGCAGTTCGTCTTCACCAAGGACGTAGCAGTGCCAGGCGATCTCGGCGGCCTGGTCAAGGTTCATATCGGTTTCGATGAAGGGCCGGTAAAGAAATAAGCAGCAAGGGGAGGCGACTTCAGGGCGCGGCGTTCCGGGAATACGGTAGCGAAACGGAGCGCCAGTCGCTGTGCTGTCGATCGCGCCCGAATGCCGGGGGGCATGGGTGAAAGTCGGAATTATCAGCAATCCCGTCTCGGGCGGCCGTTTCGGCCGTGCGCGCGGGCGGGAAATAAGCGCGGCCTTGGCTGCGCATTTTTCCGACTGCGTCTTTCGCCAGACCGCTTCCGCCGGTGACGCAACACGCCTTGCGATCGAGTTGGTCGAGGCGGGATGCGAACTGATCATCGCCCTCGGCGGCGACGGCACGATCGGCGATGTGGTCGACGGCCTCATGCGCTCGGCGAGACCCGAGACGCCGTTTTCCTTCGCTCCGACCGGTACGGGTTGCGATTTCGCCCGCAACTTCGCTTTGCCGCACGATCCTGAGGCCGTGGCACGGCAGATTGTCGACGCGCCGGTGCGCAGGATCGACGTTGCCCGCATGCGTGGTCGGACCACGGACGGCCGCATCGTCGAGCGCCACTTCGCCAATATCGCCAGCGTCGGGGTCTCGGGCCGCATCGTCCAGGCCGTCAACGGCCGAGGGCGGCGCGTCGCGAGTGGTTCGCTGCGCTTTCTGCTGTGCTCGGTGCGCGAGATTCTCCGCTATCGATCCCAGGGCGTTCGTCTGGTCGTCGACGGGGTGGAGGTCTTCAAGGGGCCGGTCACGGTTGTGGCGGTGGCAAACGGCGCCTGGTTCGGCGGCGGAATGCATGTCGTGCCCTTCGCCGACCTTGGCGACGGCCTGCTCGACATCGGCGTCTTGCATGGGGCGAGCCGGACAGGCGTGCTTGGCATCCTCGCCCGCCTTTACTCCGCCGCGCATGTCGGTCACCGGCTTATCAGCTTCTTTCGCGGGCGCGTTATCGACATCGAGCCACTCGGCGATCAGCGGCTATCGATCGAGGCGGACGGCGAAACGCTGCCCTTCGACAGCTTGCATGTCGAGGTACTGCCCGGCGCGCTCAGCCTGAAGATCTGAACGGCCTGTCCCGTCGGTCCGCAGCGCGCCTGATCGGTGTTCGGGCGACAGCGCCCGCTTGGGTCAGAACGCGCCGGCCCATTCTTCCATGGCGGCGATCACCGCCGGCAAATCAACCATACGGGAGATCACTGTCTCTGCGCCGGCATCGGTCAGCCGGTCGGCGTGCGACGGATAGGTGTGCGAGGCGCCGGTGAAGCCGATCACCCGCATTCCGGCGGCCCGCGCGGCGTGCACGCCATGCACCGAATCCTCGATCACGACGCATTTGGCGGGAGAAACGTTGAACTGGGCCGCAGCGTGCAGGAAGATGTCCGGCTTCGGCTTGACCCGGTCGGCGCCGAGGTCCTTGGCCGAGTAGATATGCGGCGCGAAGAAGTCCTTCAGTCCGACCTTGCTGAGCATCATGTCGAGCCGGGCGAGCGACGAGTTGGAGCAGATGCAGCGCGGTCCCTTGAGTCGGGCAAGCGCGAACTGCACACCCTCGATGATCTTGACCTCGCGGGCCAGGCGCTGGTCGAGCAGCTTCTCCGACTTGTCGAGCAGGCTTGCCGAAAGCGGGATGTCGATCTCCTGCTCGACCGTGAGCAGGATGTTCTTCCACGTCATGCCGGCGAAACGCTCGCCCATTTCCTCGACCGAAATCGGATAGCCTGCTTCGTTGAGCAGCTTGGATTCGACCCGTGCCGCGATGATTTCGGAATCGACGAGCACGCCGTCGCAATCGAAGATGGTAAGGTCGAAGCCGCTCATGGGGATTTCCGTCTTGTCGTCCTTGGGGGAGGCGCTTCCCCTACACGAAGCGATGCCAAAGAACAATCCGCCATGTATGCGGCAAGGTCTCAGGCAGAGGGTGGTCGCGAGGCAAGGGCCAGCAGTTGCGGTTCCAGACCTGTCATGTCGCGCGGCTCTGCGCGGTCCTGCCCCATCAAGTCGGCCATCCACACGCCGTCGGCGGCCAGTCGGACGATCTCGAGGAGGGGCGTGTCGTCCGTCGCCCGATGGGCGGCAAGGTGCCCGTCGAGCCAGTCCGACCAGAGCCTGCGCATGCCGGGATCGGCGACCATCGTCACCGAAAGGGCGGCCCAGGGGCTTCGCACGCCGAGCTTGTGGTCGGCGAAGGCCGCCCGCACATAGGCGCGAGTGAAGCGTCCGAACGGTTGCGGGTCCTCGGCCATGTAGCGGTCGATCTCGTCCGTGAGCTGCTTCAGCAGATCGGCAAACACCGCTTCGAGCAGCGCCTGTTTGTTGGCAAAGTGGTGCAGCAGTCCGCCCTTCGTGACGCCCGCCGCAGTGGCGACGGCCTGGATCGTGATTGCCGCCGGCCCCTGGTCGACGGCGAGCTTCGCCGTGCGGTCGAGCAGCGACCGGCGGACCTTGTCCGGCTCCTTCTTGCGCATATGGGCGTTGGCCATCAGCCGTGCGTCACCGAGTTGGAGAAAACATTCATGACGATCACGCCGGTGACGATCATGGCGATGCCGGCCAGGGCAGGCAGGTCGAGCGACTGCTTGAGGATCACCACCGAGATTGTCGCGGTCAGCACGATTCCGAGCCCGCCCCAGACGGCGTAGGCGATGCCGAGCGGAACGCCTTTCAGGGCCTGGGAGAGCAGATAGAAGGAGACGATGTAGAAAAGAACCATGGCCCCGGTCGGCAACGGCCTGGAGAATTGCTCCGACTTCTGCAACAGGGTGGTGGCGATCACTTCGCAGACGATGGCGCCGCCCAGCGCGCTATAGGCAAGAAACAAGGGGTTCATCGAAAAGCTCTCCACGGACACGGCCAAGATTTAAACATACCGTCTGGACGGTTTCTTCGCAAGGCGGCTGAAGGCCTGGAGGGTGTGGCTTGTTGGCACCACGACCGATGTCCTTTGATGTGATTGGAATTTAACTGGACAGCGGAAACATCGCAGCGAAACGCCGCTCGCCCTCGGGCGAAAAAACGATCGCCCGGCTACCGCTCTCGCGCCGCGCGTAGCCATGGTCGAGAAAATGGGTGAGCAGCGCCTTGCCGAGTGAGCCAGAGAGATGGATGCGCCGTTCGCTCCAGTCGAGGCAGGCGCGGCAGAGCGGGCGGCGCTGCGCCTTCAGTCCGGCGAGGTCTATACCGTTGTCGCAGACCAGTGCCTCGCCAAGAGATGTCAGCTGCGGATGTTCCTCTTCGCCGACAATCGCTCCTGCGGCCCGCAAGCTGTCGAGCATGCGCACCCCATAGTCGCCGGCCAGATGGTCGTAGCAGACCCGCGCCTTGCGCAGCGCCGGCTCCTTCGGTCCCGCCTTGTGGCGTACATGGCCGCGGCTCGCGGCGAAGCCCATCAGGCTTTCGATCATCCGTCCGACCGATGGATCGGCAAGGGTGAAATGGCGATGGCGGCCCTGCTTGCGCTGGGTCAGCAGCCCGCCCTCGTCAAGTTTCGCAAGGTGCGAGCTGGCCGTCGGCAGGCCGATGCCGGCGGCTCCGGCAAGCTCGGTGGCGGTCAGCGCCCGGCCGTCCATCAGCGCCAACAGCATGTTGGCGCGGGCGGGGTCGCCGATCAGGGCGGCGAGACGGGCGATGTCCGGTCCTTCACTCATGCTTCGATCGTAATCGAAGCATTGCTGTTGGGCAATATGCGACGAGGGGGCGTCAACACCATCACAGCCTGAAAGGAACAGCCATGATCACCTGCGTCATCCGTTACGAGATCGATCCGTTTGCCCGCGACGCCTTCACCACCTACGCCCGCAACTGGGGCGAGGCGATTCCGCGCTGCGGCGCCGATCTGGTCGGCTATTTCGCCCCGCATGAAGGGTCGGCCACCACGGCTTACGGCATCTATCACGTTAAGGATCTGGCGGCCTACGAGGCCTATCGCACCCGGCTCGCCGCCGATCCGCTCGGCAAAGCCAATTACGAATTCGCCCGCAATGCCCGCTTCATCCTCAAGGAGGACCGGCTCTTCCTGAAGTGCGTATCCGAAATCCCCGCGCTCATGGTCCAGCCATGATCGCGGTGATCTTCGAGGTTGTCCCCTATACCGGTGAACGGCACCGCTATCTCGATCTGGCGGGCGAGCTGCGCGCCCGGCTTGAAGCAACCGACGGTTTTGTCTCCGTCGAACGTTTTGAAAGCCTGACCACGCGTGGAAAGCTCCTGTCCTTGTCCTTCTGGCGCGACGAGGATGTAGTGCGTCGCTGGCGCGAAACGGAGGAGCATCGTCACGCGCAAAGGGCGGGCCGGGAGGGTGTCTTTGCCAATTACCGCCTGCGGGTCGCCCATGTGTTGCGCGACTACGGCCTGCATGACCGCGATGAGGCGCCGGAGGATAGTCGCGCAATCCTCGGCTGAGGCCACGTTCCGTCTGGCTATGGCTGTTCGTCTCGACATTTTCGTGGCTGCTGACTATGCAGGAGCCATGGAAAAAGAACGCGACGACACCATCGCCAGCCGCATCAGCCGCGCCCTCGCCGAGCGCATCGTCCATGGCGAACTGGTGCCTGGCTCGCGCCTCGCTCAGGACCGTATCGCCGAGGAATTCGGCGCCAGCCACGTGCCGGTCCGGGAAGCCTTCCGCCGGCTGGAGGCACAGGGCCTCGTCGTCAGCATTCCGCGCCGCGGCGTGCGCGTCGCTTCCTTCGACCTGAAGCAAGTGCGCGAGGTCGCGGAAATGCGCGCCGCCCTCGAAGTGCTGGCGCTGCGACATGCCGCGCCGCATCTGACCGGTGCGTTGCTCGACGCGGCCGAGCAGGCTGCGACGGATGCCGACGACGCAAGTGATGTCCGGACCTGGGAGGAGGCCAACCGCCGCTTTCATCGCCTGATCATCTCGACCTGTGACATGCCGCGCCTGCTTTCCGTCATTGACGATCTGCACGCCGTCAGCGCCCGCTTTCTCTTTGTCGCCTGGCGCGCCACTTGGGAGGCCCGCACGGATCACGATCACCGTGCGATTCTCGATGCTCTGAGGCAGGGAGATGCCGGCGAGGCCTGCCGCATCCTGGAGCGGCATGTGCAATGGATCGGTCGCGCCTCCATGCCGGCCCCCGGCCGTTCCGAGACTGAAGGCTTCGCCATCGTCGGTTGATTTTCAAAAATTATAGATAAAAACTCGCGATGGGAAAATCCTTGCGGAAGAGGGGTTTTGCGTCTGTTTGCATGATTTGCTGGCAAGGCGCGCCACGTGTCGCCTGCAATTTCACGCTCTAATCTTGGCGAATCCGAAAATCATAGATAAAATATGCTTCGCGAATTAAATTATCTATAAAATGGAGATTGCCATGACGTCCATGCTTGCCACCGCCGTTCGCGGCTTCGATCCGCTTGGTATCGCTCGCCGCTCGCTGGCCACGCAGGCCGTGCTGCTGGTCTTTGGCACGGCCTTGCTCGCGCTCGCCTCGCGGATAAGTGTGCCCATGGTGCCGGTGCCGATCACCCTGCAGACCTTCGCGTTGACCATGATCGGCGTGCTCTACGGCTGGCGCCTCGGTGCGCTGACCGTTCTTGCCTGGCTCGGCGAGGCGATGATTGGTCTGCCTGTACTTGCCAATGGCGCCGGCGGTCTTGCGCCTTTCGTCGGTCCGACGGCCGGCTACCTTGCCGCCTTCCCGATCGTGGCCGCACTCGCCGGTTTCCTTGCCGAAAAGGGTTGGGCCGGGGAGCGGGTGGTCTTGAGCTTCTCTGCCCATCTCCTCGCCAACTTGCTGTGCCTGGCCATTGGCGGCGCTTGGCTCGCCTACCTGATCGGCGCTGAGAAAGGTCTCGTCCTCGGTGTCGTGCCGTTCATTCTCGGTGCCGTGCTGAAGTCCGCGCTCGCCGCGGCCGTGCTGATGGCTGTCGGCCGTCGCGCGAACAAGTCACTCGACCTCTGAGGCCGGGACAGCTGTAACCGTGACCGTCCGGCTCCGTGCCCACCATTTGCTCTGCATGCTGACCTACATCGGCAAGGGCTATTCCCCCGCCTTCGTCGAGAACTACGAGGCGATCGCCGCCCTTCTGTCGGCCGGCGAGGAAATCGAACTGGTGGCGGGGCCGGACGACATCTGTCGACCGCTGCTTGGCGGTGGTGGCGCCCATTGCCTCGGCGAAAGCGTTCTGCGGCGGGACGATGACGCCCGCAACGCTGTCTCGCGCCTTTTGTCCGTCACGCTTTCCGCTGGTTCTGGCATTGTCCTGAGCTCGGCTCTGCTGGATCGGTTGAGAGCCAGTTTCGCGACGGGCCGCATCCGCTCGGCCTGCTCCGGCTGCGAATGGTCGAGCCTTTGCGACGAAGTGGCCGCCGCAGGCTATGTCGGCGCCGTTGTTGCCCGATTGTCGCCGGGCTGATCGTGCCGGCGCCAGACGCGGCATCCGTCCTCCAGCAGGTGTCCGCGAAGAGTGGCCGCAGAAGGGCGCGCTGAGTTTTATCCAGCATTATTTCCGTCTTGCCGGGCGCCGCGCTGTCGCCGCGTGGAGAGGGTCTTCCCTCAAGGCCAGCAAGCCGATCATGGCCTTCCGGATTCACCATATCCGGCTCCGTTTCGCGGAGAAGCAGCCTGACTCTCCGCAATTTTTCGATTTCCATTCAGTCTTTGGTAACCAAGATCAGTAACCATAAGCCTCGTTATCCCGTGCTGCGTCAGCGTAAGAGTGAGTAACCGATGGCTTCTGTATTCCCGCTTGCCGATCTCCGCCGTTCCAGCGATCCGTTTTCCTGGGTCAACTCGATCATCAAGGGCGACTGCGTCGCAGCGCTCGAAGCGCTTCCCGACAAGTCGGTCGATGTGATTTTCGCCGATCCGCCGTACAATCTTCAGCTCGGTGGCGCGCTGCATCGCCCGGACCAGTCTCTCGTCGACGCCTGCGACGATGAGTGGGATCAGTTCGCCTCCTTCCAGGCTTATGACGCCTTCACCCGCGCCTGGCTGCTGGCTTGCCGCCGCGTCCTGAAGCCCACCGGAACGATCTGGGTGATCGGTTCCTACCACAACATCTTCCGCGTCGGTGCGACCTTGCAGGATCTCAACTTCTGGATCCTCAACGACATCGTCTGGCGCAAGACCAACCCGATGCCGAACTTCAAGGGGCGTCGTTTCCAGAACGCCCACGAGACGATGATCTGGGCTTCCCCGGACGCCAAGGCCAAGGGTTACACCTTTAACTACGATGCGCTGAAGGCCTCGAACGACGACGTTCAAATGCGCTCGGACTGGCTCTTCCCGATATGCTCCGGTGGTGAACGCCTCAAGGGCGACGATGGCAAGAAGGTCCATCCGACCCAGAAGCCGGAAGCGCTGCTGGCCCGCATCATCATGGCCTCCACCAAGCCGGGCGACATCGTGCTTGATCCTTTCTTCGGCTCCGGCACCACCGGCGCGGTCGCCAAGCGTCTCGGTCGCAATTTCGTCGGCATCGAGCGCGAGCAGGACTATATCGATGCTGCCTCTGCCCGCATCGCCTCGGTCACGCCGCTCGGCAAGACCGAACTCACGGTGCTGACCGGCAAGAAGGCCGAACCGCGCGTTGCCTTCAACACGCTGGTCGAGAGCGGCATGGTCAAGCCGGGCCAGGTTCTTACCTGCGCCAAACGTCGCCATTCGGCGGTGGTGCGCGCCGACGGCACGCTCGTCTCGGGCAGCGAGGCAGGTTCCATTCATCGTCTGGGCGCGAAGGTGCAGGGCGTTGACGCATGCAACGGATGGACGTTCTGGCACACCGATGACGGGCACTCCCTGCGCCCCATCGACGAGCTTCGCTCCGTCGTCCGCAAAGGACTGGCAAAGCTGGACTAACGATCCGCCCAGCTTTGCCAGTCCGGATTCTCCGGCCGGTCATGTACCTCTAGTCCTGGCGGGAGAACCTTGACGCCCGGTGCGAAAGCGCCGGGCGTCATTTCTCCGAAGGGGCCTCAGACCTTGTAATCCGTCACCTCCACCGAGACGATCTTGCCCTGCGCATCGAAGGTGATCGTCTCCTCGCCAAAGCGGATCAGTGGCTCGCCGGTTTCTGCATGGGTCGCCTTCAGTCGCCATACGGCGCGCGCGGCCAGCGGCGAGGCGGCCTCGATCAGTTCGTCGACCGCCTGCTGGTCGGGATAGGTGTCGAAATAGCGGCGGAAGGCCGCCATGATCGCGCTGCGACCCTCAAGGCCTCCGACCTTCACCGAACCATAGACGGCATCCTCGGCGTAGAAATCCTCGATCATCTCGAAGTCGAGACCGTTCACGGCGTCGAGATAGCGTTTGGCGGCGACGACGGGATCGAAGGTCATGCAAGGGCTCCAGGGGCAGGGGATGTCTATGTGCCGGCAGTAGTCGCGCGGCTGCGATGAAGCACCTTTGTCCAACCGACAGTTTCGGACAAGTCGGCATGCCTAATCATATTAGCGAAACATGGGAGCGAGACGTGACGGCATTGCTGGACAAGGCCAAGCAGCAGTTTAACGCCGGCGAGTTGCAATCGTCTCTGGCGACGCTTTACAAGCTGTTGGAAGTGGAGCGCGCCGACGCGCAGCCGATGATCTTGGCTGCGACTATCCATGAGCGGCTGGGCGACCGGGCCATGGCTGCGACATTCTATGCCGGCGCCATCGATTTGACACCGAACCTCAAGCGCGAGGTCGCCTTCCGCGCCGCCTCGCACTATCTCGCCGTCGGTGACATCGATGCGGCGCTCTCCACCATGCTGATGTTGGAAAAACATCTGCCGGACGATCTTGATGTCGTCCATTCGCTTTGCAGCCTCTATCGTGAAACGGGGCGCTATGCCGATGCGTTGCCCTATGCGCGCGCACTGGCGACCATGGCCCAGAACTTCGGCAACTTCGTCAATGCCGGTATCGTCCTGTCTGGCCTTGGGCTTTACGAGGAGGCCTATCCGCCGCTGCTTCAGGGCTATGTCGCAAACCCCGAGGAGCGCCTGGGCCTTTCCGAACTGTTCTGGTGTGCCTCCAACCTGTGCGACTTCCCGCTCGCCGAGCGTCTCCAAGCCGAGTTGGAAGCCGCCTATGCCCGTGAGGGCGTGACCGCCGATATTCGTGAAAATGCTTTCCGTGCGCTGGTCTGGTCGGGCGATGAGGAATACCACGTCCGTTGCGCCCGCCGCACGGCCGAGGCGGTCTTTCCCCCGGTCGCGCCCAAATGGTCGCGCGCCGAGCGCGCGCCGGGGCCGGTGCGTGTTGGCTATCTCTCGTCCGATTTCTGCGATCATGCGACCATGGCGTTGTTCGCCGGGGCGCTCGAAGCCCATGACCGCGAGCGTTTCTCCATCTACGGCATCTGCCACACGCCCGAGAACCTGCGGCAGGGACCTGTGCGCGAACGCTTTCTCGAGGCGGTTGATTTCTACATCGACATTCTGGCGCTCGACGATGATGCCGCCGCCGATCTGGTGCGCTCGCTCGACCTCGATATTCTGGTGGATCTCAAGGGCTTCACCCAAGGCAACCGGCTCGCCATCTTCTGTCGGCGGCCGGCACCGGTTCAGGTCACCTATCTTGGCTTTCCCGGCTGCGTCGCCGGCGTCGGCATCGACTATGCCATGACCGACCGGATCGTCACGCCAGATCGCTCGATCCCCTTCTATCAGGAAAAACTGCTCCGCCTGGAGGGCAGCTATCAGGCCAATGACCGCAGCCGCGAGGCGGTGGAACGGGCATCGGACAAGGCTGGTGCGCGCCGCGCGCTCGGTCTGCCGGAAACGGGCACCGTTTTCTGCTCGTTCAACCAGTCGCAGAAGATCCGCGGTAATGTCTTTGCCGCCTGGATGCAGGTGCTTGCCGCCGTCGACGGTTCGGTGCTGTGGCTGATGGATCAGTCCGCTCTCACCAGGCGCAATCTGCAAAAGGCGGCCGAAGTGCAGGGCATCGACCCGGCCCGCCTGATCTTTGCGCCAAAGGTGCCGATTACCGAGCATCTGCGGCGGCTCGTCGAGGCTGATATCGCGCTCGACACCGCACCGTATAATGGCCACACCACCACCTCGGATGCGCTGTGGTGCGCCGTGCCGGTGGTGACATTCAAAGGCACGAGCTTTGCTGGTCGCGTGTCGGAAAGTCTGCTTTCCGCCGTGGGCCTGCCGGAACTCGTCGCCGAAAACCTTTCAGCCTTCGTCCGCCTGGCGGTCGAACTGGCGCAGGATGGGGACCGCCATTCCCGCCTGCGCAAGCATCTCATCGAAGCGCGCGATGTCGCGCCTCTGTTCGATACGGAATTGTTCACCCGTCGGCTTGAGGAGAAATTCCTCGAGATCGCCGGCGGGTGAGCGGCGTGATCTTCTAGACCACGACGCCCAGGTCCCGCAGATCCGCTCTCAGCTTTTCCGCGCCGAGGAACTGCACCGCTTGCCAGCCGGCTTCGCGGGCGCCTTCGACATTGACGGCGACGTCGTCGATGAACACGCAAGCCGCCGGGTCGAGGTCGAAATCGGCAGCGTGACGCTGGTAGATCGCCACATCCGGCTTCAACAGACCGACCTCACCGGAAACGGTCACGCCGCGCGGCAGGTTGAGGAAGGGGTACATGGCGCGCGCTTCCCGGAAGGTGTCGGCGGCAAAATTCGTCAGCATGGTGACGTCGCGTCCCGCTTCGATCAGCCCGGTCATCAGCGCCACGCTGTCCTCATAGGCATAAGGCGCCATCTCGCGCCAGTTGCGGCGGAAGGCGCGGATCTGTTCCTCGCGTTCGGGAAAGCGGGCGATGGCCTCCGCCTCGGCCTCGGACCAACTGCGTCCACGGTCCTGCTCGAGGTTCCAGTCATGGGTGCAGACATTGTCGAAGAACCAGTGCCGTTCTGCCGCATCGGGAATGATGCGCGAATAGGGCAGGTTCGGATCGTAATGGATCAGCACCTTGCCGATGTCGAAGACAATATGACGAATGGGGTCGGGCATGAATTATCCTTTTGGGGTCGAAAAGGCGGTCGGAATAGCGGCGGCAATCGCTTTTTTCATGGCAGTCGGCAGCGCCTCGCCGTCAAGATTTGTGACCGGCGCCCAGAAGCCGTGAACCGCACCCACATCCCCACGGGAAACCTGCGCGCGGTAAACGCCGAGCCGAAGCTCGAAATGGGTGAACACATGGGTGACGGTGCCGCAGGCCTGCCAGCCGGCGGCAAAGGGTGCCGCCTCCACGCCCGTCTCGCCATCGACCCGCGACGTCCAGGCGGTTGTCGGTACCTCGGTCATGCCGCCCAGCAACCCGCTCTCCGGCCGGCGCCGCAGCAGAAGATGTCCGTCCGTATCGACGGCGATGAAGGCCGCGCCCAGCCTCACCGGCTTTTCCTTCTTCGCTGCCTTGACGGGAAAGCGCTCCGGATCGTCGCTCTCCAAGGCCATGCACACATCGTTGAACGGACAGAGCGCGCAGGCCGGCCGCTTTGGCGTGCAGATCGTCGCGCCGAGATCCATCATCGCCTGGGCGAAATCGCCCGGCCGGTCGTCCGGCGTCATGGCGGCCACGCGCGCCTTCATCGCTGGCTTGGAGCCGGGCAGGGGCGCGTCGATGGCGTAGAGCCGCGAGATCACCCGCTCCACATTGCCGTCCATCACCGCCGCATTGCGGTTGAAGGCGATCGCGGCGACCGCAGCCGAGGTATAGTCGCCGATGCCAGGAAGGCTCTTGAGGCCTTCCTCTGTTTCGGGAAAGCGGCCGCCATGCTCGAAAGCCACGGCCTCTGCGCATTTCTTCAGATTGCGGGCTCGCGCATAATAGCCAAGCCCCGCCCAGGCGACCATCACGTCCTCGGAGGGGGCGGCCGCGAGATCGGCAACCGTCGGCCATTGGCCGACGAACTTGGCGAAATAGGCCTTCACCGCCGCAACCGTCGTCTGTTGCAGCATCACCTCCGATAGCCAGATGTGATAGGGGTCGGGTTTCACGCCACGCTTCGCCATGGCCGGCGAAATGCGCCAGGGCAGGTCGCGGTGGTGGCGATCGTACCAGGCCAGCAGGGGCTCGGCGGCGGGTTTCTTCTGGATTGTCACGCTCGTCGTTTGCCGGTGAGGGGAGAAGTGCCCTATATCTGGCCAAATCACCCGGCCGTTCAAGGGGTGAGATGAAAGGCTCCACGGTATTCCATGCGTGCTCCGCGAAAAGGCGTGATCCAGATATCCGAAGTGGCCAATGGCATCATCGATCCGGTGCTCGCCCGCCGCGCCGGCATATCGACCGCACTGCTCGGGTCCTGGGACGAGATCGCCGGCGAGAACTTCGCCGATTGCACGCGCCCGGAAAAGATCGCCTGGCCGCGTCGTGGTGATCCAGGCGATGCGGGCGGTCATCGGCCGGGCGTTCTGACGATCGCCTGCGAAGGCGCGCGTGCGCTCTTTCTGTCGCATGCCCAGGGCGAACTCATCGCCCGTATCAACGGGTTTTTCGGCTATCCGGCGATCGGCCAGATTCGCATCGTCCAGAAGCCGGTCTCGACCGCGACGCTGAAGCGCGCGCTGCCGCGCAAATTGGTCGGGGAGAAGGCCGAAAGGCTCGCCGGCATGATGGAGGGTATCACCGATGAAAAGCTTCGCCAGGCGATCGAGCGGCTCGGCACCGGCGTCATGTCGCAACGCCGCAAGTGATGATGGCCGCGAACATGAAGAATATTTAATGCGTTAGCCCCCGCAAGGTCACGATTCTTTGATGAAAGGGGTACCCCGCCGCCTTGTTTGACACCGGTTGGCGCGATAACGGTTGGGCAATGTCAAAAACAGTCATCAGGGTGCATTGATGCCGAAACTCGATACGATCCTCACCAAGAGCCGCCTGATGGGTGGTGTTGCTGTCGTCGCCATGGCGGCGGTGCTGGCTTCCTGCAGCGACGATTCCGACAAGAAGGCGGCGGCGGATGGCGCCGCCAAGCCCGCCGAGACCAGCACGGCCGCTCCGGCGACCCCGGCTGCTCCCGCCGCGCCCGCTACCCCGGCCGAGCCGTCGACCGCAGCGGTTCCTGCCGCCGAGACCGCCCCGGCCCCGGCTCCTGTCGCAGCCGCGCCTGCGGCCAAGGTCGAGATTCCGACTTCGGATCACGATGTCGACATGGCCGATGCCCTGAAGCCGGGCCCGATGAAGGAAATGGCGCTCGGCGATCCGAACGCTCCGGTCAAGATCATCGAATACATGTCGATGACCTGCTCGCATTGCGCCAACTTCCACACCCACACCTTCGACGCGATCAAGGAAAAATACGTCGACAGTGGCAAGGCCTATTTCATCGTTCGCGAATTCCCCTTCCCGGGAGACACCGCATCGCTCGCAGCCTTCATGCTGGCGCGCTGCACCCCGGAAGAGCGTTACTTCCCATTCGTCTCGATGTTCATGAAGCAGCAGCGCAGCTGGGCGGCCCCGGCGGACAACGATGTACGCGGCGCCATGCTGCAATTGTCGAAACTGGGTGGTTTTACACAGGAGAGCTTCGACGCCTGCTTGACGAACCAGAAACTTGCCGGTGATGTAACTTCGGTCCGGGATCGTGGGGCCAAGGATTTCGGCGTTCAGTCGACGCCAACCTTCCTGATCAACGGCAAGAGCTATTCGGGAGACATGTCGGTTGATACCATGTCGGCGCTTATCGACAGCATGCTCTGATCGGCGCACCGGCTTTTCGACGGGCGACGGCGAAAGCCGTGCGCCCGTCTTTGTTGTTTTTGTCTTCTCGCCAGCGGGGGGACGTGCCGAACGGAGTGAGGCGATGAGGGGGTGGAATGTACGACGCTCGCCCTCACGCGGTCTAGCTGCCCACCTTCTGCCCGCTGGGGAGAAGAGGGGGCTTGCGGCATGAAGTTCAACCGTCTGCGTCTGCTCGGCTTCAAGTCCTTCGTCGAACCGAGCGAATTCATCATCGAACGTGGCCTGACTGGCGTCGTCGGGCCGAACGGCTGCGGCAAGTCGAATCTTGTCGAGGCGTTGCGCTGGGTGATGGGGGAAAACTCCTACAAGAACATGCGCGCGTCCGGCATGGACGACGTGATCTTCTCCGGCTCCGGCAATCGTCCCGCCCGCAACACGGCCGAGGTCGGTCTTTATCTCGACAATTCAGATCGCACCGCGCCCGCCGCCTTTAACGATGCCGATGAAATTCAGGTGACGCGCCGTATCGAGCGCGGCGAAGGCTCGGTCTATCGTATCAACGGCAAGGAAGCCCGCGCCAAGGATGTGCAGCTGCTGTTCGCCGATGCCTCGACCGGCGCCCGATCGCCCTCGATGGTTGGCCAGGGCCGCATCGGCGAGCTGATCCAGGCCAAGCCCCAGGCGCGCCGCCAGTTGCTCGAAGAGGCCGCCGGGATTTCCGGCCTGCACTCTCGTCGCCACGAGGCCGAGCTTCGCCTGCGGGCCGCCGAAACCAATCTCGAACGGCTGGAGGACATCACCGCCCAGCTCGAAACACAGATCGAAAGCCTGAAGCGCCAGGCCCGCCAGGCCAACCGCTTCAAGATGCTGTCCGCCGACATCCGGGCGCATGAGGCCATGCTGTTGCACATCCGCTGGAGCCAGGCCAAGCAGGCTGAAGGCGAGGCGGAGAGCGCACTGAACCAGGCGACCTCGATTGTCGCGGAGAAGGCGCAGGCCCAGATGGAGGCGGCGAAGGCGCAAGGCATCGCCAGCCTCAAGATGCCGGAACTGCGCGAGGAGGAGGCGCGTTGCGCGGCTGCCTTGCAACGCCTGCAGATCGCCCGCACCCAGCTTGACGAGGAAGCTGGCCGGCTCTTGCGCCGCCGCGATGAACTCACCCGCCGCCTTGCCCAGCTTGGCGAGGACATCCGCCGTGAGGAGCGTCTCGTCGCCGACAATGCCGAGGTGCTGGAGCGGCTGACGGCGGAGGAAGCCGAACTCGAGGACATCCTTGCCGATTCCGGCCGTTATGGCGAAGAGGCGCGCGTCACCTTCGAGGCGGCCACCGCGACGCTTGCCGACAGCGAGAAGCGTTTCACCGCGCTGACGTCGGAGCGCGCCGAAGCGGCAGCCGGCCGTAACCAGCTGGAACGGCTGATTCGTGATCTCGCCGACCGCCGCCAGCGGCTCGAACGCCAGGTGGCGGAGGCGAACGGTGAGCTGGAGCAGATCTCCACCCGGATCGCGGCACTGCCCGATCCGGAAGAAAAACGCGAGATGGTCGAGGCCGCCGAACAGGCGCTCGCCGATGCCGAGGCGATAACCGCAGAAGTCGAAGGCAGCCTCGCCGAGGCCCGCCGGGCCGAAGGCCTGACGCGCGCGCCGCTCGATGCCGCCCGCTCGAAGCTCAATGCGCTCGAAACCGAAGCGCGCACCATCGCCCGCATGCTGGCCTCTGCCGTATCTGGCGATTTCTCGCCGGTCGCCGAGGAACTCACCGTCGATCGCGGCTTTGAGACCGCCGTGGGCGCAGCACTGGGCGACGATCTCGATAGCCCGCTTGACGCAGAGGCCCCCGCCCATTGGATGCTCAACGGCGATGGATCGAGCGATCCGGCGCTGCCGGCTGGCGTCGACGTCCTTCTCTCCCATGTGGAGGCGCCTGCCGCTCTCACCCGCCGGCTCCGCCAGATCGGTGTGGTGGCCGATGCGGCGGCCGCGCTGTCACTGATGCCCCGGCTGCTGCCCGGCCAGCGCCTCCTCACCCGCGAAGGCGCGGTCTATCGTTGGGACGGCCATGTCAGGGGTTCGGAAGCGCCGAGTGCGGCCGCTCTTCGTCTTGCCCAGAAGAACCGCCTGTCGGAGATCGAAGCGGAAGTCGAGGAGGCGCAATACGCGCTTGCCGATGCCGAGGAGCGGCTGGCCGAAGCGCTCGATGCGATTCGTCTCGAAGAGACCCGGCTGGCCGAGGCGCGCGACAGGCAGCGTCTGTGCGTTCGCCAGCTTGCCGAATCGCGCGAGGCGCTGACCCAGGCCGAGCGCGCCTCGGGCGACCTGATCCGCCGCCGTGTCGTCATCGAAGAGGCGGTGAATGGTCTGAAAGGCCAGATCGAGGAAGCGCTCGAACAGGAGGAAAACGCCCGCATCGAGATCGAGGAAACGCCCGATCTTTCCGCGCTCGATGCCAAGTTGCGCGAGGCCGAGGCGGAGGTCGCGACCGATCGCGGCCGTGTGGCCGAAGCCCGGGCCCGTTTCGAGGGATTGGCCCGCGAGGACGAAAGTCGCCGCCGCCGCATTCTCGCGATCCGTCAGGAGCGTTCGACCTGGCAGACGCGGGCACGAAGCGCCGAGGAGCATATCGCCACGCTACGCGACCGCATGGCCGAGGCCGAGGACGAAATGATCGGGCTGGAAATGGCGCCCGACGAGGTTGAGGAAAAACGCCGCGCCTTGATGAACGAGCTGGAGAAGGCGGAAAGCGCACGGCGCGCCGCCGCCGATCGGTTGGTCGAGGCCGAAAGCCGCCAGCGCGAGGTCGACCAGAAGGCCGCCGCCGCCTTGTCCGAACTGGCCGAAAGCCGCGAAAAGCGCGGCCGCGCCGAGGAAAGACTGGTCTCCGCCCGCGACTGGCGCAAAGAGGCCGAGACCCGCATCCACGAGGCGCTGGCTGTGCCGCCGCACGAGGCCTTCCGCCTGACCGGCCTCAAGGACCCGTCGGAAATTCCGGATTTGCGCGAAGTCGAGCGCGACCTCGACCGTCTGCGCATCGAGCGCGAACGCCTCGGCGCTGTCAACCTGCGCGCCGACGAGGAGCAGAAGGAACTGTCGGAGCGGCTCGCCGCGCTGATCAAGGAGCGCGACGACATCATCGACGCGATCAAGAAGTTGCGCGGCGCGATCCAAAGCCTCAACCGCGAGGGCCGCGAACGCCTGATCGCCGCCTTCGACGTGGTCAACGCCCAGTTCCAGCGGCTTTTCACCCACCTGTTCAATGGCGGCACCGCCGAGTTGCAGCTGATCGAGAGCGATGATCCGCTGGAGGCCGGCCTCGAAATCCTGGCCCGCCCGCCGGGCAAGAAGCCGCAGACCATGACACTGCTGTCGGGCGGCGAGCAGGCGCTGACCGCCATGGCGTTGATCTTCGCGGTCTTCCTCACCAACCCCGCGCCGATCTGCGTTCTGGACGAGGTGGACGCCCCGCTCGACGACCACAATGTCGAGCGCTACTGCAATCTTATGGACGAAATGGCGGCTTCGACGGAGACGCGCTTCGTCGTCATCACCCACAATCCCATCACCATGGCCCGCATGAACCGCCTGTTCGGCGTCACCATGGCCGAGCAGGGCGTATCCCAGCTCGTTTCGGTCGACCTGCAGACAGCGGAAGCGTTGCGCGAACGGGACGCTGTCTAGAATGTTCCAATTTGACCAGGAAACACCTGCGCTTCAAATCAGGTCATGACTGTTGAGATTGGCCGTCAAGCCGCCAGTATCAGGCAGTCGCGACCTTCGTTCTTGGCCTGATAGAGCGCCTGATCGGCGCGCGAATAGGCGGACTGTGGCGTATCATCGGCTCTGATTTGGGTGAGCCCGGCCGAAAAAGTGTAGGTGAATTCCGGATCGTCTGGAATCGGACGACGCTTATGGATAGCCGCGAATACCCGCTCGATGATTGTCTTGGCGTGGATGATCGAAGTATCCGGCATGATGAGCATGAACTCCTCGCCGCCGATGCGGCCAAAACCGTCACGTAACCGGATGGTTTGCTGGACCGTGCGGGCGAAATCGACGAGAACCAGATCGCCGGCCTGATGTCCAAAGCGATCGTTGATCTGCTTGAAAAAATCGAGATCGAAGAGGCAGAGGCAGCCGCCGCGCGATTGCGAAACATGGGCTCCGTTCAGCAGGTTCTCCAGCATGAACCACATGTGGCGGCGGTTGGAGATATCGGTCAGCTCATCGGTTTGGGAGGCACGGGTGGCGAAGTCGCGCAACTGTCGCAGTTCACGCTCCTCCGTCCTCAACTCGGTAATGTCGGTTGCGATATAGAGCATCCAGCCATCCGGCAGGATCGTTTCGACGACCCACAACCAGCGGCCGTCTATCAGATCGGCCTCGAAGGCCCGACGCTGCAGCTTGCCGCGTCGCGCAATGGCCGAAGCGAGCCAGGCATCTATATCGGGATGGGTGATGATAGCGCCACGTCCCAATTGCCAGTTACGCCGCATTAAATCCGACCACAAGGGCGTTTCGTCCGGCTCCACGTAATAGCTGGCGCGAAAGGCGGCATTGGCATAGCGCAGCCGATCGTCTGGATCATAGACGGCAACCAGGGCCGCTGATTGCTCGTGCAACTCAGCCAGTTTTTGGGAAACTTGCTCCGTCAACACCTTCAGCCGATTCCTATCGTCTCATTCGCTCAAGTGGTGAATATGCGCCGAAACGATGAAATATGAATAAATTGCGGAATTTGAGTGCATGAATTCCTGCGATGAGCGTGACCGGAGCCGTTGCCGACCGGAGGTGGCCGACGTTACGACAAGATCTTCCGTCAGGCAAATGTGCTTGCGTCGAGTGCTGCTTGCTCATCTGTTCGATGGTCGTCATCGACAGCTCTCCCCTCTGACGGCGGCAGGACTGCGGCGTGGCTTGCCGCTCTCCTCTTGGTGAGATTGCGCCTTTTGCCGATTGCGGTCTTCACAATGGCCGGGCTTCGCGAAAGGATGGGGCAATTCGTCATGTCCGAATCGATGCGGGAGAAATAAATTCCATGAGCAAAGGGAAACTGCGAAGGGTCGCCGCGTCGGTCTTTCTGCTTTGCCTCTGTCTGACGGCCATCCCCTTTTCCATCGCGGCGGGCGCTGAGCTTTCCCTGTCCGGCAATTTCCTCCCCGCCGTCGTTGCCGGCTCCAAGCCCCATCGGGAGGCGCTGACCGGTCTTATCCACGGCAAGCGCGGCCTTCCCTCCTGGGTGCGCAATATGGTGAGTCGTGACCGATATGTGGCGCTTGCCTCGAAGCGGGTGGAGGTCGAGGACAAGCCGATGCAGCTCTTTTCCGCCTGCCAGCCTGGCAATTGCCCGGCAAGCGCGGTCCGCCTGCTCTATTCCAAGGACGGCAAGCGGGCGGTGATGCGGATCTCCGACATGAAGCTCGGCACGGTCGTGCTCGGATCGCCGACCCCTGCCGAAGCGGCTGTCCTGGCCGCTGAATGAGCTTCGGGGCTTTGAGCAAGCCTTTTGGTATGCGTTCTCCGTCGCAATTATGATGCGATGCAACATAATCCTGTGTACGCGGCGTTTTCATTCCGTCACATATGCTGTAAACCATCGAAAAATAGCCTGTTCGGGTGGAGATGAGGCATGACGAAATGGGTTTACACCTTCGGCGACGGAGCTGCTGAGGGGAGTGCGGCCGACCGCAATTTTCTGGGTGGCAAGGGCGCCAATCTCGCCGAGATGGCGAGTCTCGGTCTTCCGGTGCCCCCCGGCCTGACCATCGTCACCGATGCCTGCACTTTCTATTACCAGAACGGCCGCAGCCTGCCGGACGACCTGAAGGCTCAGGTGCTTGACGGCATCAAGGCCATGGAGGCGGTGACCGGTCGTGGCTTTGGCGACACCAGTTTGCCGCTTCTGCTCTCGGTCCGCTCCGGTGCCCGTACCTCGATGCCGGGCATGATGGATACCGTCCTCAATCTCGGCCTCAACGACCAGACCGTCGAGGCGCTCGGTCATAATGCCGGCGACGCGCGCTTCGCCTGGGACAGCTATCGCCGCTTCATCCAGATGTATGCCGATGTCGTCATGGGCATCGACCACGAGGTCTTCGCGGAAATTCTCGAGGACGAGAAGGCCCGGTTCGGCCACGAACTCGATACGGATCTTTCGGCGGTCGAGTGGCAGCATGTGACCGGCCTCTACAAGGAGGTGATCGAGGAATCGCTCGGCGAACCCTTCCCGCAGGACCCGCATGTCCAGCTCTGGGGGGCGATCGGCGCAGTTTTCGCCAGCTGGATGAATCCGCGCGCTGTCACTTACCGCCATCTTCACGCCATTCCCGCCGAATGGGGCACTGCCGTCACCGTGCAGGCCATGGTCTTCGGGAATCTGGGTTCGACCTCGGCAACCGGCGTCGCCTTCACCCGCAACCCCTCGACCGGGGAAAAGGCGCTCTACGGCGAATTCCTGGTCAATGCGCAAGGCGAGGACGTCGTCGCCGGCATCCGCACGCCCCAATCGATCACCGAGGCCGCGCGCATCGACAGCGGGTCCGACAAGCCGTCGCTGGAAAAGGTCATGCCTGAGGCCTTCGCCGAATTCGGCCGCATCTGCGACCGGCTGGAAGCGCACTATCGTGACATGCAGGATCTCGAATTCACCATCGAGCGCGGCAAGCTGTGGATGCTGCAGGCCCGCTCGGGCAAGCGCACCACCAAGGCGGCGATGAAGATCGCCGTCGACATGGTCGCCGAAGGGGTGATCACGCAGGAGGAGGCGGTGCTGCGCATCGACCCGTCCTCGCTCGACCAGCTTCTGCACCCGACCATCGACCCGAAGGTCGAGCGCCATATCATCGGTTCCGGCCTGCCGGCCTCGCCGGGGGCGGCGACCGGCGCCATCGTCTTCACCGCCGAAGAAGCGGTGATCGCTGCGGAGGAGGGCCGCAAGGTCATTCTCGTGCGCGTCGAGACGAGTCCTGAGGACATTCACGGCATGCATGCCGCCGAGGGCATTCTGACCACCCGCGGCGGCATGACCAGCCACGCCGCAGTGGTCGCGCGCGGCATGGGCATCCCCTGTGTCGCCGGTGCCGGCACCATGCGCGTCGATCTGAGGAACGAACTGCTGGTCGGCATGGGCGTCACGCTGGGAAAGGGTGCGGTCATCACCATCGACGGTTCCTCCGGCCAGGTGCTGAAGGGCGAGGTTCCCATGCTCCAGCCGGAGCTTTCCGGCGATTTCGCCCAGTTGATGCAATGGGCCGACAAGGCCCGTCGCATGACGGTGCGCACCAATGCCGATACGCCGGTCGATGCGCGCGCGGCGCGCTCTTTCGGCGCCGAGGGTATCGGTCTTTGCCGCACCGAGCATATGTTCTTCGAGGGTGACCGCATTCAGGTGATGCGCGAGATGATCCTGGCCGAGGATGAAGCGGGACGCCGTGTCGCTCTCGACAAGCTATTGCCGATGCAGCGTTCCGACTTCACCGAGCTCTTCGCCATCATGCATGGTCTGCCGGTGACGATCCGCCTGCTCGACCCGCCGCTGCACGAATTCCTGCCGAAGACGGAAGAAGAAATCGCCGAAGTCGCGAGCGCCATGGGTATGGAGGCGCAGCTTCTCAGCCAGCGGGTGGATGCCCTGCACGAGTTCAATCCCATGCTCGGCCATCGCGGCTGCCGCCTTGCCATCTCCTACCCGGAGATCGCCGAAATGCAGGCCCGCGCCATCTTCGAGGCTGCGGTCGCCGCCGCCCGCGAGACCGGTGCCGCCGTTGTGCCCGAGATCATGGTGCCGCTGGTCGGCCTGAAAGCCGAGCTCGATTACGTCAAGGCGCTGATCGACAAGGTGGCCAAGGCGGTCATGACCGAGGCCGGACTGGATATTTCCTATCTCGTGGGCACGATGATCGAGCTGCCGCGCGCCGCCCTTCGCGCCCATGTCATCGCCGAGGCCGCCGAATTCTTCTCCTTCGGCACCAACGATTTGACCCAGACCACCTTTGGCATTTCGCGCGACGACGCCTCGGCCTTCATTCCGACTTACCAGCGCAAGGGCATCATCGAACAGGACCCCTTCATCTCGCTCGATTTCGACGGTGTCGGGGAACTGATCCGCATCGCCGCCGAGCGCGGCCGCAAGACCCGGCCCGACATGAAGCTCGGCATCTGCGGCGAGCACGGCGGCGATCCGGCCTCGATCCATTTCTGTGAAAGCGCCAACCTCGACTATGTCTCCTGCTCGCCCTTCCGCGTGCCGATCGCGAGACTGTCGGCGGCGCAGGCGGCGATCGGCAGTGCGGCCAAGGTCGATCACTGAGACCTGACACGCGGTTTGTTAGCCCGGCACCGCCGGCACCTCGCGCCGCAGGTCCGGCTCGTCATGAATGAAGGTGATCTGTAACGTCGCCATGCGCTCGGCCGCCGGATCGGAGGGAGCCGGTTCGGCTGCTGGTTCGTCGACCACAATGCCGCCATCGCGCAGCGCCGCGATGAGGGCAGGGCAGGCGCCGGCCGCAAGCGTCAGGCGAATGGTATTCATCATGTTGGAATACATCCGCACGTCGTCGATCCATCCGCCGAGCGTGTTCACGGTGTCGAAGACGAAACGCGTCGCATCCCTGCGTTCGCGTCGCGTGATGGCGGAAAGCATCAAGATCGGCACCATCATTTGCCAGCCCTATGTCATTGGTTCGCCGGGATTGTCGCGCGTATTGATGACAAAGCAAGCGGTTTGTGGAATAGCCGGTTCCAGCCTTTCAAGCGAGACAACAGGAATACCGGACCGCCAATGAGCAAGCGCCGCCCGCCGCACCGAACCCGTCCTCGCACCAGAGTGAGGGCCGATGGCAGCGTTGCCAGTGCCTCGCGCGCGCGTCCTGGAGACGCATCGCCGGACACCAAGGGGAAAGCTGACGCGACGGGCAAGGCCGGGGTCAGTGCGGCAGTATCATCCGCCAGAACTGGCCAGCCACCGGTTCCAGCCGGCAGCCGGCTGGATTTTCGCGCCATCTTGGCCGGGACTTCGTTCCGCCGCTCGCTCTGGCCGCTCGGTGCCGGGGCGTTCGCCCTTCTCTTGTCGCAGGGTATTCCGCACGAATACGGTTTCCTTGAGCTCGGCGGCCTGTTCACGCTCTCGGTCTATGATCTCGTGCTTGCCATGCTGGGCCTCTCGCTCGGCGCGGCCGTGGCTGAGACGAGGCGCGATCTCGTCGCCATCGTCTGCACCTTTTTCGGCGTGCTGGTCGTCATGCTCACCTTTTTCGATGCGATTTTCGGCGTGATCCTTGCCTCGCCGCTCGGCGAGGTGCTTTACCTGATCGCGCCGGCGGCTGTGATGCTGACCGGGGCCTCGCTTTGGCTTTCCGGGCGGTTTCGCCAATGGGCTGTGCTGCTCGCCGCAGCGGTTGTCGCTTTTTCCTTCTCACTCTTCGTTGGTCTCGATGACCTCGGCGTCGGTCTGCTCGATTTCGCCGCCGGCACGGTCGTGAGCGCGCTCTGGCTGATTCTCGCACCCGCTCTCGTGCTGCGCCAGTTCTGCGGCCCCTGGCTGACGATCCCGTCGCGCATCGTCGGCAGCTGGCTGATTGTCATCGGTATTATTGTGCTGGCCTCGCTCTATGTGCCCATGCCACTCAAGGGCACCACGCTGCCCGATCCGTCCCAGCCCGACGGCGGCGCGATCGAGTTGCAGATCCCCGAGGATGGCTCTGCGCCGATGCTGAATGGCGAAACGCTGGATCTGGATGGTGGCACCGGACAGCTGGCGCCTGAGGATCCGCAGGCGCCAGTGATACCGGACAAGCCTTGATCGCTGCCGCCCGGCGACGGCGACCGCCGCCTTCTCGTCCCGCTTGTCGCTCTCGCGGCCAGACGGTAAACAGGTGGGGACTGCTTCGCTCGCCCTCCCGCCAGATCCGGTGTCGCCCTGATGACCATCCGCTACGACAGACCCGTTTCGCGCTCGGCCTTCCTGGCTCGGCGGCTCGGGCTCCTTGGCGCCGGAATGATGGTGGTGGTTGTGCTTGGCCATCGCTTCGGGCCACTGACCACACCGGATTTCGTTGCGCTGGTGGCTATATCCGCCGTACCTGCGGCGCTTGCCTTGCCGCTGGCGCTGCTCGGCTTGGCTCGTCTGTGGCAGATCGGCGCGCTTGGCGGGGTGGCCGCCGCCTGGGCGCTGTTCTACGCGACGCTGCCGCTTGGCCTCGTCGGCTGGGCCACCTGGCGCTATCTTGATCGGCCGCCGATCTATGACGTCTCGAGCGACCTCGTCGATCCGCCGCAGTGGCTTCGGACGCCGGCCGCCAGACAGCAATGGATGGAGCGGCCGGAGATCTCCCCGGCGAGCCGCCACGCGCAGATGCTCGCCTATCCGGGATTGACGGGCCATCGCTACGAAGGCGCACTCGACCGTGTCTATGAAGCGGTGCGCAAGGTGGTTGATGAAAGCGGACTGACCGTCGTCGCCGAGCGCGGACAGGAGTTCGCCGTGCCGGAATTTCAGCCGCTTACGCCGGCAAGATCCGAAGGGGGGCGGACCGATCCCAATGCCGTGCCGGAGAGTGTGCCCGTGCCGCAGCCGCGCCCCGAACCGCAGCCTGTCGGGCCAGCCGCGCCTCCAGAGCCGATTGGAACGGTGCGCCTGCAGGCGATGACGCGCACCTTCGCCCTGGGCCTGCCCTTCGATGTTGTCATCCGTCTGCGCGAGGAGGCCGAGACGACGCTGGTCGATGTGCGCGTGGCCAGCCGCTACGGCCCGCATGATCTCGGCATCGGCGACGAAATCGCCGAGCACTTCATGCATACGCTCGATGCCGAACTTCTCGGCATTGCCGGCGACTGACCGGCGGGTTCATAGATTCTCGTCGAGGAAGTCGGCAATGTCGGCGGAGGGGGCGTCGCCGGGCGTTCCGATCTTGCGGTTGAGATCGCGATGGTTCGCGCCCTCGACCGGTATGACGTGCGCCGGCGTGCCGGC
The DNA here is from genome assembly GCF_007992095.1 of Paenirhizobium naphthalenivorans. Classification (GTDB taxonomy): domain Bacteria; phylum Pseudomonadota; class Alphaproteobacteria; order Rhizobiales; family Rhizobiaceae; genus Allorhizobium; species Allorhizobium naphthalenivorans. The sequence goes on from NZ_BJZP01000004.1 coordinate 135,377, forward strand.
GGCGACGAGGGCCTGAGCAAGGCCCATCGCCTGGATGCAGGCATCCTCACGGCGCACGGCGCAATGCAGCAGGAAGGCCCTCGCGTTGGGCGCGGCTGCATGGGCGGTCGGTGAGAGCCGGTTCTGGCGTTGCGGATCATCGCCGAACGCCTTGCGGTAGAGCCGCCTCATCAGCGTTCCCGCCATGTCGATCTGTCGGGGAATATCGTAGGCAGCACCGTCAAGCAGCGAAACCGCTCGGATTGCGGTGAGTGGCACGTTGGCGGTCCCCAGATAGACCGGGTCGGTCGCCACCAGCGCCGCCAGATGGGCGCCGGCGGAATGGCCGACCAGGGCGATGCGCCCGGGGTCAACGCCAAGCGAAGGGGCCTTGGCCCGCAGGAAAGCCAAGGCCGTCGCGACGTCGGTTGCCTCTTGCTCCACCCCGACCTCCGGCAAGAGGCGATAATTTATGGCGGCGAAGGCATAGCCGAGCGCGTGGAAATAAGCAGCCTTGTCGCCCGTTGCTGTCGCCTTGTCGCCGCCCTGCCAGGCGCCGCCGTGGATGAAGACGACGAGCGGCGCCAGTGCTGAGCCAGGTTCTGCCGCATAGAAGTCGAGCTGTTGGGCGTGGTCATTGCCATAGGCTATGACCTGCGGGCGGTCGGCGGCGAGGGCGAGGGCGGGAAGCAGAAGACCAAGCAGGAGGAGGGCGGGACGGACAGTGTGGCGCATCATGATCGTTTCTCCTCGCTCGTCTGAGTTTTAGCCGATCCGGTAGACGCCGGAAAGCCGCGCCGGGCCGTCGGTCGTCACCTCACCCTTTTCCACCAGGTCTTCCAGATGCGCGAGCACGGAGAGACCTGCCGCGCCATGCAGGCGTGGATCGGTGCTGGCATAGATGGCCCTGACCATGTCGGGGATCAGTCGGTCGCCGGCACGGATACGCTCCAGAACGGCGCGCTCTCGCATCCGTCGGTGGGTGCGCAGTCCGCGCAGGAAGGCGGCCGGATCGTTGACCGGTCCGCCATGGCCGGGAAAATAAACCTGATCGTCGCGCTGAAGCAGTCGCTCCAGCGAGGCCATGTAGTCTCCCATGGCGCCGTCCGGAGGCGCGACGATCGTGGTCGCCCAGGCCATGACATGGTCGGCGGAAAAGACGACGCCGCGGTCGTCCAGCGCGAAAGCGGCGTGGTTCGCCGTATGTCCCGGCGTCAGGATGGTGGTAAGCCGCCAGCCGTCACCTTCGATCACGTCGCCGTCGGCCAGTGCGACGTCGGGGACGAAGTCGAGATCGGAACTTTCGGCGAAGGGATTGGCCTCGCCCTCGTGCAACGGCCGGGTCGGGCGATAGGGGCCCTCGGCGACGATCGTCGCGCCCGTTTCGGCCTTCAGCCGGCGGGCCAGCGGCGAATGGTCCTTGTGGGTATGGCTGACGGCGATATGCGTGACCTCGCGTCCGGCAAGGGCCGCCATCAGCGCCTGGAAATGCGCCTCGTCCTCAGGCCCCGGATCGATCACGCAGACGGAGCGGTCGCCGACGATATAGCTGTTGGTTCCGTGAAAGGTGAAGGGGCCGGGATTGTTGACCGTGATGCGCTGGACATGCTCGGCGACCGTCACCGCCTCGCCATGGGCGGGCTGGAACGAAAGATCGAATTCCGGTGGTTCCGGCGTTTCGCGCGGCTCGCTCATTTATATTCGATCTCGATGAAGGTCATCGGCTTCTTGCCGCCGTTGATGACATTGTGCTCAACGCCGGCGTCGCGGCGATAGACGTCGCCGACCGGTCTCTTCAGCCGATGCTCGCCGGTCGCGTCTTCGACGAGGAACTCGCATTCCGTCATCGTCACGACGACATAGCCCATACCATGCACATGATGGCCGGTCGCCGCGCCGGGCTCGAAATCCCAGCGCGTCACGCGCACCATCTGGTCGTCGATCAGCACAGTCGGAATGGCGGGCGGGCGGGCTGAATATCCGGGCATGGCGGCAGATCCTTTTGCAGCGCGAGACTCGCCGTCAGGTATCGCACCGCAAAAGGGTCGTCGTAAAGGGGCGTATGTGTCTGGCTATGGAGTGTCTTTTCCTATGTCGGGTTGATTGGCAGAGGATGCAAAGGGAAATGGGCAAATCCCCTGATCGTCCCTCCGCTCGCTTCGATTGGTAGGGCATGCGTGGCTTCTACCGGTACGAACGGTTGAAGAGGCGGATGTCCAGCCCACAAAAAATCCGTCGAAGGGTCATTGCCGCCCGGCCCGTCCTTTGCTAATCAGGCCACCAACCGCCGGCGACCATGCGTCGCCGCGCATGGTGGGGCGTCGCCAAGCGGTAAGGCACCGGTTTTTGGTATCGGCATTCCCAGGTTCGAATCCTGGCGCCCCAGCCACGTTCTTCGTTTCAAGCCAAGAATCAAGGTTTTCCGGTGTTTCCACTTAGCCTGGACGCCGGATTCAGGCACTGTCATACAAAATTATCGTACGCGGCTGTCTTACATGGGGTCTCGCAAGGAAGGGCACGCCACGTCTCGCTCGGCCATCCTAATGGGAGTAGCATGGCAGCAAATTCGGCGCATCGTCACATGCGGTTCCGCCTACTGGTGGTGCGTTCATCTTTGCCGATCAAGACTGGCCTGTTTCGTCTGATCTCGACGAATTCAGGTCGTATATCGAAATTTGGCAAATAGCCGAAGATAGGCGCCCGAAATCCGTTCGCTGCAAAGTAAAAGCGATCCGGCAAAATCCACCATAGAGCGAATGGCCGACACGGATCGATCCCCGTGCCTCAGCGCTGCCAGAGAATATTGCCAGCTTCCAGGGGGATACGGGCAAAGCTATGGAAGGGAACGATACGCGGGGTGAAATCCGAAGCCGGCCTGCTTGCCGGCGCGGATGCGAGATAGAGGCTTACTCCACCGGACTGAGACAATGGTTGCTGCCTTGCCATAACCATTTTGAATGGGGGTTCGCTGGCCACTGCATCTGCATAGAGTTCCACATGGACGGCGTCTGGAGCGAGGTCGCCAAGGTAGACCTCGACTGAAAAGAGGTGCTCGTCGCCAGAAGAGATTGATCGTACATCTCCGAAATGGACATGCGGCCACTTTCTCGACAATTCAGCTCTCCAGCGACAAAGCGTGTGTGCAGTAGCCGTACCCGCTGTTTTTGCGCTACGGGCGGCGTAGCTTTCCGCTGCGGGCAGATAGAACATCTCGGTATAGTCTCGAACTGCACGGTTTGCTGAGAATTGTGGCGTCAGCCTGGCCATGCTTTCACGGATGCGCGCGATCCATCGCACAGGCATCCCTTGTTCATCTCGCTCGTAGAATTCTGGAACGATATCCTTTTCAAGGTGTTCATAAAGCTCGTCGGCCTCCCTCTCGTCGAGGTTGGGATCGCTTCCGTGTTCAGCGCCGTCCCCGATGGCCCAGCCGATGTCGGGCGAAAAGGCCTCCGCCCACCAGCCGTCGATTTCCGATAGATTGAGCCCACCGTTCGCGAGGACCTTCATGCCACTCGTTCCGCTGGCCTCCCACGGCCGCAGCGGCGTATTGACCCAGACATCAACGCCCTGAATCAGCCATTGCGCCTGCAGCATGTTGTAATCCCGCAAAAAGACCACGCTGGATCTCACGTCGGCGCGCCTGGCGAAATCGCTCCACAGCTTGATCAGGGCCTGCCCCTGAGTGTCCTGGGGATGCGCCTTGCCCGCCAGAATCAACTGGACCGGCCTTTTGTCGTTCGTGAGTATCCTCGCAAGCCGTTCCGGATCATGCAGCAATAGATTCGGACGCTTGTAGGTGGCAAATCGACGAGCAAACCCGAGAGTGAGAATGCTGGCGTCGAATATGCTCCGGGCTTCCTCGATGTCGCTCTCGCAGGCGCCGTCTTCGGCCAGCTGACGCGCATGACAGGCTCGCACCTTCTCGATCAGGTCCCTCCGCGATTCTGTGCGCAGATCCCACAGTTTGTCGGCACTCACCGCGCGAATCGCCGTGGCGAGCCCCGTCTGGTCGCCACACCATCGCCCCTTGCCGGTCGCTTCCGTCCATAGCGCGTCAGCAGCGGCAGAATCCCAGGTCGGCACATGCACCCCGTTGGTCACATGCCCGACCGGAACCTCGACAGCGGGCCAGTCTGGAAACAAGGGCTGAAATATCTTCTTGCTGACGTGTTCGTGGAGCGCGCTGACGGCATTGACCGCTCCGCTCGCGCGGACCGCGAGATAGGCCATATTGAAAGGTTCCGCTTTATCGCTGGCATCCCGTCTGCCAAGCGCCAGAAGTCCATCCACAGGAATGCCGAGATGATCCTCGGCATAGGACTTGAAGAATTTCGTCATTAGCTCCGGCGAGAAGCGGTCGAAGCCCGCAGTGACTGCCGTATGCGTTGTGAAAAGATTGCCGGCGCGCGTTGCCATCAGTGCCTCGGAAAAAGGCACGCCGTTTTCCTGCATGAAATAACGCGCCCGTTCAAGTGCCGCGAAAGCGGCATGCCCCTCATTGAGATGGCAGACCTGCGGATCAAGGCCTATGGCCCGCAGCAGCCGCCAGCCGCCAATACCGAGAACGATTTCCTGCTTGAGGCGTGTTTCCGGTCCGCCGCCATAGAGCTCACTGGTGATGCACCGGTGAGCAGGCGAATTGGCCGGATCGTTCATGTCCAGAAGGTAGAGTTTCGTTCGTCCGACCTGTACTTCCCAGGTCCGGGCCAGAAGCGTACAGCCGGGGAATTCAATCTCGAGCCGCAGCCATTCTCCGCTGGGTTCCCGCAAAGGCCTCAATGGCAGTTGTTCCGGCTCGTTGACTGGATATAGCGCCTCTTGCCAGCCATCGGGGCTGATTGTCTGGCGAAAATAGCCTTGAGCATACAGCAGCCCCACCCCGACAACCGGAACGCCGAGATCGCTTGCGGCCTTCAGTTGGTCCCCGGCCACATTGCCGAGCCCCCCGGAATAGATCGGAAGTGCCTCGTCAAGCATGAATTCCGCACTGAAATAGGCAACCGTACGCAGCGGTTCAGTTGGATGGGCACGCTGGAACCAGGCCGGTGACAGCCTCGTTTCGCGATGCTCAGCCAATATGTCATAAAGGGTTTTGGAGAATTCTTGCTCGGCGAGCAGTTCGCGTATCCGGTCGTGCGACACAGTGCGGAGTATCGCCCAGGGGTTGCGATTCAGGTCCCACATCTCCGCGTCGAGTTGCCGCCAGAGCACATCCTGCGAATGGTTCCACGACCACCGCAGGTCAAACGCCAATTCCCGCAGGGCGTCGAAACCTTCGTCGAACTCCGTTCTCTCTCTCACAGTCGTCGCCAATCCTATCAAGTGGATGACATCATGCGCCGCGTGTTCCGGTCAGGTTGACCTTATACTATAAATCCGGATTTCAGTATGCGTGGCTTCGTGAATATGCGACCCCAAGATCGAAACCCAATCAGCATATTGATATATTTGGATATTTCTGATCCGAAGTCTCGAACTGAGGCTTTGACGATGAAGAACGGGTTCTGGTTGAGCGATGAGCAGTGGTCGGTGATTGAACCTTTGCTGCCAAAGAACGCTGCTGGTGCACCTCGTGTCATCAGCGGCATCATCCATGTACTTCAGTCAGGCTGCCGATGGCAGGATTGTCCGTCACGTTATGGGCCGCCAACGACGATCTGCAATCACTTTCACCGATGGTCAGGCCGGCTTGTCTGGCACCGAATTCTGGCGGCCTTGAGCGCGGTGGATGAAACCGAATTCCAAGCGACCGACAGCACGAAGGCCAAGGCGCATCGCTCGGCAGTTCGCCCGCTCGGTGCCTGCTATGCTTCTTCTGAAGCCTATAGGCCTCTGGCATCCGCCGGCAAAAATAAACCCGCCGGTTTTACCCGGCGGGCCGAAAAAAACGGATCTATGCCGCCCGTTTATTCGTGAATGGTGTATTCGCCGAGTTCACACAGGTTCTGAGTGTCGGTGGTGGTCTCAAGATCGTCGCCCTGGAATTCGAAGCGCATGTCGTAGTCGCAAACGTCACGGCCGTCGGCGATGGTGATCTCCATGCTTTCGCCTGGCTCGAGAACCTGCTGGCCGAAAATATCGTCCTCCCACTTGTCGACGCCAACCGGCGAGGCGTGGAAGTTATTGAGAACGGAGTTCGTTCCGTTCTTCAGGGTGAAGACCAGGTCCTCCGCCTGCGAAGCGCCGGCGGAAAGAACAAGCGTGGAAACAATCAGAGCAAGCTTAAGCTTTTGCATTTGAGACGATCCTTTGACACCCAATATCGGGCGACGCACATATGGCAGTGTAAGAACTGAATGCCAAATGAACATACCACGAAACTTCGTTTGTCTTGCTTCGCGCCTGTTGATAGGCGTGGGGTCAGCCCCGAAACCTTCACCGGCGGCCAGACAATCGTCGCATGGGTACGGTCGAAGGGCACTTCCATCACGGTGACCCGGCAGTCACGCGTGTCGCAGTCCTTGCAGCGAAAGGGCAGGCCGCGCAGATCGCGGCCATGGCGACGGAATGAAACAGAACCGCAAGGCGATCAGGGGGCTTGCTTCATTCCGCTTCCGCCTTGACGCCGCGAGCGGTCCGTATCCGCCGGATCGGTATGGATAATTTTCAGTAAATAGTATATCCTATAATATACTGAATTTTAACCATAAAAACATGCTGCGATAAGGCAAGTGTTAACCCTAATGCATGTATAACCGGCTTGCTTCCAGTTGGTAATGTGTTCGTGAAGTCTGTTGGTTCTGAGTATCTCTCGGGAGGGTGCCATCCACGGCGCCCTCCGCGAAAGAACAGTATTGCGTAGGTGTTTCATGCTGAGTTTTAACACGAATAATGGCGCTATTCTCGCGCTGGACGTCCTGCGGTCGACGCTGGGGAGCCGAGACGACACAATGGCCAGGGTGTCGAGCGGTCAGCGCATCGCCACCGCGGCCGATAACGCCGCCTACTGGTCGATCGCCACGACCATGCGGTCGGACAACAAGATGCTCTCCGCCGTCGATGACGCGCTCGGTCTCGCGGGCGGGATCGTCGACAGTGCCGCCAACGGCTTTTCCGCCGCTACGGACACGCTGGCGGAGTTTAAGAAGCTATTGATCATGGCCCGCGAGGCGGGGGTCGACAAGGGCAAGATCAATGTCGACCTTGATCAGTTGAAGGACGAACTGAAGAGCATTGCCGATTCGTCGAGCTTCGCCGCACAGAACTGGCTGAAGCGCACCGACGTCGCCGACGACATCGACCGCCAACTCGTCGGCTCCTTCCGGCGCGACGCCGACGGCGGAGTGAAAGTGACCGACATCACCTATGAGATTGCCGGAACGGCCGGTACCTCAAAGGTCAATTTTCTGATCGACGACCTGTCCGGCGACAGCGGGATCCTGACCGGATCTGGCTTCTCCACCGAACTTGGCACCTCAAAAGCCTGGGTCCTGTTCAATGGCGAGAACGGCGGCGCCCATGATGAGATCAGGCTGGACGAGACGACGACGGATGCCGAGATCAACGAGATGATCAGCGTCGTCGATGCCATGGCCGAGCGAACGATTGAAGTGGGCGCGACGTTGGGCGCGATCGGTACACGGGTCGAGATGCAGAGCGAATTCACCAAGGACTTGCAGGATGCGATCGAAACCGGCGTGGGTAAGATGGTCGATGCCGACCTGAATGCCGAAACAAGCCGTCTCAAGGCCCTTCAGACCCAGGAACAGCTCGGCATGCAGGCGTTGCAGATCGCCAACTCCAGCACCGACCGCTTCCTCGACTTACTGCTCTGACGCCTCACATCCTGTCGATTACAAAAAAAAGCGCCCCTGGGGTCTCCCTCCCGGGGCGCTTTTCCCTTTCCGGTACAGGAGAGGTGGCTATCGATCAGTCGCCAGCGAGGAATTCCTCGCAATAGCTCTTGCCGCCGGTGCGCTTGTCGACGATGGGCCGGATTCCGCGGATCACGTAGTCGGGCGAGACCGTCAGTTGCACTTCACAACGCAGATATTCGCTCCGCGCCGGCGTGATAAGTTTGCCCTTCTTGCCGTTGCCGAGGTCCTCGTAGACGGCCGGGACGGCGCGGTTCTTGTACCCGCCGCGCCAGGTGTAGAGCGTGGTGCCGCCTGTCTCTGTGTCCGTTGTAGGCGGTCCGAACTTGGCGAAAAAGGTGCCGGCCTTCTGGCCGTTCCAGCGCGCCTCGATCGGGTTCGTGGCCATACCTGTTGTGGTGCATCCGGCAAGCGCCAGCGTAAGGCCGGCCATGGTGATCACGCGGAATTTCATTTCTCTGTCCCTTGAGCTTTTTGCAGCGAGAACGTTCGCCCGGAGACCCCTGTTTCCCCGCCCACTGGCGCCGTCTTGCTTTCTTGGCTTAGCGTCAAACGAACCTCTTGGAAATCTCCTCCTTTGGTTGTTTTGTTGTTTTTTTGACGTTGATGCCAAGGGGCCACGTTTCGCCCGGGATTGTGGGCTTTTCCGTCTGTCGGTGGTCTCCGGTGAGAACCTGCCTGTCACGAAATCTTCGTCTTTCGACGAAAATCTGCAAATGACCGCTTGTGCAACAAAAAACGCTGGTCTATAGAGGCGCCGCTGGCACGGAGTGTAGCGCAGTCTGGTAGCGCACCACGTTCGGGACGTGGGGGTCGAGTGTTCGAATCACTCCACTCCGACCAGCTAGAAAAGCCCGCTTTTGCGGGCTTTTTTCGTTTTTGGCTTGCGCATATTGCTCCTTGCCGTTTCTCGACCGTGATGGCACTCCCGCACGATTTCCCGCAATCTTGCCTGTCCGGTGCTTGACCCGAATCCCTGCCCATGGCGTGGTGGAGCAAAGACCCAGACCGTCCGCCTGGGATGGGAGGAGTGGGATTTTCATGCAGATCGAACGTGACGCCAATGGCGACTTCATTCTCGACCCGGTCGAGATCGCGCAACGCTTCGGATTGGCGCAGAAGGATTTTCGCCGCCATCAGCAGCAGGGTCTCGTCATGAGCACGGTCGAAATGGGCGAGGGGGAGGATGCCGGGACGAGTCGGCTCAGCCTGCGCATCGGCAATCGCATCTGGCGCGCCATCCTCGACGGTGATGACCGGGTGGTCCGCGAGGAACTGAACATCGCCCGCGGCGGCCCGGTGCGCCACGCCGACAAGCCGTGATCCCCTTTCCGAACGAAAAAGCCCGCCCCGGTGAGGGAGCGGGCATGGGGACACCGTGCGTCCTGGGAGAATGTTGCCTCAGCCGTCGATGCCGTCGAACAGGTCGCGGGCGGCCGCGGTGGTGAGGCGACGGGTTTCCACCTCGTCGCGGCGGCCTGCAAGCAGTTCGGTCGCCATGATCTGTTCGGCAAGGTCCGCCGGCAGCGAGAGAATGACCTTGCCTTCATTGGCGTTGAGGCCGCCGAGATCGGTGCGCCTGGCCGTTATCATGCCGCCGGCCACCGTATTGTTGGTGTCGGGGTCGATCAGGATGAAGGCGCCGGTCGAGCGGTTCTGCTCATAGGGGTCGAAGATCGCCGTTTCGTCAAAGGCGAGATGCACCTTGCCGATGGCGTTCATGGCAAAGGCTTCCGTCGCGGTCCACTTGCCTGACTTGAGATCGAGCTGGGAAACCGGCTTGACCTGCACGCGCTGGCGGCGCGAGCCACTCTTCAGCCAATAGCGCTTGTTCGGCTGGATGCCGTCCGGCTGGAGCGCGACGATCTGCGCGTCGAAGGAGAGACCCGATTGCGGCTGGCTGTCGAGCGAGACGATCATGTCGCCGCGCGACACGTCGACCTGCCGGTCGAGCACCAGCGTGATCGCGTCGCCGGCGACCGCGGCATTGCGCACCAGGTCGAATGTGACGATCTGCTTGATGTTGGCGATCTGCCCGGACGGCAGGACGGCGACGCCGTCGCCGGGCTTTACCGCGCCGCCGGCAACCGTGCCCTGATAACCGCGGAAGCTCTCACCCGGGCGGCAGACGCGTTGCACCGGCAGGCGAAAGCCCGTGGTCTGGGACGAGCGCAGCGTGGCGAGTTCCAGCGCCTCGACCAGCGTCGGGCCGTCATACCATGGCATCACGGCTTGGCCGGAATAGACCACGTTCTCGCCCTTCAGCGCCGACATCGGGATGGCGGTCACTTGGCGCACGCCGAGCGAAAGCGCCAGCGTGCGGAACTCATGGGCGATCGCCTCGAAGCCGGCTCGGTCGTAGTCGGTCAGGTCGATCTTGTTGACCGCCAGCACGAATTGCTTGATGCCCATCAGCGAGGCGATGGTGGCGTGGCGACGGGTCTGCTCCAGCAGGCCGGCGCGCGCGTCCACCAGCAGGATGGCGAGATCTGCGGTCGATGCGCCGGTCGCCATGTTGCGGGTATACTGCTCGTGGCCGGGCGTGTCGGCGACGATGAAGGAGCGTTTGTCCGAGGCGAAGTAGCGATAGGCGACATCGATGGTGATGCCCTGTTCGCGTTCGGCCTGCAGGCCGTCGAGCAGAAGCGCGAAGTCGGGCAGGCCTAGATCGTTCTGCTTGCCGCTGTCGCGGTGAAGTGTCGCTGCCTGGTCTTCCTTGACGGCCTTGGTGTCCCACAGCAGGCGGCCGATCAGCGTCGACTTGCCGTCATCGACCGAGCCGCAGGTGATGAGGCGCAGCGGGCGCGAATCCCGTGCGACGATAGCCGGCTGGACCTCGGGACGCTCGACGGCGCGGGCGGTAATGACTGCGGTCATCTCAGAAATATCCTTCGCGTTTCTTCTTCTCCATCGAACCCGACTGGTCGCGGTCGATGGCCCGGCCCTGGCGCTCGGACACGGTGGCGATTTCAAGCTCGGCGATCACCTCGTCCAGCGTCGTGGCGGTCGAGGGGATGGCGCCGGTCAGTGGGAAGCAGCCCAGCGTGCGGAAGCGGATCATGCCTTCCTGGCGGGTTTCGCCGGGCAGCAGTTCGAGGCGCGGATCCTCGGCGAGGATCATCATGCCGTCGCGCTCGACGAAGGGGCGCCTGGCTGCATAGTAGAGCGGCACCAGTGGAATGTCCTCCGCCTGGATGTAGCGCCAGATGTCGACCTCGGTCCAGTTGGACAGTGGGAAGGCGCGCACGCTCTCACCCTTGCGGATCTGGCCGTTGTAGATGTTCCACAGTTCCGGGCGCTGATTGCGTGGGTCCCAGCGATGATCAGGCGTGCGGAAGGAGTAGATGCGCTCCTTGGCGCGGCTCGCCTCCTCGTCGCGGCGCGCGCCACCGAAGGCGGCGTCGAACTGGCCGGCATCAAGCGCCTGGCGCAGTCCTTCCGTCTTCATGATGTCGGTATAGAGCGCAGAACCGTGGCTGAAGGGTGTTACGCCTTCGGCCGCGCCGCGCGGATTGATGTGCTCGATCAGGTCGAGGTCGTAGCGTTGGACGATCTCGTCGCGAAAGGCGATCATCTCGGCGAACTTCCAGCCGGTGTTCACATGCAGCAACGGGAAGGGGACACGGCCGGGATAGAAGGCCTTGCGCGCCAGATGCAGCAGCACCGACGAATCCTTGCCGATCGAATAAAGCATGACTGGCTTGTCGAACTCGGCGGCCACTTCGCGGAAGATGTGGATCGCCTCGTTCTCCAGCGCCTTCAAATGCGGATCGAGTGGTGGCTTGGCCGGCTGATCCTTGGAATGGGGGTCGAATTCCGAATGATGCATTGTCTCTTGTCCTTGGCGCCGGCGACGCCGGGCATTTGTCCTGCACCTTCACCCCTGATCCGGCCGCCGCCATCTTCCGACCGCAGGTCGGGGAGAGGGGCAGGGCGAGGGGCGAAGTCCTTAAAATCTCAGGCCGTTGTGGCTTCCACCGTGGTTTCCATCGGCGTCGCTGCCGCTTCCGGTACATGCAGGCCGCATTCGCGCTTTTCGTCGTTTTCCCACCACCAGCGGCCGGCGCGCTCCGGTTCGCCCGGCTTGATCGCCCGGGTGCACGGTTCGCAGCCGATCGACGGATAGCCACGCTTATGCATCGGGTTCACCGGTATCGCCTCGGCCGCGACATAGGCATTGATCACTTCGATCGACCAGTCGGCAAGCGGGTTGACCTTGATCAGGTTGCGTTCGGCGTCATATTCGGCAAAGGGTGTCGCAGCGCGGTTGCCGGACTGCCCGCGGCGCAGGCCGGTCACCCAGATGGCCGCGCCGTCAAGCGCGCTGGCCAGCGGGATGAGCTTGCGCACATGACAGCAGGCGTGTCGCGCTTCGACGCTTTCGTAGAAACCGTTCAGTCCGTATCTCGCCGCAAAGGCGTCGATGTCGTCCTGCCGCGGGCGGTAGCGCTTGATGGCGATGCCGAAGCGCTCCTCGGTCTCGGCGATCAGATCGACCGTCTCCTGGAACAGCCGGCCGGTCTCGAGCGTCGCGATCTCGATCGGCAGCCGGTCTGTGCCGATTGCCGCCGTGATCACCTGATCCTCGATGCCGAGGCTGGTGGTGAACACCGCGCGGCCTTCGAGGTCGGCGACAAGGGCCAGCCGCTCAGAAAGGTCCAGTGCGGCAAGGTCGGCGTCGAGCCGTGCCGCACGCGTCTGCTGTTCGGAAGGGGTCATGTCGAAATCCTGCTAAGTGAGCTTGGCGAAAGTATCGCAACAATTTTCCAGTCGCACGAGAAACAGCTGTTTCGAAACGACTGGACCCGCGAGCAAATATCTCTCTCAGCGGCGCATTCGGAAGAAAGCGGCTGCGGCCCGTGGCGAGGGGTGTTTTTCAGCGGCGGGCGGGCTGTTTGTTTTTTCATCCGGATTGGTCTAGACCGCGACGAACGGGTGAGGTGACGTCCTGACCCGGATCGCCAGCATTCGGTTCATCGATGATTTCGCAGAAAGCCAAATACGCTTTGCGGGCGCTCTCGGTCCTGGCTCGCGCCGAGGCAGGCGAACCCTTGCAGATTTCCGACATCGCCGATCGCCAGAAGATACCGAAGAAGTTCCTTGAGCAGATCCTGCTGGACCTGAAGCGCAACGGCATGGTGACGAGCCGCCGCGGCAAGCAGGGCGGCTACCTGTTGCTACGGCCGGCGGGTGACATCACCTATGGCGAGGTGCTCCGCCTGATCGACGGACCGATCGCGCCGCTACCCTGTCTGTCGATCACCGCCTATCGTCGCTGCGAGGACTGCGCCGGCGAAAGCGACTGCGAGGTCCGTCATGTCTTCGCTCGCGTTGCCGACGAGACGCGGGCGGTGCTTTTCTCGACGACGATCGCCGATGCGCTCACCAGTCCACGGGCGATGATCGCCATCGAGGGCGCCGTATAGCGTTGCCCGCTCGGGCCTGGAATATTTCCCGCCGGCACGATCGTCGCCCGTTTCCCCAAACGTGACTTTTCTGTGACGTGGCGGTTTTGCGAACGAAATTACCCGCAATCTTCGGTCACGAATGGTCGCGCGTTTTTCTCTGCCCCGCCGCCTTGGGTACTGTTTTGCTATTTTTCCGCCCGCGTTGACTAACTCGACCTGTCCGGTAGTCTTAACCGGAATGATGAGGATAAGGAGAGGACGCGATGAACAGCTTTGCAAGACGTCTTGGCATCTATCTGGTGGGACTGTCCCTGTCAGCCGGAGTGTTGGCGACGGCCCATGCCGATACGCAACTCTTGAACGTGTCTTATGACCCGACCCGTGAGCTCTACAAGGAATACAACGCCGCCTTTGCCAAGCATTGGCAAGCCGAGACGGGCGAGAGCGTCACCATTCGCCAGTCGCACGGCGGATCCGGCAAGCAGGCGCGCTCGGTGATCGACGGCCTTGACGCCGATGTCGTCACCTTGGCGCTTGAAGGTGACATCGACGCTATCGGGGAAAAGACTGGAAAGATCGCCAAGAACTGGCGCGGGCGGCTGGAGAACAACTCGTCGCCCTACACCTCGACCATCGTCTTCCTGGTGCGCAAGGGCAATCCCAAGGGGATCCATGACTGGGGCGACCTGGTGAAGGGCGATATTGAGATCGTCACCCCGAACCCGAAGACCTCGGGCGGCGCCCGCTGGAATTATCTCGCCGCCTGGGCCTGGGCCTACAAGCAGTATGGTGGCGATGAGGCCAAGGTGCGCGGGTACATCGGTGAACTGTTCAAGCGCGCGCCGGTTCTCGACACCGGCGCTCGTGGTGCCCTGACAACCTTTGCCCAGCGCCAGATTGGCGACGTGCTGCTTGCCTGGGAAAACGAAGCCTTTCTCGCCGGGGTCCAGTTCGGCGCCGATGCCTTCGAGATCGTTGCGCCGCCGCAGTCGATCCTCGCCGAGCCGCCGGTCGCGGTCGTGGACGGCAATGTCGATGCCAAGGGCACCCGCAAGGTCGCCGAGGCCTATCTGCAATACCTCTATTCGCCGGAAGGCCAGAGGATCGTGGCCAAGCACTTCTATCGCCCGGCCAAGCCCGAACTGGTGGCCGCCGAGGATCTGGCGAAATTCGCCAAGATCGACCTTGTTTCTATCGACGACCCGATCTTCGGTGGATGGGCCAAGGTGCAGCCGACCCACTTTGCCGATGGAGGCATCTTCGACCAGATCTACAAGCCGGCCCGGTAACAGGCTCTCCCTGCGACACAAGAGCCCCGACCTCTTCGGGAGGCCGGGGCTTGTCGCGAGCGGTATTCAAGGCATTATGAGGTTCGGGCTAGGGAATGACGACGGGACAAATAATGAAAAACTGGCGCCAGCCGAGCATCTTGCCGGGCTTCGGGCTGACGCTCGGTTATACGATTTTCTATTTGACTGCGATCATCCTGATCCCGTTGGCCGGGCTGGTCTGGTACTCTGCCTCTCTCGGTTGGGCTGAATTCTTGGCGATTGCCGACGATGAGCGCACGCTCCTGGCCCTCAGGGTCAGCTTCGGTTCGGCGCTTGCGGCGGCCGCGATCAACGCGGTGTTCGGCGTCATCGTCGCCTGGGTTCTGGTGCGCTACAATTTCCCCGGCCGGCGCCTGCTCGATGCCGTGGTCGACCTTCCGTTTGCCCTTCCAACCGCCGTCGCCGGCATTTCGCTGGCCGCGCTCTACGCCCCGAATGGCTGGGTTGGCTCGCTGCTGGCGCCGCTCGGCATCAAGATCGCCTTCACGCCCTTCGGCATCGTCGTCGCGCTCGTCTTCGTCGGACTGCCCTTCGTTGTGCGCACCGTCCAGCCGGTGATGGAGGAGCTTGATCGCGAGGTCGAGGAAGCCTCCGCCACGCTGGGCGCGACCCGGTTCCAGACGCTGCGCATGGTCGTCCTTCCGGGCCTCACACCGGCGATCCTCACCGGTTTTGCGCTGGCGTTCGCCCGCGGCGTCGGCGAATACGGTTCGGTCATCTTCATCGCCGGAAACATCCCCTACGTCTCCGAGATCGCGCCGCTGTTGATCGTCATCCGACTGGAGGAGTTCAACTATGCCGGCGCGACCGCGATCGCCTGCATCATGCTGGCGATCTCGTTCGCCATGCTGCTCTTCATCAACCTTTTGCAGATGTGGAGCCGGAGGAGATACACCAATGTCCGCTGAGAGCGCCTCCATGGCCAAGCCCCGCTTCCGCGACGCCTCGACCGAGAGCCCGCTCGCCCGGTTCTCTCTGATGGCGCTGGCCCTTGCCTTCATGGCTTTCGTGCTGCTTCTGCCGCTTCTCCTCGTCTTCATCGAGGCCTTCCGCCAGGGCGTTCCCGCCTTCTTCGAGGCCCTGGGCGATCCTGATACGATGTCGGCAATCCGGTTGACGCTCACGGTCGCCGGGATCTCTGTGCCGCTGAACCTGGTCTTCGGGGTTGCCGCCGCCTGGGCGATCGCCAAGTTCGAATTCAAGGGCAAGACCTTCCTGATCACCCTGATCGACCTGCCATTCTCGATTTCGCCGGTCATTTCCGGCCTGGTCTATGTTCTGCTGTTCGGCTCGCAGAGCGTGCTCGGCCCTTTCCTCAAGAGCTACGGCATCGAGATCCTGTTCGCCGTGCCCGGCATCGTGCTCGCCACCGTCTTCGTCACCTTTCCCTTTGTCGCCCGTGAACTGATCCCGCTGATGCAGGAACAGGGCACGGGCGACGAGGAGGCGGCTCTTTCGCTCGGTGCAAGTGGCTGGCAGACCTTCTGGTATGTGACGCTCCCCAACATCAAATGGGGCCTGCTCTATGGCGTTCTGCTGTGCAACGCCCGTGCGATGGGCGAGTTCGGCGCAGTTTCCGTGGTGTCCGGCCATGTCCGCGGCCTGACCGAGACCATGCCACTGCATGTCGAGGTCCTCTACAACGAATATAATTTCGTCGCGGCCTTTGCCGTCTCGACACTCCTTGCTCTGCTTGCCCTCGTGACGCTGGCGCTGAAGACCATTCTGGAACTTCGCTACGGCCATGCGATCGCGGCAGGCCGCAAACACTGAAAGGTTTCCTTCGATGGATGTCACGATTACCAATATCCGCAAGGAATTCGGTCAGTTTCCGGCACTCTACGACCTGTCGCTGTCGATCCGTTCGGGCGAACTGATCGCGCTGCTCGGCCCGTCGGGTTCCGGCAAGACGACGCTGCTGCGCCTGATTGCCGGCCTTGAACAGCCGACCTCGGGCAAGATCTTCTTCGGCGAGGAGGACGCCTCGGAAAAGAGTGTGCAGGAGCGCCATATCGGCTTCGTCTTCCAGCATTACGCGCTGTTTCGCCACATGACGGTCGCCGACAATATTGCCTTCGGCCTCAAGGTACGTCCCAAGGCCAACCGCCCGCCGGCCCATGAAATCAAGAAGCGCGTCTCCGATCTGATCGACATGGTCCAGCTGACCGGGCTTGAGCGCCGCTATCCGAGCCAGTTGTCCGGCGGCCAGCGCCAGCGCGTGGCGCTGGCCCGCGCCATGGCGATCGAGCCGACGGTGCTGCTTCTCGACGAGCCCTTCGGCGCACTCGACGCCAAGGTGCGCAAGGAGTTGCGCCGCTGGCTGAAGGAGTTCCACGACCGCACCGGCCATACCACCTTCTTCGTCACTCATGACCAAGAGGAGGCGCTGGAACTGGCCGACCGTGTCGTCGTCATGAGCCAGGGCCGGGTCGAACAGGTCGGCACTGCCGATGATGTCTACGACACGCCGAATTCGCCCTTCGTCTTCTCTTTCATCGGCGAGTCCTCGCATGTGCCCGTGATGGTGCGCGACAAGACCATTCTGTTCCACGGTGAGCCGATCGGTTTTTCGGACAATGGCGCGGGGCCGGGCGAGCTTTTCTTCCGTCCGCAGGATGTGGTGGTGACGAGCGAGCGGGATTCGCTTTACGGCAAGGTCACGGCCTGTCGCCGTCTGGCTGGCACGCGCATCGCCGAGATCGACGTCGCCAATGACGGACACGAACCGCATCATCTGGAGATCGAGGTGCCGCTCGACGCGCCGGTGACCGTCGGTGCCGAACTGCGCTTTCGACCGACACGCTGGAAGCTGTTTGCCCAGGGCAATGGTGCCGCCTGAGATGGATCGCGCGCCGGCCTCGCTGCGTTGGGATCCGCCTTAGGCGAAAAGCTGCATGCCGAACGCATCTGGTCGCACGTTCCGCATCTCCATTCCGATGATCCGCTTCCGGACGATGCGGCCGCCGAATTCTACTGGGCCGATGGCGCTGCCGGTACGGGTTCGCCGGCGCGGGCGACATTGCGCCGCTGGCGGATCGCCTGGGCGATAAAGGCGCGAGAAAGCCCGTGATAGAGCGGTTCGGGAGAGACGAGGCGCGAGGTTATATAGCCGAGCATGGCCGCCGCCATGATCGGCAGAACGGCCTCGTGATTGCCGGTCATCTCGATGATGATGACAAAGGCCGTCATCGGCGCCTGGACCACGCCGGCGAAATAGCCAGCCATCCCGACGATGCCCGACAAGGCTATGCTCGCGCCGATCAGCGAGCCGATCGTACCTCCGAGGCCGACGCCGATTGACAGCGAAGGCGCGAAAATACCGCCCGGAATGCCGGAAACCATCGACAGGAATGTCGCTCCGAGCTTGCCGATGAAGAACAACGGCGACAAGGGTTCGCCGACCAGCACGGACTGGGATTCCTCATAGCCGGTGCCGAAGGTCGAGCCGCCGGCAAGCACGCCGATCACCGCAACCGCAAAGCCGCAGACCGCCGCCACGGCCAGCATGCGCCGGAAGGGATCGGGATGGGCCCACACGCGGATACGCCGTGATGCGGCCAGAGCCATGCGGCTGAAGCCGGCGCCGAGTGCGCCACCGACGATGCCGCACAGCACGACCGCCACCCAGTCGAGCGGGGATGCGGCCGAGACGATGCTCTCGCCGAAATAGGTGTAGGAACCGACCATGCCCATGGCGGCGAGACCGGACAGGATGACGGCGGTCAGAACCAGCCCGTTGGCCCTGGATTGAAACGTGCGGCTCATCTCCTCGATGGCAAAGACAATCCCCGCGAGCGGTGTATTGAAGGCGGCGGCGATGCCGGCTGCCGAGCCGGCGAGGATCAGGCCGCGCGCTTGCGCCATGCCGCCGATGCGGCCGCTCGCCAGCATGATCGCGGCGCCGACCTGAACGGTTGGTCCCTCACGCCCGATCGAAGCGCCGCTGAACAAGCCGACCACCGTCAGAAGGATCTTGCCCACCACAAGCCTCGGGGACAGAAGGGCGGCGCGCGCCTCCGTATGGTCAAGGTGGCGCGCGGCGATCGCCTGGGGAATGCCGGATCCTTGCGCGTTGGGAAAGAGCCTCATGCTCAATATGGCACTGACCAGGAAGCCCGCCGGTGTCAGGGCGAGGGGGATGAGGTAGCCGTAGTGGCCGCTCCGGGTGAGCGACCGGAACAGCCTTTGCGCCTCGTCCGCCGCGGCCGCGAAGCCGACGCTCACCACCCCGATCGCGATCGCGCCCAGCCAGAAAACGATCCGGGGCTTCCACAGCCGCCAGGACCATCCGATGACCCTGGAGCGGCGGCGAATTTTCGATTTACGATAGGAAATGGGCATTTCGTGGCGATCCGGCCTGCGGAAAAGATGGGTTCGTTATTTGCCACCCCGTCCGACATTGCAACCCTGCAACGGCAGATAATGCCCCGATCCAGGCCCTAAACCGCCATCATCACCGATCGCTCGTCTCCCATCGCGGATTGATCCATGGTTCCTGATTGCTGCGTGGCAGCGGGTCGCGGCCGAGGATATGGTCGGCGGCCTTTTCGCCGGTCATGATCGAGGGACCGTTGAGGTTGCCATAGGTGATATGCGGGAAGATCGAGCTATCCGCCACGCGCAGGCCCTCGATGCCGATCACCCGGCAATCCGGATCGACCACGGCCATCGGATCGTCGGCCCGACCCATCTTGCAGGTGCCGCAGGGATGGTAGGCGCTCTCCAGATGCTCGCGCAGGAAGGCGTCGATCTGCGCGTCGGTCACGACGGTTTCTCCAGGCTGAATCTCGGGACCGCGGAATTCGTCGAAAGCCTGCTGGCCGAAGATTTCGCGGGTGAGCCGCACGCAGTGGCGGAACTTCTCCCAGTCCTCCGGATGGCTCATATAGTTGAAGCGGATGACCGGATCGGCCATCGGCTCTGCCGAGCGCAGGGTGACGGCGCCGCGCGACTTCGACAGATTGTAGCCGACATGGGCCTGGAAGCCGTGGCTCTTGGCCGCCGCCTTGCCGTCATAGCTGATCGCCACCGGCAGGAAGTGATACTGGATGTCAGGCTGTCGCACGCCCGGCGCCGAACGCAGGAAGGCGCAGGCCTCGAACTGGTTGGAGGCGCCAAGTCCTCCCTTGGACAGCAGCCACTGCGCGCCAGCCACCCCCTGCCAGAACCACGGAAGCCAGGAGTAGAGGCTGACCGGCTTGGTGCTCACCTGCTGGAAGTAGAATTCCATATGGTCCTGCAGGTTGGCGCCGACGCCGGGACGGTCGGCCACCACGTCGATGCCCATCTCTTTCAGATGCGCGGCCGGGCCGATGCCCGACAGCATCAAAAGCTTCGGCGAATTGAACGACGAGGCCGAGACGATCACCTCGCGTTTGGCCTTCACAACCTCGATCTTGCCGCCCCGCTCGATCTCGACACCGACCGCCTTGCCGTTTTCGATCACCACGCGCCGGGCGAAGCAGCGCAGCAGGGAAACATTCGGGCGCTTCAGCGCCGGCTTCAGATAGGCATTCGCCGCCGACCAGCGCTGACCTTTGTGGATTGTCTGCTCCATCAGGCCAAAACCTTCCTGCTTGGAGCCGTTGTAATCCTCGGTCATCTCGAATCCGGCCTGCTCGCCTGCCTTGACGAAGGCATGGAACAGCGGGTTTTTCACCGGCCCGCGCTGGACATGCAGCGGCCCGTCCGTACCGCGCCATCCGGCCTCACCGCCATGCGAGGTTTCCATCCGCTTGAAATAGGGCAGCACGTCGGCATAGGCCCAGCCCCGCGCGCCCAGTTCTTCCCAGCGATTAAAATCCTCGGAATGTCCATGAACATAAACGAGGCCGTTGATCGACGATGACCCGCCGATCACCTTGCCGCGCGGCGCGGTGATGCGCCGGTTGTTGAGGTTGGGCTCGGGCTCGGACAGGTAACCCCAGTTGTAGCGTTTCATGCTCATCGGCCAGGCGAGCGCCGCCGGCATCTGGATGAACGGCCCGACATCGGAGCCGCCGTATTCCAGCACCAGCACCGTATGCTTGCCGTCTTCCGACAGGCGATAGGCCATGGCCGAGCCGGCCGAACCGGAGCCGATGATGATGAAATCTGCCTGGTGCATATTTAACTCCGGAACCCAGTTGGTGCTGATCGAGTGAGAGGCGTGCGGATCATCTCTTCTCCCCGATGGGGAGAAGAGGAGGTCAATACGGCGCCTCGCACTTGCCCATGCCGACATAGACCGTCTTCAACTCACTGTAGTGCTCAAGCGCCGCCGCCGAATTCTCCCGTCCGAAGCCGGACTGCTTGGACCCGCCGAAGGGGATCTCGACCGGGCAGAGATTGTAGGTGTTGATCCACAGCGTACCGGCTTCCAGCTGGTCGACGACCCGGTGGGCGCGGGTTATGTCGGCAGTGAACACGCCGCCGGCGAGACCGAATTCGGTGGCATTGGCGCGTTCGACGACTTCCGCCTCGTCGGTGAAGTCGAGCACGCACATGACCGGGCCGAAAATCTCTTCGCGGGCGATGGTCATTCCGTCGGTCACATCGGCAAACACGGTCGGCTGGACAAAGTAACCCTCGCCCGAGACGTTGTTGGGAATGCCGCCGCCGGTGAGGAGCGTTGCGCCCTCCGCCTTGCCCTTGGCAATATAGCCGAGCACCTTTTCGCGCTGCGCCCAGGAAACGAGCGGACCCATCTGGGTCACCTCGTCCTGCGGGTCGCCGATCAGGATCGCCTCGGTGCGTTCCTTGAGGCGGGCGAGGAACTGGTCCTTGATCCCCTTGTGCACGAAGACGCGCGTACCATTCGAGCAGACCTGGCCGGTCGAATAGAAATTGGCGAGCATGGCGCCCGAAATCGCGCTTTCGACATCGGCGTCATCGAAGACGATCAGCGGTGACTTGCCGCCGAGTTCCATGGTGACATGCTTCAACTGGCTGGCGGCGGCCCCCGCCACCTTGCGTCCGGTCGGCACCGAGCCGGTCAGCGAGACCTTGGCGACGTCGGGATGGTTGACGAGCAGGGGGCCGGTCTCGCGGTCTCCCTGGATGACATTGTAGACACCCTTCGGCAGGCCGGCCTCGATCAGGATCTCGGCTATCTTCAAGGCCCCGAGCGGGGTCACTTCCGACGGCTTGAACACCATGGCATTGCCGGCGGCAAGCGCGGGCGCCCCCTTCCAGCAGGCGATCTGCTGCGGATAGTTCCACGCGCCGATGCCGACCACGACGCCGAGCGGCACGCGCTTGGTATAGGCCCAGTCTCCGCCCAGGGGAATGTGGCTGCCGTTGAGCGCGGCGGGCGCGATGCCGCCGAAGAATTCAAAGGCATCCGCGCCCGAGGTCGGGTCGGCGACGATGGTCTCCTGGATCGGCTTGCCGGTGTCGAGCGTTTCCAGCTCGGAAAGCTCGCGGTTGCGTGTCCGCATGATCTCGGCGGCGCGTTTCAGGATCCGGCCGCGCGCCATCGGGCTCAAGGCCGCCCATTCCTTCTGCGCCCGTTTGGCCGAGGCGATCGCCTTTTCGACGATGGCCGGGGTGGCCGCGTGGAGTTTGGCGATCACCTCGCCGGTCGCAGGATAGATGCTCTCGATGACGGTGCCGTCGGTATCCTCGACATATTCTCCGTCGATGAAGTGCGAGGCTTTCGGTTGGGCTTTCATGTCCTGTCTCCAGACGGAAGAATGTTGAGTTCATTGTAAGGCGTATTGCCGCAAGAGCCGTTGTTCAGCTGTCCGCTGACGTAATTCTCGACCAGAGCCACCGAGGCCTCGATCGACAGTGGCGCCGCCCTCAGCGATTGGCGGATGTAGAGCCCGTCGATCATCGCCGCCGCGCCGTCGGCGATGCGGCCGGCGTCGTTGGCCGGGCAAAGCGGGCGCAGGCCCGACATCAGGTTGGAATGCAGCCGCCGCGCATAAACCACCAGCAGCCGTCGCGTCTCCTCCGAGCGTTGCGCTTCCGAATAGAAGGCCAGCCAGGCGGCGATCGTCTCGGGGGAGAACTGGTCCGCCTGAAAGCTCACCCGGATCACCGCGGCAATCCGCTCGCGTGGCGTTTTCGCGGCTTTCAACGCCTGGACCGTATCGCGGCGCAACTGCCTGAGCAGGGCACGGATCGTCTCGATCAGCAGTTGTTCCTTCGAGCCGAAATAATGATGCGCCAGCGCCGGCGAGACGCCGGCCTCGCGGGCGATCTCCGACATGGTGACGGCGAGCGAGCCGTGATGACCGATCGCGCGCAGCGCCGCATCGACAAGCGCCTTGCGGCGTACCGGCTCCATTCCGACTTTCGGCATCATAACTCCTTTTTGATTATTGCAGTTTATTGTTGATTGATCAGTCAATCAATAAAAATCCCGACGTGGGCCAGCCGATCCGCGACTGGGCGCGCCAAAACGCAATCGTCATCAAACCTTCACATTGAGGAAAGGTTTTCTTGACGGTTTGCAAGGCAACCTTGCGGCATAAAAACAAATGGTTTTTGGAGACAATCATGGTTACGGGCGTCGCTGCGGAAACGGGTATTATACGCCGCTTTGCCAATGACCAATTGCTCACCCTCGCCAAGCTTGTCGTTGAAAACGCCCTCCAGCCGATAGTCGAGGTCGGCACCGGCGCGGTTTTCGGCTACGAGAGCCTGATGCGCGGCCACGACCGGATCGGTTTCGACAGTCCTCTTGATCTGCTCGACCAGGCGGCCGAGGTCGGACATCTGGTGGCGATCGAGCAGATGGTGACCAGCCGTGCGCTCGCCAAATTCGCGACCCTGCCGCATTTCTCCGACACCACGCTTTTCCTCAATCTCGACGTCCGTATGATCCCGCGCGGCAACGAGTTGATCGACAGCGTCCTGCAGCATCTGCGCCAGGCCAATATTCCGCCGTCGTCCGTCTGCTTCGAGTTGTCCGAGCGCTTCGACAATACCAGCATTCCCGAGTTCGCCGGCCTCGTCGCACGCCTGCGGAAATCCGGCTTCAAGCTGGCGATCGACGATTTCGGTGTCGGCCACGGCGAAATGAAGCTGCTGTGCGACTACCCGCTCGACTATGTGAAGATCGACCGCCATTTCATCGCCGGCCTCGACGGCAATCCGCGCAAGCGTCACCTGGTGAAGAACATCGTCAATTTCTGCCACGTGCTCGGCGTGCGGGTGATTGCCGAGGGTATCGAGACCGAGGCCGAATTCATCGCCTGCCGCGAATTCGGCGTCGATCTGGTGCAAGGCTGGTTCATCGCCCGCCCGACCACCCTGATGAACGAACTGAAGCCGTCCTTTCCCCACCTGCAGGAGATCGGCAAGGTGCGGCGCAGCGCCCAGTCGCTCGACGAAATTCTGATCCGCCGGCAGATCGAACACATGCCGACCGTGTTCGAGCACGAGGGCATCGACAATGTCTTCGATCTCTTCCGCCGCAATCCGCGCCAGTCCTTCTTCCCTGTGCTGAACGCCAATGGCGAGCCGCGCGGCATCATCAACGAGTTTCACCTCAAGGAATTCATCTATCAGCCCTTCGGCCGCGACCTTCTGAAGAACAAGGTCTACGAGCGGTCGATCTCGCATTTCGTCGAGCGCGCGCCGATCGTCGGCCTCGATGCCGACGCCGAGCGGCTGATGTCGATCTTCGCCAATATGGATGGGTCCGACTGCGTCATCCTCACCGAGAACATGCGCTACGCCGGCGTCGTGTCGGCCGCCTCGCTGATCCGTATCATCAACGAGAAACAGCTGAAAACCGCGCAGGACCAGAACCCGCTGACCGGCCTTCCCGGCAATCGCGCCATCCGCGATCTGATGCAGGATTTCGCCCGTGACGGCGACGACACCCGCTTCTTCTGCTACTGCGACTTCGACCATTTCAAGCCGTTCAACGACCACTACGGTTTCCAGAGCGGCGACCATGCGATCAGCCTGTTTGCCGCGCTCCTGCGTCGTTATTTCTTCGCCGAGGGCGATTTCCTCGGCCATGTCGGCGGCGACGATTTCTTCATCGGCCTGCGCGACTGGACGCGCGAGGAACTGACCGAGATCCTCGACCGCCTGCTGTCCGATTTCCACGATGACGTGGTCGAACTCTACTCCGAGGAAGATCGCAATGCCGGCCGCATTCACGGCCAGGATCGCCATGGGCGGGAGCGCGATTTCCCGCTGATGCGTTGCTCCATCGGCGTGCTCGAACTGCCGCAAGGGCTGGTGATCGATGACGTCAACCGGGTTTCCGCCGAGATCGCCGAATTGAAAAAGAAGGCGAAAGACAGCGACAGTGGCCTGGTGATCGACGTCTATAGCGGGCGCTGACGGCGCCACAAGGAGGCGCGAAAGACGAGTGCTTCCGCTTTCCGCGTCAATGGGCCTCCTTTCCAGATCGCGCGCCATGCCTTATGTCGAGACATCCGCGCCGAGTGAGAGGAAACACGTCATGCCGCTTCCAGAATCCATGCGTTATGTCGACCTGCCGTTCTTCGGCGAGGCTGACGTGATGACCCTTGCCACCGGCCCGCTGCCGGCAGTCAGGTCGGGCGAAATCCTGGTCCGCGTCGAGGCGGCCGGCATCAACCGCCCGGACGTCGCCCAGCGTCAGGGCACCTATCCGGCGCCGAAGGATGCGAGCCCCGTGCTTGGCCTCGAAGTGGCCGGTGAAGTCGTGGCGCTCGGCGAGGGCGTCGAGGAATTCGCGCTCGGCGACAAGGTCTGCGCGCTGGCCAATGGCGGCGGCTATGCCGAATACTGCGCGGTCCCGGCCGGCCAGGCCCTGCCGTGGCCGAAGGGCTATGACGCGGTCAGGGCCGCAGCCCTTCCCGAGACCTTCTTCACCGTCTGGGCAAATCTCTTCCAGATGGCAGGGCTGACCGAAGGCGAAACCGTGCTGATCCACGGTGGCACGTCGGGCATCGGCACCACCGCGATCCAGCTCGCCAGGGCATTCGGAGCGGAGGTCTTCGCCACGGCCGGCTCGGCGGAAAAGTGCCAGGCCTGCGTCGACCTCGGCGCCAGCCGTGCCATCAACTACAAGACCGAGGATTTCGTCGAGGTGATCAAGGCGGAGACGAAAAAGCGCGGCGTCGACACGGTGCTCGACATGATCGGCGCCGCCTATTTTCAGAAGAACCTCGCGTGCCTGGCCAAGGACGGTTGCCTGTCGATCATCGCTTTCCTCGGCGGCGCGGTGGCCGACAAGGTCGATCTGACGCCGATCATGGTCAAGCGCCTGACCGTCACCGGCTCGACCATGCGGCCGCGCACGGGCGACGAGAAGCGCGGCATCCGCGACGAGCTCGTCGCGGAGGTCTGGCCGTTGATCGAGGCCGGCAAGGTCGCGCCCGTCGTTCACACCGTGTTGCCCTTCGATCAGGTGGTCGAGGCGCATCGGCTGATGGAAAGCTCGCAGCATATCGGCAAGATCGTGCTCAAGCTGGGGTGAGGGCAGGGGGGCGTTTTCCCGATGGCCCCCGTCCGTAGCCTTCTTTTCGGAACTATGCAGCAAATGCCATCCACGACCACTATCGGCCCATAGCGGACCATCGTGTCATCTGCAGCGAAAGGCAGCAGGGCGCCCACTCTGCGTGATGCTGCATAGCAAACGAATGTCGGCTATGTCATTCTTCTGCCCGTAGCCTTCTGGCCAACACACCCATCAGGGGCAGCGCAATTACAAGGAAGGTTGTCCCAACCATCCACGCGGTGGGTGTTGTGTAAGCCTCGGCAACAGCTCCAACCAAGACCAAGCCAAATGCAGCCCCCAATTGCTGTACGAGTGAGCGCAGTGACAGCATTGTAGACCGCTGTCGATCTTCAACGCAGGAATGCAGAATGCTGCTGGCAGGCGTTTCACTCACGCCCAAGATCACCGAGTAGAGGATGAAGATTGCAACAAAGCCAATGATATTTTCTTGTAACGCCAACGCGATTTGAACGGCTGCAAGACAGGCAAAAGTCACTGATAGTGTGATAGCGTGACGGCGTCTGAAAATCCGACTGATGTGAGAAGACAGTGACGCTCCAAAGGCAATTGAGAAGAAGTAAGTCGCCGTCAGTGCGCCAACCACAGAATTCGCGTAGCCATCATCCAGCATGGGTTTTGCGTGGGTTGGCCAGATCACTTCGACCGGGTTTGTAGCCATCAAGAACAAGGCAAGCGCCATGAGAAGGATCGAGAGTGTGGGGTGTTTTAAGGCGAGCAGACCCGCATCTTTGATCAAATGTGGAACGTCTGCGAACCCCTGTACGAGTGCCTTGGGGTTTAGCGAACGCCGCTTTTCCGAAATGGCAAACACAGTGTAAGCGAACACAGCCAACATCAAAACAAAACTTGCCACGTAAGAAACGTCGAAAATACTGAACCCTAGTCGAACTGCGACTGAGCCGAAGGCATCGGGCAACAGACCTCCAAAAATGGCACCGGAAGCCAATCCCATTGCATTAGCAAACTGGGCTTTTGCAAGAGCAGGTTGAACATCAACGTTTGGAGCCATGGCTTTGAAATTCTCGACAAACCACGCGTCCAGAGTGCCAGAGCGCAGTGCACGTCCAAAGCCGATGAAGGCAAACGATAGAGCCAGAACATAGAAGTCGTATGACGACACGAAGAGAGCCAGAGAGATCAGACTTGCAACGACCGCAGACAAGAAAACGGGCTTGCGTCCAACGTTGTCCGCCAGCCCACCAAATGGCAATTCCATAGCTATGGTCGTGAGCGAGTAGACGCCAAAAAGAAGCGAAATCTGGAACAGGTCCATGCCTCGGTCGTTCAGAGCCAATGCAACAACGGCCACTGTCAGACCCATCGCGAAGCGATCCAGAAACTGGTGTACTTGAAATACCCGAATGTGCCGCTGAGCAGACCGCGTGAGCAATTGGAATGAGAACTCGAGGTCGGTTGCCATGTTCGTAGCATCGTCTACACCGGCACTAAATACAATAGATGTGCTGATCCGCAGTAAGCCAACGCCTCGCGAAAGCGGTCATTGGCGTACTTGCAGCGAACTCACACTTTGTCCGCACCGCCGACCTTGGCGGCCACTGCAGCGAAAGTCCGCAATTGGCGCTAAGCTGCCGACGCTGCGTCGGTATCGCTTCGTGGTGTTTGCTGCCAATTTCGCCCTTTTTCTGCCCCTTACCCTGACCCTCTGCCCGCGGGCGGGGAGAGGGGACGGCCACGGCGGTGCCACTCGTCCCTTCTCCCCGTTCACGGGGGTGAGGGGTGATCGGCGAAGCCGGCGAAACGATCCAGGGATCGTTTCGAATGACGAACGCCTTGAACTCAAGCGAAGGGCTGGCGGAGGTGCCGGCAGGCGGATGCGGGGCAAGCGCTCCAACCGCAATGGCCCACCCCATCCCCAGCGCCAGCCTCGTGCAACCGTGGTTCCCTAAGTCTGCCGGCGACGGATGGAGGCGAAAGCCATGAAGAAGAGCTTTGAACAGGCGCTTAAGGAATATCAGGCCGGGCGGCTGCCCGAGGCGCTGAAGTTTGCCGAAAGGGCGCTCAAGGCGGGCGGGGCGAACCATCCGGGCCTTCTGGCGCTGATCGGCAATATTCGCTTCAAGTCTGGCGATCGTGCGGCCGCCGCCGAGGCCTTTGCCCGCGCGGCGGAGAAGGCCGACGACAAGGCGGCCGCCGGCTATCTTAAGCTTGCCGTGACGCTTGCCCAGGCAGCCGGCCTGACCGACCTTATTCTGTCGGTTGGTGCGCGCGCGGTGAAACTCAACCCGGCCGATCCGGAGTTGGCCTTCACGGTCGCCAGCGCCTTTTTCAGTCGGGGCCATTGGGGCGAGATGACGCCGATGCTTGATCGGCTCGATCGCCGCAATGATCGGCACATGGCACTGATCGTCAATCACCACCGGCTGCTGGGAAAGTTCGAGGCGCTCTGGGCAGAGCTTGACAAGGGGCTGGCTTCCAAGCCTGACGACTGGTTCCTGAATGTCTCGAAGTTCGCCGTCGCCCGAGAGGTGCTCGACTTTCCCACCATCGAGCGCCACGCGGCGCTGATGCGCGCGCCCGATGCGCCGTTCGCAGCGGGCCTGCTGGCCCGCGAGCCAGCGCTCGGCCGCATCCTCTGGTCGGACGATGAGGCGCTCAACGCCCGGCCGACCCAGGAAACCCCGAGCTATGCCGCGACGCTACCGTCCGCCACCGGCCGCACGCGTCGGGCCTTCTCCGCGCCCGGCGAGAAGATCCGTATCGGTTATCTGTCGAATGATTTTCATGGTCATGCGACGATGACGCTGTTTCTCGAGGCGCTGGCCACCCATGATCTGGAACGCTTCGACGTGACGCTGTTCTGCTATACGGAGCGCCACGCGGCGGCCCAGCAGGCGGCCTGGCCGGAGCATTTGCGCCAGCTCGTCGTGCCAGTCGGCCATCTCTCCGATGCCGATGCGGCCGCGCTGATCTCGGAGCGTAGGATCGACATCCTGGTCGACCTCAAGGGCCATACGATGGGTGCCCGTCTCGGCATCGTCAATCTCTCCGACGCACCGGTGAAGGCCACGTTTCTCGGCTTTCCGGGCTCGGTCACTGGTATCGACCTCGATTATGCGATCACCGATCCGATCGTCACGCCGGATACCAGCAAGCCCTTCTTCGCCGAAAAGCTGTGCCGCCTGCCGGAGACCTACCAGCCGAACAATTGCCGCACGCGTGCGCGACCGCAGCCGATGGAGCGCGCGGCGGCGGGCTTGCCCGAGGACGCCTTCGTCTTCGCCTCGTTCAACGCCGCCTATAAGATCACTCCCCGCACGCTGGCGCTCTGGGCCGAGGTGCTGCGCGCCGAACCCGATTCGGTCCTCTGGATCCTGTGCCGCCCGGCACTTGCCCGGAGGAACCTGACTGAGGCGATGATGGCGCACGGTGTCGCGGCCTCGCGGCTGATCTTCGCCGACAATGTGCCCTATCCCGCGCATGTGAGTCGAATTCCGCTCGCCGATCTGGCGCTGGATACGTTTCCCTGCAACGGTCACACGACGACCTCCGACATGCTGTGGGCCGGGCTGCCGGTGCTGACCGCGCCGGGAACGGCCTTTGCCGGCCGCGTCTCCGCAAGCCTGCTTTCGGCGCTCGGTCTGCCGGAACTGATCACCGAAAGCGATGCCGCCTTTGTCGAAGAGGCGGTCCGCCTGGCACGCGACCCCTACGCGCTCACGGCCCTGCGCGCGCGGCTCGATGAGGCCCGCGCTCGTGCGCCGCTGTTCGACAACGAGCGTTTCGCCCATCATCTCGAACGGGCTTTCGAGATGATGGCCGACCGGGCGAGGGCAGGGCTTGCCCCAGACCATATCGACGTCGAGGCGCTGCCGGCGCGGACCGCCCCCTTCATCAGCGACGCGCCTGTGGGATGACCCCTTGAAACACACACCGTCGACGCCCATCTCTTGTTCAGTGTCAACGAACGAAAGGGAGGTGATCGAATGTCTAATGAGATTTCGGTTTGCATGACGGGCTTGGCGAAGACGATGGTCTCGACGGGGCAGCCCTCGGCCTGACCTCGCCTTGCTACGGATCGCGCCGCGTGATCCGGGTCCGTTATGGGACCAGACTCATGGAAGGGTCGCCTCGTGCGGCCCTTTTTTGTTGTGTCGGCCCCCGTGCATCCGAGCCCGCTTCGGTCTAAGAATGCGAGGAATCGGATCCGGAAAGGCACGCCATGCAGAACCCCGTCACTGTCGAAGTCACCCGCGGCAAACTTGTCGAGAGCCGCCACCGGGGCCTTGCCGTGGTGGTCGATGGCGACGGCAAGGTGGTTTTCTCCGCCGGCAACATCGAGGCCGCGACCTTTCCGCGCTCCGCCTGCAAGGCGATGCAGGCGCTGCCGCTCGTCGAGAGCGGCGCGGCCGACGCCTATGGCTTCGGGCAAAAGGAGCTGGCGCTCGCCTGCTCGTCGCATTCCGGCGAGGATGAACATGTGGCGCTCGCCGCCTCGATGTTGAAGCGGGCCGGCCGCGACGAGAGCGTGCTCGAATGCGGCGCCCACTGGTCGTTCGAGCAGCCGGTGCTGATCCATCAGGCGCGCACGCTGGAAAAGCCGACGGCGCTGCATAACAATTGCTCCGGCAAGCATGCCGGTTTCGTCTGCGCCTGCTGTCATTCGGGCGAGGACCCGCGCGGCTATGCCGGCTATGACCACCCGCTTCAGGCGGAAATCCGCGGAATCATGGAGGTTCTCACCGGCACCCCGCTGTCGCGTGACAATTGCGGTACCGATGGGTGTTCGATTCCGACCTATGCCGTGCCGCTCGTTGCGCTCGCCCGCGGGTTCGGCAAGATGGCGACCGGCAAGGGGCTTGAACCGGTCCGCGCTGCCGCTGCCCGCCGCCTGATCGAGGCCTGCATGGCCGAGCCCTTCTATGTCGCCGGCACTAGGCGTTTCTGCACCCGGCTGATGCAGGTGGCGCCCGGCAAGATCTTTGCCAAGACCGGCGCCGAGGGCGTCTTCTGCGCCCTGCTGCCGGAACTGGGTCTTTCCTTCGCCGTCAAGGCCGAGGACGGCGCGAGCCGCGCCGCCGAATCGATGATCGCGGCGCTTCTCGCCCGCTTCTTCGAAGAGGATAGCCCCGAGCGGTCGGCGCTGATGGCCATGGCGAACCACTCCATGCGCAACTGGAACGGCCTGCACGTCGGCGACGTGCGGGTCACCGACGTGCTGTTTTCCTGATCTGAACCCTCGCCGTACCGGGACGGCGCCGCAGCGCCGTCTTCTCCGGCATGTGGCCCATGTCAGACCGCGAAGATCGCCGCGTCGTCGTTGAAGGCCTTGAATTCCAGCGCGTTTCCGGAAGGGTCGAAGAGGAACATGGTGCGCTGCTCGCCCGGCTGGCCCTCGAAACGCAGCTTGGGTTTCAGCCCCCAACGCGTCTCCGGATCGGCCTCCAGACGGTTCGCCAGCGCCATGAAATCGTCCATGCCGAGGATCACGCCGAAATGCGGGATCGGCACGGTGTCGCCGTCGACCGAGCCGCTGGCCGTGTCCTTCGGCATTTCCGCCCGCAGGTGCGCCGACATCTGATGGCCGAACAGGTCGAAGTCGATCCATTTGCCCGGGCTCTCGCGACCGATCGGGCAGCCGAGCACTGTGCCGTAGAAATGCCGGGTCGCCTCGATGTCGGTGATCGGGAAGGCAAGGTGAAAGGGGCGCATGGTTTTCCTCCGTATTGTCGTGCGGCCAGCCTAGCGGCATCGTCGCGCCAAGCAAGCCGGCAATCGCACCCGGCGACGAGGGCCAGCGCGGCCCGGTGGCGTCGTTTTCCTTATTCCTGCTCGTCGAGACGCGTCTGCCACATGGCCTTGAAGGCCGGGCGGTCATGGCAGCGCTTCAGCCAGGCGGCGATATGCGGGTGAGCGTCCATCAGCGGTTGATAGGGCTGGCCGTAACGGACCACTTCGGCAAGGTTGATGTCCGCGACGGTGAAGCGTCCGCCGACGGCATAGTCATTGTCGGCGAAATGGCTTTCCAGCACGGCGAGCGGCCGCTTGAGCAGACGGGCCGCCACCTCCGCCTCGGCCTGTCCCGCCTCGGTCGAAAGCCGGCCCTGGGCGTTCGACATCGAGATTTTCAGCGCATTGGCCTCGATCTCGGCGACCGCGAAGAATGACCATTGCGTCATCAGCGCATCCTCGGCGAGATCCTTCGGTGCCAGTGGACCGCCGGCTTTCCGGGCAAGATAGAGATTGATCGCCATGCTCTCGTGGAGCTTCAGCCCGTCGTCGTCGATCGCCGGTATAGCCCCCATCGGGTTGACCGCCAGGTATTCCGGCGAACGCGTGTTGATCCGTGCGCCCGGCGCCATCGGGTCGGCAAGCTTGTAGGCCTGGATCACCGGCACGTGCTCGAAGGCAAGGCCAAGCTCACCGGCCAGCCAGAAGGTGCGCGTCGCGCGCGATTTGTAGACGCCGTAGATTCTCAGCATGAAAGGGATCCTCCGATTGAGCCCCGGAGGCTAACGGTTGGATGTGCCAATGAAAAGCCGCGCCTCCTTGATCCGCGCAGGAATTTCGATGATGTCGGCGGCGAGAGGCAACATTGACTTCGCGGTGCGAAAATCTTAGTTCAGAGAAACGGGTCAGCAGTTCACCCAGGCGTCACCGCCCCGAGAAGGGGAGCTAAACCTGTCTTTCCCTGAGAACCGACAGCCACTTTTTTCGTGCCTGGTCGGAAGACGGTGACCACCGGCCTTTCTGCTTTGCCAGGGCACGATGTCGAGGAAGTGACGATGTCGCGAACGATCCATAGCTATGAAGCGCCCGATCTGTCGGTGCTTGCCAAGACCATCAAGCGAGAACTCGATGCCCGCAGCGAAAAGCCCGGCCATGTCGAGATCCTCAATATCCTGTCGCGTGCGGCGGGATTTCGCAACTACCAGCATTTCAAGGCGTCGCGCGCCGCCGAGACGCGCCTCGAGGCCGTGCCTGAGCCGAAGGGTATTGTCGATTTTCGCCGCGTCGAGGCCGCCGCCCGCTGTTTCGACGCGGCCAATGTGCTCCGGCGCTGGCCGGGCAGGACCAATGTGCAGCAGCTTTGCCTGTGGAAGCTCTGGTCGTTCTTTCCCTGCGGCGAGGAAATGGCCGAGGGGCAGGTCAATGATCTGCTGAAAACCCACCATACCTTCGGAGATCATGTGCTGATCCGCCGTGAAATGGTCAATATGGGGCTTCTGTCGCGCACGCCTGATTGCCGCATCTATCGTCGTGTCGAACGGCGACCGCCGGAGGATGCGCTGGCGCTGCTCCGAGTGGATGGGTTGTGGAGTGGCCCGCCGCGTTAAGCGTGCGCCAGCCGCTTTCGCTTGCGCGTCGTCTTCAGGCTGTCCTCGCGTAGCATGGTCGCGATCGTATCGCGGTCCCGTGCCCGGGAAAACAGGAAGCCCTGGCCGAGGGTGCAGCCGAGCTGGACCAGCGTGCGGGCCTGTTCCTCCGTCTCGATGCCTTCGCAGACCACCCGGATGTCGAGCCCTTCGGCAATGTCCAGCAGGCCCTTGACGATGACCGCGCCCGGCCGGTCGACTACCACTCGGTCGATGAAGGACTTGTCGATCTTGATCACGTCGACGGGCACGCTCAGCAGATGGGTGAGCGAGGCGAAGCCGGTGCCGAAATCATCGAGGGCGACCGACATGCCGGCTTTGCGCAGATCGCGGATCTGCTCGCCGACGATCTGGTCGCGCTGGTCGAGATAGACGCTCTCGGTCACTTCGACGATCACCTTGTCCAGCGGCACGCCGACGTCGGTGAAGCGCGATGCGATGCGCGCGGCAAGGCCGCCACGATAGAAATCGGCGGCGGAAAGGTTGACGCCTATGCGTTTGAAGGTAAGGCCCGCATCAATGAAGCGCCGCGCATCGGCGGCGACGATCGCCAGCATTCGCTCAGTCAGTTCGAAGGCGACGTTGGCATTCTTCGTTGCCTCGTGGAAATGGCCAGCGGCGATGAACTCGCCTTCGCGCGTGCGCATTCGGCAAAGCGCTTCGAGGCTGATGATACGCCCGCTTTTGATTTCGACGATGGGTTGATAAAAAGCCTCGATCCGGTCTTCGCGCAGCGCTTCCGTCACGTCCTGGATCGCACGGAAACGCTTGACGATCGAGGTGCCGAGCCCAGGCACGTATTCGATGTAATTGCCTCTGGCGCGTTCCTTGGCGTGATAGAGCGCGTAGTCAGCGTTCTGGCGGACCAGCTCGGCCGGTTCGTCGGGGTTTGCCACCGCCCCGCCCAGCGTGACGGAGGGGTAGAAGACATGGTCACCGCAGGGGCAAGGGGCCTTGATCGCCTCCAGCAACCGGGCGGCAAGGGCGGCGAGGTCCGGCTCTCGCTCCGAACAGACGATGATTGCGAATTCGTCTCCGCCGATGCGGAAGCCCATTCCCTGTTCGCAAACGGAGGCGATTCGTGCGGCCACTGTGCGGATCAGGGTGTCTCCAGCCTCGTGACCAAAACTGTCATTGACCAGCTTCAGATTGTCGACGTCGGCAAGAAGGATACTCCAGGACCGGCTGGATCTGCCGTGCTCGTCCGCCACGTTGTTGAAGCGGGCGCGGTTGGGCAATTGCGTCAGCGCGTCCGTTTCTGCGAGCCTGCGGCTCTCGGCGATGCGCTGATCGCGTTCGATGGCGATGCCGCAGAGATGGACGCAGGCATCGACGATGCTCTGCTCGAACTTGGTCGGTCCGCGGGTTGTGTGGTAGTAGAAGGCAAATGTTCCAAGTACCTTGCCGGCGACGATGATTGGCGACGACCAGCAGGCCTTGAGATCTATCGGAAGGGCCAGCGCCTTGTAGTCGGTCCAGTAGGGATGAGTGGCGATATCGGTCACCACCACCGGTTTGCCGGTAAAGGCGGCCGTGCCGCATGACCCGACGCCGTGGCCGATTGGAGCACCGTCGATCGCGGCGGCATAGTGTGTCGGAAGCGACGGTCCGGCCAGGTGCCGAAGGCGATTGTCGGGGTCGAGGATCAACACCGAGCACACGATGTCGGAGCTCATGGTCTCCACGCTGCGACACAAATGGTCTACGGTTTCGCTGAGCGGTGCTCCGGTCGCGATCTTCTCGAGAATGGTGTTTTGCAGCTTGGTCAGCATGGCCGTCGATTGCGTTGTTGGACGGGGCATAGAAACACGTCCTGCTTAAGCAGTCCTTACGGAGAGGCTAAAATAGCGATGGTGCCTGGATAGCTCGGCACTGGAAGGGTGCGCTTGCAGCCCTGCTGCACTCGGATCGCGCTCAACCGCGCCGGTTACCGTCTATGGAAAGATGGGCCATGTCGCCCGCGCCGTCAATCAGTTCCTTTGTGGCCTTCTCGGTCCAACGATAGCCCAGGATTGCCCCTTCCGGCGTCTCGGCGATCAGATTGCCGGAAATGATCGCCGCGCCGGCGCCTTCGACGACGGTGACGGCAATGCCGACCGGGGCGTGGCGGATGAGGTTGGAGGTGGCGACGACATTGCGCAGAAAGGGACCCCAGCCGAGTATCAACCCCCATTTCGGTGCGTTCTCGATCACATTGCCCGTGACGACCGTGTCGGCCTCGACGGCAATGCCAAGGCCGAAACCGGCGCCGTCTGGCACATAGGGGCCCTCGAGCTTGAGATTGCGAACGATATTGCCGGAGACGGTCGAGAGCCGGCCGCCCTGGTCGAGGTTGACGACGAGAATGCCGTTGGCCGCACCGTCGATCAGATTATCGGCGATCACCGCGCCCTCAAAGGAGAATTCCGCATAGATCGCGGTCTCGCCGGACGAAAAACACTGGTTCCCGCTGATTGTCACATTGGAAGCTGAATTGGCGCGGATGGCCGAGAAGGCGCAATCGGAGACGTGGTTGCCGGAGACGATGACATTGTCGGCGCGGAACAGGTTGATGCCATTGCCGTTCTGTCCGGTGCCGCCGGAGCGGGCGCCGATCCGGGAGATGCGGTTGCCGCTGACCACGGCGCCATCCGTGCCTTTGGTCCAGCGATGCACTAGGATGCCGCCGTTGCCGCACTCGGAGACGGCGTTGTCCCTGACCGTCAGCGCCTTGGTCTCGATCGCCATCAGTCCGGCGTCGGCGGCGCCGGTGATGCGGCAGTCCGTGACGCTGCCGCCCGAGCG
Source organism: Paenirhizobium naphthalenivorans (assembly GCF_007992095.1). Taxonomy (GTDB): domain Bacteria; phylum Pseudomonadota; class Alphaproteobacteria; order Rhizobiales; family Rhizobiaceae; genus Allorhizobium; species Allorhizobium naphthalenivorans. The sequence continues at coordinate 171,482 of NZ_BJZP01000004.1, forward strand.
TTCCAGTTGCAGGCCGTGCTTGCGGCTGCCGATGATTGCGCAGTCGCGGACGAGGACTTCGTCCACGCTGCGAAAGGCGACAAGCGCGTCGGTATAGTCGGCAAGCCAGCGGTTGGCGCCGTCGAGCGTAATGCCGGATAGCGTCACGTGACGGGCGTCGCGTGCGGTCAGCAGATGGCCGTCGCCGGTGTAGGTGAGGCGGGTGGCGCCCGCCACGCCGAACAGCCTGGTGCCGTCCGGCAGTTCGAGGTTGGAGACTTCGTAGGCGCCGGCCGGCAGGAACACCGGCTGGCCGCTGGCGGCGGCGGCGTCGAGCAGGGCTTGCAGCTTGCGGCTCTGGTTGTCGGCGGCCCCCGGCACGATGCCGGCCTCCCTGGCGTCGAACGCCCCGCGCAACTCGGCGGCAAGCGGCTCTGGCTGGGCATCGGCCCGGCTGGCGCAAAGCGCCGGCAGGCTTGCCAGTGACCCCAGAAACACACGCCTTTTCAGCATCTTCCGCTCCCCGTCCGCGATCCGGCCATACGCCGGTCTCTCGCTCATGGCTGCTCCAACCTTGGCTGAAACTTCCCGGCGCGGCAAGCATGCCTGCGACAAATCATCCATCGTTCCGTGAGGGGAAAACGTTTGCGCTAGATCAATGCTTTCGACTGGGTAAGGTCTAAATTTTTCCTAGAAAGTAAATCGATGGAGGGTTTGATGCTTCGTCTTTCCGCAGTGCTTTATATTCTTGTCGCCAGTGTTCTGGGTGGTGTTGCCGTGATCGCTTTGCTTTCCATGAATATGATGGAAGGCTGGAAAATCGCCGCTGCCTTCGGTGCGGGTTGTGTGGTCGCTATACCGGTCGCTGCCGTGCTTGGCCGTAAGATGTACAACGCGATGAAAACCCCATCGGCGACCGCTTGAGTTGCCGTTTAATTGCGCGCTGCGCTTGCTGGCGTCCTGTGGGACGGACTGGCGCTGGCGGATCGCAGGCTGCATGCGCGCCCGGCTCGACCGGCCTTGTCCTTGACGGGAAAAGGCCGGTCGAAACGGCGTTTTAGGAACAATGGCCCGCTTACATGCGCGGTGTGGACGTGCTAGTCGTCGCCATTGGTTTCGGCGGCGGTTTCGATCTCAAATTGCTGCAAACGCTGATCGAAGCCCGACAGGAAACGGTCGTAGAGTTCGGCAAAGCGCGCGACGTCGTCAGCGGGCCAGTCGGCGACGATCTCGCTGATCGTCTCGCGTTTTACTTGGTCGACTTTCTCCAGTATTTCCAACCCGACCGGGGTGATCACGACGATACTCCGTCGCGCGTCCTCCTGCGAGACCTCCCGTTTCAATAGTCCCTGACGCACGAGATCGGCGACGATCCGGCTCGATCGCGAGGGGTCGACCCTGATCTGCTCGGCAATGGCGCCGACAGTCGCCTCCTGAGTCGCCTGCAGGCGACGGACAGAGCCCACCACATCGAGATGGGAAAGCTCCATTCCCGCGCCGATGCGTCGGATCGCCAGATTACCGATGAAGCGTCGGCCGATCATCAGCCGCATGCGCGCCATCGAGCGGCCGATGCTGGCGATCATTTCGGGCGTATGCCGCGTGCTGAGGCCGGAGGAGACGGCGGAGTTGGACGGCGGGGTGTCGATTTTGTCGGTCATGGCTTCCTGTTAGCAGATGTCGTGGAGGGAAAAAAGAAGTTTCATGCTTTCGACATATATATGCGATTGACAAATAAATGTCAAAGTCACATAAAATGACGAAATTCAAATCGGAATCCCGTCATGGACATGAAATCTCAAGTACCCGACCCAACGCCGATCGCGGTTGTGGCGCCATTCGTGCCGCTGGTTGCCGATCCGCGCCGCCGCGTCGTCGTGTTTCTTCTGCTTCTGATGGCGATGTTCATGGCGACGCTCGACAACCAGATTGTCTCGACCGCGCTGCCGACCATCGTTGGCGAATTCGGTGAACTGGAGCGTTTCGGCTGGGTCGGCTCGGCCTACCTTCTGGCCTCGAGTGCTGTCATGCCGCTCTACGGCAAACTGGGCGACCTGTTTGGCCGCAAATATGTCATCATGGCCGCGGTGACGATCTTCACCGTCGGCTCCGCGGTCTGCGGGCTGGCCGTGTCGATGGATACGCTGATCGCCGCCCGCGTGCTGCAGGCACTTGGCGGCGGCGGGATCATGGTCTCGATCTTCTCGATCAATGCCGACTTGTTCGAGGCTCGCGAACGTGCCCGCTACCAGAGCTATTCGAGCTTGGCGCTGATGGCTTCCGGTGCTGTCGGGCCGGTGCTCGGCGGCACGCTGAGCGACCTCTTCGGCTGGCGCTCGATCTTCTTCGTCAATCTGCCGATCGGTATTCTGGCCTTGGTCGGGCTCGCCATTCTCCTTCCCTATCGCAAGCCACACCGCCGTCCGAAGATCGACTATGCCGGTGCGATCCTTCTCGCCGGCGCGGTGGCGAGCATTGTGCTGTGGGCCGACAGCGGGCAGATCTTCGGTTCGCTCGTCGCGCCCGAGAGCCTTGCCGTGGTCGCCTTCGGTCTTGGCTGCGCGCTGGCCTTCATCGCCGTGGAGCGCCGCGTCGCCGAACCGGTCGTGCCGCTCTCGCTGTTTTCCAGCCGGACGATCAATCTGATGCTCATCGTCTCGCTGGCCTCCGGCGCGGTCGGCATCGGCTCCGTCAACTATGTGGCGCTCTTCCTGCAGACGACCACCGGACTTTCGCCCTCCATGGCCGGTCTCCTGTTCATCGCCATGACAGGCGGCATTGCCTTGGGTTCGCTCTGGGCCGGCCGGCGAATCGCCAAAAGTGGCTACTACAAGCCGTATTCAATCGCCTCGACCGCGGTGGGTGTCGTTGGCCTGACGATTTTCAGCCAGTTGCATGCCGGCACGCCGATCGTTTTCATTGCCGCATTGATGCTGTTTCACGGGATAGGCATCGGCATGGGCCAGCAGGTGCCGGTGCTCGGCGTCCAGAATGCGGCTTCGCGTGACGATGTCGGGGCAGCTACCGGGACGGTGACGCTCGCCCGCATGTCGGGCGCGGCGCTCGCCATCGCGATCTACGGGGCGATCCTCGGCTCCGGTCTCTCCGGTCTGACGAATCAGATCCCGGGTGTCGCCAATTTCAAGGCGCTGACGCCAAGCGTGCTGGCCGGTCTGCCGGAAACAAGCCGCGTCTTGGTGGCCGATGCCTATGCCAGCGCCTTCACCCCTCTTTTCCTGGCCGCCGCCGGCATGGTTGCTATCGGTCTTGTCGCCGCCCTTTCCCTGAAGAATGTCCGCCTGCCCGTTGCAGGCAAGGGCAATACCGGCTGATCGGGCGTAAGGACAGCTTCGCGCCAGCCGCGTTTGCCAGATTGCCGGCAATATCTCGGCATGAAGCGGTGAACGATGTTGTCCAAGCGATCTTCCAAGCGGTTCCCTCCGGCAGCGGCGCATGCGCGTCGCGCGTTTGGCCTTGCCAGCGGCGTGGCTCTTCTGTCGGTCCTGTCCGGCTGCCTGTTCGTGACCGATACCAGTCGCATGAATATCGAGGTCTTCCAGGATGAGGTGGCGCCGGTCTACTACGATCCGGCCCGCGTCCAGCCGGCCGATAGGCAGCCCGTGCCGCAAAAGCGCGATCTCTACACCACCCAGTTTCACCAGACCTACGGCCTGCCAGTCACCAATCCGCTGCACCGGGTCATGTATGGCGTGATGCGTGACGACGGTCACACCCTGCCGGCCATTCCGCTCGACCGGGTCGATCGCTCCACCCTGCGACAGGAGGTCGACTATGCGACCAGGGAAGCCCCGGGCACTATTGTCGTCGATACCAAGGCGCGCCATCTCTATCTTGTTCAGGCCGGTGGCAAGGCGATCCGCTACGGTGTCGGTCTTGGTCGCGACGGTTTTGCCTGGTCCGGACGCGGCACCATCGAGATGAAGCGGAAATGGCCTCACTGGACGCCGTCGAACGAGATGGTCGAGCGCCAGCCTGATCTGCGGTCGGTCTCGGCGGCCGAAGGCGGGCTTGAGGCGGGCCTCAACAATCCGCTCGGTGCGCGCGCCCTCTATATTTATCAGGATGGCAAGGACACGCTCTACCGCGTCCACGGGACGCCAGACTGGCAGTCGGTCGGCAAGGCGACCTCCTCGGGCTGTGTCCGGATGTTCAATCAGGACGTCATCGACCTTTACGACCGGGTGGGCGCCAAGGCGCCGATCGTGGTTATCTGAACGGATTGTAGGCGGCCTGCCACAGCGCACGGCAAAACGACCTCCTCGCGAAGAGTTGACCCCGTCTGGCGGTTGCATGTCGGGCGCTTTCCTGTTGCATTGCGCAAAAATCGGGAACAAATCTAGCGCCTGAGGTCTTTAGCTGCGTTCCCTTCGGCTTGTCGTTTACAGGAAGTCCCCTCGTTCATGCCCTCTTCGAATCATCTCTCGCGCCGCGCCTTTCTCTCGCTGTCCGGTCTTGGTGCCGCCAGCCTGCTTGCCGGCTGCGCCTCTTCACGCCCCGTCGGCCCAGGCGCGGTCCCTGTCGCCAATCCTCGCGTGGTCGATCGGCCGCTCACGCGGGGTTCCGCCGAACTCGATGCCATGTATGGCGAGATCTACGACGGCGGTTATGTTATTCCGGCGGTGCCCTACACCCGCATCGATCCGCGCTATTATCGCCAGCGGGTTGTCGATCCGACCGGTCAGCCGCCGGGCACCATCGTTGTCGATACCCCGTCGCGTTTCCTTTATCTGGTCGAACCCGGTGGCACGGCCATGCGCTACGGTGTCGGCATCGGCCGCGAAGGTTTCGCCTGGCAGGGCACCGGCGTCATCCAGTGGCGCCAGAAATGGCCGAAATGGACGCCGCCGGACGAGATGATCGGCCGCAAGCCGGAACTGGCCAAATATTCGGCCGACAACGGCGGCATGTCGCCGGGTCTCGACAACCCGCTCGGCGCGCGTGCGCTCTACATCTTCCAGAACGGTCAAGACACGCTTTATCGCCTGCACGGGTCTCCCGAGTGGAACTCGATCGGCAAGGCGGTCTCGTCGGGCTGCGTTCGCTTGCTCAATCAGGACATTATCGACCTTTACCAGCGGGTGCCAAACAAGGCTCGGGTTCTCGTCTGGCAATGACAAACGATTCCCTCGCTGTGAGGTGAGGGAGTTCCGGATGGTGCGGAAACCGGGAGAGAGGCGTGCGCCCTCTCTCGGATGCGGGCGTTTGAGCGACAATCTCAGCAAGCCGATCTCCGATCCTCTCCCGCAAGGGGAGGGGAATCCGGGCGGCTATCGACTCATGCAGCCGTGCTCAGTTTCTTCTTCAGTTCCTTCAGGCTGTCGCGCAGGGTCGCGATTTCCGCCATCGTGCAGCCGGTCTGCGCGCCGACTGCTCGCATGACTTCTACCGCATGTGCCTTCATCGCCAGGCCCGGTTCGGTCAGTGTGATGAAGACCTGCCGCTCGTCGGCGCTATCGCGCCGACGTTCGACATAGCCTGCCTGTTCCAGCCGCTTGAGCAGCGGTGACAGCGTGCCTGAATCGAGTCCGAGCTTTTCGCCGATCGCCTTGACCTGCTGGCCGTCCTCTTCCCACAGCGCCATCATCACCAGATATTGCGGGTAGGTCAGTCCCAGCGGCTCCAGAAGCGGTTTGTAGGCGCGGTTAAACGCATGCGCTGCCCCATAGAGGGCAAAGCACAGCTGGCGGTCGAGCACCAGTTCCTTTTCCAGCTCGGCATCAGTCATTGTTTCGGTCAAAGTCCCTTTCCATGTCCCCGGTCGAAGTGTCGCTAATTCTCGTCGCGGGAGCAATGCGAAAAAATATGATTGCGCACAATTGAATTGTGCATTATATAAAAATCAACAACAACGCAAGACAAGGAGCATTCCCATGGCAATCCTCTATACCGCCGAAGCCTCCGCCACTGGCGGTCGCGCTGGTCGCGCCGTCTCAGACAATGGCGTTCTCGACGTCACGCTCACCGTGCCGAAGGAACTTGGCGGCGACGGCGCCACCGGTACTAATCCCGAGCAGATGTTCGCCGCCGGCTATTCGGCCTGCTTCCTCGGCGCCTTGAAATTCGTCGCTGGCCAGGAAAAGGTGAAGATCCCCGAGGAGACGAAGATCACCACCCGGGTCGGCATTGGCCCGCGCGATGACGGCAAAGGCTTCGGCATCGACGTGGCGATCTCCGCTGACATTCCGGGCATTGAGCGCGAATTGGCTGAAAAGCTGGTCGCCGCCGCCCACATCGTTTGCCCCTATAGCCACGCCATGCGCACTTCGACCGAGGTTCCGATTTCCGTGGCCTGACGGAAAGCGCGCGAGGTATCCCGTCCTCCATCCGATCCACCGCCTGAAGGCCGGCCTCGTGCCGGCCTTTTGACGTCGGTGTGTTCTGGGAGTGCCTGGAGAGGGGCATTCGGCCTTGTCCAGAGGCGAATGGTCGACACGCTCCGCGGCAAAGACGAGTCCGACAAGACTGACGTCCGACACGGCCGGTTTCTATACCGCAGGCATCCGAAGAAACGATGGAAGTGCCCGGATCCGCCTGGGTCGTCCGGTGCGCCGATCCGCAGGGCGCCTATTTCGCGCTGGTCGCGCCGAATCGCTGGCGGACTGGATTAGTCTCGATATCCGGCGGGCGATCGGCGCCTCACTTGTCGTTCGTGCTCTGGGCTCTGGCAGAGGTTTTCTGCCGGTAGAGATGGGCGACCAATGCGCAGCCCAGCGCCCATCCGGCGCCGATCGACCAGCCGGCCAGGACATCGGTGGGATAGTGTACGCCGAGGTAGATTCGGCTCAGGCCGACGATCACCGTCAGGAACACGGCGGCGCCGAGATAAAGGATCTTCTGCCCGCGCGTTTCCGCCATTTCGGCAAGCAGCGCACCGAGTGTCAGGTAGACGACGGCCGAGATCGTCGCGTGGCCGCTTGGAAAACTCGCGGTGAATACGCGAGCGACCCCGGTGAGGTCGGGGCGAGGGCGGTCGAACAGGGATTTGAGGATGGTGCTGATAAGCGTGCCGCCGAGAACGCAGACAATGAGAAACCAACCCGTCCGTGCCCGCTTGACGAGAAAGAGATGGATGACGATGACTGTGATCAGGATGGTCAGGACGGAGAAACTGCCGAGCGCCGTGATGTCGCGGGCGGCTTCCTCCAGCCAGGCCGGGCCGATCGGGTCGGTGGGGTCGCCGGGCGTGCGCAGCGCCAGCAGAACGGCCTGATCGATCCCCATCGTCTCGCCTTCGCTCACCTCGTCGGCGATCATTCCGAACCCGGCCAGGAGCGCGGCCAGTGCTGCGCCGCCGACATAGAAGGAAAGCGAGCCGCTGCTTCTTTTCCAGATCATTGGTGGTGTGAAACCCCGATAAGATTGCGACGAGGGCGTGGCCTCCCGGCCGGGCGGGCGTGCCTGAAGCGCTTATAGCCTGCGCATCCGCGCCACCGCAACGGCCACGAAGACGGAATCGTTTTCGTCCGGAACTGTGCGCACTTTCAAAGTGTTGGCCCCCTCGTGCGTCCGAAAAGACACGCGGCGCTCCGCATCGACGTCGGTTCGCAAACGTTGGGAAAATCTGTCGCGGAGAATAAAGGGGGAGCGATGGAGTGTCGCGGAACGGTCGGCGTTCTGTCAGACCGATTTGGTCGTCGCCTTCTTTGTCGTCCGCTTGGCGGGTTTGGCTTCCGCTTCCGATGGGGCCTCGGCTTCACGCTGCATGCGCAAGGCCTTCAGCATTTCGGTCTTCTTGTCGCGCGCAGTCACTTCCGCTGCGATAATGGCGCGAGCGGTGTGGTCCGTGGTCGACGCCTTGTCATGCGCTTCGACCTTGCCGGGTTTGAAGAATGTGTCTTTGGTTGCAGTCATGGATCAGCCTTCCGATAGCAGACGGAGGACGGCTTGCGCCCAAGAGTGGGCGCAGGCCGCGGGTCAGGCCATTAGCGGGTGCGGACGGCAGCCTTCTTCGGCATCGGCAGGAGACCTTCGCGCTGCATTTTCTTGCGGGCCAGCTTGCGCAGACGGCGCACGGCCTCGGCCTTTTCACGCACGCGCTTTTCCGACGGCTTTTCAAAGGCGCTGCGGGCCTTCATTTCGCGAAAGAGACCTTCGCGCTGCATCTTTTTCTTGAGCACGCGGAGTGCCTGGTCGACATTGTTGTCTCGAACGAGAACCTGCAAGGTATTTCCTTTCCATCGGCGGCCAGGCCGCCGTTTCGTGTTTGAGGGTTTAAGACTAGCGTCCGACGCGGATCAAGGAGAGCTTCAGCCACGGCTCGGCCGGGGCCGTCGCCTGGTGTTGCCTTTCCACCGCTCCCGACGACGTCTGGACGCCATCGATATCGGACAAGGTGACGCGGCGTTCGAAATTCTCCGCCTCGAAACGGACGCGGTATTCCGGCTCGCCATGCTCTGCGGGCAGAATCGTAACGATCCGGCACGCCTTCCTGTTCCGGCTGTTGCCGGAAATGCCGTCCCTAAGCATAACCAGGTCGCCCACACGGGGACTGGACTTGAGCATTTCGGTTCCTTTCCCGACCTGTCAGCGACAAACGCTGACGCGGGTCAAATCAAAAAGGCCGGGCGTTACCCCGACCTCTTCCTGTCACTCAAAGCCCCAACTGCCGGTATATCCGTAGTCAGTTGCGGCGAATGACAATTACGCAGCCCGCAGGTTATCCGCCGAGTTCTTGCCCGACTTCTTGTCACGCACGATGTCGTAGGAGATCTTCTGACCTTCGACAAGTTCGCGCATTCCAGAGCGTTCGACCGCGGAAATATGGACGAAAACGTCCGTGGAACCATCCTCAGGTTCGATAAAGCCGAAGCCCTTGGTACTGTTGAACCACTTTACGGTGCCGGTATTCATAACGATATCCTTTCAATCGTTGGCTTGACCGGGGAGGTATTCGCCCGGCCTGGATCGACGTTGAGAGGAAATCTGACAGTGCGCTGTGGCGCGTAGACAAAGTCACTAGCAATCTTCGATAGCGGCATTATAGGCATTTCGGCCCAAATTGCAATGAAGGAATGAGAAAATTCCAGATTTGCAATCAGGGCGCGCGTCGGACGAACTTGCCCGCGAAACTCACTTGTTCTGCAAAAGCCACATCTTGCCGGCCATGGTGATGCCGTGCGCGGACTGTTCGACCGCGGTATCCGTATTCAGCACCTGCAAAAGGCCGTACTCGCGCAGTTCGTTGACCGTCGTGGTCTTGATCGACTTGATCTTCTGCGGCCGCTCCTTGAAACGATCGGTGCGCGCATAGGTCACCTGCGCGTTGAGGTGGGTCCAGCTGTTGCCCTCGGCGGGGAATAGGTCGCCGTCCTTGGCGAGTTTCAGTCCGCGGATTTGGACGGGGGAGAGTTCTAACATGGTTGGTCCTTGAATACTGAGTCGGTTTTTCGGGATGGATGGCGGCCGGCCTGGACCCGGTCGCCTGCCGCCTTCAGGCAGCCATAAGGGCGTTGGCCTCGCGGAAGGAGAGGAGTTTACCGCCTCTTTCGTCCCACAAGGCGAGTTTGACGCAAGAGAGGCTGTCGCGAATCGTGATTCGGCCAATGCTGGCCAGCTCCGGATAGTCGCGCAAAACTTCGGGCAGCCGATAGTAAGGTATGCGGCTTGCCAGGTGGTGGACGTGGTGGATGCCGATGTTGCCGGTCAGCCAGCGCAGCGCGAGCGGCAGGTCGTAATGCGAGGCGCCGTGCAGTGCGGCCTTCGGAAACTTCCAGTCCTCGCCCTTCGACCAGTGCGTCTCTTCGAACTGGTGCTGCACGTAGAACAGCCAGATGCCGGCTGCCCCGGCGATCAGCACGGCCGGCAGGTGAATGACGAGGAAGGGCACGAGACCGACGGCCCAGATCATCAGAGCCGAGAGCGCGATGATGCCGAGATTGGTGCCCATGGTTGAGATCCACGGGCGCGCGCCGTCTTTCATCATGCCGAACGGCAGGCGCTGCTTGAGCAGGAAGACAAAGGTCGGGCCGATGCCGAACATGACCACCGGATTGCGATAAAGCCGGTAGGCTAGCCGCCCGCGCGGTGAAAGAGCGCGATATTCCTCGACCGTCAACGTGGTTATGTCGCCCACGCCGCGTTCGTCGAGGTTGCCGGCGGTGGCATGGTGGGCGGCGTGGGCCCGGCGCCAGTAGTCGTAAGGGGTGAGTGTCAGTACGCCGATCAGTCGGCCGGTCCAGTCATCCAGCCGGCGTCGGGCGAAGAACGAGCCGTGCCCGCAATCGTGCTGGATCATAAACAGGCGCAGCAGAAATATACCGGCCGGAACAACGGCGATCAGGCCGAACCAGAAGCCGTTGATCAGCGAGATATAGGCGATGGCCCAGAATACGACGATCGGAACGAGCGTGACGGCCAGCTCGAAGACGCTGCGCCCAAGGCGCGGCTGGCGATAGCGGGCCAGCAGCTTCAGCCAGGCGCCGACATTCTCCTCGGCCGGAGCTTCCGGGGCCTTGATGGCGACATTGACGTTCATGAAGTCCGATCCGTTGGTAATCGACAGGCAGTTTGGGTAAGGGGGCATCGCTCGATGCCCCTCTCGGCGAGGTCGTCGCGCGATGAGCGGATCAACCCTTCCTGGCTGGCCGTAGTGTGTTGCAACCTGGAAATTCAGCCGATCTTGCAAATGCAAAAAAGGCCAGACATACGCCTGGCCCTCTCCAATATCTTCGCCCGCCATGCCAGTACATCCGTGGTCATGGCTTCGGCAGAAGCGTTAGGCGGCCTGCAGCTGGCCGGCGGACATCTTGCCCGACTTGTTGTCGCGTTCCAGCTCGAAGCTGATCTTCTGGCCTTCGACGAGGTCACGCATGCCTGCGCGCTCTACAGCCGAGATGTGAACGAATACGTCCGCACCGCCGTTGTCAGGCTGAATGAAGCCGAAGCCCTTGGTGGAATTGAACCATTTTACTGTGCCGGTGGTCATGACGAACCCTTTCTTAGCAACATTTAGTGCCGCCGTACGGCGCACGACGGTTTTTCGACTTTTTGAGAGGGGGAAGTTCGTCCAGAGGCGCATGGCGCCATAAACAAATATCGGCAAACAAAGTATCGATGAGCCTTAATACACGGCGGGCCTGCTCATGTCAACTTTTTGTTTCACGCATGTTTTAGGTGCTACCTATAATTGTTTAATTACACAAGCAAACGCCCCGGCGCGGTTGTGTCATTGTCACGCCGGGCCTGCTCTTTCTTGTTCAGCTCTACCGCCTCAGGCTTCCCAGGATGCCGCGCACGATCGCCCGGCCGACGGAGGTGGCGACCGAGCGGGCAGCGCTCTTCATCGCCGCTTCGATCACCGTCTCGCGCTGGTAGCCTGAGGTCTTGCGTGTCGTGGTTTTCGTCGGTCGGCTGTCGTCGTCCTTTTCCTTGTCGCCGAAGCCGGGCAGGGTCCAGCGGCCGGCGGCGCTGTCCTTTTCCGCGCCGCGTGTCGTGCGCTCCTCGGCCGCCTTGCGGGCGGCTTCGGCGTCCGCTGCCTTTTGTCCACGGGCCAGCAGGATCTCGTAGGCCGATTCCCTGTCGACATCCTTGTCATAGATCCCGGCGACCGGGCTGACATTGATCACCGCGCGGCGCTCGGCGTCGCTGATGGGGCCGGGGCGGCTCGATGGCGGGCGCACCAATGTGCGCTCGACGATCGAGGGGATGCCCTTGGATTGCAGTGTCGAGACCAGCGCCTCGCCGGTGCCGAGCATGGTGATCGCCGTTTCGCAGTCGAAGGCAGGGTTGGGGCGGAAGGTCGTCGCCGCCGTCTTCACCGCCTTCTGCTCGCGCGGCGTATAGGCGCGGAGCGCATGCTGGATGCGGTTGCCCATCTGCGCCAGCACGGTTTCCGGCACGTCGAGCGGGTTCTGCGTGACGAAATAGACGCCGACGCCCTTCGAGCGAATCAGCCGAACCACCTGCTCGATGCGCTCGATCAGCACCTTCGGCGCGTCCTTGAACAAGAGATGCGCCTCATCGAAGAAGAACACCAGCCTCGGCTTGTCGGGATCGCCGATTTCCGGCAGTTCCTCGAACAGTTCGGACAGCAGCCACAGCAGGAAGGTCGAGTAGAGCCTTGGGTTCATCATCAGCTTGTCGGCGGCCAACACCGAAATCGCGCCGCGCCCGTCATTGGTGGTGCGCATGATGTCGGAGATCGCCAGCGCCGGCTCGCCGAAGAAGTGTTCGGCGCCCTGCTGTTCCAGCACCAGCAGGCCGCGCTGCAACGAGCCGACCGAGGATTTGGAGATCAGCCCGAACTGGCTGGAAAGCTCGCTGGCATGCTCGCCCATATAGTTGAGCAGCGCCTGGAGATCCTTGAGATCGAGCAGCGGCAGGCCGCCCTGGTCGGCGATCTTGAAGGCGATGTTCAACACGCCTTCCTGCGCTTCGGAGGCATCCATCAACCGGGAGAGCAGAAGCGGCCCCATTTCGGCGACGGTGGTGCGAACCCGGTGGCCCTGTTCGCCGTAAAGATCCCAGAAGATCACCGGGAATTCCTGGTAGTCGAAATCGTCAAAGCCGATCTGCTTGGCCCGCTGGTCGACCCAATCCTTCGGCTCGCCCATCTTGGCGATACCGGAAAGGTCGCCCTTGATGTCGGCGCAGAACACCGGCACGCCGGCATTGGAGAAGCTCTCGGCGAGAACCTGCAACGTCACCGTCTTGCCGGTGCCGGTGGCGCCCGTGACGATGCCATGCCGGTTGCCGTATTTGAGTTCGAGATATTCGCCCTTGTTGAGGCTGTCGTCGGGATTTCGGCTGGTGCCGATATAGAGCTTTCCATCTTCGAGCATGCGCCGCTTTCCCGTCCCTTGTTCGGTCGACATGGAGCTTATCGGCGAATTTGCGCCTGTCCCGTCATTCCCTGAATCGTCACCTTGCTGTTATAAGGATAGTGTGAAACATCGACAACAGGCCGAAGGCCCGTGACCGTGCGTCAGGGGCCGGGGACAAATGCGGTCGCGGGCGGGTAAGCCGCTTGAGTTCGCCGGAAACTTGAATTACGTTGACGTTAACGTCAGTTTTGAACCAGGAGGCTCACCATGAATGAACTCGTAAACCGCATCGCCGACAAGGTTGGCATTGAACCGGCCGTGGCTGAAAAGACGGTCGGCATGATGCTTGGCTTCCTGCAACGCGAAGCTGCCGACGGCCCGATTGCCAAGATGATTGAATCCATCCCCGGCGCCCTCGACCTCGTCGCCAAGTACAATGGTGAAGGCGAAGGCAAGGGCCTGCTCGGCGGCCTGATGAGCGCGATCGGTGGCGGCGGTATCATGGGTCTCGGCCAGCAGCTGATGGCCCAGGGCCTCGGCATGGGCGAGATCTCCAAGCTCGCCAAGGAAACCATGACGGCCGCCCGCGAATACGCCGGCGACGAAGTGGTCGACGAAGTCGTCGCCTCGGTTCCGGGCCTGTCGCAGTTCGTCTGATCTGATCGGCACATTGATTTGAACAGGCCGCCGGAGCGATCCGGCGGCTTTTTTATTGAGGCGAATTCGGCCTGAAATGGAGGCTCGTCTCACCTGGAAAGGGCGGAAAATTTCCGCCAGGATCGCAACACACCGATTTTCACGACCTTTCCGGATGTCAGCTTTTCCGCAACAGGCCGCAATGCCGCATTTTATCCAAACGCCGGTTCTTGCGCGATCCAATTGGTGGCGGATTCATATTCCCGCCCAAGGGCCAAAACGTCGGCATCCCGTCCTCGACGGCCGATCAGCTGCAACCCCATCGGTGTGCCCGCGTCGCCAAAGCCTGCCGGAACGCACAGCGCGGGCAGGCCGATAAGCGAGGCTGGCACCACAACCTCCATCCAGCGGTGATATGTGTCCATCGTCGTCCCGCCAATCGCATCCGGCCAAGACAGTCTCGCATCGAACGGAAACATCTGCGCCGATGGCAGGGCCAGTATATCGACCTCCATTTCCGCCCGGCAACGGAACCAATCCGAGCGGATCTCGCTCGCCTTTTGCACCGCTTCGGCGGTTGCGGCGAGGCCACGTTCAATCTCCCAGCGAAGCTCCGGCTTGAGCAGATCGTGCGGCTGTTGCAGCAGTGATCCGAGATCGCCCGCTATGGACCAGCTCCGCAGCAGGGTCCATGCCTCCCAAAGCGCCTCGGCCGGGAACGGCGGCGCCATGACCTTGACGGAATGGCCAAGCCCTTCGAGCACCTGGACCGCATTTTCGCATAGATCGAGAACGCCGGGTTCCATCCTGTAGGCTCCGCCCCAATCGCCCAGCCAGCCGATCGTCAGCTTCGCGGTTGGTGCGCCGGGCCGATAGGGCCCGCTGGAATGCGGATGGCTCGGATCATACTCCGACTGGATGCCAAGCAGCAGCTCCAGATCACGCATGGAGCGTGCCATGGGACCGTCCGTGGAGAGTTGCGACAAGAACATATCGCCCGGACCACCGCTTGCGACGAGGCCATAGCTGGGGCGAAAGCCAAAGACGTTGTTCCACCCCGCAGGGTTGCGCAAAGATCCCATCATGTCGGACCCGTCCGCCAATGCCACCATCCGGCTCGCCAGTGCCGCGCCCGCGCCGCCACTCGATCCGCCGGCGGAGCGTGTCTGGTCAAAGGGGTTGCGCGTCACGCCATAAACCGGATTGTAGCTATGCGAGCCGAGACCGAATTCAGGCGTATTGGTCTTGCCGATGATGACCGCGCCGGCTTTGCGCAGGCGGGCAACCATCGGACTGTCTTTTGCTGGCACGTTATCTTTGAAGACAGGCGAGCCATAGCTGGTCACGATCCCCGCCGTCTCGGCCAGATCCTTGATCGCCATCGGCAGGCCTTGCAACAGGCCTGGGCGCGCGCGCTCGGCCTCTTCGAGCAGGATTTCGCGTTCCCGCAAGGCCACAATCGCGTTAATGCCGGGGTTTACGTCTGCGATCCGGTCAAGCGTTTCTTCCATCAGTTCTCTTGGACTGATGGTTCCGGCACGTAAGGCTGCCAGCTGGTAAGTGGCATCTTCTTTGATCATCTGACTATGACGCTCCTATCAACGGCTTTCACTGCGATGTCGGCCATTTCCAGGATCGCTTCGCGTGAGCTGGCAACGGCGATGAAACGGGCGTTGTGGCAGAATTTGGCGCCTTTGACGCCGCTTGCCTCTTCCAGTGCCGCATCCGTCAGTCCTGCCCAGGCGGCGGGCAGATCTGCACGTTGATCAAAGGTGTCGTTCGACAGCTTGATGCCATTCAGTGTCCAGTCACCGCCGCGCGGATTGACCACGAACAGCATGTGATCAGCCTCCGCCTTGTCAAGTGCGGAGCGGTAGGGCATGCCCATGGGCAATTCGAGGATCGGCGATGAACCTGCCCTGGCGATGGCCTCCAGCACGATGCTCTGGGCGCGGGCCTTCGCCGCGAGGTTCTGGATGAAGGCCTCGATAAAACTGCGCGCAATGGGCAAGGCCGCGAAAAAGGCGTCGTCGTCAGCCGTCGGCGAGGTGTCGTCGAACACAGGTTTCAGGCTTCCCAGGAGTGCGGGCAAAGTCAAGATCGACAGCGGCCCCGCCACGGACGGCTCCATGGCGCCGTTGTCCAGAAGATCGATCGGCAGGACAAACTTCGTGTCGAACGCGGTATGGATCGCCTCAATGTCATGATCGGGCACGCCCATCGCCGCCAGATATGTTCGACCATAATGGGACCAGATCAACCCAAAGGAACTGAACGGTTGACCGTCCTCACGCAGCGGACTGGGCCGCTGATGATGGTCGAAAATCTGGGCCTGCGGCTCGTGAGCGCCTCCCACATCGAAGATGATCCTGTCAGCGGCAGGCACTAGCCATTGCCGGTCGCGGGTGCGCTTCAGCTCGGCCTTGGGAAAGAGGCGTGTGAGCACGACAGAGGACAGCAATTCGTCCGCATGGAAGCCGCCAGAATGGGTGACAAGATGAGTGATGGTCATGGGGGCTCCAGAGGGGGCATACAAATCGAAAAGCCAGCCAATGCGGCGGCTCGCGGGAGGTTTCAATGGCGGTATTCACAGCGAATAGCGGCCAGATCAACCCTTTTGTTTGAACCGGGCGAAAACGTCTTTACTGTCACCATTTGCAAACCCGGCGGCGGACCATCGACGCATGACCGTCTGGGGCAAGCCGAGCCGCGGCTGGGATGACTGCGGCTCCTTCGCCGGAAGCACGGGGGATTTACGGCACGCGGGCGCAACCCCTGGTCTCTTTCGGGGGCCTCAGTCGCTGACGATGGTGAGTTCGGGCGTGCCTTGGAGGTGGAGGCGGATGCGTCCGCGGTCGGCGCGGGTAATACGGATCGGTCCGCCCTTTTCTTCGAGCCGGCGGCGCAACAGTATCAGCCGGGTCTCGAGGTTGTCCTTGACGTCAGGCAGTTGCAGGCTGCGGTCACGGCGGATCTCGCGATTGAGAAACTCCTGCCGCCCGCTGGCCGCATGTTCCTCAATGAAATGTTTGAGCAGCCGCCCCGGAACCCCCCGGATCAGATAGTCATTATCGACGAAGATCGAGCCGTCGCGCGGATAGAAACGGATGCGCAGGGTGCCGGGCAGGGGTGTCATCGTTTCCGTGGTCGAAGGTTCGTCCTCCACCTCACTGTCCGGCCGGTCGCGCTCCTGGCCGGCAAGGGTGATAGCCAGCGCGAGATGCCCGGCCAGGATGGCCAGCGCCTCCTCGTCACGATGGCGAAAGGCGAAGGATTGTTCAGATTCGACGAAAAGCACTCCTGCCAGCCGGTCCTGGGCCACCATCGGTATGGCAAGCTGGCTGAGAGGCGCGGCAAGGGCCGGCAGCGGCAACGGATCGCTGCCGCTGATGCCGCTGGCCGCGCCGACCGCATGGACATAACGCCTGCTACGGCGCAGGTCGCTGATGCGCACCGGCCGCCGCGTCGCCGCCGCCATGCCGATCACACCGCCGCCGACGGGCACTTCCGAGCCGAAACCGAAGCGGTCATAGCCGCGACTTGCGATCGTCGTCAGTTGCATGCGCTCGTCGTCCGGCACCAGCACCATCGAATGGGTGAAGCCGAACAGTCGCTCCAGTCCCTCGAGCGCATGGTCGAGCAGGTGCTCGACATTCGTCGCGGTCGCGAGTTTGGCGGCAAGCTGGCGTGTCAGGTCGAGATGGTCGCGAAGATCCTGTCCCTCGGGTTGCGGCAATTCCAGCGGGTTGGCGGCCGGCACCGCCCTGCAGTCTTCCACGCGGTAGAGATCGACGGCCTTGAGCTTCATGATGCCGGCCATACCCTGCTCGACGCTCATGAGGTCGAGATGGGTTGTGATCCGCTCGAAGATCTCGCCTTGCGTCTCGGAGCACTCGAAGGCGAGGTCGAGGATATATTGCTGACCGGTGCGGCCATCGACCACCATGACGGTCGCCAGGCCGTTCGCCTGCACATTGGCGGCCGTCTTGGAAAAGAACTGGTTGGAGAGCGCCACGTGCCCATCGTCGATGTAGTACACATGAGAGAGGTAGGAGACGTTGGGCATGCCCTCCTGGTCGGTCGTGGCGATCACCGAAGGGATCACGCCCTCAAAGGCGTCGCGGATGGTGCTGAGCCGGATCATCGGGCGTCTGCCTCCGCCTCGCCGAGCCGTCGGCCGGCCTCGGGTCCGGGGGTCTGGATGAAAAGGTCGCGCGGAATGAAGGTGATGCGCACCAGATCGCGGTCGCTGAGCGTGCTCGACAACTGCAAACGACTGACGCCGAGTGCCCCCATTTCGGACAGCATGTCGGCGACATACTGACGGCCGCGCGCCTGTTCGATCGCGTCGGCGGCGCGCGCATCGGTGATCGGTCCCTTGATCTGGTAAGCCTTGTAGTTGTCGGGCTTGACGAAGGTTGCCGAGATTGGCGTGCCGGGTCGGGCATGCGTCACCGCGTCGGGCCACTGGCTGGCTGACACCAGAAGAGAGATCTGACCGCTCTCGGCGTCGAAGCGTGCGCCGGTCGAGCGCCCGATCATCGGGCGATGCGCGTCGTTGCGCGTGGCGATCAGGATCATCACGCGCCCCTCGATGAAACTCGCACCTCCCGCCTCGATCAATCCCGCCCCCTCTGGTGAGCCGTAATCTTAGGAAGATAGGAAAGTTTTAGCAACGCGGCGAAGCCCCTTAGGAAGCATTTAGGAAGCGCGTCGCAGGCGAGCATTCTATCAGCCTCTCATTGAGCCGGACACGCATTCTCCGGCGAAACGAAAAGAGGAAAATCTAGATGACTCATCACCTGTCCCTGACCGATATAGCCGACCTCAACGGTCGCTTCGACCTTTATGGCGGCGTCCACAAGGGCCTGCGCAAGGCCGGTTGCGACATGCTTTGCCGTCTCGGCTCGACCGACTACGAAAACCCGGAGGAGGCCGCGAGCGCTCTTTCGGCGCTTCGCACCTTCCTCATGCTGGCGGCGGCCCATGTGGCGCATGAGGATGACAACATCCACGGCGTTCTGCAGCAGCGTGGCGGCACCACGGACACCGTCGACCATCAGCACGACGACCACCGGAGAGCCTTCGACCAGATCGAGGCGCTGGCTTGCTCTGTCGAGACTGTATCGCCGATCGGCAGACGTGCCGCCGGGCGCAAACTCTACCTCGCCTTTGCCGCTTATCTCGCCGAAGACCTTGCCCATATGCACGAGGAAGAGACAGAGACAGCGGCCCAACTGTGGAAGACCTTCACAGACGAGGAACTGCTGGCGATCGAGATGCGTATCGTCGCCTCCATGTCGCCGGAGAAGAACATGGCTTTCATGCGCTTGATGATCCCGGCGATGAACCCGGTCGAGCGGGCAGCTGTTCTCGGTAGTGTTCGTACCGGCGCCCCGCCCGAAGTGTTCAACGCCATTATCGAGTTCGCGGTTCGCCCGAGCCTTTCCGAAAAGGCCTTCAGCGATCTCGCCGCCCGACTGAAGCTTGCCGCCTGAGCGCGGTGTCGACCAATCTTGAAGGATACCCCGATGTACAGGTTTGCTCTGATTCTGCCGCTCGTCATCCAGGCGCCGGCTGTTGCCGCCCAGTCCGTGAAACCGGCGCCCAGCGGCTCCTATGTCACAGACCCGACCCACACCAGCCTGACCTGGCGGGTCAGCCATTTCGGTCTTTCCAACTACACCGCACGCTTTGCCGCTGTCAGCGCCAGCTTGGACTGGAATGCCGAGCAGCCGGCGAAATCGAGACTGTCGGTGGCCATCGATCCGGCCTCGGTGCGCACCGACTTCCCGTTCGCGGAGGCCGAGGACTTTGACAAGAAAATCGGCACCGCGCCGGAATTCCTGGCAGCAAAGCCGATCGCCTTCGAAGCGAAGGGCATCACCCTGACGGGCGACAACACCGGCACCATCAAGGGCGATCTCACCTTTCGGGGGGAGACCCATCCGGTCACCCTCGACGTGCGTTTCAACGATTCGTTCGCGGAACACCCGATGGACAAGCTGCCGCGCCTCGGTTTCTCCGCCACCGGGACGGTACGCCGCACCGACTGGGGCCTCGACTTTGCTGTGCCCGCCCTCGGCGAGGATGTGCAACTGATGGTTGAGACCGAGTTCGTGCCTGTGAAGAGGTAGTCTGCAAGCGGCGGGGCCTTTTTTGCCTCTCGAGGTTCCCGCTGCTGCCGGCTTTTCTCCATGCGGGTTGACAAGGATTGGAGAGGAAAGGCGTTCAGTTCCCCGGCGTCAGAGGCCCCGGACTGACGATGCGTCCATCCGGCCTCATGCAAAGGCGGACCTGTGGAGCCCTCCTTGTGTTTCGAGACCTAGCGCAGACGGGGCAGGCAGGTGGCTAGAAAGCCTGCAACCGTGGTCGCTGCGCGGTTGTTGCGCAGGTCGGCGTGATAGGTGACGAAGGCGTCGCGGTCGATATGGTCTGCCGCGTCCCCGACCACGCAGAGACCGTGGAGATCACCGAGGAAATCCGGCAGCACGGCAATTCCCAGTCCTGCCGCGGCTGCCGCGCATTGCACACCGAGATCGTTGGTCAGCAGCACGGTTTCCCGCGCTCCGGCGATCTCCTTCATCCAGACCTGCTGCGGCGTGTCACCCAGCGCCTCATCGAAGGCGATGAAGCCATAGGCTTCCGGTGCGTGGCTTTCGAGATAGGGCCGCGTGGCATAGAGCCGATAGCGCATCGTACCGGCCTTACGGATCACCAGCGTCGAATCGCCGGGGCGGCTTAGCCTGAGCGCCACGTCGGCCTCTCGCCGGGCCAATGAGGCGTTTCGCGTCTCGGCCAGCAGCCGCAAGCGAATATGCGGCTCTTGCGTCTTCAAGGTCGCCAGCCGCGGCGCCACCAGCGTTGAGGCGATCACCGGCGGCGCGCTGACGGAAATCTCGACCGTCTGAGCGGCATCGGCCGGCATCACGCCGCGTTCGAGCGCAAACACCTCTGCCTCCATGCGCCGGGCGTGGTCGGCAATGCGCGCGCCTTCGGCGGTCAGCAGATAGCGGCGCGGCCGGCGATCGACCAGTCGCGCATTGACCCGCGCCTCAAGTGCGGCGATCCGCCGGGCGACCGTCGCATGGTCGACCTTGAGCCGCCGCGCCGCCGCCGACAACGAGCCCTCGTCGGCAAGCGCCACGAAAAAACGCAAGTCGTCCCAATCCTGCATCGTGCATTTCCGCGCAATTGATGTGCCTTGTTGGGGAATAGCGCGCATGTGGTCCGTCAGGCAAGACGTCGTTGTCAACAGCGAGACAAACAGGAGTTCTGCAATGACCGATCTTCCATCCGCCGGCCGCTTGCGCCGTATCGTTCGCCTGACTATGGCCGAAGGCCGGGGTGGGGAGGCGCGCAGCGCCCTCCTGGAATTGCGCAAGGCCACCCTTCCGGAGCCGGGCTGCGCCGAGTTCGAATTCTTTCAGTCACTGGCGGATGAACGCGCCTTCGTGCTGATCGAGGATTTCGCCGATGAGGCGGCTCTGACCTTGCATATGGAGGAACCCCATACCCGCGCCTTCTTCGGCCTCGGCCTTTTTGAAAGCGCCGCGCCGGTTTCAAAGGAGTGGCTGGCATGATGAACATCGCGCCCGCAGTCCCTGGCGTTCGCAAGGCTCGCCCTTTCAGACTCGCCAAGCTTCCGGCAAACAGCCGTTTTGTCGTGTTGCCGATGATCCTGTCGTTCCTGATGTCGGGTGTGGTCGCATCGATCGCCACCATTCGCGCACTCGGACTGACGCCGGATCTCGCGACCAGCATCCTCAAGGCCTGGGCCATGTCCTATGCGGTGGCCTTCCCCTCCGCCCTGGTGGTCATGCCGATCGTCCGTTGGATCGTCGACCGCCTGGTCGAGGCGCCGGGCGGAAAGGGCTGAGGGCACAGACCGCGTCCATCTCGTCTGCGTTAAGCGCGACCACACCGGCGAGGAAGCAGGAATGGCAAGAGCCGCCGGAGCGATCTGGCGGCCTTTTCTCTGGATCATGCGTGACTACGGCGCGCGTGGCTGACAGCAGGAGTACGGCACCACGGCCACGACTGCCTTTTCTTGGACATTGTTCAAAGACGTCGTCGTCAACCGTTGGCGACATGTCTTCGAACCCAGGTTCCAGGATTGCGAAGAGTGCATGCCAAGTCGAGAATGGCGGTCCTTCCTGCCGTAATCAAGGGGCGGATCCCCCCCTCAGTCCCATTCCGGCGCCAGATGCCCCGGATTGACAATCCGCCCGTCCGGCCTTGCGAGGGCGTGTATGGCGTCCATCTCGTCGCCGTCGAGCGAGAAGTCGAAGACGGCGAAATTCTCCGCCAGCCGGCTCTCGGTCGCGGTCTTGGACAGCGCCACCACGTCCTGCTGCTGGATCAGCCAGCGCAGGCACACCTGCGCCGCCGTCTTGCCGTAGCGCACACCGATGTCCTGCAACAACTCTTCCTTCGGCACCCGGCCGTCGGCCATGGCGTAATAGGCCGTGACCGACATGCCGTAGGAGCGGGCGGCCTCGAGAACCGCGGTCTGGTCGAGGTAGGGATGGTATTCGATCTGGTTGGTGACGATCGGTGCCTTCGACAGCCGCACCGCTTCGCCCATCAGCGCGCAATTGTAGTTCGACACGCCGATATGGCGCACCTTGCCGGCATCGACCAGAGCGTTCAGGCCGTCGATCTGCTCTTCCAGCGGCACCGGGCTCTTCGGCCAGTGCAGCAGCAAAAGATCGACATGGTCGGTTTTCAGTTTCTTCAGGCTCTCGTCGACCGACGGTCCCATGTCGCGGCGGGCGAATTTGTCGACCCACACCTTGGTGGTGAGGAAAATGTCGCCACGCGCGATGCCCGAGCGGGCGATCGCCTCGCCGACCTCCGCCTCATTGCCGTAGATCTGTGCGGTGTCGACGTGGCGAAAGCCGGTCTTGAGCGCGAGCGGCAGGATCCTCAGGACATCGGCGCCCGACATGCGGAACGTGCCAAAACCAAGCGCCGGGATATGTGCTCCATCGGCGGTGACGAACTTCATCGGGAATCCTCCTTTATGCGCGGCGGTGGCGAACAGGGCGGGCCGCCGCTTTGACCGGTCTTTCCCTAACATGACGCATTTGCCGTCCGCTTCAAGGCGGCATTCTGTCGTCGCGATCACGATTGCCGCCCTGTGCCATCGCTGCTAGCGTGCCGAAAAAATGAGGGGGCTCATGCGCAGCACGAAAGTTATCCATGTCGTCAATTGCCACGCTGAAGGGGAGGTGGGCGATGTCATCGTCGGCGGTGTCGCGCCCCCACCGGGCGAGACGCTGTGGGAGCAGTCGCGCTTCATCGCCAGCGACCAGACCTTGCGCAATTTCGTGCTGAACGAACCGCGCGGCGGGGTCTTCCGCCATGTCAATCTCTTGGTTCCGGCCAAGGATCCTCGCGCGCAGATGGGCTGGATCATCATGGAACCGGAGGACACGCCGCCGATGTCGGGCTCCAATTCCATCTGCGTCGCCACTGTGCTGCTGGACAGTGGCATCCTGCCGATGAGTGAGCCGGTGACGAAACTGGTGCTGGAGGCGCCGGGCGGCGTGGTGGAGGTGACGGCCCATTGCCGCAACGGCAAGGCCGAGCGCATTACCGTGCGCAACCTGCCGTCCTTCGCCGACCGACTCGACGCGGTGATCGAGGTGGAAGGGGTGGGCACGCTTACCGTCGATACCGCCTTCGGTGGCGACAGCTTCGTCATCGCCGACGGCCGGGCGCTCGGCTTCTCGATCGCCCCCGACGAGGCGCGCGACATCGCTGTCATGGGCATGAGGATCACCGACGCCGCCAACGAGCAGCTTGGCTTCAGCCATCCTGATCCCGATCGCGACTGGAGTCATATCTCGTTTTGCCAGATCACTGCGCCGGTCGCCTATGAGAACGGGGTGGCGACGGGTGCCAACGCGGTGGCCATCAAGCCCGGCAAGATCGACCGCTCTCCGACCGGCACCGGCTGCTCGGCCCGCATGGCGGTCCTGCATGCGCGCGGGCAGATGAAGGTCGGCGACCGCTTTATCGGCCGCTCGATCATGGGCTCCGAATTTCACTGCGCGATCGAGGCGGAAACCATGATCGGCGGCAAGGCAGCCATCGTCCCGACCATCTCCGGCCGCGCCTGGATCACCGGTACCCAGCAACTGATGCTTGATCCGGACGATCCCTGGCCCGCCGGTTATCGCTTGTCCGACACCTGGCCCAAGCTCTGAAGGCCCAACACTGAATGGAAGGCATGGATGACGAAGGAAGAACGCCCAGCCTGCATTGCCCATTGGCGTGATGTCGAAGGCCCGGACAATTCGCATTATGATGGCGACGACGAACGGATGTCGATCGGCGCGCCGCTGGCCCGTCATTTTGGTCTCACCCGCCTCGGTATCCATCATGAACGCCTGCCGCCCGGCCGCCGCACCTCCTATCCCCATGCCGAAAGCGCCGAGGAGGAGTTCGTCTATGTTCTGAGCGGCACGCCGGATGTCTGGCTCGACGGCGAACTGTTTCGTCTGAGACCCGGCGACGCCGTCGGCTTTCCGGCTGGCACCGGCCAGTGCCACAGCTTCATCAATAACTCCAGTGAGGAGGTCATGCTGCTGGTGGTCGGCGAGACCGCCAAGGCGGAGAATCGGGTCTACTATCCGAAGAACCTCGACCTCAAGACGAAGCGCCGGGACTGGTGGCACGACTGGCCGGAGCGCAAGACCGGCGACCACGACGGGCTGCCGGATGCGTGAAGGGTCGAGCGGGCGAGGAAGACGGACGACTGACAGGCGTCAGCGCCGGCGAATTGGTCCCGGTTCGCAGTGTCGGGCGTTTTCCCCTTAGTCGCGGATCACAATCCCCGCCTCGATCGCCGCCGCGATGAAGGCGCGGCGCGCGTCCTCGTCTTTCTTCTTGCCGGCGACCACATCCATGCAGACGAGCAGGGCCTTGTCGAGCGCCGGGCCGTCCTCAGTCGGCCAGTCTTCGATCATCGCCCAGGAGGCGGCTTCCGTGCTGTCGATTGTCACGTCCTCACCCTCTTCGCCGAGCGCGAGGGTGACGGGCTTTGTCCAAAGGGTGCTCATCGACTGGGGCTTTCAGGTTCGGTTGGCGTCGGCGGGTGCCGTTATGGGGTTGGGATGGCCTTCTAGCGAAGTTCGTCCTTCACCGCCACGACAAACAGACGCGGAAATCGGAGCAGCACCCGCCCGTCGGCCATCGGCGGATAGGCCTGTGCGATCCGCGCTGTGTAATCGGCCAGATAGGCGTCGCGGTCCTCTGGCCCGGCGGCGTCGAGATAGGGGCGAAGTCCGGTGCCCTTCACCCATTCGACGATCGCCTCGGCATTGGCCATCGGATGGTAGTAGACGGTATGCCAGACATCGACGCGCGCGGCCTTCTGCGATAACCGCTCGAGATAGGTGGCCGGCGAGGGGAGGCGCGCGCGTCGCAGCTTTCCGTCGGCAAAACTCGGCGCCCAGCGCCCGGCGGCCCCGCTCTCTTCCATCAGAAGGTGGGTCGGCTCGTCGAGATTGTCGGGCATCTGCACGGCCAGCACGCCGCCCGGCGCCAAGTGGTCGATCAAGCGTTCCATCAGCGCCAAATGGTCGGGCAGCCATTGCAGCACGGCATTGGCATAGAGCAGGTCGGCCGGCGCATCCGGCCGCCAGCTCGCAAGGTCGGCCTGGGTGAACGGCGTGTCCGGCAGGCGCTTTTTCGCTTTCTCCAGCATGTCGGCATCGCTGTCGAGGCCGATGACGGCCCCTTGCCCGAAGCGTTCGATCAACAGCTCGGTGGAATTGCCCGGTCCGCAGCCGAGGTCGTAGACGCGTCTTGCCTTGCCAAGCGGCACCTGGGCCAGCAGATCGCGGGCCGGCCGGGTGCGTTCTTCCTCGAATTTGAGATACTGGGTCGCTGACCAGGCCATGAAACAGGTCTCCTCAAAGGCTGGTGAGACTGGGCAGGATCAGGTCCGGTCGATGGTCGGTATATTCGTCCGGCAGGTCGCTGCGGTTGATCCACACCGTGCGGAAGCCGAATTTCTGCGCCCCAGCCACGTCCCAGCGGTTGGACGACTGGAAGGAGACGGCGTGCGGATAGAGCCGGTACGCTGTCGTTACCATGTCATAGACCTGCGGTGCGGTCTTGTAGGCGCGGATCGCATCGACGGAAAACACGTCGTCGAGGATGACGTCGAGGGCGGCGTTCTTCACCGCCGCGGCCAGCATGTCCGGCGAGCCGTTGGAGAGGATGGCAAGCTTGGCGCCACGGCTCTTGAGATCCTTGAGCACGGCCGGCACCTCGGGATAACAGTCGAGCGTCCAGTAGGCCGAAAGGAGGTCGGCTCGAAGGCTCCGTTCGACGCTGGGAAATTGGGCGAGCGTGTGATCGAGCGCCTCTTCGGTCAACTGCCAGAAGTCGCGATAGCTGCCCATCAGCGTGCGCACCCAGGAATATTCGAGCTGCTTGGCCCGCCACATCTCGGAAAAGCGCTGATGCTCGGGGCCAGCCCGCTCGGCATGGCGGCGCACCGCCGCATGCACGTCGAACAGTGTGCCATAGGCATCGAAAACAAAGGCCGCCGTGGACATCATTCCTCCATCGATCGAATTGTGAAGTGATAGGACGGGGGCGGCCCCTCGGCAAGGGCGCCATTCGGTTCGGATTATCGCGCGACCGCCTCTTCGGCTCTCAGACCTGCCACCTCGTGGTCGATCTCGGTCAGCGCCCGGTCGAGGTGTCCCTCGAACACCAGTGTCGCCTCCTCGGGCACGATGGTGATCTCCGGCGCGCCGTGCAGGCGCACATGCAACGACTGGGAAAGCCCCTCGTCGAGGCCGCGGGTCAAGAGGTCCATATAGCGCGTGCCGTAGCCGGTGATGACGATCGGCATGTTTTCATAGAGGCTCAGCACCCGCGACAGGCCCTGGCCAAGCGCCAGCCCGGCCTGGCGAAAGGCATATTCCGACATTCGATGACCCTGTCGGGCGCGGTTGGCGATCTTGTCCATTTCGGTGAGCGGCACGAATTTGGCGGGGATCGTGTCGGGCGGCACTTCAAAGGCGGTCCTGAGGATGCCGTAGAAGCCGGCCGACGCCTCGACACAGCCGAACGAACCGCAGCGACAGAGCTTGCCGTCGGCGGCGTTGAGCATATGGCCGAAGTTCGGCGCGCTCACGTCGAGTTCACCGGAATGCCCCCGTCGGGCGATGCCGAGCCCGATGGCATGGCCAAGCGACAGGGTGGTCAGCGCATGGAACGGCCGTGCCGTATCCTTGTCCGCGCGCAGCCCCAGCGCATGGGCAACCAGCAGCGTTTCGTTGTTGAGGCGGATGCGGGTTTGGGGAGCAAGGTCGAGCGCTGTGGAGAAATCGATCTCCTCGTGGCCGAACACCGGCGACCAGAGCAGCCGGGAGCCGCCCGTATCGACCATGCCCTTGGAACTGACCGACACGGCGGCGATCCGTTCCGGCGCAAGCTTGGAGCGCTGTGAAAGCCGCGACAGTGCATCACGAAACCCGGCGATGAAGGCCTTGGGCGAGGGGGCCGCATGGTCGCGCGGCTCCTCGAAGCGGTCGATCAGGGTCCCGGTATAATCGGTCAGCGAATACTGCACGCTGTCCGAGGCGATGCGGGCTGAGACCAGATAGGCGAAGTCGCGGCGGC
This sequence comes from Paenirhizobium naphthalenivorans, assembly GCF_007992095.1. Classification (GTDB taxonomy): domain Bacteria; phylum Pseudomonadota; class Alphaproteobacteria; order Rhizobiales; family Rhizobiaceae; genus Allorhizobium; species Allorhizobium naphthalenivorans. The sequence goes on from NZ_BJZP01000004.1 coordinate 198,529, forward strand.
GGGCGAAGAGAACGCGCGGCCTGCCGCGTCCGCCGGCTGCCGGCTGTTCGTGGCGCTCCAGCGCGCCGATCCGTTCGAGATCGGCGGTGATCGCGGAGACGGTGCCAGAGGCGAGGCCCGTTGCGGCGGCAATATCGGTGTGGGCCAGGGAGCCATGTCGTCTCAGTGCCGCAAGCACCAGCGCGCTGTTTTGCTGACGCACCATTTCGGTGCTGGATTTCGTCAGCATGGTCGGCGTCCGTTCATGGCATCCTTTCGCGATATATCCTTCACCAAAACCACCGGCAAGCCCTGTTTGCAAGCCCTGTCGGGGTGATGTTGACAGGCTCGAAATCTTCTGACATTTATTTTCTCGACTGTCGAGAAAAACAGTGAGCGGCATCGCCGGGGGCTGGACAGTGTTTTTTGGACGGGCTGCTAGGGGGCGAACGGGAGGTTCGCCGGCGGCCGCGTCTTTCAAAGGGAGGCTAATATGAAATCCGTATTGAAGCTGATGGCGTGCGCCGCCGTCATTACCAGCCTGCACACCGTTGCCAACGCCAAGGACCTCGTGGTCGGCGTGTCCTGGTCGAACTTCCAGGAAGAGCGCTGGAAGACCGACGAAGCCGCCATCAAGAAGGCGCTCGAGGCTTCCGGCGACAAGTATATTTCCGCTGATGCCCAGTCGTCCGCCGCCAAGCAGCTGACCGACGTCGAGAGCCTGATCGCCCAGGGCGCCAATGCTCTCATCGTTCTCGCCCAGGATTCCGACGCGATCGGACCGGCCATTGAGAAGGCCGCCGCCGAGGGCATTCCGGTCGTCGGCTATGACCGCCTGATCGAAAACCCGGCCGCCTTCTACATCACCTTTGACAACAAGGAAGTCGGCCGCATGCAGGCCCGCGAAGTGTTCAAGGTCAAGCCGGAAGGCAACTATGTCTTCATCAAGGGCTCGGCCTCGGATCCGAACGCCGACTTCCTGTTTGCCGGCCAGATGGAAGTGCTCAAAGACGCAATCGATGCCGGAAAGATCAAGAACGTCGGCGAAGCCTATACCGATGGCTGGAAGCCGGAAAATGCCCAGAAAAACATGGAGCAGTTCCTGACCGCCAACGACAACAAGGTCGATGCGGTCGTCGCCTCCAACGACGGCACCGCCGGCGGCGTGGTTGCGGCCCTTTCGGCCCAGGGGCTTGCCGGCTCCGTTCCCGTCTCCGGCCAGGATGCCGATTTCGCGGCGCTCAACCGTGTGGCGCTCGGCACCCAGACCGTGTCGGTGTGGAAGGACAGCCGTGAACTCGGCAAGCGCGCCGCCGAGATCGCCGTCGAACTGGCGGGCGGCAAGAAGATGACCGAAATCGAGGGTGTGACCACCTTCGCCGGTGGTCCGAAGGGCGTCGAGATGCAGTCCGTCTTCCTCGCCCCGCTGCCGATCACCAAGGACAACCTGAACGTCGTCATCGACGCCGGCTGGATCTCCAAGGACGCCGCCTGCCAGGGCGTCGCCGCCGGCTCTGTCGCGGCCTGCGATTGACAGCGGGCTGACCTGACGGCCTGATTGAGCCTTCGAACGTCGCGACCTTGGAAAAGGGTCGCGACGTATCGTCCAATCGGGAGAGGCTCGGCCGCCGATGCGGCGCTTTTTCGCGCCCGGTGCGCCATTGCAAGGAATTACTTAAAACGTGGGAGAACGGCACGGCATGGCCGAAATCACAAATAGCACGCAGGCCGCGCGGGCTGGCGTGGCGGAGAACCCGGTGAAGCGCTTTTTCCGCGCCACCGAGATCGATACGCGCCTGCTCGGCATGATCGGCGCGATGCTGATCATCTGGATCGGCTTCAACATCATTTCCGGCGGCCTCTTCCTGACCCCGCGCAACCTGTGGAACCTGTCGGTCCAGACCGCCTCCGTCGCTATCATGGCGACCGGCATGGTACTCGTTATCGTCACCCGCAACATCGACCTCTCGGTTGGTTCGGTGCTCGGTTTCGTCGGCATGTTCATGGGCGTGTTGCAGGCCGAATTGCTGCCGCAGATTCTCGGCTTCGACCACCCGCTCACCTGGATCATCGCGCTTATGGCCGGCATCCTGCTCGGTGGCGCGATCGGCGCGCTGCACGGCGCCATCATCGCCTTTCTCAACGTGCCGTCCTTCATCGTCACGCTCGGCGGTCTGCTCGTCTGGCGCGGCGCCACATGGTTCGTCACTTCCGGCCGCACGGTCGCCCCGATGGACGCCACCTTCCGACTGATGGGCGGCGGCACCAATGGCTCGATCGGCGCGACCGCCAGCTGGATCGTCGGCGTCATCGCCTGCCTTGCCATCGTCGCCACCCTGGTCAGTTCACGCAAGCAGCGCCGCCGTTTCGGTTTCCCGCTGCGCCCGGTCTGGGCTGAGTATTTCCTCGCCGGCGTGAGTTGCTTTCTGGTGCTTTTGACCGTTTTCGTCTTCAACGACTATCCTTGGCCGGTGGCGATCGCCCGCAAGTTCGCCGATGCCAATGGCATCGCCTGGCCGGACGGGGGCCTGTTCATCTCGCATGGCATCGCCATTCCGGTGCTGATCGCCATCGGTGTCGGCATCGTCATGACCTTCATCTCGACCCGCTTGCGCTTCGGCCGCTATGTCTTCGCCATCGGCGGCAATCCGGAAGCCGCCGAACTGGCCGGCATCAAGACCCGATGGGTCACCGTCAAGATCTTCGCGCTGATGGGCATGCTTTGTGCCATCGCCGCCGCGATCTCGACCGCCCGCCTCAATGCCGCCACCAATGCGCAAGGGGAACTCGACGAACTCTACACCATCGCCGCAGCCGTCATCGGCGGCACGTCGCTCTCGGGCGGCATGGGCACGGTCGCCGGTGCCATGCTCGGTGCGCTCGTCATGCAGTCTTTGCAGTCCGGCATGGTTCTGGTCGGCATCGATACGCCCTTCCAGCGCATCGTCGTCGGCGTCGTGCTGGTCGTGGCCGTCTGGCTCGACACGATCTACCGCGCGCGGGCGAGATAAAAGGATTTCACCATGACTGACAAACGCACTCCGCTCGTGGAAATGAACAATGTTTCCATCTCGTTCGGCGGCATCCACGCGGTCGAGAACGCCTCGATCGATCTTTACCCCGGCGAGGTCGTGGCGCTGCTCGGCCACAACGGCGCGGGCAAGTCGACGCTGATCAAGATCCTGTCGGGCGCCTATCGCCGCGACGCGGGCGACATCCTGATCGACGGCCAGCCGGCCGACATCGCCAATCCGCGCGACGCCAAGAAATACGGCATCGAGACGATCTACCAGACGCTCGCCGTCGCCGACAATGTCGACGCCGCCGCCAACCTCTATCTCGGCCGCGAGCTCAGAACCCCTTGGGGTACGCTCGACGACGCCGCGATGGAAGCCAAGGCACGCGAGGTCATGGGGCGCCTCAATCCCAACTTCCGTCGCTTCAAGGAACCGGTGAAGGCACTCTCCGGCGGCCAGCGGCAGTCGGTGGCGATCGCCCGCGCCATCCTGTTCGACGCCCGCATCCTGATCATGGACGAGCCGACGGCGGCGCTCGGGCCGCAGGAGACCGCCCAGGTCGGCGAGCTGATCCAGCAGCTGAAGCGCGAGGGCATTGGCATTTTCCTCATCAGCCACGACATCCATGATGTCTTCGATCTCGCTGACCGGGTGTTCGTCATGAAGAACGGCAAGGTGGTCGGTCAGGCACGCACGCAAGACGTCACCAAGGACGAGGTGCTTGGCATGATCATCCTCGGCAAATGCCCTCCCGGCGCGATCCCGGGGCCGGGGGCGATGCAGACGGCGTGAGTGCCGCCAATCTCTGATCCCACCGTGCGCTTGTCGGCACCCATTCCCCGTTTCCGCGGGGAATGGGACAGGGGGAGGGGGATGCTGCCGATGGCGATGGATAGAGGCGGCGTCGTCTGATCCGTCCGAACCCTCCCTTTTCGATCAATTCTGGTGATCGACCCATTCGTCAAGCATCTGGAATCGCGCATTTTTCTTGCATGATCCGGATTGTGTTCAGCGGTTTCTTGCCAAGTCGCAGGTGTCGCGACTTTCTCCTTGACCGCCGCGCGTCTCCTGCCGTTGACTGGCGCCATCTGAAGATTGGAGACTGAAATGGCTGTCGATACCTCGCCCCGTAGCACCACCTGGACCTATGTCGAAGGAGAGTGGATCTCCGGCAACCCGCCGCTGATCGGCCCGACCTCGCATGCCATGTGGCTCGCCTCGACCGTGTTCGACGGTTCGCGCTGGTTCGATGGAATCGCGCCTGACCTCGACGAACACTGCAAGCGCGTCAACCGTTCGGCGGTTTCGATGGGCATGAAGGCCGTGGTTGCGGCCGAGGAGATCGAGCGCCTCGCCTGGGAGGGCATTGCCAAGTTCGACGGCAAGACCGCGATCTATATCAAGCCGATGTACTGGGCCGAGCATGGCCAACCCGGTTCGATCGTCGCCGCCGATCCGGAATCGACCCGCTTCGCGCTTTGCCTGTTCGAAGCGCCGCTCGGTGCCGCGCAGCCCAGCAAGCTGACGCTTTCGCCCTTCCGCCGGCCGACGCCGGAATGCGCCATGACCGACGCCAAGGCCGGCAGTCTTTACCCCAACTCCGGCCGGATGATCATCGAGGCCCGTTCGCGCGGTTTCGACAATGCGCTGGTGCGCGACATGAACGGCAATGTCGTGGAGACGGCCTCCTCGAATGTCTTCATGGTCAAGGACGGTGTGGTCTTTACGCCCGTGCCGAACCGCACCTTCCTCGCCGGTATTACCCGTGCCCGCGTCATCGGCCTGCTGCGTGCGGCCGGCTACGAGGTGCGCGAACAGACGCTGACGGTTGAGGATTTCATCGGCGCCGACGAGATCTTCACCTCGGGCAATTATTCCAAGGTCGCCCCTGTTTCCCGCCTTGACGATCGCGAGCTGCAGGAAGGCCCGATGACTCGCACGGCACTCAAGCTTTACATGGACTGGGCGCGCACCACGCGGGTCGGCTGAGTTCGAGGGGCGCCGACGCTTTCAGGCGGGGTTCCCGCCTTTCGTCGGCGTTCCGCGCCCGGTAATCTCGGCGTAGGCTTCGATCGGTTCGGCCTTGCCGATGAGAAAGCCCTGGATGTTCTGGCAGCGTTCCTGGGTAAGGAAATCCAATTGCTCCGGCGTCTCCACACCTTCGGCAACGATCGGGATATTGAGCCCGCGGCCGAGTCCGATGACCGCACGCACGATTTCGTTTGCGTGGTTGTCGGTGGAGAGCTTGGCTGTGAACGATTTGTCGATCTTCAGTGTGTCGAAAGGGAAAGCCTGCAGGTAGGAGAGCGACGAATAGCCGGTGCCGAAATCGTCCATGGCAATCTGCACGCCGAGCGCCTTCAAACCGCGCAAGATATGCAGGGCGCGCGAGAAGTCGTGCACCAGCACGCCTTCGGTCACCTCGAGTTCCAGCCGAGTGGGTTCGAGGCCGGTTTCGAGCAGGATCGACTGGACGAGCTGGACCAGATCGCCATGGCGGAACTGCACGGGTGACAGGTTGACCGAGATGCGCAGGTGGGCCGGCCAGGTCGCGGCCTCTCTGCAGGCCGTGCGAAGCACCCATTCGCCGATTTCGATGATCTGCCCGCTTTCCTCCGCTATGGGAATGAAGAAGTCCGGCCCCAGCAGTCCCTTGGTCGGGTGGCGCCAGCGCACCAGCGCCTCGAAACCATAGACAGTGCGGTCGACACTCGCCTGGGGCTGATAAAGCAGCTCGAGTTCGCCGTTTTGGGTCGCGTTCTGAAGGTCGAGTTGCAGAACGCGCTGATCGTGCATGCGCCTGTCCATGGATGGTTCGAATGTACGGATCGCGCCTCGCCCGTCGGCCTTGGCGCGATAGAGTGCGGCATCCGAGCTGCTGAGCAGGCTGGCGCGGTCCTCTCCGTCGTCGGGATAGATGGCAAGACCAATCGAAAGTCCCACCGTGAGAGGATGACCGTTGAACTGGATCGGGAGCTTGGCGGCCTCGCTCAGGCGCCGTGCCAGCGCGCCTGCGCTCTCCGGCTGGTTCTTGCCGCCTGAAAGAAAGCAGAATTCGTCGCCACCCAGACGTGCGACAACGTCGGTCGGGCCGAGGCAATCCTTGAAGCGCTTGCCCAAGGCGGAGAGCACGGCATCCCCCGCCGCATGGCCGAAAACGTCGTTGATGTCCTTGAACCGGTCCACGTCGACCGAAAGCACGCTGAACTTGCGCTGCGTCACGCGCGCCTCCTCGATCCGGCTGTCGAGCGCCTCCGTCAAGACGGCGCGGTTCGGGAGTTCCGTCAATACGTCATGGGTTGCCAGGAAGGAGACGCGCCGCTCGGCGCGTACTTGGTCGGTCACGTCGCGCTGGGTGGACAGGATGAGGTCGCCCTCCAGCAGCCGGTCGTGGATCGCCAGGATGCGATCGCCGACTTCGTGCTGTGCCTCGAATATCCCATCGCGTTTCAGGGTGGCGACAAGCCGTTCGAAAAAGACCCTTGGGTCGCTTTTCCAATCATAGAGGGCGCCCGAACTGATCATCTCGGCGAAAGTGATGTCTTTATGCCAGCGCTCATCGACGTGATAGAAGTCACGGAAACAACGGTTGAGATAGAGAGGTCTCCCGTCGAGTTGAAGAAGGCCGACGGCGAGTGGCAGGTTCTCCATTGCCAGTTCCAGCGCTTTCACCCGATGTCTGAGTGAATTGGTGTAGGGTTTCGGATGCTGAATCTCGGACATGGCCACACTGTTCCCGAATTTGTGTTAGTATACCCTAAAATGGCTAAGCAATGGTTGAAATCGAGTTTCAACACTTCACGCTGCGATTGATTGCATCAAATTCACTCCGATTAAGACTATCGAGTGGCCCGCGCGTTCCTGGGGCCGCAACGTCCTGCGGCGAACCGCCGCTTTTCAAGTTCGATAAATATTCGTATATATGAAGGAACGTTTCAATCTGGGAGAACGCCGTGACCAATATTACCGTTCTCGGCTCCGGTTTCGGCGCCTTGACCACGATCCGCGAACTGCGCCGCAACGGTGTCGACGGCGAGATCACCGTGATCTCGCCGCGCGACGAGCTGCACTATCTGCCAAGTTCGATCTGGCTTCCGGCCGGTCTGCGCAAGGGCGGTGAGCTGAAGATCCCGCTTGCCGGTTTCTTCGCCGAGCACAAGGTCCGCCATGTGAAAGCCTCCGTAACCGGGCTCGCTGAGGGCGGCCGCAAGGTGCTGACGGATGTCGGTGAATTTGCCACCGACCAGCTGGTGGTGGCGACCGGCGGACGCTTCATCCGCAAGCTGCCCGGCATCGAGCATGCGCTGGTGCCGTGCGAAGGCATCGCCGTCGGCGAGGAGATCGCCCGCCGCCTCGAGGCCATGGATGGCGGCACGATTGCCATCGGTTTCGCGTCCAATCCCAACGAACAGGGCGCCGTACGCGGCGGGCCGATGTTCGAATTCCTCTTCATCATCGATAGCCTGCTGCGCCGGCAGGGCAGGCGCGATCGCTTCAAGCTGGTCTTCTTCAATCCCTCGACGCGGCCCGGTCAGCGTCTTGGCGACAAGGCGGTCGACGGCCTGCTGAAGGAAATGGCGCGGCGCGGCATCGAGACCCGGCTCGGTCACAAGATGGTCCGGCTTGAGGCTGACAAGGTGGTGACCGAGGGTGGCGAGTTTCCCGCCGACCTGATCCTGTTCATGCCGGGGCTTACCGGCCCGGCATGGCTTGCCGATGCCGATCTCCCGCTTTCGCCGGGCGGTATGATCGCCGCTGACGAGAAATGCCGGGTCAGGGACCGAGACGGCGTCTGGGTGGTCGGCGACAGCGGCAGCTTTCCCGGCCCCGACTGGCTGCCGAAGCAGGCGCATCAGGCCGATCTTCAGGCCAAGGCCGCCGCGCAAAACATCGCCGCGGTGCTTTCGGGCAGGGCTCCTGCGGCCGATTTTAAGCCGGAGCTGATCTGCATCGTCGACATGCTGGACACCGCCATGCTCGTCTATCGCAGCGAGACGCGCAGTTTCGTCGGCCCGAAGATGAAGATCTTCCATTGGCTGAAACGTTATTTCGAACAGCACTATCTGCGCGTCTACCGCTGAGGGGCGGGCGCGATTGCGCCTTGATCCCCGGGCTCGGCCTCTCTATCTCTCGGAGGATCATTTCTGATTTCCTCCGAGAAGGAAGGCCTTCCCTTGTCCGTCTTTTCCCATCTGCCCACGCCCCCCGTCGCTGCCAAGAAGCCCGTCTCCGACACCCGCCACGGCATCACCCGCACCGACGATTACGCCTGGATGCGCGCCGACAACTGGCAGGCGATGTTCAAGGATCCGACCTTGCTCGATGCGGCGTTGCGCAAGCACCTCGAGGCCGAGAACGCCTATATGGAAGCGGCCATGGCCGACACAAAGGCGCTGCAAAAGACGCTGTTTGCCGAGATGAAGGGGCGTATCAAGGAGGATGATTCGTCCATCCCGATGAAGGACGGTCCTTATGCCTATGGCACCGCTTTCGTTACCGGTGGCGAGCAGCCGCGCTATTTCCGTATCCCGCGCGACGCCGACCACAAGGACGAGAGCCAGCGGCACCTCCTGCTCGACGGTGACAAGGAGGCGGCGAATAAGGATTATTTCCGTCTCGCCGGGATCGATCACTCGACCGATCATGCCTTTGGCATCTGGGGCTATGATGACAAGGGTTCGGAATATTTCACCCTTCGCGTGCGCAACCTCGAAACCGGCGAGGATCTTGCCGACGTGATCGAGAACACCGGCGGCGGCGGTGCCTGGGCGCCTGACGGCAAGAGCTTCTTCTATACCCTGCAAGACGAGAACCATCGCCCCTCCAAGGTCTTCCATCACATTGTCGGTGAACCGCAATCGCAAGACCGGCTGGTCTACGAGGAAAAGGATCCGGGCTTTTTCATGGGCGTCGGCGGCTCGCTGCTCGACGACTTCATCTATCTCGACATCCATGACCATGAGACCTCGGAATACCGTATCCTTTCCACCAAGGATCTCACCGCGGAGCCGATGCTGGTCGCCGAGCGGATTGAAAGCATCGAATATTCTCTGACCGAAGGCGGCGATGTCTTCTACATCCTGACCAACGATGGCGATGCCAAGGATTTCAAGATCATGGAGGCTCCGGTCACGGCGCCGGGCAAGGAGAACTGGAAGGAAGTCGTTCCCCATACGCCGGGCCTGCTGATCCTCAACCACATGGCCTTTGCCCGCCACCTCGTCTGGCTGCAACGCCGCAACGGCCTGCCGGAGATCATGATCCGCGACCGGAAGAGCGGCGAGGAACACGCCATCGCCTTTGCCGAGGAGGCCTATTCGCTCGGCCTCCAGGGGGCGGCCGAATATGATACCGACGTCATCCGTTTCACCTATTCGTCGATGACGACGCCGACCCAGCTGTTTGACTATAATATGGCGACCCGCGAGCGCGGACTGCTGAAGACCCAGCAAGTGCCCTCCGGCCACAATCCGGACGATTATGTCACCCGTCGCGTCTTTGCCCCGTCGCATGACGGCATCGACGTGCCGGTGACGCTGCTTTATCGCAAGGACACCAGGCTTGACGGCTCCGCGCCCTGCCTGCTCTACGGCTACGGCGCCTACGGTATCTCGATTCCGGCCGGCTTCAACACCAGTTGCCTGTCTCTGGTCGACCGCGGCTTCGTCTATGCCATCGCCCATATCCGCGGCGGCAAGGACAAGGGCTTCCAATGGTACGAAGACGGCAAGATGGAGAAGAAGGAAAACACCTTCAAGGATTTCATCGCCGCCGCCGACCATCTGGTGAAGGAGGGCTTCACATCTTACGACCGGATCATCGCCGAAGGCGGCTCTGCCGGCGGCATGCTGATGGGGGCGATTGCCAACATGGCGCCGGAGAAATTTGCCGGCATCATCGCCGCCGTGCCCTTTGTCGACGTACTGAACACCATGCTTGACGACACCCTGCCGCTCACCCCGCCGGAATGGGGCGAATGGGGAAATCCGATCGAGTCGCTCGAGGAATACAATTGGATCGCCGCCTATTCGCCTTACGACAATGTCGGGGCCAAGGCCTATCCGCCGATCCTGGCCCTCTCCGGCCTGACCGACCCGCGCGTCACCTATTGGGAGCCGACGAAATGGATCGCCAAACTGCGCGAAAAGGCGCCTGACGCCGGTCCCTATCTCCTGAAGACCAACATGGCCGCAGGCCACGGCGGCAAATCCGGGCGCTTCCAGCGGCTGGAGGAGGTGGCCTTTGAATACGCTTTCGCCATAAAGGTGGCGGGAAAGATGTGAGGAGAGGGGCCGGCATGCCCCTTGGGGGCATGCGTGCTGGCGCTGCTATTCTTCGGGTGAAGTCAACGGTGGAGGCCGCGCATCACTCCACATCCGCACTTCATCCAGAAGTCCTTGCACCGTCTGGAAGACTTCCGTGATTTCATATTGGACGGAAACCGGTGCTATCGAGCACATTGCGCCGGTTGGTCTTCCATTTACTCCTCATACCAGGCGTGCACCGCCTTGACGGCGGGGCGCTCCTCCATCCGCTTCATGTGGTCTTGAACTCCGGGGAAATCGGCCGGATCGACGCCATCGCTTTCCAGCCAGCCGGCAATCGCAAACAGATAGGGGTCGCAGATCGAATAGGCTTGGCCCATCACCCAGGGGCCGAGAAATAAGTCCTTCTCGATCAGCGCAAAGCAATCGCCCATGTTCTTGGCGACCTTGGCCTGCATCGCTGTAATCGCCGTCTGATCATCGGCCCAACGACTGGCGCGGCGCCCATGGGCATGGGCGACATGCACGGTGGAGCACAGATAGCTGTTGAAGGCCTGTATCTGGCCGAAGGCAAAGCTGTCATCGACCGGTGCCAGTTTCGCCTCCGGCGCGCTTTGGGCGATATAGGCCAGAATCGCCGGCGTTTCCGTCAGCACGCCCCGGTCGGTCACCAGCGCTGGAACGCGGCCCTTGGGATTGATCGCCAGAAAATCGGCTGCCATCTGCTCCCCCTTGGTGAAGTCGATCCGCTGTGCCTCATAGGCGATGCCGGCCTCCTGAAGGGCGATATGAGAGGCAAAAGAGCATGTGCCCTTGGCGACAAAGAGTTTTAGCACGGTGTTTCTCCCGAATACGCTGTTTTCCAATGCTTACCCATCTCGCTGCCTTGGCGCCAGATGGGGTGCCTGGCCTCTCGCCATTGTCACGCCGTTGTGAGCCAGAACACCCCGCGCAAAACTGCGCAGCGGTTTCGCGATAACGGCATGTATCAAAGCGGACACGCTAGGCCCTTGCATTCTGATCCGGCTCCGCCACATTGCCTTCAGTGAATGGCGTATTGAGTGAGGCACGATGAACCGGACCTGGTGGCTGGCCCTGCAAATCACCAAGCGGCTATGGTTCCGCGCCACGCTGTTCGCCATTATGGCGGTGGTGACCGCTGTCGTCGGCATTGCCGTCGGCCCTTATATACCCGATCGCCTGTCCGATCTGATCGGCGCCAAGGCGGTCGACGCCATTCTGACCATTCTCGCGTCGAGCATGCTGGCGGTCACCACGTTTTCGCTTTCCACGCTCGTCTCCGCCACCACGGCGGCCGCCAGCAGCGGGACCCCGCGTGCCGTCAGTCTGATTCTGGAGGACGGCACCGCCCAGACGGCGCTGTCGACCTTCCTCGGCGCCTTCCTGTTTTCCCTTGTCGGACTGATCGCGCTCAATGCCGGTCTCTATGGCGGCGGCGGCCGTCTGGTTCTCTTCGCGGCGACGCTGGCGGTGGTCCTGCTGATCGTCACCATGCTGCTGCGCTGGATCGACCATCTCGCAGGCCTTGGCAATGTCGGCGAGACGATCCGCCGGGCGGCGGAAAAGGCCGCCGATGGAATGGCGTTGAACAGCGAACGACCGGCACTTGGCGGCCGCGTTCTCGACGGTGTTCCGCAAGACGCCGTGCCGCTTTATCATGATCAGGTCGGCTATATCCGGCACCTCGACATGGGCCGGTTGCAGCGGCTGGCGGAAGGGCTCGAGGCGAAGCTTCATGTGACGCAGAGGCCGGGCGATTTCTGTTCGCTGGCTAGACCGGTGCTTTATGTCGAAGCGGCGGCGGGTTTCGGCGACGATCCCGAGGCCACCCGGGCGGCGCTGGGCAATGCCTTCACCGTCGGCGATTCCCGCAGCTATGATCAGGATCCGCTGCTCGGCCTGACGGTTCTTTCTGAAGTGGCCTCGCGGGCGTTGTCTCCCGGCATCAACGATCCCGGCACAGCGATCGATGTGGTCACGCAGGTGACGCGGCTCCTGTCGCGGACCGCGATGCCGGCCGATGCCGCGTCAAAAAAGGAAGGTGATGTGGCGGAGCCGGAATACCCGCGCGTCTTCGTCAGGACGATTGATCCGGCCACCTTTGTGGACGTCGCCTTCCTGGCGATCTCGCGCGACGGTGCCGGTCTGATCGAGGTGGTGCTGGCCGTCCAGACGGCGCTGGATGCCCTGGCCGCCAGCTCAGATCCGGCGCTTTCCGGCGCGGCGCTGGCCATGGCGGAGACCGCCTGCAAGCGGGGGCTGGCGACACTCGCCTTCGAGGACGACCGGCGGCGGCTTGAGGCGGTCCGGCTCTCGTCAGATCTGCGTCAATCCATGGGGTGAGCCCCCTGTGGGGTACAACGCACGCAGAGCGCGAAAGCCCTCCCGGCGATCCCCGCTTGCTCATGACCTGGTCGTTGAGACGTCTCTCTCCACGCCGTGACGCGCGCCGACAAAGCCTTGCCGAGGTCTTGCTCAGGGTCGGCATGGCCATCGACGATGTGACGTGTGTCACGAAGCAGCCTCACGGCTGGTAGAAATTGTCAAGCAGTTGGAGGCTGTAAACGACGGTTCGCCACTGCGTGACGCAAGCCTCGCGCAAGCTTCAATGGTTAACAAATGATTAATTGTTGGAAAGTGAGTGTCTGCCATGCGGATCGATAGCGGCCTTAGCGGCTATTCCTACCAGAGCCGGTACGTGCCCAGCGCGACCGAAAGCGAAGATACTTCGGCGGATGCGACAGCGACCGCCAAGCCGCGCTCGTCCGGTAATAGCGCGTTCAGCAGCACACTCCTGTCATCCAACCTGGCAACGGCGCTGTGGATCGTCGAAGGTGGCCGCAAGGCAGCCGCGGCCCCTCGCGCGGATCTCTCCGCCGCCGCCGATGAGGCGCCTGCCGTCTCCATCACAGAAAAGGTCGAAGCGCTCTATCGCGAATATGAGCTGAGCGACGACGCCTGAGTCTGACCTGGCCGCTCAAGGGCAATGAGAAAAGGGCGCCGGTGGCGCCCTTCGTCGTTTTATGGTCGTGAATGGCTTTCCCATCCTTGGCGTCAATGCGCGTGGTCGTGATGGCTCTCATGACCATGCGCATGGTCGGCGCCGATAGCGCAGGACGTGCCGCAACCACAGCCTTCCTCGGCCTTTTTAGCCAGTGCCTCCGCGCCGCCCTGCTTCCATTCCTGGTAGGATTGCCAGAGGATTTGTGTCGAGGAGTTGAGGAACAGTCCGGCCATGATGAAGGCGACGGTAAGGTCCGGCCAGGCGGTCGCCGTGCCCCAGACGCCGAGCGCGGCGATCATGACGATCACATTGCCGATTGCGTCATTGCGTGAGCAGAGCCAGACGGAGCGGACATTGGCGTCGCCGTCCTTGTAGTTCATCAGCAGCAGCACGCTCGCGACATTGGCGGCGAGCGCCATGAGGCCAATGGCCCCCATCACCGGCGCTTCCGGCATGCCATCGTAGAAAACCCGCCAGAGGGTCGAGCCGAACACCCACAGCCCCATGAGAAAAAGGCTGATTCCCTTTGCGGCCGCTGCCGTGCTTCTGACCTTCAGCGACGCGCCGATCACGGCCAGCGAAATGCCGTAGGTCACGGCGTCGGCGAAGAAATCCAGCGCGTCGGCCTGGAGCGCCTGCGAGCGCGCGAACTGGCCGGCCGTCATCTCGACGACGAACATCGCCGCGTTGATGAAGATCACCATCCACAGTCGCTGCTTGTAGGTGTCTGACATGCCGTCGAAGGGGCCGTGGCTATGGCCGTGGCTGGCACTCATGCTGATTCCTTTCGGTCTTGAACTGGTCCGAGACCCTACCTAATGTCTATAGTGACTAGAGGTTCAAGGGGGTTTTGTGCGAAATGTACTCGATCGGCGATTTGTCGCGACGCACTGGTGTCAAGGTTCCGACCATCCGCTACTACGAGCAGGCGGGCCTGATCGCAGCGCCTGACAGGTCGCAGGGCAACCAGCGGCGCTACGAGAAGGGTGATCTCGAGCGGCTGACCTTCATTCGCCACGCCCGCGACCTCGGCTTTCCCATCGAGGCGATCCGTGAGCTTCTGGCGCTGAGCGGTCATCCGGATCAGCCCTGCGAGCGCGCCGATCACATCGCCCGTGAGCAGCTTGAGGGCGTGCGCGAGAAGATCGCCCGGCTGAGGAAGCTGGAGCTTGAGCTCGACCGGATCGTGACCCATTGTGAGGGCCACAGCGTCGGCGACTGCTATGTCATTCGCGCGTTGTCCGATCATGGGCTGTGCGACCGCGAGCATTGAGGGACGGTTTTGACCAAGGTGGGCTTCGAGAAGCGGCTGACCGACCGGGCGGGCAATCCGCTTGAGCGGTAAGGGGCGGTGTTGGGAGGCCGATTCTGCCCAAAACGCCCAATCGAGCCCATTGACAATCGATTGAAACCGGCGCATTGAAGCCGCCATGATCATCGCACGCGCACCCATCTCCTGCACGTATTTTTGGGCCTACCGGTAACCGGCGGCTCGACAGATCATCATGTCAACAGGCCGCCGTCAGGCGGCCTTGTTGTTTTCAAGACAAAAGCTCTCCCTGACGGCGCAAACGAAAAAGGGAAGCGAAAATGACTGAAGATACCGATATTACCCTGCCGCGGCCGCCCGTCGTGGTGATCCGCGCCGCAAAGCCCCATGACCTGCCGCAGCTGAACGCGATGATCGCGGCGCTTGCCATGCACCACGGCGACGCCTCGGCGATGACGCCGGAAAAGCTTGAGCGCGACCTGTTCGGCCCCATGCCGTGGATCACCGCGCTGGTGGCCGACGGCGGCGAGGGCCTGATCGGCTATGCCATTCTCGTGCCGCTCTACAGAGCGCAGGAAGGCAAGCGTGGTATGGATCTGCATCATCTCTATGTCAGCGATGGCCAGCGCGGCAATGGCATCGGCCAGCACCTCGTCGCCCGTGCAAGGGAGCTTGCCCGCCAGTCCGGCTGCGACTACCTTTCGGTCAGCGCAGCAACCGGCAATTTCGCCGCCCATCGCTTCTACGAGCACATGGATTTCGTGCCGCGCCCGGTGACCGGCATGCGCTACATGCAGGCGCTTTCGTAAGCGCGGCCACGCCCAGACTTCGTTTCCAAGGAGAATTTTTGCCATGCCCCGCATTGCCGTCGCACTCCAGGCCGATTTCGCTGATTGGGAGCCCGCGCTCCTGATGGCCGCCGCCCGCTATTATCTTGGTTGCGAGGTCCTGTCGGCCTCGCCGGATGGAGCCCCGGTCACGTCGATGGGTGGGCTCAAAGTCACCCCGGACCTGAGTTTTGCCGACATCGATGCCGACCGTTTCGACGCGCTGGTGATCCCCGGTGGTTACGCCTGGGAAAAGGGTCAGGCCTACGATTTCTCGACCTTGGCCACGGCCTTCCACGCCCAGGGCAAGGTTGTCGCCGGCATCTGCGCTGCGGCAAGCGGGCTTGCCGCCACCGGTCTGCTCGATGACGTCGCCCACACCGGCAATTCGCTGGCGTCGCACAGCAACTATCCGGGCTATCACGGCGCGAGCCGTTATCTCGACCAGCCGCAGGCGGTCTCCGACGGCGGCGTGGTCACCGCACCCGGCAATTCGCCGGTCACCTTCACCATGGAAATTCTCAAGGCCCTCGGGCTATGGGCTCCACAGGCCGAGGCCCAGATCAGCGCTTTTGCCCGCGAGCACCGCTGAGATCTCCTTACGGTTTTAGCGCCCGGCGGATGTCGCGGCTGTTGAGGTTGAAGGCCTGACCGGCGGCTGGACCGCGGTCGGCCTTGACGGCGGCTGCCGCGTCAAAGGCGGCGCGATGGGCGGAAAACCACGCGAGGCAGTCTTCAGCGCTCGGGGTTGGGTTTTCCGTCAGGCTGCGAAAGGCAAGCCTGTGGACGAAGCATCGGCTGCCGGACGGCCGGTGCGTAAAGACCAGCGCATCGAGATCGATGCGCCAGTCGAACTCGGGCAGGGGCTGCCTGCCACGTCGCCTCAGGCTTCGCGGCGGCGGCGCAGGTGGCCGCTCAAGCTGCCGAGCAAGGCCCAGAACAGCAGGCTGGTCAGCGTCGCGATGACGACGAAGCGATGCGACATCGTCTCCGGTGCCAAGGCCTGTTCGCCGTCCGGTGGGAGTGGTGCCCCGATGACGTGCGGAAGAGCGATCAGCACGATCGCCGCTGCCGCAGCCCAGGGTTTGCGCTGGAAGAACAGCAGCGCCAGTCCGGCAGTCGTTGATAGCGCGGTGCCTACCCACCAGACCTGACGCTCGAAGAGCGGCGCGGCCGGCGTGCCCGGAAGTTCCGGATGCAGACCGAAGCCCGGTGCGAGCATCACGACGACGAAGCCGCACAGTCCCCAGATCAGGCCGCTTCTCCAGTCGCTTTGGCGACCGGAGATCTGCATGAGCCCATTCAGCACAAGCGCAAAGCCGATGGCCGTCAGAATGTTGGCGGCGAGCGTATAAGCGGTGCGTTCGATGCCGTCAGCCGGGGCCCAGGCGTCTGCGTTGTGGTGGTCGTGCGCTTCGGTGGATGCAGCCGCATCATGACCATGGGCCGTGTCTGCAACCGTGCCGGCGTCGTGGCTCTCGGTCTCGTCTCCGGTTTCATAGACCTCGGCCGCCAGGATCAGCGGCGTGGTCCCCAGGAATTGCGCGAGCGTCACCACCGCACCGACGATCAGCCCGACCAGCACCGAAGTGAAGACGAGCGAACGAAAGAGAGACATCGGTACTCCCCTCAATGGCAAGGGAAGGCGTTGGCGTGACGCGCGTCGTGGGCGGCGTTATGCACCACGTCCATCGGCGAGAAGCCAACGAAGCCGACGATGAACAGGCCGAAAAAGACGCTGAGAAGCGCCGGCGCGATGCGTCCGGCAGCGGACGAGGTGGATGCGGTGATGGTGTTGACGGACATGTTTCCCTCCGAACAATGACGATGAATATCGACGGCCGGAGGAGAGGAAAACGAAGGGCAAGAGGACGGCTGCGGATCAAAAGCTCCGTACCGCACAATTTCCCCGTCTTTCGGACAACCCCGTCCGACAGGCGACGACAGCTAATGGCAGGTCTCCTGGCTTGCGGGTCATGACGTCCGGACAGCCTTCCCGGATCTCTCCAGTGGCATTGTCGTCCAGATATTCGCCGCTCACAGTTGCGGGGGCAGCCACGAATCGAGCCCCGTCAGGGTCGTCCCTATCGTGTTCCCTATTAATCCCCGAAGCGCCGCTTCTGGGGAACCATCCCGGCCACTATCGTGGCGGTCGGCAATTATGTCAATCGCAGGGGAGCGGTCGCGGCAAGAATTGCGGAGAGCCGGGCTGAGACGTCTTAGTGCCGAACGGGTGGGTTCTGCGACCACTGTTGCAGTGTCGTCTTGATCAGCATGAGTGCTGCCCGGTGCGCATGGTCGCGTTCCCTGGGGTCAACGATATTGGAGAGCCGCTTGTCGAAGGCCCGCACGGTTTCGTTCACCCAGCTATGCAGCGCCGGATCCGGATAGCTGTCGAGGAGCGAACGCAGGGCGCTTTCCATTCGACGGCGTTCGATGCTCATGCGTCGGCCCCTGGTCATTGTGATCAAACGCACTTTGATGACCAAGCCTTGTGCGATGCTGGAGGGCGCAAAAGGGCAGCCCCCCAGGATTGGCTCGTTGCACTGGCGCACAGTCTCTCGTTGCGCCGCCTTGTCGTCGGCGGACCCTTATGCGGACGGCGACTGTCCGCCCGTCACTTTACCGCCGGGATCGCCTTCAGATAGGCGGCGATCGCCTCGCGGTCCTCAGCCGGCAGTTCGGCCATGTTCTTCTGCACCTCGACCATAGAGCCGCCGACGCTGTCGAACTCGGGCGTAAAGCCGGTTTCGAGGTAGGAAACGATGTCGCCTTGCGACCACGAACCGATGCTCTTCGATCCGGGCGTGATGTTGGGGATCTGCCCTTCGCCTTCCGGGTTCGGTCCGCCGGCGAGCCATTTGCCGCTCTGGAAGCCGCCCAGCGCATCGCGCGGCGTGTGGCATTCGCCGCAGTGGCCGGGACCTTCGACCAGATATTGGCCGCGCTTCACCGTGTCGGCGGCGGCGGCGATCGTCACGCGCGGCTGTTCGTTGAAGTAGAGGAATTTCCAGCCGCCGAGCAGCAATCGGATGTCGAACGGGAAGGGCAGTTCGTGCGCGGGGGCCACGGCTTCGCTCGCCGGCAGGGTCTTGAGGAAACCGAAGAGGTCGTTGACGTCCTTCGGTGCCATGCGCCCGTAGGAGTTATAGGGAAAGGACGGATAGAGATGCTCGCCGTCGCGCCCGACGCCGCGCGTCAGCGCATCGCCGAATTCGCCAAGCGTCCACGCGCCGATCCCGGCGGTCGGCGAGGAAGAGATATTCGGGGCGTGGAAAGTGCCGAACGGGCTTTGAAGCGGTGCCCCGCCGGACAGGACGAGTCGAGCCTCGCCTTCCGATTTCGCTGCCGCGTGACAACTGCTGCAGCCGCCGGCAAAGAAGATGCGTCGGCCGTTCTCGAGATCCGGCTCGCCAAGGTTCGCCCAGACGGATGGATCCTGGCGATCGGGCGCTGTGACGATGAGAAAAGCGGCGCCGCCGACCATGCCGAGCACGGCCAAGGCGCCAAGCCCCTTCAGCCATTTCGATGCCATAACAGCCTCCGATCCTGTTTCCTGCTCCGACGCGGAAAACCGGCGCGCGCCGCGCTTGCTGTCAGGCAAGTCGGCGCCGCACCGGGCAAAGCATGGTGTTCGCCTTATTTCTTCAGGCGATAGGCCTTGTGACAGGCGCCGCAGGTCTCGCCGACGGCTTTCATCGTGACGGCAGTGCTTGCCTGGTCGGTCGGCAACTGGGCAAGCTGTGCTTCGGCCGCCGTGGTCAGTGCCGCCGCCTTGGCCTTGAAGCCGTCCATGTCCTCCCAGATCTTCAGCGAAGCCTCGGTGTCCATGCCGAGTTCCGAACCGGCCGGGAACTGGTCGGGGAAGGCCTTGCTGACGTCGACCATGGTGGTGAGCGAGGCTTTGACCACCTCCGCGTCAAACGGCTTTTCTCCCTTGACGATCGCGCCGATGGCGCCCATCGCGCCGCCGACCTTCTTCATCATCTCCTGGCGCACGACCTGCGGCTCGTCGGCGGCAACAGCAGCGCTCAGGCCCAGTCCGGTGGCAATGGCGGCTGCCATGACAAGTTTCAACTTCATCGGGTCTCTCCAGTTTCGCGAGCCGGCCGAGCCGGCGGCTTCAGGGGCAAAAATGCGCCAGACGATGTTTGCAGAATCGCATGGCAGGAATGAAGTCACATTCCGGTGAATTGCGCTCCATTGCTCAATGGTCTGATAAATTTCAGGATTTTTCTCGTCGGGCCACTTTAGCGACCGCAGGCCCGTCCTGTCAAAGGGGAGGGGCTGCGCGCGGGCAGCCGCCTGCGTGCGCTCTGGGCCGCTGGCTGGACGAATTGCGCCGCCGCGTCGGGCTAGAGTGGCATGGTACGGCTTTGCTCACGGCCGAAGCCGGTGAGCTCGATGCGGTCGGGATAGACGGCGACGATGGAAAAGGCGTTCTCGTCCGGCGTATCGACCATGCCCTTGACGTTGACGAAATGGGTGCCGCTAAGCAGGCCGTAATTGCCGACGTGGTTATGGCCGCAGAAATAGCCGATCGCGGCGGGCGAACCGGCGATCAGCGCCGAGACCTCTTCCGCGCCCCAGAGATTGTGGTCGCTTTGCGGAAAGAGCGGATAGTGCCCCATGACGATCGCCCGCTCGCCGGCCTGTTCGGCCGCCTTGAGCCGTTCGCCAAGCCAGTCGACCTGGGCCTCGCCCATGCCGGCATTCCAGCTCTGCGCATTGACCGCGCCCGCCGCGGTCAGCGCCGCCAGGCGCTCGGCCGCCTCCACCCGACGCGGATCGTCGAGCGGCGGGGCAAACAGCGAGACCTCATTGCCGTCGGTCAGGATCAGTCGCACGCCGTTCAAGGCGAAGTCATGGTAAGGCGCGGGCATGCCGAGCTTGTCGTGCACCTCGGTCAGCCGGTCGGCCGCGACGGCGAAGTCGTGATTGCCGGGCAGGAAGTGATGCGCGTGGCGCAGCTTTGCGTAAAGCGGCAGTACCCGGTCGAAATTGTCCCAGTCGCGGTCGATGACGTCGCCGAGCGTCACGACGAAGTCGAGCGTCTCGCCGTTGAAATGATCGATCGCCGCTTCGAGCTTGCCGAGGCTTTGGCCGTAGTGCCGATTGAGCCGTGTATTGGGCTCGATCGGCGCATATTGCGGGTCGGCGATCAGGCCGAAGCGGAGGAGGGGGAAGGAATTTTCTACGGGCATTTTCGATATGTCATGAAAGGGATGCGCCGGACATAGGCGCGGCCCATGACAGTTGTGTGACGGTTGCCGTCTGTCGTTCGTCGCCCCTTGAGGTCGGCAAGGAAGGGGTGGTGGGTGGAAACGGCTGGGCCGGCGGCTCCTCGCGTCTCGGCGGCGACGGGGCTGCCGTTGCCATCAAACGGACCGTCTCCGACGACGGGTGCGTTCACTTCGGATCGACGGTCTGCGAGCGGCCGACATGTCTACAACGAAAAACTCCCCCAAAGGACGAACCTATCTGCCCGGAGGTATCCGTCCAGATAGGTTCGTCTCCGGGGGAGGCGGGGGGAGCCTGTGTCGCGCCCGAAGGCGCGAAAGACCATTGATCAGTCGTCGAACTTGACGGCCTTGAGCTTGTCGATGCCGAGCACCTGCAGCGCCAGCTTCTCGTAGAAGGGCTCAGCCTTGCCGCTCTTGATCTTGTGCAGGAAGTACTTCTCGAAACCGATCTTGGCGGCGTGAACCCACTTGCCCTCGGACGCCCAGTTGACGTTTCGCGGCGGGATCTGCGGCTGGGCCACGAAGGCGATGCCCCCGTCACCGAAGTCGGCGAGGCAAACCGCGTTCCAAGTGCCCTGGGCGTTGGGATTTTCGCCCTTGACGAGGCGGGCGATATTCTGGGCCGTCGCCGTCGCCATGCTCTCGATCATGAAACCGGTCTTCGGCACACCCACGGGCACCGGCGTCTTGCCGGTCGGCGGAATGGCAATGCAGACACCGATGGCGAAGATATTCGGATATTTGCTGTTCTGCTGGTGCTTGTCGACCAGGATGAAGCCGCGCGGATTGGTTAGACCCTCGATATCGCGCACCGCCTCGACGCCGCGGAAAGCCGGCAGCATCATCGTGTAGTTGGAGGGAACCTCATGGATGGCCTTGGTCGAGCCGTCCTCGTTGACCTCCTCGACCGTCACCTTGTCGGCCTCGAACTTCTGCACCTTGGAATTGGTGATCCATTTGATGTGCTTGGAGCGCATGGCGCTCTCGAGCAGGCCCTTGGTATCGCCGACGCCGTCGAGGCCGAGGTGGCCGATATAGGGCTCGGAGGTGACGAAGGTCATCGGCACCTTGTCGCGCACCTTGGCATCGCGCAGCGCCTTTTCCAGGATGAAGGCGAATTCATAGGCCGGACCGTAGCAGGATGCACCCTGTACCGCGCCGATCACCACCGGTCCAGGATTGGCCACGAGCTTCTTGAACGCGTCCTGTGCCGAGAGCGCATGGTCGATGTGGCAGACCGAATGGGTATTGGCTTCAGGTCCGAAGCCTTCGATCTCGTCGAAGGCGAGTTCCGGACCGGTGGCGATGACGAGATAATCGTAATCGACGAAGGACCCGTCGGTGAGCTCTATGCGATTGTCCGAGGCGTGCAGCCGCTTGGCGCCCTGCGGGTAAAGCCCGATGTCGCGCTTCTTGCAGGCCGGTTCGAGATCGACCTCGATGCTTTCGCGATCACGCCAACCGACGGCGACCCAAGGGTTCGACGGGACGAAGGAATATTTCGAGCCCTTGTTGATGATACTGACCTTGTCGCTCGGCGACAAATTGTCTCTCAACTCGTAGGCCATGATCGTGCCGCCGAGACCGGCACCGAGAATGACGATATGCGCCATGAAGCAACCTCCCATTTTGCTGCAAAATATATGAGATGTAGTATGTACGAAGCTTCGTAGATGTAATTTGATTTTTATCAAGCGATGCAAAAAATATTATACGCCCTTTCGATTGCGGAGAATAGGACGGTTCGTCGTGTGGTGGAGATTAGCCCGGCAGCTTGGGTTGGGCTGGCCCGCGCGGCATAACCTCGCCGGCGATGGTCATGGCGATCAGTGACAGCGGCACGGCGAGCACCGCCCCGATCGCCCCCCACATCCAGGTCCAGAAAACAATGGCGACGAAGACCGTGAAGGGGTTGATCTCCAGCCGTCGCCCCATCACCGCCGGCGTGACCAGGTTCTCCATGACCGCATGCACGACAAAGAAAGCCAGCGCCGGCGCGAGCGCCTGCATCAGGCCGTCATGGGTCAACAATCCGGCGATCGCCAGCGCCAGCGTCATCAGAGTGATTCCGAGATAGGGCAAAAAGCTCGACAGGAAGGCGAACAGGCCCCAAAGCCCCGGCATTTGCAGCCCGCCGCCCCAGGCGATCACCGTCATCAGCACGCCGACCATCGCATAGAGCAGGGTCGCGGTGGCGAAGTAGAAGCCAAGCGCCTGCTCGATCGCGTTGATGATGCGAATGGCGGCAAGGCGGCGGGCGCGATCGTTGAAGGCGACGATCAGCGCGCGGCGCAGCGCCAGCCGGCTGCCAAGGAAGAAGACCAGCGCTCCGAAGAAGATCAGGCCCTGCAAAAGCGCCGGCGTCACGCGGGTGGCAAGAGTCGAAAGCACCGTGCCGGTGTGCTCGATCAGCGCCTCCGGCGTGACCGGGCCTGAGCGGAAGGTCGTGGCGGTTACGTGCAGCCATCTGAACCGCTCAAGAAAGGGACGAACCCGCTCTATGGTGTGTTCCGCCATTGCCGGCGCCTCGCCCGCCAGGTCAACGAGCGGTGTTGCCAGCGTATTGGCGATGAAAAACAGCATAAGGGCGAAAAGCGACGACAGGATCACCGCAGTGGCCATGGGCGGAATGCCAAGCGCGCCGAGACGGTCGGCGGCGACCCCGAGGATCAGTCCGACGACGATCGCCAACGTGATCGGCATCAGTATGCTCGCGGCGAAATAGACCGCGGAGACGGCCAGGATCAGGAAAATTCCGATCACCGCCCAGATCAGCGCCAGATCAAGTGCGGTCTTGCGGACCTGCACCCGATAGGGCGAGCGCCGCTGCTTCTGTTTCAGAGCACGCTCCATCCCCTCGCGGTTGATCCCCGATCCGTTCGCCCTCTCGTTCATTTCGATATTCCCCGATGCACCTGCCGCACAACGCGGAAGCGGGTCGAGTGTTCCATCGGGGCGGGGAATGCGGCGCGGCGACAGTGGAGGCCTCGGCCGTAGCGCTAAGGCGACGATTCCTTGCGCGACTTTGCTGCGCCGCCATAATTTTGGCGCCTGGCACGCTAAGTTCTGGATCTGGCCATTGCCTGTCTTTTCCTGTTTTGCGGTATCCTTTTCATGCGCCTGTCCCGTCGCGCCTTCTGTGCCTGTTTCCTGTGCGGCCTTGCCGCCCCGCGTGCGTTCGCAACCAGTCCGACCGGGGCGTCCGGCCAGCCGGCACCGTCCGCAACGGTTCCCCCGGCCACGACCGCGCCGCCTCTTGCGCCGTTCAAGCCCGGCTCGCTCAAGGAGCCGCGCCTCCATGTCGAAAAGGGCGGGCAGTCGGCTCCCAGAGTGGCGCTGACCCTCGACGCCTGCTCCGGCCAGACCGACCGACGCATTCTCGACGTGCTGATGGCAGAGGAAATCCCCGCGACGATTTTCGTCACCGGCCGCTGGATCCGCCGGAATGCCGAGGCGCTGGCCCTGATGGCTGGCCGGCCGGACCTGTTCGAGATCGAGAATCACGGCCTCAACCACGTGCCGGCGATCGACCGGCCGGGCAGCGTCTACGGCATCGAGACCGCCGGCTCGACGCAGGCGGTGGTGCGCGAGGTGGAGGAGGGCGCCAAATGGATCACCGGGGCGGGGCTTGCGCCGCCGCGCTGGTTTCGCGGCGCGACCGCCCTCTATACGGCTTCGTCGATGGCGACGATCGAGGCCTTGGGATACCGCATCGCCGGTTATTCGCTGAACGCCGACGACGGCGCCTCGGTTGCCGCCAGAACGGCATTGCGCCGCATCGCCGCCGCCCATGACGGCGACGTCATCATCGCCCACGTCAACCAGCCCAGCCGCCCCGCCGGCGCGGGCGTCGCGGAAGGCCTGGCGGTGCTGAAGAAACGCGGCGCCGTTTTCGTCAAACTCGGCGATCTGAGCGAGCCGCAACTCGCGGCGGTGGCCAAGGACGGTTGAAGGAGAGGGAGAAGGGCTTGCGGCCCGAACGGACGGTGGTGGTTGTGCCCTTGTCATCGTATGATGGGGTCTGACAAACCGGTGGGGCAAACGTCCCCTGTGCTCAACGAGCGCACCACGCCTGAACGGAGTTCGAGATTGAGCGTCGCCTTCACCAAGGAAGAGAGTTCCGAAACCGCTGCGGAAACCCTGCTGCCTGACCGTCCTGTTTCCTCCCACCCGAACCTGGTCACGGCGGCGGGATTGGAGGCTCTGGAACGGCTGCTCCAGCAGGCGCGCGCGGCCTATGACGCAACGAGCACGATCGAGGACGTCAACGAGCGGCGCCGGCAGGCGGCAACCCCCTTGCGTGACCTGCGCTACTATGCGGCAAGGGTGCGCACGGCCCAGGTGGTTTCTGCGCCGACGTCGAGCGACACGGTCGCTTTTGGCAGCACGGTGACTTTCAGCCGCGACGACGGGCGCGTGCAGACCTATCGCATTGTCGGAGAGGACGAGGCGGATCCCAAGGCCGGGTCAATCTCCTACGTCTCGCCGGTGGCGCACTTGCTGATGGGCAAGGCGGTCGGTGATGTGCTGGAAGTCGCCGGTCGGGAGTTAGAGATCACCGCCATCGCGTGAGATCCCGTCGCTCCCCGGCGACATCCCCTTGTCACCGCTGCCTCAGGCCGCGGCGCCAAGCGTCAGCCCGATGCCCCACGGATCCTTGAGCGTATGGCCCTCGGCCGTGCGCGTGACCGGGATTTCCAGGCTCTCCAGCGTCGCCAGCGCCGTGTCGAGGGCGGCCTTGTCGTTGAAGGTCAGCGAATAGCCGGACAGGCCGGTCATCGCGCCGTCGCGGGCGGTGGCGCCGCGGCTGTTCCAGATATTGGCGGCGATATGATGGTGATAGGTGCCGGCGCCGAAGAAGCTCGCGCCGGGATAGCTCGCCATCTTCTTCAGCCCCAGAACGCCCTCGTAGAAGCGGTCGGCCTCCGGGATGTTGCCGACCTGCAAGTGCATATGGCCGATCGCCGAGCGGTCGGTCATGCCGCCCCAGGCGGTCTTCGACGCTTGGTCGTAGAGCCCCTGCAGGTCAAGCGCCAGGGTCGCCATCTCCACCGTGCCGTCGGCGTGGAAGTCCCATTCGTCCGGGGACCGGTCGCGGTAGACCTCGATGCCGTTGCCCTCCGGGTCGGATAGATAGATCGCCTCGGAGACCAGATGGTCGGAGGCGCCGTCGAGCCGCACGCCCTGATGAACGGCATGGGCCAGCCAATGGCCAAGCTCGGCGCGGTCCGGCAGCAGGAAGGCGGTGTGGAACAGGCCGGCGGCGTTGCGCGGCGCGCGGCGTGTGTCGGCGCGGGTGGTCAGCGTCAGCAGCGGCCGCTCGCCGGCGCCCAGCACCGTGCCGCTCATGCCCTGTTCGAGCACCTTCAGCCCGAGCATGGTCTGGTAAAACTGCCGCACGCCATCGAGGTCGGAAACGACGAGATGCGCCGCGCCGACATGGACGGGTCGGGTCAGAGCGAAGCTCTGGTCGGCAGCATTCTGGCCGATAGCATTCTGGCCTGTGGTATCCATTGCGTTGTCTCCTGTGTCCGCCCGCGATGAAATCGGTACGGCCGCGAGGCCGGCGCCAAGCGCGAG
The DNA here is from genome assembly GCF_007992095.1 of Paenirhizobium naphthalenivorans. Classification (GTDB taxonomy): domain Bacteria; phylum Pseudomonadota; class Alphaproteobacteria; order Rhizobiales; family Rhizobiaceae; genus Allorhizobium; species Allorhizobium naphthalenivorans. The sequence continues at coordinate 224,735 of NZ_BJZP01000004.1, forward strand.
CATCGTGCGGCGGGTGATCTGGCTCATCGGAGCGGTCCTTGTGGTTTGTCGTCTGTTGGATAAGAATATGCGGTGTTCTTATCGTTCACGAAAGATTGCATTTCGGAGATTTATCGTTCGTCATTTGTTGACGGGCGGGACGGTAAAAATTGATCCTGATCAATGCGGGACTCTCGCCGACGATTGATTGTGGGTGCATAAAGAGGGAGGCGAGCCGGGACGGGTCGCCACAAGGAGATGACAATGTACAAGAAAATCGTGGTTCCGGTTGATTGCGGCGCGCTCGAAAAGGGTGAGAAGATCCTGCGCAAGGCGGCCAGCCTGCTCGACGCCGGCGGCGAGATTATCCTGATGACCGTGATCGAGGATATGCCGGGCTATATCACCATCGAACTGCCGGTCGATGCCGTCGAGGGCGCGATCAAGGACGGCAAGGCCAAGCTCGTCGAGCTGAAGGAAAAGACCGGCATCGCCGCCCGCGTCGAGTTGCGCACCGGCGCACCGGCCCGCGAGATCCTGGCCGCCGCCAATGAGCACGGCGCCGACCTCATCCTGGTCGCCTCGCATATCCCGGATCTCGGCAATTACCTGATCGGCGCCACCGCCGACCGTGTCGTGCGCCATGCCAAGTGCTCGGTCCTGGTCGACCGCTGAAGCGGTGCCGGAGACGGTACGCAATCTGAACAACAAGAACGAGGAAACACCCGGATGAACACGGAAAAATACGAGCAGATCCTGAAGGACCGCCAGCGCGAGATTTTCGCCCGGCTGCACAAGATCGACACCGACCTCGGCAATCCGCGCGACAAGGACAGCGAGGAACAGGCGACCGAAGCGGAAAACGACGAAGTGCTGGAGGAATTCGGCCAGGTCGGCGAGAAGGAGCTGAAGGCGATCGACGCGGCCCTGGAGCGCATCTCCATGGGTACCTTCGGCATTTGCGCCAAATGCGGCCAGCCGATCGCCGAGGCGCGCCTTGATGCCGTGCCCTCCGCGGCGCTGTGCCAGGAATGCGCGGCGGGCGAGTGAACCTGCGCGCATGAGAATGCGGGGAGGGGGCGCCGGGCGCCCCCTTTTTTGATTCGAGGTCTTCGGTTCCTTGCCGCCGCGGGCGAGACTTGTGCACGCGTGTTGCCCCTGTCCGGCGAAGTCGTTAAAGATTGCAACAGCGAACGGCGCCGCGGCTGCGCTGCGGTCGGACGGGCGTGCGAGACAAGGCGGAGTGCGAGTTATGGCGATTTCGGAGACGGCCGGCCAGACGGCGAAATGGGCTGGAGCCTCACCGGGCAATGACGACGAGGAGATCATTCCTCGCGACATACGCTTTGGCATCGTCTCCAATCCCAAGCGCCACTGGTATGGCGGCGACCCGATCAAGACGCTGCTGGCCGACGGTCTGTCGGTCTTCCTGCCGGAAGGCGAGCGCTATTTCATCCGCTCGCTGAAGCACTATGCGCCGAAGCTCAAGGACAAGCATCTGGCCGCCGAGATCACCGGCTATTCGGTGCAGGAGGCCTTTCACACCCGCGAGCACGAAGATTACAACAAGGCCATGGTCAAGCTTGGCTATGATATTCCGATGATGGAAAAGCGCGTGGCCGATGCGCTGGCGGTGGGCAAGAATCCGCTGCATCGCCTGGCGGTCACCTGCGCCATCGAGCACCTGACGGCGACGCTTTCGACCGTCACGCTGCGCTATCCGGAGCTGTTCGACGGTGCCGAGCCCGCCTATCGGCGCCTGTGGATGTGGCATGCGCTGGAGGAACTGGAGCACAAGGCGGTGGCGCTTGACGTCCTGAAGGCGGCGACACCGAAGATGAGCCGCGTCGAGCGCTATCTGCTGCGGGTCATGGCGATGAACGCCACCATCATCCCCTTCCTCTTCATCTTCCTGCGCAATGTGAAGGAATTCACCCGTGTCGACGGCATCAAGACGGGCCCGCGCTTCTGGCTGCGCTTCCTCTATACCGTGACGATCTCCCCCGGCTTCTGGGGCCGCTGCGCGCCGCTCTTCTTCAAATACTACCTGCCGGGCTTCAGCCCGGTGAACAAGGACGACCACGCGCTGGTCCTCAAGGGCCGCGACTGGCTCTATAAGGAATTCACCGCGCTCGATGCCGCGTCCGCCCCCGCCGCCGCCGAGTGAAAGAGCGCCGATGAGCAGCCGTCTGTTTTCCCGCGTCCTCGACGTCGCCGCCCTCGGCAAGTTTCCGCGCACGCAGAAATGGGTCTGGCGCCGCATCTACAACATGCTGTCGCGCTTCTGGGGCGACAGTGACTGGCGCTTCATGAACTACGGCTTTGTGCCCACGGGTGCGCCGTTTCCGCTGAAGCCCGAGGATGAGGCCGAACGCGCCTTCATCGGCCTTTACCATCAGGCGCTCGACGGCCTGCAGGTCGAAGGCGCGCGCGTGCTGGAGATCGGCTCGGGCCGCGGCGGCGGCTCGCGCTACATCGCCCGCTACTATGCGCCTAGCGCCGTCACCGGCCTCGACTATTCCCCCGAAACCGTGCGCCGCGCGCAAAAACTCAATGCCGATACGGCGGCGCTGACCTTCACGCAGGGCGATGCCGAGAACCTGCCGTTTGCCGACGCCGCCTTCGACATTGTCGTCAACATCGAATCCTCGCATTGCTACGGCGACGTGCCGGCCTTCGCCCGCGAGGTCGCCCGCGTGCTGAAGCCCGGCGGCTGGTTTACCTTCGCCGACATGCGGCCGAAGAACCAGCTCGCCGCCCTCGACCAGCAGCTCGGCGCGCCCGGCCTCGAACTGGTCGACAAGCGCAATATCTCGCAAAACGTCGTCGCCGCCCTCAATGCCGCCGAAGCCCGCAAGCAGGCGCGCATCGGCAAGATCCCCCTGCTGCGCCGCTTCATGAGCGAATTCTCCGGCTCCAAGGGCTCCATGCTCTACAAGGGCCTGTCGGGCGGCGGCGTGGTCTATCAGGCGAGACGCTATCGCAAGGCGGGGTGAGGGACGGCTGGCGAAGCCGACGAAACGATCCGACGATCGTTTCCAATGACGAACGCCCAGAGCGAAGGCGAGGGGCCGGGCAGGGCGGTGGATGAGGCGCGCGGTCGCTTGGCGTATTTCTTGATTCAATACCGCAAATGACCAGTGTTTATCCCTGGACGAAAGCAGTACCTCTACCCTCTCATGGTAGCTCCATCGCGTGGCGCTGACGCGTGTTCGTCGGCGTGCGAACGTAGGTCGACGCCGCACCGCCGATCAGGGCGACAAGCAACCGACAGGTGAGAGCTTGCATTTCAAGAGTCAAGTTCTGGTTCGTACCGACACCGTGAACGGCAAAGCCCAAAGGCTGCCCCATGAACAAGGCTTCATGAAGCGTCGCATTCCGCAACGTCGCCACTTCGGGTCCTGCGGGTGTACTTGGATCTGCCCACGCGGGCGTAGATATACCGAGGAGTTCACACATCCATTGGACTCGTTCTGCGTGACAACTGGGTCGCGGCCGCTGCGGATGAAGTAATTTCGCGAGCGCAAAGCAGGCATCAAACGCGGTGTAAAGCAAAATGAACTTTTCAAACTGTAAGTGACGAGGGTTTTGCGCCAAAAATAGAGCGTGGACACTCCCGCCGAAGAGTCTCGCACATTGGGCCTTGGCTCTATTCGTAATCCAGAATTGTTCAGCAAGATCGACAGCTGTCTCCAAACCGGTTCTCAACAGCACGAAGTCGACAAGTTTGCCAGACCTGATTGGGGTGGCATCTAGGAAGCCGGCCTCGGTTGCTGTTAGTCTAAGTCCAACGAAGAACGACAGTGCCCAGAGATGAAATGCGATATGTTCCGGGTCGTCAGAGTTTGCAAGTGTGATGCGGTGCGTTTTTGGTAAGCCGAAGACGCGCGCGGGATACGGTAGAGTGCGCACGCCAGTTCCTAAGCCGACGACCTGCTGCGGCGGCGCGTAGAGCCAATCATTTTCAACACCTTCATCGTCATTTACGCTGGCGACGACCTTTCTAAGGCCGGGCAGAGGCTCGATAGTAACCTCTGCATTCCGGATGCTGATATTATCTGGCCAGTAGCCGAATTCCGCGGTTTGGGAAGTCATTCGCAATCAGCCCCTGTTTCAAGTGTCGGAATTATTTGCTAAAATGTTATGTTCAGTCGATAGCTCGGACCCAGAACATCGATATGCGGCCGAAGGCTAGTTCGTGTCGTTTAACAGCTCTTGGTTTTGTGGCGCATGAAAGGTCCATCCACCGCCCAAAGACAGCCTCTCATCGCGTCTCCTCCCTACTACAAGGGTAAGAACGCCACGTTCCCGCCTCCCCACTCACCCCATCTTCACCAAGGCTCCGATCGTCCCGCCGACGAGCAGCGCGATGCCGATCAAAAAGGTCAGCGCGGCGCCCGGGCCTCGTTTTTTGGCGTCGGCGTAATATTCCGTGGCATAAAGTACGCGTGATGCCGTCCAGCCGAGGCCCAGAAGGCCGGCGAGCGCGTCCGAGACATAAAATCCGAACAGCCAGAGCGAGGGCAGGAACAGCACGAGCTGTTCGACGGTGTTCTGCTGCACCCGGAAGATGCGCTCGAAATTGACGTTTCCGGTCGTCCTGGGCGCCTCGACGCCGAATTGCCGACGCGCCCGCGCGACCTTGAGCAGGAACCAGACATAGGCGATGAGGGCAGCGAAGGTGGCGAGAACGGTAAAGCGCATCGGAAAATTCCTCGGGCTGTCGGGGGAGAGGCAAGGATCGGATGCTAGGCGAAGGGAAAAGGTCGCGCAAGACGACGGTTTGCGCGCGGCCTCGCCTCACAATCGCCATGGCCATCCTTGAAGATGGCGCGAAATCTGCCCATGATGGCGTGTGATCGCGCAGGCAAATTCGAGCTTGAGGACTTTGATCGATATGACCGACCAGTTCCGCTTCGGGCGGCCTTATGATTTCCATGAGCTGGTTGCCGACGGCATCGTTCATGGCGTGGGCGTGGTCTTCGCGCTGATCGGCGCGACGGCGCTGATCTTCTACGCCACGGTCTGGTCGAGCTATGCGGAAATGGCCGCCGCCTGGATCTATGGTCTCGGCCTCGTCATCGCCCTTGCCGTCTCGTTCACCTACAATATGTGGCCGCATTCGCGCACCAAGTGGATCCTGCGCCGCTTCGACCATTCGGCGATCTTCGTGCTGATCGCCGCGACCTACACGCCCTTCCTGGTCAAGGGCGCCGATGACTGGGTCATCCTCGCGCTGCTTGTCGGCATCTGGCTGACGGCCGCCATCGGCATCACGCTCAAATGCCGTTATCCCGGCCGCTACGACAAGCTCGCCATCCTGCTCTATCTCGGCATGGGCTGGAGCGGCGCCCTGGCGCTCGGGCCGATCTCGCAAAACCTGCCCTCGATCACCATGCTTCTGATCATCATCGGCGGCTGCATCTACTCGGCCGGCGTGATCTTCCATGTGTGGGAGCGCCTGCGCTTCCAGAACGCCATCTGGCACGGCTTCGTGGTGACCGCGGCGGCCGTGCATTATTCGGCGGTGCTGACGGCCCTTGGCCTGTGAGCGTCAGTCCGATTTCAACAGCACGACGGCATAGCGGCAGGGCCGGCCGGTCTCATTGCTGAAACAGCAGTCGCAAGGTGGCCCGAGCGCCAGGCAATCGCCCGTGGAAAGACGGTGCACGGTCTCGCCTTCGATGAAGGTGAGGGAGCCTTCCAGCACCCAGATCATTTGCCGCAGGAAGGTGAAGGCCGCCGCGCCATAGGGAACCGCCCCGCCCGGCGGCAGGTCGACCGAGACGATCTCGAGCGGCATGTCGACGACCGGCGAGACGAGCCTGCGCCGGTATCCCGTCTCGGGATCGACCCAGACCTGCTGGTCGTTTGCCCGCATCAGCCGGCTCCCGCTCGCCTCGGCGCGCGCGATCAGCGTCGAAACGCTCAGCGACAGCGCCCCGGCGAGCTTGCCGAGAAGGGCCGCCGTCGGGCTGCTTTCCCCGCGCTCGACCTTGTGGATCATTGCCCGTGAGACATCGGCGCGGGTCGCCAGATCGCTGAGCGACCATCCGTGCGCCAGCCGTTCGAGGCGAATTCTCTCCCCTAGACAGCGATCGAGATTGTCTGATAAGTTGGACATGAATTTAATATATTGGACAAATCGCCATGAATCAATCCGTTCTTATCCGCGATGCCGCCGAGGCTGATCTTGCCGCCATCCGCGACATCTACAACCACGCGGTCGAGCACACGACGGCGATCTGGAACGAGGTTCTGGTCGATCTCGACAACCGCCGTGCCTGGATGGAACAGCGCCGGGCCAAGGGCTTTCCGGTTCTGGTGGCGATCCGCGAGAGCAAGGTCGCCGGCTACGCCTCCTATGGCGACTGGCGCGCCTTCGACGGCTATCGCCACACCGTCGAGCATTCGGTCTATGTCGACAAGGACTGCCGGGGCGGCGGTATCGGCAAGCAGCTGATGCAGGCGCTGATCGAGCGGGCGCGGGCGGGCGACAAGCACGTCATGATCGCCGCGATCGAGGCGGAGAACAAACCGTCGATCGCGCTTCACCAACGTCTCGGTTTCCGCCTCGTCGGCGTACACCAGGAGGTCGGCACAAAGTTCGGCCGCTGGCTCGATCTGGCGATGATGGAGCTGAAGCTCTGAGGGAATGCGGCCCGAGGCGTGCGCCCGGGCCGCGGCCCTGGATGCCTATTCGATCCGCGCGTGCACCATCTCGCCGCGAATGGTGATCGCCGGCTTGGCGCCGGGTGTGTTGGGCAGCGCGCTGTCGATATAGGAGGCGACCGCCTCGACCAGATAGCTGACCGGCGTCGGGGTGATGAACTTCAGCGTGGCGTCCAGCATCTTGCCGGAGAGCGCGATCGTCTCGTCGTGCGTCACCTGTTCGTAGGCGAGATAGGCGCGAAGGGCCGCGCCGGAGATCGAGACCGCCCGCGCATGTCCCTTGAAGCTGACGTCGCCGGCATCGCTGCGGACGTCGATCATCGAGAAATCGCCGTCGAGCCTGGTGCGCGCCGCCTTCTGGTCGATGATGACGGCCGCTTCGGGGGCCAGATTGGCGGTGAGTTCCATGGTGCAGTCCGACCAGTCGAAGAGGCGGGCCGCCTTGCCGACATCGACGGTGAGTGTCTGGCCCTCGATGCGCATGCTGCCGTTGACCGGGCAGGCATCGGAGAACCATCCGGAATGCCAGACGGCGCCCCAGCCGCGCCGCTCGCCCTTCAGTTCAGCAACCCGCGGTCCGTTGGCCCTTGCGGTGATTTGAATGTCGCTCGCCGCACCTTCGACCCGGATTGTCTGGACATGGCTGAGGTCGAGCGGTCCTGCCATGCTGGCGCGGGTGGTGACGAGGTTGACCGCCGCGTCGAGCGTGGCGATGGCGAGAATGCCGCCGGCGATGGAAAGAAGGACGGTTCGCTTTTTCATGGGAGGTGCTCCTTGTTGGGCTGTTGATGATCCCATCGAGCACCTCGGGCAGGCGCTGCGCGACCTTGATCACGTTTCAGGTCGACCTCGAACGCGCTTGCGGTCATGATGGCGTCCGTTCCCTCGAAAGGCCTTGCTTGTCCACCCGCCCATGATCTTCATTCCGCTGTCCTTCGCCGTCTCGCTGTTCCTCGTCACCTTTCTCGTGCGGCTTCTGTTGCGGGGGCGCGAAAGCCTGTCGCGCAACCGGCTGTTCGTGGCGCTGATCGCCGTCTACGCTGTGCAGACCATGCTGGTCGGCCTGCGCTGGGGTTATGGGGTGACGGCGGTTCTTCCGCTGTTGTCGCTGCTGGCCAGCGTGATCCCGCCGCTCTCCTATCTGGCGTTTCGCGATCTCGTTCGCGAAGAGGGGGGCGGCATCTCGCCGCGCGACTGGCCGCATCTGCTGCCCACCGTGGTGCTGGCGGTGCTACTTTCGGTCTGGCGCGACCCGGTCGACCTTTTGATCATCGGCGAGTTTCTCGCCTATGGCCTGTGGTTGCTGTGGCTGGCGCGTTTGGGCCCCGACGGCCTGATCGCATCGCGGCTCGATGGATCGCTGCGCTCCTATCGCTCCTTGCAGTTGACGGGCGTGGCGCTCGTCGCCTCGGCGCTGACCGACGTAGGCATCAGCCTCGACATGCTGCTGGGCGGCGGACGGCATTCGGCGCTGGTGGTCTCGGCCGCCACCACTGTCATCCTGCTCCTGCTCGGCATTGCCGCCGCCGTGGCGGGAGCGGAGGAAGGCGATGGCGAAGGGGAGAGCCAGGGGGCGGGAGAGGGGCAAGGGGCGGACCTGGCGGAGGGACCGGAGAGTGGAACGGCCCTGGCGCGGACCTTGGCGCCACCGGTTGCCGCGCCTGTGCCGCAACCCGCCTCCGACGAGCATGAGGTGGTGGCGGCGAACCTCGACCGGTTGATGGACGAACGCCGGCTTTACGCCGACACCAGCCTCAATCTCGGCAAGCTGGCGCGGCGTATGGGCCTGCCGGCCCGTGCGGTCTCGCAGGCGGTCAACCGGGTGCACCGCATGAGCGTCTCGCAATACGTCAACAATTTCCGCGTGGCCGAGGCCTGCCGGCTTCTGTCCGCGACCGATATGCCGGTGACACGCGTCGTCTTCGAGGCCGGCTTCATGACCAAGTCGAATTTCAACCGCGAGTTCCTGCGGGTGACGGGCCTGAGCCCGACCGCCTGGCGGGAGGCGCAGGCGGCAGCCGGCGCGGCGGGCACCACGAGCGGCTGAGCCGCATCGACCTCCCGCCGCCGCGCGGCCTAATCGGCTATCTCATCCGTCACCACGTCGAAGCGGGCAAGTCGCGCCGGCCCGAAAGCGGTCGACAGCGCGACATCGGTGGCGTCGCGACCGGTTGCCATCAGGATGCGGCCAATGCGCGGTCTGTTGTGCCGGGCGTCGACCGTGTGCCAGTGGCCGCCGAGATAGACCTGCATCCAGGCACTGAAATCCATCGGATTGCCGTCGGGCGGCACGCCGATGTCGCCGAGATAGCCGGTGCAGTAGCGCGCCGGGATGTTCATGCAGCGACACAGCGTGATGGCGAGATGGGCGAAGTCTCGGCACACGCCGGTACGAGCGACGAAACCGTCATGGGCCGAACGCGTCGAATCCGCCTTCATGTAATCGAACCTGATGTGATTGTGGACGAAGGTGAGGATGGCCTGCACCCGTGGCCAGCCGAGCGGGGTATCGGAAAAGGTCGCCCAGGCGAAATCGGCCATCCGGTCGGTGTCGCAATAGCGGCTGCCGAGCAGGAAGACGAGCACGTCGTTCGGCAGATCCTTGATGTCGTGCTGGAAGGCACCTTCGGGCAGCACGTCCGGCTGACCGTTGTCATAGATCTCGAACTGCGTGGAAATGGTGGTGATCCCGGCCGGCGCGGTGATCCGGCTACAGGCATTGCCGAAGCCGTCGATATAGTCGCGCGCCTCGATCGGGCGGTCGAAGCTCAGTACCTGGCTTGTCAGCAGATCGGGCCGGCGAGACGGGTGGATATTGAGAACGAGCAGCATCGCGGTATCGTGCTCGCATTCATAGGCAATGTGGAAGCCGGCACGTATCTTCATTCTCGGATCCTTTGACGGGGAGGAGGCGTCGCCGGGAGCGGCGGGTGTGTTGCTAAACGCGAGAGGCCTCCTGGGTGTTCCAGGGCTTGCTGGTCAGGGCGGTGCTGGCACCTCTTGATCGGAGGTGACATTGACCTGAATGGTCAGTGACTTGAAATCCGAGGCGCGCCCGTCGTAGCTGCCGGACAGAGGAATGGCCTGGTGCGGGTCGCGCGCCACCCCGACCCGGATCAGGTCGCGGTTGCCGACAATGCCATTGGTCGGGTCGAACTCCACCCATCCGGCGCCGGGAATATAGATCTGGCACCACGCATGGGTCGAGCCGCCGCCGAGCGTCGTCGAACCGTCCCGGTAGGGAACATAGATGTAGCCGGTGACGAAGCGGGCCGCCAAGCCGAGCGCCCGAGCCGCCTCCATCATCAGCAGCGCGAAATCCCGGCAGGTGCCGCTTCTCAGTTCAAGCGTCTGCAACGGCGTCTGCACCCCATGCTCGGAGCGCCGCGCATAGGCGAAACTGTCGTGGATCATGTAGCACAGGCTCATCAGCAGGCTGCTGGTGCGGGTCGGCTGGCCGGTGTGCACGAACTGCCGGGCAAAGGTGCCGACCAGGTCGGCCGGATCGGCGAAATGGCGGGCCATGGTCGGTTTGAGGTCAGGCAGTTCCTCGGCATCATAGGTGAACGGATAGTCGACCGCGGTCGCCTCTATGGGGAAGTCGAGCGCCGCATGGGGCGTATGGTCAAGCCGGATGTTGCTCTCGAACCGAAGGCTGCGTGTTTTCGCGGAAAAATTGATCAGCGCGACGCAATTGCCGAAGGGATCGTGGATCCAGCGGATTTCATCCTGCGGCGGCTCGACCACGAGGCTGACGCTGAGCAGCGTCTGGTCGAAGCTGTCGCGTGGTCGAAACATCAGCCGGTGCTCGCCGAGCTTGACGGGCCGCTTGTACTGATAGTCGGTGATATGGCGTACCGAGAATATGGTCATCAGTGCTTCCCGCCCGGGGGCGTTTTTCTTGCGCCCGACCTGAGCCAACGCTTTGTCGCTGGTTGCCCGGGCGCAAGGGCAGGATGGCCTTACAGGCGACCGGTCAGCACCAGGATGACAAGAATGATCAGCACGACGCCGAGAACGCTGACCCCGCCGTGGCCAAAGCCATAACCATAGCCGCCGAAGCGACCGCTAAACCCGCCAAGCAGGGCAATGATCAGGATGATGATGAGTATTGTTCCGAGCGACATGCACTTCGTCTCCGTTGCTATTCGCAATGGCCAGTACATTTGCGTATCCGAGCCAAGGGACTGTTTGTGGGCGGCACGGCAGGGAGGCCACGATCAGGCCTCCGCTAACAGTGAGTACAATGCGTGGACGGCTTTGTACAGGGGAAGCGGCCCTGGGATCGCGCGGCCAGCACGTGCCCGCGTTTCACAACCGTGGGATCGGCGCCCATCCGGAAAAGGCAAAGGGACCGCGTTGCGGAACGCGTGGACTCTTCTTGCGGCCGGACTCGAAAAGCACGTGACGATAACAGCGGCAGGCCACTCCCATTCCACTCCATCGAATCCCAGGAAGACCGACGGGTGGCACGTATTTCACACCCGACATAGTTGGAATTGTGTTATGGTTACACCGATAGGGAACTGTTCTGATTTCAAGTCCGCTTGAGTCAGTCACCTCAATTGACCGCCACCCCTACGGTATCTTTGCGCTGGTGGGTCCTGGGCCAGAAAGGGTCGGCACATGCAAATTCAAATCAATACTGACGAAAATATCGACGGTGGGGCAGATTTTTCTGCGAAAATTTCGGCCCAAATTCGCGACCGTCTCGACCGCTTCAGCCAGCACATCACGCGGATTGAGGTCCATCTTAGCGATACCAACAGCGACAAATCCGGAGAAGTCGACAAACGTTGCGTCATTGAAGTGCGCCTGGAGGGCCGCCAGCCAGAAGTGGTGACCGATCAGGCTGACACGCTTGAGAGCGCGATTTCCGGCGCGATCAATAAGTTGCATAGCTCGCTGGACCATACGCTTGGAAAGCTCAACCATCACAAGGGCGCCGACACAATACGAACCGGCGGTCTTTAACGGGGCTGAGGCCACCGATTACGGAACCCAGCGCGTCAAGAGGAGTGAGATTATGGTAGACAAAAAGCCTGCTGAGTCAGATCCGAAAAGCGGCCAACCCAAAGAGCCCGATCAGCACAAAACCACAAGCGAAGCCACGGGCCAGAAGTCTGAACCCGTCGCAGTGGATCGACCCGGCTTTGATTTGGGTGGTTCAACCGGCAAAACGACTGCAGGAACAGGTCTTGGCCTGGGCGAGGACGCATCCGAAGACAGCCGTGATCGAAGCTTGCCCGGCCGTCGAGGGGAAAACAAGTAAAGCGAAACTCGACTGGATCGGCGCATCGTTCTCATAGCGCATCGCACCTTCGAGGCGGCAGGATTGCAGCGACAAGAGGCGGTTCGGCACTATTGGTTTATAACCAAATGGAGCCGGCCCGCTGATTTCCCCCAGCTTTTTCCGGATGGTCTGTTAAACTCGCGGCAGTTCGGAGGCAGTCCAGCATGGCGAAATCGCATTCCCACCTTTGGCCCGGTGTGCCGCTGGCACTCGGCTCTGCTGTGCTGTTCGGCGCTTCGGCACCGCTTTCCAAGCTTCTGATCGGGGTGGTCGATCCGTGGCTGCTGGCTGGCATCCTCTATCTCGGCGCAGGGGCGGGGCTCGGTCTCTTGAGCGGCGCGCGGGCGCTCATCGGCCTTGGCAATGAAGAGGCGCCGCTGAAGCGAGCCGATCTGCCTTGGCTTGCCGCCGTCATCCTGTTTGGCGGCGTGCTCGGCCCGCTTTTGCTTATGCTCGGCTTGTCGCTCACCTCGGCCTCATCCGCCTCGCTGCTGCTCAACCTCGAAGGGCTGGCCACCATGGCGATCGCCTGGCTGGTGTTTCGCGAAAATGTCGACCGGCGCCTGTTGCTGGGCGCTGCCGCAATCCTTGCCGGTGCGGTGTTGCTGTCGTGGAACGGCGTGGGCCTGAGCCTTGATGCGGGCGGCCTCTTCGTTGCCGCCGCCTGCCTGTGCTGGGGCATAGACAACAACTTGACGCGCAAGCTCTCCTCGGCCGATCCCGTACAGATCGCCATGATCAAAGGAATTGCCGCGGGCGCCACCAATCTGGCGCTCGCGCTCGCCTTCGGTGCCGCCTGGCCGGGCGCCATGCTCGTTGCCGCCGGCGCCGTCGTTGGCCTGTTCGGCATCGGCATCAGCCTGGTAATGTTCATGCTGGGGCTGCGCCATCTCGGCACGGCGCGCACGGGCGCCTATTTCTCGCTCGCCCCCTTCATCGGTGCCGTGCTGGCGCTGATCATCTTCCGCGAGGCGGTGACGCCGCAGCTGGTTTTGGCCGGCGCGCTAATGGCGCTCGGGCTCTGGCTGCATCTGACCGAGCGACATGAGCATGAGCACAGTCACGAGGCGATGGAGCACGAGCATGCCCATGTCCATGATGCGCATCATCAGCATGATCATGACGGCCCGGTCACCGAGCCCCACTCGCATCCGCATCGCCACGAGCCCTTGCGCCACAAGCACCCGCATTACCCTGACCTCCACCATGGCCACAGTCACAGCCACGGGTGAGGGAGCGCACGAGCACCTGCTGGGGATTCGCTCAGCCGAGAAACTGGAAATAGGCCCAGGCGATGATGAAAGCGGTGACCACGCCAAGCGCGATGAGCGCTGTCTTCAGCCGAGGATTGGGCTTTTTCGGTTCCTTCGGTTTCGGCGGCTTCTTGAATTCGACGACATTCGACACGGGCATTCTCCTGATCTGTTGCAGCGACCTTACGCCTGAGGAGATTGAGAAAGTCCTGATACGTCGGCTTTCGCCAACGGCATGTCGCCTTCGGCCGCCGCGAGAAGGCGTCGGGCTTGGCGAGCGTCGAAGTTCGCTTCGTGGTGTCTTCCTCTGCCTCTCCTGCAACGAGGGCCAGTGCGCAGAGGCGATCTCGGCGCCGGCTCGAGGGCGTAAAACCCTCACTCCACCCTCTCGAACACCATCGAATGGCCGTTGATGCAGTAGCGCAGGCCGGTCGGCTTCGGGCCGTCGGGGAAGACGTGACCGAGATGGCCGCCGCAGTTGGCGCAGCGGATTTCCGTCCGGACCATACCCAGCGAGGCGTCGCGATGCTCGGTCACGGCGCCGGGGGAGGCGGGTTCGAAATAGCTCGGCCAGCCGCAGCCGGCGTCGAATTTCGTGTCGGAATAAAACAGCGGCGTATCGCAGGCGGCGCAGCGATAGAGGCCCTTTTCAAAATTGTCCCAATACGGGCCGGTAAACGGCCGTTCCGTTCCGTGTTCGCGCAGGATGCGGTATTGCTCCGCCGTCAGCTGCTCGCGCCATTCGGCATCGGATTTGTCGATTGTCGGCTTGGCTGTCTCGCTCATGGGTGTCGCTCCGTTGTTCAGCTGACTAAATAGGGTGGAGAAGGCGCTGCGGCAATCGCCGGCGTGTCGGAGAGGTCGCCTTTGCCGAACGGTCCGACATCATCCGGTTCGCACGGCGAAGTAATGTCGCGGCGAGTGAGCGACGGGCTAAAACAACGGCCATGAATATACCGCCTGCGGCGGGCGCAACGGATGCGTTTCGGCCAGTGGAAGCCGCCGGAATCCGTTGACAAACGCCGATGTGAACACGGCTCTTCCCGTTTTCCCTTGAGGCGCGACACGGTTTGTCCTAACACCATGCGCAATTTGTGCCGTCCTCTCGGGGGCGGCGCCAGACCGCGCTCATGCCGAACTGCGCTCACAAGGATACGGAATGTTTGAGAACGTCGCCGCTGTGACATTGATGGCCCTGTTTCTGCCCTTTGCCGGCGCGCTGCTCGCTCCCTTCCTGACAGCCAGGCTCGGCGCCAATGCCGCCTGGGTTCTGGCGCTCGCGCCGCTTGCCTCCTTCGCCCATTTCGCCGGTTTCCTGCCGGCGATCGCGGCCGGGGAGGTGGTAACCGGCGGCTATGCCTGGGTGCCGAGCCTCAACCTGTCCTTCTCCTGGTTCCTCGACGGCCTGTCGCTCACCTTCGCGCTGCTGGTCACCGGTATCGGCACGCTGATCATGCTCTATACCGGCGGTTACATGAAGGGTCATCCGCAACTGGGTCGTTTCTTCTCCTTCATGCTGATGTTCATGGGCTCCATGCTCGGCGTCGTGGTGTCCGACAGCTTCCTGATGCTCTTCGTCTTCTGGGAGCTGACCTCGATCACCTCCTTCCTGCTGATCGGCTTCGACCATGAGCGTGCGGCCTCGCGCCGCGCCGCCTTGCAGGCTCTGGTCGTCACCGGCGGCGGTGGCCTCGCCCTGCTGGCCGGCCTGATCTTCATCTGGAACGTCACCGGCCTGACGCAGATGTCGCTGCTGGTGCACTCCGGTGACCTCCTGCGCGAGAGCCCGTTCTACGCTGCGGCACTCATTCTGGTGCTCGGCGGCGCCTTCACCAAGTCGGCGCAGTTCCCCTTCCACTTCTGGCTGCCCAACGCCATGGAGGCGCCGACTCCGGTTTCGGCCTATCTCCATTCCGCGACCATGGTGAAGGCCGGCGTCTATCTGCTGATGCGGCTCAATCCGGTGATGGGTGGAACACCCGCCTGGGAAATCCTGCTTCCGCTCTTTGGCGGCGTCACGCTTCTGGTCGGTGCCGTTCTCGCCATCCGCCAGACCGATCTGAAGTTGATGCTCGCCTATACGACGGTCGCCTCGCTCGGCCTTCTGGTCATGCTGACCGGCTTCGGCTCACCTTATGCGATCGAGGCGGCGGTGCTCTATCTGGTCGCCCATTCCCTGTTCAAGGGCGCGCTCTTCATGGTCGCCGGCATCATCGATCACGAGACCGGCACGCGCGACGTGACCAGGCTCTCCGGCCTGCGCTCCACCATGCCGATCACTTTCGTCGCCGCCCTTTTCGCCGCCATATCCATGGCCGGCCTGCCGCCCTTCTTCGGCTTCCTCGCCAAGGAGGAGATCTATGCGGCGCTGGCCGGTGGTGATCCGCGTTCCGTTCTCTTCACCGCGGTCGCCATTGTCGGCAACGCGCTGATGTTCGTCATCGCCTTTGCCGTGGCGCTGAAGCCTTTCCTCGGCGCCAAGGTCGAAACGCCGAAACATGCCCACGAGGGGCCGGTGCTTCTGTGGTTGGGACCGCTGACCCTGTCGCTCATCGGTCTTGCCGCCGCCGTGTTCTCGCCGCTGGCCCATGCCTTTGTCACCTCGCCGATGGCCAGCGCGGTCGCCGGTGAAGCCGAGACCGTGACCGTCGGCCTCGTGCCCCATATTGGCGTGCCGCTCGCGCTGTCGGTGCTGACGGTGGTGCTTGGCATTCTTGTTTTCCTCGGTCTCGCCCGCGCCCGTGCCATTGTCGCCCGCCTGCTCGATGCCCTCGGCCCCGGACCTGATCGCGGCTTCGACCATTTCATCGCCGGTCTTGTTCGACTCTCCTGGCGGGTGACGCAGTTGGTGCAGAACGGACGGCTCGAGGTCTACATCACCGCGACCTTCCTGCTGCTGGCCGTCGTCCTGCTTGTTCCGCCCCTGGTCGGCGGTGAACTGCCGGTCATGCCGTCCTGGCCGTCCGGCATCCGTTTCCACGAACTCGCCTTCTTCATCATCGCCGTCGTAGGCCTGCTGGCCGTTCTGGTCGCCAAGGACCGCCTCACGGCGATCGTCTCGCTCGGCATCCAGGGCTTCGCCGTGGCGGTGATCTTCCTGCTGTTCGGCGCGCCGGACCTGTCGTTCACCCAGTTCATGGTCGAGACGCTGTCGGTCGTCATCCTCGCGCTGGTCATGACGCGGCTGCGCCTTTCGCCCTCCGACCACCGCACCTGGGGCCAGGTTCTGGCTGACGGCGCGATCGCCATCGCCGGGGGGCTGGGCTTTGCCCTGATGCTGTTGAAATCGACGCAGGCGCCATTCGACACGACGCTCACCGATTTCTTCAACGCCTATTCCAAGGTCGTCGCCCACGGCGCCAATGTCGTGAACGTCATCATCGTCGACTTCCGTGGCACCGACACGCTGGGCGAGATCTCGGTGGTGATGATTACCGGTCTTGCCATCCTGGCGCTGATCCGGATTCGCGTCGTGCCGATCGCCGCCGCCCAGGCGAGCGTCGCCGGCATCAGGCGCAAGAACGCCGAGAAGGAGTCGCGCAAGTGAACACGCTGATTTTCCGCACCGTCGCCCCCTTCCTGACCGCGCTGATGCTGCTATTTTCGATCTTCGTCCTGCTGCGAGGCCACAATGAGCCGGGCGGCGGCTTCATCGGCGGGCTGATCGCCGCTTCGGCCTTCGCCATGTACGGTATCGCCTTCGGCGTGTCGGCCGTGCGCCGCGCACTGTGGTTCCGACCCTTGTCTATCGCCGGTGCGGGCCTGCTGTTGTCGACCGTCTCGGGCCTGATCTCGGCCGTCTTCGGCGTGCCCTTCATGACGGGCCTGTGGATCTATCCGCGACTGTTCGGCGTCGAGGTGCCGCTCGCCACCGTCATGTCGTTTGACGTCGGCGTCTATCTTGTCGTCGTTGGTGCCATCACCGCGATCGCGCTGGCGCTTGAGGAAAGGGAGAGCGACTGATGGAAACGCTGCTGTCGGGTCTGGTCGGCATTTTCTTCGCCGGCGCCCTTTACCTGATGATGTCGAAGCATATCGTTCGTGTGCTGCTTGGCGTCGTCATTCTCGGCAATGCGGTCAACCTGCTTCTGTTCACCACCGGCCGGCTGACCCGTGAGGTTCCGCCGATCATCGCCGCCGGTGCGGATACGCTGAGCGCCGGTGCCGCCAATCCACTGCCGCAGGCGCTGATCCTGACGGCGATCGTCATTTCCTTCTCCTTCTTCTGCTTCCTTCTGGTGCTGACCTATCGGGCCTACCAGGACCTTGGAACCGACGATACCGACGAGATGCGCGTGGCTGAGCCGAAGGGCGAGCCGCTGCCGCCGATGGGATATTGATTGCATGAGAATGCCTGTGCCTGATCTGAACACCCTCCGGCCTGCCTGCCAACTCACCCGTGAGGGGGGAGACCGCTCAGCGGCCGGCGCCGCGTTCAAAACTCATGCCGTGAAGATGTCGCCTTCGTTCGGCCCGCAGGGCTTGGCGAGGACCGTACGCCTCGGTCTCTTCACCCTTGTGGGGAAGGCGGCCGGCAGGTCAGAGGGGGCGGTGCACTGATGGCTTCTGCGACTTCCTCCCACCTCGATCCCTCGCTTTTCTGGGTGATGGAGCCCACGAGCGCCGCCCAGTGGCTGACCATTTTGCCGGTGGCCATCGGCCTTGGCTGCGGCGCCGTGCTGATGATGCTGCGCCATTCGACCCGGCTTCATCCATTGATCGCCATTCCCGGCCTTGCCCTGATGGTGCTGGTCGACATCCTGCTGCTCGCGCATGTCGCGACGCAGGGTCCGGTGACGATGATGATGGGCCGCTGGTTGCCGCCCTTCGGCATCGCCTTCACCGTCGACCTGACCGGCGCGCTTCTGGCGCTGACGGCCGCCATCGTGGCGCTGGCCGGGAGCATCTACGCGCTCGGCGACATCAATACCAGCGGCCGGCGCTATGGTTTCTATCCCTTCCTGATGGTGCTGATGGCCGGCGTCTCCGGTGCCTTCCTGACCGGCGATATCTTCAATCTCTACGTCTGGTTCGAGGTCCTGCTGATCTCGTCCTTCGGCCTGCTGATCCTCGGCTCCGAGCGCGAGCAGATCGACGGCGCGCTGAAATACGCGGTGTTGAACCTGATCGGCACGACGCTGTTCCTGATCGCCGTCGGCTATCTCTATGCCATCTTCGGCACGCTCAACATGGCCGACATCGCGCAAAAAGCCGGATCCTTGCGCGATAGCGCTCCGTTGCTGACGCTCGGCACGCTGTTCGTCTTCGCCTTTGGCATGAAGGCTGCGGCCTTCCCGGTCAATTTCTGGCTGCCGGCCTCCTATCACACCCCGCGCATCGTCGTGTCGGCGCTGTTTGCCGGTCTGTTGACCAAGGTCGGCGTCTACGCCCTGTTGCGCGTCATGGTCATGCTCCTGCCGGTCGAGCGCGAGGCGCTGAGCCTCGTCATTGCAGTCGCCGCAGCACTCACCATGGTGCTCGGCGCCATGGGGGCGCTGGCCCAGTCCGACATCCGCCGCTTCCTCGGCTTTGTCGTCGTCTCCGGGATTGGCTACATGCTGGCCGGCGCGGCGATCGCCGGCACCGCCGGCCTGTCGGCGGCGATCTTCTACGCGCTGCATTCGATCGTGCTGATGACCGCGCTCTACCTTCTGGCAGGCGAAGCGGCGCGCCGTGGCGGTTCCTACAGGCTTGAAAACCTGTCCGGGCTGTGGGCGGCCGGACCCGCCTTTGCCGGTCTCTCGCTTGCGCTGTTCTTCGCCGGCTCCGGCCTGCCGCCGTTCTCCGGCTTCTGGCCCAAGGCGATGCTGGTCAAGGCATCGCTCGACATTGGCGCCTGGTGGCTGGCCGGAGCTGTTCTCCTTTCCGGCTTCCTCACCACGATTGCCTTCGGCCGTGTTTTCCTGCTCGCCTATTGGCGCCCGGCTCCATCCGCCGTTGAGTCTCCTCCCGAGACAGCCGCCGGGTCGCCCATTGGCGAGGCTGCCGAGGTTGCCGTCGCTGCGCCGACGTCGGCGCGTGCCGCAGCCATGCTGCCCATCCTCGCCCTTTCGGCTCTGGTCGTCTGGTTCGGCCTTTTCCCCGAGCCGCTGATCGAGCTCAGCCAGCGGGCGGCAATGGGGCTCGCCGACCCCACTGCCTATCTCCAGTCCGTCTTTCCGTCGGGAGGTCAGCCATGATCCTCTATGCCATCAACCTCCTCATGGCCATCGTCTGGGCGGCGATCACCGGCAGCGCTTCGCTGTACAACCTGGTCTTTGGCTTCCTTCTCTCCACGTTGGCGCTTGGTGTGATCCGCGACCAGATCAACGGCACCGGCTATATCCGCCGGGCTCTGCGCGTCGCCTCGCTCATCTGGCTGTTCTTCATTGAACTGGCGAAGTCGGCCTTCAAGGTCGCCATCATGGTGGTTAGCCCAAATCTCGAAATCAAGCCGGGCATCTTCGCCTATCCGCTGACGGTGACGCGTGATTTCGAGATCACCCTGCTCGCCAATCTCATCACGCTGACGCCCGGTACGCTGTCGGTCGATGTCTCCGACGACAAGAGCGTGCTATACGTCCATGCCATCGACTGCTCCGATCCGGAGGGCACGCGTCGCGAGATCGCCGAAGGCTTCGAGCGCAAGATCCGGGAGGCCTTCGCATGATTTCGCCGGAAAGCATCATCGCGACCGTCTGCAATTTCGCCCTGGTCGTTCTCAGCCTCTCCTTTTTCCTGACCGTCTATCGCGTGGTGAAGGGGCCGACGCTGCCCGACCGGGTTCTCGCGCTTGACATGCTGGTCGGTATCGCCATCGGCTTCATTGCCGTAATCGCCATCCGCACCGGCTACACGCTCTATATCGACATCGCCATCTCGCTTGGCCTGGTCGGCTTCCTTGCGACCGTCGCCTTCGCCCGCTTCATTCTGGCGCGCGGCGTGGTTGGCGAGCGTCCGCTGGAGGACGCTCCGGTGCTGCGCCCGCAAGTGGCCAAGGCGAAGGGTGGCAAGAAGATCAAGCCCGTTGCTTCCACCGCGGCTACACCCGCACCGGCCAAGCCGCGCGGCGGCAAGAAGGCCAGCGCTCCGGCCAAGACAGGGGGAAAGAAATGATCGCCTACGCCACAGCCCTGTTCACCGCGTCGCTGATCGTCGGCGGCGCGCTCTTTGCGCTGGTCGCCGCGATCGGCCTGAACCGTTTTCCCGATCTTTATACCCGCATGCACGCTGCCTCAAAGGCCGGCACGGTTGGCTCCGGCCTGCTTCTGCTGGCTGTCGGTCTGCACGCTGGCGACCTTGCCACCTTCTCGCGCGCCATCGCCGGTTTCTTTTTCTTCATCCTGACGGCGCCGGTTTCCGCCCATCTGCTGGCCAAGGCGGCGCATCAGGTCGGCTACAAGCTGTCACCCGTCTCGGTGCTGGACGAGTTGAAGGGTAAGGACGGCTTGGGCTGACGCACACCGGCGCGGCAAGTAAATCCCGATGGTTGTCTGCAATTTTTTCGGGTATTCGCGCGGCCTTTGTATTTGTGGCAAGTCGAATATTGGCGGTGCTTAAGCTAAAGCGCCTTTCCCTCCCCATTTCTGGTGAAAAATATTTCGTGGATTTTTGACGGAATAATGATAACCAGAATTTAGAGCACTGATCTCGCGGACTTGGTTTGACGCGCGCGCTCAATTCCCGAGCGGAAGTTGTATTCACAACGCTTCTCTTGTCGGGTGTTCAGCCGAGCTACGACCGTAGAGGATCTTTTGAAGCAAAATGCCAAGCATCTGGCCCGGGATCTAGGGGTGGATCTCATGTCGACAACGACAAGGCTGATGCGACGTTTTTTGTTTCTTTGCTTTAACGAGTGGCGCCTGCCTTGCGGCGGCGCCTGGCAAGCACAGTTGAACAGGAGTTCATTGAAATGACAGAAAACGCTCATGGCGCCAGCCATGAACTGCTGGTGGAGCTGACCGCCGACATCGTTTCGGCCTATGTCAGCAACCATGTGGTTCCCGCTGGCGATATCGCCAACCTCATTGCCGATGTGCATTCGGCGTTGAGCAATACGTCATCGCCGGCTCCGGTCGTCTCGATCGTCGAAAAGCAGAAGCCCGCCGTCGCCGTGCGCAAGTCCATCCAGGACGACCAGATCATCTGCCTGGAATGCGGCGGCGCCTTCAAGTCGCTGAAGCGCCACCTGATGACCCACCACAATCTCGGTCCGGAAGAATACCGCGACAAGTGGGATCTTCCCATCGACTATCCGATGGTCGCTCCGGCCTATGCCGAAGCGCGCTCGCGTCTGGCCAAGGAAATGGGTCTCGGCCAGCGCCGCAAGCGCGGTAAGTGATCAGAGAAGCCGCGTCGGCCCTCAGGGTCGGCCGCGCACGATCGACAACCGGGCCTCGCGGCCCGGTTTTTTTATGGCTGATTTTGAGGAAATAAATCCTCATATTATTTTCAATCTGACGTAATTTCTGAGCAAAAACAGTTGAAACGTGTCGATGCCGACCCTTTCAACATCCTCATTTTCTGCTAGAGGTGTATGAATTAATTCCTATCAACTGGGAGTGATCGTATGCCGTCTGAATTGCCTCTTTCCCCGGCATCGGGGCTGAAAACAGTGTCCCCGGAAACTCTCGTCTCCCGATCCGTACCCTCGGCCCTGTCCGATCGGCGCCTTGTCTGCCTTGTCGTGCGCCAGATCACCTCCGAGCTGCTGGCGCTGACCGGCGAACCCGGCGAGGTTGGACGCGCCCGGCGACGGGCTTGTTGCCATGTGCGACAGATATCCATGTATGTCTGTCATGTGGCCCTCTCCATGTCCTATGGCGACATCGCCGAATGCTTCTGCGTCGATCGCACCACGGTCACCCATGCCTGCCATATGGTCGAGAACCGGCGTGACGATCCGGGCTTCGACATCTTCGTCGGCACCGTCGAGCGGCTGGCCGAGGCGGTCGGTATGGTCGCCGGGAGGTCGGTATGAGCGGGCCCGGCCGGACGCCGGCCGAACGGCGGCTGCTATTGCGCGTCCTGCGGCTCTCGTTGCGTGGCCCGCTTTCGGTCGTGGCCGACGAGGGCGGTGCGCTGCATCTCGCGAGTGCCGACATGGAGATCAGGAACGTGCCGCAGCGCCTGCTGCGCGATCTGGTGGCCGACGGGTTGATCCTGCGCGACGGGCTGCGGATCCGGGCCGGCGAGGGGGCGGCAACCTACCTCCGCCGTGCCCTGGCTGAACCCGGCGGGGAGGCCTTTCTCGAACAGCACCGCGTGACGGTGGGCGAAACCCTTGTTGAAGAGGGGGAGCGCCGTCCGGTGCGGCGCAATCTCGCCGAATCCCCCCTGTCGGGCCTTGCCCGGCTGAAGGATCGCTCCGGCGCCGCCTATTACGCCGAGGAGGCGATCGCCGCCGGTGAGAGACTGGCCGCCGATTTCGAGCGGGCCGGGCTACAGCCACGCATCACCGCCTCCTGGGAGCCCCGGCTGTCGAGCAAGGTGCGGGGTGCTGCGCCGTCATCCGTCGAGATCGCCGATTCGGCGCTCGGTGCCCGCGCCCGGGTGAGCGCGGCGATCGAGGCCATGGGGCCGGAACTCGCGGGCGTCGCGCTCGATGTCTGCTGCTTCATGAAGGGGCTGGAGACGGTCGAGCGCGAGCGCCAGTGGCCGGCTCGGTCCGCCAAGCTCATGCTGCGTACAGCACTTCTGGCGCTTGCCCGCCACTACGCCCCGCCGCCCGCCGGAGAGGGCCGCAGCCGCCATCATTGGGGTGTCGAGGGGTATCGGCCGGAGTTCTGAGGGGCGCCGTTCTCTAGATCAGCCGTCTGGCCGCTTCCTCGCGGATGCGCTGGATCATTGAGCGCAGGCCGTTGGCGCGCTGGGCCGAAAGGTGCTCGATCAGGCCGAGCCGGGAAAACAGTTCGATCGCGTCGAAGGCGACGATCTCCGAGGCGTGCTTTCCCGAATAGGCGGTCAGCACGATCGCCACCAGGCCGCGGACGATATGGGCGTCCGAATCGCCGGAAAAGTCGATCACCGGGTCCTTGCCCTCGTGCGGATGGCTTGAGAGCCAGACCTGGCTGGCGCAGCCCTTGACCTTGTTCTCCGCCGTTTTTTCCTCATCCGGCAGGTCTGGTAGCGCCTTGCCGAGCTCCATGACATAGCGCATCCGGTCCTCCCAGTCGTCCAGGAAGGCGAAATCCTCGGTCATCTGCTCAAGCGTCGTCATCGTGCGTCACATCCGGTTCAGGCAACAGTCCGCCCCGGTATAGGCGATCCGCTCGGTCATTTGAACCTTTGCGGCGGGGGACGGCGGGAAAAAGAAAAACCGCGAGGACACGGGGTCCTCGCGGCTCGGCAAAAGGCCGAAGTTTCCTGTGGGACAGGCAGACAGGCAACCGAGCATCGTCGCCCATAGGGCCGAGAGATGCTCCGACGCAAGCGGAAGGCCAAGGCCGGCGAAGGGCCTCGGGAATTCTTGGGGATACCGGACCTTGTGGCCGCGGCGGTCGGTGCCGGCGTCTCTTACGACTTCGGCGGGGTGTAGGGTTTGGGGCCTTTGCCGGTCTTCGGCCTGGGTGAGGGGATGACGGTTCCGGTGATGACGACGTCGGTGGCGGGCGCTGCCTCGGCGGGCGCGGCTTCCGCCGTCAGCGACGGGTGGGCAGCCGTCGTCTCGTCGCTGCCACCAAGCTGGCTGTCGAGGATCTGGTAGGCGACCAGCGCTCCCTCGCGGGCCCGCTCTCCGAGAACCTGAAGGGTTTCTGCACCCTTTTCACAGACATCCGGCTTTTCGGTGCAGATGGCGGAGAGATACTGATAGGCGTCCGTCACCACGGCGATGGCGTCGCCCATAGCCAGGCGCTGCTCGCCGGCGGCCTCATCTGCGGGCCGGCCGCTGAAGAAGGACAGCACCACCAGCGTCATCGCGCACCAGAACGTTCCCTTGATCAGAAACCACATCGTCTTCACCAATCCCATCATGCCCGTTTCATTCGGGTCTCGCCGGGTTGCTCCCGACTTGTGGCGTCAAGCTATCGGCGGGGTGCAAAGATCGCTTTGCAAAAGCCATTCGGGTTTGTTTCAAATTTGAACGAAATACGGATCTTCCGCCGTTTGCCGTCCATTTCGCTCAAACTTTAGCGAGTGCCGTTAAGCATAAATGTGGCGGTCGGCCGGTAATCCACGGCTTTCCGGCGCGGGGGCTGGACACAATTCTTAACGCAATTGGGAAAACGCAGACAAATCCGCTGCTTACGCCCCGTTAACCACGTTGGAGGAAGCA
Source organism: Paenirhizobium naphthalenivorans (assembly GCF_007992095.1). Lineage (GTDB taxonomy): Bacteria > Pseudomonadota > Alphaproteobacteria > Rhizobiales > Rhizobiaceae > Allorhizobium > Allorhizobium naphthalenivorans. The sequence goes on from NZ_BJZP01000004.1 coordinate 249,186, forward strand.
TGCTCCATGTGTGCCAAACTGGGCCTCTATAGGGCCTCCTCAGGCTTCCGAAAGGGGTAGCCTTATCTTTTCCTTAAGCGCGGCGGGCCTAAAGTTGGGCCTCTGAAAACGAAGCATTTCGCGGATTTAAAGCGTGCTGGTATTGCGTAAAATGGCTGATAAGGCGAAGGCGGTTCCCGATCGCATGGCCGGCTGGTGCCTGGCGTCGGTGACGGGCGTGGAGCCTGGCGATCCGCGCGACGTCGCGGCGTTGCGCCGCCTTGCCATGGGCTCGGCCGTATTGCTGGTCGCCGTCCCCGGCGTGCTCTCTTTCTATTATGGCGCGGCGATCGCGCTGCCGCTCGGCTTTGCCGCCGTCGTCTCGCTCTTCCTCGTCTGCGCTGTGGTGCTGATCTCGCTTGGCCGCCCGACGGTGCAGGCCGTCGCTCCGGCCATCGATGAGTCGTCGCGCGTCTCGCCGCTCGATCTGTGCCCGGGTCTCATCCTCACTCTCGATCCCGCAGGCATCGTGCATGAGTCGGCCGGCCGCGACAGCGCCCTGTTCCTGTCCTTTCTGCGCGATCCCTTCGGCCGGCCGTTTGCCGAGCAGGTCCATGTCTCCGACCGCATCGCCTTCGTCCAGGCACTCGACGAGCTGCGCCAGGGCGCCGATGCCGTCGTTATCGACCTGCGCCTCCACCGCCCGGTGATCGGCATCGATCAGGCCCAGTTCATGAACGTGCGCATGGACATGACCGCAACGCGCGGCTCCGACGGCGAGCTGTCCGGCGTCTATGCCCAGTTGCTCGACATCGCCGGCGAAATCTCGATCCGTGCCGACGCCAGCCTGAAGGAAGACGAGGCGGTCGCCGCCCACGAGGCCAAGTCGCGCTTCCTCGCCGCCGTCAGTCATGAGCTGCGCACCCCGCTCAATGCCATTCTCGGCTTTTCCGACATCCTCGCCGGCGAGTATTTCGGCAAGCTGGAAAACGACCGTCAGCGTGAATATGTCCAGCTGATCCGCCAGTCGGGCGCCCATCTGCTCGCCGTCGTCAACGCCATGCTCGACATGTCGAAGATCGAGGCCGGCCGCTACGAACTCATGCTGGAGCCGTTTGTGATCGCCGAGGCGGTCCATGAATGTGAGAAAATGCTGTCGTTGCAGGCCGGCAACAGGGGCGTTACACTGACCAGTCGCATTGCCCGGGGTCTTGGCGAGGTGGTCGCCGACCAGCGCGCCGTACGTCAGGTCTTGATCAATCTGGTCGGCAATGCCATCAAGTTCACCGAGGCGGGCGGCGCCGTGATGGTCGATGCGAGCCGCGATGGCTGCGACCTGAAGATCGTCGTCTCCGACACTGGTATCGGCATCGCGCCGGAAAAAATGGAGCTGATCGGGCGGCCCTTCACCCAGGTCCACAACGATCTGAGCCGTGGCTATGAGGGATCGGGCCTCGGCCTGTCGCTGGTCAAGGGACTGACCGCCCTGCATGGCGGTTCGTTCCTGATGGAAAGCCGTCCGGGCGAGGGCACGGTGGTCACCGTTCGTCTGCCTGCCGATGGCTCGGGCGCTGGCGCGGATGCCGCCGGCGAGCACAACACGGTCGAATTCCCGCCGCGGCTGAAGCCGGTGGATCGTCCGGCCGTGAAGGAAAGCGAGAGAGAGACTGTGTATGACGAAGCGAAAGCGAAAATCGCCTGAGAGGAAGCCGGCACCGCGCGCGGTCGCCGTTCTGCTCAATGGCGTTGGCGCGCTGGCACGCCTCGTCGGCCGCTATCCGCGGTCGGTGGGCGGGTTCGCGGCGTTTTCCGTCGCCTTCGGTTTCGTCGCCGCCAATGCCCTGTGGTACCAGCCGGGCTATCATCCATCGCCGATCTTCTCGACCCGCGACGTCAGCGATTTCAACGCACTCGCCGGTGTGACGCGTCACGCCCAGCTCGAGCCCGGTTCCGGCGCCGTCACCTCCTTCAAGATCGAGCGCGAAGACGCCAGTACCCCGGCCGCAGCCTCGCAAGCTGAAGCCGAAGTCGCTTCGCCAGCGCCGGTGGCAACGCCGCTGGCGTCGTCCGCTGCCGGCGACGTGGACAATGCCGGCCTGGTCGTCGCTGTACAGCAGGAGCTTGGACGGCGGGGTCTCTATGACGGTGCAGCCGATGGCGTCATCGGTCCGCGTACCGAAGCAGCGGTCGGCGTTTTCCAGAAATCGGTCGGCGTCGAGGCGAATGGTCTCGTCAGCCCGGAACTGCTCGACCTCCTCAAGCTCGACCGCGGCGTCACCGCCGCCGTGCCGAAGAGCCGTCCGGTCGAGGACCTGAGCGCCGGGGCGGTCGACCCGGTCGCCGCCGCGATCCGCAACGCCAACAAGATCGTCGTCACCGCGCCGGTTGCGAAAGCCCCCGTCAGGGTCACGCCGCCGGCCGCCGTCCCGGTCTCCATAAGCGGTACGGCCGCCGATGCGGCTCTTGTCATGGAGATCCAGCGGGGGTTGGCCAACATCGCCTATACGGATGTCACCGTCGATGGCGTGGCGGGTGCGCAGACGCGCGCCGCCATTCGTCGCTTCGAGCGGCATTACCGCCTGCCGGAGACCGGTGAGCCAAGCGCCACTGTACTCAAGAAGCTGCGCGACATCGGCGCGCTTTGACCGGTCCGCAAGCGCGCGCCTGCCTGAGGGCCTGTCGACGCCGCAAGTCCTGCGGCGGCGCACAATAAGAAGTATTCTCACTTATTAGCAGATATGCAAATTCTTAACGTTGACAAGTCATAGTAGCGCCCGTGGGAGGATTGCGCCTATGACTATACACGGTGGAGCTTTGATAAACGACTGGCCGTCCGAGGAGAGGCCGGAACAAGGCGCGGATGCGGACGCGCTGCGCGGGATCATTGCCAAGCTTGCCAACGAGGCCTCGACGCTCGGCATAGATCTGGTCGACATCGCCGGGGCGATCCAGCATGTGGCCGGCATGTCAAAGCGCCATACGTCGACCTTTGACGACGTGACGAGGACGGCGCTTTCGATCGCCGAAACCAACAAGAATGTCGCCACATCGCTGCGCGCCACCGACGAGACGGCGACGGAAGCTCGCCGTATGCTCGGCGATTCCGCGGCAAGGCTGACCGGCGCGGTCGGCAAGATCGACCTGATGGTCGCCGCCTCGGAAGAGATCTCAACCGAGATCGGCAGTTTTTCCGTTTCGCTCGGCAATGTCGACAAGGTCGCCGAGGAGATCAGCTCGATCGCCAGGCAGACCAATCTGCTCGCGCTCAATGCCGCGATCGAGGCGGCCCGTGCCGGCGAGGCCGGCAAGGGCTTCGCCGTGGTCGCCGCCGAGATCCGCGCGCTGTCCTTGCAGACGTCGCAGGCGACCGGCTCGATCCAGCAGACGCTGAACGAGATTCGCGGCAAGATCAAGAAGCTCTCTGACGCCGGCCGAGGCGCCAGCGACAGCGCGCTCGACGTGCGCGAGACCTCGCAGGCGATGAACAGTTCCTTCGGCGCCATGGAGCAGGTGATCACCCGCATCCTCGACGGTTCGACGGTGATGGCCAGGACCACCGAGACCGTTGACCGCCAATGCGGCGAATTTGTCGGCACGCTCAATTCCATGGCCGACGAGGTGCTCGAATCCGACAACGCGCTGCAAAATGCCGCGATCCGCGTCGATCGCGTCGTGGCGCTGTCCGAGACGCTGATCCAGCTCACCGCCTCGGCCGGCATCGAGACCGCCGACAGCCCGTGGATCAACGCCGCCTGCGATGTCGCAGCGTCGATTTCCGCCGCCTTCCAGCGCGGCGTCGACAGCGGCCGGATCGGCCTTGCCGCGCTGTTCGACCGCAGTTATCGGCCGATCCCCGGCACTGACCCGGTGCAGATGATGGCGGCCTTCACCGAGTTCGCCGACCAGGTTCTGCCCGGCATCCTCGAGCCGGTGCTCGACCTCAGCGATCGCATCGGCTTTTGCGCGGCAGTCGACACCAACGGCTACCTGCCGACCCACAACAGGAAGTTCTCCGCTCCCCAGCGTCCGGGCGACCCGGTGTGGAACACCGCCAATTGCCGAAACCGCCGTATCTTCGACGACCGTGTCGGGCTTGCGGCCGGTCGCTCGACGGCGCCTTTCCTGGTGCAGACCTATCGGCGCGACATGGGCGGCGGCAATTTCGTCGTGATGAAGGATATTTCCGCACCGATTACCGTTGGCGGCCGCCACTGGGGTGGTCTGCGGCTGGCGATCCGGGGCTAGACGTCGCGCCGACAAGCGCACACCTGCCAGCGCGCTGGGCCGCCATTCGTAAAGATTGAATTAAGCCTTTCGCGGTAAGCTTCCGTTAGCAATTCGTGCCGGCGGTCGTATAGCCGCGCGAGTGACGGTCATCCCTTTGTTGTGCGTACGGGTTCCAGATGCGTCTTTCAGCTTTCCCAGCTATCCTCCTTGCGGGCCTCGCCCTCTCGGGCTGCATATCCGGCTCGGATACGGAGAGTGTCCTTTCACCCGGTCCCTCCGCCGAGACGACCGGCGCGGTTGCGCAGCGCTCAGGCCCCGTTCCCGCCGCCGACATCGGGGGCGGTTCCGCGCAGTCAGCCGCCCAACCCGCGCAAGGGCTGTCGGCTCAGGCCGTTCCCCTGCCGGCCGCCTCCGTGCCGGCGGCGGGCGTCGCCGCCCCGCGGCCGAACGACGCGCCCGAGCTTGCCTGGGCCGGCAATATTCCCCAGCCGCAGGCCTTTGCCACGACCGCGATGACGGTCGGAATGCCTGTTCCCTCGGAAAAGCCGGTCGCCGCGCTCGTTGCGCCCGAACCGCCGGTGAGCACGGCGCCACAGGGCCGCTCACGGATTTACAGCCGCCAGTTCCGCGACGCCAAGCCGATCAATTTCGGCAAGTCCTCACCGAAGAAATATGCCGTCCACGGTGTCGACGTCTCGCGCTGGCAAGGCGACATCGACTGGCCGAAGCTGCGCACGCAGGGCGCCAACTTCGCCTATATCAAGGCGACCGACGGCGGCGATCATATTGATCCGATGTTCAAGACCAACTGGCGCAAGGCCAAGGAGGCCGGCATCCGGCGCGGCGCCTACCATTTCTTCTACTGGTGCCGCACAGCGGGCGAACAGGCCGACTGGTTCATTCGCAACGTGCCACGCGACCCGGACGCTCTGCCGCCGGTGATCGACGTCGAATACAACCATGAATCGAGTTGCAAGCGCCGTCTGTCGGTGGAGAAGGTGCGCGAGAAGATGCAGGTCTTCATGGACAAGCTTGAGCGTCATTACGGCAAGCGTCCGGTCATCTACACCGCGCCCGACTTCTACAAGGACAATTTGCGCAACGCCTTCCTCGACTATCCCTTCTGGCTGCGCTCGGTCGCTGCTCATCCCGCCAAGGTCTATCCCGGCCGCAAGTGGCTGTTCTGGCAATACTCCGGTTCGGGCCTGTCGCATGGCGTGAACGAGAAGATCGACCTCAACGTCTTCCGGGGCGGCGAGGCCGACTGGCACCAATGGGTGAACGCAGGGCGGAGTTGAGGGCGAGCGCCGCCAGCGCGCCGCCTTTCGTTCTGCCCCTGCTTTGCCGGAAAGGTGCCCTAGCCTGAGGCTCGGTACCGCGGCACGATACCCCTTGTCTCTCTCGATCTTGTCCAGACGGCGCGCAGAAACGGCGAGGCGCGATGGCCCCTGTCGTGATATGCTGGTGGCAATCGTGGCCGGGTCGTCCGGTCGTCTACGTTGCTGGCCGCAACGCGAGGGCACCGCGGGCCACCACCCGGACCGCAAGGAGGAGCGCCATGCCATTTTCCCTGATCAGTCCCGCCTTCGACAACCGGGCGGACGTGCCGCTGCGCTACACCTGCAGCGGTGAGAATCTCTCTCCGGCGTTCGCCTGGAGCGGGGCGCCGGACGGCACGAAAAGCTTCGCCCTGGTGTGCAGCGATCCAGACGCGCCGCTCGGCACCTTTTTCCACTGGGCCGTCTTCGACATTCCGGCCGACCGTCATGGCCTTGACGAGGCGTTGCCGCCGCAGGCGGAACTGCCCGGCGGCCTGCGCCAGGTGGAGAACAGTTTCGGCCGCCTCGGCTACGGCGGCCCGTGCCCGCCGAAGGGCCACGGGCTCCACCACTATCACTTCCGTCTCTATGCCCTCGACGCCGCCCGTCTCGCGCTTGACGAGCCCGCCCACTGTCGCGAGGTCGAGGCGGAGGCGCGGCGGCACAGTCTCGGCATGGCCGAGCTGGTGGGGCTGTTCGAGCGGTGAGGGGGAAGCGCAAACGATGACACTGGCCGATCTCCTCTGTTGCGCCAGATCATTGCCGCACCCGCTGGGGGCGATGATGGTGACAGTACCGCCCGCCCCATTTCCATCGGCCTGCCTTTCGCCTAGAGTTGCATGATGCGCGTCCGTTCAGATCTCTTTGTCGCCGTCCTTATCCGCCGTGTCTTTTCCGCGGGCGGTTTCGCCGCCGTGGAGCACAAGGGTGTGGAGGAGGCCGGCGCCATCTTCGTGCGCCAACGTTTTCGTGATGGCGCCGAGACGCTCTACGGTCCGGCACCGCAGGCACTGATGGCCGAGGAGGACCGTGACGATCGCATGTTCGAAATCCGGCTCGAGCGCGCCGAAGCCGCCGCCGTCGACGCGCTCATCGAGCGCGAGCGCAAATGGGATGCGGATCTCTGGGTGGTCGAAATCGAAATCGACGCGATCGGCGATCTCCTGTCGCTGGCGAACGAGGACAAGGTCTGAGCAGCCGGACCCATTAGTCGGTCACTGGCCGGGCGGGATGGCGGGCGTGGATTTCCTCCACGGGACCGCCGGCCGCCTTCCAGGCGGTAAAGCCGCCGGCGAGATGGCTGACACCCTCCATGCCCATGTCCTCGACCGTCTTGGCGGCGAGTGCCGAGCGCCAGCCGCTGGCGCAGAAGAAGATGAATTGCTTATCCTCGGCAAAGATCGGCTTGGCGTAGGGGCTTTCCGGGTCGACCCAGAATTCCAGCATGCCGCGCGGACAGGAAAAGGCGCCGGGAATGCTGCCTTCTCGCTCGCGCTCGCGTGGATCGCGCAGGTCGACGAAGACGATCCCGTCGCGGCCGCAAAGCGGTTTTGCCGCCTCCGCCTCGACCGCCTTGACCTGTGCGTTGGCTTCCGCCAGCAGCTCCTTGTAACCCTTCCTCATCGTCCGTCGCCTCCCGTCGTGCCGATGCTGACAGCGATCTTAGGCATAGTGTCGTGACGGTCAACCGCAGGACCGGCAACAAAAGGGCATGGTTTTGACGCCGCTGGCGCCAAGGGACGGCGCCGATCAGCCCGCGCGCTGGCGCAGGCCCTGGCGGGATTGGTCGTTTGACACAAGGCTAAGGCCGGGAGCGGACCGCGCGGCCGGTGCCCCGGCGGCTGGCGTATCGGCCGGCTGGGGCGGAGCCGCCTCCTGCGGGCGGAACGTATAGCTGTCGGCGCGTCGCCAGGTCTCGATCCGCGCTTCGCATTCGACCGGGTCGAGGCTGTTCCACAGGTGCGCGGCGCGGGTTGCGGCGGGCAAGCGCTGGCCGAGATGCGGATAGAGCCTTTCCAGCACGTAAAGCGCGTCGTCAGGCTCCATGCCGATGCCGATCAGCGTGGTCGCCAGTTGGTGACCGGACAGGTCAAGCAGGATGCGTTCGGCCAGCCAGCGGCTGGAGGAGAGGGTGTCGGCGAGCGTCGTGGCGAAGGCACCGCCCTCGCGCGTGCGGGCGAATCGCACCAGCAGCGCCGCCTGGATCGGCGTTATGGTGCGAAGACCGAGCCGGTCGGCGGACGGGCGGTTCATATGGATGGTGAGCTGGCGGATCTGGTCGCGCAACTGTTCCTCGCGCTCCGCGGCGTCGAGGCCCGGCCGTGCGGCGTCGGTTTCCGCAACCGGCGATGTCGCTGCGACAGATGATGCGGCGGGCGCCGAAGCGGGCGTTGCCGGCTTGGCGGTTTTCGTGGTCTTCCACCCGCCGATCAGCCTCTTGGCGACGCGTGTCGCGACGGGCTCCGCCTTGGCCGGGGCGACTGCGGCGGAGCTCTTGGTTTCGGTTTCTGCTTCCATGTTCTCAGCCCGCGGTGCGGTCCTTTTCGGTTCACTGTGGCGCAGCCCGACGAGGGCGTCGATCACGGTCGGCGACAGATCGGCGCGCCGGACGATGGCGCGGGCGTGGGCGCCCCCTTGCGTGCGGGCGATCATGATCAGCAGATCGTCGGTCAGGCAGGGCGAGGCGACAAGAAAGGGGGCGGCGATGGAGATCGGCTGCGAGGCGATGAACAGGGCGACGGCGCCTGGCACGTTCGGGCATTGCGACAGCGCCGCCACCGCCTGGCGCCGCGCCTCCTCGCTCGAAGCCTTGTAGAGCGGAGTGAACAGTTCGGCGAACTGCCTGAGCTCTGACTTGCCGGGAAACGGCAGGGCTTCGAAACTCGTGACCGTCGCCATCAACACAACGTCCCTTTTCCTCGCGCCCACCGGCTTCTCCAGTTCCCGAAACTGATCGATCACGACAAGATCCACATCTACGCAATACCCGTTTGATACAGGTTAGAGGGAATTTGTTAGCAACCTGTTAACTAAGGTCTGGCTCAATTGGCCTGTAGCGAAGTCTTTGCGATATGATTCGCCGACGTCGCGGATACCGCAGTTTGCGTGCCCCTGGAGGGCAGGACCCGATCCCCCTTCATGAGCGCGCAAGAGAAAGGCGCAAGATGGCTTCGGCCGGCGCCGTCCGCCCAGGTGACCCGGCGGCTCGGCGGTCGAGGATTGCGCTGGCCCTTACAGGTGAAGGGCAGGGTGAAATCGGTCGAACTTCATCCGTCTCGATTTTCAATCATGGAGACGAGCATGGCGGAAATTATCAGAATCAAGGATCGGCTGTCGCCGATTGCGCGGACGGGACGATGCGACGGAGCGGTGGCCAAGGTGCTTCTGTTCACCGGCATCCGTTACGAGCGGCGCGATCCGGCCGAGGCACGGCTTCCGGCCCTGCCGCGCCCGAAGGGCGGCAAGCGATAGGACAGCCTCGGCTGTCGGACCACGGCCCAGGGCGGTCGGTCCCGGCGTACACGTGGCGCGTGACGCGGGGGGTGGCCGCCCGTCGGTCCGGGGAGGCCCATGTGAGCGACGGGGTTGACGCTGCGGTATGCCGCGCGGCGGGAAGGCGGGCGGAAATCTGCGGGAATTGCCGGCCCTTATGGCGCGTCGGGGATCATGGCTCGCTGAGAAGCGGCGCGCAAAGCGCCTCTTCGAGGAAGCTCCGGGCCTGTTTCTCGAGGCTTCGTGCCGGCACCAGGGTGCGCAGCACGACATAACCGGTCGCGCCCCTGTGCTCGATGATGATCGATTGGGTCAATGCTGCGCCCGGCGCCTTGCGGATTTGCGCCACCTGTACCGGCGTCGCCACCAGCGCATCGAGATCGCCGGTCACCGAGGTGCGGTCGTTCATCGAGAACACCTCGTTGGAATCCTTGTCATAGACCACCATCGACCAGAAGCTCGGACCGGCGGCCGCCAGCAGCCGGAGCGGCGCGTGCGACAGGTCGAAATGGCAGACCGCCACCTTGAGGAAAGGATCGACATTGGACAGCCCGGCGGCATCCGCCTTGTCCGGCAGGCTGATGAACCGGTGTGCCGGTCCCATGGCCTTCACCCGGGTAAACGCGTCCTTGCCGGTGAAATTCGGCAGGGACAGGATGATGACGATGTGGAGGATGGCGGCGCCGATCAGCCCGGTCAGCACAGCATAGAGGAAACGGTTCATTGGCCGCACCCCAGGCTTTCCACCCTGGGCATTTCCAGCCCGATCAGCCCCGAACTGCCGGCCGCCGGCGTGTCGAGCAGGGTGAGCACCAGGGTGAACGCCCCGGTATCGGGCAGCGCCAGCCAGTTCATTGGCCGGGCGGTGGGCGAAACGGCGATCTCGAACGTGCCGTCCTGATTGCGCAGGATGGACTGCGAATGATGGGCGAAGGGCAGGTCGGCGCGCGCGGGAAGCGGCTCTCCCTCGGGATTGGCGGCATAGAGCGTCCACAGCCGCGCCGCCGGGGTGCGCCCGACGATCCGGTAGCTGCAGGTGCCGGTCAGCTGGTTGCCGTCCTCGTCGGTGGCGGCGGTGAACGTCAGCCCCTCGGCCGAACCGTAGAGCAGCCGCCCGGCCTTGGCGCGGTGCGACTTGGCGTAAGGGTCGGCATCAACCGTCTGCGCGGCGGGAAAGGCGCTCCACACGCCAAGCTTGATCGCGCCGAAACCGGACGACGCGTTGAGCGCCGAAAGCGTCGTCAAAATGCCGCCGCCAAAGGCGATGACCAGCGCGACGGCGATGAGCAGGGGAACCCGAAACACGTTATGCCTTGAACCATGATCTGACGGTCAAACGGGTAGCATTGATTCCCGGCAAGGGGAAGCGAGGGCAGGAGGCACACGTCCGGTCTCCCCTTGGTGACGGGGAGACGGCTGCCGTGCGCCGGATGCGGTCAGGTGCCTCGGCGAATGGAGCCCTCAAGCACCAGTGCCTCCGCCACGGTATTGAAGATCGTGCCGTATTTGCCCACGTTCCTGTGCAAAAGCTCCAGACGCTGCTGCGGCTCGTCGGTGTCGACGATCAATTCATAGGTGATTGAGGTGATCTTCGGCGGGCTGTCCTGCCGAACGCCGTGAAGTTTCACCACGACGCCGCGCAGATCGAACTTCAACATCGGGGTGACCCGTTCGATGCTCTTGATCATGCAGGCGGCGACCGACGCCAGCAGGAGTTCGGCCGGATTGAAGGCGTCGAGCCGGCCGGCGGGATCGGTGTCGAGCCGGATCTCGGCTTCCTTCGTCGTGGCGACACTGCCGTGGCTGTCGACGCGGCGTGCCTCGACCCTATATTCCAGCATCACGCCGCCAGCCATTTGGCCAGATCCTCGGCCTTGGGAAGACCGCCGGCATGGACGACCCTGCCGTCGATGACGATGCCGGGCGTGGATGCGATGCCGTAGCCGGCGATGGCCGCGTAATCCGTGACCTTCTCGACAGCCACCGCAATGCCCAGGCGTGCCGCCTCCGCCTTGACCATATCCTCGGTCTCCTGGCAACGCTTGCAGCCGGGGCCCAGTACTTTGATGTCTTTCATTGTCTTGATCCTTTTAAGACGAGAAGATGAGATTGAAGAGAAAACCGACGGACAGGATGCCGGTCGCCACCACACCAGCGAACACGGCGATCAGCTTGAGGCTCAAGACCTTCCGCAGAATGATCATCTCGGGCAGCGAGAGAGCGATCACGCTCATCATGAAGGCCAGCACGGTGCCCAGCGCCGCCCCTTTGCCGAGCAGGGCCTCGACAACCGGGATGATGCCCGCCGCGTTTGAATACATCGGAACGCCGAGCACGACCGCGGCGGGAACCGACCACCAGCTGTCCCGTCCCATGATCGAGGCCAGAAGGTCGGCCGGCACATAGCCGTGGATGAACGCGCCTGCGGCTATGCCGGCGATAATCCAGATCCAGACCCTGCCGACGATATCCTTGACCGCCTCGATCCCAGCCTTGATGCGGTCGACGATCGTGAGGGAGGTCAAAGGCAAGTCGGCGACGCCCGCGCGCACGTTGCGCACCCATTCCTCCAGCCAGCCCTCCAGATGCATCCGGCCGATGACCCAGCCCGAAAGGGTGGCGACACTGAGCCCGAAGACAAGATAGGTCAAAGCGACTTTCCAGCCGGCGAGCGCGAACAGAAGGCCGAGCGCGACCTCATTGATCATCGGCGCGGCGATCAGGAAGGAGAAGGTCACGCCGAGCGGCACGCCGGCCGAGACGAAACCGACGAAAAGCGGGATGGCGGAGCAGGAGCAAAAGGGGGTGAAAACACCCAGAGACGCCGCGGCGATATTGCCGACGCCCTCGCGTCGCCCCGCCAGCAGAGCGCGCGTGCGTTCAGGCGAGAAGAAACTGCGCACCATCCCCATGACAAAGACGACAAGCGTCAGCAGCATCAGCACCTTCGGCGTGTCGTAGAGAAAAAACTTCGCCGCCTCGTAGGCGTGGCTTTTGGCGTCGAGGGGAAGAATGGCGACAGCCCATTCCGAGAACGGCACAAGCCAGCCGTAGACAACGAACCAGGCGATCACGAAGGCGACCGCGCCGGCGCTCCACAGCAAGGGGTTCGGCGACTTCGATTTTGGGATCGGCGTCAGAGCGGTATCGGCGTTCATGCCGCGTCCTCCTGTGGGATCGTAAAGTCATCCGCTTGACCGGGGCGGACATCGGTGCCGTTCATGACGGCGTTCACAATGGCGTCGAGATCGGCCGACAGGGCGGCATTGCGCCTGTAGCGGACCCATCGGGCGTCGCGCCGGTCGGTGACCAGCCCGGCCTTTCGCAACATGCCCATATGCCGCGACATGTTGGGTTGCGGAATGTGCAGTTGTTCGATGAACTCGCAAAGACACATTTCGCCCCGCTCCGTGAGAAGCTTGAGCGCCCCGCGCCTCGCCGGATGGGCCAGCGCCACCAATAGGGAATCGATTTCAGCCATCAGACAATCCCGCCTGTTTCGTCGAGAGGCCCATATATCACCATCGACATATGTCGTATTTGATATGGATCAAGCGCGATGGGGCGGCGGCGAAAAGCCGGTTGGGGGGCGTGCGCCGGGCGGATGCTCAGGGGTAAAACGCAGCCGCAAGGGGGCTTTGATCTCGGCGGGGGCGGCGCTGGGGGAGGGCAGCTTCGCGCCTTCATCCCGGACGTTCAGCCCCTCCGGAGCGTCGCCCGCAAGCTGCCGTTCGATACGGTTACGGCTTGCTGCACATGTTTGCTTTGCGAAGGTGGTGGGTCCGCGCCGGCCTACGCTTCTTCAGCCGGACCGTCATCCTCGATTACCGCTTCCTCGACTGGGACTGCCGCCTTGCCCTTCTTCTTACGGGTCTTCTTCTTTCCTCCATCCGGATCCGAGACGTCAGCAACAAATTCACACCTTCGAGCGACGCCCATTCTCTTCAAGGTCTTCATGGCGCGGGCGAGACTAAGCCTTGAAAACAGGGGGAAATTTTCAGATAGATGCTTGGCGTCTTTGTGTGTGATTACGGCGTAGCGCACCAAAATATTTCCAGCCTCGACGGCCTTGATTAGTGAATCCGTCTTCTCATCTGTGAATAAACCCTTCAACAGCATGCGGAGGCGTTCTACACTGGCAGGGTCATCGCGCAGAGTCTCAACCGAGTTTACCGCCTGGTTGAAGAGGTGGCTAAGTTCTTTCGAACTAGTCGATATTTTCACATGGACAAAGACTGCCTGACCATCTTCTAGAGAAATTAAGTCGGAGGGTTCAATCTGCTTCTGGCCCGGGGGCGCTATGTTTTTCTTATCGAGATTGCCGTAGCCAAGGCCTGACCTTTCAACAGCGATATTGTATGCGTCTTCTCTTCCGTGATTATAGTCTGGGAGGTCCGGCGTAGCCCGCAATAATGGATCAAGGTATGTATTCAGGCGTTCGACCAATGTGGCGTCGAACTTATACCACACGCCCTCGTCTAGATGGTAGATCGCGGGGTCTCCATTGAGTTTCGTGTCAAATACGAGACATCTATATATTGAGAATGGCTTCACTTGGTTTTCATCGTCATCTAGTGCCACCAATCGGTACCGCTCGAGCGATGCTACGTTTATGTCGTTCAGGTCAACTTTCGAGTTTTCCAGATATTCGTAGTAGCGCCCTATGAAGATATCTTGATACACTTTGCCGGCGCCAGCGCCCGAAAGAGTGAATTGTGAGATCCTGCTGTAGTCTACGATCTCAGGAATGGTCAGGGTGACGTCATTGCTCTTTGCACGAATGCTCGCAACGAGGTTATCGTTGAGAGATGCAATCGTTGTAGGATCCCGAACCGGTTCAATATTCCGAATATCGGGAAAGATTGTCTCATAATCCTTAGATGCGTAGAGTTCGAGCAACTTCTCGCAAAGTTCCGGAAGTTTGCTGGACGCTCGCTTCGTGCTCAGGCGCAAATTGCTCGTACCTGTCGGGTGCTTGAAGAGGTCCTCCAGCTCTGGCTTGACCTTTCCCGTCAAGCTTCTGAGGATAGAGCTGTCCTGGTCAAAGTCGAATAACGTTAGATCTGACTCATTTGGAAGCTGCGTCCGGCGCCGTCTAGATGCGCCCGGTTCCAGAGTATCTGTACTCTTCAGCTTCTCACGGTCGATTGAATTGAGTGTGACACGTAATCCAAAGTCATAGACATAGGCGTCGTTTCGAAGATTATGCTGAACATGGCCAAAGCAAAGCGCGAAATGGCGATTTTTTACAGGCACAACTATTACAGCGCCCTTGCTTACCTGAGGGAGCTTGCCACCTACTTGAAAGTAGCTTTTCCACCATGGCTCGCTTTCCTTGGTGTCCAACACAAATAGCGTCGCCCCCTCAGGCAGGTTCTTTGCTGTGAAGGTGCCAGAAAGCTTGTGCTCATCCGTGAGGCAATTGGTGGCATCTACCCCGTCGCGAAGTAAGAACACCGTGAAGTTTCGCGCCTTGTCTGCCATCGCCACCCCATTAGAGCATCAGGGGACTCTTTATACATCAATAAGTAGAGAAGCCAAAGACAAATCCCCTAACGTCCCACTAGCCTCTCCGCTTCATCCATGATGTCCTCCATCAGCACCTGGTCGAAATGCTGCCATCGTCGGTTCATTGAGGTGAAGCATTCACAATAGAAGTGGCTACGGTCAGCGAAAATGGTCATTGGTTCGGCTCCGATTGCGTGGCAGCTCGGGGCCCGAAGCGGAGGCGATGGTTGCCTGGCACAATGTCCGCATGGCCCAGTAAGATTCCTGAACCTGCCAGTCCATTTCCGGCCCCAAATCGGTCATTCATCGCCATCCTTGGCGTCCACCTCCACCCCACCCTCGAAATCGTGATTTAGCATATCCTCAAGAACGCGTTATTCTCCAGCCTGTGAAGTCAACGGAGGAATGAGCCATGAAGACTCTTGTCTTGATTGCCGCCGTGTTGTCGCTGTCGGCGGGGGCCGCCTTTGGCGAATGTGGTTCTCACCAGACCAGTGCGTCCGCCGATGTCGACCGGTCGATGACGACGGCGAGTGTTGCTGTGGATCAGCCGGGGCCCGCCGATGTCGTGCTGCTCAAGCAATCGCGCCTGCCGGAGCGGGACGCGGTCAGCACCGAATAGGCAGGAAAAACGCCATCCGGGGGCCTTTAAGCACCGGAGATGCGGATGTCAGGCGGCTTCGTCCTTGGCCGGGAGGACGCTGTGGCGTTCGGCGAACCGCCAGCCGTTGCGGCCCGCCGCCTTGACCGCATAGAGCGCCTCGTCGGCCGTCTCGACCAGATGGGCGAAGGCCGCGTCGGTGGCGATCGAGCCGCAGGCGGCGCCGATGCTGACGGTGATATGGCTGTTGCGGTCGCCGGTGTGGTCATGGCGGATGGCAAGGGCCGAGACGGCGTGGCGCAGCCGCTCCGCCAGAATGGCGGTGCGCGTGGCCTCCGAGCCCGGCAGAACGGCGAGGAATTCCTCGCCGCCGAGGCGGGCGAGGTGGATGGTTGCCGGCAGCTCGCGCCGCATGGCCTCGGCCACCTGTTTCAGACATTCGTCGCCGGCGCCGTGGCCATAGCTGTCGTTGAACGCCTTGAAATGGTCGATGTCGACCATCAGCACGGCGCTGTTGTGCAAGTCGTGCGCTTTCAGCACCCGGCGCATGCGGGTGATCTCCGTCTCCGTGCCGCGCCGGTTGGGCAGCTGCGTCAGCGGGTCGGTGGCCGACAGCCGCACAAGCGCGTCGTTCTGGCGCGACAGCTCGCGCTTCAGCGTGTCGTTCTCGTGCAATTGCAAAAAGGCGCGCCGCCGCTCGGCCTCGATCTGGTGGGCCGCCACCAGCGTCAGCACGAAGGTCGGGACATAGAGCGCCAGATGATAGGCGATATAGCCGGGCGTGGCGCCCGCCAGGAAGCCGATGAAGGCATAGTTGATCACCGCCGTGGCCAGGCTCGCCTTGAACGCCAGGTCGAGGCTCGGGCGAAGCGCGATCGTCACCACCATCTGGAACACCACCGCGGCATAGAAGTAATCCAGCGCCGCTGGGCTGTGGCTGAAGACGAGCACGAGACACCAGACGAGATTGCCGGCCATCGATACGGCGAGCGTGGCGATTTCCTGGGTGCGGATCGACCGCGAGGGAACCGCCTGGAAGCGGACAAGCACCAGCGCCAGCGGCAGGATCAGGCCAAAACGAAGGCCGAGCGACAGCCAGACCACACCGGGCAGGATCATCGTGTCGACGGCGGCGTAAAGCAGGTAGAGGGCCGCAAGCGTGACGGTCAGGCCCGACAGGATGCGGCGGCGGTCGGCCGTATGGCCGCGCTCGTAGGTCGCGGCCTGTTCTTCCGTCAGGTGCGGCAGCGCGGCAAGGCCGAGCCAGTGGTCCATACTGCGTGCGATGCTCATCCAGGCCTGTTACATGACGAGAGTTGAAGCTGCGGCCATAGAGTCGCGGCGCTTAAGTACCCCTTAAAATATGCGGGTTTTTGCTCCTTGCCCATGCTGACTGGCCGGCACGGTTAACCGGGGGTAAATGCACGGTTCCCCAGAGCGTCCACAGTCCGTCCCAAGTCTCACCTCAAGACCGGTGCGTGGCCTCAGTCGATGCTGGCCACCTTGCCTGGGTCGAGCGAAAGCGGCTTGGCTTCCTTGAGCTTCCGGCCGATGTCGCGGATCATCCGGGTCGTCTCGGACGACAGCGAACGCGGCCGCACCATCGGCGGCAGCGCCTCGCCGCCGGCCGCAGGCTTTGCGGCGGCGATCGCCTTCTGCGCCTCGGGATTGGGAGTTTCCACGCCGGGAATGGCCCTGAGGTCTATACCCTGATGGGCATAGTCCATCAGCGTCTTGAAGGTCATCGCCGGCAGCGAGCCGCCCGTCATGTTGTTGGTCGAGGTATAGTCGTCATTGCCGAACCAGACGGCGGCGGCGTAATTGCCGGTGAAGCCGCAGAACCAGGCGTCGCGATAGCCCTGCGTCGTGCCGGTCTTGCCGCCGGTCAGCACGCCGTTGACCGCCGCGCGCCGCCCGGTGCCGACATAAGGCACGCGGGTCAGCATCTGGTTCATGTAGGCGGCGGCCGTTTCCGACAGCACACGGGTCGCCGGCGGCGCGTCGCGGGCGAAATCATAAAGCACGTCGCCATCGTAGTTCATGATCTGCGCGATCCCGTGGCGGCGCGACTGGTAGCCGCCGGTGGGGAAGACGGCGTAGGCCGTCGCCTGATCGAGCACGGTGACTTCCGACGTGCCGATCGGAATGGTCACGTCCTTGCGGATCGGTGTCTCGACGCCGAACTTCTTCGCCTCGGCGATGATCTGGTCGATCGCGCCCGGGCCGAGCTTTTCCTTGGCGAGGCGGACCGGAATGGTGTTGATCGATTTCGCCAGCGCCGTCTTGATGTCGATCCGGCCGGCATAGGAGTTGCCGTAATTGTGCGGGCTCCAGTTGCCCCAGGAGATCGGCGCGTCGGTGATCGGCGAATCGGGGGTCAGGCCCTTCTCCATCGCCAGCGAATAGGTGTAGATCTTGAACGAGGATCCCGGCTGGCGAAGCGCGCGCGAGGCGCGGTTGAACTGGCTTTCGCCGTAGTCACGACCGCCGACCATGGCCCGCACCGCACCGCCGTTCTCGATCAGCACCAGCGCCGCCTGCTTGACGTTATAGCGCTCGCCATATTCGCGCAGGCTCGCCGCCACCGCCGCCTCGGCCGCCTTTTGCAGGCCGGTATCGATCGTGGTGCGCACCACCAGCGTATGGTTCTTGAACTTGCCGGCGATCCTCTGCACCTCGTCGAAGGCCCAGTCGAGGAAATAGTCCGGCGCCTCGGCCTCGTCGCGGTCGATGACGCTGGCCGGATTGCGCCGGGCGGCGATCACCTGGCCCTCGGTCATCAGCCCGCCCTGCACCATGTTGGACAAGACGACATTGGCGCGCGCCCGCGCCGCCGGCAGGTTGACATGCGGGGCATATTTGGCCGGCGCCTTG
The DNA here is from genome assembly GCF_007992095.1 of Paenirhizobium naphthalenivorans. Lineage (GTDB taxonomy): Bacteria > Pseudomonadota > Alphaproteobacteria > Rhizobiales > Rhizobiaceae > Allorhizobium > Allorhizobium naphthalenivorans. Next base: position 267,186 of record NZ_BJZP01000004.1, read on the forward strand.
AACAGGCCGGCGAGCATGGCCGATTCCGCCAGATTGACCTCGGTCAGCGGCTTGCCGAAATAGAACTGCGAGGCCGCCGCCGCGCCGAACGTGCCGCCGCCCATGTAGGCGCGGTCGAGATAGAGCGAGAGGATTTCCTTTTTCGTCAGATTAGCCTCGAGCCACAGAGCCAGAAAGGCCTCCTTGATCTTGCGCTCGATCGAGCGCTCGTTGGTCAGGAAGAGGTTCTTGGCCAGCTGCTGGGTCAGCGTCGAGCCGCCCTGCACGACGCCGCCGGCCTTGGCGTTTTCGCTCATGGCGCGGGCGAGCCCGAGGAAGTCGATGCCGAAATGCTCGAAGAAGCGCCGGTCCTCGGTCGCCAGAACCGCCTTGATCAGGTGGTCCGGCAGCTCGTCGATCGGCACGGAATTCTCGTGGATGATGCCGCGATGGCCGATCTGGTTGCCGTAGCGGTCGAGAAAGGTGACGGCGAAGTCGTCGTGATTGCGCCAGTCCTTCTTGGTTTCCTCGAAGGCGGGCATGGCCAGCGCCAGCATCAGCACGGCGCCGGCGGTGCCGAGCGTCATGCCTTCGCCGAGAATCTCGAAGAACAGTTTCTTCCAGCCATGCACGCGAAACCGGCGGAAGAAGATGGTGATCTCCTCCCAGGCTTCCGACAGCTCGAAACCGGCATTCCACATCGAGGAATCGATCCAGCTGTCGACGCGCAGCAGGATGTGGCGCTTGAGACGCGGCTTCCTGTCTTCCGGCTTTCCGTCTTCCGGTTCGCGATCCTCGGCCACTTCCAAACAATCCCTGCAAAAGAGACGGGCACCTCGCCCTTGACGTGCGTGCCGGCAGGGCTCAAGAGCAAGCCTTGCGCCGGCAAAACGGCATTTGTCTCGATTTGCTGATAGATTGTCGATTTGCCGACAAAGGACAAGAAAAAAGCGAGGCGGCGCCCTTTATCGGGCATGGCCTTTGGCCAGGGCCCGGCGGGCAGCCGGTGATGACGGATGAACGATTTACCCTACTGGAAGACCAAGACGCTGGCCGAAATGAGCAACCCCGAGTGGGAGGGCCTGTGCGACGGCTGCGGCCTGTGTTGTCTCAACAAGCTCGAGGACTGGGACACCGGCGATGTGGTGTTCACCTCGGTCGCCTGTCGTCTGCTCGACGGTCAGAGCTGTCGCTGCAAGGACTACGAGAACCGCCAGGCAACCGTGCCGGACTGCATCCAGCTGACCGTCGAGGGCGTCGACGAGATCTCCTGGCTGCCGCCGACCTGCGCCTATCGTCTGGTCGGTGAGGGGCGCGATCTCTACTGGTGGCACTATCTGGTCTCCGGCGACCGTGAGACCGTGCACGAGGCCGGAATCTCGGCGCGCGGCCGGACGATCTCCGAAGACGAGGTCGACGTCGACGACTTCGAGGATTACGTGGTCGACTGGCCGCTGACGGTGGGGAACGAGGCGGAGCAGGGCTGATCGTCTGCCCTGTCGGAAGGGGTGCCCGCACAGGACGGGGCAAGAGTGTGCCGCGACGCTATCTATTGGCCGCTGATTGCGGATGACGATTGGTCCGGCGCTATTCCGCCGAACTGGACCTATCGGGACGGCGCGTCGTCGCTTACCGGATGAGCCATCCTTCGCTTCTTCGCAAGAGAGACAAGCCATGTACAGCCCGCCCGCCTTCTCCGTCTCCGATGCCGAGGAGATCCGTGCCATCGTGCACGCCTGCCGGCTCGCCACCTTTGTCACCGCCACCGACCAGGGGCCGCTTGTCACACCTTTGCCGATGATCTTCGATGAGCACGAGGGGCCGCACGGCACGCTCTATGGTCATATGGCCCGCGCCAATCCGCAATGGCAGGTGCCCACGATCGGCGACAGCCTTGCTCTCTTTTCCGGGCCGGATGCCTATGTGTCGCCGTCCTGGTATGCCGCCAAAGCCGAGCACGGCAAGGTCGTGCCGACATGGAACTATGTCGCCGTCGAGGCGCGCGGCCCGGTCGAATTCTTCGATGATCCCACCCGCCTGCGCGATTGCGTCACCCGCCTGACAGAGCGGCACGAGGGGCAGCGAGCGGCGCCCTGGGCGGTGTCCGACGCACCGGAAGCCTTCATCGCCGCCCACCTTCGCGGCATCGTCGGCCTGCGCATACCGATCACGGCGGTCATCGGCAAGAAGAAGCTCAGTCAGAACCGCCCGGAAGCGGACCGCGCCGGAGTGAAAACCGGACTCGCCGCAAGCGCAGATCCGATGGACCGCATCGTCGGCGCCCTTATTCCAGAGTGAACGGGCCAGAGTGAACCGTGGTCAGCGCGCCAGGGCTTTCGGCGGTTTGGCCCTGTGCGGCTTGAGTTGGCCAACATTCCTCCGTGGTGGTCTCCACCATCCCTCAACGTCGGCCAAATACGCCGGCGAGCCAGTGGTCGAGCGAGGCGCGGCCCGGTCCGCGGGCGAGGATAAGGAGCAGGCATGCGGCCCAGGTGCCATGGGTCGGCCAGGCACCGGGATAGACGAAGATCTGAATCACCAGCGTCATCATCAAAAGGGCGAGCGCGGAAAGCCGGCTGGCAAGGCCGACCACCAGCAGCATGGGAAAGAAATGTTCGGCGAAAGCCGCCAGATGGGCGCCGAGCCAGGGTGAAATGAAAGGCAGGCGGTATTCGTTCTCGAACAGGTAAATCGCGCTGTCCGAGACCCGCCAGCCATCGAGTTTGGTCTGGCCCGACTGCCAGAACACGCCGGCGATCGACAGACGCGCGATGAGCGCGATCAGATCGTGCGGTATGCGCTCGGCAAGGGCGATGGTGTCGCCGATCCGATGCAGCGTCGGGTGTTGTGCCGCAGGTGTCAGCGCGGTTTTTTGAGCGAGATCGTGGGACATCATGTTTCCTCCCTGAATGCGAGCTGGATAAAGGCGCCGGTGGTGATGAGGCCGGCGAGACTGGCGGAAAGGTCGAAGCCCGGCGTTTCCGCGTGGGCGCGTTCCGCCGCTGCGGCAAGCGTTTGCCCGCCCGCGAGCGTCTCGAAGAAGGTCGCGCCGCCCGGCGGCAGGCGATGGACCTCCACCGTCATGCGCGGGCGCACGACAACCGCATCCTCGCCGACCCATGGAGAGATCGACGCAAGCGGGATCTCGCCGGCATTCATCGCCCAGATGGTGGCGACCGGATGGGGCGAGCGCAGGACGGCCAGCGACGGATGCGGTTCAAGCACCAGATCCGCCAGTCGCTCGGGTGGAATCTGGGCGAGATCGGCGGCGTCGAGCGGTTCGGCATCGGTTGCGTGATAGGCATGGCTGCGCGCCGCCTCCAGCCTTAAGACGTCTGGCAGATAGGCAAGTCCGGCCGCCGGCTCGAAGTCTGCGACGAAATCGGCGAAATCGTCGCCGTAGGTCAGCAAAAGCGGCGAGCGCGGCGGGTGGAGCGTGATGAAGGCCTGCGCCATGGCGGTGAAGAACTCATGGCCGACGATCGCTTCCGTCGCCGGAAAGCGCGCGGCGAGTGCGCCGGTCAGTCCGACGCGGACATTGTTGCGATAAACGCCGAAGCGGCGCTCGGGACGGCGGCCGGTCCAGGCGGCAAGCCCCTCCGGCACGGGCCGGGAGAGGTCGGCAAGGGCGGCGGCGAAATCGGACTGCGGAACGGTTGTCATGATCGGCTCACGCCGCCCGGCTGCGGGCACAGGCGACCAGCAGCGTTTCCGCCGCTCGCGCCTCGTCGAGCAGCACCGGCCAGTCCGGCACGTCGTTGTCCCATTCGATCAGGGTGGCGACCGGACCTGTGCGGGTGAGCACATCCTCGTAGAGCGCCCAGACAGGGTCCTTGACCGGCGTGTCGTGGCTGTCGATCAAAAGGGTTTCGCCGGTATCGTCGACCGTTTCCGAATGGCCGCTCAGGTGGATTTCGCGCACATCGGCGAGCGGGAAACGGGCGAGATAGGCGCGCGGGTCGAGATTGTGGTTGGTCGCGGCGACGAAGACATTATTGACGTCGAGCAGCAGGCCGCAGCCGGTCCGGCGCGCCAGTTCGCCGAGGAATTCGGTCTCCTCGATCGTGCTTTCCGCGAAGGTGAGATAGGTCGCCGGGTTTTCCAGCAGCATCTGCCTTTGCAAGACGTCCTGAACCCTATCGATATGCTCGGCGACACGCGCCAGCGTCGCTTCGGTATAGGGCAGAGGCAGGAGGTCGTTGAGGAAGACCTCGCCATGGCTCGACCAGGCGAGATGTTCGGAAAAGCTCTCCGGCTCGTAGCGGTCGCAGAGGGTTTTCAGGCGGGCAAGGTGGTCGCGGTCGAGCGGCTGCATCGTGCCGATCGACAGGCCGACGCCATGGATCGAGAGCGCATAGTCCTGCCTGAGCCGCGCAAGCTTCGCATGCGGCGGGCCACCGGCGCCCATGTAGTTTTCCGCATGAACCTCGAAGAAGCCGAGCGGCTGGGGGCAAGCGTCGATCGCGGCGAAATGCTCGGGCTTGAAGCCGACGCCGGCGCGGGACGGAAGCTTGGACGGTTTCATTGGGCTTTCTCCGATTGGACAGGGGGAGGGCGCGGCGCGGAAGACCCGCGCCGCAGCTTTTGGTTCAAGGCTGGCTCAGACCGGTGCGGGACCCTGCTCCAGCGTGCCGTGACCGCCGTCGGGCGTCATCATCGTCATACAGCTGCCGGCGGGCACGAGCTTCCAGGCGTTCTTCTGATAGTCGATCTTCGAGGTTCCGGCGCAGGTGGTGCCGGGACCGGCGGCGCAGTCGTTCTGCCCCTTGAGCGCCACGCCGTAGCATTTCTCCTTGGTCGCATCCTCGGCGGAGGCGGCGCCGGGCAGGGCGGCGGCAAGGGTGAGTGCTGCGGCGAGCGAGGCGGCGAGTGTGTAGGTTGTTTTGGTCATGTCTTGTCCTTTTGCGATGATGGCGGATATTGTGACGATCAGGCCGGGGTCAGCGAGCCGTGGCTGCCATCCGGTGCCATCATCGTCGCGCAGGTGCCGGTGGGAACGAGCTTGAAGGACTGCTTGTCGTAGTCCATCGTCGAATGGCCGGCGCAATCATGGGCGCCGGCGGCGCAATCGTTCTGGCCCTTCATGGCGATGCCGTAGCACTTTTCCTTGCCGGCATCCTGGGCGGCGGCGGGGACGGCGATGGAGGCGAGGGCGGTTGCGAGCGAGCCGGCAAGCGCCAGAGTGACAAATCCGTTTTTCATGGTTAGTTCTCCCTTGGAGTGACAAGCCGGAATTGGCCTGGACACTGGGAGCTACGGGGGCGGCTGGGGAAACGTTACGCCGAGGTTTGTCGGTTTTCTCCGCCTCTCTGCGGGCCGGTTCTGGTTTCAGGCGGAAAAACCAGAACGATTTCCGAGGTTTGGCTGACGTTACAAGATCTATGGAATGTGCCGGTAACAAAAACGTGTGAGCCAACGTAGAGGTTGATGTGGGGCAGGCAGAGCGCGAGAGCGAATGGGCGGAATGGATGCGCAGCGCCCTCGATGGCGATGCGCAGGCCTATCAGCGCTTTCTCGTCGCTGTGACGCCGCATCTGCGCGCCATGGCCAGACGCCGCTGTGAGCAGTATGGCGCGCCGGCCGGCGAGGCCGAGGACATTGTGCAGGAGGTGTTGCTCGCGGTCCACCTGAAGCGCGGCAGCTGGGACCCGGCGCGACCGATCGGCCCCTGGCTCTCGACCATCGTGCGCCACAAGCTGATCGACAGCCTCAGGCGCCGGGGTCGCCATGTCAACGTGCCGATCGAGGACGTGATCGAGACGCTCGAAGCCACCGAGCGGACCGATGCGACCGACCGGATGGACGCGGAAACCGTGCTTGCGCGGTTGAAAGATCCGCAGCGCGACATCGTCCGCTCCATTTCTCTCGAGGGGGCCGGGGTGCGCGAGACGGCGGAGCGACTGAAGATGAGCGAAGGTGCGGTCCGGGTGGCGCTGCATCGGGCGTTGAAATCCCTCGCCGCCCTTTATCGGAGTGAGACGTGAAGACGGACGACCTGATCAGGCTGCTATCGCAAGACGCGCCGGTGCGCATGCGCCTCGGACGGATGCTGGCGCTTGCCGTCGTCGCCGGTGTCGCGGTGTCGGCCGCGCTGCTGCTGTCGACAGTCGGGTTGCGCGACGATCTCGAAAGCGCCATCGAGACCGCGCGGGTCGCCTTCAAAATCGGCATGACGCTTGTGCTTGCCATTGCGGCCGTCGGCCTAGTCTCGCGGATTGGCAGGCCGGGTGTGCCGCTGCGGCCTTGGGCGCTTACGCTTCTCTTGCCGCTTGCGCTGATGGTCGTGGCCGTCGGAGTTGAGCTTGTGGTTGTGCCGAAGGATGCCTGGGCGGCAAAGCTCATTGGCCAGAATGCCGCTTTCTGCCTGTTCTTCATTCCTCTGCTGTCGCTTGCGCCGCTTACGGGCTTCCTCGCGGCGCTACGCAACGGCGCGCCGGACAATCCCGGCCTAGCCGGTGCCGCCGCCGGCCTTGCCGCCGGCGCGATCGGGGCTGCGCTCTATGCCTGGCACTGCCCGGACGACAGCCCGCTTTTCGGTGCCGCTTGGTATACTCTGGCAATCCTGCTGGTCATTGCCGCCGGCTATGCCGTCGGTCGCCGCCTTCTGCGCTGGTAGCGGGCGAGGGAGAATTCTGATCGGTCGCTTTTTTGCGCCGGTCTGCCATGGTTCTCTGTACCCTTGGCGACCGGGGGCTTGAACATATCGTCCCCGCTGCGGAGGCCTGTCCGTCAGCCGATCCCCGGAATGATCCTGCCGATTGACAGAGCTATATAGGAAGTATACTAACTAAATTGACTGATCCACCGGGAGGGTGGCGGAGGTATGGTTGAGCGCGGGCGGCCAAGTGGCCGGCTGGCGCCGATCGGACAAGAGGGTGGAGGAAAAAAGCCATGCAGTTTCATTTGAACGGGTTCCGCACCGGCGATCCGGCGATCGCCGAGCCGCTTTTATCCAGCAAGGACGACGGCCACGCGGTCACGCCCTCCGGCGAGGTCGACGTGCTGATCGTCGGCAGCGGCCCGGCCGGCCTGACATTGGCCGCCCAGCTGTGTGCCTTTCCCGGCATCACCACGCGCATCGTTGAGCAGCGCGATCGCCCGCTGACGCTCGGCCAGGCCGACGGCATCGCTTGCCGGACGATGGAAATGTTCAATGCTTTCGGCTTTGCCGACCGTGTGTTGCGGGAAGCCTATTTCGTCAATGAGACCACCTTCTGGAAGCCGGACGATGCCGGGCTGAAGACCATCGTCCGCCATGGCCGGATCGAGGACACCGAGGACGGCCTTTCCGAATTTCCGCATGTGATCCTCAATCAGGCCCGCGTGCACGACTTCTACCTCGACGTGATGCGCAACGCGCCGCAGCGGCTGGAGCCGGACTATGCGCGCCGCCTGTTGGATCTCGAGATCGACCCCTCGGCCACGTCCGGCTATCCGGTGACGGTCAGGCTCGAGCGCCTCGACGGCGGCCATGAGGGCGAGGTGGAGACCGTGAAGGCGCGCTATGTCGTCGGCTGCGACGGCGCGCGCAGCGCGGTGCGCAAGGCGATCGGGCGGGAGCTGAAGGGCGATTCCGCCAATCAGGCCTGGGGGGTGATGGACGTTCTGGCGGTCACCGATTTCCCCGACATCCGCCTCAAGGCGGCGATCCACTCGGCCAATGAGGGCAATATACTGATCATTCCGCGCGAGGGCGGCTATCTGGTCAGGCTCTACATCGAGCTCGACAAGCTGAAGGCCGACGAGCGGGTGTCGAACCGCGCCATCACCGCCGACCAGCTGGTGGCGGCGGCAAAGCGCATTCTCCATCCCTATACGCTCGACGTGAAGGAGATAGCCTGGTGGTCGGTCTATGAGATCGGCCAGCGGCTGACCGACAAGTTCGACGACGTGCCGGACGGGCACGCCGGCCAACAGCAGCCACGCGTCTTCATCGCCGGTGACGCCTGCCATACCCACAGCCCCAAGGCCGGGCAGGGCATGAACGTTTCCATGCAGGACACGTTCAATCTCGGCTGGAAGCTGGCCGCCGTGCTGCGCGGCATCGGCCAGCCGGAGTTGCTCGACACCTATTCGGCCGAACGCCAGGCGATCGCCAAGGAGCTGATCGATTTCGACCGCGAATTCGCCAAGATGTTCAGCGCCCCGCCGAAGGGCGCTGCCGGCGCCGGCGCCGATGCTGTCGATCCGCAGGAGTTCCAGCGTTATTTCGTCAAGCAAGGCCGCTTCACCGCCGGCACCGCGACGCGCTACCGCCCGTCGATCATCCAGGGCGAGCCGACCCACCAGCATCTGGCCGAGGGATTTACCATCGGTATGCGCTTCCATTCCGCCCCGGTCGTTCGCCTGGCCGACGCCAAGCTTGTCCAGCTCGGCCATGTGGCAGAGGCTGACGGCCGCTTTCGGCTCTATGCCTTCGCCGGGCGCGAGGATCCTGCCGCTCCGACCTCGGCGATCCGCTCGCTTTGCGATTTCCTCGCGCGTTCGCCGCAATCGCCGATGCGCCGTTTCACCCCGGCCGGCACAGACGTCGACGCGCTGATCGATCTCAGGGCGATCTTCCAGCAGGGCCACCGCACGCTGTCGCTCGACGCCATGCCGGATCTGCTCAGGCCCGCCAAGGGACGCCACGGCCTTATCGACTACGAGAAGATGTTCTGCCCCGACCTGAAGAACGGTCCCGACATCTTCGACCTGCGCGGCGTCGACCGGGAGAGCGGCTGTGTCGTCGTTGTTCGCCCGGACCAATATGTCGCCCATGTCCTGCCGCTCGATGCGTATGATGCGCTTGCGGCCTATTTCGAGGGCTTCATGGTCGCGAGAGGGTGAGGGAAGGGCTCAGGCTACCCCGAGAAAGACGGCAAGTGCCCGTGTGATGGAAAGTAGCGTATCGTCGTCGAGCCGTCTGAGTGGTGGCCTGACACGCTCGCGCCGGACCGACATTGCCTTGTCCACCATGACTTGGCGAGGGCTTGCTGAGGCCGTTTTCGGCGTCGGGCTGGATGGTTGGTCGCAGCAGCGGCGCATCGGTTAGCGTACTGGTCACCAGCAGAACCGTGGCCGTGCCGGTTGCGTCGAAGGCGCTGGCCTGGATGACGACGGCCGGGCGCGGCTTGCCGAAATCACCGAAGATTGCGACGGTGACGACGTCTCCGCGTTTCACTCTTCATCCTCGGCAATATCGGCTAGTGCCGCGTCGAGCAGGTCTTGAAGGTCACGGTCGTTCCTATCGGCGACGACAACCGCCAGCGCCTGCCGACGGCATTCGTCGGCAAAGCCCTGCCGGCGGGTGTCGGGCACCCAGATCTGCACCGGGCGGAGTCCGGCGGCGCGCAATGCCTCACGCCGCTTTTCAACACGCGTGTTGACGGGGGCTGCCATGATCGGCTCTCTCGTGGAGAGTTACATGTAACACTTTTACGGAACGCCTGTAAGAAGAACGGGGCATGTGGCAAACGCCGCTGGGGTTCGGTCGCCCCAACGCCAAACAAAATCCTCCCCCACCCCTTGACCCTCCCATGATGGGAAGGTGCATCTTGAGGTCAGATCGCCGGGCCGGATTGGTCGTGAGGCGAAGTATGACAGGGGATTCCGTGCCTTTGCGGCTGTCTGACCTATATGTGTCTCCAGGCCCGGCACGAGCCGAGAGGTGATGATATGAACGAACAGCTGAAGATCAATCCGACGCTCCATCCGATCATTCTGCCGGTCGAGGGTATGACCTGCGCCTCCTGCGTCAAGCGGGTGGAGAAGGCGGCGGCCAAGGTGCCGGGTGTGGAGGCGAGCGCGGTGAATTTCGCCACCGAGACGCTGTCGGTGACGCCGGGGCCGGGGTTTTCGGCACAGGCGTTGGTGAAGGCGGTGCATGACGCCGGCTATGAGGCCAAGGCCGAGACGGTGACGCTCGACATTGAGGAGATGACCTGCGCGTCCTGCGTCGCGCGTGTGGAAAAGGCGTTGAAAAGCGTGCCGGCGGTCGAGACGGCTTCGGTCAACCTGGCGACCGCCAAGGCGGTTGTGACGGTGCTCGGCGGCAAGGCGGCGGTGCCGGCCATGGTCAAGGCGGTCGAAAAGGCCGGTTACAAGGCGAAGCTCCAGGCGGAGGCCGGCGAGGTCGACGCCCATGAGGAGGCCAAGGAGCGCGAGATCATCAACCTGCGGCGCGACTTCTGGATCGCGCTGGTGCTGAGCTTGCCGGTCTTCATCATGGAGATGGGGAGCCATCTCTATCCGCCACTGCATCATCTGCTGATGGGTCTCTTTCCCGGTAACCTGTTGAACTACATCCAGTTCGTCCTGGCGACCGGTGTACTGGCGGGTCCCGGCCGGCGGTTCTTCCTAAAGGGCGTGCCGGCCCTTTTGCGCGGCGGGCCGGACATGAATTCGCTGGTCGCGCTCGGCACGGGGGCGGCCTATCTCTATTCGCTGGTGACGACCTTTGCCCCGGCCGTCCTGCCGGACGAGGCGCGCCATGTCTATTACGAGGCGGCGGTGGTGATCGTCTCGCTGATCCTGCTCGGGCGCCTGCTGGAGGCGCGCGCCAAGGGGCGCACCGGGGCGGCGATCAAGAAGCTCGCCGGCCTGCAGGCGAAGACTGCACGCGTCGAGCGCGACGGCGCCACGCTCGACATCGCGGCTGCCGACGTGGTGGTTGGAGATGTCGTGGTGATCCGTCCGGGCGAGCGCATTCCGGTCGACGGAATTGTGATCGACGGGGCTTCCCATGTCGACGAGGCGATGATTTCCGGCGAACCGCTGCCGGTCGACAAGAGCGAGGGCGCGACCGTGATCGGCGGTACGATCAACGGCCGGGGCTCGTTCCGCTTCAAGGCGGAAAAGGTCGGCGCCGACATGATGCTCTCGCAGATCATCCGCATGGTCGGCGAGGCGCAAGGGGCGAAACTGCCGATCCAGATGATGGTCGACAAGGTGACGGCCTGGTTCGTGCCGGCGGTCATGGTGACGGCCGCCGTGACCTTCGTGATCTGGCTCTTTCTCGGGCCGGAGCCTGCCTATACCTACGGCCTGGTCAATGCGGTCGCCGTGCTGATCATCGCCTGCCCCTGCGCCATGGGGCTTGCCACGCCGACCTCGATCATGGTCGGCACCGGCAGGGCGGCCGAACTCGGCGTGCTGTTCCGCAAGGGCGAGGCTTTGCAGACCCTGCGCGACGTCGACACGATCGTCATGGACAAGACCGGCACGATCACCAAGGGCCGGCCGGAGCTGACGGACATTGCCGTCGCCGACGGCTTTGCCGAGGCTGATGTTCTGGCACTTGCGGCCGGCCTCGAGGCCCGGTCGGAACATCCGGTCGGCGAGGCGATCGTCAAGGGTGCGCAGGCGCGGGGTCTTGTCGTTCCGCCGGCCGACGGCGTGCAGGCAGTGGCCGGATACGGCATTGCCGGCAAGGTGGACGGTCGCAGCGTGGCGGCCGGTGCCGACCGCTATATGGAAAAACTCGGTCTTGATGTGTCGACCTTCGCCGAGGTGGCAAGCAGGCTGGCCGGTGAGGGCAAGACGCCGCTCTATGTGGCGATCGACGGACGGCTCGCGGCCGCTCTTGCGGTATCCGATCCGCTGAAGGAGACGAGCGTTGCGGCGATCAAGGCCTTGAGGGCGCTGGGGCTTTCGGTGGTCATGGTGACAGGCGACAACCGCGCGACGGCCGAGGCGATCGGCCGGGCGACCGGCATTGACGAGGTGGTGGCCGAAGTGCTGCCGGAGGGGAAGGTCGAGGTTATCAACCGGCTCAAGGCCGAGGGCCGCAAGGTCGCCTTCGTCGGCGACGGGATCAACGACGCTCCGGCGCTTGCCACCGCCGATACCGGCATCGCCATAGGCACCGGCACGGACGTGGCGATCGAAAGCGCCGATGTCGTGCTGGTCGGCGGCGATCTTTCGGCCGCACTCCACGCGATCGAACTCAGCCGCGCGGTTATCCGCAACATCGGCCAGAACCTTTTTTGGGCATTTGGCTACAACGTCTTGCTGATCCCGGTGGCCGCGGGCATCCTCTACCCGAATTTCGGCATATTGCTTTCGCCGATGGTCGGCGCGGGCGCCATGGGCCTTTCGAGCGTCTTCGTGCTCACCAACGCGCTGAGGCTCAAGGCGGCGCGGGTGACCGATCTCGGCGCGGCAAGCGCCGGAGGCAGATGATGAGGTTAATTGACATGAACATCGGAGAGGCAGCGCAAGCCTCGGGCGTCTCGTCGAAGATGATCCGTTATTACGAGCAAATCGGCCTGGTGCCCCCTGCGCACCGCACCGCCAGCAATTATCGCGTCTACGGCGAGGACGAGGTGCACCGCCTGCGCTTCGTCCGTCGCGCCCGCTCGCTTGGCTTCTCGCTCGAGGAAACCGAGCAGCTGCTGAAGCTGTGGGCTGACAAGGACCGGACGAGCGCCGAGGTGAAGAAGCTGGCGCTCGCCCATATCGCCGAACTGGAAGAGAAGATCGCCGGCATGCAGGCCATGGTGGAAACACTCCGGGAGCTGTCCGATTGCTGCCATGGCGACGACCGGCCGAGCTGTCCGATCCTGGCCGATCTTTCCGACGGCAAGGTGGCGGCGGAACCGCCGCCGGCCACCCGCCGGATGGCGGGCCGCAACTGAGCGGGCGGCGCGTTTTTCGCTTGACCTTCCCGTGGTGGGAAGGTGCATGAAGGGAAGACGCGAAACGCCAGGAAAGGAAAAGCCATGAGCGTGACAAACCTGTTTCAGGTCGAGGACATGACCTGTGGCCATTGCGAGAAGGCCATCACCAAGGCGCTTGCCGAAGCGCTGCCGGGTGCGGCGGTCACCATCGACCTCAAGACGCACGAAGTGACAGTCGCGGGCGACGCGGAAAAAGCCGAGGAAGCGATACGCGAGGCCGGCTATACGCCGGTGCGCAAAAGCGCCTGACGGTGCAAGACTCTCCAGCAAGCGGGCGGCCGGCGGAAACGCCGGTCGCCTTTTTGCTGAGATGACAGCGGCTGGTGCGATACCGCGTGCCCTTTCACGCAAAGCCGCAGAGCGCCATGGGCCGATTGTTTTTCCTCTCGCAAACGGCGTGGATTTGATTTAGCGCAAGGCTGCGGCCCCTTTTCGTCGATAAATAGCAAACATTCTATTTTCCAGACGAGAGGCCGACCATGCCAGCCAAATTCTATCCCGATATCACCAAGGACATTTCCGCCCATTCCAAGACGCTGCGCCGGGATATTCCCGACGTCATGGCCGGCTTTTCAGCCATGGCGCAGGCCGCCACCAAGGACGCTGCGCTCGACAAGAAGACCAAGGAGCTGGTGGCGCTCGGCATCGCCATTTCGGCCCGCTGTGACGGTTGCATCGGCTTCCATGCGGAGGCGCTCGTCAAGCTCGGCTGCACCCGCGCCGAATTCCAGGAAACGCTCGGCATGGCGATCTATATGGGCGGTGGTCCGTCGCTGATGTATGCGGCCCATGCCATGGCCGCCTGGGAGCAGTACGGCGGGGCCGAGGCGTAATCCGCGCTCGCCCTCGTGCATGACACGTCTCCCCTTCGCCGGGGGAGACGACCGGTGGCAAGGGACTGTGGTCTGCCCCGTTTTGGCGGTTTCGCGGCGCGCCTTGCCGCGCTAGACTCGTCAACAACGAATCCCTTGGAGGAACGCCGATGCGCCGCCTTTTTCTGATCTTGCTCGGCCTTCTTGCCGCGCCCGCGCTGGCCTTGGCCGGCGAGCCGACTTTCTACGCGAAGGCGGCGAAATCGCTCAGCGAATGCGAGAAGGCCTTTTCCGACACCACGCCCGACTTCAAGCGCCGCCGGGAATTCATCGTCCGCCGCACGACGGACGGTCGCGAGCGGGTGATCCAGTGCATGCCGGACGGCGTCGTCGAACTCTTCTGCGACCCGAAGTCCGGCCGCTCGGTGGTCGCCGTGCTGGAAGGCGAAACCCTGCCGGCCTGCGCCAGGCTCACCATCGGGCTGAAGGTGCGCAAGGAGAAGACGCTGATCTCGCAGTGAGAGGCGTTGGATAAATTCGGCAAAATAGGAATATAGTCCTTGACTGCGTCACGGTGGTTTGGTAGGTTTATGGCATAGTCGGAAAGCTGCGGCCGGGGCGGATGCTTTGGCGGGCGTGGCTGGCGCGAGGATTTGGGGAAGGCTCGGGAAACTGGG